>NZ_JBIAOK010000002.1:0-1069127 GCF_042878735.1 Streptomyces sp. NPDC003456
TCTGAAACCACGAACAGCCCCACGTGCCACACGTGGTGCGGCTGACAGTTTCATAGTGTTTCGGTGGTTATAGCGTAGGGGAAACGCCCGGTTACTTTCCGAACCCGGAAGCTAAGCCTTACAGCGCCGATGGTACTGCAGGGGGGACCCTGTGGGAGAGTAGGACGCCGCCGAACAATTCTTGAGCTCCGGCTCTCGGGTATAACAGCCCGAGAGCCGGAGCTTTTTTGCGTTGAGGTAGGGTCAGGGAGCATCGTTGGCACGTTCCCCACAGGAGGCCCCCGGGTGGAGGTTCAGGAGACTCGCGTCCAGACGGACCGTGTGCTCACCATCCCGAACATCCTCAGCATGGCGCGTCTCGTCGGCGTCCCCGTCTTCCTGTGGCTGATCCTGCGCCCCGAGTTCGGCGGGCCCAAGAGTGACGGCTGGGCCCTTCTCGTGCTCGCCCTGAGCGGCGTCAGCGACTATCTGGACGGCAAGCTGGCGCGCCGCTGGAACCAGATCAGCAGCCTGGGCCGGCTCCTCGACCCCGCGGCCGACCGGCTCTACATCCTCTCCACCCTGGTGGGCCTCACCTGGCGCGAGATCCTGCCGCTGTGGCTGACCGCCGTACTCCTGGCGCGTGAGCTGGTGCTGCTCGTCATGGTGGGCATCCTGCGCCGGCACGGCTATCCGCCGCCCCAGGTGAACTTCCTGGGCAAGGCCGCGACCTTCAACCTGATGTACGCCTTCCCCCTGCTCCTGCTCAGTGACGGAAGTGGCTGGATCTCGTCACTGGCTGCAATTTTCGGATGGGCGTTCGCCGGATGGGGTACAACCCTCTATTGGTGGGCAGGAGTCCTCTACGTAGTACAAGTCCGCCGCCTGGTCCGTGCGGACGCCACGGCCGATTGAACTCCCGCTGATTGCTCCGGTAGCACGGGCGAGCTGGCCCGCGCCGGAAAAGCGCGGGAAGATCCTGGCGGGGGAGGTCGGCCAGACCCGTCTCTGCGAGGAGGACGCTTCCGACATGAAGGCCGTCGTGATGGCCGGTGGCGAAGGCACGCGCCTTCGTCCCATGACCTCGAGCATGCCCAAGCCGCTCCTGCCTGTGGCCAACCGCCCGATCATGGAGCACGTTCTGCGGCTGCTCAAAAGGCATGGGCTCAATGAAACAGTCGTCACCGTCCAGTTCCTGGCCTCGCTCGTCAAGAACTACTTCGGTGACGGCGAAGAGCTGGGCATGGAGCTCACCTATGCCAACGAGGAGAAGCCCCTCGGCACCGCCGGAAGCGTCAAGAACGCGGAAGAGGCGCTGAAGGACGACGCTTTCCTCGTCATCTCCGGCGACGCTCTCACCGATTTCGACCTCACCGAGCTCATCAATTTCCACAAGGAAAAGGGCGCGCTGGTCACCGTCTGCCTGACGCGCGTGCCCAATCCGCTGGAATTCGGTATCACCATCGTCGACGAGGAAGGCAAGGTGGAACGCTTCCTCGAGAAGCCCACCTGGGGCCAGGTCTTCTCCGACACGGTGAACACCGGCATCTACGTGATGGAGCCCGAGGTCTTCGACTACGTCGACCCCGACGTGCCCGTCGACTGGTCCGGCGACGTCTTCCCGCAGCTGATGAAGGAAGGCAAGCCGATCTACGGCTACGTCGCCGAGGGCTACTGGGAGGACGTCGGCACGCACGAGAGCTATGTGAAGGCGCAGGCCGACGTCCTCGAGGGCAAGGTCGACGTCGACATCGACGGGTTCGAGATCTCCCCGGGCGTGTGGGTCGCCGAGGGTGCCGAGGTCCACCCCGACGCCGTGCTGCGCGGCCCCGCCTACATCGGTGACTACGCCAAGGTCGAGGCGGGCGCCGAGATCCGCGAGCACACCGTCGTCGGCTCCAACGTGGTCGTCAAGAGCGGCGCGTTCCTGCACAAGGCCGTCGTCCACGACAACGTGTACGTGGGACCCCACAGCAACCTGCGCGGCTGCGTGATCGGCAAGAACACCGACATCATGCGCGCGGCGCGGATCGAGGACGGCGCCGTCATCGGTGACGAGTGCCTGATCGGTGAGGAATCGATCGTCCAGGGCAACGTGCGGGTCTACCCGTTCAAGACCATCGAGGCCGGCGCGTTCGTCAACACCTCGGTCATCTGGGAATCCCGCGGCCAGGCGCACCTGTTCGGTGCCCGCGGTGTGTCCGGCATCCTCAACGTGGAGATCACGCCCGAGCTCGCCGTGCGGCTGGCGGGTGCCTACGCGACGACCCTGAAGAAGGGGTCGACCGTCACCACCGCGCGTGACCACTCCCGTGGTGCCCGCGCGCTGAAGCGTGCGGTCATCTCGGCGCTGCAGGCCAGCGCCATCGACGTACGGGACCTGGAGAACGTGCCGCTGCCGGTGGCGCGGCAGCAGACGGCCCGGGGCAGCGCCGGCGGCATCATGATCCGCACCACGCCCGGGGTGCCGGACTCCGTCGACATCATGTTCTTCGACAGCCAGGGCGCCGACCTCTCGCAGGGCAGCCAGCGGAAGCTGGACCGGGTCTTCGCGCGCCAGGAGTACCGGCGTGCCTTCCCCGGCGAGATCGGTGACCTGCACTTCCCGTCCAGCGTCTTCGACTCGTACACCGGGTCGCTGCTGCGGAACGTCGACACGACCGGGATCGCCGAGTCCGGGCTCAAGGTGGTCGTGGACGCGTCCAACGGAAGCGCCGGCCTCGTGCTGCCGAGCCTCCTCGGCAAGCTCGGTGTCGACTCGCTGACGATCAACCCCGGTCTCGACGAGGCCAGGCCGACCGAGACTGCCGACATCCGGCGCTCGGGTCTGGTCCGGCTCGGGGAGATCGTGGCGTCCTCCGGTGCCGCGTTCGGTGTGCGGTTCGACCCGGTCGGCGAGCGGCTGTCGCTCGTCGACGAGAAGGGCCGGATCATCGAGGACGACCGGGCGCTGCTGGTCATGCTGGACCTGGTCGCTGCCGAGCGGCGCAGCGGCCGGGTCGCGCTCCCGGTCACCACGACCCGGATCGCCGAGCAGGTGGCGGCCTACCACGGCACGCAGGTCGAGTGGACGACGACGTCCCCCGACGACCTCACGCGGGTCGGTGGCGAGGAAGGCACGATCTTCGGCGGCGACGGCAAGGGCGGCTTCATCGTCCCCGAGTTCAGCAGCGTGTACGACGCCACAGCGGCCTTTGTGCGGCTCATCGGCCTGGTGGCGCGCACCCAGCTCACGCTCAGCCAGATCGACGCGCGCATCCCGCGGGCGCACGTCCTGAAGCGGGACCTCGCCACCCCCTGGGCGGTCAAGGGCCTGGTGATGCGCCGGGTCGTCGAGGCCGCCGGGGACCGGTTCGTGGACACCACGGACGGTGTGCGCGTGGTGGAGACCGACGGTCGCTGGGTCATGGTGCTGCCCGACCCGGCCGAGGCCGTCACCCACCTGTGGGCCGAGGGCCCGGACGACGCCTCCGCGCAGGCGCTGCTCGACGAGTGGGCCGCGGTGGTGGACAGCGCCGGACGCTGAACCGGCGGATAGAACGGCCCGCACACGTGCGTGCCGGACATGTGCCCCCAACGGGGCCTGTCCGGCACGCCGGTAGGGCCGTTCGGAGGTAGTGGCCGCGACGTGCGACGATGTGCGGCATGCCGCAGCAACCCCCCATTCGGAGCACACCAGCGCGGCCCCGGCGACCGGACGCGTCCATGTCGTTGCTCACCAACGTCATGGACCACAGCCTCGACGACGGCTACGCCGAGGCCGCGGCGCGCAGGAAGGCCGCCGGTGACGGCGGCATGCCGAAGACTCTGCGGGCCAAGCTCGGGCTGGCCGCCGGTCTGGTGCTCGCGGCACTGGTCGTGACCGTGGGCGCCGCCCAGGCGCGGGTGGCCGCCCCGGTGGTGGCCAAGGAGCGCGAGGAACTGGTCGACCGCATCGACCGGGAGACCGAGGCGGCGGACGAGCTGGAGGACGCCGTCGACGAACTGCGCGCGGACGTGAGCGCCCGGCAGCGCGAGGCGCTGAAGCACAGCGGCGGCGGCGCCGAACCCGACCTCGTGGGCATCCTGTCCGGTGCCGTCGCGGTGCACGGCCCCGGTGTGAAGCTCGTGGTGAACGACGCCAAGGCAGCCGGTACGGGCGGTGACGGCGACCCGCGGGGGGCCTCCGGCTTCTCCGACACGGGCCGGGTGCGCGACCGGGACATGCAGCGGGTGGTCAACGGGCTGTGGGAGTCGGGCGCCGAGGCGATCTCCATCAACGGGCAGCGGCTGACGGCGCTGTCGGCGATCAGGGCCGCCGGGGACGCCATACTGGTCGACAACAAACCGCTGGTGCCGCCGTACACGGTGCTGGCGGTGGGGGACGGGCAGCGGTTGAGCACGCGGTTCCAGAACAGCGCGGACGGGATCTACCTGAACGTGCTGCAGGAGAACTACGGCATCAGGACGGGCATCTCGGCGGAGGACGACCTCCGGCTGCCCGCCGCGCCGAGCGTGACCGTGCGTACCGCACAGCCGAGCACTGAGAAGAGCGGGAAGGGCACATCGTGATCGCCGTACTGGGCCTCGTCGTGGGAGTCGTGGCCGGCCTGCTGGTCCGGCCTGAGGTTCCGGCGGTGGTCGAGCCTTATCTGCCGATCGCCGTCGTGGCGGCGCTCGACGCCGTCTTCGGCGGCCTGCGGGCGATGCTCGACGGCATCTTCGACGACAAGGTCTTCGTCGTGTCGTTCCTGTCGAACGTGGTCGTCGCCGCGCTGATCGTCTTCCTCGGGGACAAGCTGGGTGTGGGGGCCCAGCTGTCCACCGGTGTGGTGGTCGTCCTCGGCATCCGCATCTTTTCCAACGCCGCGGCGATCCGCCGGCACGTGTTCCGGGCGTGAGGCCGATGAGCGAGCACGACGACCGGCACCGGGACGACCGGCACAGCGACGACCTGCGCAGCGACGACCGGCACACCGAGAAGCACCGCCACGCGCGCGGTGAGCAGCACGACGGCGCGAAGGCCGGGAACGGGCTGCGCCGTGAACTGCCGCAGGAGGTGACCGGTGCCGCCCCCGCCCCGGACGCCGTGCCCGCGCCGCAGACCGCGTCGGAGGACGGGCCGGGGCCGGAGCCGCAGGCCGCCGCCGAGCCGCGGCTGACGGGGCGGCAGCGGCTGGCGCAGGGGCTGTGGCCGCCGCGGGTCACCCGGGCGCAACTCATCGTCGCGCTGCTGCTGTTCGGGCTCGGCTTCGGGCTCGCCGTGCAGGTGGCCTCGAACAGCGACAGCGACAGTGCCCTGCGCGGCGCGCGGCAGGAAGATCTCGTCCGCATCCTCGATGAACTGGACGACCGTACCCAGCGTCTTGAAGACGAGAAGCAGGGTCTCGAGAAGCAGCGGGACGAGCTGGAGAACAGCTCGGACCAGGCCGAGGAGGCCCGCAGGCAGACGGTCGAGAAGGAGCGGCAACTCGGCATCCTGGCGGGCACGGTCGCCGCGCAGGGGCCCGGGATCACCATGACGATCCAGGACACGAAGGGGACGGTCGAGGCGGACATGCTGCTCGACGCGGTCCAGGAACTGCGGGCCGCGGGCGCGGAGGCGATCCAGGTGAACGGCGTCCGGGTCGTCGCAGGGACGTACCTCAGCGACTCGGGCAAGGGGGTGAGCGTCGACGGGAACAAGATCAACGCGCCTTATCGTTTCCTTGTCATCGGCAAGCCGCAGGACCTCGAGCCGGCGCTCAACATCCCCGGAGGCGTGGTGCAGACTCTCGAGAAGGAACAGGCCACCGTCGCGATCGAGCGGTCGACCGAGGTGGTCGTGGACGCCTTGCGAGCGGCGAAGCGGCCTGACTACGCTCGGTCGTCCTCGCAGTGAACCGGGGGTGCATGCGCGTCGTCCGGCGAGGGCATGAGGTTGCGGGGGGTCGACGCACCGATTGGGTGGTGCGTGGTGGAAACTGTCTGGTGCAGACGGACGTTGTCAGGATGTCCGGGTCGGCCAGAGTGTTCAGTCAGGGTTCGTCCTGCCCCACGGGCGGGTCTGTTTCGGTCAAGGGGAATCGCCCGTGAAGTTGTTTGCGAAGTTGTTCGGCAAGAGCGCGCGAGAGGGCAGCGACAACGCCACCGCCCGTCATCGCGCACAGCCCGACGCGGAGGGCCAGCGGCCGCTGTTCCGGGACCAGGTCGGCGGTCCGGGCGGCGACGTCTCCGGCGCGCAGGGCGCGCCGTCGGTTGACCCTGCGCAGTCCGGCGGAATAGGTTTCGGCCAGCCGTCAGCCTCAGGTGCGGGTGGGTTCCCCGACCCGTACGCGTCCCACGCTCCTGGTGAGCAGCCGCGGCAGGAGGATCCCATGTCGGCCCTGGTGTGTACGCGGTGCGGCAACCGCAACGCGGAGAACAGCCGCTTTTGCTCCAACTGCGGTGCGCCGCTGCGGGCGGGCGCGGCGGCCGAGCGTCCGTCCGAGACGACGTCCACGATCTCCATCTCCGGTCTCGAGGCCTACGACAGCGAGACCACCGGTCAGACGCCGATGCCGACCCTGTCGCCCGAGGCGCAGGCCGCGGTGGACGCGCTGCCGCTGGGTTCCGCGCTCCTGGTCGTGCGCCGCGGGCCGAACTCGGGCAGCCGCTTCCTGCTGGACGGCGATCTGACGACGGCCGGACGGCATCCGCAGAGCGACATCTTCCTGGACGACGTGACCGTCTCCCGGCGGCACGTGGAGTTCCGCCGCGCCCAGGACGGTTCGTTCACCGTGGCCGACGTCGGCAGCCTCAACGGCACCTACGTCAACCGCGAGCGGATCGACCAGGTCGCTCTGAACAACGGCGACGAGGTGCAGATCGGCAAGTACCGGCTGGTCTTCTACGCGAGCCAGCGGGGTTACTGACCCGCTGCGCTCGGGGGCCGGTCAAGGTCCGTCCGTCAGGGAAGGTCCATGCTTCGAACACCGAGCGGCGGTGCCGGACACGGCGCCGCCGCCACGGACAGTGGGCTGATGAGCATCGGCACGGTGCTGACCGTGCTGCGCGACGAGTTCCCCGAGGTCACCGTCTCCAAGATCCGCTTCCTGGAGTCGGAAGGGCTCATCGAACCGCAGCGGACCCCGTCCGGGTACCGCAAGTTCAGTGCCCACGATGTGGAGCGCCTCGGGCACGTCCTGAGGATGCAGCGGGACCACTACCTGCCCCTGAAGGTCATCCGGGAGCACCTGGAGGCCGTGGAGCGGGGTGAGGCCGTCCAGCTGCCCGTCGTGGGGCGTCAGCGGGACGGGGAGGTGGTGCCCGAGCCGCCCGAGGCGCCGACGGCGGCCCGGATCGGGCGTGCGGAGCTGCTCGCGGCCGCCGGCATCGAGGAGCAGGAGCTGAAGGAGTGGGAGTCGTACGGGCTGCTCACTCCACTGGAGGACGGGGCCTTCGACGCCGAGGCGGTGACGGTCGCCGAGCTGGTCGGTGAGCTCGGGCGGTTCGGCATCGAGCCCCGGCACCTGCGGGCGATGAAGGCGGCCGCCGACCGTGAGGCGGGCCTCGTGGACCAGGTGGTGGCCCCGCTCAAGCGGCACCGCAACCCGCAGACCAGGGCGCACGCGGAAGCCCGTACGAAGGAGCTGGCGGGGCTCACGGTGAAGCTGCACGCCGCTCTGGTGCGGACGGCGCTCGGGGTGCGCCGGCCCTGACGGGGCGGGACGCGCGGGGCCGGATCGGGCGCCCGATCCCGGCCCGACTACCCAAACATCCCGGGCACGGCCTAGGGTTGCTGTGTGAACGAGCTCGATGTCGTAGGTGTCCGGGTGGAAATGCCCTCCAACCAACCGATCGTGCTGCTGCGTGAAGTGGGAGGCGACCGCTACCTCCCCATCTGGATCGGACCGGGGGAGGCGACGGCGATCGCCTTCGCCCAGCAGGGTATGGCTCCGGCACGGCCGCTGACCCACGACCTGTTCAAGGACGTGCTGGAAGCCGTCGGTCAGGAGCTCACGGAAGTGCGCATCACGGACCTGCGTGAGGGCGTCTTCTACGCGGAGCTGGTCTTCGCCAGCGGCGTCGAGGTGAGTGCCCGCCCGTCCGACGCCATAGCGCTCGCCCTGCGCACCGGTACGCCGATCTACGGCAGTGACACGGTGCTCGACGACGCCGGCATCGCCATCCCGGACGAGCAGGAGGACGAGGTCGAGAAGTTCCGCGAGTTCCTCGACCAGATCTCCCCGGAGGACTTCGGCAGCAGCAGCCAGTGAGGCTCACGGAGCCTGCCTCGGACAGTTGTGCGGAGCGCCTGCGCCACCCGCATGTGCCGGGGGCGTATGAGAGCGTCATACGGGCCGCGACGAGGGCATTCGGCTAGCCTTTCCCCGCGACGGGGCACGGGAAACCACTCTCAGGGTGATTATCACTCGGCGTGGCGAGTGTGGCGATCGTTGACGCACCCCGGGCGACTGCCTACCGTCGAGAAGGCAGGTCAAGGACGGAGGTCGGCGTGAGAAGCAGCGGCGACGGTACGGCTGGGGGCGGCCCCGAGCGCAGTCTCAGGGCGAGCGGTCCGTACCCTCCCCCCGGCTCACGGCTCCGCGCGAGCGGGGCGTGTCCGCAGCCCGACAGTGCGGCCGACCACGCTCCGCAGCGACCCGTGGCGGTGCCGAGCAGCGGAGGGACGACGTCCATGGCGTCCGAGCAGATCGGCTACCGCGGCCCCACGGCCTGTGCGGCGGCCGGCATCACCTACCGGCAACTGGACTACTGGGCCCGCACGGGGCTCGTGGAGCCGAGCGTGCGCCCCGCGTACGGATCCGGGACGCAGCGGCTGTACAGCTTCCGTGACGTCGTCGTCCTGAAGATCGTCAAGCGGTTCCTCGACACCGGGGTCTCGTTGCAGAACATCCGCACGGCGGTGCAGCACCTCAGGGAGCGCGGATTCAGCGACCTGGAGCGCATGACGCTGATGAGCGATGGCGCGACGGTCTACGAGTGCACCTCGCCCGACGAGGTCCACGCACTGCTCCAAGGGGGCCAGGGCGTCTTCGGGATCGCCGTGGGCGTGGTGTGGCGGGACGTGGAGAGCGCGCTGTCCCAACTGCACGGGGAGCGGGTCGACACCGGCGAGACCCTGGTCGGCTCCAACCCCGCCGACGAGCTGGCCCGGCGCCGCAATCGCGCCGTCTGAGCCGCCGCCTCGGCCCTTCCGGGGCGCCGGGGCAGTGCGTTGTCAGTGGTGTGGGGCAGCATCGGAGATGTGAGAACCGCGCCCACGATCCTGCATCTCGACATGGATGCCTTCTTCGCCTCGGTGGAGCAGGCCTCCAAGCCGAGTCTGCGCGGCAAGGCCGTGGTCGTGGGCGGTCTCGGGCCGCGGGGTGTGGTCGCGACCGCGTCCTACGAGGCCCGGGTCTTCGGCGTGCACTCGGCGATGCCGATGGGGCAGGCCCGCCGACTGGCACCGCACGCCGCCTACCTCGTGCCGCGCTTCGCCCTCTACCGCTCCATCAGCGAGCGCGTGATGGAGCTGCTGCGGGCCCTGTCGCCGCTCGTGGAGCCCTTGAGCCTGGACGAGGCGTTCGTCGACCTGGAGGCCGGAGGAAGGGCCTGGGACGAGCGCTCGGCGCGGCTGGTGGGCACGCAGCTGCGGGCGGACATCCGCGCCGCCACGGGCCTCACCGGATCGGTCGGGCTGGCGGCCTCCAAGATGCTCGCGAAGATCGCCTCCGAGCAGGCCAAGCCGGACGGTCTGGTGGTGATCGAGCCGGGCACCGAGCGGGCGATGCTCGGGCCGATGTCCGTGCGGACCCTGCCGGGGGTGGGGCCCGCGACGGGCGACCACCTGCGGCGGGCCGGGATCACCACGGTCGAGGAGATCGTCGAGGCGGGTGAGGACGAGCTGGTCCGGCTGCTGGGCAAGGCCCACGGGCACGGTCTGTACGCCATGGCGCTCGCCCGGGACGACCGGCCCGTGGTCGCCGAGCGGGAGGCCAAGTCGGTGTCGGTCGAGGACACCTACGACGTGGACATCCACGACCGGACCCGGGTGGGTCTGGAGGTGCAGCGGCTCGCCGAGCGGTGCGTGCGCAGGCTGCGCGGAGCGGGGCTGTCCGGGCGGACCATCGTGCTGAAGGTGCGGCGTTACGACTTCTCCACCCTCACCCGCTCCGAGACGCTGCGCGGGCCCACGGACGATCCCGCGGTGATCCGGGAGGCGGCGGGCCGGCTGCTCGACTCCGTGGACACGACGGGTGGGGTGCGGCTGCTCGGTGTCGGTGTCACCGGTCTCGCCGACTACACGCAGGAGGACCTGTTCGCGCAGGCGGCGGGGGAGCGGACCGAGACGGAAGGACCCGCCGAGGAGCGGGCCGCGGTGCCGGCCGAGGAACAGCCGCCGTCGCTCGCCGAGCGGCGCTGGCCCGCCGGGCACGACGTGCGGCACGCCGAGTTCGGGCACGGGTGGGTGCAGGGCAGCGGCCTGGGCCGGGTCACCGTACGGTTCGAGACGCCCGCCTCCTTGCCGGGGCGGGTGCGGACCTTCCGGATCGACGACCCCTTGCTGGAGCCGGCGGATCCGCTGCCGCTGGTGTTAGGCAGACCCGGGGGCGAGGCGGCCTCACCGGTGCCCGCGGAGAGCGGGAGCGAGGAGCGGCGGGTTGCGGAAGCGGAGACCGCGGACGGGCGCGAGAGAGAGGGCGTGGGCGTCGGCGAGGCCAGTGTGATCGCCGGGGCGGAGGATCGGCCGGCCGGGACGGCGCCGGCGTAGCAGGGGTGATCGTCCTCAGCCGTCCGTGCGGCGCAGCCGTGTCCGTGTCCGCGCGCAGGCCTACGCCTTCGTCTCGTCCGAGCCCGCCAGTTTGCCGAAGTCGTGGTCCTGGAGCGGGGGCGGGGCGGCGACGTCCAGGCCGTAGTGGTGGTAGAGCTGGAGCTCCTGCTCGGGGGAGAGGTGGCGGCCCACTCCGAAGTCGGGGGCGTCCTTGATGAGGGCGCGTTCGAAGGGGACGTGCAGCGCGCCCTCGATCAGCTCGCTCGGCTCGAGCGGGACGAACGCGTCCCTGCTGAACAGACCGGTGCGTATGGCGGCCCACTCCGGCTCGCCGGTGGCGTCGTCGAGGTAGACCTCGTCGATGGTGCCGATCCTGGTGCCGTTGCGGTCGAACGCCTTGCGGCCGATCAGACTGCGCGGATCGATGTCGGTACGCACGGGCCCTCCACATGGTCGCAAGTCACCTGTAGACCTAACAAAACGGTACAAGCGGGGATGCGGCCACTCGAAGGCTCGTGCGGCGACCTCGCTGGTACGCTGACAGCGGCTGCTGACCCCGTGCGGGAGAGTCCTCCAGACACCACCGGAGGCGCCGAAGGAGCAAATCCTCCCCGGAATCTCTCAGGCACACGTACCGCACGGACGAGGTCACTCTGGAAAGCAGGGCGGGTGTCGACGGCTTCCGCTCTCACCGACGGTGAAAGCCGGACGTCTTCGGGCGATCCGGTGAAGCTCTCAGGTTGAGATGACAGAGGGGGAGGCCGTCCGGGTACCCGCGCCGTGGTGCCCCTCGCAGGTCGTGTCAGACCAGGAGGCCTCCGCAATGACCGCCCACCGCATTCCGCTCTCCGAGCTCGAAGAGGCAGTCCCCTTCGAGCAGCGCCACATCGGGCCCGACCACGAGGCCCGCGCCAAGATGCTGGCCCACGTCGGCTACGGCTCGCTGGACGAGCTGACGGCCGCCGCGGTCCCGGCCGTGATCAAGAGCGCCGAGGCGCTGGACCTGCCGGGCGCCCGCAGCGAGGCCGAGGTGATCGCCGAGCTGCGCTCCCTCGCCGACCGCAACCAGGTCCTCGGTTCCATGATCGGCCTGGGCTACTACGGCACCCACACGCCGCCGGTCGTGCTGCGCAACGTCATGGAGAACCCGTCCTGGTACACGGCCTACACGCCGTACCAGCCGGAGATCTCGCAGGGCCGGCTCGAGGCGCTGCTGAACTTCCAGACCATGGTCGCCGACCTCACCGGACTGCCGACCTCCGGCGCCTCGCTGCTCGACGAGGGCACCGCGGCCGCCGAGGCCATGGCGCTGTCGCGCCGGCTGGGCAAGAACAAGAAGGGCCTGTTCCTCGTCGACGCGGACGCGCTGCCGCAGACGATCGCCGTCATACAGACCCGGGCCGAACCGACCGGGGTCGAGGTCGTCGTCGCCGACCTCAGCGAGGGCATCCCCGCCGAGATCGCCGAGCGCGAGATCAACGGCGTGCTGATCCAGTACCCGGGTGCCTCCGGTGCCGTGCGGGACATCAAGCCGGTCATCGACCAGGCGCACGGGCTCGGGGCACTCGTCACCGTCGCCGCCGACCTGCTCGCGCTGACCCTGCTGAAGTCGCCCGGCGAGCTCGGCGCGGACATCGCCGTCGGCACGACCCAGCGCTTCGGCGTGCCCATGGGCTTCGGCGGTCCGCACGCCGGTTACATGGCCGTCCAGGACAAGATGGCGCGCAGCCTGCCCGGGCGGCTCGTCGGGGTGTCCGTCGACGCCGACGGGAACAGGGCCTACCGCCTGGCGCTGCAGACCCGCGAGCAGCACATCCGCCGGGAGAAGGCCACCAGCAACATCTGCACCGCGCAGGTGCTGCTCGCCGTCATGGCCGGCATGTACGCCGTCTACCACGGGCCCGAGGGCCTCAAGGGCATCGCGCGGCGCACCCACCGGTACGCCACCGTCCTCGCCGCCGGGCTCGCGAACGGCGGGGTCGAGGTCGTGCACGGCTCCTGGTTCGACACCGTGACCGTGCGGGTCGAGGGCCGGGCCGCCGAGGTCGTGGCCGCCGCCCGGGACAACGGGGTCAACCTGCGCCTGGTCGACGCCGACCACGTCTCCATCGCCTGCGACGAGACCACCACCCGCGCCCAGCTGCGTGCCGTGTGGGCGGCCTTCGGCGTCGAGGGCGGTGTGGAGGCCTTGGACGCCGCCGCGGACGAGGTCCTCCCGGCCGCCGTGCTGCGCACCGACGACTACCTGACCCACCCGGTCTTCCACCAGCACCGCTCCGAGACGGCCATGCTGCGCTACCTGCGCAAGCTCGCCGACCGGGACTACGCGCTCGACCGCGGCATGATCCCGCTGGGCTCCTGCACCATGAAGCTCAACGCCACCACGGAGATGGAGCCGGTCACCTGGCCCGAGTTCGGGCAGCTGCACCCCTTCGCGCCCGCCGAGCAGGCCGCGGGCTACCTCACCCTGATCCACGAGCTGGAGGACCGCCTCGCCGAGGTCACCGGCTACGACAAGGTCTCCCTGCAGCCCAACGCCGGCTCCCAGGGCGAACTGGCCGGTCTGCTCGCCGTGCGCGGGTACCACCGGGCCAACGGCGACGAGCAGCGCACCGTCTGCCTGATCCCGTCGTCCGCGCACGGCACCAACGCGGCCAGCGCCGTGATGGCCGGCATGAAGGTCGTCGTCGTGAAGACCGCCGAGGACGGCGAGATCGACGTCGAGGACCTGCGGGCGAAGATCGAGCAGTACCGCGACGAGCTGGCCGTGCTGATGATCACCTACCCGTCGACCCACGGGGTGTTCGAGGAGCACGTCGCCGACATCTGCGCGCAGGTGCACGAGGCGGGCGGCCAGGTCTACGTCGACGGCGCCAACCTCAACGCGCTCGTCGGCCTCGCCAAGCCCGGCCACTTCGGCGGCGACGTGTCGCACCTGAACCTGCACAAGACGTTCTGCATCCCGCACGGCGGCGGCGGTCCCGGCGTGGGCCCGGTGGCGGTGCGCGAGCACCTGGCGCCGTACCTGCCCAACCACCCGCTGCAGCCCGAGGCCGGGCCCGAGACGGGCGTCGGTCCCATCTCGGCGGCGCCCTGGGGCTCGGCCGGCATCCTGCCCATCTCGTGGGCGTACGTCCGGCTGATGGGCGGTGAGGGGCTGAAGCGGGCCACCCAGGTGGCCGTGCTCAGCGCCAACTACATCGCCAAGCGGCTGGAGCCGCACTACCCGGTCCTCTACACCGGCCCGGGCGGCCTCGTCGCCCACGAGTGCATCATCGACCTGCGCCCGCTGACCAAGGCGACGGGTGTGAGCGTCGACGACGTGGCGAAGCGGCTGATCGACTACGGCTTCCACGCGCCGACGATGTCGTTCCCGGTGGCCGGCACCCTGATGATCGAGCCCACCGAGTCGGAGGACCTGGCCGAGCTGGACCGGTTCTGCGAGGCGATGATCGCCATCCGCGCGGAGATCGAGAAGGTCGGCTCCGGCGAGTGGCCCGCGGAGGACAACCCGCTGCGCGGCGCTCCGCACACCGCGGGCGCGCTCGCCGGCGAGTGGGAGCACGCCTACAGCCGTGAGGAGGCCGTCTTCCCGGGCGGTGTGTCGACCGCGGACAAGTACTGGCCGCCGGTCCGCCGCATCGACCAGGCCTACGGCGACCGCAACCTGGTCTGCTCGTGCCCGCCGCTGGACGCGTACGAGGACTGATCCGGCCGACCGGCCGCACCGGTCACAGGGAGGGGCTCCGCAGGTGCGGGGCCCCTCCTGTCGTGCGGGCCGCCCAGCCGTCCGGGAACCTCGGCCGGCGTGGCCGGGGAGCCGGACGCGAGGGGGCGCCGGGACCGAGCCGGCGGGGCCTCATGCCGGGTACGCGTGTGTCTGGGCCGCCTTGACCGCCGCCCACACCGGTGCCCCGGGGCGCAGATCGAGTTCCGCGGCCGCGACCGTGGTCAGGTCGGCGGTGAGGGGCAGTTCGCCGGTGAGGTCGGCGCGGATCTGGTCGCCGTGCGTCTCCAGCCCGGCGACCTCGCAGCGCCACAGGTTGCGGGCGCTGGAGCCGGCCGGACGCTCGCGGTACAGCGTCACCGCGCTCGGCGGGAACGCCACGAAGACCGGGCCGGACAGTTCCTCGGTGGTGGTGATGGCCGGGCCCGTGCCGAGCCGCACGGTGTGCCCCTCGGCCCGTCCCCGGTAGAGGTTGAGGCCGACCAGCCGGGCGATGTAGTCGGTACGGGGATGGCGGGCGATGTCGGCGGGCGTGCCCTCCTGGACGACCGCGCCGTGCTCGACGACGACCAGGCGGTCGGCCAGCACCATGGCGTCCAGCGGATCGTGGGTGACCAGCACGGCCACCGCCTCGAACGCGGCGAGGTGCCGGCGCAGCTGGGCGCGCACCTCGAGCCGTGTGCGGGCGTCGAGGGCAGCCAGGGGCTCGTCCAGGAGCAGCAGCCGGGGTTCCGTCGCCAGGGCCCGGGCCAGGGCGACGCGCTGGGCCTGGCCGCCGGAGAGGCGGCGGGGCTTGGCGCCGGCGTGGTCGGCCAGGCCCATGCGGTCCAGCCACTCGGCGGCCCGGGCCCGTGCCTCGGCCTTGCCGGCGCCCCGGCAGCGCGGGCCGAAGGCGACGTTGTCCAGGGCGGTCAGATGGGGGAACAGCAGGTAGTCCTGGAAGACGACACCCACCGGACGGGCCTCGGGGGGCAGGCTGTCCAGGGTCGTGCCGTCCAGGCGCAGATGACCGGAGGTGAGGGGGACGAGCCCGGCGAGGGCGCGCAGTGCGGTGGTCTTGCCGGCGCCGTTCGGGCCGAGCAGGGCCACGACGTCGCCCGGGGCGGCGGTCAGCGTGACGTCGAGCCGGAACGTGCCGCGCTCGACCAGGAGACGGGCGTCGAGGCCCTGGAGGAGCGTGCCCCCCTGCCTGCCGTCGTCGGGGTGGGTCATCGGGGAGTCGTCCAGAGCTCGGAGGGGCCTGCGTGGGGCAGCGGGCGGTGTCCCGCGTGACCGGCTCGCGTCCCGGTGCGCGTCCGTGCCGTCATGATGCCGTCATCCACCGGTCGCGCAGGGCCGCCAGCACCGCGATGGACACCGCCAGCAGCACCAGGCTGAGGGCGATCGCCGCGGCCGGGTCGTTCTGCAGGGCCAGGTAGACGGCGAGCGGCATGGTCTGCGTACGGCCCGGGAAGTTGCCCGCGAAGGTGATGGTCGCGCCGAACTCCCCCAGGGCCCGGGCCCAGGCCAGGACGGCGCCGGCCGCGATGCCCGGCGCGATCAGCGGCAGGGTGACCCGGCGGAACGCGGTGAACCGGGAGGCGCCCAGCGTGGCGGCGGCCTCCTCGTAGCGGGGGTCGGCGGCCCGCAGGGTGCCCTCCACGCTGATGACGAGGAACGGCATCGCCACGAAGGTCTCGGCGAGGACGACACCCGCCGTGGTGAAGGGCAGGGTGATGCCGAACCAGGAGTCCAGCCACTGGCCCACCACGCCGTTGCGCCCGAAGGCGAGCAGCAGGGCCACACCGCCCACCACCGGCGGCAGCACCAGCGGCAGGGTGACCAGCGCCCGTACGAAGCCCCGGCCGGGGAAGCTCGCGCGGGCCAGCAGCCAGGCCAGGGGCACGCCGAGGACGAGGCTCAGGCCCGTCGCAGCCGTGGCGCACACCAGGGAGAGGCGGAGCGCCTCCCAGACCTCCGGGCTGGTCAGCTGCTCGGGCAGGCTGCGCCAGGGCGCCCTGACCAGCAGGGCGATCAGCGGCAGGAGCAGGAAGGCCAGCCCGATCACGGCGGGGGCGAGCAGGGGAACCGGCACCGTCCGGCTCCGGCCGCGCGGGCTCCCGCGGCGCGGACGGTCGCGGTGCGGACGGTCGCGGTGCGGACGGCTCTTCCGCGTGTCGGTCACGGCTTGAGGAACCCGGCCCCGGAGAGCACCTTCCGGCCTTCGGCGGAGCGCACCAGGGCGATGAAGGCCTTCGCGGTCTCGGGGTTGCGGGCCTGCTCGAGGAGGGCGATCGGGTAGTCGTTGACGGCGTCGGCCGACTCCGGGAAGTCCACGCCGTCCACCTTGTCACCTGCCGCGCGCACATCGGTGCGGTAGACGACGGCCGCGTCGGCCTCCTTCAGCTCGACCTTCGTCAGGGCGCTCTTGACGTCCTGTTCGTAGGAGACGGGCGTGACCTCCAGGCCGGCCGCCTTCAGGGCCTTCCGGGCCGCCGCACCGCACGGGACCGCCTCATCGCACAGGACGACCTTGAGGCCGGGCTCGGCGAGATCCTTCAGGGAGGTGATCCCGTCGGGGTTGCCGGGCAGGGTGGCGATCTGCAGCCGGTTGCGGACGAAGACCGCGGGGGTTCCCGCCGCCGCCTTCCGGTCCGTCACGAGCGCCATGGTCGTGGGGCTGGCGGCCGCGAAGACGTCGGCCGGGGCGCCGCTGTTGATGCCGGCGGCGAGGCTGTCGCTGCCGCCGAAGCTGAAGGTGATCTCGGTGCCCGGGTGCTGCTTCTCGAACGCCGCGCCGAGCTTCTCGAAGCTCTCCTGGAGGGAGGCGGCGGCGAACACGGTGACCGTGCCCGACAGTTCGGAGGAGGAGCCCTTGTCCGGAGCCGGGTCCCCGGAGGAGCAGGCGCTCAGAGCCAGCAGCGCCGCCACGGCCCCGCCTGCGACCCGGAGCCTGCGGCGGGCGCGGTGCACGGAACTCGTCATCTCGGGGCCACTCCCTCTGTCCGCCGGGGAAGAGCCCGCGGGCCCTTCCGATACGCCGATCATACTGACGCATCTGCGAGGCGGACGTCTCTCGTCGCATCGCATGAGCCAGGCGAACGAGGCCTGTAGGTGTGTATGTGCGGCAGGAGGAGGGGCGGGGTCGGGACGGGAGGGGTTCACGTCCTGTCGATGTGCACGTTCGTCGACTTCACACGGGCCGTGGCCTCCATGCCGACCTCCAGGCCGAGTTCCTCCACGGCCTCCCGGGTGAGCAGGGAGACCAGCCGGTGCGGGCCGGCCTGGATGTCCACCTGTGCGGCGACGTCGCCGAGCTTGATGGCGGTGACGATGCCGGGAAAGGCGTTGCGGGCCGAGGTGTAGGGGGCGCCGTCGTCCTCGGGGGTGGCGGACCTGGCGAGTTCGACCGAGAAGGCGGCCAGGTCCCGGCCGTCGACGAGCCGCCGGCCCGTCTCGTCCCGGTGAGTGGTGATGCGGCCCGCGTCCGCCCAGCGCCGGGCGGTGTCCGGGCTCACGCCGAGCAGCCGTGCTGCCTGGCCGATCGTGTACGACTGCATGGCCGTCACATTAGTGCGCCCCGGGCGGCGCGCTCGGTGACGCTGCGCGGCCGCCCACCAGGGAGCCGCCGTAACGTTCGGCTCCCGACTCGAATGTTTCGTGCACCCCAACGTCCGTGCGCCGTCTGAAGATTCACCGCGTACGAGGGGTTGTCACCGTTTGGCCGCTGTCTCTAGGGTGCGGCATCAACGCAGCTTTCTGGAACTCAATCGAAACTTTCGAGGAGCTCATGATGGGCGACCCGGCACTGTCCCGCCGCGGCTTCCTGGCGGCCTCCGCCGCGGCCGGGCTGGGAGCGACGGCACTGACCGCGTGCGGCGGGGACTCGGACGGAGGGGCGTCCGGGACGA
The DNA here is from genome assembly GCF_042878735.1 of Streptomyces sp. NPDC003456. Taxonomy (NCBI): domain Bacteria; kingdom Bacillati; phylum Actinomycetota; class Actinomycetes; order Kitasatosporales; family Streptomycetaceae; genus Streptomyces; species Streptomyces sp. NPDC003456. The sequence continues at coordinate 18,314 of NZ_JBIAOK010000002.1, forward strand.
CCACCATCGAGTGGTGGAACATCTCCACCACCCAGCCCGCCAAGAGCGTCTGGGCCGCGCTCGCCAGGAAGTACGAGGCACAGAACCCCAAGGTCAAAATCAAGATCGTCCAGCTCGAGAACGACGCCTACAAGTCGAAGATGACGGCCCTGACGGCGTCCGGGAAGCTGCCCGACATCTTCCACACCTGGGGCGGCGGCGTGCTGAAGCAGCAGGTCGACGCCGGGCTCGTCGAGGACCTCACGGACCGCACCAAGCCGTGGAGCGAGGGCCTCCTCCCGGTCGCCAAGGAGCCGTACCTGATCGACGACAAGGTCTACGGCATCCCGTTCGACATCGGCATGATCGGCTTCTGGTACAACAAGGCCCACTTCGCCGAGGCCGGCATCGATCAGCCCCCCACCACCTGGGACGCCTTCCTCGACGCCGTGCGCAAGCTGAAGGACGCGAAGATCACGCCCCTGGCGCTGGCCGGCAAGGAGAAGTGGCCCGGCATGTACTACTGGGCCTACCTGGCGATGCGCACCGCCGGCGCCGACGCACTGCAGAAGGCCTACGAGGCCAAGGACTTCACCGGTACCCCGTTCGTCGAGGCGGGCGAGCACCTGGACGAGCTCGTCGGACTCCAGCCGTTCCAGAGGGGGTTCCTCGGCGCCGCCTACTCCACGCCCACCGGACAGGCCGCCACGGTCGGCAACGGCAAGGCGGCCATGGAGCTGATGGGCCAGTGGGCGCCCACCGTGCAGGCCGACGCGGGCAAGGGCCTCGGCAAGGACCTCGGCTTCTTCCCGTTCCCCGCGGTCGACGGCGGCAAGGGCTCCATCACCGAGGTGTTCGGCGGGGGCGGCGGACACGCCCTGCGCCGGGGCGCCCCGCAGGAGGCCGTCGACTTCCTGGAGTTCTTCGCCTCCGAGGCCACCGACCTCGAACTGGTCGAGAAGACCGGTGTGCTGCCCGTCGTCCCGGCCGCCGAGAAGGCCATCGCCGACCCCAACATCAAGGCCGTACAGGCGCAGCTCAAGGCGGCCACCGGCTTCCAGCTCTACCTCGACCAGGCCTACGCGCCCGCCGTCGGCCAGGAGGTCAACGACAGCGTCGCCGCCCTCATCGCCGGCTCCAAGTCGCCCGGCCAGGTCGCCCAGTCCATCACCAGGACCGCGAAGGAAGAGCAGTAGCCGGCGATGACCTCCACGTTCCTGCCGGACGAGCGGACCGGCCCCGGCCTCGGCGCCCCGCCCCCGCCCGCGCCGCGGACCCGGAGCCGGGCCCGGCGCCGCACCCTGCACTGGCTCACCGCCACGGGCTTCCAGCTGCCCGCCCTGGTGCTGTTCCTCGGGCTCGTGCTGCTGCCGATGCTCTTCGCCCTGTACGCCGCGTTCTTCCGCTGGGGCGGCTTCGGCATGCCCACCGACCACGTCGGCGGGGAGAACTTCACCCGGCTCTTCCAGGACGACGTCTTCCTCGGCGACCTGTGGCGCTGCCTCGTCCTGGTGGTGCTGACGCTCGTGGTCCAGCTGCCGTTCGCCCTGGCCATGGCCGTCCTGCTCAACCAGCGCATGCGCGGCCGGGCGGTCTACCGGATGCTGTTCTTCGCCCCGTACGTCCTGTCCGAGGCGATCACCGGCATCCTCTTCGGCATGATCTTCGCCCCGGACGACGGCTTCGCCGACCAGGTCCTCGGGCGGATCGGGCTGGACGGGCTGGGCGGGCAGTGGTTCGCCGACCAGTCCACCGTGATGGCGACCCTCTTCCTGGTCATGACGTGGAAGTACTTCGGCTTCCACATGATGCTCTGCCTGGCCGGACTGCAGGCCGTCCCCCGGGAGCTGACCGAGGCGGCGCTCATCGACGGGGCCGGCCCCTGGCAGCGCTTCCGCAACGTCACCCTGCCGCTGCTCGCACCCACCCTGCGCATCAGCGTGTTCCTGGCGGTCATCGGCTCCATCCAGCTGTTCGACCTGGTGTGGGTCACCACCGCGGGCGGACCCGACCACCACTCCGAGACCATGGCCGTGACGATGTTCCAGTACGGCTTCAAGCGCTACCAGGTCGGCTACGCCAGCGCGATCAGCGTGGCCATGTTCGCCATCAGTCTCGTCTTCGCCCTCGCCTACCAGCGGTTCGTGCTCCGGCGCGACCTGGAAGGGGCCACCACGACCATGCGAGGTGACGGAAAGTGACCAGGCGTCAGGCGGTCCGCAAGGGCCGCACCCTCCCGCTGCACCTCGTCCTGGTCGTCGTCGGCGCGGTGATGGTCGTCCCCCTGCTCTACGCCGGACTGTCCGGGTTCAAGACCACGGACGAGCTGTCCCGCAACCCGGTCGGCCTGCCCGAGTCCTGGGTGGCCTCCAACTACACCCAGATCCTCGGCTCGGGGGACTTCTGGCGGCTGATCGGCAACAGCACCCTGATCGCGGTGGGCACGACCGTGCTGGTCGTGGCCGTGTCCGCGCTGTCGGCCTTCTCCTTCGCGCGGTTCGCCTTCCGCGGCCGGGAGGCGCTGTTCACGCTGTTCACGATGGGGTTGATGTTCCCGTTCGCGGTGGCGGCCCTGCCGCTGTTCCTGCTGCTGCGCTCCCTGGGCCTGCTGGACAACCCGCTCGGCGTGATCCTCCCGCAGGCGGCCTTCGGGCTGCCGATGACGATCATCATCCTGCGGGGCTTCTTCCGGCAGATCCCCGGGGAACTGGAGGAGGCCGCCACGCTCGACGGGTGCAGCTCCTTCGGCTTCTTCTGGCGGGTGCTGCTGCCCATGGCCCGGCCCGCACTCGGCACGGTCTCCGTCCTGGCCGTCGTGACCAGCTGGAACAACTTCTTCCTGCCGCTGCTGGTGTTCACCGAGTCGACGTGGTGGACACTGCCCATCGGCGTCCAGCAGTTCCAGGGCCAGTACTCGGCTGAGTACGCCAAGGTCTTCGCCTACCTGGTGCTGGCCATGCTCCCCGCGCTCGCCTTCTACTCCGTCGCCGAGCGCCAGCTCGTCGGCGGCCTGACCGCCGGCGCCACCAAGGGCTGACGCCCGCACTGCGGCAGGCGCCGCAGACGCCGCGTCGCGGGTGGTGACGGGCGGTGACGAGGGCCGGACACGCGTCGGGCCGGTGCGTGGGACGTTCCGCGCACCGGCCCCTCGTCTCCGGGCGGGGCGCAGCCCCGCCCGGCGGCCCTCAGGCGGCCGTCACCACCTGGCTGCCCGCCATGGGGCGGTGCGGGGCGATGACCCGGCCGTCCGGCAGCAGTTCACCGGTGTCCTCGAAGAGCACCACGCCGTTGCACAGCAGGCTCCATCCCTGCTCCGGGTGGTGCGCCACGAGGCGGGCGGATTCCCGGTCGGCGGAGTCGGCTGACGGGCACGGTGTCTGGTGCTGGCACATGGGTGGGATCTTTCGCTCTGTCGTGATGGACGTGGTGACCGAGTCGACAGGCTCGGCCGTCGCTTCTGTTCCGCGGCTGGAGATGTCGTCCATGGCCGCCCCCCGTCGGTTTGTTCGTCGGAACCCAGTGTTGCCCCACGGGCGTCGATCCGCAGGGATTTCGCAGCACCGCCTCTCACAGCTTCCAGACGCATCACCCGCGCGGACGGTTCATCCCAACTGGGCTGTCCCTTCGGGTGGTTCGGCGTGGCCTGAAGGGGCTAGTCCGGTCGGGCCGCCGACGCCGAGCGGCTCGTACGAGCCTCGGTCCGCTCGTCGGAGCGCGCCCGCGGCGGTCGAGGGGTGGGGGGGACGGCCGTACCCCGCCGCCGGAACTCCGGCGACGGGGTACGGGAGGGTCGGTCCGCGGCGATCCTCAGGCGGGCGAGCCGAGCAGGCGGGTCGGCGTGGCCCGGTGGGTCAGCACCGGGAGGAGTTCGTCGACGCGGTGCGGGCGGTGGGCCGCGATGCCGGGAGGCGCGGGGGCCAGGGGGACGAGGAGGTCGGTGGCCGCCGGGTGGCCGTCGGCACCGTCCGCCGCGCAGTCCTCGTGCAGCCACAGCGTGAGCATGTACAGGCCGGGTACCGACAGCAGGCGGGGCTGGTAGGGGTGCGGCAGCACCTCGGCCTGGCGCAGGGCGAGCTCGGTGGAGGTGATGTAGGGGCCCTCGAAGAAGTGCGAGAAGGTCCAGCCGTCCGGCGTCAGCATGGTGTCCGCCGCGGCCACGGCGTGCTCGCCGCAGCGGATCAGGAACCGCCACCCGGCCAGCCTGGTCGCGGACACGCCCTCGGCGGTGACCCGGTCCAGCACGTGCACGGGCAGCGGGAGCTCGGGTGTGCCGGGCACCTGGCTGCGGAGCAGGGAGGGAGTTCGCGCTTCTCGGACCGCGGTGGGCGAGGAGAGCGCAGCCAGGACGGAACGCAGTGCGGGCGCGGGAGCCGGCGGGACATGCAGCGGCATGGTGGGTCGCCTCTCATTCAAAGGCACGGTGGCGCGAGGGCGGGGGCGGACGGCGCTGTCAGCTCACGAAAGGTCAGAAGGGCAGGGCCGGGGTCAGGAGAAACGAAGAGAGGGGGGTGGGGTCCGTCGAACGTCGCCTCGACGGCAGAACCCATCGACCGTGGGCGCCAACCTTCTGCCTTGTTCGCGAAGTTTATACGACACGGGTTCAGGCTGTGTTTCGCCTAGCCGTTTCCGGTGAGTAGAACAAGGGTACTTTCGGTCGGCGATACGCGAGATTAATCCCGATTTCACACGGGGGTGCACGGCGGTGACCTCGGAACATGCCCGCGCAGCGGTCGGCCCATTCTCGTCGGCGTTTTTCACGAGTTCGCCGGAGCCGAATGCCGTCGTGCACGTCATGCCGGGTGAATGTGCCACCGGTCACATGTGACCAGCGTAGCGGTCACCGGGTCCGCCCGGGACGTTATCGATCGCTTTCGCTGGGCATCCTCCACCTGACCGGGACCCCGGCGGCCGGATCTCGGCCCGCACATCATCCGAGGAGGGACGCTTCAATGGGGGAGAAGGTCGTGGCAGGCCGGTTCGACCTGTCCGATCGCCAGCGCTACCGCGACAAGCTGCGTCAGTGTCTGACCAGCCTGGAGCGACTCCTGGCGGAGAAGCGGTTCGACCGTCCCAAGAACCTCATGGGGCTGGAGATCGAACTGAATCTGGCGGGTGCCGACGGCATGCCGAAAATGTTGAACAAGCAAGTCCTCGAACGCATCGCGAGCCGTGACTTCCAAACCGAGCTCGCCATGTTCAACCTGGAAGTCAACATCCCTCCGCACCGTATCGACGGCCGGGTATTCGACCGGCTCGCGGAGGAACTCCGTACGTCACTGGCATATGCGGACCGGAAAGCGGCCGAGGTCGACGCGGGGATCGTGATGATCGGCATTCTGCCGACGCTCGACCGTGACGACCTGGTCTCGTCGAACCTCTCCGACGTCGATCGCTACACCCTCCTCAACGACCAGATCGTGGCCGCCCGCGGCGAGGAGTTCACCCTCGACATCGAGGGCGTGGAGCATCTGCGGTGCACCTCCAAGTCGATCGCGCCCGAGGCCGCCTGCACCTCCGTGCAGCTGCACCTGCAGGTGACCCCGGCCCGGTTCGCCGACGTGTGGAACGCGGCCCAGGCGGTCGCCGCCGCGCAGATCGCCGTCGGCGCCAACTCGCCCTTCCTGTTCGGCCGGGAGCTGTGGCGCGAGTCGCGGCCCCCGCTGTTCACCCAGTCCACCGACACCCGCCCGCCCGAGCTCCAGGCCCAGGGCGTCCGCCCGCGCACCTGGTTCGGCGAGCGCTGGATCTCCTCCGCGTACGACCTCTTCGAGGAGAACCTGCGCTACTACCCGGCGCTGCTGCCGATCTGCGACGACGAGGACCCGCTGGAGGTGCTCGACCGGGGCGGCGCCCCCTCGCTCGCCGAACTCGTGCTGCACAACGGCACGATCTACCGCTGGAACCGCCCCGTGTACGAGGTCGCCGACGGCGTGCCGCATCTGCGGGTGGAGAACCGCGTGCTGCCCGCCGGGCCGACCGTCGTGGACATCGTCGCCAACGCGGCGTTCTACTACGGCGTCGTCCGGGCCCTCGCCGAGGAGAGCCGGCCGGTGTGGACCCGGCTGACGTTCGAGGCGGCCGCCGCCAACTTCGACGCCGCCTGCAAGGACGGCATCGACGCCCGCTTCACCTGGCCCCGGCGCGGCCGTCACGGCGGCACCACGCAGGTCGACGCGGTGAGCCTGATCCGCGACGAACTGCTCCCGCTCGCCGAGGCGGGCCTGGACGCCTGGGGCGTCGAACCGGCCGACCGCGACCTGTACCTGGGCGTGATCGAGGAGCGCTGCCGGCGCCGGGCGAACGGCGCGACCTGGCAGGCCGCGACCTTCCACCACGCCCTGGACGCGGGCCTCGGCCGGGAGGAGGCCCTGGCCGCCACCACCCGTCGCTACCGCGAGCTGATGTACAAGGGCGACCCGGTGCACAGCTGGCCCGTGGGGCTGCCCGCACCCGTGTCGCTGGGCTGAGGGCGACCGCCGCGCCGCACCCCGCAGCCGCCATACTGATCCGACAGGTCGGTGAAGTGGAGGCGGGTGTGCAGGCGGAGGCGAGCCCGGTGGGCGATTCCCTACCCCGGCAGGGACTCTCGCGGCGGATGCTGCGCAGCGAGACACTGCTCGTCCTCGCGCTGTCGCTCGGCGCGAGCGCGGTCTCCGCGCTGATCAGTTTCGTCGGGTCGGTCACCAGGCCGGGAGGGCTCAAGGACCAGGCGGCCACCATGAACGCCTCGGCCGCGCCCGGCCGTCCCTGGCTCGACCTGGCCTGGCAGCTGTTCGGGATCACCACGGCGCTGGTGCCCGTCGCGCTCGTCGCGCACTTCCTGCTGCGCGAGGGCGCGAGCCTGCGCACCCTCGGGTTCGACCGCACCCGCCCGTGGCCCGACCTCGGGCGCGGGGCGGCGATCGCCGCGGTCGTCGGCAGCACCGGCATCGCCTTCTACCTGGCGGCCCGCGGCTTCGGCTTCAACCTCACCGTCGTCCCCGAGGCGCTGCCCGACGTGTGGTGGAAGTACCCGGTCCTGATCCTCTCGGCGATCCAGAACGCCGTGCTGGAGGAAGTGATCGTCGTCGGTTACCTGCTGCGCCGCCTGGGCCAGCTGGGCTGGACGCCCACGGCCGCGCTGGTGGGCAGTTCGGTGCTGCGCGGTTCGTACCACCTGTACCAGGGCATCGGCGGCTTCGTCGGGAACATGGTCATGGGCGTCCTCTTCGTCCACCTGTACCGCCGCTGGGGCCGGGTCGGGCCTCTGGTGGTGGCCCACTCGCTGCTCGACATCGGGGCGTTCGTCGGGTACGGGCTGCTGGCGGGCAAGGTGGGCTGGCTGCCGACGGCGTGACCGGCGGGCGGGGCAGGGGCCTACGGCACGGCCGTACGCCCCCGCGCTGTCTCAGCCCAGCAGCTCGCCGTCGACGACCGTGACCGAGCTGCCGGTGAGCAGGGTGCGGTCACCGCGCAGTTCCGTCCGGACGCGCCCTGAGCGGGGCGAGGCCTGCAGGCCCGTGAGGGCGGGGCGGCCGAGCCGCGCGGACCAGAACGGGGCCAGCGCGGTGTGGGCGCTTCCCGTCACCGGGTCCTCGTCGATGCCGACGTTCGGGAAGAAGCAGCGCGAGACGAAGTCGTAGCCCCGGGACGGGTCCTCGGCGCGTGCCGTGGCGATGACGCCGCGCTCGGAGCGGGCGGCGAGGGCCGGCCGGTCGGGGCTGAGGCCGTGGACCGTCTTCTCGTCGGCGACCTCGACCAGCAGGTCGCCGACGTTCGGGCCGGTGTCGAGGACCGTGAGCGGTTCGGTGCCCAGGGCGGCGGCGAGGCCGGCGGGCGGGTCGGTGGGGGTGAGGGGCGCGGTCGGGAAGTCCAGCGTCACGGAGCCGTCCGGGGCGGGCGTGGCGACGAGGACGCCGCTGCGGGTGGCGAAGCGGACCGGGCCCACGTGGGCGCCGGTGGTGCGCAGGACGTGGGCCGTGGCCAGGGTGGCGTGCCCGCACAGGGCCACCTCGGTGGCCGGGGTGAACCAGCGCAGGGCCCAGTCCGCTTCCCCGCCCGGCGGGAGCGGGTGGGCGAACGCCGTCTCGGCGTGGTTGACCTCCAGTGCGACGTTCCGCAGCCAGGTGTCGTCCGGGAAGGCGTCGGCGTCGTGCAGCAGGAGCACTCCGGCGGGGTTCCCGGAGAAGGGGCGATCGGTGAAGGCGTCGACGATTCGGATCCGCATGCCCCGACGCTAGGGCCTCGCCGGGACTGCGGGCCAAGGCCAATGCGCGACGCGCGGACCGCTCGTGCGGATCGCGGACCCGTGCGCGCCGCTGAGCCAGGGCCTTGTCGCTCGACATGTTCCGATATATCGTTGAGACATCGCGACAGATCAACGATGGAATGGAGTGGTGGCGATGCACACCCATGGTTTCGAGCACGGACACGGTGGACCGCGGCACGGCCGGGGCGGTTTCGAAGGGCTGCGCGCGGCCTTCGGTCCCTTCGGCCCGGGAGGCCCCGGCTGGGGCGGGCCCGGCGGCCCGGGCTTCGGTCCCGGCCCCTGGGGCGGACGCGGACGCGGCGGGCCCCGCGGGAGGGCGCGGCGCGGAGACGTGCGGGCCTCGATCCTGGCCCTGCTGAAGGACCGGCCGATGCACGGCTACGAGATGATCCAGGAGATCGCCGAGCGCAGCGGCGGGGCGTGGAAGCCCAGTCCCGGCTCGGTCTACCCCACCCTTCAGCTGCTGGAGGACGAGGGTCTGATCATCAGTGAGTCCGAGGGCGGCAAGAAGCTGTTCTCGCTCACCGAGGCCGGCCGGGAGGCCGCCGCCGAGGGGCCCGAGGCGCCCTGGGAGGAAGCCTCCCGCGGGGTCGACTGGGAAGCCCTCGGCGAGATCCGCCAGGCCGGGTTCGGTCTGATGGAGGCGTTCGGGCAGGTCTGGAAGACCGGCAGCAAGGAACAGCGGGAGAAGGCGCTCGGCGTCATCAACGACGCGCGCAAGAAGCTGTACCTGATCCTCGCCGACGAGGACTGAGGCCGGGCCGGCGGCCGGCGCGGGTCCGGGCCGGCCGACGGCAGGCGCCCCCGGAGCGGTCCGGGGGCGCCTTCGTATGTGCGCCGGCGGGCCGGCACCGGCCGGGCCGCTCCCGCTCTTGCTCTCGGCAGCGAGGCGGCCGCGTCCTTCCGGGAGGTGAGGGGTGTCCGCCTGATGTCCTCCCCGAGGAGGAGATTTCGGCCGGCCGGTCCCCTTCCCGTGGGACGCGCAGATGGTTCCCGCCGAGGATGACCCGGGCGGGCGGGGCTGATGGGGTGGAGTGGTGCACCCCCGAATCCCCAGGCAGGCGTCCCAGGAGCCCGGCCCTCAGCGGGCCGACAACGATGCCAGGCTGGATGACGCCCTGGCGCCGGTCGTCGCAGGCGCCCGCCGCCGAGCGGTCCGGGACGGGGACCGGCAGGTCGACACGGCCCATCTGCTGCACTCCCTGCTGGAATCCGACCCCAACGTGCGGGCCGCCTTCAGTGAGGGGCCGCGGATCGCGCGGCTGCTCGGCTATCTCGTCCAGCGCAGCATCGGCTACGGGCTGCGCTGGCAGGGCCGGGTCGAGGACTCGGGCGCCGTTCCCGCGGTGCCGGGGGCGGCGGGCTTCTCGCCGCTCGCCTCCGCGTCCATGGACGACGCCCTGGAACGCGCCGCCGCGCGGGGTGAAGGGGTCCGGGGCACGGACCTGCTCGCCGCGATCCTGGCCGATCCGCGGGCACGCGCGGTCGAGGTGGTCCGGCGGGCCGGGATCGACCCGCGCGAGGTCCGCCCGCTGATCGCCGACCGGCCGGGCGCCCCGGGGGAGTGCGAGACCGGTCGCTGAGCGGGCCGGCGTGCCGGCCGTCCACGCTGTGAGACAGGTGTCATAGGGGGTGACGGTCCTGTCAGGGCCTGTCATCATGTGCCGGTGCGTACGACTGACAGCAGCGCGAGCGGGCGCGGCAGGGGAGTGGGGCTCGGCCTCGCGCTCGGGTCCGCGGTGGCCTTCGGCGGATCCGGTGTCGCGGCCAAGCCGCTGATCGAGGCGGGCCTGGACCCGCTCCACGTGGTGTGGCTGCGGGTCGCCGGGGCGGCCCTGGTGATGCTGCCGCTCGCCGTGCGGCACCGGGCGCTGCTGCGCCGGCGCCCCGGGCTGCTCGCCGGGTTCGGGCTGCTGGCCGTGGCCGGCGTGCAGGCCTGCTACTTCGCGGCGCTGTCCCGGATCCCCGTCGGGGTCGCGCTGCTCGTCGAGTACCTGGCGCCCGCGCTCGTGCTGGGCTGGGTGCGCTTCGTGCAGCGGCGGCCCGTCACCCGCGCCGCCGCGGTCGGGGTCGTGCTCGCGGTCGGCGGACTCGCCTGCGTCGTCGAAGTGTGGTCGGGCCTCGGTTTCGACGCCCTGGGCCTGCTGCTCGCCCTCGGTGCCGCCTGCTGCCAGGTCGGCTACTTCGTCCTGTCCGACCAGGGCAGCGACGCCGGCGACGAGGCGCCCGACCCGCTCGGCGTCATCGCCTACGGGCTGCTGGTCGGCGCGGCCGTCCTCACCGTGGTCGCCCGGCCCTGGACCATGGACTGGTCGGTGCTCACGGGCACCGCGCGCATGGACGGCACACCCGTCGCCGCGCTCCTGCTGCTGGGGTGGATCGTCCTGATCGCCACGGTGGTCGCCTACGTCACCGGCGTGGTCTCCGTACGGCGGCTCTCGCCGCAGGTCGCCGGGGTGGTGGCCTGCCTGGAGGCGGTCATCGCCACCGTGCTGGCTTGGGTGCTGCTGGGCGAGCACCTGTCGCCGCCCCAGATCGCCGGTGGCGTGATCGTGCTGGTGGGCGCGTTCATCGCGCAGTCCTCCACGCCCGCGAAGGGGGCGGAGCAGCCGGTGGCGAGCGGCGGCCCGGAAAGGGAATTGTCCCGGCGCGGGAGCAGCGCCTAAGGTGGCGATCATGCCGTCCGACGCACTCGTTCTCCCGCCTCCGGCCGCCTGAGGCGGGCCCTCCGGCCACCGCGCCCGGCGCTTCTCGCCGCCGCGCGAACGGTGCTGCCCGCAGACGAAGTCCGCTGACCCCGCTGGTCACACCGGGGTCCCTTCCGAACTTCCGCGCACCGCCGCCCTCCCGTGTGACGGCGTGCCGTGCGCGCTGCGGAGAGAACACGTGTCGAACACCGCTACCGGCCTGCCCGTGGGGCGAGGCCTCCTCTACCTGATCGTCGCCGGTGCCGCCTGGGGCACCGCGGGCGCGGCGGCCTCCCTGGTCTACCGGGCCAGTGACATGGGGCCCGTCGCCCTCTCCTTCTGGCGCTGCGCCGCCGGACTCGCCGTGCTGCTCGCGGTCCGGGCGCTGCGGCCCCGCACCGGAGCGGCGCCCGTCCGCGAACCGCTCGGCCGGAGGATCGCGCGGGCCGGCGTCACCGGGCTCGGGCTCGCCGTCTTCCAGACGGCCTACTTCGCCGCCGTCTCCGCCACCGGCCTGGCCGTGGCCACCGTGGTCACCCTCGGTGCCGGGCCCGTCCTCATCGCCCTCGGGGCACGCGTGACCCTCGCCGAACGGCTCGGCCGCGGCGGCACCGCCGCCGTGGCGGGCGCCCTCACGGGCCTCGGGGTGCTCGTCCTGGGCGGCGGCGGCACGACCGTACGCCCCTGGGGCGTGCTGCTGGCGCTGCTGTCGGCGGCCGGGTACAGCGCGATGACCCTGCTCACCCGCCGGTGGGGCCGCGACGGGAGTGCCGACTCCTCCCGGACGACCGTCGGGGCGTTCGCCGTCACGAGCCTGTGCCTGCTGCCCTTCGCCCTGATGGAAGGGCTGGTGCCGCACACCGGGGCGCCGGGCCGGCTGCTGCTCCTGCTGGCGTACGTCGCCGTCGTGCCGACGGCCCTCGCCTACGGCCTGTACTTCGCGGGCGCGGCAGTCGTACGGTCCGCCACCGTCTCGGTGATCATGCTGCTGGAGCCCGTGAGCGCCGCGGCGCTGGCCGTCCTGCTGCTCGGGGAGCACCTCACCGCGCCGACGGTGGCCGGGACCCTGCTGATGCTCGGATCGGTCACCGGCCTGGCGGTCGCGGAGGCGCGCGCCGCCCGCCCGGCCGAGGAGCCCGTGCCGCTCGGGTGAGCCACCGGGAGCCCCGGGGCGCCCGCTCCGGGGCTCAGGTCCCCTGCCTGCGCAGGAGGTGCTCCCGCGCCCGGGCGTCGCCCGGGCCGCCGCGGGACGCGAGGCCCGCGGCGATCCGTTCCCGCACCTCGGCCTGCTTGCGGCCCGCGTACTTGAACTTCGCCCGCACGTCCGTCACCTCCAGCCGCAGCGCCCGGATGCCGGCCAGCATCCGGCCGTACGGTTCCTCGCCGGCCGCCGCCCGGGCCGAGACGCCCCGGGGCTGGAAGTGGTCGACCTGGCGGTTGAGCAGTGCGGCCTTCTCCGCCGGGTCGTCCACGACATGGGCGCGGCACCGGAGCTGGACGGCCGCGTAGAGGCTCGTGGGAACGCCGTGCTCGGACGGGACGTCCGGGGCGGCCTGCCAGGGCCCGGGGACGTACGCGTAGTCGTCGACCACGCTCAGCAGGACGTCGGGGCGGGCCTCGAGGGCCGGCCAGAGCGGGTTCGGCCGGGCGAAATGGGTGACGACCTCGCGGCGCCCGGAGTCGTAGGCGAAGTGCAGGGGCTGCACGTACGGGGGCTCGCCGTCGGGGCCGTTGACGGCGAGCTGCCCGAAGTCGTGCGCGGCCAGCCAGCGCTGCCACTCGGAGTCGTCACGGGGCGCGTCCCAGGGGTGGATCAGCATCACAGGGCCCCGAGGTAGCCGGGCAGCGCGGTGCCGGGGGCGAGGTCCGGGTCGGGGACCGGTGTGCCGTAGGTGCGGCGGACCGGCACGACGCCGGCCCAGTGGGGGAGGGCCAGGTCCTCCGGCTCGTCGTTCACCCCGCCCGTGCGCAGCTTGGCGGAGACCTCGTCGAGGTCCAGGCGGATCACCGCCGTGGCGGCCAGCTCCTTCCTGTTCGCCGGGCGGGAGTCGGCGGAGCGGCCGGCGACCACGTGGTCGACCAGGGCGTCCAGCGCCTCGCGCTTCTCCTGCGGGTCCGTCACGTCGTGCGCGACGCCGTGCACCACCACCGAGCGGTAGTTGATCGAGTGGTGGAAGGCCGAACGCGCCAGGACCAGGCCGTCGACGTGGGTGACCGTCACGCACACCGGCAGGCCCGGTTCCGTCCGCCCGGCCGCCCGCAGCGGCCGCGATCCCGTGGAGCCGTGCACGTAGAGCCGCTCGCCGACCCGGGCGTACAGCGTCGGCAGGACGACCGGCGCACCGTCGCGGACGAATCCCAGGTGGCAGACGTAGGCCTCGTCGAGTATCGCGTGCACCAGCTCCCTGTCGTAGGAGGCCCGCTCGGCGGAGCGGGTGGGGACCGTGCGGTCCGTCGGGGTGTAGGCGGTGTCGGGTCGCGGCGTCTGCGTGGGCCCCTGCATGGCGCTCTCCATTGCACTAGTGCATACTTGGCTTTGTGCTAGGAGAGTATCGGATCAGTGGACGCCGCGCAGCGGACATTTCCGCGAGCATCGAGCGGGCGGTGGGCGAGGGCAAGCTCAACCCGGGTGAACTCCTCCCACCCATGCGGGAGTTGGCGCAGCAGCTCGGGGTGAACCCCAACACGGTCGCGGCCGCGTACCGGACCCTGCGCGAACGCGGGGTCATCGAGACCGCGGGCCGGCGCGGCAGCCGGGTGCGCCCGGCACCGGCCACGACCGGCCGCGACCACATCCGGGTCGAGGTTCCCGAGGGGGTGCGGGACGTGGCCGGCGGCAACCCGGATCCGGCGCTGCTGCCGCCGCTCGCCGGGGCCGTCGCGGCGGCGGCCGCCGAAGGCGACCGGGAGCCCGTGCTGTACGGGGACGACCTGGTGGACCCCCGGCTGGCCCATGCCGGGCGCGCGGGACTCGACACCGACGGGGTGCCGGACGGGCCGCTCGCCGTGGTCTCCGGTGCGCTCGACGGGGTGGAGCGGGTGCTGGCGGCCCACCTCAAGCCGGGTGACACGGTCGCCGTCGAGGACCCCGGCTGGGGCCGCATCCTCGACCTCGTCCCGGCCCTCGGCCTGCGGACCGCCCCCGTGGGCGTCGACGACGACGGCCCGCGCCCGCAGGACGTGCGCCGGGCCCTCGCCGACGGCGCGCGCGCCCTGATCGTCACGGACCGGGCGCAGAACCCGACCGGCGCCGCGGTGAGCGCCGCACGCGCGCGTGCCCTGCGGGCGGTCCTGCGCGAGCACCCGGACGTGCTCCTGATCGAGGACGACCACGGCCACGGCATCGTCGACCTGCCCCTGCACCCCCTGGCCGGTGCCACCCGGCACTGGGCGTTCGTCCGCTCGGCCGCCAAGGCCTACGGCCCCGATCTGCGCCTCGCCCTGCTGACCGGTGACAGCGTGACCCTGGACCGGGTCCGCGGCCGGCAGCGGCTCGGGCCGGGCTGGGTGAGCCTGCTGCTGCAGCGGGCCCTGGTACGGCTGTGGGCCGACGGGGCCGTGGACACGGCCGCGGTGGCGGCGGCGTACGGGCGGCGGCGCGGTGCGCTGATCGAGGCGCTGGCGCGGCGCGGTGTCGCGGCGCACGGCCGCAGCGGCATGAACGTGTGGGTGCCCGTACCGGACGAGACGGGGGCCGTCGCCCGGCTGCTGCACGCCGGCTGGGCCGTGTCCCCCGGAGCCCGTTTCCGGCTGACCGCTCCGCCCGGGATCCGCGTCACCGTCTCGGCGCTCACCGAGGACGACACGCAGGCTCTGGCCGACGCCATCGCCTCCGCGCTCGGTCCCGCCCGGGCGCGCGGCTACGTCTGAGGTCGGGGCTTGGGACGCACCTGGGTCAGCGCCGCCCCCACCAGCACGATCACCGCACCCACCGGTGTCGACCAGCTCAGCGACTCGCCCAGGACGGCGACGCCGGCGGCCGTGGCGATGACCGGGATGAAGTACGTGACCATCTGCGCCGTCGTCGGGCCGACCTCGGCCACCAGGCCGTACTGCAGCAGGACGGCCAGACCGGTCCCCAGCGCGCCCAGGGCGGCGACGGCCAGCAGCGGCACGACGGGCAGGCCGTCGGGCAGGGTCGTGAACAGCGGGGTCACGACCGCCAGTTGCACCGTGGCCAGGAGCAGCTGGGCGCCGGTCATCGACAGGTGCGAACGGCCGGTGCCCGCCAGGGTGCGGCGGACGTAGATCCAGCCCACCGGGTAGCTCAGCGAGCCCAGCAGGGCCAGTGCCGTGCCGGTGGCGTCCAGCCCGTGGAAGCCCTGCCAGGCACCCAGCACGGTGAGCACGCCCAGGAAGCCGAGGCCGAGCCCCGCCACCCGGACCCGGGTCGGGCGGTCCTCCGACAGGGCGACCAGCGACAGGACCATGCCCCACAACGGCGAGGTCGCGTTGCAGATGCCCGCCAGGGTCGAGGGGATGGTCAGCTCGGCGTACGCGAACAAGGAGAACGGCAGGGCGTTCAGCAGGAACGCGGCGACCGCCAGATGCCCCCAGGTGCGCACCCCGCGCGGCAGCCGCTCACGCCGCACCGCCATCGCCGCGGCCAGCACCGCCGTACCGAACACCAGCCGCCCGAACGTCACCTGGAACGGGGCGAAGCCGCCGGTGCCCACCTTGATGAGCAGGAAGCTGAAGCCCCAGATCAACGACAGGGCGGCGAAGCGCAGGCGCCAGTCGAGGCGGGGCCGGGCGGGCCGGGGGGCCGGGGTCGCGGCGACCCGGCCGGTGCTGGTCACGGTGGTCATGACCGTCACCATGCGGCAGGACATCCTCGTAGCACAAGCGAGAATTCGCACGCGATATTGCGTAGCATCGCTTACATGTTGAACCTGGAGCGCCTGCGGACCCTCGACGCCCTCGCCCGTCACGGCTCGGTCAGCGGCGCCGCCGAGGGGCTGCACATCACGACGTCCGCCGTGTCGCAGCAGATGTCCAAGCTGGAGCGGGAGGTCGGCCAGCAACTGCTCGCCAAGAACGGCCGGGGCGTGCGGCTCACCGACGCCGGCCGGCTGCTCGCCGAGCACGCCGCGCGCATCCTGTCCCAGGTCGAACTGGCCCAGTCCGACCTGGAGGCGCAGCGCGGGCAGGTCGTGGGCGAGCTGCGGCTGGCCGCCTTCCCCACCGCCGCGCGCGGCCTGTTCCCGCACGCGCTGTCGGCGCTGCGCGCGCGCCACCCCGCGCTGCGGCTGCGCTCGCGCGAGCTGGAACCGGAACAGGGCATCGCGGGGGTGGTGCGCGGCGACCTCGACCTCGCCGTGGTGCTCGACTGGTACAACAAGCCGATGGCGCTGCCGGACGGACTGGTCAAGGCCTCGATCCTGGACGACCCGGCCGAGGTCGCCATGCCGGCGGGCCACCCGCTCTCCGGACGCGAGGAGGTGGACCTCGCCGAGTTCGCCGACGACGAGTGGATCACCTGGGGCGAGGGCGAGTTCTGCCACGAGTGGCTGATGTTCACGCTCCGCTCCAAGGGCGTCGAGCCGATCGTCGGCCACCGCGCCGCCGAGCACCACACCCAGCTCGCCCTGGTCGCCGCGGGCCTCGGCGTGTGCATCGCGCCCCTGCTGGGCCGCCGCCCGGTGCCCGACGGGGTCGCGACCGTCCCCCTCAAGCAGCGCGTTCGGCGGCACGTCTACGTGGTCTGGCGCGCGGACGCCGACCGCCGCCCGTCGATCCGCGCGGCGGTGTCGGCGCTGCGCGCGGCGGGGGAGGCGGTCGGCTGACCGTCCCGGCGCCGGGGCGCGCCGAGCGCGCGGACGTTCCGGGACACGACTACTGCGCGCCGAGCTTGCGGAAGTCCCAGGACACGATCTTGGCCGGGGTCAGCCGCAGCCAGGCGTGCCGGCCGTCGTGCGGCATCTCCTCCAGCCCGAAGTTCTTCCGAGCGAACAGGGTCTCGGGGACGTCGAGTTCGGCGCACAGCTCACCCGTGCGCGGGACCTCGCCCACGACGTCGACCGTGCCCGACAGCTCCGCACCGCGCAGTTCGTCGTACTCCTCGCCGGTGTCGACCACGATCGCCACCCGCGGATCGCGGCCGAGGTCCGCCCACCGCTTGCTGCGCACCACCGAGTACAGCCAGATCGAGGTGCCGTCCCAGGCGAACCACAGCGTGCTCACGTGCGGAGCGCCGTCCGCCGACACCGTGGCGACCCGGCAGGTGCGCTGCGCGGTGAGGAACGCGTCCAGCTCGCCAGGCGTCATCATGATCTTCCGGCCCCGGCGCTGCTGTGTGGCGGTCATGCTCCCCCTCTTCTCCCACGTCGTGCCAGAGGCGGTCCTCTGGCATCACGTCGGAGAAGGATGGGTTCCCGCCCGCCGGTGCGCAAGGGGCGCCCACGCGCCGCGCCGGGCGGCGCGGCGGACCGCCGCGCGGGTGCCGTTGAACGGGCACCCCCGCGACGAGGTCCGCCGGTGTCGCCGGGGCGGCCCGGCGGGCTCAGGCCAGCGTGATCGAGTCGCCGTCCACGGTGACCTGCTTGGCCTCCAGCGGCTTGACCGCCGGGCCCTTCTTCACGCTGCCGTCCAGGACGGAGAACTGACTGCCGTGGCAGGTGCAGGAGATGGTGTCGCCCTTGAGGTCCACCATCGGGCAGTTCTGGTGGGTGCAGATGGTCGAGAACGCCTTGTAGTCGCCCGCGGTCGGCTGGGACACCACGACCTTCTCGTCCTTGAAGATCTTGCCGCTGCCCTCGGGGATGTCGGCGGTCTTCGCGAGCGCCGCACCGCCTCCCGCCCCGGCCGACGCTCCGCCCTCGGTCGTCGCGCCGCCGCCCGCCCCGCCCTGCTCGGTCGACGAGCCGG
Organism: Streptomyces sp. NPDC003456; assembly: GCF_042878735.1. Taxonomy (NCBI): domain Bacteria; kingdom Bacillati; phylum Actinomycetota; class Actinomycetes; order Kitasatosporales; family Streptomycetaceae; genus Streptomyces; species Streptomyces sp. NPDC003456. The sequence continues at coordinate 36,095 of NZ_JBIAOK010000002.1, forward strand.
ACGCCTTGTCGTCCGAGCCGCACGCCGTCAGCGCCGCGGCGAGCCCCGCCGCGCCGACCGCCGCCACGACGGCACGGCGGTTCGGGCCCGGCACCGGCTGAACTGATTCGCTGGTCATGCTGACGTTCCTTCCGGGGATTCGTGATCTGCGCAGAGGTACGGCCCTCGGGGACCGGCTGTTCAGACAACGTTCGGGGACCCTCGAAATCCTCACCCGCCGGCGTGAGGACCCGGGTAAAGGGGAGCTGTCGGTTCGCTGTCGGGTTCCGGCCGGGCAGCGCCAGGCCGTCGACGCCGCCCGCCGGCACGTCAGTAACCTGGGGCGATGCTCAAGGAAGTGATCGCGACCCGGTTCATCGCGCCCCTGCGCGAGGGCGGTTCGCTGCCGGGCCTGGTCGAGGCCGACGACCTCGGCCGCTACGTGCTGAAGTTCACCGGCGCGGGACAGGGGCGCAAGACGCTCGTCGCCGAGGTCGTCTGCGGGGAGCTCGCCCGGCGGCTCGGGCTCAGGATCCCCCGCCTGGTCACCGTCGAACTCGACGCGGACCTGGGGCTCGGGGAACCCGACCAGGAGGTGCAGAGCCTGCTGCGGTCCAGCGGCGGCACCAACCTCGGCATGGACTTCCTCTCCGGCGCGCTCGGCTTCGACCCGCTCGCCTTCCGCGTGGACCCGCGCGAGGCCGGGCGGATCGTCTGGTTCGACGCGCTCGTCAACAACGTCGACCGGTCCTGGCGCAATCCCAACCTGCTGATGTGGCACGGCGAACTGTGGCTCGTCGACCACGGGGCGACCATGATCTGGCACCACAACTGGCCCGGCGTGGAAGCCTCCGCGGCCCGCCCGTACGACGCCTCCGACCACGCGCTCGCACCGTTCGCGCCCGATGTGGCCGCCGCCGCGGCCGCGTTGGCGCCGCAGGTGACGGAGGAACTGCTCGCCGACGTCACCGCGCAGATCCCCGACGCCTGGCTCGCCGACGAGCCCGGCTTCGGCACGCCGGACGAGCTGCGCCGTGCCTACGCGCGGCCGCTGCTCGCCCGGGCCGCCGTCATCCACGACCGCATCCAGGGGCTCACGTGAACGACCGCCACATCATCAGGGGCGGCCCCCGCGACCGCCAGGTCTACGAGTACGCCCTGCTGCGCGTGGTCCCGCGGGTCGAGCGCGGCGAGTGCATCAACGCCGGCGTGCTCCTGTACTGCCGCGCCGCGGCCTACGTCGGCGCGGCAGTGCACCTAGACGAGGCCCGCCTGCTGGCCCTCGACCCCGAGGTCGACGTCGTCGGCGTCCGCGCGGCCCTCGGGGCCGTCGAGGGCGTCTGCGCCGGGGGCGCCGCGGCCGGCCAGGCGGCGGCCGACGACCCCGGCCGGCGCTTCCGCTGGCTCGTCGCCCCCCGCTCGACGATCGTCCAGCCGGGCCCGGTGCACACGGGCCTCACCCGGGACCCGGCGGCGGAACTCGCGCGGCTGCTGGACCTGCTGGTGAGGTGACGGCGCGACGGGGCCCGGGTCAGGCCCGCCGGCGCCGCAGGACGTACCCGGCCGCGAACGCGGCGCCGCCGGCGAAGGCCAGGCCGACACCGATCTCCCCGCCGGTCGGTCCGGCGGTTGCGGAGCCCCCCAGCCCGCCGCGCACGCCCTGGGACGGCGTGGTGCCGGGGGTGGGAGTCACCGGCCCGGACGTCGCCGGCGACGGGGTGGACGGCCGCGAAGTGACCGGCGCCGGGGTGACGGGCCGGGAGGTGACCGGTGCCGGGGTGGCCGGCCTGGAGCTGACCGGCGCCGGGGTGACGGGGTCGATGATGCCCGTCCCGCCCCGGCGCGGAAGGTCTTCGCACGCCGTGCCGTCGTCGGGGCCCTGGTCCTCGTCGAGCCGGTCGGGGTCGCTGCGGTCCGCGTCGAGGACGGCCTGCGCGTCCTCCTGGAAGACGAAGTCCCGGCAGTCCCGGTCGGTCCGGGCGTGCGCGGGGACGGCGGGTGACGCGAGCGCGGCGATCGCCAGCAGCGTGCCGAGAGCACCGGTGCGACGGCGCATGGGGCGTCTCCTTTCGGGCCGGGGACGGACCCTTCGACGCTAGGGGCGGGCGGGTGCGGCGGCTCGTGGCCTTGGGCCGATCGGGTGTTTGCCCGGACGCCGCCGACCGGCCGGCCACGGGGGATGGATCACATGGCCGGTCCGGCCGTTGACACCGCGTGCCAGGGCTTCTAGCGTCACCACCACTGAAGGTACTAAGCGGTCGCTCACCTGAGGAGAAACCAGTCATGTCCACCACTGAGCAGCGGGTCGCCGTCGTCACCGGTGCAGCGCGCGGGATCGGTGCCGCCACCGCCGTACGACTGGCCGCCGAGGGGCGCGCGGTCGCCGTGCTCGACCTCGACGAGGCCGCCTGCAAGGACACCGTCGAGAAGATCACCGCCGCCGGGGGCAAGGCCGTCGCGGTCGGCTGCGACGTCTCCGACGAGGCCCAGGTCGAGGCGGCCGTCGCCCGGATCACCGAGGAGCTCGGCGCGCCGACGATCCTGGTCAACAACGCGGGCGTGCTGCGCGACAACCTGCTGTTCAAGATGAGCGTCTCCGACTGGGACACCGTCATGAACGTGCACCTGCGCGGTGCCTTCCTGATGTCCAAGGCCTGCCAGAAGCACATGGTGGACGCGGGCTTCGGCCGGATCGTCAACCTGTCGTCGTCCTCCGCGCTGGGCAACCGCGGCCAGGTGAACTACTCGGCGGCCAAGGCCGGTCTGCAGGGCTTCACCAAGACCCTCGCCAAGGAGCTCGGCAAGTTCGGCGTCACCGCCAACGCCGTCGCCCCCGGCTTCATCGCCACCGAGATGACCAAGGCCACCGCCGACCGGGTCGGCATGGGCTTCGAGGACTTCAAGGCCGCCGCCGCCACCCAGATCCCGGTGGCCCGCGTGGGCGAGCCGGAGGACATCGCCAACGCCATCGCCTTCTTCACGGGCGAGGCCGCCGGCTTCGTCTCCGGCCAGGTGCTGTACGTGGCCGGCGGACCGCTCGACTAAGGGACGAAGAACCATGACTTCCACGGAACTCTCCGGCAAGGTCGCCCTCGTCACGGGCGCCAGCCGCGGTATCGGCTACGGCGTCGCCGAGGCCCTGGTCGCCCGCGGCGACCGCGTCTGCATCACGGGACGCAACGAGGACGCCCTCAAAGAGGCCGTCGAGCAGCTCGGCTCCGACCGCGCGATCTACGTCGCCGGCAAGGCGCACGACGAGGCCCACCAGGCCGTCGCCGTCGAACGCACGATGGAGGCCTTCGGCCGGGTCGACTTCCTCGTCAACAACGCCGGGACCAACCCGGTGTTCGGCCCGATCGCCGACCTCGACCTGAACGTCGCCCGCAAGGTGTTCGAGACCAACGTCGTCTCCGCCCTCGGCTTCGCCCAGCGGACCTGGCACGCCTGGCAGAAGGACAACGGCGGCGCGATCGTCAACATCGCCTCCGTGGCGGGCCTGTCGCCCTCGCCGTTCATCGGTGCCTACGGCGTCAGCAAGGCCGCGATGATCAACCTGACGGTGCAGCTCGCCCACGAGTTCGCGCCCAAGGTGCGGGTGAACGCGATCGCCCCCGCCGTCGTGAAGACCAAGTTCGCCCAGGCCCTGTACGAGGGACGCGAGGAGGAGGCCGCATCGGCCTACCCCCTCGGGCGCCTCGGCGTGCCTTCCGACATCGGCGGCGCCGCCGCGTTCCTCACCTCCGAGCAGTCCGACTGGGTCACCGGCCAGACGCTCGTCGTGGACGGCGGCATCTTCCTCAACGCCGGCACCGGCTGACCGGGCCCACCCGCGGTCCGGAACGGGCGTCCCTTCACCGAAGGGGCGCCCGTACCCCTGTGCGGGGGGCGGGAAGTGGCCGAGAAAGAGCCGCAAAACGGACTGACAACGTCGTCATATGTTTATCGATCAAGAAGCCGTGTTCCGGGGAGGGTCAGCAGGCGCGGCACTGCGGTATGGTCTGCCGACCCTTGGTATGGCAGATCGAGGAGCGTGCGCGTGTTCAAGCGGAACCGATGCCTGCGGCGGGTGGCGGCCATCGCGTCCATATCGTCCCTGGTCACCGGGTGCGGGGTGTTGTCGTCGGACGCCCCGGAGGACGAAGGACCCATCGTCGTGGGCACCACCAGCTCGCCCAGCACGCTCGACCCTGCCGCGTCCTGGGACAGTTCCTGGGAGCTGTTCCGCAACATCTACCAGACGCTGCTGAGCTACCCCACGGGGTCGAGCGAGCCCCAGCCGGACGCCGCCGAGCAGTGCGGGTTCAGCGACTCCTCGAACCAGGTCTACCGCTGCGAACTGCGCGAGGGCCTGAAGTTCTCCAACGGGGACGCGCTCGACGCCCAGGCGGTCAAGCACTCCTTCGACCGCATCCGCAGGATCAACGTCAACGGCGGTCCGGCCGGTCTGCTCGGCAGCCTCGAACGGGTGCAGGCGACCGGCGACCGCGAGGTGGTCTTCCACCTCAACAAGCCCGACGCGACCTTCCCGTTCGTGCTCGCCACCCCGGCCATGTCGATCGTCCCGCCGGCGGCCTACCCGAAGAACAGCCTGCGCGAGGACGACGGCGTCGTCGGGTCCGGGCCGTACGTCCTGGACTCCTACGACGAGGGCAAGGAGGCCGTCCTCGCCCGCAACGACTCCTACAAGGGCTTCGCCGAGCGCCGCAACAACGCCGTGACCGTCCGCTACTTCCAGGACTCCGGCACCATGGTCAAGGCCCTGCGCGACCAGCAGATCGACGTGACCTACCGCGGTCTGGCCGCCGGTGACGTCGTCGACCTGCAGAGCGCCAAGGAGGAGGAGATCCAGCTCGTCGAGGGCAGCGGCACGGACATCAACTACCTGGTGTTCAACCCGAAGGACCCCTGGGCCGAGAAGAAGGCCGTGCGCCAGGCCATCGCACAGGTCGTCGACCGGGCGGCGATCGCCCACAAGGTCTACAAGGACACCGTCGACCCGCTGTACTCCATGGTCCCCAAGGGCCTCACCGGCCACACCACGGGCTTCTTCGACGACTACGGCGACCCCGACGTCGCCAAGGCCCGCAAGATCCTCGACGGGGCGGGCATCAACCAGCGCGTCCCGCTCACCTTCTGGTACACCAGCGACCGCTACGGCTCCGAGACCGCCGCCGAGTTCAAGGAGCTGGAGCGCCAGCTCGAAGCCTCCGGCCTGTTCACGATCAGCCTCAAGAGCCGTCCCTGGAAGACCTACGTGGAGGGCTACCAGAAGGGCGAGTACCCGGTGTTCGGCCGCGGCTGGTTCCCCGACTTCCCGGACGCCGAGAACTTCATCGCGCCGTTCGTCGGCGAGCAGAACGCCCTCGGCACGCCCTACGCGGCGCCCGAGATCACCGGCGACCTGCTGCCCCGCTCGCGCCGGGAGAGCGACCGCGCGAACGTGGTGAAGGAGTTCGAGGAGGCCCAGCAGATCCTCGTCGACGACGCACGGCTGCTGCCGCTGTGGCAGGGCCGGCAGTACGTGGCGGTCAGCCGGGACGTCTCGGGCGCGGAGCGGGCCCTGGACCCGTCGACGATCATGATGATGTGGGAGCTGCACCGCAAGACCGCCTGGTGAGCCGGCCGGCGTCCACTCCCGCGGGGTGCGTTGTCAGTGGTCGCCGGTAGGTTCTTCAACCGGCAAGTGACCGCAGACCGATAGGACGTTGACGTGACCGACATCGCCATGCTGCCCGAGTCCTGGCGCGGGGTTCTGGGCGACGAACTGCAGCAGCCCTACTTCAAGGAGCTGACGGAGTTCGTCGAGGAGGAGCGGGCGAAGGGTCCCGTCTACCCGCCCCGCGAGGAGGTCTTCGCGGCGCTGGACGCCACGCCCTACGAGCAGGTCAAGGTCCTCGTCCTCGGCCAGGACCCCTACCACGGCGAGGGCCAGGGCCACGGGCTGTGCTTCTCGGTCCGGCCCGGGGTGCGGATCCCGCCCTCCCTGCGCAACATCTACAAGGAGATGCACCAGGAGCTGGGCACCCCGATCCCGGACAACGGCTACCTGATGCCGTGGGCGCGGCAGGGCGTGCTGCTGCTCAACGCGGTGCTCACGGTCCGCGCCGGCGAGGCCAACTCGCACAAGGGCCGGGGCTGGGAGCGGTTCACGGACGCGGTGATCCGCGCGGTGGCCGACCGCCCCGACCCGGCGGTGTTCGTCCTGTGGGGCAACTACGCGCAGAAGAAGCTGCCCCTGATCGACGAGTCCCGGCACGTGGTCGTCAAGGGCGCGCACCCCTCGCCCCTGTCGGCGAAGAAGTTCTTCGGCTCGCGCCCCTTCACGCAGATCAACGAGGCCGTCGCGGCCCAGGGGCACCAGCCGATCGACTGGACGATCCCCGACCTCGGCTGAGCCTCCCGCGCGCACGGGGGCCGCTCGTGGAAGCCCCCGTCTCCACGGAGCCGCCTGAGCCGGATCGCGCCGGGCTGCGGTTAGCGTCGGCGGGAACAGCCGGCGAGTGCGCGGAGGGCGTCGTGGCGGAACGACAGGGGCAGACGGTGCCGGACGCCGTGCTGACCCGGATCGGGCAGGTCGTCATGCTGCACCACGCGGGCGACCGGGAGGAGGCGCGGCGCCGGTTCCTCGACCTGTGGGCGGAGCTCGGCGCCCACGGCGACCCGCTGCACCGGTGCACGCTCGCCCACTACCTGGCGGACACGCAGGACGACCCGGCGGACGAACTCGCCTGGGACCTGCGCGCGTTGTCGGCCGCGCAGGAGATCATGGAAGGGCCGTCCTCCCGGGAGGACGGCCTCGCGGTGCGCGCCTTCCATCCGTCCCTGCACCTGAACCTCGCCGACGACTACCTCGGGCTCGGCCGGTACGACGCCGCCCGCAGCCACCTGGCACGCGCCAGGGAAACGGCCGCCGCCCTCGCCGACGACAGCTACGGCGACGGGGTGTGGGCGGCCATCGCCCGCCTGGAGCGGCGGCTGGGCGAGGGCGGCACGAGCGTCTGGACCCCGCCGAGGCAGCGGCCCTAGGTCGTGTCCGCAAAGTCCCTCCGTCCGCCCGGAGGGCAGGAGGGACTTTGCGGACACGACCTAGGGTCTGTCATCCGGATCATGACGCGGACGCGGGGCCAGGTGCTGCCGATGCCCTGCGCCATGATCCGAACGCCAGGCCCCAGCGGGCCTCAACCCCCGTAGGTGTCCTGGCAGATCCTCGCCTCGGGGCTGTCCGGGCGCCAGCCGCCGTAGCGCCGGCCCAGCGCGCACACGTCCGTGCCGCCGGGCTTCTGCTCGCTGACCTCCCGCCGGGACGGCCCCGCGTCCGGGGGCGTCCCGGTGCGCGGACGCCGGGGGTCGCGCGCGGCCGGCCCGGGCCGTTCCGGGCGGGGGTGCGGTGCGCGGGCGCCGCGGGGCGGGCCTGCGGTGTCGGCGGCGGCCGCCGCGGGGGGTGCGTTCCGGCGGTCCGGCGCCGCGGCGGGCTCCGGCTCGGGGGACTCCTCGATGAGCTGCAGGACCTCACGGGCCGGCGCCTGGACGACCGGGCTCTGCGAGCGCTCCTCCTGCCGCGGCGCCGGGGGCGGGGGTGGGGGCGGGGGTGGGGCCGAAGGCCCGGGGGCGGGCGGCTGCCGGACCGTCGTGCAGCCGGTGAGGGCTGCGACGGCCACGGTCACCAGGAGCGCCGCTGCGGTCGTGGTTCGGTGCACCCGCCCACTCTGGTGCCTGCGGCCGCAGGTGCGGAGCCGGACCGGCGCGGGTTGCCCCGCACGAGTGATCTCACGCCGCCGGCGGAGGCTCGTGAGGGCGAGGGGCCCGGCGCCGATCGTCCGTGCGGGCGAGGTGACGGCAGCCGGCCGCTGCGGGCGGCCGGCGTGGGGTCAGTCGCCGGTCGCGCCGTCGATGCGTTCGCGGATCAGGTCGGCGTGGCCGTTGTGCCGCGCGTACTCCTCGATCATGTGGGTGTACAGCCACCGCAGGTTGTACCGCTCTCCGGTGCGCCGGTGCTCGCCCTCGGTGATGTCGTCCAGGCCGAACCGGGCCGTGCGGGCCCGGGCCGCCTCGATCTCGGCCTGCCAGACGGCGCGGGTCCGCTCCCAGGTGTCCGCCTCGGTGAGGTGGAACTCGCCGTCCGGGTCCTCCGCGCTGAAGAAGAGCGGCGGCGCGTCCTCGTTCGCCAGCACGCGGCGGAACCAGCTGCGCTCCACGTCGGCCATGTGCCGCACCAGGCCCAGCAGGGACAGGTTCGAGGGTTCCACGGAGGCGGACCGGAGCTGCTCGTCGCTCAGTCCCTCGCACTTCCAGGCGAGGGTCTGCCGGTGGAAGTCCAGCCAGCCCTCCAGCATGGTGCGTTCGTCGGCGGTGGTGCCGGGCAGCTGCCGTTCGTTCGTCATGCACGCATCCTGGCCGAAGCGCCCGGCACGCACACGTGGTTTTCAGGCCCCGAGCATGCCGGTCAGCAGCTCCCGCACCCCCGCCCGCACCTCCTCCGGGCTCGGGACGCGGGCGCCGAACGAGCCGGCCACGCAGCTGAACATCAGCCCGTCCGCCCAGGCGATCAGCGACAGCGCGTGCCGGTCCGGGTCCGTCGAGCCCATCGCGGTGACCAGGGCGGTCAGCCGGTCCCGGAAGCGGGCGCCGGTGGCGTCGAAGAACGTGCGCAGCTCGGGGCGGCGGGTGGCCTCCAGGGCCAGTTCGTAACGGGCCACGGTGAGCGCCTTGTGGTCCGTCAGCGCGCGGTGGGCCGCGAGCGCCAGCGCCTCGGCCACGGACTCCGGCCCGGACCTCGGGTCGGGCATCTCGTGCAGGGCCAGCACCTTCGCCTCGCGGTCGGCCAGGCGCCGCACCGCGAGCTCCAGCAGGGCCTGCCGGGTGCGCGCCAGGTTCGAGGTGGAGCCCTGGGGGAGTCCTGCCGTCTCGTCGACCGCCCGGTGAGTCAGGCCGCGCATCCCACGCTCGGCGAGCAGGGCGAGGGCGGCGTCGGCGACCAGATCGGAGCGCGCGGAGGCGGCGGCGCGCGAGGCGGCGGCCGTCGGTGCGGGGGTGGGCGTTGCGGAGGCGGCGGTGCGAGCGGACATGGCCCCACGCTACCCGTCTGACTACACGTGTAGTAGCGTCCGGGGTGTCACTACAGATGTAGTCAAAGGATCTGGAGGAGCCATGTCACAGCCGAGGCGGGTCGTCGTGGTCGGCGGCGGCATCGGAGGTCTGGCGGCGGCGGCCGCCCTGCACCGGCGCGGCCTGCACGTCACCGTGCTGGAGCGCGCCCCGTCGCTGGAGCCGGTCGGCGCCGCCATCTCCCTCGCGCCCAACGGCCTGCGCGCCCTCGACGTCATCGGACTGGGCGACGAGATCCGCGACCTCGCCGCCTGGTCCGGGGACGGGGGCCTGCGCACCCCGAAGGGGCGGTGGCTGTCCCGCACCTCCGCTGAGGCGGCCACCCGGCGCTTCGGCGGTCCGCTCGTGCTGCTGCACCGCGCCACGCTGATCCAGCGCCTCGCCGCACGGCTCCCCGCCGGGACCGTCCGCACGGACGCCGCAGCGAGCCTCGTCGACAGCGGCGGCCCGGACCGGCCGGCCCGCGTCAGGACCGCGGACGGCGACCTCGAGGCCGACCTGGTGGTCGGCGCGGACGGGATCCGGTCCGCCGTGCGCACGGCGCTCTTCCCGCACCACCCGGGCGCCGTCTACGCGGGCTGGACGACCTGGCGGGTCGTCATCCCCGTCCCCGGCGCCCGGTTCGCCTCCCACGAGACCTGGGGACCGGGCCGCATCTGGGGCACCCACCCGCTGAAGGACGGCCGTGTCTACGCCTACGCCGGTGCCACGGCCCCCGCCGGCGGCCGGGCACCCGACGACGAGAAGGCGGAGCTGCTGCGCCTCTTCGGCGACTGGCACGACCCGATCCCCGCCGTGCTCGCCGCCGTCCGCCCCGAGGACGTGCTGCGCCACGACGTCCACCGCATCGCCGACCCGCTGCCCGCCTGTCACCACGGCCGGGTCGCCCTGCTCGGCGACGCCGCGCACGCCATGACACCGAGCCTCGGCCAGGGCGGCAACCAGGCCATCGAGGACGCCGTCGTCCTCGCCCACCACTGCGACGACCTCGCCGCCTACACCGCCGCCCGGCACCCCCGCACGACCGCCATCGCCCGCCAGGCCGCCCAGGTGTCCCGGCTCAGCCTGATGCGCAACCGGGCCGGCCGCGCGGTGCGCGACACCGGCATGAGCCTGCTGTCGTCGGTCGGGCCCGCGCTCTTCGTGCGCAGCTTCGACGGCATCGCCGACTGGGTGCCGCCGCAGCCGCCGTATGCTTCCGAGCAGACCCCGGCAGGCAAGCGTCAGAGGAGATCACACCCGTGAAGGTCGGCTGCATCGGACTCGGCGACATCGCGCAGAAGGCCTACCTTCCGGTCCTCGCCTTCCGGGCGGGCGTGGAACTGCACCTGCAGACCCGTACGCCCGCCACGCTCGACCGCCTGGGCGACGAACTGCACGTGCCGGGGGAGCGGCGGCACACCACCCTCGACTCCCTCGTCGCGGCCGGCCTCGACGCGGCCTTCGTGCACGCGCCCACGCCCGCCCACCCGGAGATCGTGACGCGGCTGCTGGAGGCCGGCGTACCGACCTACGTGGACAAGCCGCTCGCCTACGAACTCGCCGACTCCACGCGGCTGGTGGAGCTGGCCGAGCAGCGGGGCGTGAGCCTGGCCGTCGGCTTCAACCGGCGCCACGCCCCCGGGTACACGCAGTGCGCCGACCACCCGCGCGAGCTGATCCTCATGCAGAAGAACCGGGTCGGGCTGCCGGAGGAACCGCGCGCGATGATCCTCGACGACTTCATCCACGTCGTCGACACCCTGCGGTTCCTGGTGCCCGGGGACATCGACGACGTGACCGTGCGGGCCCGCGTCCGCGACGGGCTGCTGCACCACGTGGTGCTCCAGCTCGCCGGGGACGGCTTCACCGCGCTGGGCGTGATGAACCGGCTCAGCGGCTCCGCCGAGGAGATCCTGGAGGTGTCCGGGCAGGACACCAAGCGGCAGGTGGTCAACCTCGCCGAGGTCGTCGACCACAAGGGGCAGCCGACCGTGCGGCGGCGCGGCGACTGGGTGCCGGTCGCCCGCCAGCGCGGGATCGAGCAGGCCGTGCTGGCGTTCCTGGACGCGGTCCGCGCGGGCCGGGTGCTCAGCGCGAGGGACGCGCTGGAGACCCATGAGCTGTGCGAACGGGTGGTACGGGCGATCCAGGACCCGAGCGCCTGAGCCGAACGGTCCGCACCCCCTCGCCCACGGCCCAGACGGCGAGGATCAGCAGGGCCGCGTGCACGGTCCAGTCGCCGAAGCGCACGTAGGGCGTCGTCCCGTGCGCGAGGGGCAGGGCGTAGCGCTGGGCCGCGGAGGCGTCCGTCCCGAGCCGTGGGCCGACGGGCCGCCCGTCCGGGCCGTACACGGCCGAGACGCCCGTGAGGGTCGCGTGCACCATGGGCCGGCCGGTCTCGGCGGCCCGCAGGGCGGCCAGGGAGGCGTGCTGCTCCGGCGCCCAGCTGTGCTGGAACGTGGAGGTCGACGACTGCCCGACCAGCAGGTCGACGCCCTCCCGGGTCAGGTGGCGGGTCATGTCCGGGAAAGCCGTCTCGAAGCACACCATCGGCCCGGCGCGCAGTCCGTCCCCGAGGTTCATCACGACCGGTTGCGTGCCGCGCCTGCGGTCCTCGCCCGCCGCCTTGCCGACGGAGGTGGCCCAGCCGAGCATCGAGCGGGCCGGGATGTACTCGCCGAACGGCACCAGCCGCATCTTGTCGTAGCGCTGCCCGGTGAGGCCGTCCGGCCCGATCAGGACCGAGCTCTTGTAGATGCCGGGCTTGTCCGAGCGGCGGGCGTCCACGTTGACCAGGATGTCGGCGCCCGTGGCACGGGACAGCGCGGCGAGCCGCCGGGCCAGGTCGGGCCGGTCGTCGAGATCGAAGCCGACGCTGCTCTCGCCCCAGACCACCAGGTCCACGTCCTGCCCGGCGAGGCGCCGGGTGAGCTGCTCCTCGCGGGCGAACCGGCGGTCGGCGCTGTCCGCCCCGGCGACGACGCCGGGCTGGACGACGGCGATCCGGACCTGGCCGTCGACGGCCGGGCGCGGCGCGAACACCCAGGCGGCCGACGTCGCGGCGGCCGTGGCCACCAGCCCGGCCACGGCCGGCACCCGCGCCCGGCGGACCGCGACGAGGACGGCGAGGGACACGTTCAGCGCCACGATCAGGAAGCTCAGCAGCCACACCCCGCCGACCGAGGCGAGACGCAGCGCCGGCTGCACCTGCCACTGGCTGCTGCCGAGCATGCCCCAGGGGCCGCCGAGCCCCTGCCAGGAGCGGACCAGCTCGACGGCCAGCCAGCCCGAGGGCAGCACCAGCAGCGCCACCGCGGCCCGGGTGCGCGAGGGGACCCCGCCCAGCAGGCGGCGCACCAGCCAGCCCCAGGGCCCCCACAGGGCGCCGAGCAGGGCGGCGATGACGAACGTGAACACGTGCAGGCTCGGCAGCAGCCAGTGGTGCATGGCCAGCATGAACCCGAAGCCGCCGCACCAGCCGTCGTACACCGCCCGCCTGCCGGTCGGCGCGGTGCGCAGCAGCAGGAGCCAGGGGACCAGGGCGGCGCAGGCCCACCACCACAGGGCCGGGGCCGGGAAGGCGAGGACGGGCAGGGCGCCCGCGACCGCCGCGGCGGCCGAACGCCGCCAGGGGGAGGCGAGCCAGTCGCCGAGCGTCTTCATGGGCGCCTCCTACCCCGTGCTGCCTCCAGTGTGCGCCCTGCGGACGATCTAGGGCACAGGACACAGAACCCCGGGTCAGTTGACCACAGCCACCCCGTGCCGCCCCGGAAGCGCCGCCTCTCGCGCCGCGGGCGGCCGGCGGGCGGGCCCGGATATTCGGTGGCCCCGGCCGGGCCGCCGGGGCCACCCTGTCCCGCGTGAACGATCAGCGAGAACCGCGCCACCGGATACGTGCCCGCCATACCGACTCCACGCTCACCGTCTACCAGGCCTACCGCCCGGAGATCGGTGGCCCCGCCGCCCGCACGGGCCGCTTCCCGTCGTCGTGGAAGCGCGACCGCATGACATGGATCAAGCCCTCGTTCCTGTGGATGATGTACCGCTCCGGCTGGGGCACCAAGGAAGGGCAGGAGACCGTCCTGGCCGTCGAGATCAGCCGGGAGGGCTTCTGCTGGGCGCTGCGGCACGCGTGCCTGTCGCATCACGTGCCGGCGCTGCACGGGGACCGGGCGGAGTTCGCGCGGCGGCTGCGGCGAGCGCCGGCCCGGGTGCAGTGGGACCCGGAGCGGGACCTGCGGCTGGCCGCCCTGCCCCACCGCTCGCTGCAACTGGGACTCGCGGGGGAGGCGGCGGCCCGGTACGCCGACGAGTGGATCGTCGGGATCGAGGACGTCACGCCGCTGGCCGCGGAGATCCACGCCCGTGTACGCGCGGGGGACCTGGACGCGGCCGCCGGGCTGCTGCCCGAGGAGCGGCCGCTGGAGGTGGACGAGGAGGTCCTGGCGCCGCTGCGTGCCTGAGGACGGAACGGAAACCGGCGGTCCGAGGACGGAACGGAAGCCGGCGGTCCGAGGACGGAACGGAAGCCGGCGGTCCGAGGACGGAACGGAAGCCGGCGGTGTGAGCACCGGCGTGGAGTTCGTCGGCCTCCGCACGGCTCGGAGTCGGCGGCTCGGGCGAGGCGCCGAGCCGGTGGCCCTGCGCGGGCGGAGAGGTCAGGCCGCCTTGACGACGTCGGCGCGCATCGCGGTGGCCCACTCGACGACGAGCAGCTCGTACTCCGCGCGCTCCTCGGCCGACAGGGTGCCGCCCGTGCGCCGCCACAGCGCACGGATCTCCTCGTTGACCTCGGCAGCGGACCGCACGGAACCAGGGGTCAGGGAATCGGGGGACATGCGGACCAGCCTAGGGGCAGCCACTGACAGGCCGCTACCGGACGGCTACGGGATCGATATGCGGTTGGTCACGAGACCCCGGTCACAGGGGCCGGTCGCGCGGTCCGGTCAGTGCGCCGGCTCGCCCGCGTGGGGGCTGAGGACACCCATGCCGACCAGGACGATGATGAGGATGCCGAGGGCGATGCGGTAGTAGACGAACGGCATGAAGCTCTTGGTCGAGATGAACTTCATGAACCATGCGATGACCGCGTAGCCGACGCCGAAGGCGATGATCGTGGCGAAGATCGTCGGCCCCCAGGACACGTGCCCGCTTTCGGTGGCGTCCTTCAGCTCGAACACGCCGGAGGCCAGCACGGCGGGGATGGCGAGCAGGAACGAGTAGCGGGCCGCGGCCTCCCGCTTGTAGCCCATGAACAGGCCGCCGCTGATGGTGGCGCCGGAGCGGGAGACGCCCGGGACGAGCGCCATGGCCTGGCACAGACCGTAGATCAGGCCGTCCCGGACCCCCAGGTCCTCCAGGGCCTTGCGCTGCTTGGGCGCGCGGTGCCGGCCGCCGCTCTCGTCCCGCGCCGCGAGCCGGTCGGCGACACCCAGGACGATGCCCATGCCGATCAGCATGGTCGCGGTGATCCGCAGATCGCGGAAGGGCCCCTCGATCTGGTCCTTCAGCGTCACGCCGAGCACGCCGATCGGGATGGAGCCGACGATCACCAGCCAGCCCATCCGGGCGTCCGGATCGCTGCGCAGCGACTTGTCGGTGAGCGAGCGCGTCCACGCCGAGATGATCCGCCCGATGTCCTTGCGGAAGTAGATCAGCACGGCGGCCTCCGTGCCGATCTGCGTGATCGCCGTGAAGGCCGCGCCCGGGTCCTCCCAGCCGGAGAAGGCCGCGGTCAGGCGCAGGTGCGCGCTGGAGGAGACGGGGAGGAACTCGGTCAGCCCCTGGACGAGTCCGAGGATGAGTGATTCGAACCAAGACATGAGGTAGCGGAGTCCAAGTGCCGATCGTGGGACGGGCGACGGGCACACCGGACCGCCGTTGCGGTGAACGGGGGATCATGTGTGCCGAGGGGGAAGCGTAGCGCCCTTGGGTGACCACTCCGACACAGGGGTTGGGAAGCCGCCGGCCGGGGGCGGGGGCGGCTGGTCACCGGCGATCCGCTGGAGCGGCCGGGCGGGGAACGACTCGCGGGGGCCCGTCGGCGGCGGGCGGCCGGACGGCGACGGGCGGCTCGTCCGCCGGCGCTCTCCACGGCGTCCGACCGCGGTGAGTGCGCAGACCACGGGAACGACGCCGCGCGTTCACCCTCGCCGGGTGAGGCCGCCTGTTCCTGAGGCGCTCAGGCTCGGTGAGGACAGGGCAGTGTGGGGCGGCCGGGCCCGGTACCCGGCGCTCGGCCACCGTCCCGCCCGGGAGCGGTGTGCGGCCTGCCTCACAGCCCCCGACCAGCGGGAACGAGGCGTGAGATGAGCACGACACCCACCCAGCCGTCACACCGGGCGCGGGACCAATGGGCCGGCGGCCTGACCGCCTTCGCCGCCGTGATGCTCTTCCTGGTCGGCCTCCTCGACGTCTTCCGCGGCATCATGGCCATCGCCGAGGACGACATCTTCGTCACCACGCGCAACTACGTCTTCGAGTACGACCTCACCGGCTGGGGCTGGATCCATCTCGCTCTGGGAGTGATCGCCGTGGTGGTGAGCCTGGGGCTGCTCAGGACGGCGATGTGGGCCCGCGTCGTGGGCGTGGCCATCGCGGGGCTCGTCATCATCGCCAACTTCCTGTCGATGCCGCAGTATCCCGTCTGGTCGATCGTGATGATCGCGCTGTCGGGCCTGATCATCTGGGCCCTGTGCGTCGTGCCGCACGACGACCTCCTGGACACGCCGGACGACCTGTCGATGTACGCACGGGACGAGTACCGCTCCACGATGCCGCCCCGCCCCCCGCTGTGACCCGGCCGGTCCGGCCGCCCCCGCACCTCTCACCAGGCGGGTACGCAGGGTACGGCTGACCTGCGTGAACCGTCGGTCGCCATGCGCGGCGCCGACGAGGCTGGGATGCTGGAGGCGCAAGCGCTGCTCATGATGCGGCCTGGTCGACAGGGGTGATGAGCACCGTGGACGACATCGACGCGGATTCCCCGGATCCAGCGGTTCCCTTTGTCGGAGCTCTCTCGCACACCCACACCGATCCCTTGGGGGATCCCTTCCTGCGCACCCGCTTCGCCCGGCCCGCGAAGCCCTCCGCCTTCCTGCGGCGCCAGCGCCTCGTCGATCACCTCGGCGAAGCTCTCCGCGCCCCGTTGACCCTCATCAACGGCCCGGCGGGATCCGGCAAGACCCTGCTGGCCACCGACTGGGCCGACGAGGTGGGCACACCGCTCGCCTGGCTCACCTTCGACGGAACGGACAGTCCGCCCGGCGTCTTCTGGGCCTATGTCCTGCAGGCACTGCGCGCGGGCGGCGCCCCGGTCTCCGACGCCGTGGGAACACCCGCGGACGCCTCGCACGTCGATCACCGGCTGCTGTCGGGGCTGGCCGCCGAACTGAACGAACGCGACAGACCCGTGACCCTCGTGCTCGACGACTACCACCGGGTGACCGACACGAAGATCGCCGAGCAACTGGAGTTCGTGCTGCACCACGCCGGCCCCGGCCTGCGTCTGGTGCTCATCACCCGCACCGAACCGGTACTCCCGCTGCACCGCTACCGGGCCGCCGGTGTCCTGACGGAGATCCGCTCCGCCGAACTCGCCTTCACGCCCGAAGAGGCCGCGGCGCTGCTGCGCCTGCACGGCCTGGACCTCCCGGTGCAGGCGGCGCGCAACCTCGTCGAGCGCACCCGCGGCTGGGCCGCCGGTCTGAGCCTGTCCGCCCTGGCGGCCAAGGAGAACCACGACCCCGAGCTCTATCTGAAGGAGTTCGAAGCGGACTGCAGCACCGTGGGGGACTTCCTGCTGGCCGAGGTCCTCAACGGGCAGACACCGCAGACCCAGGACTTCCTGCTGCGCGTGAGCATCCTGGAGCGCTTCTGCCCCGACCTGGCCGACGCGCTCACCCGGCGCGTCGACGCGGAGCCCATCCTGGCCTCGCTGAACGGCGCCAACGCCTTCGTCGAGCGGCTCGGGCACTCGTGGTACCAGCTGCATCCTTTGTTCCGCGCGATCCTCCGCACCCACCTGCGGGTCCGCCTGCCCGGCCAGGAGCCGGAGCTGCACCGGCGGGCCGCCGAGTGGCTGCGCCGGCACGGCTTCCTGGCCGAGGCGCTCGCCCACAGCACGGCCGCGGGCGACTGGGATTCCGCCGCCGGCGCCCTCGTCGAGGACCTGGCGATCGGCCGGCTGTTCACCGGGCCCGGCGCGGACGACCTGACTCAGCTCTTCTCCGACATGGAGCCCGAGGCGCGCAGTCCGGCGACCGACCTCGTGCGCGCCGCCCGCGACCTGGCCCGGCACGACATCGATCACGCCCGCGCCAGCCTGCGCCACGCCGAGCAGCACCTGCCCGACGACGCGGCGGCCCGGCTGAGCTGCGCCCTGCTGGACGCCCTGGCCGCCCGGCTGACAGGTTCACCACCGGACGTGGAGAGGGCCGCGGAGACAGCCGCCGGGCTGAAGCGGGAGGTGCCGGCCCGGCTGCTGGACAAGCACCCCGAGTTCGACGCTCTGCTGATGGCTCACGTGGGCTCGACCCTGCTGTGGGCCGGTCGCTTCGAGGACGCGCGTGCCGTCCTGACCGGTGTGGCAGGCATGGCCGGTGGAGTGTCGACCGCGTCCGCCCGGGAGGAGGCCCTGGCGCACCTGGCCCTGCTCGACTACCTGAACGGCTGGACCGCCCGGGCGGAGCACAAGGCGCTGGAGGCGGTGCCGGACACCGAACGCCCCGGCGCTCCTCAGCCGTCCGGCGCCGCCATCGGCCGGCTGGTCCTCGCGGCGGTCGCGGTCGACCGCGACGAGCTGGAACGGGCCAGGGACCTGCTCGACCAGGCGGACCACCTCTCCCGCGACAGCCGTGACCCGGTCGTGGCGGCGGGACGCGCGCTGGTCGAAGCCCGCCTCCTGCTGGCCCAGGGCAGGGTGCGGGCCGCGGTGGAGGCGGCCGACCCCGCCGTCGACGCCAGCGTGGCCTGCCCCTGGGCGGCGACGCACGAGATGCTGGTGGCGGCGACGGCCCACCTGACCGAAGGACGGGCGGACCGGGCCGCCGAGGAACTCGCGGCGGTCCCCGGCGACCAGCCGGTGTGGGCCGTGCAGGCGGCGACCCTGCAACTCGCGGCACGCGGCCCCGAAGCCGCCCTCGACCTGCTCGGCACCGTCCGCACCGAAGGACGCTCCGGACCGGCCGTGACCGTCCGGGCGGTACTGGTCAGGGCCCGGGCCGCCGAGGCGGAGGGAGACACCGCCCTCGCCCGCAAGCTCGTGGCACAGGCACTCCTCGATGCCCGGCGGGAACGGCTGCGGCGCCCCTTCCTGGACTCCGGGGCGTGGCTGCGGCCCTTGCTGGCCACCGCACCCCTGCGGGACCTGGCAGCCGGCTGGCTCCGGCCCGTGCCGCCGCTCGGCGAGAAGGAGCAGGCACCGCCGCTCGTCGCGGTCGAACTCAGCGCGCGCGAGCACGACGTCCTGGCCCGTGTCGCGCGGATGATGTCGACGGAGGAGATCGCCGAAGACCTCTGCCTGTCCGTGAACACCGTGAAGACCCACCTCAAGAGCATCTACCGCAAACTGGCGGTGAGCCGGCGAGCCGAAGCGGTGCACCGCGCCCGGGAGCTGCGGATGCTGTGACCCCGCCCCGCACGCGGCGGGCGCGTTCTCGACCGGCACGCGGCGGGCACGCTCGACCGGCACGCGGCGGGCACGCCCGCGACCGGGCCGAGGGTCCCTCTTCGCGGGTGAGGCGCACGGCCGCCACGAGGTGTGTCGTGGAGGGGCCCGGCGTGGTGCCCGGACCGGTACCGCGCCGGCATCCCTGCGCACCCGGCGAGGTGGAGACATGAAACGCTGGCGGGCTCTGATCGTCCTCGGCACGGCTCAGTTCCTCATGGTCCTGGACACGTCCGTGATGAACGTCTCCATCAGCCAGCTCGTCGAGGACTTCGACACGGAAGTCACCGCCATCCAGGCCGTCATCACCCTGTACGCGCTGGTCATGGCCGCCTTCATGATCATCGGTGGCAGGCTCGGCGACATCGTGGGCCGTCGCCGCATGTTCCTGCTCGGCCTGGCCGTCTACGGTGTCGGGTCCGCCCTCACCGCCGTGGCGCCCGAACTGTGGGTGCTCCTGCTGGGCTGGTCCGTCATCGAAGGGCTCGGCGCGGCGATGGTCCTCCCGGCGATGGTCGCCCTCGTCGCGGAGTCCTACCGCGGACGCGACCGGGCCGTCGCGTACGCGGTGATCGGCGGCCTGGCGGGGGCCGGTATCGCGGTCGGCCCGCTGCTGGGCGGCTGGGTGACGACCTATCTGACCTGGCGGCTGGTCTTCGCCGGCGAGGTCGTCATCGTCGCGGCCGTGCTGCTGTGCCGCCGCGCGATCAGGGCGGCGCCCGTCCAGGGCGCACGCCCGCAGCTGGACGTGGTGGGCGCACTCCTCTCCGCGGCCGGACTGGGGTTGGGCGTCCTCGGCGTCCTGCAGAGCAGCACCTGGGGATGGGTGCAGCCCCGCAACCCGCCCTTCACCGTCCTCGGCTTCGCCCCGACCCTGTTCGTCATCGGGGCCGGCGGGGCCGTCCTGGCCGTCTTCCGGTGGTGGGAGCGGCGCCGCTCCCACCGGGGCGACGATCCGCTCGTGCACCTGGACCTGCTCAGCCGGCCCGTCCTGCGGTCCGGTCTGCTGGCGCTGCTGAGCCAGAACCTCGTCCTGCTGGGGCTCTTCTTCACCATTCCGCTGTATCTGCAGGTGGTCCAGGGCTTCGACGCCTTCGAGACGGGACTGCGTCTGCTCCCGGTGTCGGCCACCATGCTGGTCACCTCGCTGGCCGCCTCCGCACTCGGGCGGAGGCTGGGGCCGCGCCGGGTGGTCCGGCTGGCCCTGTTCACCCTCGTGGTGGCCATCGTGTGGTTGCTGGCCACCATCGACCCGGCCATCGACGACGCGCAGTTCGCCGGGGCCATGGCCGTGCTCGGAGTGGGGATGGGCCTGCTGGCCTCCCAGCTGGGCAACGTCGTGCAGTCGAGCGTGGGGGAGGCGGAGCGCAGCGAGGCGGGCGGCCTCCAGTTCACCGCGCAGAACCTGGGGTCCGCGCTGGGCACGGCACTCATCGGATCCCTGCTCATCGGCTCGCTGGCCCACGCCTTCACCACCCGGGTGGAGGACGACCCGCAACTGTCGGCGGCCACGCGGGAGGAGGTCGGTGTCGCCCTCGAGGCCGGGGTCACCTTCGTCCCCACGGACCAGGTGCGCGCGGCGGCGGAACGTGCGGGGCTGCCGCCGGCGGAGGTCGAGGCCGTGGCGGATTCGTATGCCTCGGCCCAACTGCAGGGCCTGAAGGCGGCCATCCTGGCCACCGGGGGCATCGCTGCGGCCGGCTTCCTCGTCACCCCGAACCTGCCGGCCGCCAAGGGAAGCCGGCCGCGAAGACCGGACACCGCCGACCGGGCCCGGACACCCGGCCCGCCACGCTAGGTCCGCGAGCCCCCCTTCGTCCGCATCGACGACGGCGGCACCCCACCGCGTCGATGAGCGCCCCGAGTGGGCCATCGAGAACGTCCGTCCGCCCTCCCGCCCGTCACGCCGGGCAGGAGCCGTCGCAGGGAGAACCGTCATGAACCACGCCGTGATCAAAGCCAGGGGGAAGCTGAAGGAGATGGCCGGCAAGCTCACCGGGAACGACCGGCTCAGGGCCGAGGGGAGGACCGACCAGGCCAAGGCCGCGGCCGGCGAGGCGGTCACCGATGTCATGCAGCGGGTCCGGGGCGTCCGGGATTCCCTGAAGCGGGGCCGCTCGTGAGGCGGCCGCTGTGAGCCTCTCCGACAAGGGCGGGGCTCCCCCCCCGAGCCGTCGCGGACCCAGGGCCCAGGGACGGCCGATGGCTCACAGACGGTCGAGAGCCTGACCGTCCCGGAGTCCGGCCGGCACGCTCCTCCGCCTCGATGCCGCGACGCCTCGACGCCTCAACGCCTCGGGCGCGGAGGGCGTGCGGCGCCGTGGCCGACCGGACCGACCGCGGCTGGCGGCCGTCCGCGGCGGCTCACCTCCTCCGGGTGAGGTGTCGCACCGCACAAGGCCGGAGGATGACTGACAGGGCGCCGTCCGCCTGTCCCGGGCAACCGTGGGAGGAAGCTCGTGCGCTACGAGATCCGCGTCGAGGGCCACCTGTCGGAGACCCTGGCCAAGGCATTCCCGGAGCTGGGACACGTCGTGATGGCCGGGCAGACGGTCCTGTACGGCCACGTCGTGGACGAGGCGCACCTGTACGGGCTGCTGGCACGCTGCCAGTCGCTCGGCCTGCGGGTCGTGGAGATGCGCCCCACGCCGGAGTGAGGTGTCCGCCGGCGTGACCCTCCCCGCAGGTTCACCCACGGTGGGTGATCCCGGCAGCCCTGCACGGCGCGAGAGTGGGACGGCCGTACCGGGGCGCGAGGCGATCTCCGCGGTCCTGGGCACGGCAGTGCAACGGTCGGCGGAACGTCGGAGGGCGCATCCATGGACAACGTCGCGGACCCCGGCCCGCCCGGCCCTGGCGACGCCGCGCGGAGCCGGCAGCCCCTGAGCGCAGGGGAGAGGTCGGACTACGAGCGGCTGCGCCGTCGGGCGGCCGTGCGCCACCGGCGATCGCGCACGGCCGGGGCGTCCGTCCTGCTCCTGCTGACCCTGCTGCTCGCCCCGCTGGCCGTCGTGGCCGCGTGGGTCGAGGACACGGTGTCCGACACCGACAGATACGTGAGCACGGTCGCCCCGCTGGCGTCCGACCCCGCCGTGCAGGCGGTTCTGACGGAGCGTCTCACCGATCGTGTCGTGGACGGCATCGACGTCGAAGCGGTGACGGACTCGCTGGCGCGGACCCTTCAGGACGCGGGCGCGCCACCCCGTGTCGTCGACGGGGCCGCAGCCCTGGAGGCACCGTTGCAGAACGCGGTCCGGACGGCCGTGGACCGCGTCGTCGCCGGGGTGATCACGAGCGATGCCTTCCAGCAGGTCTGGGAGGGCGCCAACCGGCGCTCGCACGCCGCGGTGGTGAACATGCTCACGGGTGACCGCGAGGGCGCTCTGAGCGAGGAGAACGGCACCGTCCGGCTGAACGTCGGCGAGGTCGTCGACCAGGTGCAGCAGCGGCTCGTCGACGCGGGGTTCGAGAAGGCCGCCGCCATCCCGGACACCGACCGCACCGTCACGCTGTTCGAGAGCGAGCAACTGGGCAAGGCCCAGGACGCCATGCGGCTGCTGGACGTCCTCGGTGCCTGGCTGCCCGTCCTCACCGTCGTCCTGGCCGCGCTGGCCGTGTGGACCGCGCCGGCCCACCGGGTCATGCTGCTGATCACCGCGGCCGGCGTCGCCGTGATGATGGCGGTGCTGCTCGTCGCCCTGGCCGTGGTCCGGCGGGTCTACCTGGACTCGGTGCCGCCCGCGGCCCTGCCCGCCGACGCCGCCGCCGCCGTCTTCGACACCTTCGTCCGCTTCCTGCGCGACAGCGCACTCACCTTGCTGGTGGTGGCGGTGGTCACCGCACTGATCGCGTACCTCTACGGCCCCGGACGGCTCGCCCGCGGCGTCCGGAGCACGGCGGACCGCAGCACCTCCGCCGCCGGCCGGGCCCTCGGACGCGCAGGAGTGCACACCGGTGCGCTCGGGTCCTGGCTGGCCCGCCACCGGAAGTGGATCACCGGCGCCGTTCTGGCGGGTGGGGCACTGGCGCTGCTGCTCTGGAACCATCCCAGTGCCGGGGCCGTCGCCCTGGTCCTCGGCATCGCCCTGGCCGTGCTGATCGTCTCGGCGGTCCTCGCCGCCGCCGGGCCGCCCGGCCGGGGCGCGGACCCGGCCGGGCGCCGGGCGGCCACCTGAGCCATGACCGCGACATCCGGGAACCGGCAGGGCGGCCGCCGGCACGCAGGAGCCCACCCCCTGGTCCTCCTCCAGTCGGCGCACCGGGCTCGGCTGCTGTCCCGTCTGGCGTCGCTCAACATCGTCGAGGGGGCCGTACGGCTGGCCGCACAGGCCTTCCTCACGGCGCTCCCGTTGCTGATGACGGTCGCCGCGTTCGCGCCGGGCTGGATGCAGGACCTGCTGGCCGACTCCCTGCGGGCGGTGCTCGGCATACGCGGCGACACCCTCGACGAACTGCGCCGGGTCTTCTCCGCGACGGGCCCGACCCGCACCACCGCCGGAATCCTCGGCATCGTCGTGACCCTGCTGTCCGCGACGGCGTTCAGCCGCGCCCTGCAGGCCGTGTGCGAACGCTGCTGGCGCCTGCCGCGCGCGCCGATCCGCGCAGCCCTGTGGCGCTGGCTGCTCTGGCTGGTGGTCTGGCTGGCCTCCCTGCTCGTCCAGGCCCCGCTGCGCCACGGGTTCGGCGCCGGCGCGGCGATCGGCCTGCTGCTGTCCCTGCTCTCGGCCACGCTGCTGTGGTGGTGGTCCCAGCATCTGCTGCTGGGCGGGCGGGTCGGCTGGCGGAGCCTGCTGCCGGGGGCGGTGCTGGCCGGTATGGGCACGGTCCTGATGAGTCTGGCGGCCCGCCTGGTCGTGCCCGGTGCCATGGAGCGCAGCCTGCGGGAGTTCGGCCCGCTGGGCCCGGTGTTCAGCTTCCTGTCCTGGCTCATCGCGGTCTTCCTCGTGGCCGTCTCCGGCCTGGCCCTGGGGGAGTACCTCGCCTCCACCACCTGGTACCGGGCCGCGTTCCGCACCACCCGCGGCCGCCACCCGTGACCGGGCCCGCACGCGCGTCGGCGGGCAGCGCCCAGCCGGGTGCGCTCACCCACTTCGGGTGAGGCCGGCCGGGCCCCGGCGCGCGCACGCTGGGGGCACCGCCGGCAGCACGTCGAGCGGTGACGGCGAAATGAGGAAACGATGAGCGCGCAGACGTATCTGGCGTACGACTACCCCCTGCTGAGCGTCTTCTGGAGCATGCTCCTGTTCTTCCTGTGGATCATGTGGTTCATCCTGCTCTTCCGCGTCGTGGTCGACATCTTCCGGGACGACGACCTCAGCGGCTGGGCGAAGACGGGCTGGCTCGTGCTCACCGTCCTGCTGCCCTTCCTCGGCGTCTTCATCTACGTGATCGCCCGCGGCAAGAACATGGGGCGCCGTGAGATCGCGCAGGCCCGCGCCCAGCAGGAGGCCTTCGACGCCCGCATCCGGCAGGCCGCGGGCACGGCGGGCCCCACCAGCAGCGTCGACGAGCTCGCCAGGCTGTCGGAGATCAGGGACCGCGGGGCCATCACCGAGGACGAGTTCCGCCGGGCCAAGGAGCTCGTCCTCAGCGGCCACGCGCCGGCCGGACGGTCGGACTTCGCCTCGCACGCATCCGGCCGGTGACCACCCGCCGCACCAGCCCCGGCACGCCGGCATGCGTGCCGGGGCGGGACACCTGACAGGCCGGGCTCCGGCACCGTGAGCTGCTCAGTCCGCCCGGGCCGCGGCGGGCCCGGTGACGGTCCAGCCCGGTGCCTGCGGGTGGGCCGTGAGGTCCTCGTGGCGCACCTCGCCGCCGCAGGACCGGCAGGTGACCGCGGGGTCGAGGGTCCCGCCGCAGGTGTGCTCCAGGAGCATCGGGCGCTCGCCGTCGGCGTGGAGGTGCCGGTCGCCCCAGGCCATCAGGGTCCACAGCACAGGCTCCAGCTCCAGCCCCGCCTGCGTCGGCCGGTACTCGAAGCGCTGCGGGCGCTCGCTGTACGGCCGCCGGGTCAGGAGCCCGGCGTCGACGAGCCGGCGCAGCCGGGTGGCGAGGATGTCGCGCGGCGCGCCGATGTTGCGCACGAGCCGGTCGAAGCGGCCGTTGCCCAGGCAGACCTCGCGCAGGACGAGCAGGGAGTACTTCTCACCGACGAGCGCCAGGGTGTCGGCGATGGAGCAGGGACGCGAGTCCTTGGTGGCGGCCATGGGGCCAGTCTACGAGAGGGTTGGATTTTCCAACTCTCCGGTCTACTGTGAGTTCGGATTTCCTACTCACTGGTAGCTCCCTGGTAGCCGTGGAGGCCCGCCATGCGTGACGCAGTCATCGTCGAAGCCGTGCGCACCCCGATCGGCAAGGGCAAGCCGAACGGCGCCCTCGCGCACGTCCACCCCGTGGAACTCCTCGCCCACACCCTGCGCACCCTCGTCGAGCGCTCCGGAGTCGACCCGGCACTGATCGACGACGTCGTCGGCGGCACGGTCGACCAGGTCGGCGAGCAGGCCATGAACACCACCCGCTACGCCGTCCTGTCGGCCGGCTTCCCCGAGTCGGTGCCCGCCACGACCGTGGACCGCCAGTGCGGCTCCTCGCAGCAGGCCGTCCACTTCGCCGCCCAGGGCGTCCTGGCGGGGGCCTACGACCTCGTCGTGGCCTGCGGGGTCGAGTCGATGAGCCGGGTCCCCATGTGGTCCAACGTGCCGGAGGGCAAGGACCCGTTCGGGCCGGGCGTCGCCGAGCGCTATCCCGAAGGGCTGGTGCCGCAGGGGATCAGCGCCGAGCTGATCGCCGCCAAGTGGTCCCTCACCCGGGAGCGGATGGACGACTTCGCGCTCTCCTCGCACCGCAAGGCCGCGGCGGCCTGGGAGGCCGGGCTGTTCGACGCCGAGGTCGCGCCCCTGGAGGGCGTCACGCGCGACGAGTGCGTCCGGCCCGGCGGCACGAGGGAGACCCTCGCCGGCCTCAGGCCCGCCTACCACGACCCCCGCTTCGCGGAGCGCTTCCCGCAGATCGAGTGGAACATCACGGCCGGCAACGCCAGCCCGATCAACGACGGCGCCTCCGCGGTGCTCATCACGTCGAGCGAGACCGCGGCCCGGCTCGGGCTGCGCCCGCTCGCCCGGCTGCACAGCTTCGCCGTCACCGGCTCCGACCCGCTGCTCATGCTCACGGGCGTCGTCCCGGCCACCGAGAAGGTGCTGCGCCGGGCCTCCCTGACCCTGGACGACATCGACCTGTTCGAGGTCAACGAGGCGTTCGCCAGTGTCGTCCTGGCCTGGCAGCAGGAGACCGGGGCCGACCTGCGGCGGGTCAACGTGCACGGCGGCGCCATAGCGCTCGGCCATCCGCTCGGCGCCAGCGGCACCCGGCTGACCACCACACTGGTCCACGCCATGCGCGAACGCGGCGCCCGCTACGCACTGCAGACCATGTGCGAGGCGGGCGGGCTCGCCAACGCCATGGTGCTGGAAAGGGTGTGAGTCCGGCCGGCTGAGGCGCGGTCAGAGCCGGCGCAGGCGGTGCCGCTTGCGCCAGGCCACCACCACGCCCGCCAGCGCCGGCAGGGCGATGCAGGCCAGGGCGATCAGGAAGGCCGGGGAGGTCGGCGTCGAGGCGCGGGCACCGGCGACGGCGTAGGCCGCGGTGTTCGGGATCGAGCCGAGGGCCGTCGCCAGCAGGAAGGGCGCCAGGCCCATCCGGGAGACGGCGGCACAGTAGTTCGACGCCCAGAACGGCACACCCGGGAAGAGCCGCACCGCCAGCATCGAGCGGAAGCCGTGCCGGCTGAGCTGGCCGTCGGCGGCCTTCAGCCAGCGCCCCCGCAGCAGCGGCCGCAGGGCGTCCTGGCCGAGCGCCCGGCCCAGGCAGAAGGCGATCCCCGCGCCCAGCACCGTGCCCGACAGGGCCACCCCGAGACCGAGCTGCGACCCGAACAGGGCACCCGCCGCGAGGTTGAGCAGCGGCCTCGGCACGAACGCCACGGTGCACACGCCGTACGCGGCCGCGAACACCACGGCCGCCATGGCGCCGCCGATGTAGGGCGGCCAGCCCTCCGTCAGCAGCCGCTGCGGCTCGAACAGCAGCACCGCGCCGGCGCCGGCGCCGAGCAGCGCCACGAGCAGGGACAGCCTCGACCACGGGGAGAACAGCACTCTGGTGCAGCGGGCGGCGAAACCGGAGGGTGCGGTGGACGGGGCGGTCGTGGCCCGGGGAGCGGCGACGGCGAGTTCCGCGGTGGTGGCCCGGGGAGAGGCCGTTGCGGTGCCCCCAGAGCGGGTGGTGGCATCGAGCATCCGGTGACACTAACCGACAAATGTGTGTGATCGCCGTATGGTTCGTCTCACGAGCGTCACAGGACCCCGGGGGCGCGCCGTGCCCGGGCCGGGGGAAAACCATTCGACGCGCGGGGTGTTGTCGGCGAGGATCGACCCCATGTTCCGGCACGCCTTCGCTCTCGCTGCAGCCCTGGTCAAGGGCGCTCCGAAGGCTGCCGTCGTCACTGTCGCGGCCGTCGCGGACGGCGCCCGAAGCTGACCCTCCCCGGTTCGTCCGGCGGGCCCCGCGAGGGGAGGGTCGGGCAGCGCCTCGGGGTCCCGGATTTTTTCTTTTCGCCGACGCGCGCACCGCGCCCCCGGCCAGACGCTTCGAGGTACAGCCATGCCCAAAACGGCCTACATCCGCACGAAACAGCATCTCAACATCGGCACCATGGGCCACGTCGACCACGGCAAGACGACCCTGACCGCCGCGATCACCAAGGTCCTCGCCGACCGCGGCACCGGCGCGTTCGTGCCGCTCGACCGGATCGACCGGGCGCCCGAGGAGGCGGCGCGCGGCATCACCATCGACATCGCGCACGTCGAGTACGAGACCGACACCCGGCACTACGCCCACGTCGACATGCCGGGGCACGCCGACTACGTCAAGAACATGGTCACCGGCGCCGCCCAGCTCGACGGGGCGATCCTCGTGGTCTCCGCGCTCGACGGGATCATGCCGCAGACCGCCGAACACGTCCTGCTCGCCCGGCAGGTGGGCGTCGACCACATCGTCGTCGCCCTCAACAAGGCCGACGCGGGCGACGAGGAGCTGACCGACCTGGTCGAGCTGGAGGTCCGCGACCTGCTCACCGCGCACGGCTACGGCGGCGACTCGGTGCCCGTCGTCCGGGTCTCCGGGCTGAAGGCGCTGGAGGGCGACCCGCGGTGGACGGCGTCGGTCGAGGCCCTGCTCGACGCGGTCGACACGTACGTGCCGATGCCCGAGCGGTACGTGGACGCGCCGTTCCTGATGCCCGTCGAGAACGTGCTCACCATCACCGGCCGGGGCACCGTGGTGACCGGGGCCGTCGAGCGGGGCGTGGTGCGCGCGGGCGACCGGGTGGAGGTGCTCGGGGCCGGTGTGGAGACCGTGGTGACCGGGCTGGAGACCTTCGGCAAGCCCATGGAGGAGGCGCAGGCCGGGGACAGCGTGGCGCTGCTGCTGCGGGGTGTGCCGCGGGACGCCGTCCGGCGGGGGCACGTGGTGGCCGCGCCGGGGAGCGTGGCGCCCGGCCGCCGCTTCACCGCCCAGGTGTACGTGCTGTCCGCCCGGGAGGGCGGGCGGACCACGCCCGTCGCCACCGGGTACCGGCCGCAGTTCTACCTCCGCACCGCGGACGTGGTCGGGGTCGTCGACCTCGGCGAGCGGGCGGTGGCCCGGCCCGGGGACACCGTCGTCATGAGCGTGGAACTGGGGCGGGACGTGCCGCTGGAGGCGGGCCTCGGGTTCGCCGTCCGCGAGGGCGGCAGGACCGTGGGGGCGGGGACCGTGACCACGGTGGGCTGAGCGGCGCGGGACCGCGCCACGGGCCGCCCCCGTGCGGAGCCACCGCACGGGGGCGCAGCCCCCGCCCCGCCCGCGTGCCCGCCCCCGGCACAATCGAGGGGTGAACGAAGCCCTCCCCGTCGCCCGGCCCGTCGATCACGGGTTCGCCAAGCTCATGCCCGACGTCGACCGGGAGCGGGCCTGGCTGCTCACGGTCGACGGGGCGCCCCAGTCGTACGTCGACCTGGACGACCCGGCGCACCTGGAGTTCGAGTACGCGCGCCGGCTCGGGCACGCGCTGGACGTCGTGGCCGAGCCGGGGCGGGCGCTGGACGTGGTGCACCTCGGGGGCGGGGCGCTCACCCTGCCCCGGTACCTGTGCGTCACGCGCCCCGGCTCACGGCAGGACGTCGTCGAGGCCGACAGGGCACTGCTGGAACTGGTCGCCGAGCACCTGCCGCTCCCCGAGGGGGCCCGGGTGACACTCCACGCGGCGGACGCGCGGCGCTGGCTGGAGGAGGCGCCCGGCGACTCGGCCGACGTCGTGGTCGCCGACGTGTTCGGCGGCTCCCGGGTCCCCGCTCACCTCACCTCGGTGGGCCATGTCGGCGAGGCCGCCCGCGTGCTGCGGGGCAGCGGGGTCTACCTCGCCAATCTGCCCGACGCGGCGCCCTTCGCCTTCCTGCGCTCCCAACTCGCCACCCTGGCGACCGCCTTCGAGGAGATCGTGCTGATCGCCGAACCCGGGGTGCTGCGCGGGCGGCGGTTCGGGAACGCGGTGCTCGTCGCCGCGCACGCGCCCGTCGACGTCGCCGCCCTGGCCCGGCTCGCCGCCGCCGACGCCTTCCCGGCCCGGGTGGTGCACGGCGCCGCGCTGCGGGAGTTCACCGGTGCCGCGCGGCCCGTGCGGGACGAGGACGCCGTCCCGTCACCCGAGCCCCCCGACGGGGCGTTCGGCATCGGCTGACGGCTTTCCGGCGGCCTCACCGGTGACGCCCTTCGCCACCGGTGTGGTCCTGCGGCGCAGGTTGCGCACGTCCGGCACGCACAGCACGGCCGCCGTGACCAGGACCACCAGGCCGGCGCAGCCCCACAGGGCCGCGGTGCGGCCGAAGGCGTCCTCGGCCGGTCCGGCCGCGGCGGTGGCCAGGGGCACGAACGCCACGGAGCCGAACCAGTCGTACGCCGAGACCCGCGAGAGCTTCGCCTCCGGGATCTCCTGGTGCAGGGCCGTCATCCAGGAGACGCCGAACACCTCGACCGTCGCCCCGGCGACGAACATCACCGCGAACAGCACGCCGATCGGCACCGGGACGGCCAGGGCGGCCGAGGGCAGCGCCAGGGGGAACACGCACAGGGTCCCGGCCAGCAGCAGCCGGCGCGGCTTCCAGCGGGTCATCAGCAGGGCGCCGGCGACGGTGCCCGCGCCGAACGCGCCCAGGGCCAGACCCCAGGGGCCCGCCCCGCCCAGGTGGTCGCGGGCGACCAGGGGGCCGTAGACGGCGTCGGCGGCGGCGACCACGGCGTTGGCGACGGAGAACTGCACGACGATGCCCCACAGCCAGGGCCGGCCGGCGAACTCCCGCCAGCCCTCGCGCAGATCGGAGAGCAGGCCGCCGCCCGGCGCCCGGGGCGGTATGTGCCCCACGTCGAGGAAGGCCCGCAGCGCCCCGGCGACGGCGAACGCTGCCGCGTCCGCGGCCAGCACCCAGCCCGGACCCATCGCGGCGACCATGGCGCCGCCCAGCGCGGCCCCGCCGAGGCCGGCTCCCTGCATCGCCATCCGGAACACCGCGAAGGCGCGGCCCGCCTGCTCGCCCTGGACCGAGGACATCAGCATGCCCTCGGCGGCCGGGCCGAAGAAGGCCTGACCGGTGCCGCCGAGGGCGGCCAGCAGCATCATCTGCCACAGCAGGGGGTCGCCGGTCAGCACGAGAACGGCGAACACGGCCTGCGACAGGCAGTTCAGGGCGTTGGCCGCGACCATCACGCGGTGCCGGGGCAGCCGGTCGGCGACGGCGCCGCCGATCAGCAGGAACAGCACCAGCGGCAGTGTCCGCGCCGCCGCCACCAGTCCGACGTCGCCGCCGTCACCGCCCGCTTCGAGGACGGCGAAGGCCGCGGCGACGAGGGCGCCGTTGCTGCCCAGGCTGGTGACGACCGCGGCGGCGGTCAGCAGGGAGTAGTTGCGGCCCGCCCAGGCGGGGCGGCGCGAGAGGGTGATCGGCACCCCGTGACTATCCACGGGAAGGGGCCGGCTTGCCAAAACGGCGCGGGCCGGCCCCGCCCGGTCAGGACTCCGTGGGCGCTTCCTCGGTGAGGCGCACCGTGCTCAGGATCTTCTGGACGGTCGCCTCGGGCAGCTCGTCCTTGACGCCCTTGGCCCCGTACAGGTTCCACGTCACGAAGTCGCCGGCGCCGTTCTTGAAGGCGAAGGTGATCGCCTTGCCCTCGCTGTCGCACTTGCCGTTCTGCGGGGTGTTCTCCGAGCGCGCCGTCGCGACGCTGCCCTTGATGCCCGACTTGGTGGTGTACGGCTTGGGCTTGGTGTACTTGACGCTCTTCTTGTCGGGCTGGGTGTAGCCGCCGAAGATCCACCACGGGACGCGGGTCTCGGCCGCCATGTCCGTGTTCTTCGCGCCGTTCTCACCGCGGGTGCCCGCGACGGCCAGCGCGGTGTCCTCGTCGCGGCCGTCCTTGTCGTCGTCGCTCGTGCACCACTTGGACTTGAAGTACGCCGGGGCGGTGACGGTGGTGCGGTCCAGCTCGCCGTCCTTCTTCTCCCACTCGAAGCCCACGCTGGTGTCGGGGGTCTCGATCTCCCAGTCGGAGGGCACGTCGAACTTGGTGCCGAACCGCGGGTTGACGACGACCTTCCAGCCGGGAACGGTCGCCTTCTCCGGCCCGCCGCCGCGCGGGTTGTCCCCGCCGCCCGAGGCGCTCGGGTCGGCCGAGGGGTCCTCGGAGGCGGTCGGGGACGGCTTCTTCTTGCCGTTCGTCCCGTCCGCGGTGTCGTCCTTGTCGCCGCCCAGCACCAGGAAGCCGGTGACCCCGGCGGCCACCACGACCGCCGTCGCCGCGATGATCGCGACGAGCTTGGTCCGGTTCCCGCCACCGCCCTGCGGCGGCTGCGGTGCACCCGCCGGCGCGGGCGTGCCCCACTGCGGCTGCTGTCCGTAGGGGTTGGGCTGCTGGTAGCCCGGCTGCTGATACGGATTCGGCTGCTGGTACCCCGGCTGCTGGTAGGGGTTGTTCGTCTGCGGGTTCTGCTCGCCCCCGGGCGGCTGCTGTCCTGGCCACATGGGCAGTCACCCTAGCCGCGCTTCGGACACGATTCGGTCACCGCCCGTGGACGGGGACGTAGCAACCCGGGGGCGGAAACGTGCGGGACGTGCGGCGGCGGCGTGTGCGGCGGTGCTCACACGGGCCTGGTCAGACGAGTCTACTCGTGAGTAACATGCGGTCATGAGCGCAGACCAGATGTCCATCGGCGAGATGCTCGCCGCCACGGTGCCCATGGCCCGGACCCTGAACCTCGAGTTCCTCGAGACCTCGCCGGAGCGGGCGGTCGTCTCCCTGCCGGACCAGGGCGAGTTCCACAACCACGTGGGCGGCCCGCACGCCGGCGCGATGTTCACGCTGGGCGAGTCCGCGAGCGGGGCGATCGTGCTGGCCGCGTTCGGGGACCAGCTCGCGCGCGCCGTGCCGCTGGCCGTCAGCGCCGAGATCGCCTACAAGAAGCTCGCGATGGGCGCCGTCACGGCCACGGCCACCCTCGGCCGCCCGGCCGCCGAGGTCGTCGCCGAACTCGACGCCGGTGAGCGGCCCGAGTTCCCGGTCGCCATCGCCATCCGGCGCGCCGACGGCGCCGTGACCGGGGAGATGACCGTGGTGTGGACCCTGCGGCCCAACGGCTGAGCGTCCCGTCGGCACGACGTCCGGGCCCCGGCCCCGTGCCGGGGCTCTCGTGCGTCGCGCGCCGGACCGGGAGGAGCGTCCGCCCGGGTGGCCCTGGCCGCGCCTGGTGCATCGGCCCTGCGTCGTCCGCCGGCCCCGCGCCCGCGATTTGCGTCCGCCGGCCCCGCGCCCGCCCCTGTGCGCTGTCCCGCTGTCCGGTTCGCGCGGTCGTGCCACATCCGTGAGCCGTGTATCCGGTTCCCTGGCCGCGTACATCGCCGAGTGGAGCTGGAACGCCTGAGGCACGAGGGACGTCCTCCCAGCCGGTAGGCTTCCCGGGCACGCAGGGAGGCTCAGGGAAAGGAACCGGCGTTGCACGTCCAGGAGTGGCTCGAAACCGTACCCGCGGTCGCCGTCTACGCGCTGGTGGGCGTGGTCATCGGCCTGGAAAGCCTGGGCATCCCGCTGCCGGGCGAGATCATCCTGGTCTCGTCCGCGCTGCTCGCCTCCCAGCACGGCGACATCGACCCCGTCGTCCTCGGCGCCTGCGCCACGGCCGGGGCGATCATCGGCGACTCGATCGGCTACGCCATCGGCCGCAAGGGCGGACGGCCCCTGCTGGCCTGGCTGGGCAGGAAGTTCCCCCGGCACTTCAGCGAGGGCCACATCGCCACCGCCGAGCGGTCCTTCGAGAAGTGGGGCATGTGGGCGGTCTTCTTCGGCCGCTTCGTCGCCCTCCTGCGCATCTTCGCCGGCCCCCTCGCGGGCGTCCTGCGCATGCCGTACTGGAAGTTCGCCCTCGCCAACGTCCTCGGCGGCATCCTCTGGGCCGGCGGCACGACGGCCGTCATCTACTACGTCGGCATCGTCGCCGAGTCGTGGCTGAAGCGCTTCTCGTGGCTGGGCCTGGTGGCGGCGGTCCTGGTGGGCCTGACCTCCATGCTGGTCCTCAAGCGCAAGGCCAAGAAGGCCGGCCGGCACCTGGAAGCGACCGGGGCGCAGACCTCCTAGGGGCGCGAGGCCGACCGGCCCCCGGGGGGAGCGTCGCTCCCGCCGA
Source organism: Streptomyces sp. NPDC003456 (assembly GCF_042878735.1). Classification (NCBI taxonomy): domain Bacteria; kingdom Bacillati; phylum Actinomycetota; class Actinomycetes; order Kitasatosporales; family Streptomycetaceae; genus Streptomyces; species Streptomyces sp. NPDC003456. The sequence goes on from NZ_JBIAOK010000002.1 coordinate 69,589, forward strand.
CGCCCTACGTGTGCGCGTCCCGGTGCGCCTTCGCGAGCTCGGCGTACATCGTGCCGTTGAGGGTGACGCCCTGCCGCTCCTCGTCCGAGAGCTCACGCCGCACCTTCGCGGGCACCCCGGCCACGAGCGAGCCGGGCGGCACGACCATCCCCTGGGGCACCAGCGCCTGCGCGGCGACGAGGGAACCCGCCCCGATCACCGCGCCGTTCAGGACCGTCGCCCCCATGCCGATCAGGCAGTCGTCCTCGACGGTCGCCCCGTGCACCACCGCGTTGTGGCCGATGCTGACCCGCTCACCGATCCGCACCGGGAACCCCGGGTCGGCGTGGAGGGTGCAGTTGTCCTGGACGTTGCTGCTCGCCCCGACGGAGATCGCCTCCACGTCGCCGCGCACCACGGCCCCGTACCAGACGCTCGCCCCGGCGCCCAGGGTGACACCGCCGATGACGGAGGCCGTCGGCGCCACGAACGCCGTCCCGTCGATCTCCGGCTCCCGGCCGCCGATCCCCGTGATCATCGCCCGCTGTCCCATGCCCGCCTCCACTGACGTCGTCGATGATCCGCACCGTAGCCCACGCCGTGGGGCGAAGATCACAGGCCCTCTCCCTCATGGGCGCTCGCCCGGCTGAGTACGGTGACTTCCGTGCCGAAGCGCAAGAACACGTTCTCATCCTGGCGGCGGGGCCTGACGCAGCGCGCCGTCCACGCGGGCTGGGCCTGGTTGCAGCGGACGGCCTCCGTGACCGCCGAGCACCCCGGCCGGTACCGCTTCGGCGCCATGGGAACCGGTACCAGGCTCGCCTTCCCGCTCGGCACGGTCTTCGGTGAGCCGTGGATCCGTCTCGGCTCCCACTGCATCATCGGCGAGCAGGTCACCCTCACCGCGGGCCTGATGCCCGACCTCGACCTCGGACCCGATCCGATCCTGCGGATCGGCGACGGCGTGGTCCTGGGCCGCGGCAGCCACGTCATCGCCGACACGACGGTCACCATCGGCAGCGACTGCTACTTCGGCCCCTACGTCTACGTCACCTCCACGAACCACTCCTACGACGACCCGCACCAGCCGATCGGCAAGCAGTGGCCGCGCATGGAGCCGGTGGAGATCGGGCCCGGCTGCTGGATCGGCACCGGCGCGGTGATCCTGCCCGGTGCCCGGATCGGGCGGAACGTGGTGGTCGCCGCGGGCGCGGTCGTGCGGGGCGCGGTCCCCGACCACTCCGTCGTGGCGGGCGCGCCGGCCCGCGTCGTACGCCGCTGGACACCCGCCGACGGCTGGCAGCCGCCGCTGCGCACCCCGCCGCCGGTGCCCATCCCGGAAGGGGTCACGCCCGAGCAGCTGCGGGCACTGTCGGAACTGGACGAGGAGACCGCGGCCCGGCTGGCCCGGCTGGACGAGGAGGCGGGGTCCGGGCTGGCGGAGCTGGAACCGGGACCCTGAGCCGCCGGGCACGCCCCCCGGCCCGGGGCTCAGCCCGAGGCCAGCAGGACCGTACCCACCAGGGCCAGCCCGGCACCCGCCGCCTGGACCCCCCGCAGCCGCTCGCGCAGCACGCCGCGCGCGGCCACCGCCGTCACCACCGGGTAGAGCGAGGCGAGCACGGCCGCCACCGTGACCGGGCCCTGCTGGGCGGCGATCGAGTAGGTGCCGTTCGCGGCGACGTCCGCCAGGCCCACGAAGGCCAGGGCGGGCAGGGAGCGCCACGGGAAGCCCTCCGCCGGCAGCGCGGGGGCGCCGCGCCGCACCGAGACGTACAGGGCCGCCCCGCCCGCGGCCACGTTGGTCACCCGCTGCACGAACAGCGCCAGGAACAGCCCGGTCAGGGTGCTCGACGCCTCGGCGATCAGGGCCATCACGGCGCCGAAGCCGAACGCCGCGACCAGGGTCAGCACGATCGCCTGGCGCTGCACGGGCGCGCCGCGGAACTGCGGCCCGCCGGCGAGGCAGATCCCGGCGACGGCGACGAGGATGCCGGCGAACTGCAGCAGGCCGGGGCGTTCGCCCAGGACCAGGCCCACGCCCACCGGTACGGCCACGCCGATCGACCCCAGCGGTGAGACCACGCCCATCGGCCCGAGCGCCAGGGCCTTGTAGAAGGCCAGCATCGCCACCGGCCCGACCAGACCGGCGGCCACGGCGAACCACAGCTGCGGTCCGGCCTCGCTCCAGCCGCCGGTCGCCACGACGATCGCGCCGAGGACGGCGACCGCGATCGACTGCGAGGCCACGACCACGGTGAGCGCGGGCGTGCGGCGGGTCAGCAGTCCGCCGCCGAAGTCGGCCAGGCCCCAGAGCAGGCTGGTGGCCAGGGCGAAGAGCGCTGTCATGGGACGGATGCCTCGCAGTACAGTTCAGTGAACGAACAGGTCAACCACACCATAGTGCAACTCACTGCACTGTGTCATACAGAATATTGGACGGAACGTGTCGGACCTCGAGCTGCTGACCCAGTCCCTGGCGCGCAGCGTCAAGCACTGGCGCGCGGTACGCGGCTTCACGCTGGACGTGCTCGCCGCCCGCGCAGGAGTCAGCCGCGGCATGCTCATCCAGATCGAGCAGGCCCGCACCAACCCCAGCCTGGGCACCGTCGTGAAGATCGGCGACGCGCTGGGCGTCAGCATCACCACCCTGCTCGACTACGAACAGGGCCCGAACGTCCGCATCGTCCCCGCCGACCAAGCCGTCCGGCTCTGGCACACCGACGCCGGCAGCTACAACCGGCTGCTCGCCGGCACCGAGGCGCCGGGGCCGCTGGAGATGTGGGACTGGCGGCTGATGCCGGGCGAGAGCAGCCCTTCCGACCCGCACCCCGCCGGCACAACGGAACTGCTGCACGTCACGGCGGGGGAGCTGACCCTCACCGTCGACGGGGCCGAGCACCGGGTGCCGGCCGGCGCCAGCGTCCACTTCGAGGCCGACGTCCCGCACACCTACGGCAACACCGGGGACGTGCCACTGGAGATGGTCATGGCCGTCTCGGTGCCGCCCGTCTCCTGAGACGCCCGGGCGGCGGGCCGTCCGCCGTTGTTAGCGTGCGGCCATGCACGCACCCCTCGGACACTTCGACGACGCCCGACCCGCCCCCGCCTGCCTCGACGAGCTGACCGCCCCGGTCGCCGACGCCGTACGCCACTGGCGGGGCAGTGTCCCCGCCGATCAGATCGTCTACGTCGAGACCGACCCCGCGTGGGCCGACACGGCGACGTTCGTCGAGCACTACGGGCAGGACCTGCTGGAGCGCTCCGCGAACTGCGTGGTCGTCGCGGGCAAGCGGGGCGGTGACACCTCACTCGCCGCGTGCGTCGTGCTGTCCACCACCCGGGTCGACGTCAACGGCGTGGTGCGCCGCCAACTGGGCGCCCGCAAGGCGTCCTTCGCCGCGATGGACACGGCGACCGGCGAGACCGGCATGGAGTACGGCGGCATCACCCCGATCGGACTGCCCGCCGGCTGGCCCGTCCTGGTGGACGCGGCCGTGGTCGACCTGCCCTACGTCCTGGTCGGCAGCGGCCGGCGGCGCGGCAAGCTGCTGGTCCCCGGCAAGGCCTTCGCGGAACTGCCGGGCGCGGTGGTCCTGGAGGGCCTCGGAGCCCCCGTCCAGTAGCGGGCGGCTCATCACGGGGGCGGACCCGGCCGCGGGAACGCCCCCGAGGATCATGGGCCGGGGGCGGCCGAGTCAGCCTCCCAGACGGGGGATCTCGATGGCCGGGCAGCGGTCCATCACCATCTCCAGACCCGCCGCACGCGTCCGCTCGTACGCCGCCTCGTCGACGACGCCCAGCTGGAACCAGACGGCCTTCGCGCCCTTGGCGACGGCCTCGTCCGCGACCGCGCCGGCCAGGTCGCTGTTCACGAAGACGTCCACCACGTCCACCTCGAAGGGGATGTCGGCCAGGCCGGCGTACCCCTGCTCGCCGTGCACCGCCTCCGCCTTCGGGTGCACCGGCACGACACGCTTGCCGAAGCGCTGCAGCGTCGCGGCCACGCCGTACGCCGCGCGCTGCCGGTTCGACGACAGGCCCACCACGGCCCAGGTGTCGCCGAGCCCGGTGAGAATCCTGCGGACCGTTGCCTCGTCGCCGTACACCGGTGACCTCCTCGGGTCAGTCGCGGAAGAACTGTGCCCCGGTCAACGACCCCGGCCGCCCGGTGATTCCCCGCACCCGCGCGATGGCCCACCGAAGCGATCCGGTGGGCGAACCTCGATCTGCTCGACCTGCGTCCGCTTCCTCGGCACCCTGCGGCCGGCCCCGCGTGCGCCCCCCGCGGCCGTGGCGCCGCCACGCCGACGCGAACACGCCGCGCCGGCCCGCCCACCGGCCTACGCTCGCCCTGTGCTGCGCATCATCGACGCCCGTACCGGCGAGCCCGCCGACGCCGCCCCGGCCCGCCGCGGACTCACCCGTGTCCAGGTGCACGCCGCCGGCTCCGGCCTGACGGACCTGCGCGTGCTGGTCGTGGCCGACCTGCTCGTGCGGGCCCTGGAGATCGACGGCACCCCGGTGTGGGCGTCGTCGGGCGAGGGGCAGCCGCGGCCGGAGCTGCGGGCGGGAGCCGCGGCCCTCGGGGTGCGGCCCTTCGAGGACGGCCCCGCCACGGGCCTCGGTGGCACCCGGGTGGTCCATGTCACCCCCGAGGGCGGCGAAGCGCCGGACGGGCCGCGCGTCGCGGTGGCGCCCGCGAGCGGTCCCGCCCCGGCGGACCTGCCGGACCCCGCGGCCCTGCGCCTGGCCCTGATCAGCCGCCACCACCGCACCGCCGCCCGGCTGGATCCGGCCGCTCTCGACGAGGCGGGCGCCACGCTCGCGCGCTGGCGCACCGCAGTCGCCCGCTGGGCCCGCAGCCCCTCGCGCCCGGTGCCCGAGGACGTGCGCCGCCGGCTGCGCGGCGCCTGGGAGGACGACCTCGGCGTGCCGGAGGCACTGGCCGTACTGCGCCGGGTGGAGACCGGACCCGACGTGCCGGACGGTGCCCGCTTCGAGACCTACGCCTACGCCGACCGCCTCCTCGGCCTCGACCTCACCGCCGGCCTGGGATCCGCCTCGTGATCGCCCGTGCGGGAGGAGGCCCGCTGCGCCGCCTGGTCCTGCTGCGGCACGCCAAGTCCGCCTGGCCCGTGGACGTCGCCGACCACGAACGCCCCCTCGCCCCCCGCGGCCGCCGGGACGCACCCGCCGCCGGGCGTGTCCTGGCCGAGGCGGACTGCCTGCCGGACCTCGCGCTGTGCTCCACCGCCGTACGCGCCCGCGCGACGTGGGACCTGGCCGCCGCCGAGTGGGGCTCACCCCCGCCCGTCCGCCACGACAGGCGGCTGTACGCCGCCGCACCCCAGGGCCTGCTGACCGTGGTGCACGAGGTGCCCGACGACGTGGAGACGCTGCTGCTGATCGGGCACAACCCCGGCCTGGAGGAACTGGTCCTGGCCCTCGCCGGGGACGGACTGGACGACACGCTGGAGAGGGTGCGCACGAAGTTCCCCACCGCGGCCGTCGCCGTCCTGTCCTGGCACGGCACGGCCTGGCACGCCCTCACCCCCGGCAGCGCGCTGCTCACCTCTGTGACCGTGGCCCGGGGCGCGAAGAAGCACCACGGGCCCCACGCATAGGCTGGCCCGATGCAGGACGAATACCGCACGGTCGCCCGGGCGGGCGTGCACGAGACCGAGGTCAACCGCTCCCGCTTCCTGTGCGCCCTGGCCCCGGCGGCCACCGAGCAGGAGGCCCAGGAGTTCATCGCCGCGGTCCGCAAGGAGCACGCCGACGCCAACCACAACTGCTGGGCCTACGTCATCGGCGCCGACGCCTCGGTGCAGAAGGCCGGCGACGACGGCGAACCCGGCGGCACCGCCGGCGTCCCCATGCTCCAGATGCTCCTGCGCCGCGACATGCGCTTCGTGGTCGCCGTCGTCACCCGCTACTTCGGCGGCGTCAAGCTCGGCGCGGGCGGCCTCATCCGGGCCTACGGCGGAGCGGTCGGCGAGGCCCTGGACGCCGTCGGCACCCGCACCCGCCGCCGGTACCGCCTGGCCACGGTCACCGTCGACCACCAGCGGGCCGGGAAGCTGGAGAACGACCTGCGCACCACCGGTCGCGAGGTGCGCGGCGTGCGGTACGCGGAGGACGTGGCCCTGGAGATCGCGCTCCCGGACGCCGAGCTGGACGCCTTCCGTGCCTGGCTCGCCGACGTGACCTCCGGCACGGCCCGCTTCGAGGAGGGCGGCGAGGCGTACGGCGACGCCTGAACATCCCGGACGAAGCGGGCGTAACGGGCCGGAACGCGCCCGCTGATGACGGGCGATACGGGAGTAACCACCCGTGATGTCAGGACCGGCGGTTAGTCTCGGGGGATCATGAGACTGCTGCACACTTCCGACTGGCACCTGGGCCGCTCCTTCCACCGGGTCAACATGCTCGGTGCCCAGGCCGAGTTCGTCGGGCACCTCGTCGCGACCGTGCGGGAGCGGGCCGTGGACGCGGTGGTCGTGTCGGGAGACGTGTACGACCGGGCCGTGCCGCCCCTCGCCGCGGTCGAGCTGTTCGACGACGCCCTGCACCGGCTCGCCGCCCTCGGTGTGCCCACCGTCATGATCTCCGGCAACCACGACTCGGCCCGCCGGCTGGGCGTCGGCGCCGGGCTGATCGACCGGGCCGGCGTCCACCTGCGCACCGAGCCGTCGGCGGCCGGCACCCCGGTGGTGCTGGCCGACACCCACGGGGACGTCGCCTTCTACGGCCTGCCCTACCTCGAACCGGCCCTCGTCAAGGACGAGTTCGGGGTGGACAAGGCCGGGCACGAGAGCGTGCTCGCCGCCGCCATGGACCGGGTCCGCGCCGACCTGGCCGGCCGCGCCCCCGGCACGCGCTCCGTCGTCCTCGCGCACGCCTTCGTCACGGGCGGCGCACCCAGCGACAGCGAGCGCGACATCACCGTCGGCGGAGTGGCCGCCGTGCCCGCCGCGGTCTTCGACGGCGTCGACTACGTGGCCCTCGGGCATCTGCACGGCTGCCAGACCCTCACCGACCGGATCCGCTACTCCGGCTCCCCGCTGCCGTACTCCTTCTCCGAGGCGGACCACCGCAAGAGCATGTGGCTGATCGACCTGGCCGCCGACGGCACGGTCGGCGCCGAGCGCGTCGACTGCCCCGTGCCGCGACCACTGGCCCGCATCCGGGGCACGCTCGACGGCCTGCTCGCCGACCCGGGCCTCACCCGGCACGAACAGGCATGGGTCGAGGCCACGCTCACCGACCCCGTCCGCCCGGCCGACCCGATGGCCCGGCTCATCGAGCGCTTCCCGCACACCCTCAGCCTGGTCTTCGACCCCGACCGCGAACGCGAGGAGACCGAGGTGTCCTACGCCCGGCGCCTGGCCGGACGCAGCGACCAGCAGATCGCCGAGGACTTCGTCGCCCACGTGCGCGGCACCGGTCCCGATCCCCACGAACAGCGGGTGCTGCGCGACGCCTTCGACGCGGTGCGCGCCGACGACACCGTGCGGGAGGTGGCCCGGTGAGGCTGCACCGGCTCGACATCACCGCGTTCGGGCCCTTCGGCGGCACCCAGACCGTCGACTTCGACGACCTGTCGGCCGCCGGGCTGTTCCTGCTGCACGGACCGACCGGCGCGGGCAAGACCTCCGTCCTCGACGCCGTCTGCTACGCCCTCTACGGCTCGGTGCCGGGCGCCCGGCAGACGAGCGGACAGGGCACCGGCCTGCGCAGCGACCACGCCGCCCCCGCGACCCGCACCGAGGTCGGCCTCGAACTCACCGTCGCCGGACGCCGCCTGCGGATCACCCGCCAGCCGCCCTGGGAACGCCCCAAGAAGCGCGGCACCGGCACCACCGTCGACAAGGCCCAGACCTGGCTGCGCGAGTACGACCCACCCGCCGGGACCTGGAAGGACCTCAGCCGCTCCCACCAGGAGATCGGCGAGGAGATCACCCAGCTGCTCGGCATGAGCCGGGAGCAGTTCTGCCAGGTCGTCCTGTTGCCGCAGGGCGACTTCGCCCGATTCCTGCGCGCCGACGCCGAGGCCCGCGGAAAACTGCTGGGCCGCCTCTTCGACACCCGCCGCTTCGCCGACGTCGAGAAGCGCCTGGCCGAACGCCGCCGCGCCACCGAGACCCAGGTGCGCGACGGCGACGCCGACCTGCTGGCCGACGCCCACCGGATGCAGCAGGCCGCCGGCGACACCATGGAGCTGCCCGACCTGGCCCCCGGCGAACCCGGGCTCGCCGAGGCCGTGCTGGGTGCCGCCGCCGTGGCCCGCAGCACCGCCCGCGAGCAGCTCACGGTCGCCGCATGCACGCTCGCCGCCGCCGAGTCCGCGCAGCGGGCCGCCGACAGCGCCCTGGAGACCGTACGCGAACTCGACCGGCTGCAGCGCAGGTTCACCGAGGCACGGCAGCGGGCGGCGCGGCTAGAGGAGGGCGCCGGCGCCTTCCGGGAGGCGCAGTCGCTCATGGAGCGGGCCCGCAAGGCCGAGTCCGTCGCCCCCGCCCTGGACCTGCGCGAGAGCGCCGAGGCCGAGCACCGCAGCGCGGCAGCCGCCGAAGCGCGCGCCCGCGCCCTGCTGCCCGACGGCTTCGCCGACGCGGGAGCCGCCGGACTCGCCACCGCGGCCCGCCGTGCCGCCGAAGAACTGGGCGGACTGGACGCGGCCCGCCGCGCCGAACACCGGCTGACCGAACTCCTCGCCGAACGCGGCGGCCTGGACCGCCAGGAACGCGCCGACGCCGACCTCCTCCAGGAGGCGGAAGCCTGGCTCGACGAGTGGGAGGAGACCCGCACCTCCCTCCAGAGCCGTGTGGACGGCGCCCTGCAGGCCGCCGCCCTCGCCGAGCAGCTCGCCGTACGGCGCGAGCCCGCCCGGCAGCGGCTGGCGGCGGCCCGGCTGCGCGACCGGCTCGCCGCGGACACGGAGGCGGCCGCCGCGCAGGTCCGCACCGCACAGGCGGAGGCGCTGCGGGCCAAGCAGCACTGGCTCGAGCTGAAGGAGCAGCGGCTGGCCGGCATCGCCGCCGAACTCGCCGCGCACCTCGCCGACGGCGAAGCCTGCGCGGTGTGCGGCGCCACCGAGCACCCCGCCCCGGCCCGCAAGGTCGCCGGGCACGTCGACCGCGAGGCCGAAGAGCGCGCTCTCGCCGCCCACCAGCGCGCCGACGAGCAGCGCGCCGAGCACGAGCGCCGCCTCGGTGCCGTCCGGGAGGCCCTGGCCGCCGCCACCGCCGAGGCCGGCGACACACCCACCGCCCGGCTGGCCGCCGAGGCGGAGGAACTGGAGGAGCAGTACGCCCACGCCCGGGGCGCCGCCGCCGAACTGCACTCCGCCCAGGAGCGGCTGCGCCAGGCCGGACTGGAGCACGAACGGCGCGTCACCGCCCGCCAGGAGGCCGCCGTACGGTCCGCCTCGCGGGTGGGGCACCGGGAGCGCCTCGACCGGGAACGCGCCGCCCTCCAGGAGGAGCTGGACCGGGCGCGGGGCGACCTGGACAGCGTCGCGGCCCGTGCGGCACAGCTGGAGCGGCGCACCGCACGGCTGCAGGACGCCGCCGACGCCGCCCGCGCCGCCGAGGACAGCGCCCGGCGCCTCAAGGAGGCCGACGCCCGGCTCGCGGACGCCGCCTTCCGGGCCGGTTTCGAGACCCCGCAGGCCGCGGCCGCCGCCCTCCTGGACGACGCCTCCCACCGGGAACTGCAGCGCCGGCTGGACGCCTGGCAGCACGAGGAGGCCGCCGTCCGGGCCGTCCTGGCCGAGGCGGACACCGCGGACGCCGCCGCCCTGCCGCCCGCCGACCTCGGCGCGGCCCAGCGGACCGCCGACGAGGCGGCCCGCAGAGTGCGGGAGGCCGCCTCCGCCCACGACGCCGCCCGGCGGCGCTGCGCCGAACTCGACCGGCTCTCCGCCCGCGCCGGCACCGCGGTGCGCCGCCTGGCCCCGCTGCGCGAGCAGTACGACCGGGTCGCGCGCATGGCGGGACTCGCGGCGGGCACCTCCGCGGACAACGAACGCCGGATGCGCCTGGAGTCGTACGTGCTGGCGGCCCGGCTGGAGCAGGTCGCCGCCGCCGCGACCGTGCGGCTGCGCCGCATGTCGTCCGGCCGCTACACCCTCGTCCACTCCGACGACCGCACCGGCCGCGGCCGCAGCGGCCTCGGGCTGCACGTGGTCGACGCCTGGACCGGCCGCGAACGCGACACGGCGACGCTGTCCGGCGGGGAGACCTTCTTCGCCTCCCTCGCCCTCGCCCTCGGCCTCGCGGACGTCGTCACCGACGAGGCGGGCGGGGTGCGCCTCGACACCCTCTTCATCGACGAGGGCTTCGGCAGCCTCGACGACCAGACCCTCGACGAGGTGCTCGACGTCCTCGACTCCCTGCGCGAGCGCGACCGCAGCGTCGGCATCGTCAGCCACGTGGCCGACCTGCGACGGCGGATCCACGCCCAGCTGGAGGTCGTCAAGGGCCGCTCGGGATCGGCCCTGCGGCAACGGGCAGCCGGGTAGGGCCGGTCGTTCGGATCATGACGCAGACGCGGGGCCTGGCACGCGCATCTGCCGCGTTGTCGTCACTCGCCGACGCTCCGCATCGACTCCCTCCTCCGCCTTGCAGCTGCACGCACCAGACCCCGCTCACCGGCGTTCACCTGTGCTGCCGATGCCTTGCGCCAAGATCCAAACGACCGGCCCCAGGTCAGCGGCCCAGGGGGCGGCGGGGGAGCGGTGAGGAGTAGACGACGCTGGTGGTGACCGACCCCAGGGCGCCGATCTTCCCGGACACCTCCTCCAGGTGCCGCATGGAGCGCGCGGCGACCTTGATGACGAAGCAGTCGTCGCCCGTGACGTGGTGCGCCTCCAGGATCTCGGGCGTGACGGCCACCAGGTCGTGGAAGGGCTTGTAGTTGCCGGTCGGGTACCTGAGCCGGACGAACGCCAGGATCGGCAGGCCCAGCCGCTCCGGGTCGACGACCGCCCCGTAGCCCCGGATGACCCCGGCCTCCTCCATGCGCCGCACCCGTTCGGTGACCGCGCTCGCCGACATCGACACGGCCCGGGCCAGCTCGGCGAAACTGACCCGGCCGTCCCGCTGGAGGACGTCGAGGATGCGCCAGTCGGTACTGTCCGGGGAATACTCGGTCATCCCCGAGAAATAGCAGGGCATTCCCCGGCGGATCAAGGCCGAGGCCGGGGATCACCGCTTCAGCGGCCGGGTCGACGCCCGTAGTTTCTTGTCCATGACCACGACGTCCAGGACCACCGCAGTGAACCCCGTCCTGCGGGTCGCTCCCGCCGCACCGGCCGACGCCGCCGCGCACTTCCGGGCCGCTCTGGCCTTCCACACCGACGTGTCCGACGTCGCCGCCGCGCTGGCGGCCGGCGGCGACCCGGGCTTCGTCCTCGTCGACTCCCGTTCCACCGAGGCCTGGGAGCAGGGGCACGTCCCCGGCGCGCTCCACCTGCCGACCGCGCTCGTCCCCGAGCAGGCCGCACGGCTCCTCGACCCGTCCGTGCCCGTCGTCACCTACTGCTGGGGCCCCGGCTGCAACGGCGCGGCCCGCGCCGCGCTCGCCCTCGCCGAACGGGGCTACCGGGTCAAGGAGATGCTCGGCGGGTTCGAGTACTGGGTGCGCGAGGGCCTGGCGTTCGAGACCTGGCAGGGCGGTGCCCGCCGGGACCCGGACCCGCTCACGGCGCCCGTGGACGCTGCCGACTGCGGCTGCTGAACCCCCCGTCCACCGGGGCGAGTCGACCCTGCACCTCCGCCCGCGCACGTCCCGCCGGCCCTGCGGGACGGCGGGACGGCGGGACGGCGGGGCCGGAACTACAGCCGCGACAGTTCGTCCACCAGGTCGTCGAGCCCCAGCGACCCCTGCGACAGCGCCGCCATGTGCCACGCCTTCGCGTCGAAGGCGTCCCCGTGCCGCTCGCGGGCCTTCTCCCGGCCCAGCAGCCAGGCCCGTTCGCCGAGCTTGTAGCCGATGGCCTGGCCCGGCATGGACAGGTAGCGGGTCAGCTCGCTCTTCACGAAGTCGGCCGGGCGGCTGCTGTGCGAGCCGAAGAACTCCTGCGCCAGCTCCGGCGTCCAGCGCTCGCCGGGATGGAACGGCGAGTCGTCCGGGATCGTCAGCTCCAGGTGCAGGCCGATGTCGATGATGACGCGCACCGCCCGCATCATCTGCGCGTCCAGGTAGCCCAGCCGGCGTTCCGGGTCCGTCAGGAAGCCCAGCTCGTCCATCAGCCGCTCCGCGTACAGCGCCCAGCCCTCGGCGTTCGCGCTGACCATGCCGACACTCGCCTGGTAGCGGGACAGGTCCTGCGCCACGTGCTTCCACTGGGCCAGCTGCAGATGGTGGCCGGGCACGCCCTCGTGGTACCAGGTCGACACCAGGTCGTACACCGGGAAGCGCGTCGCCCCCATGGTCGGCAGCCAGGTGCAGCCCGGGCGGGAGAAGTCGTCCGACGGCGGCGTGTAGTAGGGGGCCGCCGCGCTGCCCGGAGGGGCGATGCGCGACTCGACCCTGCGCACCCGCTCGGCCAGGTCGAAGTGGGTGCCGTCGAGGGCGTCCATCGCCTCGTCCATCAGGCCCTGCAGCCAGTCGCGGACCTCGTCGACGCCCTCGATGTGGGTGCCGTGCTCGTCGAGGTGGGCCAGCGCCTCCCAGGGGGTCGCGGCACCGGGGAGGATCTTCTCGGCCTCGGTCCGCATCTCGCCCAGCAGGCGGTGGTACTCGGACCAGCCGTAGGCGTAGGCCTCGTCCAGGTCGAGGTCCGTGCCGTTGTACTGGCGCACCCAGCGCGCGTACCGCTCCCGGCCCACCACGTCCGGCGCGCCCTCGACGGCCGGTGCGTACACGTCCCGCATCCAGTCGCGCAGCCGTGCGACCGCCTCGGTGGCGGCCCGGGCGGCCGTGTCCAGGTCGGAGCGCAGGGAATCGGGGCCCGCGGCCGCGAAGGCCTCGAACCAGCCGCGACCCGAACCGTCCGCGTCGGCCCACTCGCCGAGCTGCCCGACGAACGTGGCGGTCGCGCGGGGCCCGCCGTACAGCTTGCGGTCCAGGCCGAGCGCCAGGGACTCCCGGTAGCCCTCCAGCGCGGCCGGGACCCCGCGCAGCCGCTCGGCGATCGCCGCCCAGTCCTCCTCGGTCTGCGCCGGCGTCACGGTGAAGACCTGCCGGACCGCGTGCGCCACCGAGCTCAGGTTGCTGACGGAGCGCAGGCCCTCGTCGGCCTCGTGCACGGCGAGTTCGGCCGTCAGCCGCTCGCGCAGCAGCCGCCCGCAGCGGCGCTCGATGTCGCTGTCCGCCCCGGGCAGCCGTTCCGCCTCGTCCAGCCGGGCCAGCGTGCGGCGGGCCAGCTCCGCCAGCGCCTCCTGGCCGGCGGGCGAGGTGTCGGGCAGCCGGTTCGAACTCGCCTTGTCGCCGAGGAACGTGCCGGTGATCGGGTCGAGGGCGACGAGCTCGTCGACGTAGGCGTCGGCGACCTCTCGGGGAAGCGCGCTGGTGATCTCAGACATGCGGTCCATCCTGGTACGGCGGACCGCGCGCGTCACCCGGATTGAGCCGAGGGCGAAGGCGGCAGCAGCGGGCCGCACTCCCACTGCTGGAAGATCAGCCGGGTCTCCACCCGCGCCACCTCCCGCCGCGCGGTGAACTCGTCCAGTACGAGCCGCTGCAGGTCCGCCATGTCGGCCACCGCGACATGGACCAGGTAGTCGTCCGGGCCGGTCAGATGGAAGACGCTCCGGGACTCGGGCAGCGCGCGGATCCGCTCCACGAACGGGCCGACCAGCTCCCGCCGGTGCGGTCTGACCTGCACCGACAGCAGCGCCTGAAGTCCCCGCCCCAGCCTGGCCGGATCCAGCTCCAGCCGGTGCCCGAGGATCACCCCCGAGCGCCGCAGCCGGGTCACCCGGTCCAGGCACGTGGACGGCGCCACCCCGACCTGCGCCGCGAGATCCCGGTACGTCGCCCGGGCGTCGTTCTGCAACAGCCGCAGAAGATGAAGATCAACCGGGTCCAGTACGACTGATTCGGCCATCGGCCGAACGTAGCACGGGGTTCGCCGCCGCGTACCCGGCCGGTGTTCACCCTTCCGTCATGGACACAGCGAGCATGGGCGCCCACAACGACGTACGCACCCCACCGCGAACAGGACGCACGGCACCGCGAGCCCTCGCCACCGAGGCCGTGCACGCCGGCCGGGACGATCTCGCCCGGCAGGGGCTGCACGCCCCGCCGATCGACCTGTCCACCACCTATCCCTCCTACGACAGCCGTGCCGAGGCGGCTCGGATCGACGCCTTCGCCGCCACCGGCGCCGAACCGGACGGACCGCCCGTCTACGGGCGGCTCGGCAATCCGACCGTGGCCCGCTTCGAGACCGCGCTGGCCCGGCTGGAGGGCACCGAGGCGGCGGTCGCCTTCGCCAGCGGCATGGCCGCGCTGAGCGCCGTCCTCCTGGCGCGCGGCGCGGCGGACCTGAGCCACGTGGTCGCCGTACGCCCCCTGTACGGCTGCAGCGACCACCTGCTGACCGCCGGGGTACTGGGCTCGGAGGTCACCTGGACGGACCCGGCGGGAGTCGCCGACGCGCTGCGCCCCGACACCGGGCTGGTCATGGTCGAGTCCCCGGCCAACCCCACGCTCACCGAGGTCGACCTGCGGGCCGTCGCCCACGCCTGCGGCTCGGTGCCGCTGCTCGTGGACAACACCTTCGCCACACCGGTCCTCCAGCGCCCCGCCGAGCACGGGGCCCGGCTGGTGCTGCACAGCGCCACCAAGTACCTCGGCGGGCACGGCGACGTCCTGGCCGGTGTGGTCGCCTGCGACGAGGAGTTCGCGGGGAGGCTGCGCCAGGTGCGCTTCGCCACGGGCGGTGTCCTGCACCCCCTGGCCGGCTACCTGCTGCTGCGCGGCCTGTCCACCCTGCCGGTCCGGGTCCGGGCCGCCTCCGCCACGGCCGCCGTACTGGCCCGCCGCCTCACCGCCGACCCGCGGGTGGCCCGGGTGCACTATCCGCGCATCGGCGGCGGCATGGTCGCCTTCGAGGTGCACGGCGACCCGCACGAGGTCATCGCCGGGGTCCGCCTGATCACCCCGGCGGTGAGCCTGGGCAGCGTGGACACCCTCATCCAGCACCCGGCGTCCATCAGCCACCGCATCGTCGACGCCGACGACCGCCGGGGCGCCGGGGTCGGCGACCGGCTGCTGCGCATGTCCGTCGGCCTGGAGGACGTGGAGGACCTCTGGGCGGACCTGGACCGGGCGCTACCCGGCCCGGCCGGGGACGCGGCGGGCCGCGCGCACGGCTCGCGCGTCCCCGCCCCCGCGCTCTGACAGGCGGCCTACGGTGCGGAGGTGCTGCCCAGTTCCTCCGCACCCGCCGGCACGGCCGTCTCGTCCAGCCGCGCCGTGATCACCAGCGTGCCCTCCTCGACCTGGTAGTCCAGGGGCAGTCCCAGACCCCGCATGGCCGCGACCATCGCGGTGTTGGACGCCTGCGTCACCGCGTACACGCCGGCGCAGCCGGCCTCGGCGGCCAGGCCCACCAGCCGGGCGAGCAACTGGGCGCCCACGCCCCGCCGTTGCCAGGCGTCCTCGACGAGCAGGGCGACCTCCGTCTCGTCCCCGTCCCATAGCAGGTGACCGAGCGCGACGATCCGCCCGGAGGCGGTCTGCACGGCGAGGGTGCGCCCGTGGCGCGGGCTGAGCAGGTGGTTGAGGTACCGGTCGGCGTCGCCGACGGGCCCGTGGTAGCGCAGCCTCAGCGTCTGCGGGGAGCACCGCTCGTGCATCGCCCGCGCCGCCGGCAGGTCCCGCGGATCGGCCCGCCGCACGGTGATGTCGCTGCCCTCGGCGAGGGTGAGCACGTCGGCGCCCTGCGGCACCCGCGGGCCGAGCCGGGCGTCCAGTTCCACCAGGGCCCTGGCCCGGGCGAACTCGGTCGGGGTGAAGGGCAGGTACGGCCGCTCGACGGTGATCGAACCGCCCTCGGGGACGCGCAGCCGCATCACCGTGTCGTCGAGCGCCCCTTCCACCGGCGCACCGCCCGGCGACCGGCCGCCGCCGGCCGGGGCGGGCTGCGAGCGGATGGTGCACCTGCCCAGCAACTGCCGCAGAGCCAGCGGGAGTTCGGCCGCGTCGAGCGCGGTGCGCGCGGCGAGCCCGAGCACCCGGGTCGGCGCGTCGACCAGATCGTGGGCGTCGGCCCGTTCGAGCCAGGTGTCGGTACCGCCGGCCGAGGCGACCGCCGCGGCGAGGTCCGAGGCGAGCAGCCCGGCCGGGGCCCGCAGCAGGAACTCGTCCACCGTGCCCTCGGCCAGCGGATGCGTCTGCAGGCTGAGGATGTCCACCCGGTGGACGGCGAGGGCCGTGCACAGCGCGGCCAGCGAGCCCGGCTCGTCCTTCACCGTGGTCCGCATCCGCCACAGGGTGTCCGCCCCCGGCACCTGCTGCGGTGCCGGGGACCCGGTATCGCTCGTCGGCGGCGCGTGTTCGTGGCGCCGACTGAAGCGTCCGTGGAAGGCCGCCCTGGCCCGCTGCCAGGCCGTCGTGCTGCGGCAGTCGTCGTTGCGGTCGTCGGTCGGTTCGCTCACATCACGCGTCATGCACCCACTGTGACGGAACGGTGTTGCGCGATCGAGAACGGATTGTGACCGGCGGGTAAAGGGTCTATTTTCCCCCTTTTGTCGACGCTTCAAACGTTGCGCTGCGTACTCACTGGCCGATCCGCCCGGGCTGGAGCACCTTCGTGAACAGCACCGCGCCGTCCTGCTCGCGCAGACGCACCGTCAGCTCCCCGCTGTGCCCGTCGATGGCGACCTCGCCGAAGAACTGGTAGCCGCCGGCCGGGGAGACGTTGCCCGTGGCCGGGGCCTTCACGAACACCCGGTCCGGGCCGAAGGTGCCGTCGAGCGCGCTCGCCGGGAAGGCACCGGCGTTCAGCGGGCCCGAGACGAACTCCCAGAACGGCTCGAAGTCGGTGAACGCGGCCCGCGAGGGCAGGTAGTGCTGGGCCGAGGTGTGGTGCACGTCGGCCGTCAGCCACACGGTGCCGGTGATCCGGCGGTGCTTGATGTGCCGCAGCAGCTCGGCGATCTGCAGCTCCCGACCGAGCGGCCGGCCCGGGTCGCCCTGGGCGACGGCCTCGACGGCCGTCGCCCCGTCCGGCACGACCAGGCCGATCGGCATGTCGGAGGCGATCACCTTCCACACCGCCCGGGAGCGGGACAGCTCGCGCTTGAGCCACTCCAGTTGCTCGCGGCCGAGGATGCCCTGCTCGTCGACGGCCTGGTCGCCCGGCGAGTTGGCGTTGCGGTAGGTGCGCATGTCCAGGACGAACACGTCCAGCAGCGGGCCGTGGCGCAGCACCCGGTGGACCCGCCCGCCGGGGCGGCGCAGCGTGGAGACCGGGAAGTACTCGGAGAACGCCCGGCGGGCGCGAGCGGCCAGCACGTCGACGCGCTTCTCGGTGTAGCGCCCGTCGGTGAGGATCTCACCGGGGTACCAGTTGTTGGTGACCTCGTGGTCGTCCCACTGGACGACGGACGGCACCCGGGCGTTGAAGGCCCGCAGGTTCGCGTCCAGCAGGTTGTAGCGGAAGTTGCCGCGGAACTCGGCGAGCGTCTCGGCGACCTTGGACTTCTCCTCGGTGGTGACGTTCCGCCAGGTGCGGCCGTCGGGCAGGGCCACGGTCTCGCCGATGGGGCCGTCGGCGTAGACGGTGTCCCCGCTGCACAGGAAGAAGTCGGGGTCGAGGGCGGCCATGGCGTTGTAGATCGTGTAGCCGCCCAACTCCGGGTTGATGCCCCAGCCCTGGCCCGCCAGGTCGCCGGACCAGACGAACCGCACGCCGTCGCGGCGCCGGCCGGAGGCGGTGCGGAAGGTGCCGGTGACGGGCTCGCCGGTGCGGCGCGGGTCGTCCGGGTCGGCCAGCAGGACGCGGTAGTGGATCTGCTCGCCGGAGGGCAGGCCGCGCAGCCGCGTCGTGCCGGTGAAGTCCGTGCCCGGGCCGAGCAGGGGGCCGTGCCACCGTCGGGCGTCGCGGAACGACTCGGTGGCCGAGGTCTCCACGACCATCCGGGCCGGCCGGTCGGACCGGACCCACACCAGCCCCGAGTCGGCGGTCACGTCACCCGTCTGCACGCCCCAGGCGGCGTTCGGGCGCCCGGACCGCGCGAAGGCCGGAGCGGCGCCGAGCGCGGTGGGCAGGGACAGGGCCGCCGACGCGGCGAGGGTGCCGCGCAGGACACTGCGACGCCGGGGGAACGGACTGTGGGACATGGATGCGCCTCCAGGGACGGGATCCGGCCAGTGTGCAGAGCCACACCTACTGGCACGCCGCAGCGGCCGCACGAACCCCAAGTGAACAACTGACCGCAGGGTGAGGGAACAGGGCCTCCCCACGCGGGCGTTCCGGGCCGCGCCTCTCGGCTGCCCGTCCGCCGCGGCGTCGTGCGCCCCGGCGCCGACCGGCGCGGCGGCACCCGCCCCGGCCGGCGTCGCCCTCAGCCGGCGACCGCCTCCGCCATCAGCCGTACGCCTTCGTGGATCCGGGCGGGCGGCACATGGGCGTAGCCCAGGACCAGCCGTACCTCCTTCGCCCCGTCACCGGTGCCGGGTGCGTGCGCGTACGCCGACAGCGGGCGCACCGCCACCCCGGCCCGCGCCACCCCGGCGAGGAACCGCGACTCGGGCCCGTAACGCTCCGGGAGCGCGGCGATCACGTGCAGCCCGGCCGCGATGCCCGAGACGGCCGAGCCGGGGAAGTGCGCGTCCAGCGCGGCGACCAGGGCGTCCCGGCGCTCTCGGTAGGCGCGCTGGCAGCGGCGCAACTGGCGGTCGTAGTCGCCGCGTTCCAGGAAACGGGCGAACAGGGCCTGGTCGAGGGCCGGGTGGCCGAGGTCCATGGTGCGCTTGCGCTCCACGACCTCCTCCGTCCACGACTCCGGCACCAGCAGCCAGCCCAGCCGCAGTCCGGGAGCCAGGGACTTGCTGACCGAGCCGGTGTAGGCCACGCGGTCGGGATCGAGGCCCTGGAGCGCGCCGACGGGGGCGCGGTCGTAACGGAAGTCGCCGTCGTAGTCGTCCTCCAGGACGAGCCCGTCGACCGACCGGGCCCAGTCGAGCAGTGCGGCGCGGCGGCGGGCCGAGCAGGCGATGCCGGTGGGGAACTGGTGGGCCGGTGTCGTCACCAGCGACCGGACGCCCGAGGCCCGCAGCGGTTCCAGGGCGATGCCCTCGTCGTCGAGGGGCAGCGGCACGGCCGTGACGCCGGCCGAGCCGTACAGCGCGTCGTGCTGGGGGCTGCCGGGGTCCTCCACACCGACGGTGCGGATGCCGCGGGCGTGCAGCGCGTACCCGATCAGGGTGGTCGCCTGGGCCACCCCGGAGACCACGACGATCCGCTCCGGGTCGGCCACCACGCCCCGCCGCCGGGAGAGCAGTTCGGCCAGCGCCGTCCGCAGCCGGGGCAGGCCGCGCGGATCGGGATAGCCCAGCTCCCGGTGGGGCAGCTCCGCCAGCACTCCGCGCTGCGCCGCCGCCCAGGCCGAGCGCGGGAACAACGCGAGGTCCGGTGTGCCGGGCACGAAGTCGGCCCGGGTGCCGGGGGAGCGGGGCGCGAGGTCACGCGCCCCGGGCCGGGCGGACCGCACGGCGTCGCCCACCCAGGTCCCGGCACCCCGGCCGCTGCGCAGATAGCCCTCGGCCGTGAGCTGCTCGTACGCCTCCGTGACCAGCCCGCGGGAGACACCCAGGTCCGCGGCCAGGTCCCGGCTCGACGGCAGCCGCGTGCCCGGGGCGAGCCGTCCGGAGCGGACCGCTTCGCGCAGCGCCGCCTGCAGCGAGCGGCCCCGGGTGCGCGCGGGAGCCGCGGCGGCGGGGAGCAGCAGCTCCCAGGCGGCGGACGCGCTGCCGCCGCCCGGATCACTGTGTGCTGACCTCATGAGGGGAGACCTTAGAGGCTGCGCCCGCCCCGCCGGGCGGCCCGGGGTGTCGCCCGCCCGTCCGCGGATGCCCGCGCGGCCGCCGCTCGCCGCGGCGCGAGGTCAGCGGCTGCCGTCCAGCACCACCCGGGCCACCAGCGCCGGATCGTCGTTCATCGGGACGTGGCCGCAGCCCCGCAGCCGTACGAGCCGGGCCTGGGGGATGACGGTCTTGGCGCGCACGCCCTGGCGCGGGACCAGCAGCCGGTCCCGGTCGCCCCAGGCGACGGTGACGGGCGTGCCGACCACGTCGTGCGTGAACCGCACGGTCCGGCCCGAGTGGAGCGTCTCGAAGAAGCCCTGGGCCCGGGCCAGGGCGAGTGTCTCGGCGATCACCGCCTCGGGTGCACGGCGCCCCGGCCGGGCGTAGATGCTGCTGGTCAGCAGGGTGCGGCCGAGTGCGGGCCGGGCCAGCCGCTCCACCACCGGCAGGGGCATGCGCTGGGCGATGCCCCGCATGGCGGTCAGCACGGCGAAGGCGTAGCGGCGCTCGATGTCGTTCCAGAACCCGGCGGGGGACAGGGCGGTGACGGACCGCACCAGGGAGGCCCGGGCCAGATCCAGGGCGAGCAGGCCGCCCAGCGAGTTGCCCGCCACATGGGGCCGTTCGATGTCGAGCGCGCCGCACAGGGCCTTCAGGACGGCGCTCATCGTGGGCAGGTCGTGCGCCATGCCGTCCGGCAGCGCCGGCGACGCGCCGCAGCCCGGCAGGTCCAGGGCGATCACGTCCCGCTCGGCGGCGAGGGCGGGGATCACCGGGTCCCACGCCTGCCGGTGGTGCCCGATGCCGTGCAGCAGGAGCAGCGGGTCGCCGCTGCCCTTGCGGGTGTACGACAGGGTCACGGTTCGCTCGCCGCGCGGGGTGGCGACGTCGAAGGAGACGGTGGCGGACATGGGGTGCTCCTCGGCTGTGCTCGCTGACGGACGCTGCGGACAGCTTGGCAGCACTTGCTACCGACGGGTAGCCCCCAGCGGTCTCCGTCTCCGGGACCCCGTGAAGGACTCAACGGGCCGTGCGCACCTCCACGTTGAACTCCGCGTGCCCCAGCTTCCGCATGAGGTCCACCCACAGGGGCAGGTACATCTCCACCGACCGGGCCGCCCGGATGCCGCCGAGGTCGAGCACCCGGTCCGCCGGCCAGCCGAACTCGCCGAGCAGCCCCGTCACCCGCAGCTTGGCGTCCGCGTCGTCCCCGCAGACGAAGACCTGGTGCTCCCCGGGCACCAGACCGGGCTCCACCATCACCCGGCAGTTGACCGTGTTGAGGGCCTTGACCACGCGCGCGTGCGGGAACGCCCGCTGGATCTGCTCGCCCACGCTGTCCGACTCGACGGGCGACAGCCGCAGCTCCCCCTCCTCGAACGCCAGCGGATTGCAGACGTCGACCAGGACTTTTCCGCCGAGGTTCGCCGCACCGGCCGCCTCCAGGGCGGCGAGCGCCACCCGTCCGCCCACCGCGTTCACCACGACCTCCCCGAACGCCGCCGCCTGCGCGAACGTCCCCGCGCCCGCCCGGGGCCCCGCCGCGGCGGACCACTGCACCGCGGCCGTGTTGTCGGGTGTGCGGGAACCCAGCCGCACCTCGTGCCCCAGCTCGACCAGCCGTCCGCCGAGCGTCCGCCCGACCTGGCCCGTGCCCAGCACCGCGTACCGCATGACCGCCTCCAGGAACCCGTTGTGCCGATCACCTGCCTCCTGTCGGCCATTCTGTCCGGGAAGGACGGGTTCCGCCTGGACAGCGCAACGGCGGTGGGCTGGGATGGGACCGTGACGACCGAGACCGCGACCGACGTCTTCGAAACGCACCGGCCCGTCCTGCTGGGCGTCGCCTACCGCATGCTGGGGCGCGTGGCCGACGCCGAGGACGTCGTGCAGGAGGCATGGCTGCGCTGGTCGGGCGCCGACCGCGGTGACGTGCGCGAGCCCCGCGGCTACCTCGTGCGGATCACCACCCGCCTCGCCATCGACCGGCTGCGCCAGATCAAGTCCCGCGGCGAGACCTACGTCGGCCCCTGGCTGCCCGAGCCGTACGTCACCGACTTCGGCGACACCGTGCCCGACACCGCCGAGCGGGCCGTGCTCGCCGATTCGGTCTCCCTCGCCGTCCTCGTCGTGCTGGAGTCGCTCTCCCCGCTGGAGCGCGCGGTGTTCGTGCTGCGCGAGGCCTTCGGGTTCCCGTACGCCGACATCGCCGCCATGCTCGACCGGGGCGAACCGGCCGTCCGCCAGCTGGCCGGGCGGGCCCGCAAGCACGTGGAGGAACGCCGGCCCCGCTACCGGGTCGACCCCGCCCAGCGCCGTGACCTCACCGAACGGTTCCTCGCCGCCGCGGCCGACGGCGACCTGGACGGGCTGATGGCCCTGCTCGCCCCGGACGTCCGGCTCGTCGGGGACAGCGGCGGCAAGTCCCGGGCCCCCTTGCGGGTGCTGCACACTGCGGACAAGGTCGGCCGGTTCCTCGTCGGCGCCGCGCGCAAGGGCGTCGAGGACTTCTCGGTCCGCCTCCTGGAACTCAACGGCGGCCCGGCGGTGCTGGTGCTGTCCGGCGGCAGGCCCGACTCGGTCTTCCAGCTCGACGTGGCCGACGGCCGCGTCCAGGCCGTCTACGTGGTGCGCAATCCCGACAAGTTGCGGACCCTGCCCCCGGCCTAACGGGCGCCGGACGGCCCCGGCGCGCCGAGTGTCAACGCGCCGTGAACGTTCCCGGCATTGGTCTTGACCAAGTATCAGGGCCGTCCTATGGTCGCAGATAAGTGCAACAACCTTTAATAAACAAGGGCGCTAAAACGAAGCCGACCACGGCGAATTGCGGAGGACAGGGTGGGGACCACGCAGTTGGAACCGGTGCCGGAGCCGAAGTACTGGCACCTCAAGACCGTGCTCAGCCAAGCGCTCGACTCGGAGTTCGCGGTGGGGGAGATCCTGCCCAACGAGCGTGATCTCGCGGCCCGTTTCGGCGTCGCCCGCGCCACGCTCCGGCAGGCCCTGGAGCAGCTCGAACTGGAAGGCAGGCTGCAGCGCCGCCGCGGGGTTGGCACCACGGTCGCACCGCCCCGCATGGGCGTCTCCCTCGGCACGGGCCCGCACACCTGGCCGGGCGGCCCCGACGACGCCTGGCAGCCCGTCGACTGCACGGCCGCGGTACCCCCGGCCTCCGTCGCCGGGACCCTGGAGACCCGCGACGACGAGCCCGTGCACGTCGTGCGCCGCTTCCGCGTCTCCCACGGCCGCCCGGTCGCGGCCGAACTGCTCTACATCCCCGAGTCCTCGGTGCCGGAGCTCTCCGGCATCGACGCGCCCTCCGGGGCCGCCCGCGCGCGTGCGGTCCTGCGCGAACTACAGCGCCTGGAGCTCGACCGGCAGGAGAACGCGGTGGAGCTGGGATCGGCCGGGGCGGACGACGCCCGGGAGCTCGACCGGCTGCCCGGGGCGCCCGTCCTGGTGGTGACGACCAGGTTCGTCACGGCGGGGCGCACGGCCGCGCTGTCCGTCGCCACCTACCGGGCCGACACCTGCCGGCTCACCTTCGGGGACACCGGGCGCGTGGAGATCCACGACGGCCCGCAACGCCAGGCCTCCTGAAGCCGGCGGCGCTCCCGGCCCGCCCCCGCCCCGTCCGTCAGCGGCGCGGGGTGGTCGTGCCCTCCACGCTGAACAACTGCTCCTCCACGTGGTCCAGGGCGAGCCGCAGCGCCCCCGTCGCCACCGCCGCGTCACCCAGCCGGGACAGCGCCACCTGCGGCGGGCGCAGGCAGTACCGGGCCAGTTCCCGGCGCAGGGGGTCCAGGACACCGTCCAGCCCCGCGGCCCAGCCGCCGATGACGACCAGCTCGGGATCGAGGGCGAGGACCAGGGCCGCCACGTCGTGGACCAGACGCTGCAGGAAGCGGTCGACGGCCGCCCGGGCCCGCTGGTCGCCCTCGCGGGCCTGGGCGAAGACCCCGGCGACCGCCTGCTCGTCCAGCGGCGGCAGCGGCTCGTCGGTGGTCGACAGCAGCGTCTCGGGGGTGACCTCACGGCCCAGCAGGTGCAGCGCGCCGATCTCCCCGGCGGCTCCGCCGTAGCCGCGGTGCAGCCGCCCCCCGATCAGCGAGCCGGCGCCCGGGCTCAGACCGGCCAGGACGAAGACCACGTCGTCCGTCTCGGCCGCCGCGCCCTTCCAGTGCTCGGCGACGACCGCCGCGTTGGCGTCGTTCTCCACCAGCACCGGGCACTTGAAGGACCGGCCCAGCCGCTCGCCCAGCCGCAGCCCCGTCCAGCCCGGCAGCGCGGTGCCCAGCCGCACGGTCCCGTCCGCCTCGACGATGCCGGGCGTCGCCACCCCGACGGCCCGCAGCGAGCCGCGGGCCACCCCTGCCCGGCGCAGCAGCTCGGCGACGGCTCCGCGCAGCCGCTCCAGCCGCTCGTCGGCCTCCGCGGTCTCGGGGACGTCCCGGGCCTGGGAGCCGATCACCCGGCCGTCCAGGTCCGCCAGCAGCGCGGCCACCCGGCGGGCCCCGATCTCCAGCCCGAGCAGGTGCCCGGCCTCGGCCCGGAACCGGAACCGCCGCGCGGGCCGCCCCTGCCGCCGCGCGGCACCCTCCTCGGCCGCCTTCTCCACGACCAGCCCGGCCTCGATCAGTCCCTCCACGACGCCCTCGACGGTCGGCCGGGACAGGCCCGTCACCCGGGTGATCTCGGTCAGCGTCGCGCAGTCCGTGGCACGCAACGCGTGCAGCACCACCGCGGAGTTGATCCTGCGCAGCAGCGAGGGGTCCCCGCCGGTCAGCCGCCCCACCGTCCGTCCTCCCAGGTCGTGCGCGTGTTGGCCGGATCGTACTTGGCCCGGCCCGCCCCGGCGAGGGGAGGGCACCCGGATGCTGTGGCCCGCTCTGCGTGACGCACCCCGATTCCCGGGCGGCGGTCCCGGCCTGCGCGGGTCCGGCGGGGCTGCGGACCCCCCGCCCGAGCAGCACCGCCGCCGCGCCACGGCCCACCACGCCCGGACTCACCGGCGAACAGCCGCAGGGCGGGCGGCACGAGGTCGCCACGCCGGACAGCGAAGTCGCCGCCCTCGCGCCGGAGTTCGCCGCCAAGTGCCCGGACGGCCGGATGACGCCCCGCCAACTGTCAGTGGCGGCGGGTTTACTGGAGCCATGGACATCGCACAGCACATCGCCCTCATCGACGAGCTGTGCCACCGCCCTTTCCCGGCGGAGCACGGCCCGTCGGACGTCGGCGTCTCCGGACCCGGCCACCACACGGCGGTGCTGGCGACCGCGCCGGACGGCGACCCGGCGCTGCGGGCGGTGACGGTGGGCCAGTTCGAGAAGGACCGCGACGCCGTGCACGAGGTCCTGGCGTCCCGCTGGGGTGACGCGGACGCGTACAACCTGCTCACGGTCCTGCTGCGCACCGAGCGGGAGGAGATACCCCGGCCGTGGGCCGAGTTGAGCCAGCGGGCGGGCGCGGCCCACCTGTGGGAGGTGAAGGGCACCGGACGCTGGGTCGCCGTGGCGGTCGCCGACCGCGACCCGTCGGACGCGGTCCGGCTCCTCGCGCTGGTCACGGAGACGGATCCTCCGTAGGGACGGATCACGAGACGGATCCGCGCAGGGGCGATGCCCGGAGGCGGATCCGCGTGAGGCGGGAACCACCCCGGCGGATCGGCAGGGCCTACGGCGACGGATCCGCGGTGGCCGACGGGAGCCCGGCGGCCTCCCGCAGCCGGGCGAACTCCTGCGCCATCGTCTCCAGCGTCCAGTGCGCGTTGAGCCCGCTCGGGTTGGGCAGCACCCACACGCGCGTGTCCCCGATCGTCCGGTCCTGGGGCCCGACCCGGGCCTTGCGGTCGTCGAACGCGGCGCGGTACGCGGTCACGCCCACCACCGCCAGCAGGCGCGGGCGCAGCCGCTCCACCTTGGCGGCGAGCAGCCGCCCGCCCTCCCGGTACTCCTCGGCGCTCAGCTCGTCCGCCCGGGCGGACGCCCGCGCCACGACGTTGGTGATGCCCAGCCCGTACGACAGCAGCTCCTCCTGCTCGGCCGGCTTCAGCAGCCGCGGCGTGAAGCCGGACCGGTGCAGCGCGGGCCAGAAGCGGTTGCCCGGGCGGGCGAAGTGGTGGCCCGTCGCGGCGGTCATGAGGCCGGGGTTGATGCCGCAGAACAGCACGTGCAGGCCCTCCGCGACCACGTCGGGCACGACACGGTCGCGGGCGGCCTGGAGCTCCTCGGGGGTGAAGCGCGGCATCAGCGGCGGCGCGTCACAGGATCGCGCCGGGGGTGTAGCCGGCGGCTCGGGGGTGCTGCTTCACGATCTCCTCGACCCGCGCCACGACGGTGGCGACCTGGTCGCCCGCGGCGCCGGTGAAGGACAGCTTGTCCGCCATCAGGGCGTCCAGCTGACCGCGGTCCAGCGGAATGCGCTCGTCGGCGGCCAGCTTGTCGAGCAGTTCGTTGCGCTCGGCGCCCTGCTCCCGCATCGCCAGCGCGGAGGCCACGGCGTTCTCCTTGATCGCCTCGTGGGCGAGCTCCCGGCCGACACCCGCGCGCACGGCGCCCATGAGCACCTTGGTCGTGGCGAGGAAGGGCAGGTAGCGGTCCAGCTCCCGGGCGACGACCGCCGGGAACGCGCCGAACTCGTCCAGCACCGTCAGGAAGGTCTCCAGCAGGCCGTCCAGGGCGAAGAAGGCGTCCGGCAGCGCGACGCGGCGCACCACCGAGCAGGACACGTCGCCCTCGTTCCACTGGTCGCCGGCCAGCTCGCCGGTCATCGAGGCGTAGCCGCGCAGGATGACCATGAGGCCGTTGACGCGCTCGCAGGAACGGGTGTTCATCTTGTGCGGCATCGCCGAGGAGCCGACCTGGCCCGGCTTGAAGCCCTCGGTGACCAGCTCGTGCCCGGCCATCAGCCGGATGGTCTTGGCCAGCGAGGAGGGGGCCGCCGCCAGCTGCACCAGCGCGGTGACGACCTCGTAGTCCAGCGAGCGCGGGTAGACCTGGCCGACGGAGGTGAAGGCCTGCGAGAAGCCCAGGTGCGCGGCGATCCGCTGCTCCAGGTCGGCGAGCTTCGCGGCGTCGCCGCCCAGCAGGTCCAGCATGTCCTGCGCGGTGCCGACCGGGCCCTTGATGCCGCGCAGCGGGTAACGGCCCAGCAGCTCCTCGACGCGGCCGTAGGCGACGAGCAGCTCGTCGGCGGCGGTCGCGAAGCGCTTGCCGAGGGTGGTGGCCTGTGCGGCCACGTTGTGGGAGCGGCCGGCCATGACCAGCTCGCCGTACTCGCCGGCCAGCCTGCCGAGCCGGGCCAGGACCGCCACCGTGCGGTCGCGCATCAGCTCCAGCGAGAGCCGGATCTGCAGCTGCTCGACGTTCTCGGTGAGGTCGCGGGAGGTCATGCCCTTGTGCACGTGCTCGTGCCCGGCGAGGTCGTTGAACTCCTCGATCCGCGCCTTCACGTCGTGGCGCGTGACCTTCTCGCGCTCGGCGACGGAGGCCAGGTCGACGGTGTCCAGCACCCGCTCGTAGTCGGCGAGCGCCGCGTCCGGCACCTCGATCCCGAGGTCCTTCTGGGCGCGCAGCACGGCGAGCCAGAGCTGCCGCTCCAGCCTCACCTTCTGCTCGGGCGACCAGAGCGTGGCGAGCTCGGCGGAGGCGTAGCGTCCGGCGAGGACGTTCGGGATGCGGGGCTTGGCGGGAGCGGAAGTCACGTGCACGGATTCTACTGGCGATTCGTGCAGGCCAGCGCCACGGGTGCCTTCGTCGGAACCTACGAGATCCGCGCCACAGCGGGCGACCGCGCGACGGCCGCCCCCGCTCCGGCGGGCGCCGCGGTGCTACGTCAGGTCCTCGAACGGCAGCAGGTCGGGCCGCTTCGGGGGCAGGCCGTCGCCCGAGGAGCGGCCCGTGAGACGGCGGCCTATCCAGGGGAGCAGGTGCTGCCGCGCGAAGCGCACGTCCGCCACCCGGCGCATGACCCACCCCGGCGGCAGCGTGGCCGGCATCGGCGCGTGCCAGTCGGCGTCCTCCGGCTCGTAGCCCAGCGCCTGCCACACGGCCTCCGCGACCCGGCGGTGTCCCTCGGCCGTCAGGTGCAGCCGGTCCACGTCCCACATCCGCGGATCGCTCAGCGAGCGCGCCCCGTACAGGTCGACGACGAGCGCGCCGTGCCGCGCGGCCAGGTCGTCGACGCAGGCGAACAGCTCCTCCATGCGCGGGCGGAACCGCTCCAGCACGGGCCCCTGGCGACCCGGGCTGCGCATCAGCACGAGCTGCTTGCACGAGGGGGCCAGCTTCTCCACTGCCTCCTCCAGCAGCCCGCGCACCCGGCCCATGTCGCACTTGGGCCGCAGGGTGTCGTTGAGACCGCCGACGAGCGTGATGACGTCCGGCTGCATGGCGGCCGCCACGTCCACCTGCTCCTCGACGATCTGCCGGATCAGCTTCCCGCGGACCGCCAGGTTGGCGTAGCGGAAGCCGGGCGTGAGGGCGGCCATCCGGCCGGCGAGCAGGTCGGCCCAGCCGCGGTAGGTGCCGTCGGGCAGCAGGTCCGACATGCCCTCGGTGAAGGAGTCGCCGAGCGCGACCAGGCTGGTGTGGGTGGGGTTCGTCTGCATGGCGACGGAAATGGTATCCCGTGCACATACCCAGCAGTCGGTCGCCCTCCGTGCCGGCCTCCCGCCTGGCCGCTTCCCGCCGGCTCCCGCCGGCGTACCACCGGCATCGAGCCGGCGTGGCGTCAGGGCACGCCCGGCCGTCGCCTCACGTCCGCTGTCCGAACAGCTCCCGCAGCACGTCCTCCATCGTCACCAGCCCCGCCAGCCGGCCGTCCGTGCCGAGGACCGCCGCGAGGTGCGTGCGGCTGCCCCGCATCGCCGTGAGGACGTCGTCCAGCGGGGTCGCCTCCCGCACGCGCGCGATGGGCCGCATGTCCCGCAGCCGGAACGGCACGTCCCGCCCGACCGCCTCCAGGGCGTCCTTGACGTGCAGGTAGCCGACGATCCGCCGCCCCTCGTCCACCACGGGGAAGCGGGAGAACCCGGACTCGGCGGAGAGCCGCTCCAGCCCGTCGGGCGTGATGCCCACGCTCGCGTACACCACGCGCTCCAGTGGCATCACCACGTCGCGCACCGGGCGCCGCCCCAGCTCCAGGGCGTCGCGCAGCCGCTCCTGGGCACGGTCGTCGATGAGTCCGGCCTCGCCGGAGTCCTTCACGATCTGGGCGATCTCCGCGTCCGAGTAGGAGGCGGAGACCTCCTCCCGGGCCTCCACCCGCAACAGCTTCAGCAGCGCGTTGGCGAAGGCGTTCACGGTGAAGATCACCGGCCGCAGTGCCCGGGACAGCGCCACCAGGGGCGGACCGAGCGCCAGCGCGCTGCGCACCGGCTCGGCGAGCGCGATGTTCTTCGGGACCATCTCGCCGAGCAGCATGTGCAGGTACGTCGCCAGCGCCAGGGCGATCACGAAGGACACCGCGTGCCCCGCCCCCTCGGGGACGCCGACCGCGTGGAACACCGGCTCCAGCAGGTGCGCGATCGCGGGCTCGGCGACCACGCCCAGCACCAGCGTGCACAGCGTGATGCCGAGCTGGGCCGCCGCCATCAGCGCGGACACGTGCTCCAGGCCCCACAGCACGCTCTTGGCCCGCCGGTCGCCCTGGTCGGCGTACGGCTCGATCTGGCTGCGGCGCACCGAGATCAGCGCGAACTCGGCCCCGACGAAGAACGCGTTGACGACGAGCGTCGCCAGGCCGATCAGCAACTGCACGGCGGTCACAGCTCCGCCCCCTTCTCCTCGGGCTTCTCGTCGTCGAGGGGCGCGCGCAGCATGACCCGGGCCGCCCGGCGGCCCGTCGCGTCCAGGACCTCCATCCGCCAGCCCGCGACCTCGAGGAGGTCGCCGGGGGCCGGTATCCGGCCCAGGGTGGCGGCCACCAGCCCGGCCAGCGTCTCGTACGGCCCCTCCGGGGCGCGCAGGCCCACCCGCTCCAGATGGTCCACGCGGGCGGCGCCGTCGGCCGCGTACAGGGCGTGCCCGCTCTCGTCCGTCCCGGCGGGGGCGAGGTCCGGCGTCTCGTGCGGGTCGTGCTCGTCGCGCACCTCGCCGACGACCTCCTCGACGATGTCCTCCAGCGTGGCCACGCCCGCGGTGCCGCCGTACTCGTCGATCACCACGGCCATCGTGCGCTTGCCGGAGAGCCGGTCCAGCAGCCGGTCGACGGTGAGGCTCTCCGGCACGAGCAGCGGCTCGCGCATCAGCTCCGAGACGGGGATCCGGGTGCGGCGCTCGGCGGGCACCGCCAGCACGTCCTTGACGTGGGCCGTCCCGACGACCGAGTCGAGGGTGCCGCGGTAGACGGGGAAGCGGGACAGCCCGGTGGCCCGGGTCGCGTTCGCCACGTCCTCCAGGGTCGCCTGCACCTCCAGCGCGACCACTTGGACCCGGGGTGTCATCACGTTCTGGGCGGTCAGATCGGCGAGGTTCAGGGTCCGCACGAACAGCTCGGCGGTGTCCGGCTCCAGGGCGCCCTCCTTCGCGGAGTGCCGGGCGAGCGCCGCCAGTTCCTGCGGCCCGCGCGCCGAGGCCAGTTCCTCGGCGGGCTCCACACCGATGCGCCGCACGACCCGGTTCGCGGTGTTGTTCAGGTGGGTGATGAACGGCCGGAACACGGCGCTGAACCCGCGCTGGGCGTTGCCGACCGTCTTGGCCACCGCCAGCGGCGAGGAGATCGCCCAGTTCTTGGGCACCAGCTCGCCGACCACCATCAGGAACACCGTCGACAGGGCCGTGCCGATCACCAGCGCCACGCTGCGCGAGGCCGACGCGGAGATGCCGAGGTCCTCCAGCGGCCCGGAGATCAGTGCGGCGATCGACGGCTCGGCGAGCATGCCAACCACCAGGTTCGTGACGGTGATGCCCAGCTGCGCCCCGGACAGCTGGAAGGTCAGGTTCCGTACGGCCTTCAGCGCGCCCTGCGCGCCGCGCTCGCCGCGCTCCGCGGCGCGTTCCAGCTCGGCGCGCTCGACCGTGGTCAGGGAGAACTCGGCGGCGACGAAGGCGCCGCAGGCCAGCGACAGGGCGATCGCCGCCAGGAGCAGAAGCACTTCCGTCATCGGTTCACCCCCGTTCCATGGTTCTCCAGGACGGCGGTGTACGCGCGGGGAGGCTCGCCCATGGGCGGACGCTCACAACCTTTCATGCAGAACCGAGTGGCCCGTCAAGAGTAAAGGATGTGCAAAGTCCGCGGGAGGTGCTCAGACGGACCCGTCGGCGAGGGGTTTCACCCAGCGCCGCCACTGCTCCTCGGCGGCGTACCCGGCGGCCTCCCAGGCGCGGTGAGCGGTCTCGTTCCGGGTCAGCACCATCGCGTCCGCCCGACGCCCGCCGAGCGCCGCGAACCGCTCCTCCGCGGCGGCGAGCAGGGCCGTCGCCACGCCCCGGCGGCGGTGGCGGGGGTGCACGGCCAGCCGGTACAGGTGGCAGCGCCAGCCGTCGAACCCGGCGATCACCGTGCCCGCCGTGCCCTGACCGGTCTCGGCCAGGAGCAGCGCCCCGGGATCACGGGCCAGGAGCCGCTCCACGCCGTCGCGGTCGTCGCTGATGCTCGTGCCCTCGGCGGCCGTCCTCCAGAAGGCCAGCACGGCGTCGAGGTCGTCCCGGGTCGCCGCCCTGATGCGCAACTCGTCCATGCGGACGATCCCAGCAGGAACGACCCGCACCGACAGGCCGTTTCACGATGCGGACGCCCTCGCCGGTCCCGGACGCCTTCGCCGCCCCGGCCGCCCTCGTGCGGGCGGTCAGTCGTGCGCGATGGCCGCCAGCACGTTCATGCGCGAGGCCCGCAGTGCCGGCAGCAGCGCGGCCACCACCCCGATCACCGCCGAACCGACCACGACCGCGACGATCGTGGACCACGGGATCGCGAGGACCGTCATGCCCTGCAGGGCGAGCACCTCGTGGGTGCACACACCCCACACCAGCCCCAGGCCGAGCCCCAGCACGGCGCCGAACACCGCGATCACCACCGACTCCAGCCGGATCATGCGCCGCAGCTGACGCCGGGCCAGCCCGATCGCCCGCAGCAGCCCGATCTCCCGGGTCCGCTCGACGACCGACAGGGCCAGCGTGTTGACCACACCGAGCACCGCGATGACGATCGCCAGCCCCAGCAGCGCGTACACGAGGTACAGCAGCACGGCGATCTGGTCGCGGACCAGTTGCTTGTAGTCGGCCAGGTCCCGCACCTGCACCTGGGGATAGGGGTCGAGGGTCTTCTCCAGGTTCGCGCGCAGCTCGTCGTCACCGGTGCCCGGGGCGGCGTTGACGTACAGGGCGGAGTCCTGGCCGCCCGGCGCGTACCGCTCCAGCGTGCCGAGGCCGAAGTAGAGCCCGCCCTGCGTGCCGAAGCCCTCGGCGGCGTCCTGGTCGGTGAGGGCGCCGACCGTCAGCTCGGCCCGGCGCCCGCCCTGGAACTCGACCGGCAGGATGCTGCCGGCCCGCACGCCGTGGTCGCGGGCGAAGTCGCGGTCCATGGCCAGGTACCCGGGGGCGAGCGCGGCGGCCGAGTCGCCCCGCGTGTAGGTGATGTCGGCGACGTCGTCGAGCCGGGGGTCGTAGGCCGCCGCCGTGGTCTCCACGCGATCGCCGTCCGGCAGGCGCACCGCGACCGGCGTGAACCGGCCGCGCACCACCAGGCCGACGCCCTCGGTGCCGCGCACGGCGTCGGTGACCTCTTCCGGGAACGGCAGGAAGTTGGTGTTCTGCACGACGAAGTCGGCACCCAGCGTCCGGTCGATCTGCCGGTCGAACGAGGCCGTCATCGACTCGCTGGCCACCGACATCCCGCCGACCAGGGCGAGCCCCACCATCAGCGCGGCAGCGGTCGCACCGGTGCGCCGGGGATTGCGCAGCGCGTTGCGCTGGCTCATCCGGCCGACCGGACCGAACAGGGCGGGGAACGCGCCGCCGAGCACGCGGATCACCGGGCGGACCAGCAGCGGACCGGCGATCACGGTCGCGACCAGGCTCAGCACCACCCCGAGGCCCAGCAGCGACGCCGCCGACGCCGTCCGGTCCGCCACCGCGCAGCCCACCAGCGCCGCCGCCCCGGCCACCCCGACCACCGCGCCCGCCACCGCCCGCACCCGCAGCGGCCGGCCCACCCCGGCGACCTCGGCGTCCGACAGCGCCGCCATCGGCGAGACGCTCGCGGCCCGGCGCGCCGGCAGGTACGCGGCGACGAAGGTGACCCCGAGACCGACGGCGTACGCCGACACCGGCGTCACCCAGCCGATCTGCATCTCGCCGGCGTCGATGTTCGTGCCCAGCAGCCCCAGCAGGGCGATCAGCCCCGCCGCCAGCCCGATGCCCGCGGCCAGCCCCAGCGTGGAGCCGACCAGGCCGAGCAGCAGGGCCTCGGTGAGCACGGACCGGCGGACCTGGCGCCGGTCCGCCCCCAGGGCCCGCAGCAGCCCCAGCTCCCGGGTGCGCTGCGCGATGAGCATGCTGAACGTGTTGACGATCAGGAACACGCCCACCAGGACGGCGACCCCGGCGAAGCCCAGCATCACGTACTTGATGACGTCGAGGAACCCGCCCAGCTTCTCCACGTCGGACTTGGCCTGCTCGCCGGCCGTCCTGATGTCGTAGGCGCCCGGGCCGAGCGCGGCGGCGACCCGGCGTTCGAGCTGCTCGTCACCGACTCCGGCCGCCGCGTCGACGGAGACGCTGGTGGCGAGTCCCGGCCGGCCGAGCAGTCTCGTCTGCGCGGTCGGGGTGTCGAAGTAGAACCGGGCGGCTCCGGCGTTGGTCGTGGTGAAGCCGACGATCCCGACGACCCGGGCCTCGAACGAGCCGGGGGGCGCGATCACCGTGAGGGTGTCGCCGATGCGCACGTCCCTGCGGCTCGCGGTCTCCTCGTCGACCAGCACCTGGCCGGGACCGCGCGGGGCGCGGCCGGAGGTGAGCTCCACCGGGCTGCGCTCGTCGGGGGTCCAGGCACCGCCCAGCGCGGGCGCGCCGGTGGTCGGGCTCACGGCCTCCTTGTCCCGGTCGACGACCGTGAGGCCCGAGACCTCGACGTCGGCCCGGGCCGCGGCGACCCCGTCGACCCGGCGCACGCGTTCGGCCAGCGACGCCGGGAGGGTGGCCGTCCGCCCCGAGGGCACCGCCTCGTCGAGGCCCTCCCGGGGGCTGACCGTGACGTCGGCGGCGGTGGAGGCGAACAGCCGGTCGAAGGTGTGACCGACGGTGTCCGAGAAGATCAGGCTGCCCACCACGAACGCGACGGACAGCAGCACGGCGAGCGCCGAGAGCAGCAGCCGCCCCTTGTGGGCCAGGAAGCTCCTCAGGGTCGCCTTGAGCACGGTGTCAGTTCCCCGGGCCGGCCGCCGGGGCGTCCCCGGACCGGGAGCGGACCACGTCGAACCGCTTCATCCGCTCCAGCACGGCGTCCGCCGTCGGCCGCGGCATCTCGTCCACGAGCCGGCCGTCGCCGAGGAAGAGCACGAGGTCGGCGTGGGCGGCGGCGCCCGGGTCGTGGGTCACCATGACGACGGTCTGTCCCAGCCGGTCCACCGCCTCCCGCAGGAAGCCCAGCACTTCGAGGCCGGCCCGGGAGTCGAGGTTGCCCGTCGGCTCGTCGGCGAAGATCAGCTCCGGCCGGGACGCCAGCGCCCGCGCGCACGCCACGCGCTGCTGCTGCCCGCCCGACAGCTGCGACGGGCGGTGCCCCAGCCGGTCGCGCAGACCCAGGGTGTCGATCACCCGGTCCAGCCACTCCTCGTCGGGCCGCTTGCCCGCGATGTCCATGGGCAGGGTGATGTTCTCGCGCGCGTTCAGGGTGGGGATGAGGTTGAACGACTGGAACATGAACCCGATCCGGTCCCTGCGCAGCCGGGTGAGGTCCCGCTCCTTCAGACCCGTGATCTCCGTGCCGCCGAGCCACACCTGACCGGCCGAGACCGTGTCGAGCCCGGCCAGGCAGTGCATCAGCGTGGACTTGCCGGAGCCCGACGGGCCCATGACCGCGGTGAACCGGCCGCGGACGATGTCCACGTCCACGGAGTCCAGCGCGAGCACGGCCGTCTCGCCGGAGCCGTACGCCTTCGTCAGGGCGCGGGCCCGGGCCGCGATCCCGTCGGCCGGCGCGAGACCGGGAGCGTGCTCCGCAGCAGGTGTGGACAAGGCGCCTCCTCAGGTGACACGGGCACGCGCACCGCACCCGTCCGGGCACGTCCCCCCGGCCCTACGTCGTCCCCGCCGAGGGTATGTGAGCTGCCCCACATTCGTCATTCTGCACGGTCATCGGTGCCGGCCTCTCTCCGCGCCGGTTCGCTCGGCTCTTCGGGTCGGGCCGCCGCCGTCGGCCGTCCCGTCGGGTGCCGGCCGTCGGGCGTGAGTCCTCAGGCGCCGGTGGCCCGTGAGGCGCCGGGCGGACATGAGGCGCCGGGCGGACATGAGGCGCCGGTCGCCCGTGAGGCGCCGGTCGGGCGTCAGCCGTCGCTGGGCCGTCAGGCGTCGTCGGCCGGGCGCCAGGCCGTGCCCAGGACGCAGTACGACGTGGGCAGGACCGGGCCCTGTTCCGGCATCAGCAGGCGCCGGTAGGGGCCGAGTTCGAAGCCGGCCTCCCGCAGCGCCCGCACCGGGTCCCGGGCCACATGGCAGCCGCCGCTCACCAGCGGCCACACCGTCCGGTCCAGGACGTGCTGCGCGCCGGCCATGGCCCGGCCGCCGCCCCGCCCGTGCTCGAAGAACCGCAGCTCACCGCCCGGCCGCAGTACCCGCCGCAGTTCCCCCAGCGCCCGGGGCACGTCCCGCACGCTGCACAGCACGAGCGACACCACGGCCGCGTCGAAGCCCTCGCTCTTCACCGGCAGCGCCTCCGCCACCCCGGGCGCCACGTCCACCGGGACGTCCGCGCGCAGCGCCGCCTCCACCGCCAGCTGCCGCAGCCGGCGCTCCGGCTCGATGGCGACGACCTCCGCGACCGTGCCCGGGTAGTGCGAGAAGTTCAGGCCGTTGCCCGCGCCGATCTCGATCACCCGCCCGGACAGCCCGGCGAGCAGCCGCTCGCGGACCCGCCCCATGCCCATCCTGGTCTCCGCGGTGACGCTGACCCGGGCGTAGCAGCGGGCGAACAGCGGGTGGTGCACGGCGTCCCGCGGCGCCTTGCCGGAACGGAGCGGCATGGGGGACCTCCCTCACGAGGCGGGCCTCACCGGGATTCTCCCCCGCGCGGAGGCGGCACACCCCTTTCCGTCCCGGCGGGAGTGCGTGGTCCGGCGGGCGTCCGCGGTCGCGGGCCGGGGGGAAGCGGTCCCGGGCCCTCAGGCGAGTTCCGCCGCCACCAAGGCCGCCGCCCGGGCCACCAGCGGGTTGTCCGCGGGGGCGTCCTCCTCCGGCTGGGTGGTGAGGACCGACAGCACGAGGGGCGCACCGCCCGGCGGCCACACGACGCCCACGTCGTTGTTGCCGCCGTGGCGCCCGCCTCCGGTCTTGTCGGCGATCAGCCAGCCGGCGGGCAGCGCCTTGCGGAACTTCTCGCCGCTGGTGGTATTGCGGAGCATCCAGTCCGTCAGCCGTGCCCGGTCACGCCGGTTCAGCGCGTCGCCGAGCACCAGACGCGCGTAGGTGAGGCCGATGGCCCGCGGGGAAGTCGTGTCGGTCTCGCGCCACGGCTCGGCCGAGTTCAGCTCCGGCTCCCAGCGGTCGAGCCGCGTCACGCGGTCACCGACCGAGCGGGCGAAGCGCGTGACGGCCACCGGCCCGCCCAGCTCCACCAGCAGCAGATTGCCGGCCGTGTTGTCGCTGAACCGGATGGTGGCGTCGCACAGTTCGCCGACGGTCATCCCGGTGGCGACGTGCTTCTCGGTGACCGGGGACCAGCCGGACCTCGTCACGTAGTCCTGCGTGTAGTGCACACGCCGGGCCAGGAACGTGCCGTCGCGGTCGAGGTCGCGCAGGACGGCTGCGGCGGCCAGCGTCTTGAACAGCGAGGCCATCGGGAAGCGTTCGTCGGCCCGGTGCACCACCGTCCGGCCCGTGCGCAGGTTCCGCGCGTACACCCCGAGGCGTGCCGTGTGTTCCCGCTCCAGCTCTCTCAGCCGCGCGGTGGCACCACCGGCGCCGGTCGCTGCCCGGGCCGTGCCGCCGCCCAGCGCGAGGGCGGCGGCCGCACCCAGGGTGAGGGCGGTACGGCGGGAGGGGGTTGAAGGTCGGGCGTGCACGGTGGTCCTTCCGGACGAGCGACGGAGCGGCGGATGCGGGGATCGGAGCATGATCGCCCGCGTACGTCCACACGCGCTCACACCCGTGAGCGGTTTCACCGCCGCGCCCACCGCAACGGTCAGCCCCTGGCACGTCATGCCGGCCGGGGCGCCTCCCGGGTTTCGAAGGCCGCCGCGTCCCACGTGCCGTCCAGACGCGGTCCGAGCCACCCCGGCGCCGACGCCCGGAACACGGCGGGGGACAGGGTCCCCGACCCCTCGGGGACCGCCCCGAGCAGGGGTGCCCCGGCGACCTCCGGAAGGTCCGCGAGATTGCACCGCGCGGCCAGGTCCGGCTCGGCGGGCCAGCTCCCGATCACGATCCCGGCCAGGTCCAGGCGGCGCCGCCCCAGCTCACGGGCCGTCAGCTCCGTGGTGTTCAGCGTGCCGAGCCCCGCCTGCACCACGACCAGCACCGGCGCCGACAGCAGCCCGGCCGCGTCCGCCAGTGTGCCGCCGTCCGCGTCGAACCGTACGAGCAGCCCGCCCGCGCCCTCCACCAGCACCAGGTCGTGCTCGGTGGCCAGCTTGGCCGCGGCCTCCGCGACCTCGTGCGGGCGCACCGGGTCCCGGCCGGCCCGGCGGGCCGCGGTGGCCGGGGCCAACGGATCGGGATACCGGGCCAGTTCGGCCGTCGTCACCGGGCCCGCCAGACGGGCGGCCTCCGCCGCGTCCCCGGCCTCGTCCGGCAGCACACCCGTCTGCGCCGCC
The DNA here is from genome assembly GCF_042878735.1 of Streptomyces sp. NPDC003456. Lineage (NCBI taxonomy): Bacteria > Bacillati > Actinomycetota > Actinomycetes > Kitasatosporales > Streptomycetaceae > Streptomyces > Streptomyces sp. NPDC003456. The sequence goes on from NZ_JBIAOK010000002.1 coordinate 107,525, forward strand.
TTCAGCACGGCCACCGTACGGCCCGCCGCCAGCGCGGCGGCGGCGACGGCGGCGGTCACGACGGTCTTGCCGACCTCCGTGCCCGTGCCCGTGATCACCAGTACCGGCATGTCACCCCTCCCGAGCCGCCGCGCACACGGCCCGCGCGATCCGCGCCAGGTCCGCGTCGCCCGTGACGTACGGCGGCATCGTGTAGATCAGATCGCGGAACGGCCGCAGCCACACGCCCTCGCGCACGGCCGCCTCCGTCGCCGCCTGCATGTCCGCGGCGTGGTCCAGCTGCACCACGCCGATGGCGCCCAGGACCCGTACGTCCGTCACGCCCGGCAGCTCACGGGCCGCGGCCAGCCCCTCGCGCAGACCGGTCTCGATCCGCTTCACCTCCGCGAGCCAGTCCTGCCCGAGCAGCAGCTCGATCGAGGCGCAGGCCACCGCGGCGGCGAGCGGGTTGCCCATGAAGGTCGGGCCGTGCGCGAGCACCGGGACCTCGCCGCGCGAGATGCCGTCGGCCACCCGCCCGGTGCACAGCGTCGCCGCCATGGTCAGGTAGCCGCCGGTCAGCGCCTTGCCGACGCACATCACATCCGGCGCGACCGCCGCGTGCTCCGCCGCGAACAGCGCGCCCGTACGGCCGAAGCCGGTGGCGATCTCGTCGAACACCAGCAGCACGTCGTGCGCGTCGCACGCCTCGCGCAGCACCCGCAGGTAGGCGGGGGAGTGGAACCGCATGCCGCCCGCGCCCTGCACCACCGGCTCGACGATCACCGCCGCCAGCTCGTCGGCGTGCCCGGCGATCAGCCCGCGCAGGTGCTCGGCGTAGCTCTCGTCGAACTCCGCCGGGGGCGGGCCGGCGAACACCTGGAGCGGGAGCACCCCGCTCCACAGCTCGTGCATCCCGCCCTCGGGGTCGCACACCGACATCGGCTGCCAGGTGTCCCCGTGGTAGCCGCCGCGCCAGGTCAGCAGCCGCCGCTTGCCGGGGCGCCCCAGGGAACGCCAGTACTGCAGGCACATCTTGACCGCGACCTCGACGGACACCGACCCGGAGTCGGCGAGGAAGACGTGCTCCAGCCCGTCGGGCGACATGTCGACAAGGAGCTTGGCCAGACGGACGGCGGGCTCGTGCGTCAGCCCGCCGAACATCACGTGACTCATCCGCCCGAGCTGCTCGCGGGCGGCCTCGTTGAGCACCGGGTGGTTGTACCCGTGGATCGCCGACCACCAGGAGGACATCCCGTCGATCAGCTCGCCCGAGCCGTCGGCCAGCCGCAGCCGCACCCCGCTCGCCGACTCCACGGCGAGCGGCTCCTGCCGTCCGGGCATCGGACCGTACGGGTGCCAGACGTGCCGCCGGTCCAGCTCCAGCAGCTCGGGGACCGACAGCTCAGGCATTGGGCGCGAGGTCCGTCCCGGCGCCCCGGCGGCGCACGGCGACCAGATCCGTACGGGGGCCACCGGTCGCGGCGGCGGGCCGGGCGGTGTCGGCGGCGGGCGCGGAACCGCACACACCCGCCCCGTCGGAACCGCACGCGTCCGCCCCGTCGGCCGCATGGGAACCGCACACACCGGCCCCCTCTGCCGCCCCGGAACCGCAGCCGCCCGCGCCCTCGGCCCCCTCGGAACCGCAGCCGCCACCGCTCCCGCAGCCGCCTCCGGCCCGGTGCTCGGGCAGCGTCACCTGGTCCGTGCCCTCCACCTCGAACCCGGCGTCCGCGATCATCTCCAGGTCGGCCTTGCCGGCCTGGCCCTCACTGGTGAGGTAGTCGCCGAGGAAGATGGAGTTGGCCAGGTGCAGGGCCAGCGGCTGCAGGGTGCGCAGGTGCACCTCACGCCCGCCCGCGATCCGGACCTCCACGTCCGGGCAGACGAACCGCGTCATCGCGAGGATCCTCAGACACCGCTGCGGGGTCAGGTTCCACTCCTTGCCGAGCGGCGTGCCCTCGAACGGGATCAGGAAGTTGACCGGCACCGAGTCCGGGTCCAGTTCACGCAGGGAGAAGACGACGTCGACCAGGTCCTCGTCGCTCTCGCCCATGCCGGCGATCAGCCCGGAGCAGGCGGACAGCCCCGCCGCGTGCGCCTTGTTCACGGTGTCGACACGGTCGGCGTAGGTGTGCGTGCTGGTGATGTCCCCGTACGTCGCCTCGGACGTGTTCAGGTTGTGGTTGTAGGCGTCCGCTCCCGCCTCGCGCAGGCGCTCCGCCTGGCCGTCGGAGAGCAGTCCCAGACAGGCGCACACCTCGACGCCCTCGTTGTTCTCCTTGATCGTCCTGATCGTCTCGGAGACCCGGTCCACGTCGCGGTCGGTCGGGCCCCGCCCGCTGGCCACCAGGCACACCCGCTTGGCGCCCCCGGCCACTCCGGCCGCCGCCGCGTCGGACGCCTGATCCGGCTTCAGCCACGTGTACTTCAGGATCCCGGCCGTCGAGCCGAGCCGCTGCGAACAGTACGAGCAGTCCTCCGGGCACAGGCCCGACTTCAGGTTGACGAGATAGTTGAGTTTCACCCGCCGGCCGAACCAGTGCCGGCGCACCTTCCCGGCCGCGGCCACCACATCGAGCAGATCGTCGTCGGACGTCCGAAGGACGGCAAGTGCCTCGTCACGGGTCGGCGTCTCGCGCCGAAGCCCCTTGTCCACCAGCGTGTTCAGCAGGTCCATGAGAGCCGATCCTGTCCTACGCACCCGCTCCGGGCCAAGGAGACTTCACACAAGCAATCGGGTTCGACGTGTGGGTATTGCCACACAGTGACCCGCTGGTCGTCCGGCTAGTGTCTGTGCACTGCCTACAAATTCCCCGGAGGACCACCCATGGCGTTCGGCTGGCTCGACGAGCAGGCGGAGCGGCGCCGCAGCGCCGGACTCGTCCGGACGCTGCGCCCCCGTCCGGCCGACTCGCCCCTGCTGGATCTGGCGAGCAACGACTACCTCGGGCTGGCCCACCACCCCGAGGTGGTCGAGGGCGCGGCCCGGGCCGCCCGCACCTGGGGCGGCGGCGCCACCGGCTCCCGGCTCGTCACCGGCACCACCGAACTGCACACCGAGCTGGAACGCGAACTGGCCGACTTCTGCGGTGCCGAGGCGGCCCTGGTCTTCTCCTCCGGCTACGCCGCCAACCTCGCCGCCGTCACCGCGCTCGCCCCGCACGGCTCCCTGATCGTCTCCGACGCCGGCAACCACGCCTCCCTGATCGACGGCTGCCGGCTGGCCCGCGGCACCACCCAGGTCGCCGCCCACGGCGATCCGGACGCGGTGCGCAAGGCACTCATGACCCACGACGGCCCCGCGATCGCCGTGTCCGACACCGTCTTCTCGGTCGACGGCGACGCCGCCCCGCTCACGGAGCTGGCCCGCGCCTGCCGGGAGCACGGCGCCGGACTCGTCGTCGACGACGCCCACGGCCTGGGCGTCCTGGGGGAGGGCGGCAGGGGCGCGCCGCACGCGGCGCGGCTCGCGGGCGCCGACGACGTCGTCACGACGGTCACCCTGTCCAAGTCGCTCGGCAGCCAGGGCGGCGCCGTCCTCGGCCCCGCACGGGTCGTCGACCATCTGGTCAACGCGGCGCGGACGTTCATCTTCGACACGGGACTCGCCCCCGCGGCGGCCGGCGCGGCGCTCTCGGCGCTGCGGCTGCTGCGCCGCGAGCCGGAGCGGGCCGCGCGGGCCCGCGCGGTGGCGGGCGAACTGCACGCACGCCTGACTGCCGCGGGTCTGCACGCGGTGCGTCCGGACGCCGCGGTGGTCTCGGTGCGGGCGCCCTCGGCCGAGGACGCGGTGCGCTGGGCGGCCGCGTGCCGCGCGGCGGGCCTGGCCGTGGGCTGCTTCCGTCCTCCCTCCGTGCCCGACGGCATCTCCCGGCTCAGGCTGACCGCCCGCGCGGACTTGACCGGTGAACAGATCGAACGCGCTGTACGACTGATCGGCGGGACGCGGCCATGAGTCGGCGTGACACGGCCGTGCGCCGCACGAGGACGGACTGAATCCGACTGCTTCGACTGATGGGACGGATCAGAGGGGTTTCACAAGACGGTCCAGGGCGGCGGTGAATCCCGCCCAGCTCTGCGGTGAGAAGAGCAGCGCGGGCCCGTCCGGGGCCTTGGAGTCGCGCACGGCGAGCAGTCCGGCCCAGGGCGGGGTGTCCGGACACGCGGTCTCGACGCAGTTGTTCGCGCCGGTGCTGTGACTGCTGCGCAGCCACCGCACACCGTGCAGGTCGCGACTCGAGGGGACATGACGAGGCAGTGCACGCATGGTGCCTCCTTACGCGCCGGTGACTGTCCCGGCGATGAAATCCAACGAATCCTCGGGCGAAAGGGCGTGGATCAGAAGGGAGTTGAAGGCCTCCGTGTAGGCCCTGAGGTCTTCTTTCCGTTCGAGGTAGAGGCTACTCGTCAAGTGGTCGAGAACAACCACGTCCAGATCAGAAGTGCTCGAAAATGACAAGATGACGAAAGGCCCGGTCACCCCGATATGCGCCCCGGCGGCGAACGGCAGCACCCGCAGCCGTACGTGGGGCAGCCGCGCCGCTTCCACCAGCCGTTCCCGTTGCCGCGCCATGACCCCGGGGCCGCCCACCTCCCGCCGCAGCACCGCCTCGTCCAGGACGGCGCTCAGCTCCAGCGGCGGGTCGGCGCGCAGCACGTCCTGCCGGGCGAGGCGCACCTCCACGAGGGTGTCGAGCCGGTCCTCCGGCACGTTCCCCACCGCCGCCCTGGTCACCGCGCGGGCGTACTCGGGCGTCTGGAGCAGGCCCGGGACGACCGTGGTCTCCAGCGTGCGCATCGCGGTGGCCTGGGACTCCAGGCTGATGAAGTCGCGGTAGGTCGGGGGCAGTACACCGCGGTAGGCGTGCCACCAGTGGTGCCGTCCCCCGCTGTCGTCGGAGCCGGCCAGCACCGTGAGCAGTTCGCGGAGTGGGGAGTCGGCCACCCCGTAGGCGTCGAGGAGTAACCGCACGTCGGCGGCTTTGACCCCGCTCGTGCCGGTCTCGATCCGGCTGACCTTGGACTGGTGCCAGCCCACCAGCCGGGCCGCCTCACCGCTGGTCAGTCCCGCCGACGCGCGCAGGGCTCGCAGTTCGGCGCCCAGTTTCCGCCGACGCACCGCGGGGCCGTGCTGCATGGGCTTCTCCTTACTCCTTACGGGCCATCCGCATCCGGTCTCCCGTCGCAGAGTTCACCGCTTTGAGCGACAGATATATGCATATCTTGGTGGATCGCCGTCCTACGGGGGTGTTGTGGTGGCACCCTGGCGACGAAGCACCAGTCCGGGACCGTACTCGAACCATCCGCGTTGTGTCGGGCTGCGGTCCCGTGGGAAAGGGACGACGTCGCCATGGCAGACCATCTGGAAGCATCCGTCACTCTGCCGAGCGATCCCGCCTCGGTCTCCGCGGCGCGCGCCTACGTGGTGGACACGCTGGCGGAGTGGGGCCTGCCGGCGGACACGGACGTGTCCGACACGGTCCGGCTGATCATCTCCGAACTGGCCACCAACGCCGTCCAGCACACCTTCGGCCAGTCGCCCACCTTCACGGTGGACGTCGAGCTCGACCGGGACGAGCAGCTGACCATCGGCGTCACCGACAGCCACCCGCGCTTCCCCAGACGGCTGCCCGCCGCCGTCCAGCAGGACAACGGCCGCGGCCTGGTCATCATCCGGTGGCTGACCGCGGAGTGCGGCGGCAAGCTCCGCATCCGCCCGACCCGTGAGGGCGGCAAGACCATCTCGATCGAGCTGCCCTGGGTCATCCCGGCCCAGTCGGTACCGTCCGCAGGCCCGCAGGAACAGTAGGACGCCGGTTCCGGCGTTGCCCGGTCCCGACCACCCCGGAACCCGGCCTCGTCCGGTCCGATCCTTCCCCGGCTCCGGCCGGTCTCTCCAGGTCCGGACCTGCCCCGTCTCCGACGTCCCCCGACTGCCCTCTCCCGACCCCGGCCCCTGTACCTCCCTGCTGAGGCTCCGGAACCGTCCCTTGCGTCCCGTGCCGCTCTCTGGCCCCCTGAACCCCTCCGCTCTCCCTCGGCACGCCAGCCCGGCCGCTCAGCGGCGCCTGACCGGGGCCTCCCGGCGTTGCGGCCCGATGCGCCGCGTCGGCTGCGCCACCGTGCGCCGCCCGGGCCCGGGGACGGCGGGGGCGGGCCGGGGCGGATCCCCGGCGTCCTCGCGGGGAGCGGGGGCGCGGGCCTCCGCCCGCAGTCCCGAGCGCCGCACCAGCCGCGGCAGCAGCCCCCACAGGCCGGCGCAGACCAGGAACGTGGCCGCGCCCGCCCCGACGCCGCCCCAGCGGCCGGTCGTCACGTCCACCACCAGAAGCACCGAGCCGCTGAAGGCGAACACCAGCACGGCCAGGCCGACGGTCGCCAGGCGCGAGGAGACCTGCACGATGCGCGGCTTGGCGCCCTGCCGGAACAGCGAGCGGTGCAGGGCCGCCGGCGCCGTGAAGAGTGCCGCGGCCAGGACCGCCAGCAGCAGCGTGACGACGTAGGTGACGCGCTGGACCCCGTCGAGGTCGGCGAAGCGTGCGGTGAAGGCCAGGGACAGCAGGAAGGCGAACAGGATCTGCACGCCCGTCTGGGTGACGCGCAGCTCCTGGAGCAGCTCGACGAAGTTCCTGTCCGCTCGTTGCAGCGGTGTCTCGTTGCGAGCGGTGCAGGGGCGGTGCTCGGCCATACCCGCACGGGTAACCATCCGGGCCCGCTTCACGCCCCGGCGTGCGGCGGCGCGTCAGGACGCCGCCGCACGCCGGAGGGATCACTTCACGCGCCCGTACCAGACGCTCTTGGTCCAGATCTTCTGCAGTCGCACCACGTCCCCGGTCTTCGGGGAGTGCCAGAGCTTGTTCTTACCCGCGTAGATACCGACGTGGTACACGTTCTTGCCCGAGTGGAAGAACACCAGGTCCCCGGCCTTGCGGCTCTTGGCGGAGATGTGGCGCGTCTTGTTGTACTGCTGGGCGGCCGTGCGCGGGAGCTTCTTGCCCGCCTTCTTGAACGAGTACAGCGTCAGCCCGGAGCAGTCGAACCGGTGCGGACCGGTGGCCCCGTACTTGTACGGCGATCCCTTCTTCGAGGCCGCGATCTGGAGTGCCTTGGTCGCCGGGGTGGCTGCCGCGGCCTCGGACGAGAAGCCGGGCGCCACTATCGAGCCGCCGACGGCGGCGATGGTGAGAGCCGAGGCCGTACCGGCACGGGCCATGAGCGACGGGACACGATTGAGCGCAGTCATGCGCAACCCTTCGTCAGCCGCCTGTGAAGGATGACCTGTCGGATTCGGGCTGGCGAAGTTGCCCGGCCGCTGACGCGGCTTCACCCCAAGGGCTGCTCGGACCCGGTCATGGCGTGACCGTCCCGGCGACCCGTCGTGCTCGGGTCCTCCACTCCTGCCGATCCACTCCTGTCGACCGGTCATCCGGGCGGCGGCAGGACTCGGCGTCCGCCCGGATCGCCCCGCCGCTGCGGCGGGGGCTTGTCGTCAGTCAGGGATCTTGACTCATCGCTGTCCGGAAATCCCAACGGAACCGAGGATTTGTGTTGTTACTCACCACTCACCCGTTCGGGTGGACACGTGTGTGTTCGAGCCGGTGTCCACCCCTCCGTGGACGGTCCGACCAGCAAGGGAATGTCCGATTCCGCCCACCGGCCAGGTCCGCTGCGCAAGTTCGGCCACCCGAAATCCGCAGGCGCGTCTACTCCTAACAGGGGTACGTCGTTTGGTCGGTTTCAACTCGGAGCCGGACGCTCCGGCGACCGGGGCTCCACGGGATGCCCACCCGCCTCAACTGGCCGACTGCGGCGGAAGGGTGACGCGGGCCGTGCGCGCTTCGCCGGCCAGCACGCCCGGAGCCCGCGCCGGCGTCGCGGCGTTCAATTCCGCCTCGGGCCTTTGGTGCATCGGAGTGAGCGTGTCGCGCAGTGCGGCCGCCTCGGCCACCGGCATCCGGGCCGCGTGCGGTCCGCGGCAGGTGCCGCCGCGCTGCGCCGGGTTGATCGGTCCGACGGGTCGTCGGCGACCTCGAGGTAACGGCCGGTCAACTCCGCCTCCGCTCGGAGCGCGGGGAGAGCCGGGGGAGTCCGGAACCGGTGTGGCGGGGCGAGCGGTCGGCGTGCGCCCCGACAGCAGAGAACCGTGCACCCCCGTCCGCTACAGCGGGGGTGCACGGTCGTTCGGGTGCCGTCGCCCGGGGCGGCGGCCGCGGTCAGCCGACCGTCGCGAGGTCCCGGGAGCCGCCGGTGGGGGCGCTGTCCTTCCTCCGGGCCCGCAGCGCGTTGCCGAGCAGTACGGCCCCGAGCCCCAGCGCCGCCCACCACGTCAGGGTGAGCGCCGGTCCGGTCGCGGCGGAGCCGTCGAAGAAGGCCACCGAGCGCAGCAGCGAGGTCCCCGCACCGGGCGGCATCCACTGGCCGATCGCCCCGGCCGGCTCCGGGAGCATCTGCGGGGCCGTCGTGGCGCCGGAGAAGGGGTTGCCGATCAGCATCACCAGGGCTGCCCCGATGCCCGTGCCGGCCGGGCCGACCAGGGCGGCGAGCCCCGCGACGGCCGCGCCCACGGCCAGGGTGGACAGGCCGAGCACCGAAGCCTCCACCCACCAGTCGCCCGCGAGGGCCCCGAGCCAGCTGTGCGCGATCACCGCCCCGACCGCGCCCACCAGTGCGGACGCCACCAGCAGTGCCGTCACGGCACGCATGCCGCGCAGCCCCAGCAGGGTCACCACCGCACCGGCCGCGATACCGGCCAGGGCGAGGGGGAGCACGGCGGCGTTCAGCACCGCGCCGCGGGGATCGCTCGCCGGAGTGGGCACGACGTCGACCACCTTCACCCGGGTGCCCTCGGCGGAGGCCCGCTGGGCCACGGCCTGCTCCAGGAACTGGGCGACGGCCGGCCCGGCCGCGGACGCCGTGAGCAGTTCGGGCCCCTGGGGCGTCACCACGACCGCGCCGTAGACGCTGCGGTCCTCTATGGCGTCCCGGGCGGCGGCCCCGTCGGCGTAGCGGTGGATCTCGAAGGCGCCCTCGTGCTGCTCCAGCTGCCGCTCGACCTGGGCCGCCGCGACGGTCGGGCCGGCGACGCCCAGCGGCAGGTCGCGGGGGGCGATACGGGCGGCCGGCCAGGCGAAGGCCCACAGGGCCAGGGCGGCGAGGACCGGCACGAGGACGGCGACCGCGATCAGGGGGCGTGTACGGGAGGACATGGGTGTCTCCTGGGGGACGTCTGCGGAAGCGCAGTGGTGTGGAGCCGAGATGAGACAACGGGTCGAGCTAAAAAGAAGGATCGTTCGTTTTGCTTGTTCCCCACCGTCCTCCGCGGGGCGCGTCTTGTCAAGAATGAATATTCGTTTTAGTTTGGGGACCATGGCCCGCGTGTCCCAGGAACATCTCGACGCCCGCCGCCGCCAGATCCTCGACGGCGCGGCCCTCTGCTTCGCCCGCAACGGCTTCCACGCCACGTCCATGCAGGACGTGCTGAAGGAGGTCGACCTCTCGGCCGGCGCCGTCTACCGCTACTTCAGCGGCAAGGAGGAGCTGATCGGCGCGATCGTGGCCGAGGTCCTCGGTTCCGTCCGGGAGGCCTTCGAGGAGGCGGCCCGGCTGACCCCGCCGCCGCCCCCCGACGAGCTCGTCGCCTCCGTGCTCGGCAGGACGCTCGGCGCCCGCGAGTCCCTGGTCGTCGACGGCCGGCCCGCCTTCCCCCGGCTCGTCATCCAGGTCTGGACGGAGACCCTGCGCAACGAGGAGCTGGCCGCCCTGCTCCGGGAGGGCTACGGCTCGGTCCGCGCGTCCTGGGGCAGGATCGTCGCGGCCTACCAGGAGGCCGGGATGATGCGGGCGGACGTCGCACCCGACCACGTGGCCCGCACGATGATCGCCTCGGTGCTCGGCTTCATCGCCCAGCAGTCCCTGTTCGGCCCGGCGCCGGTGGAGATCCTCCGGGACGGACTGCGGGCGCTGATGAGCATGCCCGACCCGTCCGCCGCCGCCGGTGGAGCCCACCTCGCCCCCCGCGCCACCGACGGAGCACACCTCGGTTAACGCGCCCGAAACGCGGTCCAACTAGCCTGCCGCGCACGCCACCCGGCTCGTCGCCCCGTGGCGGCGGCAACCGGACCCCGCTCGGTCCGGAGCGAGGACGGTGAGGTGGGACGTGCAGCTGACCCCCCACGAGCAGGAGCGACTGCTCATCCATGTGGCGGCCGACGTGGCGCACCGGCGCCGGGAGCGCGGCCTGCGACTCAACCACCCCGAGGCGGTCGCCCTCATCACGTCGCACATCCTCGAAGGAGCGCGTGACGGCCGGACCGTCGCGGAGTTGATGTCCTCCGGGCGTCAACTGCTGACCAGGGACGACGTCATGGAGGGGATCGCGGAGATGATCCACGACGTCCAGGTCGAGGCCACCTTCCCGGACGGCACCAAGCTCGTCACCGTCCACGACCCGATCGTCTGACGGGGCGCCGCAGTGATCCCCGGAGAGATCCTGTTCGCCGACGGGCCGATTGCCTACAACCAGGGCCGCGAGGTCACCCGGCTCACCGTCCTCAACGCCGCCGACCGGCCCGTCCAGGTCGGCTCCCACTACCACTTCGCGGAAGCCAATCCCGGTCTGGAGTTCGACCGTGCCGCAGCGCGCGGCAAGCGGCTGAACGTCGCCGCCGGTACGGCCGTGCGCTTCGAGCCCGGCATCCCCGTCGAGGTCGAACTCGTCCCGCTCGCCGGTGCCCGCATCGTGCCCGGCCTGCGCGGGCAGACCGGAGGTGCCCTCGATGCCTGAGATCTCGCGTGCCGCGTACGCCGACCTGTTCGGCCCGACGACCGGCGACCGGATCCGCCTCGCCGACACCGACCTGCTGGTGGAGATCGAGGAGGACCGCTGCGGCGGGCCCCGGATCGCCGGTGACGAGGCCGTGTTCGGCGGGGGCAAGGTCATCCGCGAATCCATGGGGCAGTCCCGCGCCACCCGGGCCGAGGGCACCCCCGACACCGTCGTCACCGGCGCGGTGATCATCGACCACTGGGGGATCGTCAAGGCCGACGTCGGCATCCGCGACGGACGGATCACCGGCATCGGCAAGGCGGGCAACCCCGACACCATGGACGGGGTCCACCCCGACCTGGTCATCGGCCCGGAGACGGAGATCATCGCCGGGAACGGGCGGATCCTCACCGCCGGGGCCGTCGACGCCCATGTCCACTTCATCTGCCCGCAGATCGCCGACGAAGCCCTCGCCTCGGGCGTCACCACCCTCGTCGGCGGCGGCACCGGACCGGCCGAGGGCTCCAAGGCCACCACCGTCACACCGGGCCCCTGGCACCTGGCGCGGATGCTGGAGGCCATGGAGGCGTACCCGCTCAACATCGGGCTGCTCGGCAAGGGCAACACCGTCTCCCACGAGGCGATGCTGTCGCAGATCCGGGGCGGCGCGCTCGGCCTGAAGCTGCACGAGGACTGGGGCTCCACCCCGGCCGTCATCGACGCCGCGCTGACCGTCGCCGAGCGGACCGGCATCCAGGTCGCCATCCACACGGACACCCTCAACGAGGCCGGTTTCGTCGGCGACACGCTCGCCGCGATCGCCGGGCGCGGTATCCACGCCTACCACACCGAGGGCGCCGGGGGCGGGCACGCGCCGGACATCATGACCGTGGTCTCCGAGCCGCACGTGCTGCCCAGTTCCACCAACCCGACGCGGCCGTTCACCGTGAACACCGCCGAGGAGCACCTCGACATGCTGATGGTGTGCCACCACCTCAACGCCGCGGTCCCCGAGGACCTGGCCTTCGCCGAGTCGCGCATCCGGCCGTCCACCATCGGGGCCGAGGACGTGCTGCACGACCTCGGCGCCATCTCGATCATCTCCTCCGACTCCCAGGCCATGGGACGGGTCGGCGAGGTCGTACTGCGCACCTGGCAGACGGCCCACGCGATGAAGCGCCGCCGGGGACCGCTGCCCGGGGACGGGCAGGCCGACAACCACCGCGTGCGCCGTTACATCGCCAAGTACACGATCAACCCCGCCCTCGCCCAGGGCCTCGCCCGGGAGATCGGGTCCGTCCGGACGGGCAAGCTGGCCGACCTGGTGCTGTGGGAGCCGGCGTTCTTCGGGGTCAAGCCGCACCTGGTGCTCAAGGGCGGGCAGATCGCGTACGCGCAGATGGGCGACGCGAACGCCTCGATCCCCACACCGCAGCCGATCCTGCCGCGTCCGATGTTCGGCGCGATCGGCCGGGCGCCCGCCGCCAACTCCCTGAACTTCGTCGCGCCCCTGGCCCTCGACGACGGCCTGCCCGAACGGCTGGGACTCGGCAAGCCGTTCGTGCCGATCGAGTCCACGCGCGGCGTCACCAAGGCCGACATGCGGCAGAACGACGCCCGGCCCGACGTGCGGATCGACCCCGACAGCTTCGCCGTGCACATCGACGGCGAACTCGTCGAGGCGGTGCCCGCGGCGGAACTGCCGATGGCCCAGCGCTACTTCCTCTTCTGACGGGCCGGGGTGGACCGATGTCGCGTGCGACGCTGCTGATCCTGGCCGACGGGCGTTTCCCCGCCGGCGGCCACGCCCATTCCGGCGGCGCCGAGGCCGCCGTCGGGGCCGGGCGCATCAAAGGCGCGGTGAGCCTCGGGGAGTTCTGCCGGGGACGGCTGCACACGGCGGGCCTGACGGCCGCCGGACTCGCGGCGGCCGCCGCGCTCGGGCTCGACCCGGTGGCACTGGACGCCGCGGCCGACGCCCGTACGCCCTCACCCGCTCTGCGGGGCGCCGCGCGCAAGCTGGGGCGGCAGCTGCTGCGGGCCGCCCGGGCCACCTGGCCGGCCGCCGAACTCGACGCCCTGGCACGGCAGTTCCCCAAGGGCGCGCACCAGCCGGTGGTCCTGGGCGTGGCGGCCCGGGCGGCGGGACTGGGACCGGCCGACGCGGCGTACTGCGCCGCGTACGAGAGTGTCAGCGGGCCCGCGGCGGCGACCGTGCGGCTGCTCAGCCTGGACCCCTTCGACGCGACGGGCGTCCTGGCCCGGCTCGCGCCGGAGCTGGACCTGGTCGTCGACCGGGCGGTGGAGGCGGCGCGCCGAGCCGTCGACGAGGGGGCCGACGCGCTGCCGGCGGGGTCGGCGCCCCTGCTGGAGACGGGGGCGCAAGCGCACGCGGCGGCGGCGATGCGGCTGTTCGCCTCATAGCCCGCCCCCGCCCGGGCCCCACCGGCCGGCCGGCCGGACCCACCGACCGATCCGCCCACTCCTCTGGGCACAGCACACCCTTCGCACAACGACGCGGGAGCCGCTCCATGCACCTCGACCACCTCCACGACGGCCCGTCCGCGGTGGGCGCCGACGCCCTGCGTCCCGACGGGCGCCGCCGTGCCCTGCGCATCGGGCTCGGCGGGCCCGTCGGATCGGGCAAGACCGCCACCGTGGCCGCCCTGTGCCGGGCGTTGCGCGACGACCTGTCCCTGGCCGTCGTCACCAACGACATCTACACGCGTGAGGACGCCGAGTTCCTGCTGCGGGAGGCCGTGCTGCCGCCCGAGCGGATCACCGCGGTGGAGACGGGCGCATGCCCGCACACCGCGATCCGGGACGACATCTCCGCGAACCTGGAAGCCGTCGAGGAGCTGGAGGACGCGGTCGGCCCGCTGGACCTGGTGCTCGTCGAGTCCGGCGGGGACAATCTCACCGCCACCTTCTCCAAGGGCCTCGTCGACGCGCAGGTCTTCGTCATCGACGTGGCCGGCGGCGACGACATCCCGCGCAAGGGCGGCCCGGGCGTCACCACCGCCGACCTGCTCGTCGTCAACAAGACCGACCTCGCCCCGTACGTGGGCTCCGACCTGGCCCGGATGGCCGCCGACGCCAAGGCGCAGCGAGGCGAACTGCCCGTCGTGCTGCAGTCGTTGCGGAGCGAGGCCGGAGTGGCCGAGGTGGCCGCGTGGGTGCGGGACCGGCTCGCCGCGTGGACGGCATGACCGCCTACGGCACCGGGGTGCGCTCCGTCGCCCGCGTCGTCGCCCGTGACGACGGGCGGGGCGGGACCGCGCTGCCCGTCCTGGAGAGCGACGGCCCCCTGGCCCTGCGCCGCACCCGGTCGCCCGGGCCCGGGGCGCGGGTCGTGGTCGTGGGTGCGATGAGCGGGCCGCTGGGCGGGGACCACTTCACCGTGGAGGGCAGGGTGGACGAGGGGGCCCGGCTGACCGTGAGGTCGGCCGCCGCCACCCTCGCCCTGCCCGGGCAGACCAAGGACGAGGCGCGGTACGACGTCCGGCTCACCGTGGCCGAGCGGGGTGAACTGCACTGGCTGCCGGAGCAGTTGATCTCTGTGGCCGGCAGCGACCTGCGGGTCACCACCCGCGCCGACCTCGCCCCCGGCGCACGGCTCGTGCTGCGCGAGGAGCAGGTGCTGGGGCGGGCGGGTGAGCAACCCGGGCGGCTGAACAGCCGGTTGACCGTGCGGATCGCCGAACGGACCGTGCTGGACCAGGAGCTGGGCTGCGGGCCCGGTGCGCCGGGCGGCTGGGACGGGCCCGCCGTGCTCGCGGGCCACCGCGCGGTCGGCCAGCTCGTCGTCGTCCGGCCGGAGTTCACCGCGCGGCCGGTGACGGCCCGGATGCTGGGCGAGACGGCCTGCCTGATGCCTCTCGCCGGACCCGCGGCGCTGGTCAGCGCCCTCGCGCCGGACGCCCTGCGCCTGCGGCGCGTGCTCGACGAGGCGTTGCTGCTCCTCGCCTAGACCGGACCCGTCCGTAGAGCAGCACCGCTTCTCCGTTTATCGGATTGGCAAAGAAGGGTGGCAGCCCCTGTTCTCAGGCACCTCACAGCCGCGAGGATCCCCCGTACTGATCGCAACGATGTACGGGGAGGTCCCCCTTGAGGGGTATGAGACCGACAAGGCGTATGACGGCGCTCGGTTCGGCCGGTGCGCTCGTCACGGCCACGCTGATAGCCGGCGCCGTCGCGGCGCCCACGGCGAACGCCAGCGCGGGCAGTGGCCCCGGCCGGGACCGTGAGGCGCGGGGAGCCGCCATCGCCGCCGAGCGTGCCGCGAAGGCCGGAATCGACTGGCAGGACTGCCCCGCCGACTGGAACCTGGCCAAGCCGATCCAGTGCGGGTACGTCACCGTGCCGCTCGACTACGCCAAGCCGTACGGCAAGCAGATCAAGCTCGCCGTGGACCGCATCGGCAACACCGGCACGAAGGCCGAGCGGCAGGGCGCGCTCCTCTACAACCCCGGTGGCCCCGGCGGTTCCGGACTGCGCTTCCCGACCCGCGTCACGAACAAGAACCCGATCTGGGCCAACGCGGCGAAGGCCTACGACTTCGTGGGCTTCGACCCGCGCGGCGTCGGCCGGTCCACGCCCATCTCCTGTGTCGACCCGCAGGAGTTCGTCAAGGCGCCCAAGGCCGACCCGGTGCCCGACTCCGAGGCCGACAAGCGCGCCCAGCGCAAGCTGGCCCGCGAGTACGCCGAGGGCTGCCACGAGCGCAGCGGCTGGATGCTGCCGCACATGACCACGCCGAACACCGCGCGCGACCTCGACGTCATCCGCGCCGCCCTCGGCGAGAAGAAGCTCAACTTCCTCGGCGTCTCCTACGGCACCTACCTCGGCGCCGTCTACGGCACGCTCTTCCCGGGCCACGTGCGCCGCATGGTCGTCGACAGCGTCGTCAACCCCTCCCGCGAGAAGATCTGGTACCAGGCAAACCTGGACCAGGACGTCGCCTTCGAGAGCCGCTGGAAGGACTGGCAGGACTGGGTCGCGAAGAACGATGCGACCTACCACCTGGGCGGCACCCGCGCCGAGGTCCAGCAGCACTGGCTCAAGCTGCGCGCCACCGCCAAGAAGGAGCCGCTCGGCGGGGTCGTCGGCCCGGCCGAGCTGATCTCCTTCTTCCAGAGCGCCCCGTACTACGACTCCGCCTGGGCGCCGGTCGCCTCGGTGTTCAGCAAGTACGTCGCCGGGGACACCCAGGCGCTCGTCGACGCGGCCGCCCCCGACCTGTCGGACACCGTCGGCAACGCCTCCTCGGAGAACGGCAACGCCGTCTACACGGCCGTCGAGTGCGCCGACGCCAAGTGGCCCACCAGCTGGCAGCGGTGGGACCGCGACAACACGCGGCTGCACAAGGACCACCCGTTCATGACGTGGGCCAACGCCTGGATGAACCTGCCGTGCGCCACCTGGCCGGCCAAGCAGCAGACGCCGCTGAACGTCAGGACCGGCAAGGGCCTGCCCGGCGTGCTCATCGTCCAGTCCGAGCGTGACGCCGCCACGCCGTACGAGGGCGCCGTCGAACTGCACAAGCGGTTCAAGGGCTCGCGCCTGATCACCGAGAAGGACGCCGGCTCCCACGGCGTCACCGGGCTGGCCAACCCGTGCATCAACACCCGGGTCGACGCCTACCTGCTCACCGGCGAGCTGGACGGCGCGGACGTGACGTGCGCGCCGCACGCCACGCCGAAGCCGTAGCGGAATCCCGCAAGGTGACGTGGGGCGGCCGGATCCCCGGCCGCCCCACGCTCATGTCGCGAACCGGCCGGCCCCTCCACGGGGGACCGGCCGACGGCGGAGGTCAGCTCTGCGGTGACCGCCGGAACCTGCGCTGCCGGGCGGCGGCCTCCTCGGCCTTCACGTCCGCCGCGTACCGGTCGACGTACTCCTGCTCGGACAGGGCGAGGATCGCGTACATGATCTCGTCGGTGACGGCCCGCAGGACGGCCTTCTCGTTCTCCATGCCCTCGTAGCGGGAGAAGTCCAGCGGCTCGCCGAAGCGGATCGCGACCGGGTGCAGACGCGGGACGACCTTGCCGGGCGGCTGGGCCTCGAAGGTGCCGATCATCGCGCACGGCACGACCGGCACACCGGCCTTGAGCGCCATCACCGCCACGCCGACCTTCCCCTTGTACAGCCGCCCGTCGTGCGAGCGGGTGCCCTCGGGGTAGATGCCGAGCAGCTCGCCCTTGCCCAGCACGCCGAGCCCCTCGCGGATCGCGGCCTGGCCCGCGTCCTTGCCGGAGCGGTCGACGGGGATCTGCCCGGCGCTGCGGAAGAAGAACGCCGTCAGACGCCCCTTGACGCCCGGGCCGGTGAAGTACTCGGCCTTGGCGAGGAAGGTGATGCGCCGCTTGAGGATCGCGGGCATCAGGAAGTGGTCGGAGAACGACAGGTGGTTGCCGGCGACGATGGCCGCGCCCTCCGCGGGAACGTGCTCCAGGCCGTCGATCCGGGGCCGGAAGACCAGTCTCAGCAGCGGACCCAGCAGCACGTATTTCAGCAGGTAGTAGAACAAAGCGGGCGCTCCTCGACTCTCGCGGGGCCTCGACCACCGCGTTCCAGCAGGTCAACCGGCATGTCGTGGGGTGCCAGTGTAGGTGCAGGCGCAGCCGCCGGACACCTGGTGCGACGGCTCGTCACCGATCCTCCGCCGATTGACTGACGGCCAGTCATGGACGGGTTCCCCGGGGTGGTGCCGATGCGGCCGCGGCGGACCCCGTGGCCGGCGCCCCGAGCGCCGCGGGCACCCCGTCCGGTCGGGATCCCGCCGCCCGCCTCGCGCCCGGTGCCGTGCGGGGGAGCGGCGGGTAACCTGCCGGACATGCGCATCTCGGTTTCCTCGGACATGGACGAGCCCGTCGCCCGGGCCCTCGTGGACGCGCTGCGCGAGCGGGGCCACGAGGTGCGGACGCACGGCGCGCTGCGCCCCGGCGACGATCCGCAGTGGGCGGTGTGCTCCGAGGCCGCGGCCCGCGAGGTCGCCGACGGCGCGGCGGACCAGGCGGTGGTGTGCTGCTGGACCGGCACGGGAGCCTCGATCGCCGCCAACAAGGTGCCCGGTGTGCGGGCCGCCCTGTGCACGGACGCCTACTCCGCCGACGGGGCCCGCCGCTGGAACGACGCCAACGTGCTCGCGCTCAGCCTGCGCCTGACGTCCGAGCCGCTGCTCGGGGAGATCCTGGACGCCTGGTTCGCCGGCGAGCCCAGCGCGGACCCCGAGGACCGGCAGAACGTGGACCGCGTGCGGCTGCTGGATCACGGCAAGGCCCGGCTGTAGTCCTGCCCTGCTGCCGTCAGGCTCGGCTGCGGTCATGCCGGGGCGCGGTCACAGCCGCATGACGATGAGGGCGGTGTCGTCCGTGGCGCCGCCGGGCGGCAGCAGCTCCAGCAGGACGGTGTCGGCCAGCAGTTCCGGGTCGAGGCCGCGGTGGCGGCGCAGGGAGTCGGCGAGCCGCTCCAGGCCGGTGTCGATGTCCTCGCGCCGGCGTTCGACCAGCCCGTCGGTGTACAGCACGAGCGTCGCGCCCTCCGTGAACGCCGTGGCGGCCTGGGGCCGGGGGATCGGGTCGGGGCGGGCGTCGAGCGGCGTGTCCGTGGCCTGGTCGAGGAACTCCGTACGGCCGTCCGGGTGGACCAGGACCGGCGGCAGATGGCCGGCGCTGCTGTAGGTGATGGTCTGCCGGTCGAAGTCGACGAAGGTCGTCACGGCCGTCGCCGACTCGGCCCCCTCGACGACGTGCGCGTACCGCCCCAGCACGTCCAGGGCCTGCGCCGGGCCCGCGGCGACCCGGGAGGCCGCGCTCAGCGCGCTGCGCAGCTGGCCCATCACCCCTGCGGCCTCCAGCCCGTGCCCGACGACGTCGCCCACGGACACCCCGGTGCGGTGGCCGCCGACCAGGTCCACCAGGTCGTACCAGTCCCCGCACACGTTGAGCGCCCCGACGGCGGGCCGGTAGCGGACGGCGGCCCGGTGGTCGTGCCGCGTCTGGGGCCCGGCGGGCAGCATGGCGCCCTGCAGGGCCAGCGCCACCTCCCGCTCCCGCGAGTGCGCCATGCGCAGCCGCTCGTTCAGCTCCTGCAGCTCACGGGCGCGCGAGTACAGCTCGGCCTCCAGCACCCGGGCGCGGCCGTCGCGGTGGCCGTCGGAGCGGCCCCGGGCCCGGATCAGCTCCGTGACCTCCTCGACGCGGTGCACGACGAGCACCACCGACCCGTCGGGCCCCAGCACCGGCGTGTTGACCGGGCTCCAGTAGCGCTCCTCCCACCGGCCGGGGTGGCGCGGGTCCTCCACGTCGTAGCGCTGCAGGGCCATCGCGTCCCGCTCGCCGGTCGCCAGGACCCGGTACAGCGACGCCTGAAGGTTGCGCATGCCCGTCGCGCCCGGGTCGTTGGGGTTGTCGGGGAAGACGTCGAAGAGGTAGCGGCCGAGGAGCTGTTCGCGGGAGCGGCCGGAGCCCCGGACGAACTCCTCGTTGACGTCGGCGTACACGAGCTGGGGCGTCAGCAGGGCCACCATGCCGGGCAGGGACCGGAACACCGCGGAGAAGTCGATCGCCGTTTCCGTCATGGCCACCGCCTCACTGCTGCCGCAATCACCCCAGTTTCGCACGGCATGGACAGACCTCGCCCGGATGTCAGGGCGCGAGATCGGGGAGATCCGTGAGGGACTGCTCTGCCCAGATGATCTTCCCCTCGCCGACGAAGCGCGTGCCCCACCGCTGCGTGAGCTGGGAGACCAGCAGCAGCCCGCGCCCGCCCTCGTCCGTCGTCCGCGGGTGCCGCAGGTGGGGGGCGGTGGCGCCGCCGTCGAACACCTCGCACACCAGGGCGCGCTCGCGGATCAGCCGGAGCCGGATGGTGCCGGTGGCGTAGCGGATGGCGTTGGTGACCAGTTCGCTCACCACCAGCTCCGTGGTGAAGGCCAGCTCGTCCAGGCCCCACCGGGCCAGCTGCCGGGTGGCCGCGCGGCGGGCCTCGGCGACGACGGCCGGGTCCGAGGGCAGCTCCCAGTCGGCGACCTGACCGCTGCCGAGACGTTTCGTCCGGGCCATCAGCAGCGCCACGTCGTCGTGCGGGCGGGCCGGCACCAGTGCGTCCACCACGGTCCGGCAGTACGCGTCGAGCGGTCCGCCCTGCTCCAGCGCCCGGCGCAGCCGCTCCCGGCCGGCGTCGACCGCCCAGGTCTCGCCCCGGGCCAGCAACCCGTCGGTGTGCAGGGCGAGCGTGCTGCCCTCGTCCAGGGTCATCCCGACCGCCTGGAAGGGCGGGCCGCCCACCCCGAGCGAGGGCCCCTGCGGGAGCTCGACGAACACCACCGAGCCGTCGGGGCGGACCACGGCCGGCGCGGGATGCCCGGCCGCGGCCATCGTGCAGCCGCCGTCCACCGGGTCGTAGACGACGTAGAGGCACCCGGCGCCCACGCATTGCGCGCCCGCCGTGCCCGGCTCGGTGCCGTCCTCCCGCGCCGTGCGGGCCACCAGGTCGTCGAGGTGCGCCAGCACCTCCTCGGGCGGCAGGTCCAGGGCCGCCAGGGTCCGTACGGCGGTCCGCAGCTGTCCCATCGCCGCGGCGGCGTCGATGCCGTGGCCGGGCGCCTCGCCCACGACGAGCGCCACCCGGGCGCCGGACAGCGGGATCAGGTCGTACCAGTCGCCCCCGAGGCCGGTCAGCTCGTCGGCCGGCCGGTAGCAGGCGGCCGCCTCCACCGCGCCCTGCTCGGGCAGGTGGTGGGGCAGGAGACTGCGCTGCAGCACGAGCGCGGCGTCCCGCTCCCGGGTGTAGCGGCGGGCGTTGTCCACGCAGACGGCCGCCCGCGTCACGAGGTCCTCCGCCAGCCGCAGATCCCCCTCGTCGAAGGGCTCGCGGTGGTCCCGGCGGAAGAAGGTGGTGACGCCGAGCGTGATGCCGCGCGAGCGGAGCGGCACGGTGAGCACGCTGTGCAGGCCGAGCTCCCGGAACGTGGCGGGCCGGCCGCTGGGGACCTCCGTGGTCCAGTCCCTGGCGTGCGGGTCGATCCGCTCCCCGAGCCAGGAACGCCCGGTGGCCAGGCAGCGGACCGGAGGCGTCCCGGCCCGGAACTCCACCACCTCGCCGACGGCGATGACGGCCTCCACCAGGTCCTCCTGCGCGGACCGGAAGCCCGCCCGGCGCAGTGCCACCGGCTCCCCGGTGTCCGCCAGCGGCCCGGGAGCCGGTTCGGCGCCCCCGAGCACCGATTCGAGCAGGTCCACGGAGACGAAGTCGGCCAGGCCGGGCACGGCGACGTCGGCCAGCTCCTGCGCGGTGCGGTTGAGGTCGAGGGTGCGGCCGATGCTCTCCCCGGCCCGGTCGAGCAGCGCCAGGCGCTGCCGGGCGCGGTGCCGCTCGGTCATGTCGACGACCGTGTAGTACACCCCTATCGGCCGGCCCCGGTCGTCCTCGAGGCGGCTGAAGGACAGCATGTACGCCGTCTCGTGCAGCGGCGCCGACCGCACGCGGCCGATGTGCTCGTAGCCGACGACCGCCTCACCGGTCTCCAGCACGTGCCGCATCTGCGCCTCGACCGCATGGGCGTCCATGCCGGGCTGGATGTCCGCGAAGCGCAGGCCGAGCCGGCTCGCGGCAGGTCCGCCGCCGAACTGCTCCAGGGCGGTGTTCGACCACACGAAGCGCAGGTCGGTGTCGACGATCGCGATGCCGACGGGTGAGTCGGCGACCATCTGCTCCAGCACCGTGCGGCTCATGTCCCAGCCGGTCGCCCCGGCCAGCTCCGACAACAGCACCAGCCAGCGCGAGGTGCCGCGGGTCTCCTCCGCCGAGGCGATGCGCACCGCGACCCGCACCGGCCGGCCGTCCTTGCGGCGGGCCGTCAGCAGCCCGGCCCAGCCGCCGTCCCTGCGGCACCGCTCGACCAGATCCGGCACGCGCTGTGCGTCCTCGGCGGTCAGCAGGTCCGCCAGCTTCCTGCCGACCGCCTCCGCCGCCGGGTACGCCAGCAGCCGCCGGGCGTCGCCGGTCCAGCCCGTCACCACGCCCCGGGAATCGAGCAACAGGGGCGCGGCGTCGGCCACGTCGAACCGATGCCGGGCAACGCCGGACTCCTCGTGTGCGCCCACGGCCGACCTCTCTGTCGCTGAGAGTGGTCTACCACCTCTTGCCCCAATCTTCACCCTTCCGGCGCCAGGGGGCGGCCCGGGCGGGTCCGGTCGGGGCTCCGGACCACCGTCCGGCGGGCCTTCCCGGCCGGCCCGGAACCGGCCGGGGAGGGAATGGGGCCTGCCTCCCCGGCCGGGCCTCATCCCAGTGCCTTCTCCAGCGCCGCGAGGGCGTCCGTGAGCTCCTGCGCCGTGATGGTCAGCGGCGGAGCCAGGCGGATCGTCGAGCCGTGGGTGTCCTTGGCCAGGACCCCTTCCCGCATGAGGCGCTCACTGATCTCGCGGCCGGTGCCCAGCGCCGGGTCCACGTCGACGCCCGCCCACAGGCCCCGGGAGCGGAAACCGACCACGCCCTTGCCGACCAGGCCCGTCAGACCGTCGCGCAGCACCTCGCCCAGCTCGGCGGCCCGGCGCTGGAACTCGCCCGTCTCCAGCAGTTCCACCACCGCCGTGCCGACCGCGGCCGCCAGCGGGTTCCCGCCGAAGGTCGAGCCGTGCTCGCCCGGGTGCAGCACCCCGAGCACCTCCCGGCGCCCGACCACCGCCGACACCGGCACGATGCCGCCGCCCAGCGCCTTGCCCAGCAGCAGCACGTCCGGGACCACCGACTCGTGCTCGACCGCCAGCGTGCTGCCCGTGCGGCCCAGCCCGGACTGGATCTCGTCGGCGATGAACAGGCACCCCTTGCGCCGGGTCAGCTCGCGCACGCCGGCCAGATAGCCGTCGTCCGGGACGATGACGCCCGCCTCGCCCTGGATCGGCTCGATCAGCACCGCCGCCGTCGTCTCGTCGACGGCCTCCTCCATCGCCGCCAGGTCGTTGTACGGCACGACCCGGAAGCCCGGTGTGAACGGCCCGAAACCGGCCCGGGCCGTCTCGTCCGTGGAGAAGCTGACGATCGTCGTCGTGCGGCCGTGGAAGTTGTCCGCCGCCACCACGATCGTGGCCCGGCCCTCCGGGACGCCCTTGACGTCGTAGGCCCACTTGCGGGCCACCTTCACACCGCTCTCCACCGCCTCCGCGCCGGTGTTCATCGGCAGCACCATGTCCATGCCGGTGAGCGCCGCCAGCCGCTCGGCGAAGGCGGCGAGCCGGTCGTTGTGGAAGGCGCGCGAGGTGAGGGTCAGCCGGTCCAGTTGGCGGTGCGCGGCCTCGATCAGCGCCGGGTGCCGGTGCCCGAAGTTGAGGGCCGAGTAGCCGGCCAGCATGTCGAGGTAGCGCCGGCCCTCGACGTCCTCCACCCAGGTGCCCTCGGCACGGGCCACGACGACGGGCAGCGGGTGGTAGTTGTGCGCCAGGACCGGCTCCTCGGCGCGGATCAGCTCCTCCGAGCCACGGGTCCCCGGCTGGTGCTCGGCGCGGACGGGTGCGGTCATGGGCGGATCTCCCGGATCTCCTGGGTGCAGCACTTGATGCCGCCCCCGGCCTTCTGGAACTCGGACAGGTCGACGGGGACCGGCACGTACCCGCGGTCGGCGAGCTGCGCGGCCAGTCCTGTCGCCCCGGGCGAGATGAACACGTGGCGTCCGTCGGAGACGGAGTTCAGCCCGAACGCCATCGCGTCCGCACGGGTGGCGACGACCGCGTCCGGGTACATCCGGGCCAGCACCTCGCGGCTGCCCGGCGAGAACGCCTCGGGGTAGTACACGATGTTGTCGTCGTCGAGGACGAACAGCGCCGTGTCCAGGTGGTAGAAGTACGGGTCCACCAGCGTCAGGCTCACCACCGGCACACCGAAGTACTCCTGCACCTCGCTGTGGGCCTCCCGCGTCGTGCGGAAGCCCGTCCCGGCCAGGATCCACCGCCCGGCCGGCACCAGGTCGCCCTCGCCCTCGCACACCGACTCGGGGTGGTAGACCTCGTAGCCCTCCGTCTTGAACCACGCCTCGTAGGGCACGGACTCGGGACGGCGCTCCGGGGCGTGGAACAGCGAGCCGAACACACGGCCGTCGACGACGACCGCGGCGTTCGCGGCGAAGACCATGTCCGGCAGACCGGGTACGGGTTTCACGATGTCCACGGTATGGCCGTGGGCGCGGTAGGTGTCGACCAGCGCCTGCCACTGGTCCAGGGCGCGGATGACGTCGACTGGTTCGTCGGGGTGCATCCACGGGTTGATCGCGTACTGCACGGCGAAGTGTCTGGGCTCGCAGACGAGGTAGCGCCGCCGGCGCGGCACACGGGAGTCGGGCACGAAGGGGTCCCTCCGCTTCCTCACGTTCCGTAATGGGTGGTTGACCCAACGGTAGGAACTGAGGGCGGCGGTCGACAAGAAACAAAGATTGCGCGTCGACGCAGGAACGCTGCGTCTTCGGGCTGGTCAGCGCACGTCTGCTGCGCGGCCCCGCGGCCTATTCCGGTGCCGGCTGGCTGGCCCCCGCCTCCGGGCTCTCCGGCAGCAGGTGCGACAGGACCATCACGCTGATCGTCTTCCGGATGAACGGCTCCTGGCGGATGCGCTCCAGCACCTCCTCGAAGTGCTCCACGTCCCGTGCCCGCACGTGCAGCAGGGCGTCCGCACCGCCGGTGACGGTCATCGCCGCTGCGATCTCCGGGTAGTCCCGCACGACCTCCGCGAGCCGCCGCGGGGGCGCCGCCCCCTCGCAGTACACCTCGACGTAGGCCTCGGTCCGCCAGCCCAGCGCCGAGGGCTTCACCGTGGCCGAGAACCCGGTGATCACGCCCGTCTCGCGCAGCCGGTCCACCCGGCGCTTGACCGCGGTGGCCGACAGCCCGATCGCCGTGCCGATCTCGGCGAACGACGTCCTCGCGTTCGCCATCAACGCGGTGATGATCTTCCGGTCGAGTTCGTCGAACGGCGTGGACCTGCTGTTCATGCGGGCACTGTATCCACCGCCGCCCGGGCCCGCCCCCGGCCCGGCGCGCGGCCCCCGGCCGCCGCACACGTTCGCCCCGGCCCGTGTCCGCACGCCGGGATCGCCCCTACACTCCGGGTTCATGCTGCGCGCCCTGGCCGTCGACGACGAACGCCCCCCGCTGGAGGAACTGCTCTACCTGCTGCGGGCCGACCCGCGCATCGGCAGCGCGGAGGGCGCCGGCGACGCGACCGAGGCGCTGCGCCGCATCAACCGCGCCCTGGAGTCCGGCCCCGGTGGGCCCGAGGCGATCGACGTCGTCTTCCTCGACATCCAGATGCCCGGCCTGGACGGCCTCGACCTCGCCCGGCTGCTGGGCGGCTTCGCCCGGCCCCCGCTCGTCGTCTTCGTCACCGCCCACGAGGACTTCGCCGTCCGGGCCTTCGACCTCAAGGCCGTCGACTACGTCCTCAAGCCCGTGCGCAAGGAACGGCTGGCCGAGGCCGTCCGCCGGGCCGCCGAGCTGCGCGGGGCCGCCCCGCGCATCCCCGTGCACGAACCCGACCCGGACCACCTCCCCGTCGAACTCGGCGGCGTGACCCGCTTCGTCGCCGTCGACGACATCACCCACGTCGAGGCCCAGGGCGACTACGCCCGCCTGCACACCGACCGCGGCAGCCATCTGGTGCGCATCCCGCTGTCCACCCTGGAGGAGCGCTGGCGCTCCCGAGGCTTCGTCCGCATCCACCGCCGCCACCTCGTCGCCCTGCGCCACATCGGCGAACTCCGCCTCGACACCGGCACCGTCAGCGTCCTCGTCGGCTCCGAGGAGCTCCAGGTCAGCCGCCGCCACGCGCGGGAACTGCGCGACCTGCTGATGCGGAGGCCGTGACGGTGCCCCAGGACCACACCGAGCGCCGCGTCGTCGTCACCGGCCCGCCCCGCCAGAGCCCCCCGCACGCCCGGCTGCGCTCCCGCGGACGCCACCCCCAGCCCTCCGCCTACTACCGGCCGCGCACCGAGATCGACGAGCAGACCACCCTCGGCCACACCTATGTGCGCTCCCTGATGCGCAGCCAGCTGCGCGCCGCCCTCACCGTCGTCGCGGTCCTCGGCCTGCTCGTCGGCCCGCTCCCGCTGCTGTTCTCGGCCCTGCCCGGCGCCCGCCGCCTGGAATGGGCCGTCCTCGGCTTCGGCCTCTACCTGCCCCTGGTCCTGCTCGCCCGCTGGTACGTCCGCCGCGCCGAACGCAACGAACGCGACTTCGTGCGCCTCGTCGAAGACCGCTGAGCCCCGCCCGATGAACTCCGGCTACGCCGTCCCCGCCGTCGCCCTGGTCGTCGTCTCGACGGTCCTGGTCGGCGCCTTCGGCCTGCGCATCTCCCGCACCACCTCCGACTTCTACGTCGCCTCCCGCACGGTCGGCCCGCGGCTGAACGCGGCGGCGATCAGCGGCGAGTACCTGTCCGCCGCCTCCTTCCTGGGCATCGCCGGGCTCGTCCTGGTCCAGGGCCCCGACATGCTCTGGTACCCGGTCGGCTACACCGCCGGCTACCTCGTGCTGCTGCTGTTCGTCGCCGCCCCGCTGCGCCGCTCCGGGGCGTACACGCTGCCCGACTTCGCCGAGGCCCGCCTCGCCTCCCAGGCCGTGCGGCGGCTCGCCGGGGCCTTCGTGGTCGGGGTCGGCTGGCTGTACCTGCTGCCCCAGCTGCAGGGCGCGGGCCTCACCCTGACCGTCCTGACCGGGGCGCCCGACTGGCTGGGCGGCGTGACCGTCGCCGTCGTCGTCACCGCCACCGTCGCCGCGGGCGGCATGCGCAGCATCACCTTCGTCCAGGCCTTCCAGTACTGGCTCAAGCTCACCGCCCTGCTGGTCCCCGCCCTCTTCCTCGTGCTGGCCTGGCAGGGCGACGGCGCCCCGCGCGACGCCTTCGGCGAACCGGCCGCCTTCCGCGAGCAGCGCGTCGTCCGCGTCGACGACGGCGTCGACCTGAAGCTGGAGCGCCCCCTGACCGTCACGGTCACCGGCACCGTCGACGGCCGCACCCACACCGGCAGCCGCCTCGACCTGCCCGCCGGCACCCACCGCATCGAAGCCGGCACCCGCCTGGAGTTCCCCGCCGGCGCTCCCGTCCCCGAGGCCGAACGCGACGGCGGCGGCGACCTGTCCCCGTCCCAGGCCGAGAGCCGCGCCGAACGCCCCCTGTACGCCACGTACGGCCTGATCCTCGCCACGTTCCTCGGCACCATGGGCCTGCCGCACGTCGTGGTCCGCTTCTACACCAGCCCGCACGGCGTCGCCGCCCGCCGCACCACCGTCGCGGTCCTCGCCCTGATCGGCGCCTTCTACCTGCTGCCCCCGGTCTACGGTGCCCTCGGGCGCCTCTACGCCCCGGAACTCACCCTCACCGGAGACCCCGACGCGGCCGTCCTGCTGCTGCCCGACCGCATGATCGGGGGAGTGGGCGGGGACCTGCTGGGCGCGCTGGTCGCCGGGGGCGCCTTCGCCGCGTTCCTCTCCACGGCCTCGGGGCTCACCATGGCGGTCGCCGGGGTCCTCACCCAGGACGTGCTGCCCTCCCGTGGCGTGCGGCACTTCCGGCTGGGGACCGTGCTGGCCATGGCCGTGCCCCTGGCGGCGAGCGTCCTGGTCGGCGGGCTGCCGGTCGCCGACGCCGTGGGACTGGCCTTCGCGGTGTCGGCGTCCTCGTTCTGCCCGCTGCTCGTCCTCGGCATCTGGTGGCGGCGGCTGACCCCGCCCGGGGCGGCCGCCGGGATGCTGGTCGGGGGCGGCTCCGCCCTCCTCGCGGTCGCCGCGACCATGACGGGCTACCCGGGCCCGGGCGCCCTGCACGCCCTGCTCGCCTGGCCCGCACTGTGGTCGGTGCCGCTCGGCTTCCTCACCATGATCCTGGTCTCCCTGGCCACCCCCGGCCGGGTGCCGCCGGGCACGAACACGGTGCTGGCCCGCTTCCACCTGCCCGAGGAACTGCGTACCGAGGTGACGCCGTGAGCGACTTCCTGGCGGGTCTGTGCGTCGCCGTGCTGCCGGTGCTGGCCCTCGGGGTCTGGATCGGCCGGCGCACGGCACGGGGCGGCAGCCTCGCCGGACTCGGCACCCCCGTCGAGCACGCCACCTTCGAGACCCTGCACACCGCCTCCCTGGCCGCACCGCCGCTGCGGGCCGGCCTGACCGAGGAGACCGCCCGCAGGTCCGCCCGCAAGCTGCGCTCCCTGCTCGGCACGGACGCCCTGTGCCTCACCGACCGCGAACAGGTCCTCGTCTGGGACGGGGACGGCGCCCACCACCGCGGCGAGATCATGGAACGCCTCGGCGGGCCACTGGACACCGGCCGCGGTGAGGCGTTCCGGCTGACCTGCGACAACCTGGACTGCTCGGTGCGCTGGGCGGTCGTCGCCCCCCTCACGGTCGACGACCGCGTGCACGGCGCCCTGGTCGCCTGCGCGCCCCGCGAGTCGGCCGTCCTGGTCCGGGCCGCAGGCGAGGTCGCCCGCTGGGTCTCGGTGCAGCTGGAACTGGCGGACCTCGACCGCTCCCGCACCCGTCTCATCGAGGCCGAGATCAAGGCGCTGCGGGCGCAGATCTCCCCGCACTTCATCTTCAACTCGCTCGCCGTGATCGCCTCGTTCGTGCGCACCGACCCCGAGCGCGCCCGGGAGCTGCTGCTGGAGTTCGCCGACTTCACCCGCTACTCGTTCCGCCGGCACGGCGACTTCACCACCCTCGCCGACGAGCTGCACGCCATCGACCACTACCTGGCACTGGTCAGGGCGCGCTTCGGCGACCGGCTCTCCGTGACGCTGCAGATAGCGCCGGAGGTGCTGCCGGTCGCCCTGCCCTTCCTGTGCCTGCAGCCACTCGTGGAGAACGCCGTCAAGCACGGCCTGGAGGGCAAGGCCGTCCCCGCGGGCAGGTGCCACATCCGGATCACCGCCCAGGACGCGGGCGCCGAGGCACTCGTCGTCATCGAGGACGACGGCGCCGGCATGGACCCCGAACTGCTGCGCCGCATCCTCGCGCGCGAGGCCAGCCCGTCCGGCGGCATCGGCCTGTCCAACGTCGACGACCGGCTCCGCCAGGTCTACGGCGACGCCCACGGCCTGGTCATCGAGACCGCGCAGGGAGCCGGCATGAAGATCACCGTCCGGCTCCCGAAGTACCAGCCGGGCGTCCACTCGGCGGGCCGGCTGACGGGCCGGTGAGCCTCAGGTGCTGCGGGTGGTGACCACCATGCCCAGCGTGATCAGGCCCAGGACGACCCAGCCGAACCACAGCCAGCCGTTGCTCCCGAGCGCCACCGTGTAGGCCGTCACGACGACGAGACCGCCGACGGTGAGCACGCCCATGGTCTTCGTCGCATGGGAACCGTTCGTGGAACCGGGCATCGTGACACCCTCCTCGTGGTCCGGTCCCTCCATGGTGCCTGCCGGACGCCCGGCGCGCACGGGCCTTGCGCGAGCCGGTTTCAGCGCCCCTGCGCGTTCAGCGAGGCCAGGTAGGCGTTGTACGCCTCGAGTTCCTTGTCGCCGTCGCGATCCGCGGCCCGGTCCGTGCGCCGGGCCTGGCGCTGCTCGGAGGCGTACCACTGGAACAGCAGGGCGATCAGCACCAGCACCGACGGGATCTCGCTGAACGCCCAGGCGATGCCGCCCGCCGCGTTCTGGTCGGACAGGGCGTCGATGCCGAGGGAGGCGGGCGGGTTCTTGAACGACTCGACCATCGGCTCGGTCGCCATCATCAGGGCGATGCCGAAGAACGCGTGGAACGGCATGCCCGCGAACAGCTCCAGCATCCGCATCAGGTAGCCCGGCCGGTGGGGGCCCGGGTCCACGCCCATGATCGGCCAGAAGAACACCAGGCCCACCGCGAGGAAGTGCACCATCATGGCGATGTGCCCCGCCCCGGAGCCCATCAGCGTGTCGAAGAGCGGCGTGAAGTACAGCCCGTACAGGCTCGCGATGAACAGCGGGATCGTGAACGCGGGGTGGGTGACGATCCGCATGTACCGGCTGTGCAGGAACATCAGCAGCACCTCACGCGGCCCCTTGCGGCCCCGCCCCGCCGTGGGCAGCGCCCGCAGCGCCAGGGTGATCGGTGCCCCGAGCAGGATGAGGATCGGCGAGACCATGCTGATGACCATGTGCTGCACCATGTGCACGCTGAACATGACCATGCCGTAGTCGTTGAGCTGCGTGCACATCATCAGCATGATGCTCAGCACGCCCAGCGCGTAGGCCACGGTCCGGCCCACGGGCCACTTGTCCCCGCGCCGGACCAGCCGGACGACACCCCACCCGTACAGCGCGAGGCCGACGAGGCAGGCGACGAGGAAGAACGGGTCCGCCGACCACTCCAGCCCTCGCCCCAGCGTGAACGGCGGCAGATCCATGGTCGTGCCGTGCCCGCTGTGATCCATTGCGCCGGCTCCTGTTTCGTGGGGGTGTGCAACAAGTTGTCCGCCCCAAGAGTAGAACCGCCCCCGGTCACGACTGCGACCGGGGGCGGTTCGGTGTCCTGGGGCGGATCAGCCCGTGCTCAGAGCACGCACTCCGCCTCTTCGTACCGGTCGTCGGGCACGGTCTTCAGCGTCTCCACGGCCTCCGCGAGCGGCACCATCACGATGTCGGTCCCGCGCAGCGCGGTCATGTGCCCGAACTCCCCCCGGTGCACGGCCTCCACCGCGTGCCAGCCGAACCGCGTCGCGAGCACCCGGTCGTACGCCGTCGGCGTCCCGCCGCGCTGCACGTGACCAAGGATCACCGGCCGGGCCTCCTTGCCCAGCCGGTCCTCCAGCTCGACGGACAGCTGCCGGGCGATGCCGGCGAAGCGCTCGTGCCCGTAGATGTCCGTGCCGCCCTCGTCGAAGTCCATCGTTCCGGGCCGCGGCTTGGCGCCCTCGGCCGCCACGACGATCGCGAAGCGCTTGCCCGCCGCGAACCGCTCGCCGACGCGCCGGGTCAGCTCCTCCATGTCGAAGGGCCGCTCGGGGACGACGATGGCGTGCGCGCCGGCCGCCATGCCGGAGTGCAGCGCGATCCAGCCGGTGTGCCGGCCCATGACCTCCACGACCAGGACCCGCTGGTGGGACTCGGCGGTGGTCTTCAGCCGGTCGAGCGCCTCGGTCGCCACGCCCACGGCCGTGTCGAAGCCGAAGGTGACGTCCGTCACGGCGATGTCGTTGTCGATGGTCTTCGGCACGCCCACGACGGGCAGCCCGCTGTCCGACATCAGCCGGGCGGCCTTCAGCGTGCCCTCACCGCCGATGGGGATGATCGCGTCGAGACCCAGCTCCTCGACGTGGCCCTTGGCCCGCTCCACGCCGTCCCGCAGGTGGGAGGGCTGGACCCGCGACGAGCCGAGGATCGTGCCGCCGCGGGCGAGGATGCCGCCCACCGCGTCCAGGTCGAGCTTGAGGTAGTCGCACTCCAGGAGGCCCTTCCAGCCGTCCCGGAAGCCGATGACCTCGTCGCCGTGGTCGACGACGGCGCGGTGCACGACGGACCGGATGACGGCGTTCAGGCCGGGGCAGTCGCCGCCGGACGTGAGGACACCAATGCGCATAGCCCGAATACCTTCTCAACGTGGGCCGGGGACCGGACCACGTCGTCCGGCGGGAATCCCCGCCACCCTAGCGGCATCCGGGGCCCGGACCGAAGCACGCGTCCGCCTGCTGGACGACCCCGCTCACCTGTGCGGATGGGCCGTCATACGGGCTGTCGACCCGCAGGTTGACGCGTGCCTCGGACGAGCTGCGGCGTTGCGCTCAGGCGGGCTGCTGAGCGGCCGCGATGCGCTCGTTGCGCAGGGCCTCGTACCAGCGGTCGTCGGTCGGCGGCAGCGCGTTGACGTCGAGGGCCAGCTTCAGCAGCAGGTCCGCGATCAGCGGGTTGCGCGCCAGGACCGGGCCGTGCATGTACGTGCCGAAGACGGTGTCGTTGAACGCGCCCTCGGTGCCGTCGCCCGTGCCGTTGCCGTTGCCGAACCGCACCCGGGCCAGGGGGCGGGCGGTGGGGCCGAGGTGGGTGACGCCCTGGTGGTTCTCGAACCCGGTCAGCGGCGGCAGCCCGAGGCGCTCGTCGACGTCGCCCAGCACGTCACCGACGCACCGCGCGCCCTCGCCGCGCACCGACACCACGTCCAGCAGCCCGAGGCCGGGCTCGCGCTGGCCGAGGTCGTTGATGAACTCGTGGCCGAGGATCTGGTAGCCGGCGCACACCGAGAAGACGATGGCGCCGTTCTCCACGGCCCGGGTCAGTCCGCCGTCGCGGCGCAGCCGCTCGGCCGCGAGCCGCTGCGGCCGGTCCTCGCCGCCGCCGATCAGGTAGATGTCGCCGGAGGTCGGGATCGGCTGGTCGCTGCGCACGTCCAGCCGGGCCACGTCCAGGCCGCGCTGCCGGGCCCGGCGCTCCACGACGAGGACGTTGCCCTGGTCGCCGTAGGTGCTGAGCAGGTCGGGATAGATCCAGACGACCCGCAGTTGGTTGTCGCTCACAAAAGTCCCCTGACGTCTCGTGCTCAGTTGCCGACGCGGCGGCGCAGGTCCTGGAACGCCGTGTAGTTGGCGATGACCTCGATCCGGCCCGGCGGGCAGGCGGCCACGGCCTGGTCGAGGTTGTCGTAGACCTGGAAGTTCTGGTCGGCGACCTCCAGGCGCACCGCCAGGTCCAGCCGCCGGTCGCCGATCACGCAGATCGGGTGGCCGGTCAGGCGCGTGTAGTCGACGTCCCACAGCCAGGAGGTGTCGGTGCCGTCGGCGCCGCGCGCGTTCACGGACAGGATGACCGGGGTGGGCGGCGGGTCGATCAGGGAGAACGTCTCCAGCCAGCCGGCCGGGTTCTTGGCGAGCAGGAGCCGCAGGTCACGGCCCTGGAACTGGACGACGTCGTACCGTCCGGCGACCGCCTGCACCTGGTACATGCGCTCCAGCGCGACCTGCGGCGGCACGCCGAACACGGCGGCGACCGCGGCCGAGGAGGCGGCGTTGGCCTTGTTGGCGCGGCCGGGCAGCTGCAGGTGGATCGGCCAGGCCGAGCCGTGCGGGTCGAGGACGTGGTCGCCGGAGAGCGCCCAGCTCGGCGTCGGGCGCCGGAAGCCGCACTCGCCGCAGAACCAGTCGTCGCCCGGGCGCTGCATCACACCGCCGCAGGACGGGCAGGACCAGGCGTCGTCCTTCCACATCTGCCCCGCCGCGACCCAGACCACGTTGGGGGAGGAGGAGGCGGCCCACACGACGAGCGGGTCGTCGCAGTTGGCCACGACCACGGCCTTGGAGCCCGCGAGCCCTTCGCGCCAGTTCTCGGCGAGCATGCGCGTCTCGGCGGCCCGGTCGAGCTGGTCGCGCGAGAGGTTGAGCAGCGCGATGCACTTGGGCGCGGTGTCCCGGGCGACTCCGGCGAGGTACTTCTCGTCGACCTCGATCACGCCGTACCGGGCGTCGGAGCCGCCGGCGAGCGCCGAGGTGATGCCGGCCGGCATGTTGGCGCCCAGGGCGTTCGACACGACGGGTCCCGCCGCGCGCAGGGCCTCGGCGATGAGCCGGGTGGTGGTGGTCTTGCCGTTGGTCGCCGAGACGAGCGTCACGTCCAGGTTCTGCGCGAGCCGGGCCAGCAGGTCGGGGTCGAGCTTGAGCGCCACCCGGCCGCCGATCACCGATCCGCTGCCGCGTCCCGCGGCGCGGGACGCCGCCGCGACCGCCTTGCCCGCGGTCACGGCCAGCTTGGCCCGCGGCGAGAG
The DNA here is from genome assembly GCF_042878735.1 of Streptomyces sp. NPDC003456. Taxonomy (NCBI): domain Bacteria; kingdom Bacillati; phylum Actinomycetota; class Actinomycetes; order Kitasatosporales; family Streptomycetaceae; genus Streptomyces; species Streptomyces sp. NPDC003456. Next base: position 140,990 of record NZ_JBIAOK010000002.1, read on the forward strand.
CGGGTCCGAGTTGCCTGCCATCAGTTCTCGATCCTCCTTGCGTACGCGCCGCGCCCTGAAGCCTGACGGCCACGTGGTGTGGACCTCAGCCTATCGAGATCCATTCGCACTCCCGCACCGCGGCACTGCGGCGAACTCGTGCGCAAGGCGCGGACCGACAGGACCTTACTCTTGCCGCCATGCGACACAGCCCCATCCCCGGCGCCCGCGGCCGCGTGAGACCCCTCACGCTGCACGGCGATCCCGTCCTGCACACGCCCTGCCAGGAGGTCACCGACTTCGGCCCCGAACTGGCACGCCTCGTGGAGGACTTGTTCGCCACGATGTACGCCGCGCGGGGCGTCGGGCTCGCCGCCAACCAGGTCGGCGAGCCGCTGCGGGTCTTCGTCTACGACTGCCCGGACGACGAGGACGTCCGTCACCTGGGGCACGTCGTGAACCCGCGCCTGGTCCGGGCGGACGGGGTGGTGATCCGCGGTCCGGAGGGCTGCCTGTCCCTGCCGGGCCTGGAAGCGGGCACGGAACGCCACGACCACGCCGTGGTCGAGGGCTTCACCCTGGCCGGCGAGCCCGTCACGGTCCACGGCACGGGCTTCTTCGCCCGCTGCCTGCAGCACGAGTGCGACCACCTGGACGGCCGGATCTACGCCGACCGCCTCAGCGGCCGGCGCCGCCGCAGGCTGATGCGGCAGGTGGCGCGGGCGCCCTGGAACGCCTGAGCGCCGCGGTCAGAACCCCGGGCCGCCGAGCCGGTCGCCCACGGTCGCCAGGCGCCCCCACAGCAGGTCCGCCAGACTGCGCACCAACTCGGTACGGGAGCAGGGCCGTTCACCCAGCCACCAGTCCCCGGCCGCGTGCATCATGCCGACGATCCCGTGGCCCCAGACCCGCGCGAGCTGCTGGCCGCCCGGCCCGAGGTCCAGCCGCTCCTCGATGACCTGGGCCAGCTCCTCGCCCATCCGCCGCAGCAGCGGCGCGCTGTGCTTGCCGACGTCGAACCCGGGGTCCCCGGGCTGGCCGCCTTCGGCGGGGTGCATCAGGAAGCGGTACACCTGGGGCCGTGCCTCGATCGCGGCGAGATAGGTGTCCAGGGTCGCCTCGACGCGCTGTCGCCGGTCCGCCGGGGCGTCCAGCGCCGCCCGCAGGGAGTCCAGCAGGGCGTCGGTGTGCCGTTTGGCAAGGGCGGCGTAAAGTCCGCCCTTGTCGCCGAAGTGGCGGTAGAGGATCGGCTTGGTGATCCCGGCCTCCGCCGCGATCGCGTTCATCGAGGCCTGGGGGCCGTCGCGCAGCACCACTCGGTCGGCGGCCTCGAGCAGCTCGCGCCGCCGGCGGTCGGCGGACCGCTGCTGATCGGTCCGCTGTGTGGTGTCCATGTGCTCTCCCCACCCGTGGTGTTTCGATGACGCCTGCGCAAACTAGCACTCGGGCGTGTTCCGGACACGGAAAGGGTGCCGACCGGGCAGAGGGGAGTTGACGCGGACTACCCGCCGGTAACAGACTGCGGTTACCGCAAGTAACATGCACGTGCGCCGCTGGAGGGGACGACATGGCCGAGTTCACCATGGAGCTCAACGACGAACAGAAGGAGGTCCGCGACTGGATCCACGGCTTCGCCGCCGACGTGATCCGGCCCGCGGCCGCCGAATGGGACGAGCGTGAGGAGACTCCCTGGCCGGTCATCCAGGAGGCCGCCAAGGTCGGCATCTACTCCCTGGACTTCTACGCCCAGCAGTACTTCGACCCCACCGGCCTCGGCATCCCCATGGCGATGGAGGAGCTGTTCTGGGGGGACGCGGGCATCGCCCTGTCCATCGTCGGCACCGGCCTGGCCGCCGTCGGCGTCCTCGCCAACGGCACCGAGGAGCAGATCGGCACCTGGATCCCCCAGATGTACGGCGACGCCGACGACGTGAAGGTCGCCGCCTTCTGCTCCTCCGAGCCCGACGCCGGATCCGACGTCGCCTCCCTGCGCACCCGGGCCGTCTACGACGAGGCCAAGGACGAATGGGTGCTCAACGGCACCAAGACCTGGGCGACCAACGGCGGCATCGCCAACGTCCACGTCGTCGTCGCGGTCGTCGACCCCGAGCTGGGCTCCAAGGGCCACGCCTCCTTCATCGTCCCGCCGGGCACCGAGGGGCTGTCCCAGGGCCAGAAGTTCAAGAAGCACGGCATCCGCGCCTCCCACACCGCCGAGGTCGTCCTCGACCACGTGCGCGTCCCCGGCTCCTGCCTCCTCGGCGGCAAGGAGAAGCTCGACGAACGGCTCGCCCGCGCCCGCGAGAAGGCCCGGCAGGGCGGCGAGCGCGTGAAGAACGCCGCCATGGCCACCTTCGAGGCCTCCCGCCCGGCCGTCGGCGCCATGGCGGTCGGCACCGCCCGCGCCGCCTACGAGGTCGCCCTCGACTACGCCACGACCCGCCGGCAGTTCGGCCGGCCCATCATCGACAACCAGGGCGTGGCGTTCCAGCTCGCGGACATGCGCACCTCGATCGACGCGGCCCGCCTGCTGGTCTGGCGCGCCTCCTGGATGGCCGTCAACGGCAAGCCGTTCACCGCGGCCGAGGGGTCGATGTCCAAGCTGTTCGCCAGCGAGACCGCCAAGAAGGTCACGGCCCAGGCCATCCAGATCCTCGGCGGCAACGGCTACACCCGCGAGTACCCGGTGGAGCGCATGCACCGGGACGCCGCCATCTACACCATCTTCGAGGGCACGAGCGAGATCCAGCGCCTGGTCATCGCCCGCACCCTCGCCGGTGTGCCGATCCGCTAGCGGTGCCTGAGCGGCGTCAGCTGCTCGATGTCGTACCGCGCCCGGAGCTCCTCGATCGCCGTGTGGTCCGGCGGGCCGCCGGCGCCGAGGATCTGCAGCAGTTCCTCGAAGTACCGCTCGTGGTCCGGCGGCGGGCTCGCCTGGAAGAACATCTTCGCGGGCTCGTCCGTCGGATTGGCGAACGCGTGCGGGCACCCCGGGGGCACGACGATCACCGTGCCCGGGGTCGCCCGCACCACGCGCCCGCCGGCGGGGGACTCCCACTCCTGCCAGTGGTCGGGGGTGCGGATCCGCGGCTCGAAGGCGAGCACGTCCAGCTCGCCCTCCAGCACGTAGAACAACTCCTCGCTGCGCGTGTGCACATGGGCGCCGACGTCGAAGCCCGGCGGCACCACCACCTCGAAGGAGGAGGCCGCGCGCGAGTGCGCGCCGGTCACCTTGAAGGTCACGTGCTGGGCGGGGGCCCGCACGACACGGCCCTGCCCCGGCGGGACGAGCAGCCCTTCCGCCGCAGCCCCCGCCTCGCCGCGCCCGGATCCGGGGGCGGCGACGTGTGGGGCGCTCATCCCGCCCCGTCCCCGTCGCGCCAGCGGCCCAGCGCCATCTCCGCCGTGATGCCGGGACCGAACCCGGCGACCAGCCCACGCGCTCCCGCCTCGGGCCCGCCCTCGTCGAACAGCCGCCGCAGCGCGTCCAGGACGACGGCACTGGCGATGTTGCCGTACTCGGTGAGCGTGGCCCGGCTGAAGCGGAAGGCGTGCGGGTCGACGCGCAGGAACGTGCTCAGGTCGTCCAGGATCCGTGGCCCGCCCGCGTGCACGACGTAGAAGTCCAGGTCGGACGCGTCCCACCCGTGCTCGCCCGCCAGATCCGAGAGGACCGGCGCGAGCGGCTCCATCGTGCCCGGGACCCGCTTGTCCAGCAGGAAGTGGAACCCGGTGGCCCGCACGTCGTAGGTGATCCAGTCCTCGGTCTTCGGGATCAGGAACGAGCCGTTGCGCTCCAGCGCGATGCCCTCGCCGCCCCGGCCGCGCACCACGGCGGCGGCGATGCCGTCGCCGAACAGCCCGTTCGACAACAGCGAGCCGACGCCCATGTCGGTGGGCTGGTAGCACAGCGAGCAGAACTCGCAGGACACGATCAGCGCGTTGGCCTCCGAGTAGGCCGAGCAGAAGTCGTGGGCCCGGTTGATCGCCGCCCCGCCCGCCGCGCATCCCAGCTGCGCGATCGGCAGCTGACGGGTGGTCGGCTCGAAGCCCATCTCGTTGATCAGCCAGGCCGTCAGCGAGGGCATCATGAAGCCCGTGCACGACACGTAGACGATCAGATCCACCTCGGTGGTGAGCAGCTCCGCGTCGTCGAGGGCCCGCTGGACCACCGCCGGCACCCGCGCCTTGGCCTCGGCCTCGTAGCGCTTGTTGCGCTCCTCGAAGCCCGGGTGCCTCAGGGTCTCCTCGATGGGCTGCACGATGCGCCGCGTGCGCACCCCGGTGTTCTCGATCAGCCGGAGGGCGAGCGGCAGTTGGGGGTGGCCGGCGTGGCGCTGCCGCGCCAGCTCCAGCGTCTCCTCCATCGTGATCACGTACTCAGGGACGGACACCGAGGGTCTGCACAAAGTCGCCATGAACCATGCCTGCTTTCGCCTTCCGGGAGACCTTCGCCCCCCGGCCAGAAGGTGGTTCACCACTGGGGGTGGTCACCCCACGATGGCCCGGGGGCACGGTGACTTCGCGCCGGGCTACTCCGTACCGGGGAGGACGTGCAAGGCTCGTTGCGGCACACGGATGACGGAGGACGGATGACGGAGGACGCCATGACGCACCCGGCCCGGGACCTGCTCATCGCCACCACCGCACGGCTCGCGCCCGATCCGCGCGCCAACCTGCTCGTCCCCCGGATCGCCGACGGCACGGCACCCCGTTCCGTCCTCGCCGCGCTGGCCCTGGAGCAGAGCTGGGTGATCCCCGCCGACCGCCGTGCGTTCGAGCATCTGGCGCACCGCTCCGCGGCGACGGACCCGCGGGCCGCGGCCTTCTTCACGGCACTCGCCGAGGGCGAGGTCCTGGCGGGGGAGCGGCTGACCGCCTTCAGCCGGGCGTGCGGCGTGGACGAGGAACGCGAGGCGTCGTACGCCCCGCTCCCCGGCTGCCAGGCCTACCCGGCCTACGTGTCCTGGCTGGCCCTCGGCGCCTCACCACCGGACGCGGTCCTGGCCCTGACGGCCAACTTCTCGGCGTGGGGCGGCTGTTGCGCCACGATCGCCGCAGCACTGCGCGAGCGTTACGGCTTCACCGACGAGGCGTGCGCCTTCTTCGACTTCTTCGCACAACCGTCCCCGGACCTGGACCGCCTGGCGACGGACGCGGTGCGGGCGGCCCTGGACGATGACCGACTGGACGAGGCCGCGGCGCACCGCCACGGCCGGCTGCTCCAGCGGTACGAGGCGATGTTCTGGAGCACCCTGAACGAGGTTCCCTAGGGGCTGCGGGGAACCGAGCGACGAGCCCCCACCGCACCCGCACGGGCCACCCCTAGGTCGCGGTTCCGCTGCTGTGCGCGATACAGGCCACATCGATGCGGTCGGCCAGTTTCGCCAGCTCGATGGTGAGAGCCGCGACCGTGTCCTCGTCCAGCCCGGACTCCCCGTCCTCCACCAGCCGCACCCACCGTCCCCCCACCGTGCGCAGCAGCTTGCTGACATCCGCCGCAGCCACCTGCAGGGTCCCGCGGTTGTCGACGATCAGAGGCAGAGTCACTTCGCGGTTCACAGACGGGATCGTAGCCCCGCATCACTCACGCACCGTGCCAAACCGTGGTGATGTTGCAGAACTCGCGGATTCCGTGCCCGGACAGCTCACGCCCGTAGCCGGACCGCTTCACACCGCCGAACGGGAACGCCGGATGCGAGGCCGTCATCCCGTTGAAGAACACGCCTCCGGCCTCCAGGTCCCGGGCGAACCGGTCCCTCTCCGCCTCGTCGCGCGTCCAGACGTTGGAACTCAGCCCGAACGGCGAGTCGTTCGCGATCAGCACCGCCTCGTCCAGGTCCGCCGCCCGGTACAGCGTGGCGACCGGCCCGAACGCCTCCTCCCGGTGGATGCGCATCTCGCGGTCGATGCCGGCGAGGATCGTCGGCCTGTAGTACCAGCCCGGCCCCTCGGGCCGTTCGCCACCGCACAGCACCCGGGCCCCGCTGCGCACCGCGTCGTCGACCAGTTCCTCCAGGTCGCGCAGTCCCTGCTCGCTGGAGAGCGGTCCGACCTCGGTGTCGTCGGACATCGGGTCGCCGACCTTCAGCGCCTTCATGCCCTGGGTGAACCGTTCGGCGAAGGCGGCGTAGACGTCCGTGTGCACGATGAACCGCTTGGCGGCGATGCACGACTGCCCGTTGTTCTGCACCCGGGCCGTCACCGCGACCTGCGCCGCCCGGTCGATGTCGGCGGACGGCATGACCACGAACGGGTCACTGCCGCCCAGCTCCAGCACCGTCTTCTTGATCATCTCCCCGGCGGTGGAGGCGACCGCGCGGCCGGCCGGCTCGCTGCCGGTGAGGGTGGCGGCCTTGACGCGCTCGTCGCGCAGGATGTCGTCGATCGCCGCCGAGCCGATCAGCAGGGTCTGGAAGCAGCCCTCGGTGAAGCCCGCCCGGTGGAAGAGGTCCTCGAGGTAGAGGGCGGTCTGCGGGACGTTCGAGGCGTGCTTGAGGAGCCCCACGTTCCCCGCCATCAGCGCGGGAGCCGCGAAGCGGATCACCTGCCAGAGCGGGAAGTTCCACGGCATGACCGCGAGCACCGGGCCGATCGGCCGGTAGCGCACCAGGACGCGGGAGGCGCCCGAGTCCTTGACGTCGGCGTCGGAGGGCTGCTCGTCCGCGAGCAGTTCCTCGGCGTGGTCCGCGTACCAGCGCATGGCCTTGGCGCACTTGGCGGCCTCGGCCCGGGCCTGCTGGATCGGCTTGCCCATCTCGGTGGTCATCACCCGGGCGATGTCCTGCTGGTCCTCCTCCAGGAGGTCGGCCGCCCGGTGCAGCAGCCGGGCGCGCTCCTCGAAGGACGTCGTGCGGTACGTGCGGAACGTGGCCTCCGCGAGCTGGAGCCGGCGCTCGATCTCCTCCTCGCCCATGGCCTCGTACGTCTTGAGCGTCTCGCCGTTCGCCGGGTTCACCGTCGCGATGGGCATGGCCGACCTCCCTCGGTGCGCGCTGTGTCTCGACCTTCCCGCGCGGCGGAGGGGACCGCAACGCGGGAGTGCCTCCTCAGGGCGAGTGCTCCGCCAGCCGGTCGAGAAACGCGGCCTGGGCCGTGATGATCACCGCACGGGCCTGTTCGAGACCGAACCAGGCGACCCGGTCCAGCTCGGGGAACTCCTGGATCCGCCCGGAGCGCGGCGGCCACTCCATGCGGAAGGTGCCGGGCGCGATGCCGGCCGGGTCGAGGTCGGCCTCGATCGCCCAGGCGGTGACGGTCTTGCCGTTGGTCTGCCGCACCTCGCCCAGGGCGACGGCCTCCCCGGCGGGCGGGGGCAGTCCCAGCTCCTCCTCGAACTCGCGGCGGGCGGCCGCCCAGGGGGACTCGCCGGGCTCGTACTCGCCCTTCGGGATCGTCCAGGCGCCGGCGTCGCGCCGGGCGTAGAAGGGGCCGCCCATGTGGCCGAGCAGGACCTCCCGGCCCCGCGCGGACGGGCGGTGCAGCAGCAGGCCGGCGCTGCGCTTCACGGCCTCACCTCCGGGTGGGCCGCCAGGAGCGTCTCGACGGTGTCGGCGTCCTCGGGGCGCTTGTCCTCGCGGTAGCGGATCACGCGGGCGAAGCGGAGGGTGACGCCGGCCGGGTAGCGGGTGGAGCGCTGCAGGCCGTCGTAGGCGATCTCGACGACGAGTTCCGGGCGGACCTCGACGACGTGGCCGTTCGTCTCGACGGCGAGCTGCTGCAGGCGCTCCGTCTGCCAGGTGAGCATCGCGTCGGTCATGCCCTTGAAGGTCTTGCCGAGCATGGCGAGACCGCCGTCGGCCGTTCGGGCGCCCAGGTGGAGGTTGGAGAGCTTGCCGCTGCGGCGGCCGTGGCCCCACTCGGCGGCCAGGACGACGAGGTCGAGGGTGTGGACGGGCTTGACCTTCAGCCAGGACGCACCGCGCCGGCCCGCGCTGTAGGGGGCGTCCAGCGCCTTGGCGACCACCCCCTCGTGACCCCGCCGCAGGGTCGCGGCCAGGAACTCCTCCGCCGCGGGGGTGTCGCCGGCGCCGGAGACCAGCGTGCGGCGCACCCGCATCGGCTCGGGGACCAGCCGGGCCAGTTCCGCGTGCCGCTCGGTGAACGGCAGGTCCAGCAGGTCACGGCCGTCGACGGACAGCGCGTCGAAGAAGACCGGGGAGACGGGCACCGCCCGGGCGGCCGTCGCCACGTCCGTGCGCGAGCCGACCCGGCCCGCGGTCTCCTGGAACGAACGGGGGCGTCCGTCCTCGCCGAAGGAGATCACCTCGCCGTCCAGGATGAACCGTTCGCCCTTCAACTCCAGCACGGCGGCCGTCACTTCGGGCAGCCGGTCGGTGATGTCGTCGAGCGTGCGGGTGTAGAGCCGCACCGTGCCGCCGTCCCGGTGCACCTGGACCCGGATGCCGTCGAGCTTCTCCTCCACCGCGCAGGCGCCGAGCTTGTCCACCGCCTCGGCGACCGAGGAGGCGCTGTGCGCCAGCATGGGCAGCACCGGGCGGCCGACGGTGAGCCGGAACCGCTCCAGGGAGGCGGGCCCGTCCGACAGCAGCGCCTCGGCGACCGACTGCAGGGAGCCCGCGAGCATCACGGCCCGGCGTACGTCCGCCGGGGGCGCCCCGGTCGCCTGGGCCAGGCCCTCCACCGCCACCGCGTCCAGCGCGCCCTGGCGGACCTCGCCGGTGAGCAGCCCGAGCAGGAACCGCTGCTCGGCCTCGGTGGCCGCACCCATCAGCTCCCCGACCAGCCGGGTGCGCTCGGCCTGCGACCCGGGACCGGACACCTCGGCGAGTGCGGACAGCCGGGCGTCGACGTCCCGCACGGTCAGGCCGGGTTCGGCGGCCGGGGCGACCGGCCGGCCCAGCACCTTCCAGCCGACGCCGATCCGGCCCTGCGGCAGCCGCCCGGCCAGGTAGGGGATGACGATGGGCACGTCCTCCGCCTCCGCGTCCCGGAAGAGCTCCGCGAGCAGGGCCGTCTTCCTCGACCGCGCGGACGTGGCGGCGACCTCCTGGGACACTCGGGCGAGCCGATGCAGAAGCATGCAGTCATGGTGCACCGCGGAAGCCACGTCTACACCCGGACGGCCGGGACGGGAAGGGCCGGGACGGACCTGGCCGGGCCGGAGCCCCGGAGGCCGGGGTGCGGTGGCGGGTAGGGAAGCGGGCCCGGTTACCGGGTGCGGTGCGACCAGGGGTGCCGGGTGCGACGTGCGACCAGGGGTGCCGGGTGCGGCCGCGGGCGCCGAGGGGTGCCCCTAGGGCCTGTCGTTTGGATCATGACGCAGACGCGGGGCCTGGCACGCGCATCTGCCGCGTTGTCGTCACTCGCCGATGCTCCGCATCGACTCCCTCCTCCGCCTTGCAGCTGCACGCACCAGGCCCCGCTCACCGGCGTTCACAGGTGCTGCCGATGCCCTGCGCCATGATCCAAACGACAGGCCCTACCCCTGGACGGCCGCGTCGAGGTCCGTCATCAGCAGGTCCCCGACGATGGCCGCAGCCGCGCGGTAGCCGCCGCTCGCCGCGTGCACGACCTGCTCGGCGAAGCCGATCGCGTTGCCCGCCGCCCACACGCCCGGCACGGTCGTCAGGCCGGTCGCGTCGACCACCGGGTACGCGCCGAAGGGCGTCTCGTGCAGCTCGGCGCCCAGCCGCTCCAGCAAACCCGTCCGCGGCACCGGCCGGGGCCCGGCGAACAGCACCGAACGGGCATGGACCGTGCCGTCGGCCAGCCGGACGCCGGTGAGCCGGTCGTCCTCCACCACCAGGCCCGCCACCTCGCCGGGCACCACCTCCACCCCGGCGGCGGACAGCCGGCGCAGGTCGACGTCGGTCAGCTCCTCCTCGGCGACCCGGTGCAGGAAGAACCGCACGTCCTTGGACCACTGCGACACCATCAGCGCCTGGTGCACACTCGCCGGGCTCGCCGCCAGCACCCCGAACGGCTCGTCCCGCACCTCCCAGCCGTGGCAGAAGGGGCAGTGCAGCACGTCCCGGCCGAACCGCTCGGCGAGTCCCGGCACGTCGGGCAGCTCGTCCGCGAGCCCGGTGGCGACGACCAGGCGGCGGGCCCGCACCGTCCGGCCTCCGGCCAGGACCACGGTGAAGTCCCGGTCCCGTCCCACCTCCACCACCCGGTCCCGCACCTGCTCGACGCCGTAGCGGGCGACCTCCTCCCGCCCGGCGGCCAGGAACTCGGCGGGCGGCATGCCGTCGCGGGACAGGTAGCCCTGCATGTGCGCGGCGGGCGCGTTGCGCGGCTCGCCCGCGTCGACGACCAGCGTGCGGACCCGGGCCCGGCCCAGCACCAGCGCCGCGGACAGGCCGGCCGCGCCTCCGCCGACGACGACCACTGCGTACTTCTCGGTCATGGTGACCACCTCCGCCGCCGAGCGTCGCTCGGACCCCCGGGATTGACAAACGTCTTTGCCGAACCTGCAATACGCACATGACGACGGACGAGGTACTGGCGGGCGTCGGCCCGAGACTGCGGCAGATGCGCAGGGAGCGGGAGGTGACCCTGGCGGCGCTGTCGGAGACCACCGGCATCTCCGTCAGCACCCTGTCGCGGCTTGAGTCCGGTCTGCGCAAGCCCAGTCTGGAACTGCTCCTGCCGATCGCGCGCGCCCACCAGGTGGCCCTGGACGACCTGGTCGGGGCCCCGCCCGCCGGTGACCCGCGGGTGCGTTCCGAACCGATCGTCAGGGGCGGGCGCACCCACTGGCCCCTCACCCGGCAGCCCGGCGGCCTGCAGGCCTACAAGGTGCTGGAACCGCAGCGGCGACCGGAGCCCGACCCGCGCACCCACGAGGGCTACGAGTGGCTGTACGTGCTGTCCGGCAGGCTGCGCCTGGTGCTGGGCGAGCACGACGTGGTGCTCACAGCGGGGGAGGCCGCCGAGTTCGACACCCGGGTGCCGCACTGGTTCGGCTCGACGGGGGAGGGGCCCGTGGAGTTCCTCAGCCTGTTCGGCCCGCAGGGGGAGCGGATGCACGTGCGGGCGCGGCCGAAGAGGCCGTGACGCACGCGACAGGCGCCCGGCGGCACCTTTCCGCGGAAGGCTGTTCCCCGATGAGCAAGCGACCGCTTAGTATGCGAACCGACCCCGGTCAGACGAAGCAGTCCCCCGTGGAGGCCCCGCATGCAGGCATGGCACGTGCACGAGAACGGCGAACCGGGTGAGGTGATGCGCCTGGAGGACGCGGAGCCGCCCACCCCCGGTGACGGTCAGGTGCTGCTGAAGGTCCGCGCGGCCAACGTCAACTTCCCCGACGCCCTGCTGTGCCGCGGCCATTACCAGATCCGGCCGCCGCTGCCGTTCACCCCCGGCGTGGAGATCTGCGGCGAGACCGAGGACGGCCGCCGGGTGATCGCCAACCCGGCCCTGCCCCACGGAGGGTTCGCCGAGTACGCCCTCGCCGACTCCGCCGCCCTGCTGCCCGCGCCCGACACCCTCGACGACGCCGAGGCCGCAGCCCTGCACATCGGCTACCAGACCGGCTGGTTCGGCCTGCACCGCCGGGCCGGTCTGGAGGCCGGCGAGACCCTGCTCGTCCACGCTGCCGCAGGAGGGGTCGGCAGCGCGGCCGTGCAGCTCGGAAAGGCCGCCGGCGCCACCGTCATCGGTGTCGTCGGCGGCCCCGAGAAGGCGGCCGTCGCCCGCGAGCTGGGCTGCGACGCCGTGATCGACCGGCGCTCCGAGGACGTCGTCGCCGCCGTCAAGGAGGCCACCGGCGGTCGCGGCGCCGACGTGATCTACGACCCGGTCGGCGGCGAGGCCTACACCCAGTCCGCCAAGACCGTCGCCTTCGAGGGGCGGATCGTCGTGGTCGGCTTCGCGAGCGGCACCATCCCCAGCCCGGCCCTCAACCACGCCCTGGTGAAGAACTACTCGATCCTGGGCCTGCACTGGGGCCTGTACAACACCAAGGACCCCAAGCTCGTCCGGCACTGCCACGAGCAGCTCACCGACCTGGCCGCCCGGGGCGCGATCAAGCCGCTGGTCAGCGAGCGGGTGCCGCTCGCCGGAGCGGCCGACGCCGTGCAGAAGGTGGCCGACGGCCGCACCACCGGCCGTGTCGCCGTCGTCATGGAGGAGTCGGCATGACCCCCGAGGAACTGCGCGCGAAGACCCGGGAGTTCCTGGCCGCCCACCCGCCGGCCTCCACCGACCGCCTCGACTTCCTGCGGGCCCGCTTCGACGCCGGGCTGGCCTGGGTGCACTTCCCGCAGGGCCTCGGCGGCCTCGGCGCCTCCCGCTCCCTGCAGGCCGTCGTCGACGCCGAACTCGCCGCGGCCAAGGCGCCCGACAACGACCCGCGGCGCATCGGCATCGGCCTCGGCATGGCCGCGCCCACGATCCTGCAGTACGGCACCGAGGAGCAGAAGCGGCGCTACCTGCAGCCGCTGTGGACCGGGGAGGAGGTCTGGTGCCAGCTGTTCAGCGAACCCGGCGCCGGCTCCGACCTCGCCGCCCTCGGCACGCGCGCCGTGCGCGAGGGCGACACGTGGGTGGTCGACGGGCAGAAGGTCTGGACGTCCAGCGCCCACGTGGCCCGCTGGGCCATCCTCATCGCCCGCACCGACCCGGACGTGCCCAAGCACCGCGGCATCACCTACTTCGTGTGCGACATGACCGACCCGGGCGTCGAGGTGCGGCCGCTGCGGCAGATCACCGGCGAGGCCGAGTTCAACGAGGTGTTCCTCACCGGTGTCCGCATTCCCGACACCCGGCGCCTCGGCGAGGTCGGCGACGGCTGGAAGGTCGCGCAGACCACGCTGAACAACGAGCGCGTGGCCATCGGCGGCATGCGCCTGCCCCGCGAGGGCGGCATGATCGGCCCCGTCTCGGCGACCTGGCGCGAGCGGCCCGAGCTGCGCACCCACGACCTGCACCAGCGGCTGCTGAAGCTCTGGGTGGAGGCCGAGGTCTCCCGCCTCACCGCCGAACGGCTGCGCCAGCAGCTCGTCGCGGGCCAGCCCGGCCCCGAGGGCGCCGGCATGAAACTGGCCTTCGCCCGCCTCAACCAGGAGATCAGCGGCCTGGAGGTCGAACTCCTCGGCGAGGAGGGCCTGCTGTACGACGACTGGACCATGCGCCGCCCGGAACTGGTCGACTTCACCGGCCGTGAGGCCGGCTACCGCTACCTGCGCTCCAAGGGCAACAGCATCGAGGGCGGGACCAGCGAGGTCCTGCTGAACATCGTCGCCGAGCGCGTCCTCGGACTGCCCCCCGAGCCGCGCACCGACAAGGACGTCGCCTGGAAGGACCTGGCCCGATGAGCGATCTGCTGTACTCGGAGGAGGAGGAGGCGCTCCGTGCGGCCGTCCGCGGTCTGCTCACCGACCACTGCGACGCCCCCGGCGTCATCGCCCGCACGGAGTCGGACACCCCGCACCACCTGGCCGTGTGGAAGTCCCTCACCGACGGCATGGGCCTGGCCGGCCTGCTGGTGCCCGAGGAACTCGACGGCCAGGGCGCCACCCACCGGGAAGCCGCCGTCGTGCTGGAGGAACTGGGCCGCGCGGTCGCGCCCGTGCCCTACCTGACGAGCGCGGTCGTCGCCACCGAGGCGCTGCTCGCCTGCGGCGCGGACGACCTGCTGCGCGACCTCGCCACCGGCACGGCGATCGGCGCCCTCGCGGTCGCCCTGAGCACCGCCCCGGGCGCCGCCCACCGGACCGTGCGGCACGACAACGGCCAGCTCCACGGCGCACTGACCGGCATCGCCGACGCCGCCGTCGCAGACGTGCTGCTCGTACCCGCCGACGACGGCGGCCTGTACGCGGTCGACGCCGCTGCCGCGAGCATCACCCCGCAGGTCTCCCTCGATCTGACCCGGCCCCTCGCCACGATCGAACTGGCCGGTGCGCCGGGCAGGTTGCTCGGCGACGCCGAGCCCGCCGTGCGCCGTGCGCTGCGCGCCGGTGCCGGGCTGCTCGCCTCCGAGCAGCTCGGGCTCGCCGAATGGACGCTGACGGAGACCGTCCGCTACCTGAAGGAACGCAAGCAGTTCAACCGGCCCGTCGGTGGCTTCCAGGCGCTCAAGCACCGCCTCGCCCAGTTGTGGCTGGAGGTCGTCAACCTCCGCGCGGCCGCCCGCAACGCCGCCGACGCCCTGGCGACCGGCCAGGACGCCGACATCGCCGTCGCGGTCGCCCAGGCCTACGCGGCACCCGTGGCCGTCCACGCCGCCGAGGAAGCGGTGCAACTGCACGGCGGCATCGGCATGACCTGGGAACACCCGGCGCACCTCTACCTGAAGCGCGCCAAGGCCGACTCGCTCGTCCACGGCACGGCCGGCGCCCACCGGCAGGCCCTGGCCGCGCTGGTCGACCTCCAGGCCCCCTGAGCCCCGTCCGGCCGGCACCCGCCACCAGCCCGGGCAGCAGCACTGAAGCCCGCCCCACCCGGGGCGGGCTTCTCGCTGCGCCCCCGGCCCGGCGAGTGAACACACGACGGCAGACCGGCCAACTCTGTGCACCTGCCTGCTGGTTGAGCCGCCCGGGACCCCATACTCACAGGGTTCCCGTACGGCACTTCCAGGGAGGCAGAGCATGGCCCTCACCACCCGACGCAGAGCCCTCACCACCCTCGGCGCCGCCCTCGCGGGCGCGGTCGCCCTCCCCGCCGCCGACGCCCTGGCCGGCGAACACCGGCACCGGCCCCGCCCGTTGTGGCGCGCCCACGCCCACAACGACTACGAGCACCCCCGCCCCCTGTTCGACGCCCTCGACCACCGCTTCGGCAGCATCGAGGCCGACATCCACCTCGTCGGCGACCGGCTCCTCGTCGCGCACGACCCGGCCGACCTCGACCCCTCCCGCACCCTGGAGTCCCTCTACCTCGACCCGCTCGCCGCCCGGGTACGGGCCCACCACGGCTCGGTGTACCGCGGTCACCGCCGCTCCCTGCAACTGCTCGTCGACCTCAAGACCGAGGGCTCCTCGACCTACCTCGCGCTCGACCGTCATCTGCGGCGCCACCGGCACCTGTTCACCACGTACGCCCACGGGCGGGTGCTGCCCGGTCCGGTCACCGTGGTGGTCTCCGGCGACCGCGCGGCCCGCGCTCCCCTGGCGGCCCAGCCGGTCCGGCGCGCCTTCTACGACGGCCGCCTCACCGACCTCGGCAGCCAGGCGCCGGCCTCGCTCATCCCGCTCGTCAGCGACAACTGGACGCTCAACTTCACCTGGCAGGGCGTCGGCGCCTTTCCCGACGCCGAGCGGCTCAAGCTGCGCGGCATCGTCACGACCGCCCACCGGCGCGGGCAGAGGGTGCGGTTCTGGGCGACCCCCGACCTGCCCGGTCCCGCCCGCGACGCCGTGTGGAGCGAGCTGCTGGCCGCAGGCGTCGATCACCTCAACACCGACGACCTCGCCGGACTGGAGGCGTTCCTGGACGCCCGGCGCAGGCGGTAGCGCCGCCGCGATCGCCGGGACACCACACGTTCGGCGGACAGGCCAGCCGCACGGACGAACCCTCCGCTACGCCACACTTGCGGCCGAACGCCGTGAACCGGACAAGGCGGCGTGGCGGAGGAGTCGACGATGGCCATTTCCATCTCTGTGGTGCTGCTGCTCTCGATCCTGGCGGTGATCTTCCTGCGCAACGGCGGCCTGAAGGTCTCCCATGCGCTGGTCTGCCTGCTGCTCGGGTTCTCCCTGGCCAGCACCAGCATCGCCCCGACCATCCACAGCGGCCTCACCGCGACGGCGGACATCGTCAGCGGACTGCGGCCCTGACATCACGCCCCGGAGAACACGCCGATGCCGTTGGGCACGGCCCGTTCGGCACCGCCGCTGGGATGGTTGCGCACCGAGACGGCGCTCGCGCCCGCACTCCGGGCGACGAGCGTCGACGATCCGCCGCCGTCCAGGCTGAAGGCGTCGTCCGAGCCCAGCTTCCGCATGGTCCCGGCGACCTCGGCGATCGTCAGCCCGGTGCGGTGGGCGGCGGCCCCGTCCAGCGCGAGCAGCAGCAGGCGCCGCCCGCCGTCCGCGATCCCCACGGCCGTCCGCACGGCCGACGTGGTGTCGTCCAGGCCCGGCAGCGGACTCCCGCCGCTGAGCACCGGATAGCCGCCCAGCGCGAGGCGGTAGGCGGCGCCGTCCGTGGCCGCCACCAGACGGTGCTCGATCCCGACCTCCTCGCCGACGGCGAACTCACGCAACTGCCGGGCGCCCGCCTCCCGCCCCACCAGCACCGTGGTCCCCGCGGCGATGGGCCCGCCACCCGGAGTGTCGGCCGCCGACACCACGGCCCCGTCGCGGACCGTCACCTCGTACGTGTCGGTGCTGCACGGCGCCGCCCGGTCCGTGTCCGTGCCGCACGTGGCGCGCTTGCGCGAGACGCTTCCCCACTCGGAGGTGAACGCGCCGACGGAACCGACCGGCAGCGCGTACTGGTTGAGCCCGCCGAGCGGGAGTTGCTCGTCGGCCGTGCGGACCGAGCCGTCCAGGGCCAGCCGGTCCAGACGCGCCCGCCCGTCGGTGTCCACGGCGAACACGTCCTCGGTCGTGGTGCCGGGCGGCAGCGCGGGTCCGAACCGCTGCCCCTGCGGCACCGCCGCCTTGAGGCTCCGTCCCGCCGCGATCGCCGGCCCCACGCTCGCCCCCGTCACCTCCACGCCCGGGTGCTGCGCCTCGCTGATGTTGAAGAAGTCGCCGTTGACACCGGCGACCGCCCCCTGGGCGTCGGCCATCCGGGAGACCTGCGCCCGGGAGGCCACCGCTCCGGGGTGGAGCAGGTCCACCCGCACCTGCGGGTGGGCGAGGTCCACCCTGAGCACGTGCGCGTGCGCCACCCCCTTGGCCGCGTCGATGTCGAACTCCTCGTAGGTGACGCCCGGCGCCACCCGCGCGCGCTTCTGGACGGCGTCGGCCGGGGCCGCCCCCGCCAGGCCCGCACCGGCCAGCGCACCGAACGCCGTGAGGAACGCCAGGACCGATCTGCCTGCCCCGTACCGCTTGTGACGACCTGCCACCGTGCCCCCTGATGCCTCGTCGACCGTCGGGACCTTCCGGGGCAGTGCACCAGACCAGGGGGGCGGGCGGGGCCGGCTCGACGGCGGCCACGCGGGAACGGCTGAAAAATCACACCCCTCCGGGTGCGTCAGCTGTCGCCCGTCCCGGTGGCGTACGGCGTCCAGTGCGCCGGGGCGTGGTCGACGGGCAGGCCGGGCCGCCACGCGGTGAGGGCCTGCGCGCTGCACACGAACAACTGCTCCGGCAGCCGGTCCAGGGCGAACCAGCGCCAGCGGCCCACGCTCTCCCCGGGCTGGTCCGCCGGCTCGCCCCGCCAGGCGGTGACCTCGGCCGCCACGGTCATCCGGACCACACCGCCCACCTCGTCCAGCAGCGTCCCCAGCAGCCGGACGTCCCCCGGCCGGGCCTCGACCCCGGTCTCCTCGCGCAGTTCGCGCACGACCGTCTCCCGCAGCGACTCGCCCGGCTCCACCGTCCCGCCGGGCAGCTCCCACGTCCCGCGCCGGTGCCGGCCCAGCAGCAGACCGCGCGGACCGTGCAGCACGGCACCGACCCCGAGTGCCGCGTGGGCGGGCGGCGGCTTGCCCACGCGCGGCCGGGAGGACACACGGACGGGACGGGTCACCTGGAACAGCAGGTAGGACGCCTGGTTGTCCTCCTGCGGCGTGTCGAGGACGTCGACCCGCTCCACCCGCAGTCCGTACTCGGTGAGCAGCTCCGTCCACAGCTCCCGTGTGAGCACCCACATGTGGACCGTGACGTCATCGCCGCCGGCCGGCCGCAGCGTCTCGGGCCGCGCGCGGACCCGGTCCGACGGCCCGTCACCGGCCGAGTTGCTGTGCAGCACCGTGAAGCAGAGTCTGCCGCCCGGCTTCAGCGCACCGGCCAGGGCGGGCAGCAGCCGGTGCGGATCGATGTACGGCACGGCGTTGACCGAGTAGACCACGTCGTACGGCTCCGCCGCGTGCAGGTGCTGCACGGCGTCGGCCAGGATCAGCCGCAGTCCGGGCACCGAGCCGTACCTGGTGCGGGCCCGCTCGTACTGCCCCTTCGAGCTGTCGACCGCGTCCACCTGCGCGCCGTGGGTCCGGGCCAGGTGGGCGGCGTGCCGCGCCGTGCCGCATCCGAGGTCGAGCACGCGACGCCCCGTCAGCTGCCCGAGGATGCCGGTGCCCGGCCCGCCGCCCTCGAAGCCCCAGTCGATCCGCTCCGCCTCCGGCAGCTCCGTGCCCCGCCGCAGGTGGTGTGCCCCGTATGCCTCCCAGACTTGCGCGTTGACGTCCTCCGCGTGGACGGGGTCCGCCATGTCCTCCCCCTTCTCCGGCAAGGCTCAGCCGCCCGCGACGGCGTCCCGCGGGAGCACCCTCACCCTGTGGAAGTTGCACCCGGCCAGCCGCGGCCCCCGGTCGGCGGACGGGCTCTGGTGGGCCTTGAGGGCGATGCTCAGCAGGCTGAGCAGCAGGTCGACGTCCGCCTCGCAGTCGAGGTGGACGGTCACCCAGCCCGATCCCGGCACCAGGTGGATCGCGCTCGATCCGGAGAGGTTGTGGTGGAACCGCCGTATGGCCCGGTCCGTGAGATGGAGATCGACGTCCCGGGCCGAGTGGAAGTGGACGATCTCGTCGTGGACGGAGCGGAGCGCCCGTCCGGTACCGCAACTCGCCGGGCCCGCCGTGAGGTCGGGCCAGGCCTGCAGGCGCTCCATGGCGCGCTGGGCCAGACTCATGGCCCTATCGTCGCTCGATCACCGGGCCGCAACCAGGGGTTGAGCGATTCGTAACCGGGCCGTGAGGTGGTCGGGAGCGCGGGGGCCCGAGGTCAGGGGCGGTCGCGGACGAGTCTGAGGTAGCGCTTCCAGTCCCAGTGCCGGCCGGGGTCCGAGTGGTCGCTGCCGGGTACCTCGTGGTGGCCGATGATGTGCGCGCGGTCGCGGGGGATGCCGTACCGGGCGCAGACCGCCGCGGTGAGCCGGGCCGACCGCTCGTACATGACGTCGGTGAAGTACCCGGGCCGGTCCACCCACCCCTCGTGCTCGATGCCGATACTGCGGGTGTTGTAGTCCCAGTTCCCCGCGTGCCAGGCGATGTCGGACTCGCGTACGCACTGCGCCACCCGCCCGTCCGACGACCGCACGACGTAGTGGGCGGACACGTTCTCGCGCGGATCGCGGAAGACCCGCAGGGTGCCGGCGTAGGTCGTCTGCGCGACTTGGATGACGACGTGGTCCACCGGACGGCCCCGAGGACGGTTCGACGGCGTGTAGTTGGACCGGCTCGCCGGGTGCCACGCGGATCCGGGGTGGTCGACGGTCCGTGGCCCGGCTGCGGCGGCCCGTCCCGGGAACAAGGCGGAGGGGACGGCGGTCAGGGCGGCGCCCATGAGGACGCCTCGCCTGCTGGGGCAGAGTGTCGTGCGGTTCATGCGGAGTCCTTCCGGGTCCGGCGGACGGTGCCGTGCGATCGACAGGGTGGCTGCGGGCCGCGCTGGGTGCGGCTCGCGTCGATCAAGTTACGGCGCCCGGCGGGTGGCCGGAGGAAAGCGTCACGAAGCCGTGGACAGGGCCGGTGATGTGGACAACTGCCTCACCCGTACGGGGCATTGCGGGCCTCGGGTGAGGGGTGCGTGCGGGGCGGGAACCGCCCTCGATGCCGCCTCAGAACATCTCAAGGCCGCCCGGCGTACGCCGCCGGGTCGTCCAGAACCGCCCGCACCACCGAGTGCGCGGCCCCCAGCAGCGGGCCTTCGGGGCCGAGCCGCGACACGGACACCGGGCAGGCGGGGCCGGCCGTGCGCCGCGCCAGCTCGTCCCGCAGGGAGGGCAGGAGCCACGGCGCCAGCCCGGACAGTTCCCCGCCGAGCACGACGCTCTCCGGATCCAGCAGGTTGACTGCTCCGGTCAGGGCGATCCCGAGCGCGGACCCGGCGTCCCGCAGGGCGTGCCGGACGTTCTCGTCGCCTTCGGCGGCACGGCCCGCGAGCACTCCCACGCGGTCCCGGCCGGGCTCCAGGCCGGCCGCCCGCAGCACGGCCTCCTCACCGGCGTACTGCTCCAGGCAGCCGCGACCGCCGCACACGCAGGCGGGCCCGTCGGGACGGACCGGCACATGACCCAGCTCGCCCGCGAAACCGCGAGCCCCGCGCAGCAGCCCGCCGTCCACGACGAGCGCGGCGCCGATGCCGATCTCCGCCGACACGTGCAGGAAGTCGCGCGGTCTGCCTTCACCTGCACCTGCACCTGCACCTGCACCTTCACCTTCACCGAGCCAGAGTTCGGCCAGAGCGCCGAAGTTGGCCTCGTTGTCCACGGTGGGCGCCAGGTCCGCCGGCAGCAGCGCACCGAGGTCGATGTCGTGCCAGTCGAGGTTCGGTGCGCGCACCACGGTCCGGGCGTCGCGTGCCACCAGACCCGGCACGGCCACCGCCAGACCCGCCGGCCACAGCCCCTCGTTCTCCGCCTCGGACACGACCCGGCGGATCAGTCCGGTCAGTTCCGCGATCACCGGTTCGGGGGAGCGGCCGCGGTTCGCCCCCTGCCGTATCGCTCGTGCACGGGTCGCGCCGGTGAGGTCGACGGCGCAGACGGCGAGGTGGTCCACGCCGACCTCCGCTCCGATCCCGGCCGGCCCGCGTCCGCTGACGGCGAGCGCGGAGCCGGGCCGGCCCACCCGGCCGGGCCGTTCGGGCCCCAGTTCCTCCAGCAGTCCCGCGCGGACGAGTTCGTCGACGAGCGTCGAGACGGCGGCCCGGGTCAGGCCGATCCGGGAGGCGACGGCGGCGCGCGACAGCGGGCCCTCGGCCCGCACCGCGTGCATGACGCGGGCGAGATTGCGGCGGCGCATGCCCTGCTGCGTGTCGGGCAGCGCGCGTCGCCGCCCCGTGGAGCGGGCCTCGTGCAGCGGTGCGGTCATGCCTGAGCCAGTCCTCAGTCGGTGCGGGTGGGACGCTCCAGCAGCGGAGCCGCGTCGGAGAGTACCCCGGCGATCCTGGCCAGCGTCTCCTCGTCCCGCTCCACGGCGTCGAGCACCGGACCGGCGGCGGTGTCCCAGCGCCGCGCCACGGCCGCCGGGTCCTCGCCGGTCAGCAGCCCGGCGGCCTGGGCGGCGGCGCCCAGGGCCACCAGCTCCTTCGCCTCGGGCACCTGCACCGGACGCCCCGACAGGCGGCGCACGGTCTGCTGCCAGGCCGTGCCCCGGGCGCCCCCGCCGATCAGCAGCAGGGGCGCCGCGGGGTCCGCGTCCTCGTCGAGCACCAGGTCGAGAGCACCGAGCAGGGAGTGCACGGCACCGTCGTAGGCGGCCTGGAGGAGCTGGCCGGCCGTGGTGTCGTGGCGCAGGCCGTGCAGCAGCCCGGCGGCGTGGGGCAGGTTCGGGGTGCGCTCGCCGTCCAGGAACGGAAGCAGTGTGACGGCCGTGCCCGGTTCGACGGCCTCGCGGTCCAGACCCAGCAGCGTGGCGACCCGGTCCACGGCGAGCGTGCAGTTGAGGGTGCAGGCCAGCGGCAACCAGTCGCCGCGCGCGTCGGCGAAGCCCGCCACCGTACCCGTCGGGTCGGCGGGCCGCCGCCGGGACACCGCGTACACCGTGCCCGAGGTGCCGAGGCTCATCACCGCGACACCCGGGGGGATCCCGAGACCCAGAGCCGCGGCGGCGTTGTCGCCGGTGCCGGGAGCGACCAGGGTGCCTTTGGAGAACGGCAGATCATGGCTGTCGCGGACCGTACCGGCGATCTCGCCCGGCCGCACCACACGCGGCAGCAGCGCCGGGTCCAGGCCCACGCGCGCCAGGATGTCCTCGTCGTACCCCTCGTTGCCGGAGGACCACCAGCCCGTGCCGGAGGCGTCGCCGCGGTCGGTCGTGCCCTGCCCGGTGAGCCGCTCGGTCAGGTAGTCGTGGGGGAGGCGCACGGCCTTCGTGGCACGGACCGCCTCCGGTTCGTGCTCGGCCAGCCACGCCCACTTGGTGACCGTGAAGGACGCCGTCGGAACGCTTCCGGTGCGTTCGGCCCAGACCTTCGCCCCGCCCAGCTCCTCCGTCAGCCGGCGCGCCTGGGGCGCCGAGCGCACGTCGTTCCACAGCAGGGCGGGCCGCACCGGCTCGCCCCGGCCGTCCAGGGTGACCAGACCGTGCTGCTGTCCGCCGACCGAGACCGCGGCGGCCTCGTGCGCCGGCTCGCCGCACTGGTGCAGCGCCTCGCGGAGCGCGTCCCACCACTGGCGCGGATCGCTCTCGCGTCCGGCTCCCGAGGTGACCGCGTGGGGCGCCTGGCCGCTCGCGACGACCCGGCCGGTGGCCGCGTCGACGACCAGTGCCTTGGTGGACTGGGTGGACGAATCCACGCCGACGACGAGCGGCCCCTCGGCTGCTGACATGGGGTTTCTCCCTACTCCGCGCGGCACGTGCCTGTGGTCGCAGGCACCTTGTCTCTTCCCAGGACGTGTGAGCATACTAATTTGTAAACCGGCATGACGAAATAGTTCTGAGCGAGCAAGGAGCCGCGGCATGAGCTACCAGCCCACCCCCGAGGACAGGTTCACGTTCGGCCTGTGGACCGTCGGCTGGCAGGGACGGGACCCCTTCGGCGACGCCACGCGGAGCGCCCTGGACCCGGCCGAGACGGTGCAGCGCCTGGCCGAGCTCGGCGCCCACGGCGTCACCTTCCACGACGACGACCTGATCCCGTTCGGCTCGAGCGACACCGAGCGCGAGAACCACATCAAGCGCTTCCGGCAGGCGCTGGACGCCACGGGCATGAAGGTCCCGATGGCCACCACCAACCTCTTCACGCACCCGGTCTTCAAGGACGGCGCCTTCACCGCCAACGACCGCGACGTGCGCCGCTACGCCCTGCGCAAGACCATCCGCAACATCGACCTCGCCGCCGAACTCGGCGCCGAGGTCTACGTGGCCTGGGGCGGGCGCGAGGGCGCCGAGTCCGGCGCCGCCAAGGACGTCCGCGCCGCCCTGGACCGGATGAAGGAGGCATTCGACCTGCTCGGCGAGTACGTCACCTCCCAGGGCTACGACCTGCGCTTCGCGATCGAGCCGAAGCCGAACGAGCCGCGCGGCGACATCCTGCTGCCGACCGTCGGTCACGCCCTGGCGTTCATCGAGCGCCTGGAGCGTCCGGAGCTGTACGGCGTGAACCCCGAGGTCGGGCACGAGCAGATGGCCGGGCTCAACTTCCCGCACGGCATCGCCCAGGCCCTGTGGGCGGGCAAGCTGTTCCACATCGACCTCAACGGCCAGTCCGGCATCAAGTACGACCAGGACCTGCGCTTCGGCGCCGGTGACCTGCGCGCCGCGTTCTGGCTGGTCGACCTGCTGGAGTCGGCCGGTTACGCCGGACCGCGCCACTTCGACTTCAAGCCGCCGCGCACCGAGGACCTCGACGGCGTGTGGGCCTCGGCGGCCGGCTGCATGCGCAACTACCTCATCCTCAAGGAGCGCGCCGCCGCCTTCCGCGCCGACCCGGAGGTCCAGGAGGCGCTGCGCGCGGCCCGGCTGGACGAGCTGGCGCAGCCGACGGCGGCGGACGGCCTCGAGGCCCTGCTCGCCGACCGGACGGCGTTCGAGACGTTCGACGTCGAGGCCGCCGCCGCGCGCGGGATGGCCTTCGAGCGCCTGGACCAGCTGGCCATGGACCACCTGCTGGCAGCCCGGGGCTGAGCCTCACGCGCGCGCGGCCCGGTCCCACCGAGGGACCGGGCGGCGGCGCCGGTCGGCTTCGAGCCCCACGCGCGCGGGGCTCGAAGCCGGCCGCACGCGCGCGTGGACCGTGGCGTGATCGGCCGCGCGCGGCAATCCGCCCGGCCGATCCTCGTGACCGGCCGGGCGGGCGGCTCACGTCAGGCCGCGGATCCTCGACGTCGGCTTCGGCTCACCTCCGCGTCCGCCCGCCGGGCGTGACCCTCACCGTGCGTCCCCGTCCCCCGGGGGGAGTTCCGCCGTGGCCAGGGCCGTGGCCGGGTCCCGGGTGGGCTCTCCCGCGGGCTGCCAGCGGCCCTGTTCCCTGCGGTAGGGCCACCAGCGGCCGTCGCGGCCGAGCCGCAGTTGCGCGGCCGAGCCGGCCGTTGTCCACCGGTTGTCCCGCGCGGCCAGGCGCGGCCGTTCGTCCGCGTCCCAGGCCGCCTCCAAGGCGGCACGCGCGCGTGCGAGGGCTTCGCCCTCGACCGGCCGTTCCTCGTCGAGGACGGACAGGGCGTCCGGGCCGCCCAGACGCCAGGCACGGACGGCCGTCGCCAGCCCCTCGGGGCCGCGTCCCGACCCGTCGGCGAGCCGGTCGGCCACCTCCCGCGCCGGGTCACCGGCGGCCAGCCGCACCGCGTCCTGCCCGGCCGTCAGCTCCGCCGCGAGAGCGCCTTCGAGCGCCTGCGCGAGCAGCCGGTGGGCGTGGACGGCGGTGCGCGCGGCCAGGTACTCCAGCGCCGGCGGGTCGATGCCGGGGGCGGGAGGTGTCGCGGTGTCGAGGGCAGGCGGCGTCCCGGGCTCGGCGGGCAGGCCGGGCGGGGCCGGAAGCGGCGGCAGGATGTCGCCGGCCGCGTAGGCCTCGGCCGCGTCCACACCGGCCGGCTCGTCGGACTCCGCAACGGCGGACGCCCCGGTGCGCGCCTGGAGGTCCTCCAGCAGCGCGGACTCTGTGCGTCCCCGCATCAGCAGCAGGACGAACGGGTCCTGGTCCAGCAGGCGTGCCACCTCGTAGCAGAGCGCGGCCGTGTGCCCGCAGTGGTCCCAGGCCTCGCAGCCGCACTCCGGCTCCAGGTCGCCGATCCCGGGCAGCAGTTCGACGCCTGCCGCCGCCGCATCCTCGACCAGGTGCGGCGGCATCTCCCGGTCCAGCAGCGCGGCCACGTGACCGGCCCGTTCCACCGCCATGTCCAGGAAGCGGTCCCACTGAGCGGGGGTGAGCTCGGAGAGCAGCACATCGGCCCGGTGGGCCGTGCCGTCGCGGTCCTGCACGACGGCCGTGAGCCGCCCGGGACGCACCGACACGGCACCGACCGCTCCCGCGCGGGCGAGCCGCCGGCCCGTCTTCAGCTGCGCCAGGTCGAGCGCGGTGTCCTCCAGTGCCTTCAGCCAGGCCCGGCCCCACCAGCTCTGCGCGAACGCCTTCCCGCGCGCGGGCGGCAGTGCGGCGAACGTGCGCTCCGGGCCGTCGTCGTGGCGGTTCATCGCAGATCCCCTCGCAGCTCGACCAGGTCGGCCAGTTCGGCGTCCGTCAGCTCCGTCAGCGCGGACTCGCCGGCGCCCAGGACCGCGTCCGCGAGCTGCCGTTTGCGGGCCAGCAGTGCGGCGATGCGGTCCTCGACCGTTCCCTCCGCGACGATCCGGTGCACCTGCACCGGCCGCGTCTGGCCGATCCGGTACGCACGGTCGGTCGCCTGTGCCTCCACGGCCGGGTTCCACCAGCGGTCGTAGTGCACGACGTGCTCGGCCCGGGTCAGGTTCAGCCCGGTGCCCGCCGCCTTGAGCGACAGCAGGAACACCGGCACCTCACCGTCCTGGAAGCGCCGCACCATGGCCTCGCGTTCGGCGACGGACGTCCCGCCGTGCAGGAACTGGGACGGCGTACCGCGGGCGGCCAGGTGGCGTTCCAGGAGTCGGGCCATCTGCACGTACTGCGTGAAGACCAGCACACCGGCCCCCTCGGCGAGGATCGTGGCCAGCAGTTCGTCCAGCAGCTCCAGCTTCCCGGAGCGCCCGGAGAGCACCGGCCGCTCCTCCTTGAGGTACTGGGCCGGGTGGTTGCAGATCTGCTTGAGACCCGTCAGCAGCTTCACGATCAGCCCCCGCCGGGCCATGCTGCCGGCGTCGGAGATCTCCGCCAGCGCCTCACGCACCACGGCTTCGTACAGCGCGGCCTGCTCCTGGGTGAGCGACACGGCGTGGTCGGTCTCCGTCTTCGGCGGCAGCTCCGGTGCGATGCCGGGGTCGGACTTGCGGCGGCGCAGCAGGAACGGCCGCACCAGCCGGGCCAGCCGGTCGGCGGCCGCGGGGTCCCGGCCGCCCTCGACCGCCTCGGCGTACCGCCGCCGGAAGGTGCCGAGCCGGCCCAGCAGTCCAGGAGTCGCCCAGTCGAGGATGGCCCACAGCTCCGACAGGTTGTTCTCCACCGGGGTGCCGGTGAGGGCCACGCGCGCGCGTGCGCCGATGGAACGCAGCTCGCGGGCGGTCGAGGAGTACGGGTTCTTCACGTGCTGGGCCTCGTCCGCCACGAGCATGCCCCAGGGCACCTCACCGAGCCGGCCGGCGTCCAGGCGCATCGTGCCGTAGGTGGTGAGGACGAACTCGCCCTGCGCCAGGTCCTGAAGGGAGCGTCGCGAGCCGTGGAAGCGCCGGACGGGGACGCCCGGGGCGAACCGTTCGATCTCCCGCTGCCAGTTGCCCATCAGGGACGTCGGGCAGACCACGAGGGTGGGTCCCGCGGACTG
Organism: Streptomyces sp. NPDC003456; assembly: GCF_042878735.1. Lineage (NCBI taxonomy): Bacteria > Bacillati > Actinomycetota > Actinomycetes > Kitasatosporales > Streptomycetaceae > Streptomyces > Streptomyces sp. NPDC003456. The sequence continues at coordinate 167,384 of NZ_JBIAOK010000002.1, forward strand.
CGCCTCGGTCTGCCGGTGCAGATGCAGGGAGATCAGGGTGACGGTCTTGCCCAGACCCATGTCGTCGGCGAGGCAGCAGCCCAGTCCGAGCGAGGTCATGCCCGCCAGCCAGTTGAGCCCCCGCCGCTGGTAGTCGCGCAGGGTGGCCGCGAGGGCGGCGGGCTGCTCGACGGGCTGCTGCGCCTCGGGGTCGGCGAGCCGTTCCTTCAGCGCCGCCAGCCATCCCGTGGGCCGTACCTCCACCCGGTGGCCGTCGACCTCGGCCCAGCCGGTCAGGGCGGCGCCCAGGGCGTCCACCGGAGCGACCTTGTGGTCCTGCCGCGAGCGGGCCAGGCGCACTTCCTGCGGGTCGACCAGGACCCACTGGTCCCGCAGCCGCACCACGGGGCGCTTGGCCTCGGCGAGACGGTCCAGCTCCGCGCGGCTCAGCTGCCGGTCGCCCAGTGCGAACGTCCAGGAGAAGGCGAGCAGAGCGTCGGCGGAGAGGAACGACGGTGTCGCCCCCGAACCCCGTCCGGGCTGGTGTGCCCCACCCGGCTGCGTCCCGCCGTCGGACGGGCCCACGTGCGCGTGCGTGGTGAGCTGCTGGGTCAGGCCCTTGGGCCAGTGCACCTCCGTCCCGGCCGCGGCCAGGGCGCGCGCTCCGGTGCCCAGGAGGTCGGCCACCTCCTCGTCGGCGAGTACCACGGCGTCCGGCACCGCCGCCGACAGCAGGGGCGTGAGCGGCGTCCAGGCCCGGGCCGCCCGCCGCAGGGCGAGCAGGGCGTCCATCCGCGCGCGGGGGCCGAAGGCCTCGTTGCCGGCCCAGACGTCCGCGGCGTCCGCCACCAGCGCCGGATCACTGACGCTGTGGACCTGCAGCACGGCCCGGAAGACCACGTCCGCGTCGAGGTCCTCCGTGTCGAGGTCCTCCGCGTCGAGGTCCTCCGTGTCGAGGCGTTCCGTGGCGAGGTCTTCTGTGTCGAGGTCCTCGGCGCCGGCGCTCTCCGCTTCCGGCAGGGCGTCCGTGCCGACGTCCGTCAGCCCGTCCGCCTCGATCCGCAGCGACAGTCGTACGCCCGCGTCGTGGCCCGCGGCGATGTCGGCCGCCCAGCCGCGCTGTTCGGGCAGGTGCACCGGGCTGTGCGCGGCGTAGGCGGCACCCCCGGTCACCAAGGGCGCGGCGGGGGAGCGGGGGAGGACGTCGGCCACCGCGTCGAGGAAGGCCCGCAGGAGCGTCTCCGGCTCGGGCAGCCGCAACGGCCTCCGCCCGTCCAGGGGCACGGAGTGGGCTTCCGGCGGCATCGCGGCGGCGAGGCGCCGTACGGCCTCGCCGTCCTCGGCGTGCAGCGGGCCGGCGCGCCAGGCGTCGTGATCATCCGGGGACAGGCCCGGAAGCAGCAGGCCGCGCGACAGGAGATGCAGCGCGTGGAGGGTGGCCGCACCCCAGAACACCGCGGACCGGTGCCCTCGGGCGTCGGCACGCGCGCGTGTCAGCACCGGCAGGGCTGCGCGCACCGGGAGCAGGGCGGCGGGCACCGTCGTTGTCTCCACCCCTTCGTCGCCGGGTGTGACGACGTCCAGATCGAGGACGGCCGGATCGGCGGGGGACGGGTCCGCCGCGGCGGACAGCCCGGGTACGGGGGGAAGCGTGCCGTCGGGCCGCCAAAAGGCGATGCGGCCCGTGCGTGGCGGGTCGCCGGGCAGGAACACGGCGTGACACCGGGTCAGTTCGAGGAGGGCGGAGGAAGCTTCCACTGGGGTCGACTGCTCGGTTATGGCTAAGTCCTCAAATTTGACTAGCGGAACGGAGTCGCCGAGAGTACAGCACTTCTGCCGCGGATGGGTATGGCAGGCGAGTGAGCTGGGTCACCATGGAGCTCTCAGGGGCGTTTCGGGGTCCTGCCTCAGGGATGTCTCAGGGTCGCGGATCGGAACCGGCGCGGGCGCGGGTCCGTTTCCGGGACAGAGAGCGGCAACGGCCGCGAAGGAGGCGACGACATGTCCAACAACGCCAAGATCGCCGTGGGAGGTGTGGCGGTCGGGCTCCTGCTGCTGATCTGGCTGCCCTGGTGGGCAGCCCTCTTGATCATCGTGGGGGTCCCGGCCGCGGCGTACCTCACCCTGGATCCGTCACAGCGGCGCAGGCTGCGCCGTGCCACGCGCAAGGAGATCGGCCGGTGAGGCTCTGAGGAGCCGCGCAGGTCGACACGTGCCGTCCCGCCGGGCGAGGTGGCCCGGCGTGCCCGCGCCCGGCGGGTGTGGGCGCGGGTGAACCCGGAGCCCGGCTCCGTGCGGCTCAGTTGGGTCGTACGGCCATCTTGTCCAGTGCTTCGAGCAGGCCCGGCAGCTCCGGCCCCCTGCCCACGGGCAGGACCTCGCCCGGCTCGTCGTCCAGCAGCACGAACGCGATGTCGTCGGTCCGGGCGACCAGGGACCAGCCGGGGCCGTCGGCCCGCAGGATCCGGGCGTCACCCGGTGCGAACGACGAGCGGACCCGGCCCAGCGGCGGCGGTGTGTCGATGTAGGTGCGGGCCTCGGCGAGGGCCCGCCGGATGCCACTGTGTCCCACCCTCCGACCCTTCTCTCCGCCGTCGCGGGGGCCTGCGGCCTGAGGGTCAGCGGCCTGGGGGCCTGTGTCCCGGGGGTCTGTGTCCCCCGGGACTGCCTCCTGGGGGCCGCCGTCGTGCGGGCCGCGGTCCTCGTTCGCGGAGGCGGAGGGCTTGGAGAAGGCCGTGTCGTCGACCTGATCCCGCCACATCGCCCACTGCAGGGCGATCTCGTCCGCGCCGAGACGCCGCTGGGCCGGGCCCCAGACGGTCGTGTCGGGCGGAGTCAGCGGGGGGCGGTCGTCGACGTCCGGGCCGGGGTCGTGCGGCGCGGGCACACCGGGCGCCGCGACGGCGACCGCGAGCGGCCAGCCGGGCAGCGCGGACACGACCGTCCGCTCGTCCGGGGACAGCTCGTACTCCATGCCGCAGTCCCACGAGGCGATCGCGACGGCCACCAGGGAGACGTCGTCGGTGACCACGGTCCACCGGGCGCCCTCACCGTCCTGGCCGAGCACCAGCCCGTACCCGTCCGCGAGCGGGGCGAGACCGAGCGCCGCGCAGGCCTCGGGGTAGTCGTCGCCGAGCACACTCGGGAACTTCGCCGGCGTCAGCAGCACCGCCGTGAGCACATAGAGCGCGTCGTCCTCGGCGGTGACGGCGACCTCGTCCGTCCCGGCCATCCCAGCCTCCCCATCGGTTCGTCCAACCGCGCGCACCCTAGTGCGCGCGCAAGCCGCTTGTCACGACCTGGTCCGGGCGCGCGAGCTGCAGCTTTCCGGCGGACGGGGGCGAAACGGCCGTCGCGGAGAGGTCCGTCATGCCGTAGGTCATGCCGCGGGGAGCCCCAGCAGCTCACGGGCCACCGTCTCCGGTGACCGGCCGCGCTCCCGCGCGATGGCGACCACGGCCCGGCAGGCCAGTTCGTTCACGCCGAAGGACAAGGCCTCCGGCGAGACCCAGCCGGCCGCCTCGTCGGCCCGTTCCTGGTCGTCCTCGGCGCAGGCCGTGACGTAGGACGCCGCGGCCTCGAACAGGTTGTGCGGACGCCTGTCCCCCTCGCTCTTCGGTTCCGTGCGCAAGGCGTGCGCGACCCTGTCCCCGGCCTTGCGGACCCTGCCCCACATGCGGACCACCTCTCCCCGGGCGTGCGTGAACCGCCTGTCTGTCATCTCCTCCCGTCCAACGTAAAGTTGCGGGACTGTCGGCAGAAGGGGGACGGCACGGTGAAGCGATTCGCGCGACTGGAACAGATCCGGCGTATGGACCCGTACCGGCAGGCCACGGACATCTACCGCCTGAGCGTGGCCTACGAATTCCCCTGGGACCACACGCGCGCCCTGGAACTGGCGCTCTACCGCACGTACGCCGTCCCGAGCATCGGCCGGCTGCTCGCCCGGACGGCGGAGCTCACCGAGCGCGCGCAGAAGCGCTACGACGACACCTCCCTGCTGCTGGACGCCGTCGTGGAGCACGGCTTCGGCAGCGACCAGGGCAGGACCGCGATCCGCCGCATCAACGGCATGCACCGCAGCTACGACATCAGCGACGACGACATGCGCTACGTCCTGTGCACGTTCGTGGTCATGCCCAAGCGGTGGATCGACGCCTACGGCTGGCGGCGGATGTCCCGCCACGAGGTCGTGGCCTCCGCCGTCCACTACCGCACGCTGGGCCGGCACATGGGCATCAAGGACATTCCCGGCACCTACGAGGAGTTCGAGTCGCTGCTCGACACCTACGAAGCGGCCCACTTCGCCTGGGACGCGGACGCGCGGCGCGTCTCCGACGCCACGCTGGACCTGATGGCCTCCTGGTACCCGGCTCCGCTCGCGCCCCTCCTGCGCACCACGACCCTGTCGCTGCTGGACGACTCCCTCCTGCGCGCCTTCCGCTACACCCCGCCGAGTGCCGCCACGCGCGCGTGGGTGCGCCGCGCGGTCCGCCTGCGGGGCCGAGCCGTCCGGTTGCTGCCGCCGCGCCGCGCCCCGCACTTCGCCCGCCAGAACCGGGAGATCAAGGGCTACCCGAACGGCTACCGGATCGCCGACCTCGGCACCCGTCCGGTCCCCGGCCTGCGGGGCTGCCCGGTACGAAGCGGCCCGGTGCGAGGCGAGGAAGTACCGGACGACAGGACCGGGTGACGCGCGGACCGCAGCGCCGTGGGGCGCGCCGTCCCGCGCCCGATCCTGGAGCGCGCCGTCCCGCGCGTCGTCGCGGCAGCCGCCTCGCCCCCCTCACGACGGCCTGCACGCCGGGACGTTCACGTGTCCGAGCGCACCGCCAGCGCGAGGAAGCGGTCGTCCTCGTCCACGTACGACGTCAGCTGCCAGCCCGAACCGGCCAGCAGCGGGCGGAGATTGGGCTCGGCACGCAGATCGTCCGGGGTGAGCGCGCGGCCGTGACGGGCCGCGAGGGCGGCCCTGCCGATCGGGTGGAACAGGGCGAGCAGGCCGCCGGGGCGCACCACGCGCGCGAGTTCACGCAGGTTCTCCGCCGGATCCGGCAGGTGGGAGACGAGACCCGCGCCGAACACGGCGTCGAGTGATCCCGACCGCAGGGGCAGAGCGGCGACGTCCGCGAGCAGCAGCGCCCCCTCCCGGTCCCGCCCGGCCCGGACGGCCTCGCGCAGCATCGCCGGTGTCACATCGACCCCGAGCACGACTCCCGAGGGCCCCACGGCGGCACGCAGCGGCGGCAGGGCGCGACCCGTACCGCACCCGGCGTCCAGCACCCGGCCACCCGTGCGCAGTCCGAGCCCCGCGACCGCGGCGGCGTAGGCCGGCCCGTCGTCGGGAAACCGGCTGTCCCAGTCCGCGGCGCGGGCTGTGAAGAACTCCTGGACACGCGTCTGGTCGTCGCTCATGTACGGCATGATTCCTCACCGGCACGGATGACGCCTCGGTGCACACGTTCGAGCGTGATCCGATCGTTCCGAGGCACCCTTGCGCCAGATTGCAACGACTTTCGAAATGCGCCCCCTTCACGCGGTCTGCCCGGGTCTAGCGTCCCGGGGCCATGGGACACCTGGACCACGCCGCCCTGGGGTGGCTGACCCCCGTGCTGTCGTACGTGATGGCCTGCACCGGCGCCGCACTGGGACTGCGCTGCACCGTCCGCGCGCTCGCCGCCACCGGGCGCTCGCGCCGCAACTGGCTCCTCACCGCCGCCTCGGCGATCGGCACCGGCATCTGGACCATGCACTTCGTGGCCATGCTCGGCTTCAGCGTCACCGGCACCGACATCCGCTACGACGTACCGCTCACGCTGCTGAGCCTGGTGGTCGCCATGGTCGTCGTCTGCGCCGGCGTCTTCGCCGTCGGCTACGGACGGGACCGCGGCCGGGCCCTCTTCCTCGGCGGACTCACCACCGGCCTCGGCGTCGCGAGCATGCACTACCTGGGCATGGCGGCCGTGCGCCTGCACGGTGACGTGACGTACGACCCGCTGCTCGTCGGCCTGTCGGTCCTCATCGCCGTCGTCGCCGCCACGGCGGCCCTGTGGGCGGCGCTCAACATCAAGTCGCCGGTGGCGGTCACCGTCGCCTCGCTGATCATGGGCGCCGCCGTCAGCAGCATGCACTACACCGGCATGTTCGCGGTCGACGTGGGCGTGACCCCGTCCGCGGAGCTCCTGCCCGGGGCCACCGCGATGCAGTTCATCTTCCCGCTCGCGGTCGGTCTGGGGTCCTACCTCTTCCTGACCTCGGCCTTCGTCGCGCTGTCACCGACGGCGGGGGAGCGGGAGGCCTCCGCGTCGGCCCAGCGGACGGTCGGCACCGCCGCCTCCTAGCCACCCACCGAGCGGTCGCCACTCCCCACCACCCACCGAGCGGTCGCGACTCCCCACCACCCACCGGGCGGTCGCCACGACCCCACCACTCACCGTAAGGCCGGCACCGCGGCCTCCCAGCCACCCACCGTGCGGCCCGCACTGCCGTCCCAGCCACTCGACGTGCGGCCGACGGCCGCATCCCGCCCCCGCCGCGGCACCGGCGGCACGCCCCGACCACTCCCGAGCGAGGAGTCCATGCGCACACCCCGGAGGACGCCCACAGCCGGCGCCGTCACCCCACCCCCGCCCGTGCGCGGCCGTCGCGCACACGCCGGGCCACCGGCCGACGAGGGGCTCGACGTGCCCGAGGGCGACGGCGCGGACGGCGCTCCCGCGCGAGGCGAACGCTGGCGGATACGACCGCGGACCGTGCGGGCCAAGATCGTCTGCCTGCTGATGGTGCCCGTCGTCTCCCTCCTGGCCCTGTGGGCGTACGCCACCGTCACCACCGCCCAGGACGTCTCACGCCTGCGGCAGGTCCAGCGCGTCGACGCCGCGGTCCGCGCCCCCGTCACCGCCGCGGTCGCCGCTCTCCAGGCCGAACGGGCGGCGGCGGTCCGCCGCGCCACCGAGCCGTCGGCCGTACGCGCCGACGAACTGGACCGACTGGCCCGCCGCACCGACGCCGCCGTCGCGAAACTCCGGCTCGGCCGGAACAACACCGTCGCCGACAGCGAAGAGCTGCCCGCCGGTGTCTCCCCCCGCCTCCGGGAGTTCGTCACCGGTGCCGAGCAACTCGGGCCGCTGCGCACGGCGGTGCTCGACCGGCGCGTGGGCTGGGAGGAGACGTACGAGCGGTACACGACCACCATCGGCACGGCGTTCGGCGCGATCGGCTCCCTCACCGGCATCCAGGACGCCGCCCTCGGCTCCGACGCGCGCGTGCTGCTGGAGTTCTCACGCGCGGGCGAGGCGCTGGCGCAGGAGGACGCGCTGCTGGCCGGCGCCCGCCTGAGCGGTGCCCTCGACGGCGAGCGGCTGCGGCGGTTCACCGGCGCGGTCCAGGTGCGCCGCACGCTCACCGGCTCCGCCGTGGCGGACCTGCGCGGCACCGAGCGGGCGGCCTGGAGCACCCTGGAGAGCAACGGCGCCCACGACACCCTCGCCGCCGTCGAGGACAAGGTGCTGGCCGCCGGCTCGGGCGCCCGCGCGGTGGACGCGGTCCCCGAGGACACCTGGACCACCGCCCACGCGCGCGTCCAGAACGGCATGCGCACCATCGAGGGCGACGCCGCCCGCAGCGTGGCGGAGCGGGCCGACCCGTTCACCCGGGGCCTGCTCACCCCGGCCGGTGCCGCCGTCCTGTTCGGTCTCGCAGCCGTCGCCGCCTCGCTCGTCATCTCCGTGCGCATCGGACGCGGCCTCGTGGTGGAACTGGTGAGCCTGCGCAACACCGCCCTGGAGATCGCCCGCCGCAAACTGCCCGACGCCATGCGGAAGCTGCGCGCGGGCGAGGACATCGACATCCGCGCCGAGGTCCCGCCGACGCCGCCCTCCGACGACGAGACCGGTCAGGTGGCCGAGGCCCTCGGCACGGTCCACCGGGCCGCCCTGCGAGCCGCCGTGGAGCGCGCCGAACTCGCCAGCGGCATCTCCGGCGTCTTCGTCAACCTGGCCCGCCGCAGCCAGATCCTCGTCCACCGGCAGCTCAGCCTGCTGGACAGCATGGAACGCCGCTCCGACGACCCGAACGAACTGAGCGACCTCTTCCGGCTCGACCACCTCACCACCCGCATGCGGCGTCACGCCGAGAGCCTGATCATCCTCTCCGGGGCCGCTCCCGGACGGGCGTGGCGCATGCCCGTGTCGCTGACCAACGTGGTCCGCGCCGCCGTCTCCGAAGTGGAGGACTACGCGCGCGTGGAGGTGCGCCGGCTGCCCGAGGCTGCCGTCGCCGGAGCGGCCGTCGCCGACCTCACCCATCTGCTGGCCGAACTCATCGAGAACGCCGCCCAGTTCTCACCCCCGCACACGCGCGTGCGGGTCACCGGAGAACCCGTCGGCAACGGCTATGCCGTGGAGGTCGAGGACCGCGGCCTCGGCATGGGCAAGGAGACCCTCGCCGAAGCCAACCGCCGCATCGCGCAGTCCGAGGCGCTCGACCTGTTCGACAGCGACCGGCTCGGGCTGTTCGTGGTCAGCCGGCTCGCCGCCCGCCACGACGTCAAGGTCCACCTGAGGACCTCTCCGTACGGCGGCACCACCGCCGTCGTCCTGCTGCCCACGGCCCTGCTGCACACCGGTACGGCGGAACGTTCCCCCGAGGACCCGGCCCGCACGGCCCCCTCCGCGGAAGGGGCTCACGCGCGCGTGCCCGACGGCAGCAGCCTGCCGGACGCCGTCCCCGCCCAGGCCGACCGGCGCGCCCTCATGGCCTCCGTACCGGCCGCCACCGGGACGGCGAGCCACGCGGAACGCACGGACCATGTCACCTCCCAGGGGCACCCTGGAAGGCCGCAACGCGACACCGCGGACAGCCACGCCGTCGAGACAGGTCCCCCCACCGAGACGGGAAGCCACCCCGAGGCCGAGCGGTACGCCGGGGCGGCCGGCGAGCCGGAACGCCCTGCCGGGACGGTGAGCAGGACCGGCAGGGTGAGCCACCCGGAGGCTCCGCATCACGGCGAGTCCATGAGTCCGACCTCACCACCAGGAGTCGCCGCCTTGCGACTGCACCGGCCCCCGGAGCAGCCGGAACACTCCGACGACCTGCCGCGGCGGGTACGCCAGGCCAGTCTCGCCCCCCAACTGCGCGAAGCGCGCCCCGAAGAACCGCCCGCCGCACCCGCACCGCGGGACGACACGCGCACACCCGAACTCGTACGGGACCGCATGGCCGCCTACCGCGACGGCTGGGCACGCGGCGGAGGCAGGCGACCCGGCCGCGGAACCACGTCCCACCCGGCGCCGGGCCACGACAGCAGCGAAGGAGACCCCGCATGATCCAGGACCCGAGCACGCACACCGCCCGGCGCTCCGGCGAACTCGACTGGCTGCTGGACGATCTGACACTCCGGGTGAGCGAGATCCGGCACGCCGTCGTGCTGTCCAACGACGGTCTCGCGGTGGGCGCCTCGAGCGACCTGCGGCGCGAGGACGCCGAACACCTCGCCGCGGTCGCCTCCGGCTTCCACAGCCTCGCCAAGGGAGCGGGACGGCACTTCGGGGCCGGCGGGGTGCGTCAGACCATGGTCGAGATGGACGAGGGCTTCCTGTTCGTGGCCGCGGCGGGCGACGGCTCCTGCCTCGCCCTCCTCACCGCTGTCAGCGCCGACATCGGCCTGGTCGCCTACGAGATGGCCCGCCTGGTCAAACGCGTCGGCGAACACCTGGGCACCGCGCCCCGCGTCGGCTCGCGCCCACCGGCCGCCGGATGAACGAGCAGAACGGCCCGCACAGATGACCGAGGACCTGACCAGCACCGCGCACGACCAGGGCAGCCAGTGGTACGACGTCGAGGCCGGGCCGCTCGTCCGCCCCTACGCGCTGACCGGCGGACGGACCCGGTCCGGCCCTGAGGGCGTGCGGTTCGACCTGATCGCGCTGGTCACCCTGGACCCGGCCGCGCCCGGTACGGACGACGCCCCGCTCGGCCCGGAGCACCGCAACATCCTCGGCCTGTGCCGCGTCGAGACCCAGTCGGTCGCCGAACTCGCCGCCGGCACGAACCTCCCGGTGGGCGTGGTGCGGGTCCTCCTCGGCGATCTGCTGGAACTGGGCTGCGTCACCGTCAGCCGCCCGGTTCCGCCCGCTCAACTGCCCGACGAGCGCATCCTGCGCGAGGTGATCGAAGGGCTCAGGGCGCTGTAGCCGGCCGGGCCACCACCCGGACATCCGACGCGGACCGTCGCTCGCCGGTCCGCCGCCCCTTCGCACCACGACATCATTGCCGGTACTCCCGAGAGAAGTGATCAATGGTCTCCGAGCACTCCGACGCCGCCGGCGGCGACACCGCCGCTCTCGCGTTGAAGATTCTGGTCGCCGGCGGGTTCGGCGTGGGCAAGACGACCCTGGTGGGGGCGGTGAGCGAGATCCGCCCCCTGCGCACCGAGGAACTGCTCAGCGAAGCGGGCCGGTCGGTCGACGACACCGACGGAGTGGACCACAAGACGACCACGACCGTCGCCATGGACTTCGGGCGCATCACCATCCGGTCCGGGCTCTCGCTGTACCTGTTCGGCACCCCGGGCCAGGACCGGTTCTGGTTCCTGTGGGACGAACTGGCGCAGGGGGCGCTCGGCGCGGTGGTCCTCGCCGACACCCGGCGTCTGGAGGACTGCTTTCCCGCGGTCGACTACTTCGAGCACCGGCGGATTCCGTTCGTGGTGGCCGTCAACTGCTTCTCGGGGGCCCGCAGGCACCACGCCCCGGACGTCTCGCGCGCTCTCGATCTCGACCGGGGCACCCCGGTGGTGCTGTGCGACGCACGCGAACGCGACTCGGGCAAGGAGGTGCTGATCCGGCTCGTCGAGTACGCCGGGCGGATGCACACCGCCCGGCTGCTCGACTCCGTGAGCTGAACACGCGACGCCGCCGACCGCACAACTGCCGCCCTCAGTCGGCGACGTCGGCCTCCGCCAGGACCTTGTCGACGGTCACGCGCACGAGGAGTTCACCCGGGACGCCGTTGCGGGCACCGAACTCCTCGGCACGCTCGGCGCCCATGTAGCGGGCGCCGATGCGGGTGGCCCAGCGCCGCACCTCGTCCAGGTCCTCCGAGACGCGGGCGCGGCCCTGCACCACGACGAACGAGAACGGCGGCCGGTCGTCGTCGACGCACAGGGCGACCCGGCCGTCCCGCATGATGTTGCGTCCCTTCACGGTGCTCTTGCCGGTGTTGAACACCAGCTCGTCGCCGTCCAACACGAACCAGATCGGCGCCACGTGCGGGCTGCCGTCGGCGCGGACGGTCGAGAGCTTCGCGGTGCGGGTGCCGTGGGAGACGAACTCCCGCCATTGCGCGTCGGTCATCTTCTGTGCCATGGCTTCCATCCTCCTTGCCCCGGCCCCGGTCGTGGGGAAGGCTGGCATGGAGATCCTCCGAAAAGGAGGGGAATCGTACGGGGAGAAAACGGGGAGAACGGAAGATGCCGCAGAACCAGGGGCTGGGCTGGCTGCTCGACGATCTGACCGAACGCGTCCACGACGTGCGGCACGCACTGGTCCTGTCCAACGACGGTCTGGTCACCGGGTCGAGCACCGGACTGCGCCGCGAGGACGCCGAGCACCTCGCGGCCGTGTCGTCCGGACTGCACAGCCTGGCCAAGGGATCAGGACGGCACTTCGGAGCGGGCGGCGTACGCCAGACGATGATCGAGTTCGACGACGCGGTCCTCTTCGTCACCGCGGCCGGCACGGGCAGCTGCCTGTGCGTCCTGAGCGGCGCGGAAGCCGACATCGGCCAGATCGCCTACGAGATGACACTTCTGGTCAACCGGGTCGGCGAGCATCTCGACGTGGACGCGCGCCGACCCGAGCAGAAGCCGATCACAGATCTCTGACCTGCACTTTCGTCGCCTCCGTGGAGTTGTCCACAGGCGTGCCACGCGCAGTTGCGGAACGGATACGGTCTGTTCCACGGCGATCGCGACCGGCGTCAGCCGCCAACTCCACGGGGGAGACCGACCATGTCCCGCACCAGCACCACGACCGACCGTACCTCCTGTGTGCCCAGCCGGGCCGCCCGCGAACTGGACCTCAAGCGAGGCGAGTTCGACCTGGCGGTGCAGCTGGGCCTCATCCGTACCGTGCCCGACGAGGGCGGCGGAGGACGACGCGTGGCCCGGGCCGAGATCGACCGGCTTCGCGCCGAGAAGGGCTTCCCCGAGGTACTGCGCCGGCGCGTCGCGACGGTCGGCACGCACGAGGGCGCCGAGCTGATGGGAGTGGCTCCGGGCAGGTTCACGGCCCTGGCGCGTTTCGGCCTCCTGGTGCCGGTCCGCTTCTACCTCAACCGCTACCGCACCGTCGTCTGGCTCTACCTGGCCGAGGAGCTGAGCCGCTTCGCGGCCGAGGAGGGCAACACCCAGCTGCTGACCGACCGCCGCACACCCGCGGAGATCCGCGCAGCGCAGAAGGCGGGAACGGACCGGCGGCCCCGCAACTGGCGGGGACGGCACATCGGGTTCCTGACGCGGCAGGCCGGGGACGACCCGTGGGCCCGGGCCGCAGCCGTCGCCTGTCTCCTCGGTCCGGCCGATGTCACGGACGTCGTGCCGGACCCCGAGGAGCGCGCGCGGCTGGACCGGTGCCGCCCGCGCCTGCCCACGCACGGCGCTCCCGGTTCACCCGCCGCCGAACTGGCCGCGACGCTCATGACGGCGAGCGAACCGGACGAAGTCGCATGGTTCCGCGCGGACCTGGCGCACAGGCTGGAGACGGCACGCGACCTGGCCCACAGGTTGGAGACGGCAAGCGACCTGGCGCACAGGCCGGAGACGGCGCGCGAACGACTCCCGGATCCCGCCTCCGCCGCGCGGCACACGCCGGTCCTCGTCGCGCGACCTGGCGCCGCCCTCGCCCGGCGGGCAACCGGCTCCGGCGCCCACCGGGGCGCCACCGGTCCGGGAACCCGCCATGAGGCGCGCGCCGGCGGACTGTTGAGCCGCCTCCGGTACAGAGGCCGACGCCAGAAGCCGGCCGTGTTCAAGGCATCGCCACCGGCTCCTGCTCGTCGTCCGGAGCGACCAGCGACCGGGTGAGGGGGATGCGGGACAGCGCCAGGACCCCGGCGGCGATCAGGGCGACCCCGAACAGCTGAGGCACCAGCCACCACCCCGAGCGGATGGTCTCCTCGTACAGCAGGATGCCGAGAGCAAGGCTCACCAGCGCGTCGCCGAGGGTGAGCGCCGGCTGGGAGGCGACCAGCGGTCCGGCCTGCATGGCGTTCTCCAGCAGGAACAGCGCGCACACTCCGGTCACCGCGAAGGCGTAGGTCTGCCAGGTGGTGAGGAAAGCCACCAGTCCCTGCTCGTCGAGGATGTGGGTGGCCGCCTTCATCAGCGCGGCGGTCACCGCGTAGCTGATCGCCGTGGCGGTCCCCAGGCAGGCGGCACGGGCCCGGCCCTCCGGGCGTCTGAGGGCGGTGAGGGAAAGGACGACGACCACCCCCGCGCACACGGCCAGCGCGGGAATCCAGCGGTCCAGCGGCACATGGGTGCGGTTCCCGGACGGGGAGGCCGCGGCCAGGGCGACGGCGAGCCCGGCCACCACCACCGCGACGGCCAGCCAGCCGGCACCGGGCAGATGCCGATGCATCAGAAGGGAGGCGACGACCAGAGTGAGCGGAAGTTCCAGTACGAACAGCGGTTGCACGATCGTCAGCGGCCCCGTCGCCAGGGCCACCGCCTGGCAGACGGCGGCGCCGATCACCGCGACGATGCCGGCCAGCCAGACCGGCCGCCGCAGCAGGTCGAGCATCAGCCCGGCCCGGAAGCCCTGGGTACGCGGCACGGTGAGAGCCGCCTTGCGCTGCAGCACGGTCGCGACGGCGTTGCTGAAGGCAGCGCAGATGGCGAACAGGACGGGGAGCACGGTGTGCAGCGTGGTCACCTCCCGGTTGCGGCGGGCGCGTGACGCCGGCTGGGCCTTCCCCTGCCATGGTCACCGGACAGGGCCCCGGGCGCGATCCGAGGCCCGGCCCCGTGGACCCGTACCGGTGAAGGGCGGCTCAGCCCAGCTTCCGGAAGAGCCCCTCCTGGACGACGGAGACGACCAGCCGTCCCTCCAGGTCGTAGATGCGGCCCCGGGCCAGACCGCGGCCGCCGACCGCGATGGGCGACTCCTGGTCGTAGAGCAGCCAGTCGTCCGCCCGGAAGGGGCGGTGGAACCACATGGCGTGGTCCAGCGACGCCATGTCGAAGCCGCGCGGTCCCCACAGGGGTTCGATCGGGATGCGCACGGCGTCCAGGAGGGTCATGTCGCTGGCGTAGGTGAGGGCGCAGGTGTGCACGAGCGGGTCGTCGCCGAGCGGTCCGACGGCGCGCATCCACACGGCGCTGCGCGGCTCGGCGTCCCGGACCTCCTCGGTGGTCCAGCGCAGCCGGTCCACATAGCGGATGTCGAAGGGCTGCCGGCGGGCCATCCGCTCGAGCTGCTCGGGCAGGGCGCCCAGGTGCTCGCGGATCTCGTCGGTGACCGTCGGCAGGGACTCGGGGTCGGGGACCTTGCGGGCCGGCGGCAGCTGGTGCTCGAAGCTGCCCTCCTCCGGCTTGTGGAAGGACGCGGTGAGGTTGAAGATCGTGCGGCCCTGCTGCACGGCCGTGACCCGCCGCGTGGTGAAGGAGCGCCCGTCGCGGACGTGCTCCACCTGGTAGACGATCGGCACTCCCGGCCGGCCGGGCCGCAGGAAGTAGGCGTGCAGCGAGTGCACGGGCCGGTCGCCCTCCGTGGTGCGGCCGGCGGCGACCAGCGCCTGGCCCGCCACCTGCCCGCCGAAGACCCGCTGCAGGGACTCCTCGGGGCTGCGGCCGCGGAAGATGTCGACCTCGATCTGCTCCAGGTCGAGCAGGTCGACGAGGCTCTCGGCGGGGTTGGTCGTCATGGGCTGGGCTTCTCCTGTGTTCGCTGCTGCCGGGCCGGTCAGAGCTGGCCGACGTCGGTGACGCGGACGACCGCACGGCCCTCGGCGTCGGAGGCGGTGAGGTCGATCTCCGCGCTGATGCCCCAGTCGTGGTCGCCGTTCGGGTCGTGGAAGATCTGCCGGACCCGCCACAGGGCGTTCTCCGGCTCCTCCTCGATGATGAGCAGCTTCGGTCCGCGGGCGTCGGGGCCGGTGCCGAGGTCGTCGTACTCGTCCCAGTACGTGTCCAT
The DNA here is from genome assembly GCF_042878735.1 of Streptomyces sp. NPDC003456. Lineage (NCBI taxonomy): Bacteria > Bacillati > Actinomycetota > Actinomycetes > Kitasatosporales > Streptomycetaceae > Streptomyces > Streptomyces sp. NPDC003456. Next base: position 182,557 of record NZ_JBIAOK010000002.1, read on the forward strand.
GGCCTCGCCCCACGCCTCGGCGTCCCAGCCGGACTCGGCGTCCATCTCGCCCAGTTCGCCGACCTGGTCGAGGGCGGCCAGTTCGACCCGGCGGAACATGGCGTTGCGGACCAGGACCCGGAAGGCACGCGCGTTGGCGGTGACGGGCTTGACCTCGTCGGCCTTCTCCTGGGCCTCCTCGGCGGTCATCTCCTCCGGGTTGGCGAGCTGCTCCCACTCGTCGAGCAGGCTGGAGTCGACCTGGCGGACCATCTCGCCCAGCCACTCGATCAGGTCCTGCAGGTCCTCGGACTTGAGGTCGTCGGGGACGGTGTGGTCGAGGGCCTTGTAGGCGCTGGCCAGGTAGCGCAGCACGATGCCCTCGGTGCGGGCCAGCTCGTAGTGCGACACCAACTCGGTGAAGGAGAGGGCGCGTTCGTACATGTCACGGATGACCGACTTCGGGGACAGCGGGTGGTCGCCGACCCAGGGGTGGCTCTTGCGGTACGTGTTGTACGCGTGGAAGAGCAGCTCCTCCAGGGGCTTGGGGTAGGTGATGTCCTGGAGGCGCTCCATGCGCTCCTCGTACTCGACGCCGTCCGCCTTCATCTGGGCCACGGCCTCGCCGCGCGCCTTGTTCTGCTGGGCGGCGAGGATCTGCCGCGGGTCGTCGAGGGTCGACTCCACGACGGACACCATGTCGAGGGCGTACGACGGCGACTCGGGATCGAGCAGTTCGAAGGCGGCGAGCGCGAACGTGGACAAGGGCTGGTTGAGGGCGAAGTCCTGCTGGAGGTCGACCGTGAGGCGGACGATGCGGCCCTCGGCGTCCGGCTGGTCGAGCTTCTCGACGATGCCGCCGTCGAGCAGCGAGCGGTAGATCGCGATGGCCCGGCGGATGTGCCGCAGCTGCTGCTTGCGCGGCTCGTGGTTGTCCTCCAGCAGGCGGCGCATGGCCTCGAAGGCGTTGCCGGGCCGGGCGATGACCGACAGCAGCATGGTGTGCGTCACGCGGAAGCGCGAGGTCAGCGGCTCCGGTTCGGAGCCGATCAGCTTCTCGAAGGTCTGCTCGGACCAGGCAACGAAGCCCTCCGGGGCCTTCTTGCGGACGACCTTGCGGCGCTTCTTGGGATCGTCTCCGGCCTTGGCGAGGGCCTTCTCGTTCTCCACGACGTGCTCGGGCGCCTGGGCGACCACGAAGCCCTCGGTGTCGAACCCGGCCCGTCCGGCGCGGCCGGCGATCTGGTGGAACTCCCGGGCGCGCAGGGTGCGCACGCGGGTGCCGTCGTACTTGGTGAGGGCCGTGAACAGCACGGTGCGAATGGGCACGTTGACGCCGACGCCGAGGGTGTCGGTGCCGCAGATGACCTTCAGCAGACCGGCCTGGGCGAGCTTCTCCACCAGGCGGCGGTACTTGGGCAGCATGCCGGCGTGGTGGACACCGATCCCGTGCCGGACGTAACGGGAGAGATTGCGGCCGAACTTGGTGGTGAAGCGGAAGTTGCCGATCAGATCGGCGATCTGCTCCTTCTCCTCCTTCGAGCACATGTTGATGCTCATCAGCGCCTGAGCCCGCTCCACCGCCTGCGCCTGCGTGAAGTGCACGATGTAGACGGGCGCCTGCCGGGCCTGGAGCAGATCGGTGAGCGTCTCGGTGAGGGGGGTGTAGCGGTACTCGTAGGACAGCGGCACCGGACGGGTGGCGGACCGGACCACCGCCGTGGGGCGCCCGGTACGGCGGGTGAGGTCCTTCTCGAAGAAGGAGACGTCACCGAGCGTCGCCGACATCAGCACGAACTGCGCCTGCGGCAGCTCCAGGATCGGGATCTGCCAGGCCCAGCCGCGGTCGCCCTCCGCGTAGAAGTGGAACTCGTCCATCACGACCTGGCCGACGTCGGCGTCCTTGCCGTCGCGCAGCGCGATCGACGCCAGGACCTCGGCGGTGCAGCAGATGACGGGGGCGTCGGCGTTGACCGAGGCGTCGCCGGTGAGCATGCCGACGTTCTCGGTGCCGAAGATCTTGCACAGCTCGAAGAACTTCTCCGACACCAGCGCCTTGATCGGGGCGGTGTAGAAGGTGACCTCGTCGCGCGCGAGCGCCGCGAAGTGCGCGCCCGCCGCGATCATGCTCTTGCCGGACCCGGTGGGCGTCGACACGATCACGTTCGCGCCGGAGACCACCTCGATCAGCGCCTCCTCCTGGTGGGGGTAGAGCGTGAGCCCCCGCTCGCCGGCCCACGACTCGAAGGCGTCGTACAGGGCGTCGGGGTCGGCGGTCCGCGGCAGCTGATCGATGAGGGTCACGCCCCCATCTTGCCTGGCCCGGTGTCCGATGCGGGAATCGGCTGCGGCCTGGAAGATCACGAACGCTACCCTGGGGCGCCGACCACGCGTCGGCGCTCCCGGTCAACTGGACTGCGGCACACGAGGAATGGGGCGGGCACGGCCATGATGGGACCAGCACACTCACTGTCGGGCGCCGCCGCCTGGCTCGGTGTCGGTGCGGCCGCGGCCGCCGCCGGGCATCCGATGCCCTGGCCGGTCCTCCTGGTCGGCGCGCTGATCTGCGCAGGTGCCGCCCTCGCCCCGGACCTCGACCACAAGGCGGCCACCATCTCCCGGTCCTTCGGGCCGGTGTCGCGCTGGCTGTGCGAGATCGTCGACAAGCTGTCCTACGCGGTCTACAAGGCGACGAAGAAGCAGGGCGATCCGCGCCGCTCCGGGGGGCACCGCACGCTCACGCACACCTGGCTGTGGGCGGTGCTGATCGGGGCGGGCACCTCGGCGGTGGCGGTCACCAGCGACCGCTGGGGCGTGCTGGCGGTCCTCTTCGTGCACATGGTCCTGGCCATCGAGGGCCTGCTGTGGCGGGCCACCCGGGGCTCCAGCAGCGAGGTGCTGGTGTGGCTGCTCGCGGCGACCACCGCGTGGATCCTCGCGGGTGTGCTGGACCAGCCGGGGAACGGGGCGGACTGGCTGTTCACGGAGCCGGGACAGGAGTACGTGTGGCTGGGGCTTCCGGTCGTGCTCGGTGCGATCGTGCACGACATCGGAGACGCCCTCACGGTGTCCGGCTGCCCGATCCTGTGGCCCATCCCCGTCGGCCGCAAGCGCTGGTATCCGGTGGGTCCGCCGAAGTTCATGCGCTTCCGGGCGGGCAGCTGGGTCGAGCTGAAGGTGCTGATGCCGGTGTTCATGCTGCTCGGCGGGGTGGGCTCTGCGGCGGCGCTCAACGTGATCTGACCGCCCGGGGGACGGCCCGCAGCGACCCGGACCGCCCGGGGGACAGCCAGCCGCCGGCCGGCCCGCCCGGGGGACAGCCGGCAGGGAGCCGGAGGGACCTCAGCTGCCGCTGCCGTAGCGCCGCTCGAACGCCGCGACGCGGCCCTCCGTGTCCACCGTGCGGGCCTTGCCCGTGTAGAAGGGGTGGCTCTCCGAGGAGATCTCCACGTCCACGACCGGGTAGGTCTCGCCGTCGTCCCACTCGATGGTGTGGTCGCTGGTGGCGGTGGACCGGGTGAGGAACGCGTACCCGGCGGCGCGGTCGCGGAAGACGACGGGGTGGTAGTCGGGGTGCTTGTCCTGCTGCATGGATGCTCCTCGGGGACTCGGGCGACTCGGGCGGCTGCGGCGGCTTCGGTCGGCCGGCGGGGCGGACGCCCCGGTTCAGCCGGGCAGGGTGTCCTCGTCGACGATGTGCACGGCGGCCTCCTCGGCCGACGCCGCGGCTCCGTCGATGCCCACGTCCAGGGCGACCAGTGCGGACTCCTCGTCCTCGTGGGCGCCCTCGTCGGGGGCGACCAGGCGGCCGGAGCGGGCCGCACCGACCTCGTTGTCGAGGAGTTCCCCGTCGGTGCCCTCGCAGTCCCCGAGACCGTCACCGTCGTAGGCCGCCCCGTCCGGGAGCTCCTCCGCGAGCCGCTGGTCGAGCGTCTCGCCGCGCAGCCGCTCGGCCGCCGTGACACCCAGGTGCTCGACGGCCCAGGGCCGCTCCGGAGGGGACCAGCCCCGGTCGAGAGGATCGTCGACGCCGTCGTATTCCAGGGTGTCCTCGGAGTCGAGCACCCCGGTGTCCTCCCTCTGCTCGTTCTGTTCCGGCTGGTAGACGTCGTCTCCCCAGCCGTCGGAGCTGCTCACGGGTACCTCCAGGGGGTGGGACGGGCCCGCTCATACCCGGGCCGCGCCGGCCGCGACCGCACCGGACGGGGCACCGCCCGCCGCCGCACCGGACGGGGTGCCGCCCGGCGCCGCACCGGACGGGGGCACCGCCCGGCGCCTCGGCGGAACCTGGTGCCGCGCGGGGCGCCGCCGCTGCCGCGGCCCCTCGGGCTTCCCCGAGCCGGTGCCTGATTCCAGAGTTCCACCGAGCCTCGGGACCGCGCAACGCCAGGACGCCGCGGGGCCCGGGCCCGCGCCCGCAGCCCTCACCCGTGCCAGGACCGCCACAGCGCCGCGTACGCACCGTCGGCCGCGACCAGTTCGTCGTGGCTGCCCAGTTCGCTGATCCGCCCGTTCTCGACCACGGCGATGACGTCCGCGTCGTGCGCGGTGTGCAGCCGGTGGGCGATGGCGACGACGGTGCGGCCGTCGAGGACCCGGGCCAGTGAGCGTTCCAGGTGGCGGGCGGCGCGTGGGTCGAGCAGGGACGTCGCCTCGTCGAGAACGAGCGTGTGCGGGTCGGCCAGCACCAGGCGGGCCAGCGCGATCTGCTGGGCCTGGGCGGGGGTGAGCGCGAGGCCGCCCGAGCCGACCTCGGTGTCCAGGCCGTCCTCCAGCGCCCGGGCCCATCCGTCCGCGTCGACCGCGCCCAGTGCGGCCCACAGCTCGGCGTCGACCGCCCCAGTCCTGGCCAGCCGGAGGTTGTCGCGCAGGGACCCGACGAACACGTGATGCTCCTGGTTGACCAGCGCCACGTGCTCACGGACGCGTTCGGCGGGCATGCGGGACAGCTCCGCCTCGCCCAGCGTGATCCGGCCGTCCCGGGGCGCGTAGATCCCGGCGAGCAGCCGTCCCAGCGTGGACTTGCCCGCGCCCGAGGGGCCGACCAGGGCCAGCCGGGTGCCGGGGGAGACCTCCAGGGACACCTTGCGCAGGACGTCCACGCCCTCCAGGTAGCCGAAGTGCACCCGGTCGGCGCGCACGTGCCGCCCCTCGGGGGACGTCGCCGGATCGCCCCGGTCGGGCTGGATGTCCCGCACGCCGACCAGCCGGGCCAGGGACACCTGCGCCACCTGCAGCTCGTCGTACCAGCGCAGGATCAGCCCGACCGGGTCGACCAGCATCTGGGCGATGAGCGCGCCGGTGGTGAGCTGGCCGACGTCGATCCACCCCTCCAGGGCGAACACGCCGCCGATCATCAGCACCGAGGCGAGCACGGTGAAGTGGGTGACGTTGATGACCGGGAAGAGCACCGACCGCAGCCAGAGCGTGTACCGCTCCCAGGCGGTCCACTCCCGGATCCGTCGCTCCGACAGCGCGATGCGGCGGTCGCCGAGGCGGTGTGCCTCGACGGTGCGCCCGGCGTCGACGGTCTCGGCCAGCGCGGCGGCCACGGCGGCGTAGCCGGCGGCCTCCGAACGGTAGGCCGAGGGCGCCCGCCGGAAGTACCAGCGGCAGCCGGCGATCAGCAGCGGCAGGGCGACCAGCACGGCGAGGGCCAGCGGTGGCGCGGTGGCGACCAGCCCGCCCATCAGCACGACCACCCACACCACACCGATCGACAGCTGCGGCACGGCCTCGCGCATCGCGTTGCCCAGCCGGTCGATGTCGGTCGTGATCCGCGACAGCAGGTCACCGGTGCCGGCCCGCTCCAGCACGCCTGGCGGCAGTCCGACCGAGCGGATGAGGAAGTCCTCGCGCAGGTCGGCCAGCATCCGCTCGCCCAGCACCGCGCCCCGCAGCCGCACCTCGCGGACGAACAGGGCCTGCACGACCAGTGCGGTCAGGAAGAGACCCGCGGTGAGTTCCAGCCGCAGGTCACGCGCCCCGTCGGACACCCGCTCCACGAGCCCGCCCAGCAGCCACGGTCCGGCCATCGAGGCGAGGACGGCCACGGTGTTGACGGCGACCAGGACCGCGAACGCGCGCCGGTGCCGGCGCAGCAGTTCGGTGACGTAGGCGCGGACGGTCGCCGGGGCGCCGACCGGCAGGGTGCTCGCCGTCGTCGGGGCCGCCGGGTCGTAGGCCGGTGGTGCGACGCCGATCATGCCTTCTCCTCGATCTCTTCCAGGTCCCGCATCACGTCCGCCTCCATCAGCTCGGCCCGCAGGACGTCGTCCCTAGGGCCCCGGTCCTGCCGACCGTCTCCCCGGGGGCCGACCTCCTGCGGATCGCCCGCCCGCGGATTGCCCTCCCGCGCAGCGTCGTCGTGCGGAGCGTCGTCCTGCCGGCCGTCCGGCGCCGTCGCCGCCTCGTCGTCGGTCTCCCGCGTGACCACCGCCCGGTAGCGCGGCTCGCTCAGCACCAGCTCCCGGTGGGTCCCGGCCGCAACGACCTCGCCCTCGTGCAGGAAGGCGACCCGGTCGGCCCGGTCCAGCAGCAACGGGGAGGAGGTGAACACCACGGTCGTGCGCCCTGCGCGCACCTCGCGTACGCCGGCCGCGATCCGGGCCTCGGTGTGCGAGTCGACGGCCGAGGTCGGCTCGTCCAGCACGAGGACCCGCGGGTCCGTGACCAGTGAGCGGGCGAGGGCGAGCCGCTGGCGCTGACCGCCGGACAGCGACCGGCCGCGCTCGGTGATCCGCGCGTCCATGGGGTCGTCGGCGTCCAGCGAGCCCTGCACCAGCGCCGCCAGCACGTCGTCGCACTGCGCGGCCGCCAGCGCCCGCCGCGGCTCCACCTCACCGGAGGCGGGCACGTCGAGCAGTTCCCGCAGGGTGCCCGACAGCAGCACCGGGTCCTTGTCCTGGACCAGGACGGCCGACCGGGCGTCCGCCAGCGGGAGTTCGTCGAGCGGGACACCTCCGAGCAGTACGGAGGTGCCCTCCTGCGACGGGTGCCCGCCCAGGCGTTCGGCCAGCCGGCCCGCCGCGTCCGGGTCGCCGCACACCACCGCCGTGAGCTGCCCCGCGCGGGCGAGCAGCCCGGTCCGAGGGTCGTACAGGTCTCCCGAGAGGCGAGCGGCCGCCCGCGTGCCCTTGCTGTCCGTCGCCCGCTCCAGCGCCAGCACACCCGCCGCGCGCCGTGCGGAGGGCCGGGAGAAGGAGTACGCCATGGCGATCTCCTCGAAGTGGCGCAGCGGATAGCTGAGGATCATCACCGAGCTGTAGACGGTGACCAGTTCGCCGACCGTGATCCGGCCCTGGCGCGCCAGGTGCACGCCGTACCAGACGAGGCCGACCAGCAGCAGGCCGGGCAGCAGTACCTGGATCGCCGAGATCAGGGACCACATGCGGGCGCTGCGCACGGCCGCGTGCCGGACCTCCTGGGAGGCGCGGCGGTAGCGGTCGAGGAACAGCTCCTCACCGCCGATGCCGCGCAGCACGCGCAGACCGGCGACGGTGTCGGAGGCGAGTTCGGTGGCGCGGCCCGCCTTCTCGCGCTGGACGTCGGCGCGCCGGGTGGCGCGCGGCAGCAACGGGAGCACGGCCAGCGCCACCACGGGCAGGCCCGCGGCGACGACGACACCGAGCGAGGGCTGGTGGACGAGCAGCGCGGCGCAGACCAGCACGACCGTGACGACGGCCGCGGTGAAGCGGGACAGGGCCTCCACGAACCAGCCGATCTTCTCCACGTCGCCCGTGGAGACCGCCACGACCTCACCGGCCGCCACCCGCCGGGTCAGTGCCGAGCCCAGTCGTGCGGCCTTGCGGGCGAGGAGCTGCTGGACCCGGGCCGCCGCCGTGATCCAGTTGGTGACGGCCGCGCGGTGCAGGAAGGTGTCGCCGAGCGCGCTTCCGGCGCAGGCCAGCGCCAGCAGCCCGCCCGCCAGGGCGAGTTGCGACCCGGAGCGGTCGACGACGGCCTGCACGGCGACACCCACGCAAAACGGCAGCGCGGCGACGCAGCCGAAGTGCAGCAGGCCCCAGGCGAGCGCCTTCAGCTGCCCGCCCAGCTGGTTCCGGAACAGCCACCACAGGAAGCGGGAGCCCGAACGCGTGTCCGGTACGCCCGGGTCGGGATACGGAAGGTCTTGGATCTGCATGACGTCCCAGTGGCTCGTGTCAGGCGGAAGGGGGAGGGGAGCGGAGGGGAGCGGACGGGAAGGGAGGGGGGAGGAGCGGGAGAGGTGCGGGGCCGAAGGCAGCAAACCGTGACAGGTTCGCGTTGCGACGCGGCCGGAGGCAAACGGTTTTCCGGCCGACGGCCGGACGGGACACGGCCGTCGAGCGGGCGACCCGGCCCGCTGCCGCCCGGAGCGCGGTGCGACCATGGAGCGATGCACAGTGGTGGCGTACGACGAGCGGTGACCGCGACGGCGGTCGCCGCCTCTTTCCTGACGGTTCTGTCCGCCTGCGGCGGCGCGCAGGGCGGCGGTGGGACGGACGCCGCGCGCCCGGCGACCCGCACCCACGCGGCCACGGCCGATCCGACCCGCATCCCCGGGGTAGGGGACCGGCTCCAGCGGCGGATCCCGTCCGGTTCCCGTCAGGTCGTCGCGGTCTACGGGGACGGGAAGGACTCCGCCGACGCCAGGGTCGTCCTCTACACCAAGCACGGTTCGACCTGGCAGCGGGAGCGCGGCTGGGACGGGCACAACGGCAAGAAGGGCTGGACCACCGACCACCACGAGGACGACGACCGCAGCCCCGTGGGCGTGTTCACCCTCAGCGACGCCGGCGGCGTGCTGCCGGACCCGGGATCCGGGCTGCCGTACACCCGCTCCGCGGCCTTCGCCGCCCCGCGCTGGTGGGCCCGGTCGCACTGGCACGACTTCGACTACGTGATCGCCATCGACTACAACCGCGTCAAGGGCACCCCGCCGAACGATCCGACCCGCCCCGAGGGTCAGAAGAAGGGCGGCGGAATCTGGTTGCACATGGATCACGGCAGCGGCACGTCGGCCTGCGTCAGTGTGCCCAAGTCGGCGATGAGGTACCTGCTGCGCACGCTCGACCCGCGCCGGCATCCCGTGGTCGTGATGGGGGACAAGGCCCACCTGGCGGCCTAGGTCCAGAACTGACGGACGCTATTGACAGGTGGGTCTCCCGTCTCTGGGAGACCCCCATGACGGAACGCGAGCTCGCAAGACGCGTCCGCCATCGGCTCGCAGTGCTGCCGCAACCGGTGCTGACCGGAGTACCGCTCCCGTCTGTCACACAACCGGTGGCGGCCGGGCCGACCCTGTGCGTGCCGCAGCCCGGAGGAGCGCGTCCGGGCGGTCAGCAGCGCTCCGCCGGCGTCCCGTCGATCAGCGTGTCCAGCAGCCCGCCCAGCGTCTCGCGCTGGTCCTCCGTCAGCGGGGCGAGGATCTCCTCCGCCGCCGACCTGCGCACGGTGTGCAGCTCGCGCAGCGTGGACCGGCCCTCGTCCGTGAGCTCGATGCGGATGACGCGCCGGTTCGCCGGGTCGGGGACCCGCCGCACCTTCCCGCTCGCCTCCAGCCCGTCCACCAGGGTCGTCACGGCACGCGGCACCACCTCCAGCCGCTCGGCCAGATCGGCCATGCGCGGCGGCGAACCCCAGTGCGCGAGCGTGCGCAGCAGCCGCGACTGGGCCGGTGTGACGCCCAGCTCTCGCTGCTGCAGATGACGCTTCTGGATGCGATGCACCCGGCGGGTGAGCCGCAGCAGCTGCTCGGCGAGAAGTCCGTCGGCGTCGGGCGTGGTCATGCCGGGAACAATATCAGGATGACGTTCATTGTGAGTTGAGGTAACAATGAACGACGGTCCGACCCGCCGCACCCCGGCGGCACCACCCGCGAAGGAGCCCATGCGTCCCGACCCCGTCATCGCCTGGACCCCGCCCGACGGCATGCAGGAGCAGCCCCGGCAGGTCCGCCGCATCCTCGGTCTGTTCCGCCCCTACCGGGGCCGCCTCGCGATCGTCGGCCTGCTGGTCGGCGCCGCGTCACTCGTCTCGGTCGCCACGCCCTTCCTGCTGAAGGAGATCCTGGACGTCGCGATCCCGCAGGGGCGCACGGGCCTGCTGAGCCTGCTCGCCCTCGGCATGATCCTCAGCGCCGTCCTGACCAGCGTCTTCGGGGTCCTGCAGACCCTGATCTCCACGACCGTCGGCCAGCGCGTCATGCACGACCTGCGCACCGCCGTGTACGGCCGGCTCCAGCGCATGTCCCTGGCGTTCTTCACGCGCACCCGCACCGGTGAGGTGCAGTCGCGCATCGCCAACGACATCGGCGGCATGCAGGCCACCGTCACCTCGACGGCGACCTCCCTGGTCTCCAACCTGACCAGCGTGGTCGCCACGATCGTCGCGATGATCGCCCTGGACTGGCGGCTGACGATCGTCTCGCTGCTGTTGCTGCCGGTCTTCGTGTGGATCAGCCGCCGCGTCGGCGACGAACGGCGGAAGATCACCACGCAGCGCCAGAAGCAGATGGCGGCCATGGCGGCCACGGTCACCGAGTCGCTCTCCGTCAGCGGCATCCTGCTCGGGCGGACCATGGGCCGCTCCGACTCCCTCACGAAGTCCTTCGCCGACGAGTCCGAGGACCTCGTCGACCTCGAAGTGCGCTCGAACATGGCCGGCCGGTGGCGCATGGCCGTCATCACCATCGTCATGGCCGCCCTGCCCGCCGTCATCTACTGGACCGCCGGCATGGCCCTCCAACTGGGCGGCCCCGCGGTGTCCATCGGCACGATCGTGGCGTTCGTCTCGCTCCAGCAGGGCCTGTTCCGCCCCGCCGTCAGCCTGCTGTCGACCGGGGTGCAGATCCAGACCTCGCTCGCGCTGTTCCAGCGCATCTTCGAGTACCTCGACCTGCCGATCGACATCACCGAGCGGCCGGACCCGGTCCGCCTCGACCGCGTCAAGGGCGAGATCCGCTTCGAGAACGTCACCTTCGGCTACGGCGACAAGGGCGGTCCGATCCTCGACGGCATCGACCTCACCGTGCCGGCCGGGGGCAGCCTCGCCGTGGTCGGCCCGACCGGCGCCGGCAAGTCCACCCTCGGCTACCTGGTGCCCCGCCTGTACGACGTGACCGGCGGCCGCGTGACCCTCGACGGGGTCGACGTGCGGGACCTCGACTTCGACACCCTGGCGCGCGCGGTCGGCGTCGTCTCGCAGGAGACGTACCTCTTCCACGCCTCGGTCGCCGACAACCTGCGCTTCGCCAAACCCGACGCCACCGACGAGGAACTGCGGCGGGCGGCACGGGCGGCGCAGATCCACGACCACATCGCGGCCCTGCCCGACGGCTACGACACGGTCGTCGGCGAGCGAGGACACCGCTTCTCCGGAGGCGAGAAGCAGCGACTGGCCATCGCCCGCACCATCCTGCGCGACCCGCCGGTCCTCATCCTCGACGAGGCCACCAGCGCGCTGGACACCCGCACCGAGGCGGCCGTGCAGGACGCCATCGACGCGCTGTCGGCGAACCGCACGACGCTGACCATCGCGCACCGGCTGTCCACCGTGCGGGGCGCCGACCAGATCGTCGTGCTCGACGCGGGGCGCGCGGTCGAACGCGGCACCCACGAGGAACTGCTGGAGCAGGACGGCCGGTACGCCGCCCTGGTACGCCGGGACGCCCAACTGCAACCGACAAAATGAAAATATGCCGGGTTTGTGACGATATGCGGGTTACCGTGCCCGCATGCAGAAGAACACTCCGCCACGGAGCACGATTCGACTGACGCGCCGGGGCCGCATCGCCCTCGTCGTGACCGGAGCCGTCGTGGTCGGTACCGCCGTGGCGGTGCCGCTGCTGACCCTGACGCCCGGGGACGACCCGCGGCCCACGACCCTGGTCGTCCCGGAGGGCTGGCGCGCGAGCCAGGTCTACACGGCCGTCGACAAGGCCCTCGAACTGCCCGCGGGCAGCACGAAGAAGGTCGTCGCCAAGGCCGCGCTGAAACTGCCGAACGACGCCGACGGCAACCCCGAGGGCTACCTCTTCCCGGCGACGTATCCGCTGGGCGAGAAGACGACGCCCGAGAAACTGCTGTCGCTGATGGTCGACACCGCGAACGAGAAGTTCAACGGCGCTCCCATCGCCGCCGGAGCCCAGCGCAACGCCATGAACGTCTACCAGGCCGTCACCATCGCCAGCATCGTGCAGGCGGAGGCGGCCACCAAGGCGGACATGGGCAAGGTCGCCCGGGTCGTCTTCAACCGGCTGGAGCGCGGCATGCCGCTCCAGATGGACTCCACCCTCAACTACGCCCTCGGCCGCTCCACCCTCCGTACGACGCTGCGCGACACGCAGATGGACAGCCCCTACAACTCGTACCAGCGCATGGGCCTGCCGCCGACGCCCATCGACAACCCGGGCGAGCAGGCGATGCGCGCGGCCGTCAACCCGCCTCCGGGCGACTGGCTGTACTTCGTCACCGTCCGCCCGGGCGACACCCGCTTCACCGCCGACTACCAGCAACACCAGCGCAACGTCGCGGAGTTCAACGCCCGGCAGAAGAGCCCGCAGGCACGGGCGGCGGGGTGAGGTGGCGGGGTGGGGCCACGGTGTGCGGTGACGGCGGCCGGCCCTGCGCCGCCCCGGCGGCCGCCGGCTCCCGGTCCAGCAGGCGCCTGATGTCGCGGACCGCCGCGCGGCCCGCGCGGTTGGCCCCGATCGTGCTGGCCGAGGGGCCGTAGCCGACCAGGTGTATCCGCGGGTCCGCGACCGTGCGCGTGCCCTCCATGCGGATACCGCCGCCCGGGCCGCGCAGCCGCAGCGGAGCGAGGTGGTCGATCGCGGCGCGGAAACCGGTGGCCCAGAGGATGACGTCGGCGTCGACGTGCCGGCCGTCCTTCCACTCCACGCCCGTGGGGGTGATGCGGTCGAACATCGGCTGCCGGTCCAGCACCCCGTCCTCGATGCCCCGCCGGATCGCGTCGTCGAGCGGCAGCCCGGTGACCGAGACGACGCTGCGGGGCGGCAGTCCCTGCCGCACCCGCTCCTCGACGAGCGCGACCGCCGCCCGGCCCGCGTTCTCGTCGAACGGTCCCTCGCGGAACACGGGCGGACGCCGGGTCACCCAGGTGGTGGCCGCCGCGTGCCCGGCGATCTCCAGCAGGTGCTGGGTGCCCGAGGCGCCCCCACCCACCACGACGACCCGCTGCCCGGCGAAGGTTTCGGGCCCGGGGTACTGAGCCGTGTGCAGCTGCCGTCCGCGGAAGCTCTCCTGGCCCGGGTAGTGCGGCCAGAACGGCCGGTCCCAGGTGCCGGTCGCGTTGATCAGGGTCCGCGTCGACCAGTCGCCGTCCGAGGTCTCCACCAGGAGCCGGCCGCCGGTGCCCTCGCGCACCGCCCGTACCTCGACGGGGCGCCTGACCCGCAGGTCGAAGACCCGCTCGTACCGGTCGAAGTACTCGCTGATCACCTCGGCCGACGGCCGCGCGGGATCCGCGTCCGTGAGCTCCATGCCCGGCAGCGCGTGCATCCCGTGCACCTTGCCGTACGTGAGCGACGGCCAGCGGAACTGCCAGGCGCCCCCGGGACCGGGGGAGTGGTCCAGCACGACGAAGTCGCGGTCCGGCGCGAAGCCGGCACGCCGCAGGTGGTGGGCGGCCGCCAGCCCTGCCTGACCGGCGCCGATGACGACTGTCTGCACCTCGCGCGGATTGTTCACGCTTCTACCAACGCGGCCGAAGGCGTGGATCTTCCCTCCGGGCGGGGTGGCCGGGCGGTGCCGGGCGCATGGGCCAGGATGGAGGGCATGTCTGATGCCTTCACCACTCGAGTCCTGAACGTCAGCACCGGATCCGCGGAGAGGGTCCTCGACATCACCGGTGACTGCGAGGCGTTCCTGCGCGAGGCCGCCGCCGGCCGCGACGGCCTGCTGAACGTCTTCGTCCCGCACGCCACCGCCGGGATCGCCGTCCTCGAGACCGGCGCCGGCAGCGACGACGACCTGCTGTCCGCGCTGCACACCCTGCTCCCCGCCGACGACCGCTGGCAGCACCGGCACGGCAGCCCCGGCCACGGCCGCGACCACGTCCTGCCCGCCCTCGTCCCGCCCCACGCGACCCTGCCGGTCGTCGACGGCCGCCTGGAGCTGGGCACCTGGCAGTCGGTGTGCCTGGTGGACACCAACCGGGACAACCCGGACCGCACGGTGCGCCTGAGCTTCCTGGGCTGAGCCACCGGCCGAACACCCATCCCGCATCGGCGTTCCTCCCGGGTGGCGGATGACGGCTTCACGTCGAAGGCGTGACAAACGGTGCTGGTCCGCGGCCTGCCGCCTCTGCCATGCTCGTGGCAGATCCCGGGACAGGGCGCGAGGGCCCGCGGGGGCCGGGCAGGTACACCTCGATGACCTGCCCGGCCGTTCCTCGGTCCGGGGGCGTTCAGGGGCGCCCCCGGGCGCCCGGGGCACGGAGGCGGCGGGCGCTCAGACCCAGCCCGACTCGGTGGCGATCCGGATGGCGTCGATGCGGTTGCGGCCGCCCGTCTTGCGGGTGATCGCCGACAGATGGTTGCGGACCGTCGCCACGGACAGGCACAGCCGCTCGGCGATCTCCCGGGTGGGCGTGCCGTCGGCGGTCAGCCGCAGCACCTCCACCTCGCGCGGGGTCAGCGGGTTCACGCCCGCGTCCAGCGCCGCCAGCGCGAACTCCGGGTCGACGAACCGCTGCCCCCGCACCAGCTTGCGCACGCCGTACACCAGCCGGTCCGGCGGGGCGTCGGTGCTGATGACCCCGGCGGCGTGCAGATCCAGCAGGCGGCGCAGCCGCTCGGGTGTCGTCGAGGCCATCATCAGCAGCATCCGGCACTCCGGCAGCCGCTCCCGCAGCTCGCCCCGCACGGCCAGTTCCTCGCCCTCGCGGGAGTCCACGTCGATCACGGCCACGTCCGGCCGGCACGCCAGCGCCCGCGCGAGCACGTCGCCCTCGCCGTCGGCCTCGGCGACGACCTCGATGTCGTCCTCGCGCGACAGCAAGGCGTGGAACGCCCCGCGCACGAGACGGCTGTGCTCGACGAGCAGAACGCGGATCACGCTCGGATTATCGCCGTCCGCCCCGGAGATTTCAGTTCGGGCGCCCACGTGCCCGGTGGTGGCCGGCCGGGGCCGGTCGAGTGGTGAGGCCCAGGAGGCGGGCGTACCGTCGAACGGTGGACACCGCAGGCAGCAGCCCGCAGCCGGCCGCACCACAGGCGACCACCACCAGGGAATCCGGTGGTGGCGGAAACGCCATGGCGCTTCTGGTCATCGCCTCGTGCCAGCTGATGGTCGTACTCGACATCACCATCGTCAACATCGCTCTGCCGCACATCCAGAGCGATCTGGACTTCTCCACCACGAGCCTGTCGTGGGTCGTGAACGCCTACACCCTCACCTTCGGCGGCCTGTTGCTGCTCGGCGGCCGGGCCGGCGACATCCTGGGACGGCGGCGCGTCTTCATCTTCGGCGTGCTCCTCTTCGTGTTCGCCTCCCTGCTCGGGGGGTTCGCCCAGAACTCCGGCCAACTCCTCGGCGCACGCGCCCTCCAGGGCGTGGGCGGCGCGATCGCCTCCCCGACCTCCCTCGCACTGATCAGCACCACCTTCCGCGAGGGACCGGAACGCAACCGCGCCTTCGGGGTGTTCGCCGCGGTCTCGGCAGGCGGCGGCGCGATCGGCCTGCTGGCCGGCGGGATGCTGGTGGAGTGGCTCAACTGGCGGTGGGTGCTGTTCGTCAACGTGCCCATCGGACTGCTGATCGTGCTCGCCACCCCCAAGTGGATCCGCGAGTCCGAACGCCACCCCGGCCGCTTCGACATCACCGGCGCCCTCACCTCCACGGCGGGCATGGTGCTGCTCGTGTACGGCTTCATCCGGGCGGCGCAGGACGGCTGGCGGGACCCGCTCACCCTGGGCTCGTTCGCCGCGGCGGTCGTCCTGCTGGTGGCGTTCGTCCTGGTGGAGCGGCGCTCGAGACAGCCCATCACGCCGCTGCACATGTTCGCCGACCGCAACCGCGCGGGCACCTACGGCATCATGCTGTGCCTCGCCGCCGCGATCTTCGGGATGTTCTTCTTCCTGACCCTGTTCGTGCAGAACGTGCTGGACTTCAGCCCGTTGGCCGCCGGTCTCGCCTTCCTGCCGGTCAGCGCGGTCATCGCCGTCGGCGCCGGCCTGGCCTCGCGGTTCCTGCCCGTCTACGGGCCCAAGCCCTTCATGGTGACGGGCGCGATCCTGGCGGCGATCGGACTGGGCTGGCTCACCCTGACCGACGTGCACTCCACCTACGCGGGCAGTGTCCTCGGCCCGATGCTGGTCTTCAGCCTCGGGATGGGCATGGAGTTCGTCTCGCTGACCCTGATGGCGCTGTCCAACGTGCCCACCCCCGAGACCGGCGCGGCCTCCGGGCTCCTCAACGCCACCCAGCAGGTCGGCGGCTCCCTCGGGTTGTCCATCCTGGTGACCATGTACGGCACGGCCAGCACCAACGAGGCCGAGAAGCAGGTCCCCGACTTCCTGCGCCAGGCGACACCGGTGGAACGGCTGCGGTTCGAGCGCACCGGGCAACTGCCCAAGCCCTGGTCCGACGAGATCCTCACCGCCGGCGTCTCGGCCGCGTTCATCATGGCGGCCGTCTTCACCGCCGTGGCCGCGCTGATCGCCCTGGTCGTCATCCAGGTCCGCCCCTCCGACCTGGAACGCCTCAAGGGCGGAACGACACCCGGCCCCCTGTGAGTCCGGCCGAGCCGCGCGCCGGACACACCCCGCAGCCCGACCGGCGCCGGGATCCCCGCGGTTACGCGGTCTCGTCCGCGCCGGTCGGCAGGGGCGGCTCCGACTCCATGCGGCGCAGTTCCTCGTCCGTGAGCAGGCGGGAGCGCAGCAGGAAACGGACGCCCTCGGGGGCCTCCAGCGAGAAGCCGCTGCCCCGGCCCGGGACCACGTCCACGGTGAGGTGGGTGTGCGACCAGTAGCGGAACTGGTCGCCGCTCATCCAGAACGGGGTGTCACCGCCCACCCGGCCCAGCAGGACGTCCGAGGCACCCACCCGGAACTCGCCGCGCGGATAGCACATCGGCGCGCTGCCGTCGCAGCAGCCGCCGGACTGGTGGAACATCACCGGCCCGTGCGCGGCGGTCAGGCGCCGCAGCAACTCCTCTGCCGCGGGCGTCAGTTCGACACGTCCCGTGCGTACGGTCATACGGTCCCTCCCCGACACGGCGGTGGCCGGTCGTCCAGTATCGGCCCGCACGGGTAGGGGACCGCAAGCCCCGTGCGCCGCCGACCGGACCACGAGGAGGGCGCGTCGACGCTCTGCCGGCGTGCCACGCCCTTGTCACCCGCGGCCTCTTCGACTCCGGCCTGGACGATGGGCACGTCGGCCGGTGCGCGGCGCCGCGCTGAAATGGGGGAAGCGCGGGCCGACTCACGGCCTGCCCGAGGGCAGGGCCTGTTCGGCCCAGATGGTCTTGCCCGTGGCCGTCTGCCGGCTGCCCCAGCGCTCGGCGAGCTGCGCGACGAGCATCAGCCCCCGTCCGCCCTCGTCGAAGACCCGGGCCCGGCGCAGGTGCGGTGCGGTGCTGCTGCCGTCGGACACCTCGCAGATGAGACTCGCGTCGCGGATCAAGCGCAGCTCGACGGGGGCGCCGCCGTACCGCAGCGCGTTGGTGACGAGTTCGCTGACGATCAGCTCGGTCGCGAACTCGGCCTCCGACAGCCCCCATGCGGCCAGCTGCTGACCCGCCATCCTGCGGGCCCGGGCCACCGCGGAGGGCTCCGGCGGCAGCTGCCAGCTGCGCACCCGCCCGGCGTCGAGCGCGGACGTACGGGCCAGCATCAGCACGATGTCGTCGGCGGGCCTGCCCGCCGGCAGTGTGCGCAGCACCCGGTCGCAGGTCTCGTCCAGTGTGCCCGCACGATCGCCCAGCGCGCGGCACAGCAGGCCGACGCCGTTCTCGATGTCGTGCTCCGGAGCCGTGACGAGGCCGTCCGTGTACAGGGCGAGCAGGGTCCCCTCCTCCAGTTGCAGCTCCCCGGCCTCGAAGGGCAGACCGCCCAGGCCCAGCGGCGGCCCGGCCGGCAGGTCCATCAGCCGCACCGCACCGCCGGGCGTGACCAGCGCGGGCGGCGGGTGCCCGGCGCGGGCCGCCGTGCAGCGCCGGGAGACCGGGTCGTACACGGCGTACAGGCAGGTGGCGCCCACCTGCCCGGACTGCGTGTCCGCTCCGCGCGCGCCGGGACCCTCGTCCCGGTCCAGCCGGACGACCAGGTCGTCCAGCCGGGTGAGCAGCTCGTCGGGCGGGAGGTCGACGTCCGCGAGGGTGCGGACGGCGGTGCGCAACCGGCCCATCGTGGCCGAGGCGTGCACGCCGTGGCCCACCACGTCCCCCACCACCAGGGCCACCCGGGCGCCGGACAGCGGGATGACGTCGAACCAGTCACCGCCGATGTCCGCGCCGTAGCCGGCCGGCAGGTAGCGGTAGGCGACGTCGACGGCCGCCAGCCGCGGCGGCCGCCGCGGCAGCAGGCTGCGCTGGAGCGCCAGAGCCGTGCGGCGCTCCCGGGTGAAGCGGCGGGCGTTGTCCACGCTCACCGCGGCCCGGGTGACGATCTCCTCGGCGAGCAGCAGATCGTCCTCGCTGAACGGCTCCGCGGTCCGGTGCCGCAGGAAGTGGACCAGGCCCAGGGTGACTCCCCGGGCGCGCAGCGGTGCCAGCACCACCGAGTGGATCATGTGCCGGGCCACGGTCTCGGCCCGGGCGGAGGAGGAGGCGACCCACCCCCGCAGCTCCGGATCGCCCGGCCGGTGCAGGCTGGCCCGGCCCGCGGCCAGGGTGCGCAGCGGGAGCGTCCCCACCGGGTAGCGGGTGGTGTCGCCGGAGGCGACCACCGACTCCGGGCAGCCCCGCAGCACCGACCGCTGCGCGGTGCGCCGCACCGTCACGGGGGTGTCCCGCGGCAGCGGGCCCGGCTCGTCGCCCACGGTGACGGACTCCAGCAGGTCCACGGTGACGAAGTCGGCGAACCCGCCGGCCACGGCGACCTCGGCCAGCTCCTCGGCCGTCCGGGTGATGTCGAGGGTGCTGCCGATCCGCGTGCCGGCCTCGTTGAGCACCGCCAGCCGGCGGCGGGCCCAGGACTGCTCCGTCGTGTCGAACACGGTCGCCGACATGCCCCGCACGGCGCCCGTCTTGTCCTTCAGCGGGGACATGAACATCGACCAGGCGTGCCGCCGGATCTCGCCCGGGGCCTTGCCGTGCGACTCGTGGAAGAGCGTCTCGCCGGTGCGCAGGACCTGGCGCTGGAGGCGGTCGTACTCGTCGAAGGGCGGGTTGGGTTCGATCTCCCGGAGGGTGAGGCCCTTCATCTCCTCCTCGGTGCGGCCCATCACCTCGGTCATGGTCTCGTTGGCGGCGACCAGCCGGGCGTCCCGGTCGTAGACCGCCACGGGCACGGGCAGTTGGGCCAGTGCGAGGTCCCACAGGGGGAGGGTCGCCGGCTCGGCCGGTCCGGCCCGGTACGCCGGCGCGGTCCCGGTCACCAGCCACAGCCGACCGCCGTCCGCGTCCACCAGCGGCGTCCCCTGCAGCCGGACCACGACCCGGTCGCCGTCCCGGTGCCGCAGCGCCACCTCGCCGGCCCAGCGGAGCCCGTCGGCCACATGCCGCCGCGTGGACTCCGGGAGCCCGGCGGCGAGCAGGTCCGTCACGGGCCTGCCCACCACGTCGGCGGAGTCGAACCCGAGCAGCAGGCGGGCGCCGTCGCTCCACACCATGACCGCCCCGCCGGCGTCGACGACGACCGCCAGGCCCTCCGGTACGCGTCCCTCCACGGTGCCTCCGGTGTGACGCCTCTCGACCGTTCACGGGTTCCTGCCCCGATTGTCGCGCCACCGGCCGCCGCGGGCGCGCCCGCAGCGGGGCCCCCGGGTGACCGCCGTCCTGCTCCGGCACGCGCGGCAGGCCCCGCGGCGACCGCGCGCCGACACCACGACGGCTCCGGTCCGCGCCCCGGTCAGGCGCTCGGCCAGACCCCCGTCGCGCGCTCGGCCAGCAGCACGGCGCCGATGCCGATCATCAGCACGCCGGAGACCCGGGTGACCGCACGCGCCGCGGCCGGCCGGGCCCGCAGGACCGTGCGGGCCAGGACGCCGACGGCCAGGTACACGACCGCGCACACGGTCATGTGCAGCGCACCCAGCAGCCCCGTCTGCCCGGCGACGGGCCAGCCGCCCGCCGGGTCGATGAACTGCGGGAACAGCGAGAAGTACAGCAGCAGCGCCTTGGGGTTCAGCCCGCTGGTCCCGGCGCCCCGGAGCATCACCCGCAGCGCCGAGGAGCCGTCCGCGCCGGCGGCCTCCCCGGCGGGAGCGGACGCGGAGGGCTGCCGCAGCAGGCTCGCGCCGAGCCACACCAGATAGCCCGCCCCGGCGACGGTCAGCGCGGTCAGCAGGGTCGCCGACCCGGCCACGACCACCACCAGGCCCGCGACCGCCAGCAGGGTGTACCCGGCGTAGCCCGCGACCAGCCCGGCCACCGCGGGCACGACCGTCCGGTCCCGCAGGCCCGCGGTGACGGCGTAGGCCCAGTCCGCGCCCGGGGTGAACACCAGCAGCAGATCCACGGCCAGGAAGGCCGCCAGCGTCGTCGTGTCCATGAAGCGATCCCTCTCACGTGCCGTGGTGCGAGAGGAAGGCTAGGCCGGATCCGGCCGAAAGTGTTCCTTCATTTTCTCCTTGATCGCGGGTTCTGAGGCAGAATCTTCGCCATGGATGCCCTCGACCGGAAAATTCTTACTGAGCTCCAGCGGGACGGCCGTCTCACCGTCACCGAGCTCGCGGCCCGCGTGAAGCTGAGCGTCTCGCCCTGTCACCGCCGGCTGCGCGACCTGGAGCGCGAGGGCGCGATCCGCGGGTACCGCGCGGTGGTGGACCCCGGTGCCGTGGGCCTGAACTTCGAGGCGCTGGTCTTCGTGACGCTGCGCTGGGAGGACGCCGACACGGTCTCCGCGTTCGAGGAGGGCGTCGCCGCCGTCCCGCACGTCCTCCAGGCGCAGCGCCTGTTCGGCGACCCGGACTACCTGCTGCGCGTGGCCACCACCGACCTCGCCGCGTTCCAGCAGCTGTACGACCGTCAACTCGCCCGGCTGCCCGGCGTGCAGCGTCTGAACTCCACGCTCGTCATGAAGCACGTGGTGGACGACCGGCCGCTGCCCGAGTGACCCCGGGCAGGTCACGGGCCGGATGTGCACCCACGGGCAAGGCGCCGTGCACGGCGCGGCAACCGGGCCGAAGCCCCGCGGCCTAGCGTGGCCCCGTACCGTCACCAGTCGCCCGGAAGCGAGGACGCAGCACATGCCGTACATCACCGTGGGCCAGGAGAACTCCACCTCCATCGACCTCTACTACGAGGACCACGGGTCCGGGCAGCCGGTCGTGCTCATCCACGGCTTCCCCCTCGACGGCCACTCCTGGGAACGGCAGAGCGCCGCGCTGCTCGACGCCGGCCACCGCGTGATCACCTACGACCGGCGCGGCTTCGGGCAGTCGTCGCAGCCGACGACCGGCTACGACTACGACACCTTCGCGGACGACCTGAACACCGTGATGGAGACCCTCGACCTCAGGGACGCCGTCCTCGTCGGCTTCTCCATGGGCACCGGCGAAGTCGCCCGCTACATCGCGCGCCACGGCTCCGCGCGCGTCGCCAAGGTCGCCTTCCTCGCCTCGCTGGAGCCCTGCCTGCTGAAGTCCGACGACAACCCCGACGGCGTCGCCCCGAAGGAGTTCTTCGACGGGATCATCGCCGCGGTGAAGGCCGACCGCTACGCCTACTACACCGACTTCTACCAGGACTTCTACAACCTCGACGAGAACCTCGGCACCCGGATCAGCGAGGAGGCCGTCCGCAACAGCTGGCAGGTGGCCGCCCGGGGCGGCTCCTTCGCCGCCGCTGCCGCCCCCGCCACCTGGTACACCGACTTCCGGGCCGACATCCCGGCGATCGACGTGCCCGCCCTGATCCTGCACGGCACCGCCGACCGGATCCTGCCGGTGGAGGGAACCGGCCGGCCCTTCCACAAGGCGCTCGCCGCCGCCGACTACGTGGAGATCGAGGGCGCCCCGCACGGCCTGCTGTGGACGCACGCGGAGGAGGTCAACGCGGCGCTCCTGGCCTTCCTGGCCAAGTGAGCGGCGTCCCCCTCGGCTCGCCGCCGCACCGCCGCGGCCGGGCCGGATGACATCATCGGGGTCTGCGGCAGGTCCGTGCCGCCGGCCCCGACGACGTCCGAGGGGGAGCCAGGTGCCCGTCGTCCTTTCCACCGCGTCACTGCCGCCGGCCGACCGGGGGGAGCGCTGGCACCACGCGGTGTCGCACACGTTCGTCCCGCTCGACGTGCGGCTCCTGCAGGACGAGCCGTCCCCGGGGCGGATCGTCGGTGACCGCCTCGGGCCTTTGCGCGTCTCGCAGGTGCAGGCGGGCCCCCAGGTCGTCACGCGCAGCCGGCGGCTGATCGCCCGGGACGGCGAGGACGCCCTCATCCTCACCCTCCAGCAGCGCGGTTCCTCGGTGAAGGAACAGGACGGCCGGGAGACCCGCATCGGGCCGGGCGAGTTCTCCCTGTCCGATGCCGCACGCCCGTTCCGCAAGAAGGTGCCGGGCGCATTCCGCTTCACCTCCTTCCAGTTCCCGCGCGAGGAGCTCAGGGTGCGCGACGAGGACCTGCGGGCGCTGACCGCCACCGCCTTCTCCGGGCGTGAGGGCAGCGCCGCGCTGGTCGCCTCCTACTTCGCCCGCCTGGCACGCGAGGCACCGCACCTCGGCCCCAGCGCCGGCCGCCGGTTCGCCGCGACCGCCCTCGAACTGCTGGCCGTGCTGATCGACGAGCGGAGCGGCCGGTACGCGCCCCAGGCGGAGCAGGCGGCGGCCGCCACGCTGGTACGCGTCAAGGACCACATCCTGCGCCACCTGTCCGATCCCGAGCTGTCACCGCCGCTCATCGCCGCGGCGCACTTCATGTCCGTCCGCTACCTCCACAAGCTGTTCCGGGCCGAGGGCGTCACCGTGGGGGAGTGGATCCGGACGCAACGGCTGGAGCGGTGCCGCCGGGACCTCCTCGGCCCCGGCACGGCGGACCGGGGCGTCGCGGCCGTCGCCCGGCACTGGGGCTTCGTCAGCCCGAGCCACTTCAGCCGCGCCTTCCGCGCCGCGTACGGCATGACGCCCCGCGAGTGGCAACGCCAGGGGCTGCCCGGCACGGGCAGCACCACCGAAGGCCGGGCAGACACGGGCGGCGGCGCCGTACGACCGTCACCGGGAGCGCCGTTGCAGGGCGGGCAGGCGCGGGGCGGCGCCACCCCGTGACGTGGAGGGAACACTTCCGTCAGCCCCGTCGTTCTTTCATGGCTCACCCCTGCCGCTGACCCGAGGAGCCTCATGCCCGACACCGCGCTCGCCCCGTCCACCGTCCTCCCCGCGCTTCCCGCCCCGAGCGCGCAGGCGGAACGGCTGATCGAGCTGGGGGTGCACGAGATCGCCGGACTGGCCGCCGACGAGATCCGTGACGCCGCCGCCCGGGCCGGCGCCGACGGCTCCCTCCTGGCCGTGCACCCCGACCTGGTGCCGGCCTCCGCCCTCGCGCCCCTGCTGCGCCGGGACGGCAAGCAGGGCTTCGTGGTGGTCGACATGCCCGACGTCGACGCGTTCACCCCCTGTGCCGCCGAACTGCCCGACACCGCCCTCTACTTCGTCTCCGGCGTCGACCGGGGCGACCGCATGTCCAACTGGAGCCCGGACGAGGCCCTCCCCGCCCTCACCAGGGAGCACCGCACCCCGCTCGTGCTCACCGAGGGCCTGCACTGGATCCTGCAGCAGCCGGAGGCCCTGGAGCGCAACCGCTGCTTCATGACCATCGGTTCCCGTCTGCGCAAGGCCGACGGCACCCTGGACGCCCGCACCCCGGCCGTCTGGATCAGCAACGGCACCGGCCGCGACGGGCGCGAGCGCCGCAACGCCCCGAAGGTCGGCTGGTGCTGGTGGAACAACCGCCACACCTGGCTCGGCTTCGCCTCCGCGACGGGCCGCGGCTGAGCCGGCCCGGCCCGGGGGGAACCCCGGGCCGGCCCGCCCGCACGGCCCGGGGACGACCCGTCACCCCTGCCTACACTCGTGCCATGGCGGAGACAGTGCGTGGGCTGACACCCGAGGAGCAGCGCGCGTGGCGCGGCTTCGTCCGCTTGCAGGAACGGCTGGGCGGGCGCCTCGGACGGCTGCTGCAGTCGGAGTCGAGGATGTCGACGGCCGACTTCGCGGTGCTGGTCCACCTCACGGACGCCCCGGACGGGCGGCAACGCCACCAGGACCTGGCCCGCGCACTGGAGTGGGAGAAGAGCCGCATGTCCCACCACATCGCGCGCATGGCCGGACGCGGTCTGGTCGCCCGGGAGGAGTGCCCCGAGGACGGACGCGGCGCGTTCGTCGTGATCACCGACGCGGGACGCGCGGCGATCGCGGCCGCCGCGCCGCGTCACGTGGAGGCCGTCCGCACCCTCTTCCTGGACCACGCCACGCCCGCCGAACTCCGCGTGCTCGCCGAGCTGTCCGAGCGCGTCCTCGCCGGGATGGACGAGGAGGACGGACGCCGCGGGGTGCAGGGAGAGGACACGCGCCGCGGGGTGAAGGGGGAGGACGGACCCCGCGGGGCGAACCGGGAGGGCGGAACGCGCCAGGCGCACGAGGACGGCGGGATCCGTCGGCCGGACGACGCGCTCTGACACCCACGGGGCACAGTGCATGTGGCGTGAGGCATGGGGCGTGGGGCACGGCGCGGCCGGCCGGCGGGCGAACGGGCGGCGGGGGGGCCGCGCCGTCAGGCGCGGCGCACGGGGTGCCCGCTCATGACCGACACGCGGTTGAACGCGCCGATGGTGATCGCCACCCAGATCGCCGCCGAGATCTGATCCTCGGTCAGCACCTCGCGGGCCGCCGCGTAGGCGGACGTCTGCGCGGCCGTGTCCGTGGGGTCGTTCGTCGCCTCGGCGAGCTCCAGGGCGGCCCGCTCCACGGGAGTGAACACGTCCGTCTCCCGCCAGGCGGGCAGCACCCCCAGCCGCTGCGCGGACTCGCCCGCCTCCAGGGCCTTGCGGGTGTGCAGGTCGAGGCAGTAGGCGCAGCCGTTCAGCTGGGACACGCGGAGATTGACCAGCTCCACGGTCGTGCGGTCCAGTCCCGCCTCGGCGGCCGTCGCCTTGACCGCCTCCGAGGCCCGCACCATCGCCCGGAAGGCCTGGGGGCTCCGCTTGTCGACGAAGATCCTCGGATGTGCCGGGCCGGTGGTCCGGTCGCTCACGTCACGCCTCCCTCGGGCCGTCCGGTCGCGGCACCGGTGTGCCGTGGCCTCCGACCTGCCTGCGTGGCATCATAGTTGATGTGACAACTAGAGCGGGCGAGGGGTGGTCCCGGTGAGCAACGTGGAAGCCGAACCGGTGGCGCTGAAGTGCGGGACGGCGGCCGGTGACGCCGGGGCCGGGCCGGGCGCCGCCGTCGAGGTCCTGTCGGCGCGTGAGGTGCCGCTCGGCGGCCCGCGTGCGCTGCTCGTGCGCCGGACGCTGCCGCAGCGCGCCCGCACCCTGATCGGAGCCTGGTGCTTCGCCGACCACTACGGCCCGGTCGACGCCTCCGGCACGGGCATGGACGTGCCGCCGCATCCCCACACCGGGCTGCAGACGGTGAGCTGGCTGTTCAGCGGGGAGATCGAGCACCGCGACTCCATCGGCACCCACGCCCTGGTCCGGCCCGGTGAGATGAACCTGATGACCGGCGGTCACGGCATCGCCCACTCCGAGGTCTCCACCCCGGGCACCACCGTCCTGCACGGCGTCCAGCTCTGGGTGGCCCTGCCCGAGGCGCACCGGCACGCTCCCCGCGACTTCCAGCACCACGTCCCCGAGACGGTCCACCGCGACGGAGCCGAGATCAAGGTCTTCCTCGGCACGCTCGCGGGCAGCACCTCACCGGTGCGCACCTTCACGCCCCTGCTCGGCGCCGAGATCGTCCTCGGGCCGGGCGCGGTGCTCACCCTCCCCGTGGACCCCGCCTTCGAACACGGCCTGCTCGTGGACAGCGGAGACGTCCGCCTGTCCGGCACCGCGCTGCGCCCCACGGACCTCGGCCACCTGCCCTGCGGCACCGACACCCTGACCGTGGTCAACGACTCGGCCACCCCGGCGCGCACGGTCCTGCTCGGCGGTCCCCCCTTCGAGGAGGAGATCGTCATGTGGTGGAACTTCATCGGCCGCAGCCACGAGGACATCGTCCGGGCCCGCGAGGACTGGCAGGCGGAATCCGACCGCTTCGGCGAGGTCGAGGGCTACCCCGGGCGGCGTCTGCCCGCCCCCGCCCTGCCGAACGCCGTCATCACCCCCCGCCGCAACCCCCGGCGCCCCTGACCCCGGCCACCGACTTCCGTACGAAAGGCTTTCCATGAGTGAGTCCTCCACCGCCCCCGCCGTGCAGCGCGTCGACGAGCGGCAGCGGTACGAGATCCACGTCGACGGCCGGCGCGCCGGGCTGACGGCCTACCGCGACCGCGGTGAGCAGCGCGTCTTCTTCCACACCGAGATCGACGACGCCTTCGCCGGCCGCGGCCTGGCCTCCGAACTGGTCGGCCGCGCGCTCGCCGACGTGCGCGCCTCCGGCAAGCGGATCGTTCCGGTCTGCCCCTATGTGGCCAAGTACCTGAAGAAGCACGAGGAGTTCGCCGACCTGACCGACCCGGTGACGCCGGACGTCCTGCAGTGGCTGGACGGCCAACTGGGCTGACCCCGGCGCGCGTCGGCGCCATCGGCGCCTCGACGGCGGATACCACGCCGTCGTCGAGCGCGTCCTGTGCACCGACCTCCACGGCGCCGTGCTCATCCGCTCGGCGCCGACAGCACCCTGGGCGGAACGGTGGACCGGGTCATGCGTGACACGGGTCCGGCCACTTTCCCGCCCACCGTGAACCCGGGTGTCACCGCCCGCGCAGCGCCACGTATTCCGCGGCCAGTGCGTCGGCCATGCGGCCCACCGAGAACCGCTCCGCCACCAACTGCCGTCCCGCCTCCGCGTAACGGCGCCGGTCCTCCTGCGACGTGCTCGCGATGCGCGACAGGCCCTCGATCAGCCCGGCCGGGCCGGAGGTGTCCATCAGAAGGCCCTCGACCCCGTCCCGGAGGTAGTGCGCCACCCCGCCGCGCCGGGGCCCGGCGACGGGCAGACCGGCGTCCATCGCCTCCAGCACCGCGATACCGAACTCCTCCTTCACGCTGGGGCACACGTACCAGGTGGCCGCGTCCGCCGTGCGCTGCCCCAGGGCCCGTTCCAGCCGGCGCACCTCGGCATTGGGCAGCGCGGGCAATCGGGCCAGCCGCCGGGACGCGTGCGGGACGGCCTCCAGCAGCGCGTCGATGCGGCGCCGCATGTCGTCCTCGGCGGGCGTCGCGCCGGCCGCGCTGCCGCCGACCAGCACCAGTGCGGTGGTGCGGTACGCGCCCGCCGACAGCCACGCCCGCACCAGCAGGTCCTGCTGCTTGACGGGGTGCAGCCGGCCCACGCACAGCAGCACGGGCAGCCCGCGGTCGGCGTCGTCCAGGGCGTCGGAGCGTCCCCCGCCGCCGTAGAGCGCCGCCAGCGCCTCCTGCCGGCGCTCGCTCTCGTCGGGTGCGGGCCGGTACGGGGCGATGCCCTCGGGCGGCGCGGCGGGCCCGGCCCCCTCGTTGAGCCTGCCGAGTCCCGGGAAGTGCCGGACGAGGTCCCGGGTGCCGCCGCGTCCGGGGATGCCGACGACCGTGTCCGCCCGCTCCACGAGACGGTCGGCGACGAACACCCGGTGCAGATCGTGCCGCAGGGCCTCCGCCGCCCCCGGGTCGGCCGGAGCGGGGTCCGCGTGGCGCTCGGCGAGTCCGCGGTGGGGGTCGGGCGTGGCCGTGAAGACCAGGGCGGCGCCGAGACGTTCGGCGGCGTCGGCGAGCGCCAGGCTGCCGTCGTCCGCGTACCTCACGTGCACGACGTCCACCAGCCGGGGCAGGCCCGTGAGGAGCCGGGTCGCCCACCACGCGAGTGCGGGGCGATGGCGGTGCATCTCGGCCGGGGCCGGTGCGACCGGTGCGTCCAGGGGCAGCCGCAGCACCAGGTGACCCGGGCCCCGTTCGAGGACGAGCCGGCCGTCCCGCGCCAGGTCCTGCCGGCCGGCGGTCACGATCGTCAGGACACCGGCGATCCCGTCCGTCCCGGCCAGCCGGTCGCCCAGCCCGCCGAGCAGCACGGACAGTCCGCCGCTCAGCCCCTGCCCGGGCGTGTCCAGCCCGCCCAGCAGCATGCTCTGGCCCACCAGCACGCCCGTCCGTCCGCCGGCTGTCGGGCCGGGCAGGAGCACCGGCGGGGCCAGCAGCATCCGCTCGTACACGTCTTCGGCCGTGGAAGGGGCGGGCAGGTGTTCCGGTCCGCCGGGCAGCGTGTGCAGGTAGCGCCACACGGAGTGGCGCACGGACCGGTCCGCGCCGGGCTGCGCGATGCGCGCGGCCTCGGCCGCCGTGAGGGGACGCAGACCGGCGGCCACGGCGAGGTCCAGCCACTGGCTGACGGCCGGTTCGCCGCACGTCCCGGTGAGCAGGGTGCGCAGAACGTCCTCCGCGTGCCGGGGGCCGTGCCAGCGCACCGACTCCGGCCACAGCTCGCTCTGCGCGGCCGTCAGCCACGGGGTGCCGCCGCGGTGGGCCAGCAGCGCCTCCGGCGTCAGCGGCACGCCCAGGCGGGCCGCGCGCCGCAGACCGGCGACGGCCGCGTCCTCGTGGCCGAGCCCGAGCACGTCTGCGGGCGGCACGCGACGGGGGCGGAGTCCGTACTCCGCCTCCAGCAGCCGCAGCAGTTCGCCCGGCCTGCCGGGCGGGCGCCAGCCGGCTCGCGCTCCCGCGCCGTGCGCGCTCCATCCGGAGCCGTCGAAGAAGGCGGTTCGGGCCGCCACCAGGGCGTCACCGTCCCCCGGGGAGGGGGGCGACGGCGTGCCCGGCCCAGGGGTCGCCGAGGTGGCTGCGAAGGCGGGGGTGGCCACGCGCTCTCCTGTCTCGATACGGCTCCGACGAGGGTGTTTCCCGAGGTGCAGGCCCGGCGGATGCACCTCGCAGCCCGCGGTGACCACCCCGGGGGCCGGGCGGCCGGACACGGCCGCGGTGCGCCCGTCGCGCCGGCCCCCGCATCCGGGCGGGGGCCTCCCACCGAAGGGTCGGCATGCCACGTGTCGTCGTCGTCAGCCCCCCGTTCCTGTCCCACGCACAGCCCCTGTCGGTCCTGGCCGGCGCTCTGCGCGACCTCGGCGCGGAGGTCTTCTTCGCGTGTGCGCCGGCGTTCGAGCACCTGGCGCGGCGGGCGGCGGTGGAGTTCGTACCGCTGTCCGTGACCCGCAACGCCAACACGGGGGTGGCCGAGGCGACCGAGCAGGACGCGCGGGAGGCGGCCCGTCTGCGGGAGTTCCTCGACGCCACCCGGGAGGGGGCCGTGGCCACCCTGCTCACCCAGGCCCGCCACCGGCACGCGGACATGCTCGCCGACCCGGACGGCGTGCTCGACGCGCTGCGCGCGGCGGACCGGCGGCTGCGCCCCGACTGGTACGTGGTGGACCAGCTCAGCTACCCGGTCACACTCGCCCTGCACTGCCTGGGCCTGCCCTACGCCACGTTCTGCCCCGGCCATCCCAGCTATGTGCTGTCCGGCCCCGACGCCTGGTTCGGCGTCCCGTACGACTGGCCGGAGGCTCTGCAGCCCGCTCCGGACCGGCTGGCCGAACTGCGGTACGCCGCCCGGCGCAACGACACGGCCTTCACCGGCCTGTTCGCGGAGTTCGCCCGCCGCCACGCGCCCTCCCGGCCGGCCCCGGGCCGGGCCTTCGCCCTGAGCTCACCGCACGCCGTCGTCCACGCCTATCCGGACCTGCCGTGGCTGCCACTGCCGCCGCCGGGACCCGCCCGTCTGTTCGCCGGGCACATGGCGGCCGACCCGGAGCCCCTGGACGCGCGATGGCGGACCCGCCTCGACGCCCTGCGCGCGGCGGGCGAGCGGGTGGTGCTGATCGCCCTCGGCACGTTTCTGTCCGCGCGCGACGACGTCCTGCGTTCCGTGGCCACGGGTGTCCTCGAGGGCCTGCCGGACGTGTCCGTCGTGG
Organism: Streptomyces sp. NPDC003456; assembly: GCF_042878735.1. Taxonomy (NCBI): domain Bacteria; kingdom Bacillati; phylum Actinomycetota; class Actinomycetes; order Kitasatosporales; family Streptomycetaceae; genus Streptomyces; species Streptomyces sp. NPDC003456. Next base: position 212,735 of record NZ_JBIAOK010000002.1, read on the forward strand.
TGGCGGCCGGCGAGCGGGCCGGGGCGCTGGCCGACCTCGCGGACGAGCGGGTCCTCGTCCTGCCCCAGGTCCCGCAACGGGCGCTGCTGGAGCAGGTGGACGCCATGGTGCACCACGGCGGCGGCAACTCCTTCACCGAGTGCCTGCGGGCGGGTGTGCCGGCGCTGGTCCTGCCGTTCTCCAGCGACCAGTTCGCCGTGGCCCGGGACGCCGAGCGCGCGGGAGCGGGGCTGGTGCTCGATCCGAACGACCTGAAACCGTCGGACGTCCCGGCGGCCCTGGAGACGGTGTGGAGCACCGCCGCCCCGAACCTGCGGGCTCTGGCCGCAGCCGTACGCGCACGGGGGCCGCGGTGGGCCGCGGCGGAGCTGCTGACCGCGATGGACCGGCAGGTGCCCGGCGGATGACCGCGGCCCCCGCCGTGGTCATCCGAACGGCCCACCGGAGCCGGGGAGTGCCTCCGGCGGGCCGAACCGCACCGGGAGACCGGGGGAGTAGAGGACGCTGACGGGCTCCCCGCGCGGGCGGGACACTCCCGCGGCGGCCGTGAGGCCGTCGTCCCAGCCCAGCAGGGAGCACGTGCGGAACGACCAGGCCGGGTGGGCGTTGGGCAGGTAGTAGGTACGCCCCAGGAACCGCTCGTGCAGGCCCCACCGGCAGGTGAGGAACTGCTCCAGCGGACCGGCTGCCGCCGGCGTTCCCGCCACCTCCACCCAGACCCGGGCCCCCGCGCCCGCCGGTCCGCGCCGCTCGGTGGTGTACAGCAGCCGGTCCTCGAACCAGCGCCTGCGGATACGGGACCACCGGTACGGCAGTCCGAACGCGGCACGGGCCGTCAGCACCGGCAGCAGCCTGTCGCAGTCGAGGGAGCGGAAGACCACCCCGCGCCGGCCCAGCGCGTCGCGGCTGTACAGGCGGACGTTGACCTCGTCGAACGTGCCGAGGAAGGGCAGCGGCGGGGTGCGGCCGAAGGCGAGGTCCTGCATGCGGAAGAAGACCAGGCCGACGTAGGTGCGGCCCTCGTGCAGGTCGGGCACGGTTCCGGGCGGCAGGAGCGGCGCCACCTCGGCGGGGTCGGCGGGCCAGTGCAGGAAGACCAGGTCGTGCCAGCGCTGCCGGAACAGCACGTGCCGCACCGGCCGGGGAGCAAGGGGGGTCAGGGCCTCGGCCGAGCGGGAGGACCACGTGGGACGGGCCGGCAGCTCGGAGGGGAGACGTCTCCTCTGCATACCGCGCTACCGGACCACGTCGAGCGCCGCGCCAGCACGCGGGCGCACGTAGACGGCCCCCGTCGACAGTGCCTCGACGATCGCGTCCACGGCCCGCTCGACCGGCATCCCCCGCGACAGCGGCGGCGCCTGACCGGCGACGGCACGGCCGGCGAACCCCGTGTCCATGTGGGGCAGTCCGATCTCCAGGACGGTCACGCCCGTGCGCCGCTGCTCCCGCCGGACGGCCGTCAGCCAGGTGGCCAGTGCCGCCTTGGCCGCCGCGTAGTCCGCCATCCGTGCCGGTGCCGCCTCGGCGACCGTCCCGGTGACTGCCGCGAGCACCCCGCCCTCGCGGACGTGGGCCGTGGCGGCGCGCAGGAACGCCATGGGCGCCAGCGCGTTGACGGCCGCCAGGTGCTCGCCGACCGCGTCGCCGACCTCCCGCACCGGCCCGAAGGCGGCGACGCCGACGCACACCACGACACCGTCCAGGCCGCCCAGCTCGTGGGCCGCCCAGTCGACGGTCCGGGCGCAGGAGTCGAGGTCCCAGGCCTCGAACGTCCGGGAAGGAGCACCCGCGCAGGCCGCCGCCACACGGGTGAGCGCGTGCGGATCGCGGCCGGCGAGGGCCGTACGGGCACCCAGGGAGTGCAGTCGCAGGGCGAGTGCCCCACCGATCTCCCCGGTCGCTCCCGGCACCAGGATCCGCGCACCTCTCAATTCCATACGTCGCCTCCGGACCGCTCGTCGAGCTGTGACTCCGGAGGACTTCCGCCGTGGATCACCGACCGGATGCGGTGGAGGGGCGGAGGGCGACGGGACGCCGGGGCCCGTGCGGCCCCGGGTGTCCCGCCGCCCCGGGACGCGGCCGTCAGCGAACGGCGGCGGAACGCAGGGTCAGCAGACCCGGACGGTAGGGCAGCAGGCCGTAGTCGCCGCCCGAGGCCGGACTGCGGCCCTGGTAGAGCAGTTGCAGGTGGCAGGGGTCGACGGTCATGGTCTGGTCGGCGCTCGTGCGGATCAGTTCGCCGTGGCTGATGTCGTTCGTCCAGGTGGCGCCGCTGTTGGCCTTGCCGGCGAAGGGGTTGCTCTCGGTCGCGGCCTGGGGCGTCCAGGAGCCGTTCAGGCTGGTGGCCGTGAACGAGCGGAAGTAGCGGCCCTGCGAGCCGATCGCCTCGACGATCATGAGGTAGCGGTTCTGGCCCTGCAGCTTGTAGACCTGCGGGGCCTCGAACAGGTTGTTCGTCGTGTCGCTCATGACCACGGTGGAGGTCGAGCCGAAGCTGCCCGGGAAGTTCCCGATCGGCATGCCGGCCCGGTAGATCTTGCCGTTGTCACCGGCGAAGAACAGGTACATGTTCGTGCCGTCGCCGATGAGCGTCTGGTCGATGGGCCCCGTGCCGGAGCCCGTGATGCTGCCGGAGAAGAGCACCTGCTCGGACGACCAGCCGTTGGGGTCGGCCGGGTCGCTCGACGTCCGGTAGGAGAAGGCCGTCCGGCCCCACTGATAGGCCAGCACCCAGATGTTCTTCGGCGCGAAGTGGAAGAGCGTGGGCGCGACGGCCGAGTTCGCCATCGCGTTCTGGCCGGCCGACGCCATCTCGGACCAGTCGCCGAACGGGCCGAAGTTCATCGAGCCCCACCGCGTCCCCGTGTCGTGCGTGGTCGCGTAGACGAGCTGCCTGCCGTTGTAGGGGGCGACGGTGAAGTCCTTCAGTGAGACCCACCCCTGCCTGGGCTGCGCCAGGGCGCCCGTCGAGCTCCAGCGGTAGGCGGCCGGGAGATCGCACGTGCCGGGCCCGTCGCCGGTTCCGACCTTGACGAGCTGCCATTGCTGGTTGGCGCCGCCCCAGTCGTCGTACTGGACGATGTTCGCGTTGTCGGCGGTGGAGCCGCCCTGCACTTCGAGGGCCTTGCCGCTGTGGCGCGAGATGAGCCGCACGTAGCCGTCCGAGCTGTCGGCCAGCCGCCACTGCTGGTTGGCGGCGTTCACGTCGGTCCACTGGACGATCGATCCGCCGTTCGCGGTGGACCAGTTGTGGACGTCGAGCACCTTGCCCGAGTGACGGGACATGACGCGGTACCAGCCACCGCCGGAGTCGACGAACCGCCACTGCTGCTGGTTCTGGTCGTTCCTGGTCCACTGGGTGATGCGGGCGCCGTCGCCGGTCGCCAGGTTGTGGACGTCCAGGGCCTTGCCGCTGTTGCGGTTGACCAGCACGTAGGAGGCGCCCGGGTCCACGGCCGCCGCACGGGCGGGCTGGGCGCCGAGGAAGGCGGCCGCGAGCAACAGGGGCGTGAGGACGGCGATCAGACGCCTCGGACGGACCGGTAACGGGGGGCGGAACCACATCGGAGGGCCTCCTCGGGCACTGTCGAAAGTTTCGATCGATCCTCGCATCATCGACGGCACAAGCTAGGAATCAGCGGTGCGCCGGTCAAGGCCCGGCACCGATGTGTCCGCAAACAATCGCTGTGCAAGGGCCCTTCGAATGTTTCGAAGAAGAAGTAGAAACTTTCTCTGGACTCAGGTGTTGACGAGCCACTGTCAATCCCGCACTCTTCCCTCCGAAGACCCGGCCACTGTTCGACATGTCGAACATGGCGAACGGAGGGGCCTGAGCAGCCCTGTCGAGCGAGGCCTTCCCTGCGCACCCGACCGTCCGTGATCTCTACTCTGGAGGCACAGCCATGGGCTTGTACGCCCTACCCGGAACCGCCCGCCGGACGATCCGCCGGTTGCTGCCGGCGCTGGTCGTCGGTGTCCTGTGCGCGGTCGCCGCACTGATCGCGCCGCCGCCCGCGCACGCCGCGGAAAGCACGCTCGGCGCCGCGGCGGCGCAGAGCGGCCGCTACTTCGGCACCGCCATCGCCTCGGGCAAACTGGGCGACTCCGCCTACACGTCGATCGCGTCCCGCGAGTTCAACTCGGTGACGGCCGAGAACGAGATGAAGATCGACGCCACCGAACCGCAGCGCGGACAGTTCAACTTCACCGCCGCCGACCGCGTGTTCAACTGGGCGGTGCAGAACGGCAAGCAGGTCCGCGGCCACACGCTGGCGTGGCACTCCCAGCAGCCGGGCTGGATGCAGAGCCTCGGCGGCAGCCAGCTGCGCCAGGCGATGATCGACCACATCAACGGCGTGATGGCCCACTACAAGGGCCGGATCGCCCAGTGGGACGTCGTGAACGAGGCGTTCGCCGACGGCAGTTCGGGAGCCCGGCGCGACTCCAACCTGCAGCGCACCGGCAACGACTGGATCGAGGTCGCCTTCCGCACCGCACGCGCCGCGGACCCGGCGGCCAAGCTCTGCTACAACGACTACAACATCGAGAACTGGACCTGGGCCAAGACCCAGGGCGTGTACAACATGGTCCGTGACTTCAAGCAGCGCGGCGTACCGATCGACTGCGTGGGCTTCCAGGCGCACTTCAACAGCGGCAGCCCCTACAACAGCAACTTCCGCACCACTCTGCAGAGTTTCGCCGCCCTCGGCGTCGACGTCGCCGTGACCGAACTCGACATCCAGGGCGCCCCCGCCTCCACCTACGCGAGTGTGACCAACGACTGCCTGGCCGTCCCGCGCTGCCTCGGCATCACCGTCTGGGGCGTGCGCGACACCGACTCGTGGCGTTCGGGTGACACGCCGCTGCTGTTCAACGGCGACGGCAGCAAGAAGCCCGCCTACACCGCCGTCCTCAACGCCCTCAACGGCGGCTCGACGACGCCCCCCACGGGCTCCGGGCAGATCAAGAACGCCGCGTCCGGCCGCTGCCTGGACGTGCCCGGCACCAGCACCACCGACGGCACCCAGCTCCAGCTGTGGGACTGCCACAGCGGCACCAACCAGCAGTGGGCGTACACCGACGCCGGAGAGCTCAGGGTCTACGGCAACAAGTGCCTGGACGCCGCCGGCACCGGCAACGGCGCCAAGGTCCAGATCTACGGCTGCTGGGGCGGCGACAACCAGAAGTGGCGCCTGAACTCCGACGGAACCATCGTCGGCGTCCAGTCCGGCCTCTGCCTCGACGCCGTCTCGGCCGGCACCGCCAACGGCACCCTGATCCAGCTGTACTCCTGCTCCGGCGGCGGCAACCAGCGCTGGACCCGCACCTGACCCACCCGGCCCGGGTTGCCCGGCGCACCACGGTGCGTGCCGCCGGGCGACCCGGCAGTCCGCGCTGCAGACCGCCTCAGCCCTGCTCCCGGCCCAGCATCAGGCCTTGCGTCAGGCCTAGAAGAAGCCCAGCTTCTTCGGCGAGTAGGACACCAGCAGGTTCTTCGTCTGCTGGTAGTGGTCCAGCATCATCTTGTGCGTCTCGCGTCCGATGCCGGACTTCTTGTAGCCGCCGAACGCCGCGTGCGCCGGGTACGCGTGGTAGCAGTTGGTCCACACGCGGCCCGCCTTGATCTCGCGGCCCAGGCGGTAGGCGGTGTTGCCGTCGCGGCTCCAGACACCGGCGCCCAGCCCGTAGAGGGTGTCGTTGGCGATCTTGAGAGCCTCGTCGACCGAGTCGTACGTCGTGACCGACACCACCGGGCCGAAGATCTCCTCCTGGAAGATGCGCATGTCGTTGGTGCCGCGGAAGACGGTCGGCTCGATGTAGTAACCGCCCTCCAGGCCGGGCACGGTCCGGGGGTTGCCGCCGGTGACGACCTCGGCGCCCTCCTTCCGGCCGATGTCCAGGTAGGAGAGGATCTTCTCGTACTGGTCGTTGCTCGCCTGCGCCCCGATCATGGTGGCCGGGTCCAGCGGGTCGCCGCCGACGATGGCCTCGGTGCGGGCGACGCAGCGGGCCATGAAGTCGTCGTAGATCGACGAGGGGATCAGCGCGCGGGACGGGCAGGTGCAGACCTCGCCCTGGTTGAGGGCGAACATCACGAAGCCCTCGACCGCCTTGTCCAGGAAGTCGTCGTCGGCGGCCGTGACGTCCGGCAGGAAGATGTTCGGGCTCTTGCCGCCCAGTTCCAGCGTCACCGGGATGATGTTCTCGCTGGCGTACTGCATGATCAGGCGCCCGGTCGTGGTCTCCCCGGTGAACGCCACCTTCGCCACCCGGGGGCTGGAGGCCAGCGGTTTGCCCGCCTCGACGCCGAAGCCGTTGACGACGTTGAGCACGCCGGGCGGGAGCAGGTCGGCGATCAGGTCGACGACGTAGAGCAGGCTCACCGGCGTCTGCTCGGCCGGCTTGATGACGACGCAGTTCCCGGCGGCCAGCGCGGGTGCCAGCTTCCAGGCGGCCATGAGGATCGGGAAGTTCCAGGGGATGATCTGCCCGACCACGCCCAGCGGTTCGTGGAAGTGGTAGGCGACCGTGTCGGCGTCGATCTCCGCGATGCTGCCCTCCTGGGCGCGGACCACACCGGCGAAGTACCGGAAGTGGTCGACGGCCAGGGGGATGTCGGCGGCCAGGGTCTCACGGACCGGCTTGCCGTTCTCCCAGGTCTCCGCGACGGCGATCCTCTCCAGGTTCTCCTCGATGCGGTCCGCGATCCGGTTGAGCACCCTCGCGCGCTCGGCGGTGGAGGTGCGGCCCCACGCGTCGGCCGCCCGGTGCGCCGCGTCCAGGGCGAGGTCGACGTCGGCCGCGGTGGAGCGGGCGACCTCGCAGAACACCTTGCCGGTCACGGGAGTCGGGTTCTCGAAGTAGCGGCCCTCGACGGGCGCTGTCCAGTCGCCGCCGATGAAGTTGTCGTAGCGGCGGGCGAAGGTGACGATGCTGCCGTCCGTTCCGGGCTGCGCGTACACCATGGCGGCTCTCCTCGGTGAAGGGCGGGCGACGGTCCGTGCCGTCGGGACGCCGCCCACTGTGCTCCCGGGAGGTTGGCGCAAGGTTGGTGCGCCGGAGCACCGGCCGCCCGGCGGACGGTCAGTCGCGCAGGGCCGCCGTCAGCCGGCCCGCTGCGATCGCACGCCGGGTGTCCCGCGGCCCCAGGAGGTCGAGCGCGTGCTCGTGTATCTCCGTGTCGTACGGGGCCCGTTCGCCGTAGCGCAGGGCGTGCTCCGGGCGGTGGCTCGCCAGTACGGCCTCCCGCACGGCCACCTCCAGGCGGGTGCGCCACTCCTCGATGCCGGGCGCCTCGGAGCGGGGCAGGAGCGGACCGCCGTAGCGGCGCAGCGCGGCGTCCGTGTCGCCTTCCTCCAGCGCACGCAGCACCTCGACGGCGTCGCAGGCCACGGGGACCGTCAGGGCGTAGCGCCGGGCGGAGACGCCGCCGCCCAGGGCCCGGCGCAGATGGGAGATCTCCGCCTTGAAGGTGGAGGACGTGACCGGACGGTCCCCGTAGAGCGCGGCGCGCAGCCGTTCGGCCGTGAAGCCGTCCGGCTCCAGCGCGAGCAGGGTGAGGATCTCCAACTGGCGCGGCCGCAGGGCGAGTCGGCGCCCTCCCTGTACGACGCGCTCGGCACCCAGGCAGCTGATCCGCAGCCGGCCGGGCCGGTGCGGCTCGGTCGTCAGGCGGGCCTCGACGGTGGTCACCAGGCTCCGGACGGTCGACATCGCCAGCGGGTGCGAGCGGTCCCAGGTGGTGGAGAGGTCCAGCACGCCGAGGACCCGGCCGTCGGGAGCGTGCACCGGCGCGCAGTAGCAGACCCAGCCGTGCAGGGCGGACACCAGGTGCTCGGCGGAGAAGACGGAGCTGGGACGGCCGGTGCGCAGCGCGAGGGAGAGCGCGTTGGTGCCCATCGCCTGCTCGTCCCAGCGGCCGCCGGGGGCGAAGTTGACCCGCTCGGCCTGCCGCCGCATGGCCGGGCCGCCGCACGTCCACAGGATGGTGCCGGACTCGTCGGTGACGGCCGTGACGAACCCGGCGTCCTCGGCGATGCTGCGCAGCTCCCCGGCGAGGCCGGAGACCGGCCCGTACAGCGGCGAGGACGTCCACCGCTGGTGCACCGCCCCGCCGTCGGCGACCGGGGCGCTGTCCCGGCCCGGGTCGACACTGCTCAGGGAACGCGCCCAGGACTCCGTCACCTCGTGCCGCAGGGCCGCGCTGCCGCCCGGACGTGCCCCCGGGACGCTCAGCCGCGGCACCCAGCGTGACCACTCGTGCTCCAGCACACTCCTGCGCTGTCGGAGGTCAGGGCGCTGTGACATGGCCTCTCCCCGCCGTCGTACCGTCGTCCCGGTGTCAGGTCAGTGTTACCGGATGCGCCTGCCCCGGTCGAGCAGTCCGGCAGGGTGCCGTCGTCACCAGCCGTCCGTCACCACCGGCTCCGCGCTGACGGGAGCCAGCACGGCGAGGGTGCCGGTGGCCTCCCGCAGGGCCGCTTCGAGGGTGCCGGGTGCGTGCAGCGCGCCGGAGCCGTCCGGCGGGACGAGCCACTCCAGCCGTCCGGCGGGCCGGTACGGCGGCGGCACGGCGATCCAGGAACCCCGGCCCACGTGCCGGACTCCGTCACCGACCCACTCGCTGACCGGGTCGGGCGGCAGGAAGAACCCCACCCTGCGCGCGGCCGAGTCGACCAGGGTCGGGCCGGGCAGGCTCAGCGGGTCGCGCCACAGGATGTCCAGCGCGATCAGCCCCAGCCGGTCGGGAACACTGAGCACGTCCCAATACCGCCCGGCCTCCACGAGCATGGTGCCCGCGCCGTAGTCCCACTCCCGCTTGCACGCCTGGGGGTCCGTGGCGGCCGCGGCGAGCCATTCGACGGCTTGTTTCCACATGACGCTGCGCATGCTCACCCCGGGCACAGTCGGCGGCACCGCGCCCGCGGGCGCGCGGGACACGGGCCGGGAGGCCCGCGGTGCTCCGCGTCCCGCCCGGCCGTAGCCATGCTGGTAGATACTTCTACGGCCCGGAAGGGGTGGCGCGGCCTGGCGTTCGGGTGGTGCGGACAGCGGTCGGAAGCGAACGGCAGCGGGCGCGATCCGCAAAGGTGCCGGTCAACTCCGTGCACTCGTCGCCACGATCCGGACCGGCACGGCATCGGGTCCGGCCGGCACGGCACCGTGTCCGGTCGGCACCGCATCGGGTCCGGTCGGCCCGCCTCGGGTCGGACGGGCGCCGCACCGGCGCCGCACCGGGTCCGGCCGGCACGGCGACGGCCCCGACCGGGGAAACCGGGCGGGGCCGTGCAGGATCGTGCGGAACGGGGCCGGGTCAGCCGCGCTCGGCGTTCTTCTTCTTGATGCGGGCCGCCTCCTTGCGGACCTCCGCCTGGGTCGCGCGCTCCCGCTGGAGCCACTCGGGGTTCTCCTGCTTCAGCGCCTCGATCTGCTCGGTGGTGAGCGGCTCGGTGACGCCGCCGCGGGCCAGGCCCGCGATGGAGACGCCCAGCTTGGCCGCCACGACGGGGCGGGGGTGCGGGCCGGTGCGCCGCAACTCCTGCAGCCACTGAGGCGGGTTCGCCTGGAGCTCGTTCAGCTCGGCGCGTGAGACGACACCCTCCCGGAACTCGGCGGGGGTGGCCTCGAGGTACACACCCAGCTTCTTCGCCGCGGTGGCGGGCTTCATCGTCTGGGTGCTCTGGTGCGACGTCATGCCGTCCAGCGTATCGAGCGTGCGGCCGGCCGCCGACCACGGCCACCGCGCGGGGCCGGCCGGGAGCCTTCCGTCCGTCACGGCCGCTGACCTGGGCCGGTAACCTGGCCGGGTGACAGACTCGGCTGCGTCTCCCTCGTTCCGGCTCGCCTACGTACCCGGGGTGATGCCCGACAAGTGGGTACGCGTCTGGAGCGAGCGGCACCCCGGTGTCCCGCTGACGCTCACGCAGGTACCCGCGCCGGACGCGGACGGGCGGCTGCGCGAGGGTGACGCCGACGCGGGCCTCGTGCGGCTGCCGGTGGACCGGGCGTTCTTCAGCGCGATCCCCCTCTACACCGAGCAGACGGTCGTCGTCGTGCCCAAGGACCACCTGGTCACGGCCGTCGACGAGGTCGCGCCGGAGGATCTGATCGACGACATCGTGCTGCACCCCCTGGACGACGTCCTCGACTGGGAGCACGGCCTGCCCGGACGGCCCGCCCTCGAACGGCCCGCCACCACGGCCGACGCGATCGAACTGGTCGCGGCCGGCATCGGCGTTCTGGTCGTCCCCCTGTCGCTGGCCCGGCTCCACCACCGCAAGGACCTCACGCACCGCCCCCTGAAGGACGCGCCCGCGTCGAGCGTGGCCCTGGCCTGGCCCGAGGAGGCGAAGACGGACCTGATCGAGGACTTCATCGGCATCGTCCGCGGCCGGACGGTCAACAGCACGCGGGGCCGTACGCAGCCCCAGGACCAGGACAAGTCCCGGCGCGCGGACCAGGACGGGGCACGGCGGAAGCCGGCGGCAGCCGGACGGCCGAGCGGCGCGAACCGCCGCGGGAGCGGCAGCGGCGGAGCCGCGAAGGGCGGAACCGCGAAGGGCGGCGGAGGCACCCGGAAAGCCGGGGGAGGCACCGGCAAGGGCGGCGGCAGGCGCGGCAAGCCCCGCCGGCGCTCGTGACGCAGGAGGAACGGGCGGTGACCGGCCGCGGGACGACCGGTCCGAGCCCGTGCGAAGCGCACCTGGGCGGGCCGGGCTCGTCCCGCCGCCCGGGGTGATCCGGCCCGAGGCAGGGGCGCGCCAGGGCAGGTGAACCGGTCCCGGGCCCGGACCGGGTGGCCGCCGGGTCGCAGCCGGACGGGACACCCGCCGACCACCCCCGCCCGCAGGGGATGCCCGCCGCCGCTCCCGCTCAGCCCGCCGTGGGGGACGGCTGCGGCGCGAAGGACGGATTCGGGGCGACCGTCTGGAAGTCCTTCAGGTTCTCGGGGACCGGCAGCACCCGGACCGGCGCACCCGCCTGCGGCGGCGGGGGCGTCGTCTGGTCCTGCGGCAGCTTCGCCGGGGCGGTGATCTGGAAGGCCACCTGCTCGTGATTGACCAGGCCGGTCTTCTCCAGGATGGTGATGTGGTCGAGCACGGTGTCGTTGGTCTGGTCGGCGAGTTCCCGCACCAGGCTGTTCCGGGTGGTCGCACGGATCTTGGCGACGGCCGGGAAGATGCTGCCGTGCGCGACGCGCATGATCGTCACCGCCGTGGAGTCGAACTCCTTGCCGCTGGCGCCCTCCGCCGTCGCCACGAACTGCTGCTGCTGCGGGGAGGGCTCGTTCGGCAGCGTGATGCCCAGGTCCGTGCCGAGCTTGCGGCACGACGCGTCGAGGCGGCCGTGTCCCACCAGCAGGTGCTTGGCGACCTCCTTCATCGCCGGCGTCGTGCCCTTCTCCATCGCCATCTGCCCCAGCGGGTACTCCCACAGCCCGGCCGCACGCACGCGGACCACGAAGTCGCGGTCGGCCTCGGTCAGCGGGCCCCACTGGGTGTTCGCGATGATGCGGTCCTGGCTGGCGGCCGTGTTCTGCACGCCCAGCATGCTGGGATAGGCGAGCGCGGTGAGCGTAAGGATCATCGCACCGCCCACGAACGCGGTTCCTGCCGTGCTGCGCGAGATGCGCATCGTGCCTCCTGGAGATGAACGGCCCAACACCAGGAGGTACGGACGGCGGAGGCGAAACAATCAGCTCCGCCGCAAAAAATTTCGTACGTTCGCGCGGTCGTCAGGAGAGGGCGGCCGACTCCACGAGCCAGTCGTACGCGGTGCGCGCCGTGAACTCCCGCTGTCCGCCCCGGAGGAGGAGGCCGGCCGTGGCGAACTCCGGGGAGTCCGCCTGCGCCGGGACGTACGGCACGGCGATGCAGCGCATGCCGGCCGCGTGCGCGGCGGCGGCGCCCGGCGCGGCGTCCTCCAGGACGACGCAGTCGGCCGGGGAGGCGCCGAGGCGGCGGGCCGCCTCCAGGAAGACGTCGGGTGCGGGCTTGCCGTGCGCGACCTCGTCGGCGGAGACCGCCGTGCGCAGGTGCGCGTCGAGCCCGGTGCCGGTCAGCACCGCCGCGACGGCCTCCGGCGAGGAGCCCGAGGCGACGGCCATGGGCACACCGTCGGCGGCCAGGAGCTCCACGAAACCGCGCATCTCCGGGTAGGCGCGGGTGCCGCTGCGGGCCAGTTCCAGGTAGCGCCGGTTCGTCGCGGCGAGCAGTTCCTCCACGGTGGCCGGCAGGGCGTACCGGTCCTTCCAGTCCGCGACGGTCTCCCGGGTGCTGATGCCGACGTACCGCTCGTGGTCCTTCCACGTGAAGTCCGGCACGCCGTAGGCGGCGAGGGTCTGCCGGCCGGCCTCGAAGTAGTTCGGCTCGCTGTCCACCAGCGTGCCGTCGAGATCGAAGATGACCGAAGTACCCCGGAGCCCGCTCATGCCGCCATGCTCTCAGAGGCCGTTCGCCATGCTCTCCGAGGCCGTCCGCGGGGCTTCGGGAGGTCGTGCGCGAGCGCGGACGCCGTCCGCACGCCTCGCAGGCTCACGCCTCGCAGGCTCGTCCGCAGGCCTCGCGAGGTCAGCCGCGGGCGGACCGCCCGATCGACTCGACCAGGGGAAGCAGCCGGTGCGCGACGCGCTCGCGCAGGGCGACCTCCGTGCGGGTGCGCACGACCCCGGGCATGCTGATCAGCTTCTGGACGACGTCCTCCAGGTGGGCGTTGTCCCGCGCCACGACCCGGGCCAGCAGGTCTCCGCCACCCGTGATCGAGAACGCCTCGACGATCTCCGGCACGGCCGCCAGCTCGTCGCCCACCTCGTCGAGATGCCCCTGGGTGACCTCGACGTGCACGAACGCCAGCACCGGATGCCCGAGCGCGGCGGGGGAGAGGGCCGGCGCGGTGCCGGTGATCACGCCGTTCCGCTCCAGCCGGTCGAGCCGCGCCTGGAGCGTGCCCCGGGCCACCCCGAGGATCCGGGCGTACTCGCGCACACTGGTGCGCGGCTGCTCCAGCAGCAGCCGCAGGATGCGGGTGTCGAGCTCGTCCACGGGCATGGCACGTCCTCCTCGTCCGATGGCTCTGCCGTGGCCGTTCCCGCACCGCCACGGCTGTACCAATGGCCCAGTCTAGAAGCAGCGAGTTGAGCCAGTGGCGACAGGGATGCTCCTATAGGTGAGTCGATGGCGCTGCGGACCCCCGCGGCGCCTTTTTCATGCCTGCGCGACACGCGCTGACGAAGGGGGCGGTAAGCGGTGCTGAAGAGGGTGTTCACGGCTCCGGATCCGGGGCGGACGCGGTTGCGGTTCGCCACGCGCGCGGTGCTCGGTATCACGCTGGCGGTCGCCCTGTGCGGCTTCGCCGGGCATTCCCTCACGGGCGCCGTCACCGGCGGCCTCGCCGCGCTGCTCGCCCTGTTCACCGTCACCGACGCCACCGTCCGCGGCCAGGCCGTCACCACCGCGCTGCTGCCCCTCGTCGGACTGCCCGTCCTCACGGCGGCGGCCGTACTCCACGACCACCCGGTCGCCCGGGACCTCACCTTCCTCGCCGTGGTCGGCGCGGGGGTGTACGCGCGCCGGTGGGGCCCGCGCGGTCACAGCCTCGGCGTGTTCGCCTTCATGAACTTCTTCGTGGCGCAGTTCCTGCACGCCACGACCGGCCAGCTTCCCGAGCTGTACGCCGCGGTCCTGCTGTCCGTCCTGGCCGCCGCCGCGGTGCGCTTCGGCCTGTGGTGCTACGAGCGCCGGCTGCCCCTGCCCGTCCCGCCCGCCCCGCCGGGCGGCACCGGGCTGGCCCGCGTCACCACCCGCCAGGCGGTCCAGGCGACCGCGGGCGCCGGCTTCGCCCTGATCGTGGGGCAGCTGGTGTCCGGTCAGCGCTGGTACTGGGCCGTCGGCGCCACCTGGTGGATCTTCGTCAACACCACCTCGCGCGGCGAGACCCTGGTGCGCGGCTTCCGGCGGCTGCTCGGCACGGTCATCGGGATCGGCCTCGGCCTGCTGATCGCCGTGCCCGTCCACGGGGAACCGGTCGCCACCGCGCTGCTCGCCGCCCTCTGCGTCTTCGGCATCTTCTACACGGCGGCCGTCTCCTACACCTGGATGATGCTCTGGGTGACGCTCCTCGCCGGGCTGCTGTACGGCCTCCTCGGGGTGCTCGGCCCCGGTCTGCTCGCCCTGCGCCTCGCCGAGACCGTGGTCGGGGCGCTGGGCGCGGTCCTGGCCGTGATCCTCGTGCTGCCGGTCACCACCCACAGCGTCACCGACGCCTGGATCCGCCGCGCCCTGGGCTGTGTGCACGCCTGCGCCACCGAGACGGCCCGGCGCCTGGCGGGCGTACCGGAGGCCGACCCCACCCCGCGGGTGGCGGAGCTGGAGCAGCTCCTCGCCCGGGTGCGGCTCTCGGTCGCCCCGCTGGTGCACCCGCTCAATCCGGTCCTCGGGCGCAAGCGCCGGGCCCGGCACGTGCTGCATCTCCTCGACGACTGCGCCCGGGAGATCCGCGGCCTGGTCGCCGTGGCCGCCGACCCGGAGGCCTCCCACGACGCCCGCCTGGCCGCGGCCTGCCGGCGCGTGGAGAACGCGGTCGAGGCACTCACCGAGGGCCGGGACATCGCCCTCGACGCGGACGAGGCGTCCGTCGCGGAGCCCGCGCTGGCCCATCTGCACGGCCTGGAGCGGGCTCTCGCCGAGCTCTCCCGGCCCCTGCGCGCCCCCTCGGGCTCCCCACTGGTCGGGGCCTGACGGCTCCCCGGGCACTCTTGACCCGTTGGTCTAGACCGCGCATGATCGGCTGCGCGGTCCTTCCGGACGGCTCGGGGACGAGAGGGGACAGCGGTGGCGGACGGCGGACGGGCGTACATCGGATCGTTCACGACGGCCGGCGGTCCCGGCCTCGTCACCGCGGAGGTCGACGCCCACAGCGGCGCGCTCACCGTCCTGAGCAGCTTCGACGCCGTCCCCGACCCGTCCTACCTGGCCCTCTCGCCCGGCGGCGACCTCCTCTACGCGGTCAGCGAGACCTTTGAGGGCGCGGTGGCGGCGTACCGGCTGGGCGGCGACAAGCCCGAGCCGGCCGGGCCGGCCGTCCGGGTCGGGGACGGGCCGACCCACCTCGGCCTGTACGCCGGGCACGTCCTCACCGCCGACTACGGCTCCGGCGGCGTCACCGCCGTCCCCCTGCGTCCCGACGGCGCCCTCGCCGGGACGGCGTCGGGCGCGATCCGGCACACCGGCTCCGGCCCGCACCCGGACCGCCAACGGCAACCGCACGCCCACCAGGTCCAGTCCGACCCGAGCGGACGCTGGGCCGTCAGCGTCGACCTCGGCACCGACTCGGTCCGGGTGTGCGCCCTGACCGACGGTGTCCCGGTCCTGCACCGGGAGACCGCGCTCGGGTCCGGCTCCGGGCCCCGCCATCTGGCCTTCCACCCGGACGGCACGCGCGCGTACGTCGTCAACGAGCTGAGCCCGTCCGTCACCGCCTGCCGCTGGGACGCGGAGGGGGGCGTGCTGACACCCCTCGCGGAGACCGGGGTCCTGCCCGGCGTGCCGGAGGGCGACGCCTACCCGTCGGGCATCGCCGTGTCGTCCGACGGCCGCTTCGTGTGGACCGCCACCCGCGGTGAGGACGTCCTGTCCGTACTCGCCGTGGAGGACGAGGGCCTGCGGCTGCTCACCACGGTTCCCTGCGGGGGGCACTGGCCGCGCGCCCTCACGGCCCACGGCCGCCACCTGTACGTCGCCCACGAGCGCTCGGGCGACGTCACCTGGTTCACGGTGGACCCGGACACGGGCGTCCCGCACCTCGCCGGCTCCATCGCGCTCCCGGCGGCGTCCTGCGTGATCATCGGCTGACCGCCGGCGTCCAGGAGCCTCCCGCGCGAACGGGGAGGACGCGCACCATGGCGAAGGCCCGCTCCGGAGCGGAGCGGGCCTTCAGTCGTGCGATTCGACGGCGCGGGTCAGCGCGCCGGGGTGCTCTGCGCCTGCTGCGGCGTGATGCCCAGGGCCGTCGTGTACTTCGCGAGGGCCAGCTTCCCGATCGCCGGGTAGGCGCCGAGCGACTCCGAGGCGGAACACCCGGCCTCCTTCGCGGCCTCCTCGACCAGCCCCGGCTCGATCTCCGGGCCGATCAGGTAGGGCGCGAGGGCCAGCTGCTGCGAGCCGGAGGAGCGCAGCTGCTCGGCCACGGACGCGATGGAACCCTCCTGGTCCAGGGCCGCCGCCATCACCGGCACGGCCAGGCGGGCGGCGAGCAGCATGCCGGTGATCCCGGCCGCCTGCACCGCCTCGTCACCGCCCACGGACGCCAGGACGATGCCGTCGGCGGCGGTCGCCACCGTGAACAGCCGGGCACGGTCGGCACGCGCCAGACCGGCCTCCGACAGCCGCACGTGCAGCGCCTCGGCGAGCAGCGGGTGCGGACCGAGCACGTCCGTCAGCTCGGCGGCGATACGGCTCTCCATCACGGCCTGACGGACCCGGCGCAGCAGCGCGCTGTCCGGACCGGCGAGCAGCGGCACCACGACGGCGACCGGCCCGTCCGGCTCCCGCACGTCCAGACCCGCGGCACGCGCCTGCTCGAAGCGGGCGGTGCGCTCCTCGGCGGCGTACGTGAGGACCGACTGCAGGGTCGGGAACTCCTCGTTGTCCCCGTCCAGGTACCCGATACGGGCGTCCAGGCCGGGCAGCTCGGAGCGCGCGATGCTCACGACCTCCTCGGCGAGCCCACGCGTGGCGCTGCTGGGCGTGCCCGGGACCGCGAGGACGAGCGCGGGCGCGCCCTCGGGAGCCACCAGCGGCTCGGGGCGGCGGTGCCGTCCGGGCTGGCGGGGGCGCGGCATTCGTACTGGCAGGCCGGACGCGGGCCCAGTGGGGGAACTCATGGCGTCGCATGTTACTGGCTTCCTGGGCTCCCCTGTTCGGGGAGGGTGCAGGTGAGCGGTATCCGTCCCGTTTTGTCGGATGGCTTGCGTACGGTTCGGGTGTGAAGGGGTCAATCGCCCGTCAGAGTGGTGACGCTGAGCATGGTCTCGTCACCCGGCAGGGCGAGGGCGCCGGCGCTCAACTCGGCCGCCAGGCGCACCGCGCCGTGCAGGGGGTCCCCCTCGGCGGGCACCCGGCGTGCCCGCGGCAGCCGCCGCGCCAGCTCCTCGTCCAGCGGTCCGAGAAGTGCCTCGCCCAGCTTGAACAGGCCGCCCGTGGCGGCCACGCACGGCTCCCCGCCCGGCGGGCACACGGCTGCCGCGGAGTCGGCCATGTGCCGCGCCGCCGCACGCAGGATGCCCGCCGCGACCGGGTCCTCGTCCGCGCAGCCCGCCACGCGGGGCGCGAACGACGCGAGGACGGCGGGCCGGTCGGGGCGCGGGTACAGCGCGCCGGGCAGCCCCGGCGCGGGTCCGAACGCCTCCTGGGCACAGGCCAGCAACCGGGCCGAACCGCCCTCCCGGCCGTCGTGGGCGCGCAGCGCCGCCTCCAGCCCGGCCCGCCCGATCCAGGCCCCGCCCCCGCAGTCGCCCAGCAGGTGTCCCCAGCCGTCCGCCCGGCGCCAGCCGGTCAGATCCGTACCGATCGCGATCAGGCCGGTACCTCCGGCGACGACGGCGCCCGGACGGGCACCGAGGGCCCCCGCGTACGCCGTCACCGCGTCGGCGGCCAGTGCCACCCGCCGCACACCCAGCTCCCGCGCCAGAGCGCCCGGCAGCTCCGCACGCAGGGCCTCGCCCAGGGTGGCCAGCCCGGCGGCGCCCACGACGGCGGCGGTCAGCCGGACCGGTCCGGCCTCCGCCGCCGACGCCCGCACGAGAGGGAGGAGTTGCGCCATGAAGTGCTCGGGATCGATGCCCTTCGCGCCGGTGCGGACGGGTTCGGCGGAGGCCCGCCGGGCCAGCGGTCCGCGCTCGGCGGTCCCCACCACCACCCGGAGTCCGGATCCACCGGAGTCCACGGCGAGGAACCCGGAGTCCACGGGACGCGACACGATCCCTCCTTCACGGCGGTCCGGCCGCGCGTTCCGCCCGGTCCGGGTCCACGACCTCGACGGGGAGGAAGACTAGCGGCGCGAGCGCGGCCGTGGGGGGACGACCGGTGGCGGGCGCCAGTGCCTCGCGTCTGCCAGTAGAGTGACGCGTCGTGGCACCACGACCGTTGCACGAACTTGTCGAAGCAGGCTGGGCGAAGGCCCTGGAACCCGCGGCCGAACGCATCGCCGCCATGGGCGACTTCCTGCGCGCCGAGATAGCGGCGGGCCGGACCTACCTGCCGGCCGGCGCGAACGTCCTGCGCGCCTTCCAGCAACCCTTCGACGACGTCCGCGTCCTGATCGTCGGCCAGGACCCCTACCCCACACCGGGGATGGCCATCGGGCTGAGCTTCGCCGTGGCGCCCGAGGTGCGCTCGCTGCCGGGGAGCCTGGAGAACATCTTCCGCGAGATGCACTCCGACCTCGGCCTGCCCCGCCCGTCCAACGGCGACCTGACGCCGTGGACCCGGCAGGGCGTCCTGCTGCTCAACCGGGCCCTCACCACCGCGCCGCGCAAACCGGGCGCGCACCGCGGCAAGGGCTGGGAGGAGGTCACCGAGCAGGCGATCCGGGCGCTGGCCGCGCGCGGCAAGCCGCTGGTGTCGATCCTGTGGGGCCGCGACGCCCGCAACCTGCGGCCCCTGCTGGGCGACCTCCCGGCGATCGAGTCGGCCCACCCCTCACCGATGTCGGCGGACCGCGGCTTCTTCGGCTCGCGCCCCTTCAGCCGGGCCAACGACCTCCTGGTGAAGCTGGGCGGCCAGCCGGTCGACTGGCGGCTGCCGTAACCTGCCGGCCCGCCCGCGGTCCTGCCGGCCCGCCCGCGGCCCCGTCGCCATCCGCGATCCCTCGCAGATCCGGGCGGGGCCTTCCGGATCGGAGCGGCCCGTGTTTCTGCTCAGCCGACGACCGCCGCGCGCACGCACAGCACGTCCGGCAGGTGCGAGGCCAGCTGCTGCCAGCTGTCCCCGTCGTCCGCCGAGGCGAACACCTCGCCGTTGCGGTTGCCGAAGTAGACGCCCGCCGGGTCGGCGTCGTCCGTGCACAGCGCGTCGCGCAGCACCGTGCCGTAGTGGTCGTCCTGGGGCAGGCCCGCCGACAACGGCTCCCAGCTCTTGCCCGCGTCCGCCGTCCGGTAGACCCGGCAGCGACGGTCCGCCGGGACCCGGTCGGCGTCGGCGTTGATGGGGAACACGTACGCCGTGTCGCCCCGGTGCGGGTGGGCCGCCGCGGCGAAGCCGAACGTGGACGGCAGGCCCTCGCCGATGTCCGTCCAGTGGGCGCCCGCGTCGTCGCTGCGGTACACCCCCCAGTGGTTCTGGAGGTACAGCCGGTCCGGGTCCGCCGCGTCCCGCGCGACCTTGTGCACGCACTGGCCGAACTCCGGGTTCGGGTCGGGCAGGAACACCGCCGACACACCGGAGTTGGAGGGCGTCCAGCTCGTGCCGCCGTCCAGGGTGCGGAAGACTCCGGCGGTCGAGACTGCCACCGTCACCGCTCTCGGGTCGCGGGCGTCGGTGAGGACCGTGTGCAGTCCTTCACCGCCGCCGCCCGGCACCCACTTCGAGCGCGTCGGGTGCTCCCACAGCGGCCGCACCAGGTCGAAGGTCTCGCCGCGGTCCTCCGAGCGGTACAGCGCGGCCGGTTCCGTGCCCGCGTACACCACATCGGGTTCGGCCGCGGCCGGGTGCAGCTGCCACACCCGCTCCAGGGAAGCCCCGGTGTCCTTGGGGAACCTGACGGCCGGCCGGGCCGGTTCGGTCCAGGTCCGGCCCAGGTCGTCGGAGTGGAACACGGACGGTCCCCAGTGCGCGCTGTCGCCGCCCGCCAGCAGCCGCGGGGACGCGGTGCGGGTGTCGATGGCGACCGAGTACACGGCCTGCGCGTTGAAGTAGGGACTCTCGTCGAACTCCCACGCCCCGCCGTCCCGGCGGCGCCCGATGAACAGGCCCTTGCGCGTGCCCACGGCGAGCAGTACCTCGGTCATGCCGATCACCTCCGCGGCGTCGTCGTCGACGCCTTCTCCTCCGACACCGGCCAGTCTGCACCCGACCACTGACAGTCACCTCCGGACCCGGTTCCGGCGCAGGTCAACGGGGTGTCGCGGCCGGTACGGCACCGGTCCGGTCCGCACGCTATCCGCACCGCGGGTACGTGCAGTGAGCACCGGACGGTCCCCGCGCGTATGGGAGGGCGGCGGCCCGGCCGGCCGCCGGCGAGGAGGTGCCTTCGATGGCGTTGCGTGGTCCGACGGTGTGGCTGTGGCGCTGGCGCCGCAATCCGCTCAAGCGCCGGGCCGACAGGCTGGAGGCCTGGGTCCTGCTGGGCGTCTGGCTGCTCACCGCCGCCGCCGGAGTGCTCGCCGCGACCACGGTCTGCCGCTCGGTCGAGGAAGGGCTCGCCCGCGAACATGCGGAATGGCGCCCTGTCGTGGCCCACCTCGCCGAGCGGGCCCCCGGTGCGGCGGTCCGGGACAGCGGATCCTCCTCCCGCGCCGACCAGGTCTGGGCGACCGCGCGGTGGACGGCGCCCGACGGCTCCTCACGGACCGGTCAGATCCGGGTCCCGGCGGGAACTCCGGCGGGGGCGCCCGTCAGCGTGTGGACGGACCTGGAGGGCCGCCAGGCGACCCGGCCGCTGACCGCGTCCCAGGCGCGCCTGCGGGCGGTGCTGACCGGCGGGGCGGCGGGCGTCTGCGCCGCGACCGTGCCGCTGCTCTTCGGCGGTGCGGTGAGCCGCCGCCTGGAGCGCCGCCGCATCGACTCCTGGGACGCCGAATGGGCCCGCTTCGGCCCGATGTGGGGCCGCACGACGGGATGAGGGCCGGACGGGACAGCCGGCGCCGCGCCACGCCCCCGGAGCGCCACCGGGACACCTCAGCCGCCGCCCTCGAGCGCCTGCCCGCACAGCCGCAGCAGCACCAGGTCCTCGTGGAGGGCCCGGCTGCCTGCCAGGTCGGCCCGGTGCCGCCGGGGGGATGTGAGTTCCGCGCGGAGGAGGTCGTGCAGGGGGGCGCCCCCGGGCCCCAGGGCGGCGGCGCAGCCCGCGATCTCCGGCCGCGTGTGCGGATGGCCGGTCCAGAGAGCCCGGAGGACCGGCAGGACCTCGTCCGGTTCCCCGGTCGTCCGCCACACCGCGCACGCCGCCGGCGCGCGGTCCGCCGGATCACCGGAGCCGGCCATCCGGCGCAGCACCGGCAGGGCCGGGCGCGCCGCCGATCCGAGCCGGGCGAGGACGGCCGCCGCGCGGCGCCGCCGGTCCCTCCCCGGCCCCGCCGCCTCCCGCAGCAGCGTCGGCACCACCGCGTCCGCGTCCCCCGACACCTGCCACAGCGCCTCGGCGGCGGCGACCGCGGCGCTGCCTCCGAGCAACGCCCTGAGGTCCGGTATCGCCTCGCGCGCGCCGCCGCCGAAGGCACCCAGGGCGCGGAGGGCCGCGTCCATGACGGCGTCACGGCCCCGCGTCCGCTGCGGCATGCCGCGCAGCAGCCGCAGTACGGACGGCAGGGACGGGACGTCGCCCAGGGCCCCGAGTGCGGACAGCAGGGGGACGGCCTGCTCATGGACGCAGGCCCCGTCGAGCGGTACGCGGGCGAGCCGTCGGCGCAGGGCCGGTGCCAGCGGTGCGGCCGCCCGGCCCAGGTGGGGCACCACCCGGCCCAGTTCGTGCGGCACGACCGGGCCGGCCAGCACGTCGGCGAGCACCGGCACGGCCCGCGCGTCCCCGGCTGCGGCCAGGGCCTTGAGCGCACCGCCCAGGGCCGGGGTGCCCCGCTCGCCGTGCCGTGTCCGGTACTCGGGACGGGACGTCACCAAGGCGTGGAGCCGGTCGGCGGCGGGTGCGGCGAGGGCGTGGAGCTCCGCCAGGACGGTCACCGCGGCGTCGTGCAACCGGTCCTCGGCGGAGCCGAGTTGGGCACCGATGAGGGCGACCGGCCGCTCGTGGCCGTCGCGCCACTCCCGGACGAACCCGGCCGCCATCCACACCCCGTTGCACCGGTCGAGGGGATCGGGGCTGGTCAACTGCCCGCACAGCAGCTCGGCCCGGTCGGCCACGCGGCTGCCGAGCCCGGCGTGCAGGGTGCGCAGCAGCCGGGAGCCCTCCTCGTCGGACGGACGCAGCCGGCGCAGCCGTCCGGCGAGGGTCTCGGGGCCGGGCCCCCCGCAGGCACATCCCGTCGCGGCCCGGCGCCCGGATCTCTCCCTGAGCAGCCCGACGGCGACCGGGACGAGGTCGGAGGGCAGCCGCTCGGGGGCGCACCCGGCGAGCTGACCGAGTGCGGCGAGCCGCAGGGCCGGACCGTACGGAGGCCCGCTCAGCGCCTCCAGCAGACGCACGGCCTCGGCGCCGTGGTCGACGCCCCGGCGGAACCGGCGCCGCCGCGAGGGCCGGGCCGGCGCCGCGTGCCCGTACCGCCGGACGAACAGGCCGAGCGCCTCGGCCAGGGCCGTCAGCACCCGGTCGTCCCGTTCCACGAGGATGCGCTCGCGCAGCAGCGTCAGCACCCGGGCCGGCCCGTCGAGGAACCGCACGAGCGCCCCCGGCACGACGCGGCGCACGCCGCTGTCGGTGTCCGCCGCGAGCCGTACGAACACCTCGGCACGCGCGCGCAGCGCGGCCCGGGCCCGCGCGGCGAGTTCGCCGCCGTCACCGCCGGGGTCGCCGATGCTGACGAGGAGTTCCACCACGCCCGCCCGGTCCGGCACCTCCTCGCGGACGGCGAGCGAGAGGAGGAACGGGACGCACGCGAGCGCGGCGTCGTGCACGTCCCCCCGGTGGTGCACGGCGCCGTACATCCCGTCGAGCGCGCTTCCCCGCTCGGCGGGGTCGGCGGAGGCCAGGGCGCGCAGCAGCCCCGGCAGGTCCTGCGCACTGCCGTCCGCGTACCGCAGCGAGGCCCAGTCGACCTCGTCGATCCCGCTGAACACGTTGTCCTCCCCAGGCGAAGTGCCGACTGACGGGGAGTCTGCACCACGGCACCGACAACGAAGCGGAATCGGGGGGTGACTGTGCGCGATCTGTGTGCTGGTTGGCCGACTGTGGGTCAGTCCCCGGGCAGAGCCGGCGCCACGACCGCGTCCAGGGCGGCCCCCTCGGGCAGTGTTCCGAAGGCGTGCCCCCAGTCGCCGCCGAGCCGGGTCGCGCAGAAGGCGTCGGCGACGGCGGGCGGGGCGTGCCGCACCAGCAGGGAGGCCTGGAGCACCAGGGCCATCTCCTCCACGAGGCGGCGTGCCGTCGTCCGTGTCGCCTCCGAGAGCCGCTGCCTCAGCCGTGTCACGGCGGCGTCCAGCCGTGCGTCATGAAGGCCGGACCGCGCTTGGTCACCCAGTACTTGCCCACGGCGGTGGCGATCCGGCGGAACGCGCACGCCGGCCGTCGGGGCGTGGGCAGCCGTGACCGACCGGCGGATCGGTTCCCGGCGTGGCGCGGCGGAGGCGGAAGCCCTCCGGGCGGAACGCCGAACCGGCCGCGTCGCGCCCGGGAAGGCGACGTGCACGACCGGTTCGGCCGTGAATGCGGGGGAGCGGAGTCAGACGGAGCGGTGGTACTGGTCCGGCACCCTCACCTCGCCGCCGAGTTCCCGCGCCGCGTGCCGGGCCCAGGAGGGGTTGCGCAGCAGCTCGCGGCCCAGCAGGACGGCGTCGGCCTCGCCGTTGGCCAGGATCTTCTCCGCCTGCTCCGCCTCGGTGATCAGGCCGACGGCGGCGACCGGAAGGCCCGCCTCGTCGCGGACCCGGGCGGCGAAGGGCACCTGGTAGCCGGGGCCGGTGGGGATGCGCACCCCGGAGGCGTTGCCGCCGGTGGAGACGTCCAGCAGGTCGACTCCGTGGGCGCGCAGGTCACCCGCGAAGCGGACGGTGTCGTCCGCCGTCCAGCCGCCCTCGTGGAGCCAGTCGGTCGCCGAGACGCGGAAGAACAGCGGCTTGTCGTCCGGCCACACCGCGCGCACGGCGTCGACCACGTCGAGCGCGAAGCGGGTGCGGTTCTCGTAGGAGCCGCCGTAGGCGTCGGTGCGGTGGTTGGAGTGCGGTGAGAGGAACTCGTTGATCAGGTAGCCGTGGGCCCCGTGGATCTCGGCGATCTCGAAGCCGGCGGCCAGCGCGCGACGGGCCGCGGCGGCGAACTGCTCGACGAGGTCCTCGATCTGCCCGGCCGTCAGTTCGGCCGGGACCGGGTGCCGCTCGTCGAAGGCGAGCGCGCTCGGGGCGACGGAGTCCCACCCGTGAGCCTCGGGGCCGACCGGGGCGCCGCCCTTCCAGGGCCGCTCCGTCGACGCCTTGCGGCCGGCGTGGGCGAGCTGGATCGCCGGGACGGTGCCCTGCTTCGCGAGGAAGCGGGTGATCCGGCGGAAGGCCTCCACCTGCCTGTCGTTCCAGATGCCCAGGTCGTACGGCGTGATACGGCCCTCCGGGGACACGGCGGTGGCCTCGACCACGATCAGGCCCGTGCCCCCGGTCGCGCGGGCGGCGTAGTGGGCGAAGTGCCAGTCGGTGGGGACGCCGGCCTCCGGGCCCTCCGGTGCGGCCGAGTACTGGCACATCGGGGGCATCCACACGCGGTTCGGGATCGTCACATCGCGCAGGGTGAAGGGCTCGAAGAGCGGGGTCACGGCGGATTCCATTCGTCACGGGGCCGGGGGCTATTCGTACGATAGCCATCGTAGTACGGCGAGTGTCAAACTATGATGGTTCTCGTACTATGGAAGCTCCCGAGGAAGTGAGGCCGCCGTGACGACGCCCGCCGTGAGGAGCCGTGATCTGCCGCACCCCCTGCGGGACGAGGTTCGGCTGGAGGGCGTGCTGCACGCGCTGGCCGACCCCATGCGGCTGCGGATCGTGCGCGAACTCGCCACCGCCAGCGGGGAGTTGTCCTGCTCCCACTTCGAGCTGCCGGTCACCAAGTCGACGACGACCCACCACTTCCGCGTGCTGCGGGAGAGCGGGGTGATCCGGCAGGTGTACCGCGGGACGGCCAA
The DNA here is from genome assembly GCF_042878735.1 of Streptomyces sp. NPDC003456. Taxonomy (NCBI): domain Bacteria; kingdom Bacillati; phylum Actinomycetota; class Actinomycetes; order Kitasatosporales; family Streptomycetaceae; genus Streptomyces; species Streptomyces sp. NPDC003456. The sequence goes on from NZ_JBIAOK010000002.1 coordinate 237,726, forward strand.
GATGAACGGACTGCGGCGCGACGACCTGGAGGCCCTGTTCCCCGGCCTGCTGGACGCGCTGCTGGAGGCCGCGACCCGGCAGGCCGCCCGCCTCGCGGACTGACGGGCGAGGCGGGCGGGCGTCCTCCTCCGGCTCGCGCGCTCCTGCGGCCCGGGCCTTTCGCAGCCGCGCCTGCGGCTGCGCTGACAGGGTGCAGTGCGGGGCCGGGGGCGCGTGTCCGATCTGTAGGGAATGTGATCATGCGGTTACGTTCCGTGTGTGCTCGAAGCATCCTTTCTTCATCTTTCTGATCGCTCTCCGGCGGACGGTGCGGTGTCCGTGCGCCCCGCGTGGGAAGTGCGGGAGAGCGAGGGCGCCACGCGCTGGTTCGAGTTCCGTCTGGCCTTCCCGGACGGAGCCCGTGTCGACGCGCTGGCACTGGTGGCCGGCGGCAGCGTCTGCGTCGAGGAGGTGCGGGCGCAGCCCGCGCTGACCCTGGACGACCTGGCGGTGCTCGCCGACTGGATCGAGGAGGCGGTCGCCGAGGCGTGCGCCGACGGCTCCCAGGCCGCGGGGGGCGGCTCGGGCCGCCGCGCCCGGCCGGTGCGCCCGCGCGGAGCCGACGGGCGGCGACTCGTCGCGCGGGAGTACCGCGCGGCCCAGCGGGACGGAAGCGACCCGGTCCTCGCCGTGATGTCCGCGACCGGTCACGGCCGCCGCACCTCGCTGCGGCTGATCGGCCAGGCCAGGGACGCGGGTCTGCTCCCGGCGCGCCGGGCCAGACGCTGACCCTCCGGCGGCCCGCGTGCCGCGACGGCCCGGCCGCCACCGGCGGTGCGGTCAGAGCATGTTCCGCATCCGCGTGATCTCACTCGTCTGCTGCGCGATGACCTCGTCGGCCATCTCCTCGACGCGGATGTTGTTGCCCTGCCCCTTCACTTCCGTGGCCATGGTGATCGCGCCCTGGTGATGGGTCGTCATCAGGGTGAGGAAGAGGCGGTCGAACGCGCGGCCCTCGGCCGCCCGGAGCTTCTTCAGCTGGGCCTCGGTCGCCATGCCGGGCATCGCCGCGTGGTCGTGCCGTTCGGCCTTCAGCGGTTTGCCGTACGACTTCAGCCAGCCTTTCATGGCCTGGATCTCGGGCTTCTGCCCGGCCGCGATGCGCTCGGCGATGCGCTCGACGTCCTTCGACTCCGCTCGTCTTGGCACGAGTTCGGTCATCACCAGCGCCTGCGCGTGGTGCTCGATCATCATGCGGACGTAGGAGACGTCGGCGGAGTTGGGGGAGTCGTTCTCCGTGCGCGTCTCCGCTGCCTCCTCGGCGGACAGGGTGCGGTTGGCCTCGCCCGGCTCACCCGGCGCGATCACCGCGGGACCGTCCGCCGCCGCCTTCTTGTCCCCACCGGAGTCGCATCCCCCCGCGCCGAGCACCGCCAGGACGACCAGCCCCGTCGTGACGGCGGACGCGCGGGACGTACGGGACGCACGACGGTAGAGCACAACGACCTCCTGGGGCGGACGGGTTGGGGCGCACCTCGTGGTGCGGCCGCGTACTGGCACGCTTCCGCGGGTCATTGATCGCAAAACTTCATTGCGATTCTGTTGCCCCCTATTGGTATGTGCATGGCGAAGACGATACTGCGTGGTGCGTGAACCGTTCCGCAGTGAACGGAACCAGGGAGGAAAACAGTGATCCTGTTGAACGACCGCAGAACACGCCGCAGACGACTGGGAGTCGTCGCAGCCGCCGGTGGACTGCTGGCCGCGCTCCTCACGGCGGCTCCGGCAGGGGCCACCCCCGACCCCGGAGACGCCTCGCCCGCCCCGAAGGAGGTCTCTAGGAGCGCCCAGGCCGAGGTGCGCGAAGCCATCCGCAGCGGAGACATACCCGGCCAGAACGAGATCGTCCACTCCGACAACATCCAGCACCTGGCCAACGTCCCCAAGGACGTGCTGCAGGGCACGAACTCGGACCTCGCCTTCCAGGGCCGGTACGCGTTCGCCGGCAACTACGACGGCTTCACCATCTTCGACATCGGCAACCCCAGGGCGCCGGAGACCGTCGCCCAAGTCCTGTGCCCCGGTTCGCAGAACGACATCTCCGTCTCCGGCGACCTGCTGTTCCTGTCGACGGACTCCTCGCGCAGCGACAGCAGTTGCTCCAGCACCACCCAGCCGGCGACCGAGAAGTCCTCGTGGGAGGGCATGAAGGTCTTCGACATCAGCGACAAGCGCAACCCGCGGTACGTCGCCGCCGTGGAGACCGCCTGCGGCTCGCACACCCACACGCTGGTGCCCGAGCGCCGCAACGTCTACGTGTACGTCTCCTCGTACTCGCCGAACGCCGCCTACCCCGACTGCCAGCCGCCGCACGACGGCATCTCCGTCATCAAAGTGCCGCGCCGCGCCCCCGAGAAGGCCGAGGTCGTCGGCTTCCCCGTGCTGTTCCCCGGTGAGGGACCGGACGGCGGCGGCAACCCGGGCGGCCCGGTCAACCCGGGCGTCTCCAAGACCACCGGCTGCCACGACATCACGGTGCTCCCGTCGAGGGACCTGGCTGCGGGCGCCTGCATGGGCGACGGCATCCTGTTCTCCATCGAGGACCCGGAACACCCCAGGGTCATCGACCGGGTCCAGGACAACGTGAACTTCGCGTTCTGGCACTCCGCGACGTTCAACCAGCGGGCGAACAAGGTCGTCTTCACCGACGAGCTGGGCGGCGGCGGCGCGGCCACCTGCAACGCGGAGATAGGCCCGGACCGCGGCGCGGACGGCATCTACGACATCGTCGGCAAGGGCGACCAGCGCAAGCTCGTCTTCCGCAGCTACTTCAAGATCCCCCGCCACCAGGCGGACACCGAGAACTGCGTCGCCCACAACGGCTCGCTCATCCCGGTCAAGGGCAGGGACATCATGGTCCAGGCCTGGTACCAGGGCGGCGTCTCCGTCTGGGAGTTCACCGACTCGGACGAGCCCAGGGAGATCGCGTACTTCGATCGCGGTCCGCTGACCACCGACACGATCAGGTCGGGCGGTTCCTGGTCGGCGTACTACTACAACGGCCACATCTACTCGAACGAGATGGCCCGGGGCTTCGACGTCCTGAAGATCGACGACCGGCGCACGGATCCGGCCCGCCGGGTCCACCAGCGTGAGCTCAACGTGCAGACTCAGCCCGACTACTTCGACTGATCCGGCGGACCGCACCGCGGTGCGGCCCCGGTCGCGAAGAACCGCGACAGATCCTCGTCGCCGCTCCCGCCGCAGGCCCCGGCCTCCGGCGGGAGCCCCAGCTCCCGGCCGAGCCCGTAGCGCTTGAACAGCTCGGCCCGCAGCACCGGGACCGGCATCGGCGCGCCCGGCACCAGGGCCGCGTACACCGCCCCCATCAGCAGGGCCCGCATCATCGGGTAGTCGCGGTCGACGTCCCGCGAACCGTGCCGCGCCATCGTGTCGCGCAGCAGCTCCGCCAGCCGGCGCTGCTCCGGGCACTGCATGAAGCCCTCGGTGTCCAGGATCCCCGCCATGTGCTGGCGCATCAGCACCGGCCGGTCCCGGGCCAGGCCCAGGATCGCGTCGATGGCCCGGGCCATCCGCTCCCGGCCGTCCTCGGTGCGCGGCTCGCGCTCCAGCGCCTCCTCCAGGGTGCGGTGCATGAGCCGGTGCACGGCGGACTGCACCAGCTGCCGCTTGCCGGGGAAGTAGTACGAGACCAGACCGCGCGCCGAACCGGCCCGGTCGGCGATGTCGCCCAGCGTGGTGGCCTCGTAGCCGCGCTCGCTCACGAGCTCGACCGCCGCCTGCAGGAGCCGCTCCCGGGAACGCCGCCGCAACTCTTCGTTGACCGAGGCGCTGCGCGGGGACATCCTGTAACTCCTGCGTTGACTGGCTGCCAGCCAACTATACTCGGAGGACGCCCGGCCAGACCTGCCCGGTCTGGGCCGGCGATGCCGTCTGCCTCGGGCGACGCGGGGGATCGTCCGAGGCAGACGTGCGAACTCCCAGGTGGTGTCCCCGGGCTACCACTTCCCGGCCCGCGGGCGGAGCGAGGCTTCGCGCCGCGGGACTCAGCCCACCAGCTCCAGCACGGGCAGCAGCCCGGCGGGCCGCTCGGCCACCGGCAGGTGGTCCACGAAGTGCACCCCGCAGCCCAGAGCCGTGGCGCCGCCGTCCGCCTCCCGGTTGTCCCCGACCATGAGCGTCCTGCGGGGGTCGGCGCCCAGCGCCTCGCACGCGGTCGCGAACAGCCGCGGGTCGGGCTTCTGGACGCCGTGCTCGAAGGACAGGACGTAGGTGTCCACGTAGCGGTCCAGGCCGTGCTCGCGGAAGACCGGCCGCAGGTCCCAGCCGATGTTGCTGACCACCCCCACCGGGATGCCGCGCCCGCGCAGGGTCCGCAGCACCTCCGGGGCGTCCGGGTAGGGGGCCCACGCGGCCGGGGTCATGTGCCGCTCGTACAGCGCGTCGTGCAGCGCCGGGTCGGGCAGCGCGACCTGGCGGGACAGCCCGGTGTAGGCGGCCCGGTGCAGGGCGGCGCTGCGGTCGCGGACCCTCCAGGTGCCGGCCAGCTCCGCCGGGATGCGCGCCGGATCCCCGCCGCCGGGCAACGCCCCGACCGCTTCCAGCGCCCGCGCGGCGGCGGCCAGCTCGGACTCGGAGAGCGGTGCTTCCCGTCCCGCCATGACCCCGCGCAGCCAGGCGTCGGCGGACTCGACCCGGAAGAGGGTCCCGGAGAAGTCGAACAGCACGGCGTTCATGGGGCGATCCTACGAGTCGCCGCCGTACGGCCGGTGGCGATTGCGGTACACCGGTGGTGGGGGCTCGGGCCGTGCGGGGCCGGTTCGAGGCAGTACGGAGGGTCGGTCGTGGGCGCTTTGCGAGCCGGTGATCTCCCGCCGGGCCTTCAGCCGGTCCATGGGGTGGCTGGGACCGCTCGCCGGCCCCGGCCTCGACCTGCCGGCCGGACACGGGCCCGGAGTTCTCAGTCCTGTCCGTCCGCCCGCCGCGGCTGCCACCGGGCGTGCGCCCACACCGCCAGGGCCACCACCGTCGCGCCCAGCAGCCAGCCGCCCACCACGTCCGACGGCCAGTGCACGCCCAGCCAGATCCGCGTCAGGCCGACCCCCACGACGGAGACGACGGCGACGGCCAGGGCCGTGCACCACACCGCGCGGGTCACGCCGTGGCGGTGCAGCAGCCACAGCAGCAGTCCGCACACCACCGTGGCGGTCATCGCGTGCCCGGAGGGGAAGGCCGCGTAGTGGGCCGAGTCGACCGGGTCGGGCCACACCGGTCGGGGCCGGTCCACGGCCGCCTTCAGACCCTGCTGCAGCAGCGTGCCGCAGGCCACCGCCACCGCCAGCCACACCGCCGTCCATCTCGCCGCGAACCGCACCACCAGCGCCACGACGACGGCCGCGCACAGCAACCGCATCGTCCACGGGTCCCAGACCCAGTCCGTCAGGATGCGGCACGCCTGAGTGACGCCGCCCTCGTCGACCGCCCAGCGGTGCGCGGTGGCCGCGATGTCGCCGTCCGCGGCCACGAGCGGACTCCATCTCGCCGCGACGAGGGTCAGCAGCAGGGCCGAGCACAGGGCCAGGGCACCCGCGAGCGTGGCGGTGGTGCGGTGCTCCGGGCGGGGCGGGGAGTCGACGGACGAGGGGTGCATACAGCGATACTCGCCGAACCCGGGGATCCGAAACCAGCACGGGAACGATCTGCCGTCACCCGGGTGACGCGCCCCGGACACCCCTCGTCCACCCGGCCGGAACCGCCGCGGCCGGGATCAGCCCAGGGCCCGCAGCCCCGGGACGAACGCCACCAGCACCGGCACCACCGGCACCAGCGCGGCCGCCGCCGTCAGCCGCAGCCGCCGCGAGGGGGACAGGCGGTCCGGGGGAGTGAGCAACCGGTGCACCCGGGCCGGAACATGAGCGTGCGGCGTCGGGCAGGGGCCGAACACGCCCCGGTGCTCGTTCAGTTCGACCAGGGCCAGGGCCGTGGTCAGCCGGCCGAAGCGGCGCGACGCCGTGTCGTCGGCGGCGAGTTCGACCAGGCGGTGCATCTCGTCGCGGAAGGCGGCGAACACCGGCACCCGCGGGAAGCCGCCCGCGAGGGCCGAGGAGCAGTTCAGCAGCCAGTCGTGCCGGGCGCGGGCGTGTCCCTGCTCATGGGCCAGGACGGCGTCCAGCTGCCGGCCCTTCAGCCGGTGCAACGCGGCCGTGGTGACGACCAGTTGCGCCGGGGTGCCGGGCACCCACCAGGCGTCGGGCCGCTCGCTCTCCAGGACGACGAGCCGGCCGGACACGGCCACCTCGCCCGGCATCAGCGGGGCCCGGACCAGGAGGTCGGCGCGGCGGCGGCGGCGCCGGGCACGCGCCCGGCCGATCTCACGGACCAGCATCGCCGCGCTCCACAACCCGCCGCAGGCCAGCACCACCGCGGTGCTCGCCGCCCAGTTGCCGGCCGTGCCGAGGGCGTAGGCCTCGACGACCGGGCCGGGCGCCGGCGCGAAGACGTGCCCGCCGACCGCGTGCCAGGCCGCCGCCGCACTCAGCGTCATCGACAGCGCACAGCACATCAGCACGGCCGCCACCACGCACTGCCAGACCCACAGCGCCACCACCGGCTCGCGGTCCGGCCAGTCCGCCCGGGCGAGCAGCCGGGGAGCGACCACGGCCGTCAGGGCGCCGAGCAGCAGCAGCGCCGCGGGGAGCATCATGGCCGCAGCCTATGAGCGGAGCGCCTCCCAGCGGTACGGCTCGTGGGGCCGAAGTGACGCAGGCAACGAAATCCGCAGCCCCGGGCCGGAACCGACCCGCGCCGCGTTCGGGCGGCGGGCCGGTACCGGTGCCGCCGGGGGCTCGGGAGCCCGCCCGAGCCGACCCCGGCCGTCGGAGCCAGGTGAGCGGCCGAGTCCCCCGAACTCCGCGCGGGGACAGCCGAAGCCGGGTGGACGCCTGCCCGGTGCCGGGGCTCGCGCCGGGAGGGAGCGGCGGCCGAAGCGCGCGGGGCGTGCCGCCCGCGGGCAGCGGCGCCGCCGTCCCCGTCGGCCGCAGCGGCGCGACGCTCCGGTGTCACAACGTCAGCAGCATCGCCACCATCGCCATCCCCATGGACAGGCGGCAGGCCCGCGCCAGCTCCGGCCGGTCGCCCCACCCGGCCGCACCCGTGCTCCCGCCCCCGGCCGCACCCGCGCCCCCGCTCCCGGCCACGGCCGCGACCGGCACCAGCCGCACCCCGGCGAGCAGCACGTACCCGGTGAAGTACAGCAGCAGCGCACCCGTCAGCAGCGGAACCCCCGAGCCGCCCCCGCCGTGCGCGTGGGCGGGGGAGCCCGCCATGACGACGGACATGTAGACCATCGCCCCGGCCCCCACCAGATGGTGCAGGTGGTGCGCGCCGGACCGCGCGGCCCACAGCGCGTGCAGGCCCGCCGCCCCGAACACCACCGCGTACGCGGGCCAGGCCCACGCGGGCGGTGTGAACACCGCGGCCGGGACCGCCATCACCGCCATCCCGAAGCCCATCAGCGCCTCGCCACCCGCCGCACCGCGTTCCCCCTCGGCCCCGCCGCGCATCCGCAGCAGGCAGTAGGCGCCGGTCACCGCGCAGAGCGCCACCAGCAGCCAGCCGGACGATGCCGGTCCGTGCACGCGTACCTCCCCGTTCGACGGTCGGTCATTCGATGCCCGGGCCGGGCGGTGCGCACGCGAGCGCAAGGGTGTACACGGGGAGCATTCCCCGGAGCACGGCAGGTGAGAGCAGATCTTTCGCGAGTAAAACACCTGTTAATCTGGAACGCCATGAGCACCACCCCCTCCGCCACAGCCCCTCGGCGCCTTCCGCCGGCGGGCGTGCTGCGCCTCGGCCGGCCCTCCGAGATCTGGTTCAAGCCCGCGCTGAGCGTGGTGGCCTCGACGGCACCGCCCAACCTGACGCTCCTGGCGCTCGGGCGGCTCGACCTGGCGATGTACACGATGGCCGGGTCCCTGTGCGCCCTGTACACCCACAACCGGCCCTATGCCGCCCGGGCCCGGGCCCTGCTGTGGGTGGTGCTCGGCATGCTCGGCGGTCTCGGCGCCGCCCTGGTCGCCGCCTCGGTCACCGGCAGCGCCGTCGTCCTGGTCACCGTCGGAGCGCTGCTCGCGGCCGCGCAGAAGGTGCTGTGCGACGCCACCCGCGTCGGTCCGCCGGGCAACGTCGTCCTCACGTTCGTCACCTCGGCCTCGCTGTTCGCGCCGCAGACCCTCGCCCAGGTCCCGGGCCACCTGGCCCTCGCCGCCGCCACGGGGGCCTGGGCCTGGCTGGTGTGCATGGCGCCCGGACTGCTGCGCCCGCACGGCCCGGAGCGCCGGGCCACCGCCGCCGCGCTGAAGGCGGCCGCCGCGTGCGCCGCAACCGCCGGGACGGAAACGGACCGGGCCCGCGCGGCCGGCTACGCCGCCGTGCAGACGGCCTGGCAGTCGCTGCTGTCCACCAAGGCCCCCTCGCGGACCCGGCGGGCACTGGCGCGGCTCGTCGTGCGCGCCGAGGTGGCCCTCGCCGCCCCGGCGGAGGCGGACGTCGGCCGGCTGCGCGCCTGGGCCGACGAACTGCGCGGCACCGGGCCCGTGCCCCGGGCCGGTCTCCCGCCCGCCGCCGCCGAGGAACTCCTCGGGCCGGCGGCGGCCCGGCCGCTGTGGAGCCGCCTGGGCCCCCTGACCCCGCTCGCGGCCCGCACGGCGCTCGGCTGCGCCCTCGCCGGGTACGCCTCCCTCGCCCTGGGCATCGGCCGCCCGTACTGGGCGCTGGTCACCGCCGCCTCCCTCTACCAGGCCAACCTCACCCTCACCTGGGGCCGCGCGGTGCAGCGCGTGGTGGGCAACGTCGCCGGCGTCCTCGTCTTCCTGGCCGTCGTGCCGCTGGCCCACCTCGGCCCTGCCGCCCTCGTGCTGTGCTGCCTGGCCTTCGGCTTCGGCGCGGAGGTGCTCATCAGCCGCAACTACTGGCTGGGCAGTGTCTGCGTGACGCCGATGGCGCTGCTCATCACGGAGTTCGCCGGGTACCAGGCGCCCGGGGAGCTGATGAAGGAGCGCGTCGTGGACACCGTCGTCGGTGCGCTGGTCGGTTTCGCCGCCGCGGTGGTGGTCACCGACCGCCGTGCGGGCGACCGGGTGGAGCGCGCCCTGGCGGCCGCCGACCGGGCCCGTGAGGAGGCCGCCCGGCTGCCGGCCGGGCCGGACCCCGATCCGGCCGCCCTGGAATCGGCCCGCCGCGCGCTCGCGGCGGCCCTGGCCGATCTGCGGGCCGCCGCCGACGCCGCGGCCGGTGAATGGTGGCAGCGGGCCCTGCCCCACGAGAGGGTCGTGCTCACCGAGCAGTCCGGACACCGTACGCTCGCCGCTACGGCACGACGCCAGGGGCTGCTCCCGCAGCGGAGCGCGGGCACGGAGACGGAGGACGTACGGGCATGACGCCGACCGAGGGATCGTCACCCCGGGGGAACGGACGGGGGGCCGGATCACGGCAAGGGGTCGGAGGAGGCACGGCCGCTGCCCGGGAACGGCCGTCCGGGGCCGAGGACCCCGGCGTCGGGGCCGCAGGGGAGTCTTGCGCTTCCGACGGGAGTGGAGCCGGTCAGGCCGCCGGCGGCGAGGCCGTGGGAGTGTCTCGCGCTGCCGACGAGGGCGGGGGCGGTCCGGCCCCCGGTCGCCGGGGCGACACCGTCGCCGCCGTCGTCCGGCAGTGGCGGTCGGTGCACCCCGGGCTCGACACCGGCCCGATGGAGGTCATCGGGCGGATCAACCGCTGCGCCGCGCTCCTCCAGCAGGCCGAGGACGCGCCCCTGCGCCGGGCGGGCCTCAGCCGGCCGGAGTTCGATCTGCTGGGCGCGCTGCGGCGGACCGGGCACGAGCTGACCCCCGGGGAGCTGGCCCGGGAGACGTTCTCCTCCGGTGCCGCCGTCACCAAGCGGCTCAAGCAGCTCTCCGAGCGCGGCCTGGTCGAGCGCCGTGGTGACGACCGCGACCGCCGGGTCGTCCACCTCCGCCTCACCGACGCCGGCCGCGACCTGGTCGACGCCGTCCTGCCCTCCCAGCTCGCCTACGAGGCCGCCGCGCTGTCGGGCCTGGACAGCCCCGAGCAAGGGGAACTCGCCGCTCTGCTGGGTGAGTTGCTCGGCCAGCTGGAGGGCCGCCTGGGGGCGCTGCGGTCCTGAGGGGAGCACGCAGCGGCGGGAAGCCGGGGCAGGGCGCTGGGACCGTACCCGCCCTGCCGGGGACCGGACGGCACCGGCGCCGGGAGGGCACCCCCGCCGGCCTCGCTCAGAAGTCGTACTCCGCCGGATACACCCCGAACATCGCGCCCTGCGGATCCCGCAGCACCGCGATGCGCGGACCGTCGGGGACGGACGTCGGGACCATCAGGACCGTGCCGTGCCGCTGGACGACGGCGGTCGTCCCGTCCACGTCGGCGACGGCGAAGTAGGGCAGCCAGTGGGGCGGCACCTCCGGCGGGAACTTGTCGTCCATCGTCACCATGCCGCCGAAGTCCGCGCCGTCGAGCCCCCACTGCGTGTAGCGGTCCGAGGCGCGGATGCTCCAGCCGAACACGCGGCCGTAGAACGCGACGGCCTGCTCCGGGTCCCGGGTGAAGAGTTCCACCCAGCCGAGCGTGCCCGGCGCGTTGAACAGCCCGGCGCCCGGGAAGGTGCCCGCCTGCCAGAGCTGGAACACCGCACCGCCCGGGTCGGCCGCCACCACCAAGCGGCCCGCGTCGAACATGTCCACCGGGTCCAGCAGCACCGTCCCGCCCGCCTCGGTCACCGCTCGGGCGGCCGCGTCCGCCTCCGTCACCGCGAACGCCACGTTCCACCCCACCGGCTGGGAGGGCTGGTAGAGGGGAGCGAGGGCGGCGACGGCCGCGTCCCCGAGGTGGGCGACGGTGTAGCCGCCCGCCTCCTGGCGGGGGTCGGTCTGCGGCCGCCAGCCGAACAGGCGCGTGTAGAACCGCCGGGCCTCCTCCAGGTCGCTCGTGCCGAGCTCCGCCCAGCAGGGCCCGCCGGTCACCGGTGCGTCGAGCTTCATGGCGTTCCTTCCGCAGGAGGCCCCCTCCAGCACGCTAAGCCGCCGCCGGGAGCGGATGCCATCCGGGGACGCCGGCGGAGCACCGGCCTCCACGGAGGGGATGCGGTCGAGTACCGGCCCCGCTCGCCTCAGATGCCGGGCCGGTGGCGGATCGGGTGGTCCGCCGGTACCTCGACCAGCACGATCGGGGTGCCGTCCGGGTCGGCGATCCACATCTCGACCAGCCCCCACGGCTCACGCACCGGGGGCCGCACGATCTCCACGCCCTTCGCGCGCAGCTCCGCCTCGGCCGCCGCCGCGTCGTCCACCTGCAGCCACAGCCGTACCGCCGGCTCCGTGCGGGAGGCGGCCCGGCCCGACACCTCCAGGAAGCCGCCGCCGAGGAAGTAGACCGTGCCGCGCTCGGGACCCGTGCCGAACTCCCGGTACACGGCGAGGCCCAGCTGCTCCCCGTAGAAGGCGCGGGACCGCTCGGGATCGGTGGGGCGGAGCAGGATCCGGCTGCTGAGTACATGCACCATGCCGCGGAGCCTAGCGGCGCGGCCCGGCGGCGGGGTTACGCTCGTCCCTGCCCGAGCCGCGCCAGGAAGACGGAGACGCACGCCCATGGAGACCGCCACCACCGCACTGACCTTCCGGGACGCCACGGACACCGACGTGGACGAACTGGTCGCGCTGATCGAATCGGCGTACCGGGGCGAGGCCAGCCGGGCCGGGTGGACCACCGAGGCGGACATCCTCGAAGGGCAGCGGACCGATCCGCAGGGCGTGCTGGAGGTCGTCGAGTCGCCCGGCAGCAGGCTGCTCGCGGTGGAGCGCGACGGCCGGATCGTCGCCTGCTGCCAGCTGGAGCACCAGGGCGAGCACGCCTACTTCGGGATGTTCGCGGTCAGTCCCGCGCTCCAGGGCGCCGGGCTCGGCAAGCTGATCATCGCGGAGGCGGAGCGGCAGGCCCGCGAGGCCTGGGGCGTGACGGAGATGCAGATGACCGTGATCTCCGTGCGCGAGGACCTCATCGCCTGGTACGAGCGGCGCGGCTACCGCCGCACGGGCCGGATGACCCCGTTCCCGTACGGCGACGAGCGGTTCGGTCTTCCGCAGCGCGACGACCTGGAGTTCGAGCTGCTGGTCAAGCGGCTCGGGTAGCCACCCGGCCCCGGGGCCGCGGCCCTACGCCGTGAAGCGGCCCGTGCGCTTGATGTCCGGGTGGTCGGTGGTCGCGCCGTCGAGCCCGAACGCCCGGACCAGGCGCAGGTGGTCCTGCGTGTTCACCACCCACCCGATGATCCGCAGATCGGCCGCCCGGGCCCGCTCCACGATCTCCAGGGTGAGCCGCCGGATGTTCAGGCAGACCGTCGCGGCCCCCACCGCCACCGCACGGTCAACGACGTCGGTGCCGTAGCGGCTGGCCACCAGCGCGGTGCGCACGCCCGGCACCAGGCGGGCGATCTCCGCGACCGCCTCGTCGTGGAACGAGGACACCTCCACCCGGGCGGCCAGCCCGCGCGCGTTGATCACCTCGGCCAGGGCGCGCGCCGCCTGCACGTCCTTGATCTCGGCCTGGAGGGGCGCATGGACGGCCTCCAGGACCTCCTCGAAGACCGGCACCCGCTCGCCTCGTCCCGCGTCCAGCGCCCGCAGCTCCGCGAGGGTCTTCTCGGCGATCGGCCCCGTGCCGTCGGTGGTGCGGTCCACGTCCGCGTCGTGCATGACGACCAGCGCGCCGTCCTTGCTCAGGTGCAGGTCCAGTTCGATGGCGTCGAGCCCCGCCTCCTGGGCGGCGACGAAGGACCGGAGGGTGTTCTCGGGCTCCACACCCATGACTCCGCGGTGACCGATCGTGAGGAGGTTCAAGACACGACTTCCTTCCGTCGACAGGCGGCTGCGGGGGCCTGGCGGCCCACTCGACCGTATCGCCTGCACCGGCCCCCTGCGCAGAGGTGCGCGCATGCCCCGTCCAGGCATGGGCAGAAGCATGGTTGACAGGAAAAAGTGCGGTGAAGACCCGGGTGAGGCAGGATATTTTCCCGAGGCGGCCCTTGCTGGACGGAACCTCGTGTGTATACGGTCTGCATACGTGAGATTCTCCCGTGGAGGGTGTGACATGACGGAAATTCTTGTGCAAGTGGGTTCGGAGGAGACGGTTCCTCCCGTGGCCAGGGTGGTGGAGCACCCGGCATGGCCCGTGCTCAAGGATGCCGTGGAGCGGATCCGGCCCTGGCAGTCCAAGGACGGGTCGATCGACTTCGGCGCCGAGGGCGCGCCCGCCGCGGCGGACGCCGAGCTCGCCGTCCGCCAGGTCGTGGACGCGGTCCAGGAGCTCTCCCCGCTGCTCCCGCACGACGCCGCCTACCACGAGGCCCTGGCCAAGGACCTCACCCGCTGGGCCGACGGCGGTTTCCAGGTGCCCGACTTCCTCGACTCGCTGCTGGCCTTCCAGCCCGCCGCGAACCGGGCGGACGGGCTGCAGCACCTGGTCGTCTTCCCGATGTACACGCAGAACGGCAACCCGGACCGCAACCTCGAGGCGGTCGTGCTGCGCATGGTCTGGCCGGACTGGCTGGCCGAGCTGGAGCGCACCCGCTACGACAACCCGCTCTTCTGCGGCATCACGTTCGAGGACTTCACGGCCGGCTACGACACCAACTCGGCCGTCCTGTTCCCCGAGACCATCGCCGTGCGCGAGGCCCCGGAGCGGTTCACCTGGGGCGGCATCTTCTGCGACCGCGAGGCCGCCCGCTTCCGGCGCGTCACCGACGCCGCCGTCGACATCCTGGGCCTGGAGCTGCCGGAGGACGTGGCCGCGATGGTCCACGACCAGAAGCGCTGCGAGGAGGCCTTCGTCCTGTGGGACATGGTCCACGACCGCACCCACAGCCACGGCGACCTGCCCTTCGACCCGTTCATGATCAAGCAGCGCCAGCCGTTCTGGATGTACGGCCTGGAGGAGCTGCGCTGCGACCTCACCGCCTTCAAGGAGGCCGTGAAGCTCGCCCGGGACGGTGTCCCGCAGGCCCGGGACGTGCAGGTCGCGGTCCTCTTCGACCGCATGTTCCGCTTCCCCGTCACCGGCGAGCGGGTCCGCAACTACGACGGCCTCGGCGGCCAGCTCCTCTTCGCCTACCTCCACAAGCACGACGTCGTCCGCTGGACCGACAACCGGCTCAGCATCGACTGGGAGCGCGCCCCGCAGGTCACCAACCAGCTGTGCGGCGAGATCGAGCAGCTGTACCGCGACGGCATCGACCGCCCCAAGCTCGTCCACTGGTTCGCCGGCTACGAGCTCGTCTCCACCTACCTCTCCCCGCACCCGGGCTCCACGTGGGCCAAGGGCCCCGACGCCCTGGACCTGACGCAGCCGCCGCGCAAGCTCGTCGACGACGTGCTTCCGGACGAGTTTCCGCTGAGCATGTTCTATGAGGCACTGTCCAAGAAGCTGAAGAACGTGATCGCCTCCACCAAGGGCATCACTGCGGACAGCACCGAGCGGATCGCCGCGTGAGCGATCGGCGTACCGAGAACACTGCTCAGGAGGCGAAGACCATGGCGGGGAACGGGGCGCTCAGCGGTGCGGTGATCGCGGTGGCCGGAGCGGGCGGGCCCGCCGGCCGGGCCGCGCTGATCAGGCTGGCCGAGGCGGGAGCCACCGTCATCGGCTCCGACAACGATCCGGAGCGGCTGGCCGAGGCCGTCGACGCGGCGAGCTACGCCACCGGCGGCGCCACCGTCACCGGTGACACGGTCGACCTGCTCGACCTGCAGGCCACCCGCGACTGGGCCGACCGCATCGAGAAGGACTTCGGCCGCGTCGACGGCCTGGTCCACCTCGTCGGCGGCTGGCGCGGCAGCGAGACCTTCACCAGGACCAGCCTCGACGACTGGGACTTCCTGGAGATGCTGCTGGTCCGCACCGTGCAGCACACCTCCCTCGCCTTCCACGAGGGGCTGCAGCGCAGCGACCGCGGACGCTACGTGCTGATCAGCGCCGCGGGGGCGAGCAGGCCCACCGCGGGCAACGCCGCCTACGCCGCCGGAAAGGCCGCGGCGGAGGCCTGGACACTGGCCATGGCCGACTACTTCCGCAAGGCCGGGGGCCCCGAGGGCCCGACCTCGGCGGCTGCGATCCTGGTGGTGAAGGCACTGGTGCACGACGCCATGCGCGCCGACCGCCCCAACGCGAAGTTCGCGGGCTTCACCGACGTCAAGGACCTGGCCGAGGCCATCACCGAGGTCTGGGACAAGCCCGCCGCCGAAGTGAACGGAAAACGTCTGTGGCTCACCGAGAAGCCGTGAACCCGCCGAAGACCGACGCCCGCCGCCACCACGACCCCGAGACCCGCGGTTTCGCCAGCGACAACTACGCCGGCGTGCACCCGGAGGTGCTCGCCGCCCTGGCCGTGGCCAACGGCGGGCACCAGGTCGCCTACGGCGAGGACGCGTACACCGAGAACCTGCAGCACCTGGTGCGCAGCCACTTCGGCCCCACGGCCGAGGCGTTCCCGGTCTTCAACGGCACCGGCGCCAACGTCGTCGCGCTCCAGGCGGTCACCGACCGCTGGGGCGCGGTGATCTGCGCCGAGAGCGCGCACATCAACGTCGACGAGGGCGGCGCACCCGAGCGCGTCGGCGGCCTGAAGCTGCTCACCGTGCCCACGCCCGACGGCAAGCTCACCCCCGAGCTGATCGACCGGCAGGCCTACGGCTGGGACGACGAGCACCGCGCGATGCCGCAGGTCGTGTCGATCACCCAGGCCACCGAGCTGGGCACGGTCTACACGCCCGACGAGATACGGGCGCTGTGCGACCACGCCCACGCGCTGGGCATGAAGGTGCACCTGGACGGCTCCCGGCTGGCCAACGCCGCCGCCACCCTGGACGTCCCCCTGCGGACGCTCACGAACGCGGCCGGCGTCGACCTGCTGTCCCTGGGCGGCACGAAGAACGGCGCCCTGTTCGGCGAGGCGGTCGTGGTGATCAACCAGGACGCCGTGCGCCACATGAAGCACCTGCGCAAGCTGTCCATGCAGCTCGCCTCGAAGATGCGGTTCGTGTCGGTGCAGCTGGAGGCCCTGCTCGCCCGGAACCTGTGGCTGCGCAACGCCCGGCACGCCAACGAGATGGCGCAGCGCCTGGCCGAGGGCGTGCGCTCGGTGCACGGGGTGGAGATCCTCTACCCGGTCCAGGCCAACGCGGTGTTCGCCCGGCTGCCGCACGACGTCAGCGAGCGCCTGCAGCAGCGGTTCCGGTTCTACTTCTGGGACGAGGCCGCGGGCGACGTCCGCTGGATGTGCTCCTTCGACACGACCGAGGACGACGTGGACGCGTTCCTCGCGGCCCTGAAGGAAGAGATGGCCCGCTAGCCACCACCCGGGGACCTCCGTCCCGCGGTCCCTGCACACGTCCGCCGCGCACCTCACCGAGGGGCGCGGCGGACGCGTTCGGTGTCGAAGGCGTGGGCGGTCCCGGGTATCCGGGAGGGGGCTGTCGTACGGCACTGTGCGTCCAGTCGACTGGACTTTGAGGTCCGGTATGCTGCACCGCAGTGGTCGCCCCGGCCGCCCCGCGAGCGGCACCCGGCCGACCGCCCCGACCGCACTCCCGAGGCAAGGCCCCCACCATGACGCTCACCCTGACCGTGTCGGACGGCGTACGCGCCCTCGCGCCCGGCTTCACCCATGTCGCCGTCGAGGCCCACGGCCTGGTCAACGGGCCCAGCACCGAGGCGAGTGCGGCCCTGCTGGACGCATCGGCCCGGCGTCTGGCGGCCCGGCTGGACGGCCGCGCCCCGCACGAGGACCCGCACATGGCCGCCTGGCGCGAGACGTACACGGCCTTCGGCTCGAAGCCGTCCCGCACGCGCAACTCCGCCGAGGCACTGGCCAAGCGGGCCCTGTCCGACGCCGGGCTGCCCCGCATCAACCTGCTCGTCGACCTCTACAACGCCGTGTCCGTCGCCCACCTGATCCCGGTCGGCGGCGAGGACCTCGACCGGATCGAGGGCGGCATGCGCCTGCTCCGTGCCACGGGCGGGGAGGAGTTCGTGACCGTCGCCGGCGGTGAGGAGACCGTCGAGCACCCCGACGCGGGCGAGGTCGTCTGGTGCGACGACCGGGGCGTCACCTGTCGGCGCTGGAACTGGCGCCAGGGGCCGCGCACGCGCCTCACCGAACGGACGACGTCCGGCATCTTCCTGCTGGAGAGCATGGCGCCCCTGCCCGTCGCCGAGGTCCAGGAGGCCGCGCGGGAGCTCGCCGAGCTGCTGGCGAAGTTCAGCCCGGGCGCCGCGATCGACGTACGCGCGCCCGAGTCCTGCGTCTGAGCCGGGGCCGCCCCGGCGTCAGTGCGCCTCCGCCGCCCGGACCTGCTCAGGCGTCGGGGCCGTGCCCCCGAGGTGGGCCGGCATCCACCAGGTGTCGTCCGGGCCCTTCGGGCGGACGGGGTAGGCGCGCTGGGCAGCCTCCAGCAGCTCCTGCACGCGCTCGCGCACCTGCCGGGTGAGCGCGCCGGCGTACTTGTCGCGGGAGGCCTCGATCGCCTCGCCCACGCGGATCGTGATCGGGAGGTGGCTGCGCTTGAAGTTGCGCGGCTGGCCCTTGGTCCACAGTCGCTGCGTGCCCCACACCGCCATCGGGATCAGCGGTACGCCGGCCTCCTGCGCCAGGCGCGCGGCGCCGGACTTGAAGCTCTTCAGCGTGAACGACGGCGAGATCGTCGCCTCGGGGAACACCCCGACGATCTCGCCCGAGCGCAGCGAGTCCAGGGCGTGCGCGTACGCCGCCTCGCCCTGCTTGCGGTCCACCGGGATGTGCTTCATCCCGCGCATCAGCGGGCCGGAGACCCGGTGGCGGAAGACCGACTCCTTGGCCATGAAGCGCACCAGGCGCTTCTGGGGCAGCGCGGCCAGGCCGTTGAAGACGAAGTCCAGGTAGCTGATGTGGTTGCTCACCAGTACGGCGCCGCCCGAGCGCGGGATGTTCTCCGAACCCTGACAGTCGATCTTGAGGTCCCACACCTTGAACAGCGTGCGGGCGAAGCCGACGACGGGACGGTAGACGAGCTCTGCCATGGGCGGTTCGGACCCTTCCTGCTCTGCCTGGGAAGGGATTCCCAGCGGACAAGTTACGCAGCCGTAGGTTTACGGCTTGTCGCAGATGGTGCCCGAAGAACGGCCGGGTAGCCAGTCCTCGTGCCCGCAGCCGGAGAGATTCTCGTCACGTCGCCCGTCGATCTCACCTCGTGCTTTTACGTCCGCATTACTCCGCGCGCACCGTCGCGCGCCGCACGAGCAGGTACAACTCGCAGCCCAGGCAGTACCCGAACGCCGCATTGAGGAAGGCCGCCGCGAGCGCCGCGCCGGTCGCCGCGAACCCCAGCCACTCGGGGCCGACGGTGAAACCGACGAGACCCAGTCCGGCGAACAGCAGCCCGACCGCCTGGGCGAAGCGCGGCGGCTCGGGCGCCTCGAACGCGGCCGGCGGCCCGAGCCGGGGCCGCACGAGGCGGGCGAACAGCACGCCGTAGGGCGAGCGCCGCACCCCGCCGGCCGCGCCCAGCAGGAACGCCAGCGTCTGCCACGCCAGCAGCCACGCGCTGCCCGTCACCAGGACGGCCGCCAGCACGACGGTGGTGACCACCGCGCCGAAACGCGGCCCTCTTGCATCGATGTCCATGGGAAGCAAGCATTCCGCAGCCGGGCGCCGTTGTGGGGGCGGGAATCTTTGCGGTCTCGTGAACGCTTGCAGCAGGTGATGACCGGACTGGTGGTGTGCGTGGCGGTGCTCGCGGCGGCGAGCGCCTTCGGAGTGCTGCACAAGCGGCGGAGCGGGAGAGTGCGGGTGCGCGGGCGGGACGACGGCAAGCGGCTCGATGCGGCGGACCTGGGCGCCGATCTGGGGGAGCGGGCGACGCTGGTGCAGTTCTCCAGCGCCTTCTGCGCGCCCTGCCGCGCCACCCGGCGGGTGCTCGGCGAGGTCGCCGGACTGGTCCCGGGCGTGGCCCACGTCGAGATCGACGCCGAGGCCCACCTGGACCTCGTGCGCCGGTTCGACGTCCTCAAGACGCCGACCGTGCTGGTCCTGGACGCCGGCGGCCGGGTGGTGCGCAGGGCCGCCGGGCAGCCCCGCAAGGCCGACGTCATCGCCGCGCTGGGCGAGGCGGTGGACGCGCCGTGAAACCGTCAGTGAGCCATCTCCCACATCAGGGAACGAACTTGACTGCGCCGGCCATTTATCGTCAGCCTGACCGCATGCCTGCGGACCTCCTGACCACGACCGGCCTGCTGCGCTCGGTGTTCCGGCGGCACGCCGCGGGCGTCGCCGTCGTCACCGCCCGTGGCGAGGACGGTCCGGTGGGCTTCACCGCCACCTCCCTGACCTCCGTGTCCGCCGAGCCGCCCCTGTTCTCGTTCGGTGTCGGCACCGGCGCGTCCAGCTGGCCCGCGCTGGCCGAGGCCGGGCACGTCGGCGTCCACGTGCTCGGCGAGCACCAGCAGGAGCTGGCCGCCACCTTCGCCCGCAGCGGGGCCGACCGCTTCGCCCCGCCCACCGTCTGGCACGAAGGCCCCGAGGGCGTCCCCGTGCTGGACGGCGTGTCCGCCTGGCTGGTGGGCCGGATCGTGGCCCGGGTGCCCGCGGGCGACCACCGGCTCGTCATCGCCGAGGTGGTGCACGGAGACGCCACGGGCGCCGGCCGCCCCCTGCTCTACCACCAGGGCGCCTTCCACCGGCTCGGCGGCTGAACGCCGCTCCCCACCGGGCTGCGCGACCGTCGAGTTCCGGTTACGCTGCGTTGCGAAGGTCACAGTTCAAAGCGCTTGCTTAGCGGGAACGAACTCTGTGTACTGACGAGTAATATTTCGCTCGGAGCGTGGGTCGCCCCGACCGGGATCGGCCGCTTGAGGCGCCTATGCTGCCTGCAAGAGGCAGCCGAGAAATGACGATGCAGTAGGAGAGCCGGCGTGAGCTTGAGGATCGTTGTCACTGTGAAGTACGTGCCCGACGCCACTGGCGACCGGCACTTCGCCGATGACCTGACCGTCGACCGGGACGACGTGGACGGTCTGCTCTCCGAGCTCGACGAGTACGCGGTCGAGCAGGCGCTGCAGATCTCCGAGAACTCCGACGACGACGTGGAGATCACCGTTCTGACGGTGGGCCCCGAGGACGCCAAGGACGCCCTGCGCAAGGCGCTGTCCATGGGCGCCGACAAGGCGATCCACGTCGAGGACGACGACATCCACGGCACCGACGCCATCGGCACCTCCCTGATCCTGGCCAAGGCGATCGAGAAGGCCGGTTACGACCTGGTCATCTCCGGCATGGCCTCCACCGACGGCACCATGGGCGTCGTCCCCGCGCTGCTCGCCGAGCGGCTGGGCGTCCCGCAGGTCACCCTGCTCTCCGAGGTCTCGGTCGAGGACGGCACGGTCAAGGGCCGCCGCGACGGCGACGCCGCCTCCGAGAACCTGGAGGCCTCCCTGCCGGCGGTCGTCTCCGTGACCGACCAGTCGGGCGAGGCGCGCTACCCCTCCTTCAAGGGCATCATGGCGGCCAAGAAGAAGCCGGTGGAGTCCTGGGACCTGTCCGACCTCGACATCGAGGCGGAGGAGGTCGGCCTGGAGGGCTCCTGGACGGCCGTCGACGGCGCGGCCGAGCGCCCGGCCCGCACCGCGGGCACGATCGTCAAGGACGAGGGCGAGGGCGGCAAGCAGCTCGCTGAGTTCCTCGCGGGCCAGAAGTTCATCTGAGCCCGACCGTCGACCGTCCCTCATCTTTCGCAAGCAGGAGAGAAGAAGTCCCATGGCTGAAGTTCTCGTCTACGTCGACCACGTGGACGGTGCCGTCCGCAAGCCCACCCTGGAGCTGCTGACCCTCGCCCGCCGCATCGGCGAGCCGGTCGCCGTCGCGCTGGGCAACGGCGCCGGCGACACCGCCGCCGTCCTCGCCGAGCACGGCGCGGTCAAGGTCCTCACGCACGAGGCCGCCGAGTACGCCGACTACCTGGTCGTCCCGAAGGTGGACGCCCTGCAGGCCGCCCACGAGGCCGTGTCCCCGGCCGCCGTGCTGGTGCCGTCCTCCGCCGAGGGCAAGGAGATCGCCGCCCGCCTGGCGCTGCGTCTCGGCTCCGGCATCATCACCGACGCCGTCGACCTCGAGGCCGGCGACGAGGGCCCGGTGGCCACCCAGTCGGTGTTCGCCGCGTCCTACACCACCAAGTCCCGCGTCTCCAAGGGCACTCCGGTCATCACGGTCAAGCCGAACAGCGCCGCCGTGGAGGCCGCCCCGGCCGCCGGCACCGTCGAGGCGCTGAGCGTGTCCTTCTCCGCGCAGGCCACCGGCACCAAGGTCACCGGCCGCACGCCGCGTGAGTCCACGGGCCGTCCGGAGCTGACCGAGGCCGCGATCGTGGTCTCCGGCGGCCGTGGCGTGAACGGCGCGGAGAACTTCGCGCTCATCGAGGCCCTCGCCGACTCCCTCGGCGCGGCCGTCGGCGCCTCGCGTGCCGCGGTGGACGCCGGCTGGTACCCGCACACCAACCAGGTCGGCCAGACCGGCAAGTCGGTCTCGCCGCAGCTCTACATCGCCAACGGCATCTCCGGCGCGATCCAGCACCGTGCCGGCATGCAGACCTCGAAGACGATCGTCGCGGTCAACAAGGACGCCGAGGCCCCGATCTTCGACCTCGTCGACTACGGCGTCGTCGGCGACCTGTTCGACGTCGTCCCGGCCCTGACCGAGGAGATCAAGGCCCGCAAGGGCTGATCGCCTCCCGGCGGCAGCAGGGGCCCCCGTGACCGGCCGGTCACGGGGGCCCCTGCTCATCCCAGGGTCATCGAGGCCTGCACCGGCAGATGGTCGCTCGGGTAGGTCCCGTCCAGGCTGAAGGTGTTCATCCCGGCCCAGTGCGTGGTCACCCCGGGGCTGGTGAGGATCCAGTCGATGCGCCGCCCGCCGGGCAGGGGCGTCCGGTAGCGGTGGTGCGTCCCGTACGCGGGGCCCCGTGAGGCCGCCGCGTCCCAGGCGTCGACCAGCCCGGTCTCCAGCATGAGGTCGTACACCCGGTTGTGGTGGGCTTCCGCGTTGAAGTCGCCGGTGACGACGACGGGCAGCGACCGGTCCCAGCCGGCGATCGTCTCGCCGATGAGCCGCGCGGAGCGTTCCCGGGCGTACTGGCTGACGCTGTCCAGGTGGGTGTTGAGGGCGTAGAACTGCCGTCCGCCGGCGGCGAGGTCGGCGAAGCGGACCCAGGTCACCATGCGCAGCCAGTCCGCGTCCCACGTGTTCGACGCGATCGTGTACGGGGTGCCGGACAGCCAGAAGTGGTCGAACTCGAGGGGCTCGAGTCTGCGCGTGTCGTAGAAGACCGCCATGAACTCGTCCTTGCTGCCGCCCCCGCGTCCGGTGCCTATCCAGTCGTAGTGCTCGCCGAGATCCGCCTCGATCATGCGCACCTGCCGGTAGAGCCCTTCCTGGGTGCCGAGCAGGTGCGGTCGCTCGCGGCGGAGCAGTTCCCGCATCACCGGCCGGCGCACGGACCAGCGCGGGGTCTCGTCGACGACGGTCGCGAAGCGCACGTTGAACGTCATGACGTCCAGGGCCCCCGGGTGCTCGCCGGCGGTGGCGGAGCGGGTGGCGCCCGCTGTGGTGAGCAGCGGTCCTGCGACAGCGGCGGCGGCCGCCGCCTTGAGCCCGTGGCGGCGCGTCACTCCGGCCTCGTTCGACACGTGGTCCACTCCCTCGCACGTCAGGATGAAGGTTGCCTGCTGAATACGGAAGATGGGGGCGGGACTGCAGCCCCGGGGAGCCTGAGATGGGGAACCGCATGTCACGACGGTGTTGACCGGGCCGGAGGTCGGCCGATAACTTCGCTCTACGGATTGTTGATTCCGTACAGCGGAAAACAGGAGGGGTTCGGGATGGGTCAGGGCCGGCAGGAGAAGGTGGCGACGAGCCTCGCGGGCGCCGTCAGCGAGGAGATCAGCGCCTCCCTCGCGCCGGTCGACGCCGAACTGGAGCGCCGCTACCCCGGGGACCCCGGCACCCGCCAGCCCGTGCACACGGTCTACGTCCCCGGCGACGCCTTCGCCGCCGACACGATCCGCTCCTGGGGCGACCGGGCCCTCGCCGCCCTCGACGAGCACGCCCCCGACCCCGCCTCCTTCGCCGCCGTCCTCGGCCTGCCCGAGGAACTCGCCGAGCCCGTCCACGCCCGCGTGCGCGCCAAGCTGGAACGCGAACCGATCGAGGACCTCCGCGTCGACTTCGAGGACGGCTACGGCAACCGCCCCGACGCCGAGGAGGACGAGGCCGCCGCCCGCGCAGCCCGGATCGTCGCCGAGGCCTACGCGGAGGGCACCGCAACCCCCTACATGGGCATCCGCATGAAGTGCATGGAAGCGGCCGTGCGCGCCCGGGGCATCCGCACCCTCGACATCTTCCTCACCGGCCTGATGGAGGCCGGGGGTCTGCCCGCCGGGCTGGTCCTCACCCTGCCCAAGGTGACCTACGCCGAGCAGGTCACCGCCATGGCCCGGCTGCTGGACGCCTTCGAGAAGACCCACGGCCTCGAACCCGGCCGGATCGGCTTCGAGATCCAGATCGAGACCAGCCAGTCCATCCTCGCCGCCGACGGCACCGCCACCGTGGCCCGCATGATCCAGGCCGCCGAGGGCCGCGCCACCGGACTGCACTACGGCACCTTCGACTACAGCGCCTGCCTCGGCGTCTCCGCCGCCCACCAGGCCAGCGACCACCCCGCGGCCGACCACGCCAAGGCCGTCATGCAGGTCGCCGCGGCCGGCACGGGCGTACGCGTCTGCGACGGCTCCACCAACGTCCTGCCCGTCGGTCCCACCGAGAAGGTGCACGCCGCCTGGCGCCTGCACTACGGCCTCACCCGCCGCGCCCTGGCCCGCGCCTACTACCAGGGCTGGGACATGCACCCGGGCCACATCCCCACCCGCTACGCGGCCGTCTTCGCCTTCTACCGCGAGGGCTTCGAGCAGGCAGCCGCCCGTCTCACCCGCTACGCCAACCGCTCCGGCGGCGACGTCATGGACGAGCCCGCCACCGCCAAGGCCCTCAGCGGCTATCTGCTGCGCGGCCTGGACTGCGGCGCCCTGGACATCGGGGAGGTGGCCCGGCTGACCGGCCTGACCCGTGCCGACCTGGAGGGCTTCGCGATGCCCCGGCGCGGTGACCTGACGGCGTCCGCCTGAGGCCCCGCGCCACCTGTACGTACCGGCCCTGTCACAGCTGCCGGCACCGGCCGGGCACGTCACCGCCGCCCCGTAACCTGTACGCCACGCACCGGCGCCACGGCCGGTCCGACGGGTCAGGGGAACGGGGCAGCGGTGTCGACGGGGGAGTACGGACACGACGAGGGAGCCGGCCGCCTGCTGGCGGGCCGCTACCGCGTCACCGGCCGGCTGGGGCGCGGCGGCATGGGAGTCGTGTGGAAGGCGGTCGACGAGGTCCTCGGCCGTGAGGTCGCCGTCAAGGAACTGCGCACCTACACCGACGTCGCCGGTCCCGAACTGGCCGCGCTGCGCCTGCGCATGCAGCGCGAGGCGCGTGCCGCGGCCCGGGTCCGCCACCCGGGCGTCGTCGCCGTGCACGACATCGCCGAGGCCGACGGCCGCCCGCTCATCATCATGGAACTGGTCGACGGGCCGTCCCTGGACGACGTCCTGCGCGAGCGCGGCACGCTCGACCCGCACGAGGCCGCCGGGATCGGCGCCGAGGTCGTGGACGCGCTGGCCGCGGCCCACCGGGTGGGCGTCCTGCACCGGGACGTGAAGCCGGGCAACATCCTGCTCGACCGCTCCGGCCGGGTCGTCCTCACCGACTTCGGCATCGCCACCATGGACGACCCGGGCGACGGCTCGGCCACCCACCTCACCCGCAGCGGCGAACTCGTCGGCTCCCTCGACTACCTGGCCCCCGAGCGCGCCCAGGGCGCCGACCCCGGTCCCGCCTCCGACATCTGGGCGCTGGGCGCCACGCTCTACGCGGCGGTGGAGGGCGCCTCGCCCTTCCGCCGGACGTCCACCTTCTCCACCCTCACCGCGATCGTCACCGAGCCGCTCCCGGAACCCCGCCGGGCCGGTCCGCTCGCTCCCGTCCTGCGGCGGCTGATGGACAAGCGCCCGGAGTCCCGCCCGGAGGCGGAGCAGGCCCGCGCGCTGCTCGGGTCGGTCGCGGACGCGGGCAGCGCCGACAGGCCGACGTCCACGCTGCGGCGCGGCCCGGCCGCCCCGTCCCCGCGCGCCGCGACCGAGCGCAGCCTCCCCTCCGTGCCGCCGGGCTTCGGCCCGCCGCAGCCCCTGCGGCCGCAGGCGCCCGAGCCGGATCAGCCGGTGCCTGCGGGCGGTGCGACGCCCGGATCCGCGCCCGAGCGGCCCGGCGCGGGGACGGATGCCGGGCCGGAGGGGTCCGGCCGGCAGGAGACCGCCGGGCCGGGTTCCGGTCCGGGCGCCCACGACGTCACCGCCGTGAGCCCGGCAGCCGCCGGTCCCGCCGGGACGGTGCGGCAGCCCCCGACCGGGCCCCTGCCCACGCCCTCCGCGCCCCGGCGCCGCTCGTCCCGGGCCCTGCTCGCCGCCGCGGCCGTCACGGTCGTCCTGGCCGCCGCCGGGACCACGGCCGCCCTGCTCGCAGGCTCGGACGGCGCCGGGGAGGACGCGCGCACCGATGCCGCCGCCGCCTCGCGATCCGCCCGCACCGACGACGGCGCCCGCAGGCCGGCGACGCGGCCGGACGACGGCACGACCAAGCCCGCCACCGGCAAGGAGGCGTCTCCCCGGGGATCCGCCACCCCGCCGGCCGCCAAGGCCCCCGAGGGCGGGTCGGGCGGCACGGACGGGCGCACCCCGGACGGCGGCGACCCCGGCACCGCCGGTACCGGGAACCGGGGCGCGACGGACGGCAGTACGGCCACCCAAACCCCGGCCTGCCACGCCATCGGCGGCGGCAAGTACAACTGCCACGTCTGGAAGACCGCCGCCTCGTACACCGCCTCCGGCACCAAGGCCGGCATCCTCAACGCCGGCACCAACTACTTCTACTGCCAGCAGAACCTCGGCCGCCGGGAGACCGACGGCCGCTGGACGAACGTCTGGTGGGCCAGGACCGACGACGACAGCGGCAACCGGGACGTGTGGGTCAGCGACGTCTACGTCAAGGGCGGCGACAACGACGCGCCGGTCCCGGGGCTGCGGTACTGCTGAGCCAGCGCCGACCACACCGCGGCGTACCGCTCGAGGCCGGAGGCCGTCACCAGGTCCTCCTCGGCGAACAGCCGCGTGCCCCGCTCGCACAGCCGCCGGTCGGCCCGGGCCCGTGCGCAGAACTCCTCGGGGAGCACGCCGAACAGCTCCCGCAGGCGCGGAAGGCCCGCCAGCAGACCCGCGAGCAGCTCCCGCTGGCCCGGGTGGACGCGCGGCGCGCCGGTGCCGTCGTGCAGGACCCCGTGCCGGTTGACGTAGGCGAACACCCCGGGCAGGCGGCTGCCGTCGGCGAGTTCGACCCGCACACCGGGGTCGGGCAGCCATGCCCGGTCGAAGTTGCCGCCCGGCATGGGCACGCCCTCGCTGGCGTCGATCGCCGCGAGCTGCCCTGCGTCGAGCCACAGGACGAACAGCTCCCGTACCGTGCCCGGCACGAGGACGGGCGAGGCCGAGACGTACCCGGCGAGGCTGACGTGGGCCGACACCCCCGCGTCGACACCGGTGACCCGCGCCTTCACCATCGGCAGCGGGGAGGTGGCCCCGGCCGCGCGCAGCTTGTGCCGCAGCTGGCCCGGACAGCCGTTGGACCCGATGGCGAGGACGGGCGTGCGCTCGTCGTGGCGGAGGCGGTCCAGCGGCAGGTACCGGTCGCCGTCGAGCAGTCCGGAGCCGGCGGGCCAGGCACCGGGGTAGAGCAGCGGCTCCTCGCGCGGCACCCCGTCCAGTCCGAGTGCCCGCAGCGTGCGGTCCGCGTGCCCGCCCACCGGCCGCTCAGTCCGCCGGAGGCAGCTCGCCCGAGCCGCGGGTGATCAGACGGGTGGGCAGCTCGATGCGCGCGGGCGCCGCCGGGGAACCGTCGAGCTGCCGGAAGAGGCGTTCCGCGGCGGTGCGGCCGATGGCGGCGGCGTCCTGGGCGACGACCGTCACGCCCGGCTGGAGCAGGTCGGCGAGCTCGATGTCGTCGAAACCGACGAGGGCCACGCGGCGGGCGTGCGCGGCGAGCACCCGGATCACGGTGACCGTCACGCGGTTGTTGCCGGCGAATATCGCGGTGACCGGATCCGGGCCGGCCAGCATCTCCTCGGCGGCCCTGCGCACCCGCTCCGGGCCGGTGACCCCGAGGGACATCCAGGAGTCCGCCACCGGTATGCCCGCGTCCTCCATCGCGGCCCGGTAGCCGCGCAGGCGCTCCGCGGCCGTGTGGATGCGCGGCATGTCGCCGATGAAGCCGATCCGGCGGTGGCCGTGGGCGATCAGGTGGGCGACCCCGTCGCGGGCGCCGCCGAAGTTGTCCGACAGCACCACGTCGGCGTCGATGTGCCCGGCCGGGCGGTCCACGAACACCGTGGCCACGCCGGCCTTGAGCTCCGGTTCCAGGTACCGGTGGTCGTCCCCGGCGGGGATCACCACCAGCCCGTCCACCCGCCGAGCGCACAGGGCCAGCACCAGCTCCTGCTCCCGGTCCGGGTCCTCGGCGCTGGAGCCGTTGATCAGCAGCGCCCCGTGCGCCCGGGCGACCTCCTCCACGGCCCGGCTCAGCGGCCCGTAGAACGGGTCGGCGAGGTCCTCAAGGACCAGCCCGATGCTGGCGGTGCGGCCCTTGCGCAGCACCCGCGCGCTGTCGTTGCGGCGGAAGCCGAGGGCGTCGATCGCCTCCTGGACCCGCCGCTCCGTCTCCGGCGTGACGCCGGGCTCCCCGTTCACGACCCTGGAGACCGTCTTGAGGCCGACCCCGGCGCGGGCGGCCACGTCCTTCATGGTCGGACGGTTTCCGTAGCGCGTGGCGGATCGGAGGTGGGTCTGGGGCACGGTGCGGTGTCCTGTCCTGTCGTCCACGGGGTGCGTAGGTCCGGGGTTTTGTATGAGGATGTGGCGTCGAGCATAGAGCCTGGACAACGTTGTCAGCCTCGGGAGAGACTGTCCACCGCAATCTCCGGCCCGTCCCCCACTGCGGTGCCGGCACACGGTTTGCCCTGCTCGATGGCTGTTCTCGGCATTTTTCACATGCTCAACGGGGAGATCCGACACTGATGCACACCGACCTAGTGGCCGCGCTCGACATCGGCGGCACCAAGATCGCCGGGGCACTCGTGGACGGCGGCGGCCGGATCCTGGTCCGCGCCCAGCGGCCGACGCCCGCCCGCGAGGACGGGGACACCGTGATGCGGGCCGTGGAAGGGGTGCTCGGCGAACTCTGCCTCTCACCGCTGTGGGGTCGTGCGACGGCGGTCGGGATCGGCAGCGCCGGACCCGTGGACGCCGCGGCGGGCACGGTGAGCCCGGTGAACGTGCCCGGATGGCGCGCCTACCCGCTCGTCTCCCGGGTCCGCGCCGCCACCGGGAACCTGCCGGTGGAGCTGATCGGCGACGGTGTGGCGATCACGGCCGCCGAGCACTGGCAGGGCGCGGCGCGCGGTCACGACAACGCGCTGTGCATGGTGGTCTCCACGGGTGTCGGCGGCGGTCTGGTGCTCGGCGGGCGGCTGCACGCGGGGCCCACCGGGAACGCCGGGCACATCGGGCACATCAGTGTCGACCTCGACGGCGATCCGTGCCCGTGCGGATCGCGCGGCTGCGTGGAGCGCATCGCGAGCGGCCCGAACATCGCCCGGCGCGCCCTGGAGAACGGCTGGCGGCCCGGCCCCGACGGGGACACCTCCGCCGCCGCGGTGGCCGCCGCCGCCCGGTCCGGCGACCCGGTCGCCGTGGCGTCCTTCGAGCGGGCCGCGCAGGCCCTCGCGGCGGGGATCGCGGCCACGGCCACCCTGGTGGAGATCGACGTCGCGGTGATCGGCGGGGGCGTGGGCAAGGCGGGCGACGTCCTCTTCGCCCCGCTGCGCAAGGCCCTGCGTGCCTACGCCACCCTGTCCTTCGTCCGGAACCTGACCGTCGCGCCCGCCCAGACGGGCACCGACGCGGGGCTGGTGGGGGCCGCGGCGGCGGCCCTGGCCAAGCGGACGGACACGGCGGGCGCGGGGGTCTGACACCGGGCAGGAACGTTCAGGCACCGGCACCGGCACCGGCACCGGCACCGACCCTGACACCGGCACCGCTCGCGAGGCGGAGGGCTCCTCGCTCCCGCCCCGACCACGAGGCGGGGGAGACGAGGGGGGCCGTCCCGAAAATCGACCGCATGTCCGTGCGATGTGGCACGATCGCGCGTGTGAGCAGCAGCAGACCCGTCCCGGAGCAGCGCCTGCGCGACCTCGCCCGGCTGCGCCGGGTCAAGGACCGGATCGACCGGGAGTACGCGCAGCCCCTGGACGTGGAGGCGCTGGCCCGGGGCGTGCACATGTCGGCCGGGCACCTCAGCCGCGCGTTCCGGCAGGCGTACGGGGAATCCCCGTACAGCTACCTGATGACCCGGCGCATCGAGCGGGCGATGGCGCTGCTGCGCCGCGGCGACCTCAGCGTCACCGAGGTGTGCTTCGAGGTCGGCTGCTCCTCGCTCGGCACCTTCAGCACCCGCTTCACGGAACTGGTCGGCATGCCGCCCAGCGCCTACCGGCGCGAGGCCGCACGCGCCACCGCGGGCATCCCGTCGTGCGTGGCCAAGCAGGTCACCAGACCGGTCAGAAATCGAGAAGCGCCCGCCGCGGGCCGAAACTAGCGTGAGGGCCATGGACCTCACCATTCACGCCAGCTTCCTCCCGCACGACGACCCCGACGCCTCCCTGGCGTTCTACCGGGACACCCTCGGCTTCGACGTGCGCAACGACGTCGGCTACGGCGGCATGCGCTGGATCACGGTCGGCCCCGCCGGCCGGCCCGACACCAACATCGTGCTGCACCCCCCGGCCGCCGACCCCGGCGTCACCGAGGAGGAGCGCCGCACCGTCGCCGAGATGATGGCCAAGGGGACCTACGGCAGCATCGTCCTGGCCACCACCGACGTCGACGGTGTTTTCGAGCGGCTGCAGGCCGGCGACGCCGAGGTCGTGCAGGAGCCGGTGGACCAGCCGTACGGCGTCCGCGACTGCGCCTTCCGCGATCCCGCGGGCAACATGGTCCGCATCCAGCAGCTGAAGCCGCAGTAGCTGCCCCCCGCACACCTCCCACCGTGCCCCCGTGCCACCACGGGAGCGCGCACCCCGCCCCGGGCCCGACGGCCCGGCGCGGGGGACGAGATCGTCCGAGCGCGGCAGGCCCGCCCGACAGATGGAGACACCATGAGCAAGGCCAGGACGGCGGACGGACAGCCGCCCGAGCCGCACGTCGCCGACAGCCATGACGTGATCCGCGTGCACGGCGCACGGGAGAACAACCTCAAGGACGTCAGCATCGAGATCCCCAAGCGGCGGCTGACGGTGTTCACCGGTGTCTCGGGCTCGGGCAAGAGCTCGCTGGTGTTCGACACGATCGCGGCCGAGTCGCAGCGGCTGATCAACGAGACCTACAGCGCGTTCCTGCAGGGCTTCATGCCCAACCGGGCGCGCCCCGAGGTCGACGTGCTCGACGGGCTGACCACCGCCATCGCCGTCGACCAGCAGCGCATGGGCGGCGACCCCCGCTCCACCGTCGGCACCGCCACCGACGCCAACGCCATGCTGCGCATCCTCTTCAGCCGCCTCGCCGAGCCGCACATCGGCCCCCCGAGCGCGTACTCCTTCAACACCGCCTCCGTCAGCGCGTCCGGCGGCATCCGCGTCGAGCGCGGCGCGGAGAAGACCAAGACCGTCAAGGCGACGTTCTCGCGGACCGGCGGCATGTGCACCCGCTGCGAGGGCCGCGGCAAGGTCTCCGACATCGACCTCACCCAGCTCTACGACGACTCGAAGTCGATCTCCGAGGGCGCCTTCACCATCCCCGGATGGAAGTCGGACAACGTCTGGACCGTCGACCTGTACGCCCAGTCCGGCTTCCTCGACCCGGACAAGCCGATCCGGCGGTTCACCAAGAAGGAGATGCAGGCCTTCCTCTACGGGGAGCCGACCAAGGTCAAGGTCAACGGCGTCAACCTCACCTACGAGGGCCTGATCCCCAAGATCCAGAAGTCCTTCCTGTCCAAGGACAAGGAGGCGATGCAGCCGCACATCCGCGCCTTCGTGGAGCGGGCGGTCACCTTCACCGCCTGCCCCGAGTGCGGCGGGACCCGGCTCAGCGAGGGCGCCCGGAACTCGAGGATCGGCGAGGTCTCCATCGCCGACGCCTGCGCCATGGAGATCCGCGACCTGGCCGAGTGGGTGCGGCAGCTGGACGAGCCGTCGGTGGCACCGCTGCTCACCGCGCTGCAGGGGACGCTCGACTCGTTCGTGGAGATCGGCCTCGGCTATCTCGCGCTCGACCGGCCCGCGGGCACCCTCTCCGGTGGCGAGGCCCAGCGCGTGAAGATGATCCGGCACCTGGGCTCCTCCCTCACCGACGTCACCTACGTCTTCGACGAGCCCACCGTCGGCCTGCACCCGCACGACATCCAGCGGATGAACAACCTGCTGCTGCGCCTGCGCGACAAGGGCAACACGGTGCTCGTCGTGGAGCACAAGCCGGAGGCCATCGAGATCGCCGACCACGTCGTGGACCTCGGTCCCGGCGCCGGCACGGCGGGCGGCACGGTCTGCTTCGAGGGCACGGTCGAGGGCCTGCGCTCCGCCGACACCGTCACCGGGCGGCACCTCGGCGACCGGGCCAGGATCAAGGACAGCGTCCGCAAGCCCACCGGCGCCCTGGAGATCCGCGGGGCCTCGGCCAACAACCTCCAGGACGTCGACGTCGACGTCCCGCTGGGCGTGCTCACGGTCGTCACGGGTGTCGCCGGCTCCGGCAAGAGCTCGCTCCTGCACGGCTCGATGCCCGCCGACGCCGGTGTGATCGCCGTCGACCAGAGTCCGATCAAGGGCTCGCGGCGCAGCAACCCCGCCACCTACACGGGGCTGCTCGACCCGATCCGCAAGGCGTTCGCCAAGGTCAACGGTGTGAAGCCGGCCCTGTTCAGCGCCAACTCCGAGGGCGCCTGCCCCACCTGCAACGGGGCCGGGGTCGTTTACGTGGACCTCGGCATGATGGCCGGCGTCGACACACCGTGCGAGGACTGCGAGGGCAAGCGGTTCCAGGCGTCGGTGCTGGAGTACCACCTCGGCGGCCGGGACATCAGCGAGGTGCTGGCGATGCCGGTGTCCGAGGCCGAGGAGTTCTTCGCCGCCGGCGAGGCCCGCACCCCGGCCGCGCACCGGATCCTGGAGCGGCTCGCCGACGTCGGGCTCGGCTACCTGACGCTCGGCCAGCCGCTCACCACGCTCTCGGGCGGCGAGCGGCAGCGGCTGAAGCTGGCCACGCACATGGCCGACAAGGGCGGCGTCTACGTCCTGGACGAGCCGACCACCGGCCTGCACCTCGCGGACGTGGAGCAGCTGCTGGGCCTGCTCGACCGGCTGGTCGACTCCGGCAAGTCGGTCATCGTCATCGAGCACCACCAGGCCGTGATGGCCCACGCCGACTGGATCGTCGACCTGGGTCCCGGGGCCGGACACGACGGAGGCCGGATCGTCTTCGAGGGCACCCCGGCCGACCTGGTCGAGGCCCGCTCCACCCTGACCGGGCAGCACCTCGCGGAGTACGTGGGCGGCTGAGGGGGCTCGGCGGCGCCCTCCGGTGGGCCGGTGTCGAGCGGGCGGGCATCCGGCGGGCCGGCATCCGGTGGACCGGCCACACGGTGGGTGTGCCCTGCCGGGGGTCGGTCTCCGCCCGGTGGTCTGCCTGCCGGATCGGCCCGTGCGAAGCGTGCTCCCGCCGGGGCCGCTCGCGTGGGTCGGTCGAACGGCCCCCTCCGGGGGGCGCCGCGGGCCGTTCCCGCCGAACCTGGTGGCATGGCTTCCGCGAAACCCGTCGTGGTCTACCCGCCCGCCGCGGACAACGGCCGGCGGGTGCGGGTGGACGACCAGTTCCTCGGTATCGCCTACGGGCTGCTGGACATCGCCGAGTTCCTCCGCCGGGCGGGCATCGAGGACGCCGACGAGACGTACGTGGCGGCGTCGGGGCTGATCGAGTGGCGCGGCGGGGGACCGGACGCCTGGGGCGGCGGCTGAGACCGGGGCCGTGGTTCCCCCGGCCGCGGGCGGCTGCGTGACCCCGCACCGGGTCGGGGCGTTGTTCCGGGCATGAAGAAGCGCAGCATGCTCGCCATCGCCTCCCTCGCCACCGGCTTCGTCGTCGCGGCGGTCACCCCGTCGCACGCGCTCGGGGACGGCCTCGGCAACCTGAACGTGGACAAGGCCCTCAAGACCCTCGACGACACCGTCGTCGCCAAGGACAGCCTGTCCCTGGACCGCGAGGACGGGAACCAGGTGAACAAGAAGGGCTGACGAGCCGCCCACCGGCCCACGGCGCCGGCGCCCCCGTACCGCGGGGCGCCGGCGCCGTCGTCATGCGCCCTCAACTGGGGCTGGTTTCCGTGGCAGGGTGGAGCGGGCAAGCCTCAGGGGGCCAACAGAAGAGGGGGACCTGTGACCGTCGTCTGGATCAACGGCGCGTTCGGTGCGGGGAAGACCACCACCGCACAGGAACTGATCGAACTGATCCCGAACAGCACGCTCTTCGACCCCGAGGTCATCGGCGGAGCGCTGCGGTTCCTGCTGCCGCCCAAACACCTCGCCGAGGCCGGCGACTTCCAGGAGCTGCCGATCTGGCGGCGGCTCGTGATCGACACGGCGGCCGCGATGCTCGCCGAGCTCGGCGGGACCCTGGTGGTCCCCATGACCCTGCTGCGCCAGGAGTACCGGGACGAGATCTTCGGTGGTCTGGCCGCCCGCAGGATCGCCGTCAGCCACATCCTGCTCGCCCCGGCCGAAACGATACTGCGCGAGCGTATAGCCGGACGCGAGATACCACCGGGCCTCCCCGACGGCGAGGAGCGCATACGCCAGTGGTCCTTCGACCACATCGAGCCCTACCGGGCCGCCCTCGCCTCCTGGCTCACCGCCGACGCCCATCCGGTCGACACCAGCCACCTCACCCCGCGCCAGGCCGCGGCCCGGATAGCGGAGGCGGTCACCAGCGGTGCGGCGCCCCTGTGCGACATCGTGCAGACGCCCGAGCCCACCGCCGAGACCCTCGCCGCCGGGGTCCTCCTGTTCGACGAGCGCGACCGCGTGCTGCTCGTCGACCCGACGTACAAGGCCGGCTGGGAGTTCCCCGGCGGAGTCGTCGAACCCGGCGAGGCGCCGGCCCGGGCCGGGATGCGGGAGGTCGCCGAGGAGACCGGCATCCGCCTCGACGAGGCGCCCGGTCTGCTCGTCGTCGACTGGGAACGCCCGCAGCCGCCCGGCTACGGCGGTCTGCGGCTGCTGTTCGACGGCGGGGTCCTCGACTCCGCCGATGCCGCCCGGCTGCTGCTGCCCGGCCCGGAGCTGCGCGACTGGCGCTTCGTCACCGAGGAGGAGGCCGCCGGCCTGCTGCCGCCCGTGCGCTACGAGCGGCTGCGGTGGGCGCTGCGGGCTCGGGAACGCGGAGCGGCGTTCTACCTGGAGGCCGGGGTCCCGGTCGGCTGACGCCCCTCACATCCGGGCGGAGCGCGAGCGCAGCCGGCGGGTCCTCGCCCGGGACGCGGCCCTGGTCGTCGCGAATGCGGGGCCGCACGTGCCGGTACGGTCGCCTCGCTGTCGTGCGAGCCGGTTGCGGCCCCGCCGCTCGACGGTCCCCTCCGGGACCGGTCCACCCGCCGAGCGGACCGGCGGACCATCAGCGGGGACTGCGTCCTGGCCGCCACGGCGATGCTGTTGATGGGCGGCAGGCTCGGGCGGCGAGCCCTCACCGAAGCAGGCGAGACGGCACAGGACCCTGCCGCGGCCATTCCTGCCCGCGGCAGCGGCACGAGGGATGTCCGCGCCTGAACTCGCCTTGACAGAGGGCGAGTTGGGGAGCCGACACCCTGGCGCAGCTCCTCTGACGCAGCCGTGGGAATGCCGGTGCTCGTCACTTCCGTGTCCCACCGCCCCTCGATTACTTGGCTAGCCACATAAATGGTGCTACGTTTATGTGGTCGGCCACAGAATGGGTCGGCAGCTTCCCACCAGAGGAGAGCGGCCATGAAGGCCATCGTTTTCGACACGTTCGGCGGCACCGACGTCCTGCACGAGGCGGAGATCGACACTCCCCGGCCCGGCCCCGGCCAGGTCCGGGTGCGGGTCCGGGCCGTCGGCGTCAACCCGGTCGACGGCAAGATCCGGTCCGGCGGCATGGAGGCCGTCTTCCCCACCACGCTGCCCGCCGTGCCCGGGGGAGAGATCGCCGGTGTGGTCGACGCCGTGGGCGAGGGCGTCGACCACCTGCACGTGGGGGACGAGGTGCTCGGCTGGTCCGACACCGGCTCCTACGCGCAGTACGCCCTGGCGTCCGCGGCCGTCCTGGCGCCCAAGCCGTCCGGCCTGGACTGGAAGCACGCCGCCGCCCTGCCGGTCGCCACCGACGGCGCCGAACGGGTCCTGGACCTGCTCGACGTCACCTCCGGTGAGACGCTGCTGATCCACGGCGCATCCGGTGCGCTCGGCACCATCGCCGTCCAGTTGGCCGTCGCCCGCGGCGCCCGCGTCATCGGCACCGCCGGACCGGCCAACCAGGAGTACGTCACCTCACTCGGCGCGACCGCGCTGGTCTACGGGGACAACCTGGTCGAGCGGGTGCGCGCCGTCGCCCCCGAAGGGGTGGACGCCGTCTTCGACGCCGCGGGCAAGGGCGCGCTGGAGGACTCCATCACCCTGCGCGGCGGCACCGACCGGATCGTCACCACCGCCGACTTCCGCGCCGCCGAACTCGGCGTCGTCTTCGCCGAAGGCCCCCAGCGCCGCTCCGCCGCCCGCCTCGGCGAACTCGCCCGGCAGGCCGCCGACGGCACACTGGTCACCACGATCAGCGCCGCCTACCCGCTCGCCGAAGCGGCCGATGCCCAGTGGGCCAGCGACGCGGGGCACAACCGAGGGAAGATCGTCCTCACCGTCCACTGATCCGACCCGCACCGCCCGTGCCCTGAAGGAGCAGCCATGTCAGACACCACCTCGTCGGAGCTGCCCGGTGCGGCGGCCGAGGGACCGTTGAGCTACGCCATCTTCCAACTCGCCCGCGCCCACCGCGCCCACGCCGCCGCCATGCTGCGCGCCATGAACCTGCATCCAGGGCAGGAACTGCTGCTGATGCAGCTCTTCGACCACGACGGCCGGACCCAGGCCGAACTGCTGGAACGGGCAGGCCTCGACCACTCCACCGTCTCCAAGTCCCTGCGGCGCATGCAGGAGGCGGGGCTGCTCACCCGCGAGCCGGCTCCTCACGACCGGCGGGTCATGGTGGTCCGCCTCACCGACGCCGGCCGTGCCCTCGAAGAGCCCATCGCCGAGATGTGGCGCTCGCTGGAGCGGATCTCCGTGAAGGACCTGACGCCGGATCAGGTGAAGGTGTTCACCGAGTGTGCGCGCATCGTCGAGAAGTCGGTCAGGGACCGCGGCCGGCAGCCTCCGGCCGAGTAGGCGGCCGGGGACGCTCCCGCGGCGACCGAAGAGAAGGCCCCCGTCCGCTGACGGGGGCCTTCTCTCAGGAGCAGAGCGGTCGACTTGCCGTGCAGGAACGGGGCGGTCAACTCGCCGCGAAGAAACGGGAGGTCGACTCGCCGCGAAGGAACGGAAGGTCGACTCGCCGGGCGGAATGAGGCGGTCGACCGCCGTGCGGAATGAGGCGGTCGACCGCCGTGCGGGAGCGGGGCGGTCAGCTCGCCGCGTAGTTGCGCAGGAACAGCGCCTCCGCCACCGACAGCCGCTCCAGCTCGTCGGGGGACACGCTCTCGTCGACCGCGTGGATCTGCGCCTCCGGCTCGCTCAACCCGATGAGCAGGATCTCCGCCCGCGGATACAGCCCGGCCAGCGTGTTGCACAGCGGGATGGACCCGCCCTGCCCCGCGTACTGCATCTCCTGGCCCGGGTACGCCACCGCCATCGCCGCCGCCATCGCCTGGTACGCGGGGCTCGCGGTGTCGGCCCGGAACGGCTGCCCCTCACCGACCTGTTCGACGCTCACCCGCGCCCCCCACGGCGTGTGCGCCTCCAGGTGCGCCTGGAGCAGCTTGGTCGCCTCGCCCGCGTCCGTCCCCGGCGGCACGCGCAGGCTGATCAGCGCGCGGGCACTGGCCTGCACGGACGGGGTGGCCCCGACGACCGGCGGGCAGTCGATGCCGATGACGGTGACGGCCGGACGCGCCCAGATGCGGTCGGCGACCGTCCCGGACCCGATCAGCTCCACCCCGTCCAGCACCTTGGCGTCCTGGCGGAACTGCTCCTCCGCGTACTCCAGCCCCTCCCAGGCCGCGCCCGGGGCGAGCCCCTCGACGGCCGTCGAACCGTCCTCCGCGCGCAAGGAGTCCAGCACCCGGATCAGCGCGGCCAGCGCGTCGGGCGCGGCACCGCCGAACTGGCCCGAGTGCAGGTTGCCGGCGAGCGTGTCGATCTGCACGCGGACCATGGTCATGCCGCGCAGCGTCGCGGTCACGGTCGGCAGGCCGACCCGGAAGTTGCCCGCGTCGCCGATGACGACGCTGTCCGCCTCCAGCAGTTCCGGGTGCTGCTCCGCGTAGCGCTCCAGGCCGCCCGTGCCCATCTCCTCGGAGCCCTCGGCGATCACCTTCACGTGCACGGGGATCCCGCCGTCGGCCTTCAGTGCGCGCAGGGCCAGCAGGTGCATGATCACGCCGCCCTTGCAGTCGGCGGCGCCGCGCCCGTACCAGCGCCCGTCCCGCTCGGTCAGCTCGAAGGGCGGGGTCGTCCAGGCCGCCTCGTCCAGCGGCGGCTGCACGTCGTAGTGGGCGTACAGCAGGACGGTCCTGGCGCCCTCCGGGCCGGGCAGGTAGCCGTAGACCGACTGGGTGCCGTCGGGAGTGTCGAGCAGGGCCACGTCCTGGAAGCCCTCGGCGGTCAGCGCGTCCGCGACCCAGCGGGCGGCGCCCTCGCTCTCTCGGCGCGGGAATTGGTCGAAGTCCGCCACCGACCGGAAGGCCACCAGTTCGGCGAGCTCCTCCTTCGCCCTGGGCATCAAAGAGGCGACGGTCTCGGCGACCGGATTCGGCGACATGGGCACGCTCCTCGTGGGTGCGACGTTGTACGGATGCGTACGTCTCGGTACGCGGTGATCGTGCGGTGCGGGCGCGTCCCCGTGTAAGGGGCACCCACAGCGCCGATCCTCCCACAGCGGCCTGCGGTGACCGCCGCCGTAGGATGCGGGAGACAGCGGCAGGCGGCTTGATCGGGAGCAGTAGACCATCGTGAGCAGCGAGAACTCTTCGGCGGACGACGTGCAGCAGGTGTGGGACGTCGTCGTGGTGGGCGCGGGACCCGCGGGCGCTTCGGCCGCGTACGCGGCGGCGGTGGCCGGCAGACGTGTGCTGTTGCTGGAAAAGGCCGAGCTGCCGCGGTACAAGACCTGCGGCGGCGGCATCATCGGCCCCTCGCGCGACGCCCTGCCGCCCGGCTTCGAGCTGCCGTTGCGGGACCGCGTGCACGCGGTGACCTTCTCCCACAACGGCCGCTTCACCCGCACCCGCCGCTCCAAGCGCATGCTGTTCGGGCTGATCAACCGGCCCGAGTTCGACCAGCAGCTGGTCGAACACGCCCAGAAGGCGGGCGCCGAGCTGCGCACGGGGGTCACCGTCCAGCGCGTCGAGCAGCACGGCAGCGCCGTCCCGGACCGGCGTACGGTCGCCGTCGTCCTGCAGGGCGGCGAGGTCCTGCTGGCCCACGCGGTCGTCGGCGCCGACGGCAGCGCCAGCCGCATAGGGGCGCACGTGGGCGTCAAGCTGGCCCAGGTGGACCTCGGCCTGGAGGCGGAGATCCCGGTGCCGGAGACCGTCGCCGAGGACTGGAAGGGCCGCGTCCTCATCGACTGGGGCCCCATGCCCGGCAGTTACGGCTGGGTCTTCCCCAAGGGCGACACCCTCACGGTGGGGGTCATCTCGGCGCGTGGTGAAGGGGCCGCGACCAAGCGGTACTTGGAGGAGTTCATCGGACGGCTGGGGCTCGCCGGCTTCGAACCGAGCATCTCCTCCGGCCACCTGACCCGCTGCCGAGCCGACGACTCGCCCCTGTCGCGCGGCCGGGTGCTGGTGTGCGGCGACGCCGCCGGGCTGCTCGAGCCGTGGACCCGCGAGGGCATCTCGTTCGCCCTGCGCTCGGGGCGGCTGGCGGGGGAGTGGGCGGTGCGGATCGCCGAGGCGCACGACGCCGTCGACACCCGGCGCCAGGCCCTCAACTACGCCTTCGCGATCAAGGCGGGGCTCGGCGTCGAGATGAGCGTCGGCAAGCGGATGCTGACGGTGTTCGAACGCCGCCCCGGGCTGTTCCACGCCGTCCTGACGGGCTTCCGCCCGGCATGGAACGCGTTCCGGGACATCACGCGGGGGTCGACCTCGCTGGGCGAACTCGTGCGTACGCATCCGCTGGCCCAGCGCGCCCTGTCCGCGATGGACCGCCGTCCCGCGGCCGGTGGCGGGGCCGGGGCGGGAGCCGCTGCCGGGACGGGAGCGGGGGCGGGGGCCGGGTCCGGGACGGGCACCGGGACCGAGGTCAGCGCGTCGGAGTGATGTGGAAGACCGGGTGGTCGGGAGCGATGCGGCGCAGCTGGTCGTCCGGTGAGTCCGGGCCGACGCCGTCGAAGAACACCCCGACCTCCGCCTTCCAGCGCTTGAGGTAGGCCCGCAGGATCGGGGCCTTGTCGTCGTCGGCCACCTCGGCGGCGGAGAAGGCCTCCACGTGCTTGCCGAGGTGCAGTTCGCCGCCGCCCGCGGCCCGCATGTTGTGCGTCCACTGGACATGGCCCCGGGGCGCGACGAGGTACTGCCTGCCGTCCAGGACCAGCAGGTTGACGGGGGTGGTGCGCCACTGGCCGCTCTTGCGACCCCGCACGGCGAGGACGCGCGAGCCCCAGACGCTGACACCGCGCCGGGTCAGCCAGGCGACGAAGCGGTTGAGGACGTTGACCGTGAACCAGCCGGGCTTCTTGACGTGTGCGGACATGGGTGCCCCTTGAGTGGTGAGTTGGTGGCGAGGTGTCGAGGTGTCGAGTTGTCGACCGGCGACTCAGCGACTCGGCGAGTTGGCGTTGAGTGGGTCGGGCGTGGCGTGAGGTGGGTGTGCTCTCGACTGTGAGCACTGCTCTTCTCTGCGAGCGGCGGTCTGTCGTTGGTGAGCGCCGCTCTGGTTTGTGAGCACTGCTCTCTTTAGCTGTCAGCCAGTCTGCTGCACGTCGGGGTCGTTAGCAAGAGCAGTGCTCTCTTTTTCGAGCAGTGCTCTCCATTGTGTGCACCGCTCTCGTTCCATGGCAGACTCTTCTCGCATGAGCAGCACACAGGGCGCCCGGGCCCGGGCCAGGATCGAAGTCACGGCGGCCATCAAGGACGAGGCCCGCAGACAGCTCGCGGCCGAAGGCGCCGCTCGTCTGTCCCTGCGCGCCGTGGCCCGCGAACTCGGCATGGTCTCCTCCGCGCTGTACCGCTACTTCCCCAGTCGCGACGACCTCCTCACCGCCCTCATCATCGACGCCTACGACTCCCTGGGCGAGGCGGCCGAGGCGGCTCACGCCGCGGTGGCGGACACCGGCCCCCGGCAGCGCTGGA
This sequence comes from Streptomyces sp. NPDC003456, assembly GCF_042878735.1. Classification (NCBI taxonomy): domain Bacteria; kingdom Bacillati; phylum Actinomycetota; class Actinomycetes; order Kitasatosporales; family Streptomycetaceae; genus Streptomyces; species Streptomyces sp. NPDC003456. The sequence goes on from NZ_JBIAOK010000002.1 coordinate 278,579, forward strand.
TCGCGGTGTGCGAGGCGGTGCGCGGCTGGGCGTTGGCCCACCCGCACGAGTACGCCCTGATCTACGGCACTCCCGTCCCCGGCTACAAGGCGCCCGAGACCACCGTTCCGGCGGCGGCCCGGGTCGGCCTGCTGCTCATCGGCATCGTCCGCGACGCCCACCAAGGGCTCGGCCTGGCCCGGCCCGCCCTGCCGGCCGAACTGCGCCCGGAGGCCGAGCGCATGGCCGCCGACCTCGCGCCGGACCTTCCCCCCGAGGTCGTCACGGTGCTCGTCGCGGCCTGGGCGCAGTTGTACGGGCTCGTCGGATTCGAGCTGTTCGGGCAGTTCCACCGGGTGGTGGAGGACCGCGAGGCCTTCTTCCGTCATGCGGCGGGCCAACTGGCCCACGGGGTCGGGCTGGTGTATCCGCAGCGGGGGCCGGCACCCCGCTGACCGCGCCCCGCGCCCCGTATGCCGCACGGCCGGCGGGGCACAGGCTACTCCCCGGGAAGTACGCGTGATCACCGCGTTCAGCGGACGCCGGGGTCCGCGGCGGGCGTCTAGCGTGGCCGGTATGGACGAGCAGCGCGGGCGGGGCGGCCCGCCGCAGTGGTGGCGGTACGGCCCCGCCTGGTGGGACCGGCAGGAGGAGCGGGGGCCGCGGTGGCCCTGGCGGTCGACGCTGGTCGTGGCCGTCTTCGTCCTGGCGGGTTCGGCCTTCGCCGGCCGCGCACAGCACGGGGAGCGGGCTGACCTGGATCTCTACGCCCGGCTGCTGCTGCTCGTGGCCGGAGGGCTGTTGCTGTGGCGCAAGCGCCACCCGGTGGCGGTGGTGTTCGGCACGGCGGCGGTCGTCATGCTCTACCTGGGCGGTGGATACCCGTACGGGCCGGTGTTCCTGACCGTCGCCGTGGCGTGCTTCAGCGCGGTCGTCGCCGGGCACCGCGCGGCGGCGTGGGCCGCGATGGGGACGCTGTGGGCGGGGCACGTCCTGCTGGCGCACTGGCTGTACCGGTGGCTGCCGCCCGCGGGGGACTCCGCCGCCTCCTGGAGCGAGGAGATCGTCGTCGCCACGTGGGTGGTGGCGATCGCGTCCGTGGCGGAGCTGGCGCGGGTCCGCCGGGAGCAGTGGGCCCGGGAGCGAGCCGAGCGGGCCGGGGCCGCGCGGCGCAGGGCCGACGCGGAGCGGCTGCGGATCGCCCGGGAGCTGCACGACGTGCTCGCCCACAGCATCTCCGTGATCAACGTTCAGGCGGGGATGGGCCTGGCCCTCCTGGACAGCGACCCGGAGCAGGCCCGGACCGCGCTCACCACGATCAAGGCCAAGAGCAAGGAGGCGCTCGGCGAGGTGCGCCAGGTGCTGGACACACTGCGGGCCCCGGGGGACGCGCCGCGTACGCCGGCGCCGGGCCTGGACCGGTTGCCGGAACTGGTGGAGCAGGCCGCGAGCGCCGGCCTCACGGTCGAGGTCGAGGGCGCGCCGCCCCGGCTCGCGCCCGGCACGGACCTGGCCGCCTTCCGCATCGTCCAGGAGGCGCTGACCAACGTGGTGCGGCACTCGGGATCCCGGCACGCGCGCGTGCACCTGGCGCACGACGCGGCGGCGCTGCGGCTGCGGGTGGACGACGACGGGCCGGCCACCGGTTCCGACGAGGGCGGCAGCGGCAACGGGCTGGCCGGGATGCGGGAGCGGGCCGCCGCCCTGGGTGGCACCATCGAGGCGGGGCCCCGCCCGGACGGGGGGTTCCGGGTGCGCGCCGTGCTGCCCCTGACGGCCGGCTCCGCTGCCGGAGAGGCGGGCGGGACCCCGCACGGGCGCCCCGGCGCGCGACGACCTCGGGAGGACCGGTGATCCGCGTACTGCTCGCCGACGACCAGTCCCTGGTCCGGGCGGGGTTCGGGGCGCTGCTCGACGCGCAGCCGGACATCGAGGTGGCCGGAGAGGCGGCAGACGGGGCGGAGGCAGTGCGCCGGGTCGGCGAACTGCGGCCCGACGTCGTCCTGATGGACATCCGCATGCCGGTGCTGGACGGTCTGGCGGCGACCCGGGAGATCACCGGGGACCCGGGTTTGACCGACGTCAGGATCGTCATGCTCACCACGTTCGAGCTCGACGAGTACGTCTTCGAGGCGATCCGCTCGGGCGCCTCCGGGTTCCTCGTGAAGGACACCGAACCGGACGAACTGCTGCGCGCGGTGCGGGCGGTGGTGGCGGGCGACGCCCTGCTGTCGCCGGGCGTGACGCGGCGGCTGATCGCCGAGTTCGCGGCCCGGTCCAAGGAGCCCGCCGCGGCCGGTGCCCTGGGCCGGCTCACCGAGCGGGAACGGGAGGTGATGGCGCTGGTCGGGATCGGCCTGTCCAACGAGGAGATCGCCCGGCGGCTGGTCGTCAGCCCGCTCACCGCCAAGACCCACGTCAGCCGCACCATGGTCAAGCTGGGCGCCCGCGACCGGGCCCAACTGGTGGTCCTCGCCTACGAGTCGGGGCTCGTACGGCCGGGCTGGCTGGGCTGAGCCGACGCCCGGAACCGGAGCAGCACACTGACCACCCGCCAGACGAACAGCACCGGCGCGAGCACCATGCCGGCCCGCAGCAGGAGCAGTGCGGCCGTGTGCGGCAGGGCGAAGAGCAGCGCAGGCCCCGCCACCGCCCCGAACACCACGGCGGCCGCGAAGGCCGCGCTGCACAGCGCGTAGCCGATCTCGACGGTCATCGCGTCACGCTCGGCCTGGCTGCGCCGTCCCCCGTGTGCGGTCATACGGCGAGTCAAACAGGGGTGTGCCCGGCGGGCAAGGCAGCCGCCGGGCACACCGCGGAGGCGTTCCCCCCGGTCGCGCTAGTCGCGCACGGCGACGCGCTCCGCCTCCCTCGGGGTGGACTTGGCGACCACGACGGACGCCGCTGCGGCCTGACGGTTCCGCCGGGGCCGCAGGCCCGTGAGGGTGATCAGCAGCCCGGCCAGGGCGATCACCGCGACGACCACCAGCCCGGGCCGGTAGCTGTCGAGGACGGCCTGCGGCGAGGCGTCGCCGGGCGCCGGGGAGTTGGCCGTCACCACCGCCGTCACCACGGCGAGGAAGATCGCCCCGCCCACCTGGACCGAGGTGTTGAGCAGCCCCGAGACCATGCCCTGCTCGTGCTCGTCGACACCGTTGGTGGCCTGGACGTTGAGGGACGGGAAGGTCAGGGCGAAGCCGGAGCCGACCAGCAGCATCGTCGGCAGGATCACCGCCGCGTAGACCGGGTCGAGGTCGATGCGCAGGAACAGGACGTAACCGGTGACCATCAGGGCGAAGCCGGCCACGATCAGCCGGGCCGTGCCGAACCGGTCGATGACGGCGCCGACCTTCGTCGCGGACAGGGCCACCAGCGCGCCGGCCGGCAGGAACGCCAGGGCCGTGTGCAGCGCGGACCAGCCGAGCACCTGCTGCATGTACAGCGTGACCAGGAACTGGAAGCCGATGTAGCTGCCGACGAACGTCAACGCGCCCAGTTGCGCCCGCACCTGCGGCCCCGAGCGGAGCACGCCGAGCCGCACCAGCGGGCTCGCGCTGCGCCGTTCGACCGCCACGAAGGCGGCCAGCAGGACGGCGACGGCCGCGAAGGAGACGACGGTGCGGGCCGAGCCCCAGCCCACCTCGGGCGCCTCCACCACGGTGAAGACCAGCAGCAGCATCGAGGCGGTGCCGAGCACGGCACCGGGGATGTCGTAGCCGCCCCGGCCGCGCTCCCGAGCGGTGCGCGGCAGCAGCTTCAGGCCGGCGACCAGGGCGATCAGCGCGACGGGAGCGGGCAGCAGCATGGTGAGCCGCCAACTGGCCTCGGTGAGCAGGCCGGAGAAGACCAGGCCCATCGAGTAGCCGGTGGCGCCGCAGGTCGTGTAGATGGCCAGCGCCCGGTTGCGCAGCGGCCCCTCGGGGAACGTCGTGGTGATGATCGACAGCCCGGCGGGGGCGGTGAAGGCGGCGCTGAGGCCCTTGACGAACCGGCTGGCGATGAGCAGCGGACCGGAGTCGACGAGCCCGCCGAGGAGCGAGGCGAGCGCGAACACGCCCAGGGCCACCAGGAAGACCCGGCGCCGGCCCAGCAGGTCGGCCGCGCGGCCGCCGAGGAGCAGCAGGCCGCCGTAGCCCAGGATGTAGCCGCTGACGATCCACTGCAGCGCCGAGGTCGACAGGCCGAGGTCGGCGCCGATGGACGGCAGCGCCACGCCGACCATGGACACGTCGAGGGCGTCCAGGAACATCGCGGCGCAGAGCACGAGCAGGGTGCCCCAGAGCCGGGGAGTCCACCGTCCCTCGGACGTGGGGGAGATGAGCGGAGAGGTCATGCCCGAGACACTACATGCGCATGCATGAGATGCAAACGCATTTAATTCGGATGCAACAAAACGGATCCTCTGTTACGGTGCCGCGCATGGCGGTGACCGGGGCCGAGCAGACGCTCGTGGAGCAGTGGCGGGACATGCTGGCGCTGCACGCGCGGACGCAGTGCGCACTCGATCGCGCGCTGCACGACCACGGCTTGTGCGCCAGCGACTTCGAGGTGCTCGACGTCCTCGCCGGACGCCGCCCGGCGAAGAGCGCGTCCGCCTTCCGCGTGCAGGAGATCTCCGAACGGGTCCACCTCAGCCAGAGCGCGCTGTCGCGACTGATCGCCCGGCTGGAGAGGGAGGGCCTCGTCGAGCGCTGCATGTGCCCCGAGGACCGCAGGGGCGTCCAGGTCTCGCTCACCGCAAAGGGGCGCGCGCTGCACGGGGAGGTTCTTCCCGTGCAGCGCGCGGTGCTGGCCCGGATGCTGGCGAACGGCTGAGGCGCAGGAGGCGTACCGCCGCGGCGGCGGCCGCGGGGCCGGGCCGTTACGGCAGTGGCGTACCGCCCGTCGCGTTGACGATCTCGGCGGTGATGTACGAGGCGTCCTGCGAGGCCAGGAAGACGTAGGCCGGAGCCATCTCGGCCGGCTGCGCGGGGCGCCCGATCGGCGCCTGCTTGCCGAACTCCTGCGTGTCCGGCATGGTCGCCGGGATCAGAGGCGTCCACACCGGGCCCGGCGCGACCGCGTTGACGCGGATGCCGCGCTCGATGAGCATCTGCGCGAGTCCCTGCGTGAAGGTGACGATCGCGCCCTTGGTCGTCGCGTAGTCCAGCAGGTGGGGACTGGGCTTGTACGCCTGCACCGACGTGGAGTTGATGATGCTGCCGCCCTCCGGGATGTGCGGCACGGCCAGCTTGCACAGCCAGAACATGCCGTACAGGTTGGTGCGCATCACCCGGTCGAACTGCTCGGTGGAGATCGCCTCGATGCCGTCGGGCTGGGACATCTGGTAGGCCGCGTTGTTCACCAGGACGTCGATCCGCCCGAACTCCTGCACGGCGCTGTCGATGAGCGCCCGGCAGTTGTCCTCCTCGCGGATGTCGCACGAGACGGCCACGGCGCGCCGTCCGGCCGACTCCACGAGCCGGACGGTCTCGGCGGCGTCGTCCTTCTCGTCGTCGAGGTAGGTGAAGAGCACGTCGGCTCCCTCGCGGGCGAAGGCCAGGGCGACCGCGCGGCCGATGCCGGAGTCACCGCCGGTGATCACGGCCTTGCGGCCCTCCAGCTTGCCGCTGCCGCGGTAGGACTCCTCACCGTGGTCCGGCGGTGGGTCCATGGGCCCCGTCCAGCCCGGGTGCGGCTGGTCCTGGGAGGGGAACTCCGGGTTCGGGTGCTGCTCGCCGGGGTGGTGCTGTTCGGTCACGGGTCTTCCTCCTGGTCCGCGGCATACGGCCCGGTGATCATGTGGGCCGAGCCACGGGTACCCAGGATCCGCGCGATCCGACCCGCCGGCCGCGACGGACTTCGCGGCCGGGAGGGCATTCACCCGAACGGCGGTGAGGACCCCCGCGACCTGCACCCGCGAGGCGAGACCCCCTGGCTCGACCGCGTCCTCAGCGTGACGGCGTCCGGGACTCCCCGGGCGGCTCGGGCTCGCGGACGCCGTCCGGGGCCGGCGTCCCGGGCCGGTCACCGGGCCTGCGCGTCCTCCTCCCCACCAGCGCCCCGACCGCCGCCGCCACCGCCGCCAGCACCGCGACGCTGGTCAGCGCGGTGGGCAGGGTGAACCAGTCGGCCATGAAACCGATGGCCGGCGGACCGAGCAGCATGCCGCCGTAGCCCAGGGTGGAGGCCGTGGCGACGCCGCTGGGCCCGGCCAGCGCGCCTGCCCGCTCCACCGCGACGGGGAAGAGGTTGGCCAGGCCGATGCCCGTGACCGCGTAGCCGAGCAGGGCCGCCCACAGGGAGGGCGCGAGGGAGCCCAGCAGCATCCCGGCGGCCGCGGTGGTGCCGCCGGCCACGACGGTCCGGGTCTGCCCCAGCCGCTCCAGCAGGATGGTGCCGGTCAGCCGGCCCACGGTCATGGCGAGCGCGAAGCAGGAGTAGCCGAGGGCGGCCGTCCCGGAGGAGGCGTCCAGGTCCTGCTCCAGGTGCAGGGCGCCCCAGTCGGCCAGGGCGCCCTCGCCGTACGCGGTGCAGCCGGCGATCAGGCCGAAGACGAGGACCAGGGCCCGGGTGCGGCCGTCCAGCCGGCGCGGGGCGCTGCCCCGGGCCCGCTCGCGCCCGGGCGGTACCGGGGGCTCGTGCCGCAGGAGGGCGGGGCCCGCCGCGGCCGTCACCAGCAGGCCGACGGCGGTGAGGAGCAGCAGGTGCCGGGTCGGGCTGAGGAAGCCGGCGACCAGCCCGCCCAGGCCCGCGCCGAGCATGCCGCCCAGGCTGAAGGCCGCGTGGAAGGTCGGCATGATCGGCCGTAGCAGTGCGGCCACCAGGTCCACGGCCGCGCTGTTGAAGGCGACGTTGATGCTGCCGTACGCGGCGCCGAAGAGCAGCAGGACCAGTCCGAGCGCGAGGACCGACCCGGTCAGCGGGGGGAGGGCGACGCTGAGGGAGAGGAGGACCGCGCAGACGACGGTGACCCGGTGGTTGCCGTACCGGCGGCACAGGCGCCCGGTGAGGGTCATCGTGACGACGGCGCCGGCCGAGACGCCCAGCAGGGCGAGGCCGAGGGCGCTGGCGGAGGCGTTCGTCTGCTCCTTGATGGCGGGGATCCGGACGACCCAGCCCGCGAAGACGAAGCCGTCCAGGGCGAAGAAGACGGTGAGGGCGATCCGGAGTCGGGTGAGGGAGTGGTCGTGGCCCGGCACGGCACTGTGCGGGGCTTTGTTTATTTGCGGCACAAACTCAGGCTAGGTGGGTGCGGGGGAGAGGACAAGGTGCGACGCTGGGACCTGACAGCATCCACCGCCGGAGGGCAGGAGGGGCGATGGGACGTGACGTGCCGGCCCTGGTGTTCACACGGGAGGACCGCCGTCGGTACCGGGAGAAGATGCACACCGACCTCGAAGTGCTGGCGCGGATGCTCCGCGAGTCCGGCTTCGAGAGCGAGCGCCCCCAGGTCGGGCTGGAGATCGAGCTGAACCTCGTCGACGACCACGGTCTCCCGGCGATGCGCAACACCGACGTGCTCCAGTCGATCGCCGACCCCGCCTGGTCGAGCGAGCTGGGCCGCTTCAACCTGGAGATCAACATCCCGCCCCGGGAGCTGACGGCCGGCGGCCCCGGCGCCTGGGAGCAGGAGATCCGGGACGCGCTGAACCACGCCGAGGACGGCGCCGCCGCCGTGGGCGCCCACCTGATCATGGTCGGCATCCTGCCCACCCTGGGGGAGCAGGACGTGAGCGGCGCGGCCCTCTCCGGCGACCCCCGGTACCGGCTGCTCAACGAGCAGATCTTCGCAGCGCGGGGCGAGGACCTGCGGATCAAGGTCGACGGGGTCGAACGCCTCGCGACCTACGCCGACACCATCACGCCCGAGGCCGCCTGCACCAGCACGCAGTTCCACCTCCAGGTCGCGCCGAAGGAGTTCCCGCACTACTGGAACGCGGCGCAGGCCGTCGCCGGGGTGCAGGTCGCCCTCGCGGCCAACTCGCCCTACCTGTTCGGCAAGGAGCTCTGGCGCGAGAGCCGCATCCCCCTCTTCGAGCAGGCCACCGACACCCGCCCCGAGGAGATCAAGGCCCAGGGCGTCCGGCCCCGCGTATGGTTCGGGGAGCGGTGGATCACCAGCGTCTTCGACCTCTTCGAGGAGAACGTGCGCTACTTCCCCGCCCTGCTGCCGCTGTGCGAGGACGAGGACCCGCAGCAGGAGCTGGACGGCGGGCGCGTGCCCGAGCTGGGCGAACTCACCCTGCACAACGGCACGATCTACCGCTGGAACCGGCCCATCTACGCGGTCACCGACAGCGGTCCGCACCTGCGCATCGAGAACCGGGTCCTGCCCGCCGGACCCACCGTCGCCGACATCATCGCCAACGGCGCCTTCTACTACGGCCTGACCCGGGCCCTGGTCGACGAGGACCGGCCGGTGTGGACGCGGATGTCCTTCGCCGTGGCCGAGGAGAACCTGCACACCGCGGCCCGCGACGGCATCGACGCCCGCCTGTACTGGCCCGGTGTGGGCGAAGTGCCCGTGACGGAACTGGTGTTGCGGCGTCTGCTGCCCCTCGCCCACCGGGGGCTGGAACTGGCCGGGATGGACGCCCCCTGGCGCGAACCGCTGCTGGGCATCATCGAGCAGCGCTGCGTCACCGGCCGCAACGGCGCGACCTGGCAGACGGAGACGGTCCACCACCTGGAGAAGGCCGGCGTCTCCGACCGGCGCGAGGCGCTGCGGCAGATGACCAGGACGTACATGGACTACATGCACATGAACGCCCCCGTGCACACCTGGCCCGTGGACTGACGGTCCTCAGGCCGCGCCGGCCGGGGCCCGGCCGCGCCAGACGCGGGCCCCGGTCAGCGGGACCGGCGCCGGCGCCCCGGCGGACGTCGTCAGCTCCACGCGCCCCTCGGCCGACGAGCGCAGCAGCGCGGTCATGATCTCCAGGACGTGCAGGGCGAGTTCACCCCCGGCCCGCTGCCCGTGGGCGTCACGAAACATTCGCGCCGGCCCGCGCGGAGATCTCCCAGCAGGCCGCCGTGTACCGGACCTCGGTGCCCTGCACGAAGGGCTCGAAGGCGGGGCGGACCGCGTCGACGACCTCGGCGCGGGTCCGCTCGTCCGCCTGCGGCAGGACCGTGCCGAGCGGGCCGAGCCGGGTGACGTAGCGCTGCAGGTCCTTCTCGGGCAGGGCGCAGACCGGATCGACGGGCCGCAGGACGACGTCGGACCATCCGCTCTCCCGCAGGATGCCGCGCACACGGTCGGGGTCGGCGAAGGCGAACTGCCCCGGCTGGTCGGGCCGACGGGCGGGCAGGTCCGGGACGAACGGCGCCGCGGCCCGTTCCGCCGTCGTCATGAACGGGTTCTCCTCGGGCCCCCGCCACACCACCAGCCGCAGCCCGCCCCCGTCCCGCACGGCGCCGCGCAGGCGGGTGAACGCCCGGACGGGATCGGGGAAGAACATGACGCCGAAGCGCGAGACGACGGTGTCGAAGACACCGGTCCCGAAGTCGTGCTCCTGGACGTCGGCGTGCACGAACGACGCCGGTACGCCCTCCTGTTCGGCGAGCTCCCGGGCTGCGGCGATCATCGGCGCCGAGATGTCTGCCCCGACGCAGTGCCCGGTCCGCCGTGCGACGGCCCGGGTGACGGCACCGGTTCCGCAGCCGACGTCGAGGACCCGGGCCGCCCCCTCCTCCGACACGGCCCGCACCAGCAACTCCTCGAACGGCCGGAACATGCCGTCCAGGACCTGCTGCAGATCCACCCAGGCATGACCGGACGGCCCGTTCCAGCGGGCGGCCTGTTCGTCGTGGTCCTTGTGCGAGGCGTCCATGGGCGTCTCTCCTTCTGCTTGCCGTCGGGGAACCGGGATGACAGCGTTCTACTTCAAGCCGACTTGAGGTCAAGACAATGACGCACCTGGACATCGCGGAGGTGGCGCGCCGTGCCGCCGTGCCCGCCTCGACGCTGCGGTTCTACGAGGACAAGGGACTGATCACCCCGGCCGGCCGCCGGGGGCTGCGCCGCCAGTACGACCCGTCGGTGCTGGAGCGGCTGGCCCTGATAGCGCTGGGCAGGACGGCCGGGTTCTCCCTCGACGAGATCGCCGGGATGTTCGCGCCGGACGGCAGGCCGCGGATCGACCGGGACGCGCTGACCGCCAAGGCCGCCGAACTGGACGGGCGGATCCGTGAACTCGGCGCGCTGCGGGACTCGTTGCGCCATGCCGCCGCCTGCCCCGCGCCGAGCCACCTCGAGTGCCCCACCTTCCGCCGCCTCCTGGACGGGGCGACGGCCCCGGGCCGCCGGCCTCCCTCCACCGACCGCCCGCCCGCGTCCCCGCCCCTCCGCCGGGCCGAGCCGCGCGGTGCGCGGGACCTTTGAGGGACTGACGTGACGGTGCCGTGGGACGGCCACGTCGTACGTGCCGGGCCCGAGTGCCCGGGCCCCGGTGCAGCGCCCGAGAAGGTCCCCGTCGTGCCTGGTCGCACGGCAGCGAGGGGGAGACCGGCACCACCGCCGGCCGCGTCGGCCTCCGCCGCGACCCGGCAGGCGTGAGGGCAGGGAATCCGCCCGGCATGGGTGTCGCCCCCACCCGAAGATGGGTGCGGTCACCGATGGCGGCACGGCCGGAGACCGTGTGAGGCTGTCAACGGCCCGGCGCCGGCGCCTCGTCACAGGAGCGCGCGCCGAGGGCCGACCCCACACGACATCCGGCACATCCCCCCAAGGAGAAGCCCATCCATCCTCGTGCGCAGAAACGATCCACCCTCTCCGCCCCCGGGAAGGCGGTGACCCGTGGGACACGCTGACAGCCTGCTCGCCATGGGCGGCGCCTTCCTCGCCGCCGCCTTCCTCGCCCGCCTCGGCGGCCGGATCGGACTCCCCACGATCCCGCTGTTCATGCTCGCGGGCATCCTGCTCGGCCCCCACACCCCGGGCCTGGTCATCGTCGAGGACGCCCACGACTTCGAGATGCTCTCCGCGCTCGGACTGGTCCTGCTGCTGTTCTACCTGGGCCTGGAGTTCCACCTGGACGACCTCGAGAGCGGCGGCCGGCGCCTGCTGAGCGCGGGCGGGATCTATCTGCTGCTCAACGTCGGCGCCGGACTCGGCTTCGGCTTCGCCCTCGGGTGGGGCGTGCGGGAGGCACTGGTGCTCGCCGGTGTCCTCGGCATCTCCTCGTCCGCCATCGTCACCAAGATCCTCATCGACCTCGGCCGCATCGGCCGCCCCGAGACGCGTCTCATCCTCGGCGTCATCGTCGTCGAGGACATCTTCCTCGCGCTGTACCTGGCCGCGCTCCAGCCCGTCATCAGCGGCGCCGAGGGTGTGGGCGACACGGTCCTGCAGGCCGCCAAGGCCTTCGGCTTCCTGTTGCTGCTGGCCGCGGCGGCCCGCTACGGCACCCGTCCGGTCGGGCGTCTGATCCGGACCCGCGACAACGAACTGCTCGTCATCAGCTTCCTCGGCGCGGCCGTGCTGGTGGCGGGAATCTCCGAAGTCCTCGGAGTGGCCGACGCCATCGGCGCGTTCATGGTCGGCCTCATCCTGGCCGGCACGCCGTCCGGCCCCCGCATACGGGACCTGGTGCATCCCCTGCGCGACGCCTTCGCAGCCCTCTTCTTCTTCGCCTTCGGGCTGTCCATCGATCCCGGCGACATCGTCTCCGTCGCCGGCCCCGTCGCCGCGGCGGCCGCCCTGACCCTCGTCATGAACATCGCCGCGGGACTCCTCGTCGCCCGCCTGTACCGCTACGGCACCGGCATCGCGGCCGACATCGCCACCACCCTGGTGGCCCGCGGGGAGTTCGCGCTGATCCTGGCCGCGATGGCCGCCGGCGCCGGTCTCGACGCCCGCCTCGCCCCGTTCATCGCCGGCTACGTCCTCGTCCTCGCGATCCTCGGCCCCATCGCCGCCGGACGCGCCCACCTGCTCGCCCGTGCCCTCCGGTCCGGCCGCCGCCTCCTGTCCGGCGGCACGGCCCGCACCCTCGGCCCGGCGGAGCGGACGGCTGCGGAGGAGGGCGAGCCGCAGAACGGGGCCGACGGCACCGGAGTTCCCGTCACCGCGGACAGCGCGCCGCGGCCCGCCGAGCGCTGAAGGCGACTGCGGGGGCCCGCGGTTCGGGGCATCGGGCCACTCAGACCCGAGGAGTCCCGCGACGGCAGGGCATGGCGTAGCGGGTCGGTTCCGGCCGGCCATTCGGCTTCCCGCCGTCCGTGGCTGCACTCGTCTACGGCCCGAACTGCGCCCAAAGCGGCGGGCGTTCGCGAGGGGCGGCCACCGGGAAGAATGAGGTCGGGCCCGATGGTGCGCGCCGCCGAAGGGGGGAGAAGCCTGAACCCCGGTGCGACCGGCCGGCCGGACACCGGTGCGCCGCTTCCCCGCGCACCCCGCCCCGAACCGCACCTCCGCGACGAGCCCCGGCCCCGGTCTGCCCTGCTCGCGGCGCCGCCGGCTCCGGAGAGGAGAAACCGTGCCCCCGTCCGACGACGCGCGCCTCGTGGACCTGCAGACACGCCTGGAGCGGGAGGACCCCGGGTTCCCCCGCGGCATGAGATCCGGTCGGTCGGCCCCGCCCCGCCGGACCCGGCGCACCGGGCCCCGCTGGGGGCTGGCGGTCGGCGCGGTCCTCCTGGGCGTGGGGATCGTCCTGCCCCAGGGGCTGCTCATCGCGGCGGGGCTGGTCGTCCTCGGCATGGCCGCCCAGCTGATCGACCCGGACGCCGCAGACACGACGCCCCCCAGCCCCGGCCGCCACTGACACCTCCGGCCCCGCCGCCCGCCCCGTCCCGTACGGACCGCCACACGTCCCCTCACGTGCGGACCGCCGCGCGCCTCCTCACCTACGTCCCACCGCCCACCCCCTCACGTGCAAGTCCGCCACCCTCCCCGTCCCCCGCGGGTCCGCCGCCCAGCCGCTCAGGCACCGGTCCGCTGTCGGCCCGCCGACCTGCCGGCCCGCCGACGTCGTCACACGCCCGCCCACTTCCGCAGCAGCGCCTCGCGCTCCTCACGCGGCGGCGTCCCGGCGCCCGCGTGGTCACGGCCCCAGGCGAGGAGGTCCGCGATGTCGGCGCCCCCGTTCGCGAGCCGCTCCAGCAGCACGACGGACAGCTCGTACTCGCAGGGGAGCGGCATCCCCCCGGCGGCGGCCGTGTGCACACTGACCTCCACCGCCCCCCGGGCCGTGGTGACCTCCACCGCGAAGGCGGGCGGCAGTTGACCCTCGCCCGTGAGGGCGGTGAGCACCGCGTCGAAGGCCATGGACGCCATCCGCCGCACGCCCGAGCGCACGGCCACGGCCCGGGGCTCCAGCCGCCGCACCTCCTCCCACGCCCAGGATCCGCCCTGGCCGGACCCCAGCGCCTCGACCCCGTCCCCGGTCAGCCGCAGCCCCGCGGCCGCGCCCATGGGCTCGGCCCCCACGTACACCGAGTCCTCGCCGATCCAGAACAGGCCGACCATGGCCATGTGCGCCTCCCCTGACGGGCCGGGGGAGAGCCGTTCCCGCCCCCTGTACCGCAGGTGGAGACAGGGATCGGCGGGGGCGGGGTTGCCTCGGGCGGGTGCCCCGTTCCGGGGCCCGGTTGCTCCGACAGAGTGCGGCCGTAACCCGTGTGAACGTCCCGGATGGTGGGAGCGCCCGGCGTGACTGACGGTGGTTCACGTCGAGACCGGGTCTCGTGAGTCGGCGAGGCGCCGGCTGCCCGGTTCGCGACGGAAGGACTCACCGATGCGCTCTGCCCGCATGCTGCTCGCCACGGCCACGGCCACGGCGGCCCTCGCGATCGCCGCCCCCGGCGCCTACGCCCAGGTGATGGGCGACTGGGACGACGACTCCGCTTCCTACAGCAAGGAGCACGACAAGCACGACGAGAACGGCAAGCACGACGAGCACGGCAAGCACGACAAGCCGCACGGCGGCATGCACACGGGCGGCGGAGCGCTGACCGCCGTGACCGCGGACGGCGACTGGGACTCCGGCGACGACGAGGGCAAGCCCGAGGACGAGGCCGGCGAGGAGCAGGGCAAGCCCGAGGACGAGGCCGGCCACGACGAGCAGGGCAAGGACGAGGAGCACGGCAAGGACGAGGACCACGGCAAGGACGAGGACCACGGCAAGGACGAGCACGGCAAGGACGAGGAGCACGGCACCCACGAGAAGGACTCCTGGGGCGGCAAGCACGAGAAGCCGCGCGGCGGCATGCACACCGGCGGCGGCGCCCTGGCCGTCGTCAACTCGGACGACTGGGACAAGCAGGACGGCGGTGGCTACAAGGAGGACAGCGAGGGCGGCTGGTCCGGCAAGCACGAGGACGACTCCTACGGCGACAAGGGCGACGAGGGGTACAGCGGCAAGCACGACAAGGGCTCCTGGGAGGGCAAGCACGACAAGCCCCGCGGTGGCATGCACACCGGTGGCGGCGCGCTGGCCAACACCTCGGGTGTGACCGCCGGCGGGCTCGCGGTGCTGGCGGTCGCCGGTACCGGCGTGTACGCGCTGCGCCGCCGGAAGGCCGCCCAGGGCGCGGCGTGACCGATGCCTGACCTCATACCGGCCGCCGCACGCGCCCCGCGCGTCGCGGCGGCCCGGCTCGTCCCGGCGCGGGCCGTGCCCCCTGCTGTGCCCTGAACTAGGTGGTTATCGATGGCAGTCAGCCCCCCTGCCCTTCCCGACCCGGAGCCCGCACCGTCGCGGCGGCGGCTGCGCACCGTAGTGGCGGTGCTGTGGACGGCGGCCGCGCTCGCCCTGATCCTGAACCTGACGGGCGGCCGGGGCGGTTCCTTCGACGCCGGCGGCCCGCCGCACGCCCCGCCCGCCCTTCCCGCCGTCTCGGCCGCTCCCTACACGCCGCCCGGGGCGTCGGCCTCGCCGTCCGCCGAGGGCCCGCGGATGTCCCGGTCCCGGCCGGTCCGCCTGGTCATCCCGAAGATCGGCGTCAACGCGCCCTTCACCGACCTCGCCATCGGTGCCTCGGGCATGCTCGACCCCCCGCCGGCCGACGACACCAACCTCGTCGGCTGGTACGCCCGGGGCCATGCGCCCGGCGAGCCCGGGACCGCGATCATCGCCGGGCACGTGGACACCAAGACCTCACCGGCCGTCTTCGCCGGCCTGGGCGAGCTGGAGAAGGGCGACAAGTTCCACGTGACCCGGGCCGACGGCAGCAGGGCGGACTTCGTCGTCGACGACGCGGAGTCCTTCCGCAAGGACGACTTCCCCAGCGACCGGGTCTACGGGGACACCCCCCAGGCCCAGGTCCGGCTCATCACCTGCGCCGGCGCCTACGACCGCAAGGCCCGGGACTACACCGAGAACCTGGTCGTCTTCGCCCATCTCGTCTGACTTCCGGGTCCCCGGCCTGACTTGGTGTTTTACAGTGACACCCACCAGTTCAGGCGACTGTGGGACCTGTGAGGTATTCGCGAACCATGACGACCGAAACGTTTGAGTTCCAGGTAGAGGCACGTCAGCTGCTCCAGCTGATGATCCACTCGGTCTACTCGAACAAGGATGTCTTCCTGCGCGAGCTCGTCTCCAACGCCTCCGACGCGCTCGACAAGCTGCGTCTGGAGAAGTTGCGGGACGACGCGCTCGACGCCGACGTGACCGATCTGCACGTCGAGATCGACGTCGACAAGGAGGCCCGCACCCTGACCGTGCGGGACAACGGCATCGGCATGTCGTACGACGAGGTCGGCCGCCTCATCGGCACCATCGCCAACTCCGGCACGGCGGCCTTCCTGAAGGAGCTGCGGGAGGCACAGGACGGGGGCGGCGCCGAGGGGCTCATCGGCCAGTTCGGCGTCGGCTTCTACTCCGGGTTCATGGTGGCCGACGAGGTCACGCTGATCACCCGGCGCGCCGGGGAGGCCCAGGGCACCCGCTGGTCCTCCCGCGGCGAGGCCACCTACACGCTGGAGAAGGTCGACGACGCCCCTCAGGGCACCTCCGTCACGCTGCACCTCAAGCCGGCCGACCCCGAGAACCAGCTGCACGACTACACGTCCGAGTGGATGATCCGGGAGATCGTCAAGCGCTACTCGGACTTCATCACCTGGCCGATCCGGATGGTCCCGGACAAGGACGGCGGGGACGGCACGCCCGAGCCCGAGACGCTGAACTCGATGAAGGCGCTGTGGGCGCGCTCGCGCGACGAGGTGTCCGACGACGAGTACCACGAGCTGTACAAGCACATCAGCCACGACTGGCGCGAGCCGCTGGAGACGATCCGGCTCCAGGCGGAGGGCACCTTCGAGTACCAGTCGCTGCTCTTCATCCCCGCGCACGCCCCGCACGACCTGTTCACGCGGGACTACAAGCGCGGCGTCCAGCTCTACGTGAAGCGCGTCTTCATCATGGACGACTGCGAGGCGCTGCTGCCGCCCTACCTGCGGTTCGTCAAGGGCGTCGTCGACGCGCAGGACCTCTCGCTGAACGTCTCCCGCGAGATCCTCCAGCAGGACCGGCACATCCGGATGATGCAGCGCCGGCTCACCAAGAAGGTCCTGTCGACGGTCAAGGACCTCATGGCCAAGGACGCCGAGCGCTACGCCACGTTCTGGCGGGAGTTCGGGACCGTCCTGAAGGAGGGCCTGGTCACCGACCCCGACAACAGGGACGCGCTGCTGGCCGTCGCCTCCTTCGCGACCACGCACTCCGACGACGAGCCGACCACGCTCGCCGGGTACGTGGAGCGGATGAAGGACGGCCAGGACGCCGTCTACTACATCACCGGCGAGTCCCGGCAGAGCATCGAGAACTCCCCGCACCTGGAAGCTTTCCGGGCCAAGGGCATCGAGGTGCTGCTGCTCACCGACCCGGTCGACGAGGTGTGGGCCGACGCGGTCGGCGAGTACGAGGGCAAGAAGCTGCGCTCGGTCACCAAGGGCGAGATCGACCTGGACGGCGAGGGCGAGGCGAAGGCCGGCGAGGAGCGGGAGAAGCAGGCCGAGGAGTACGCGGGGCTGCTCGGCTGGATGCGCGAGCAGCTGGACGAGGACATCAAGGAGGTGCGCCTGTCCGCACGGCTGACCGTCTCCCCGGCCTGCGTGGTCTCCGACGCGCACGACCTGACCCCGGCGCTGGAGAACATGTACCGGGCGATGGGCCAGGAAGTGCCGCGCACCAAGCGGATCCTGGAGCTCAACCCCTCGCACCCGCTGGTGCAGGGCCTCAACCAGGCCTACCGCGACCGTGAGGACCGCGGCGGGCTCGTCGAGTCGGCGGAGCTGCTGCACGCCCTCGCGGTGCTCGCCGAGGGCGGACAGCCCAAGGACCCGGCGAAGTTCGTCCGGGCCGTGTCGGAGCGCCTGGAGCGCACGCTGTAGTCACGGACGGGCCGGGACCGGGCCGGGAACGGAGCAGGACGGATCAGGGGTGGTCCGGGGCGCCTGCCGGGCGTGAGCCGGGCGGGGTCGGGCCGGTGCCCGGCGGGACGACCTCGCCCCGGACCACCCGCGGTGCGGGCGCCGTACCGGCCTCCTCGTCCTTGGCGGCCCGGGCCTCGGCCTTGAGGACGCGGGCCGCCTTGCCGGCCGAGCGGGTCAGCTCGGGCAGCTTCTTCATCCCGATGACGGCGATGACGACGATGAGAATGATCGCCAGCTCGCTCAGTCCGAACATGGTGTCCTGTCCTTTCTCGCCCGGGCCGGGCACGGCGCGAGCGTATCGGGCGGGGAGCACGGCCTGATCGCCGCCTCGGGGTGCGGGTGCGCGTGCCGGCGCAGGTGCGGCAGCATGCCGCGGTCGAGCAGCGCCCGCCGCCAGAGCAGCCGGGCGTGCTCCACCTGGTCGGCGGCGGGCGGGACGCGGCGGTCCAGCGCCGTGCGCAGCAGCGCGGCCGCCGCGACCAGGCCGGTCAACGCGGCGACCAGCGCGAGGGTCCAGCCGCTCGCGAGGAGCGAACCCGGCAGCGGCCCGGGCGCCCCGACGGCGTGCAGCGTGCCCCCGAGGGCGAGCAGGAGGGCCGCGGACACGGCGGACACCAGGGGGGTGAGCACCGCGAGGGCGGGCAGCAGGCTGCCCGTGCCGAACGGCGGCCGATGCCGGGCCGCCCGCCGCACGGCGAGGTAGTCGCGGTAGGGGCCTCGGGCCGCCGCCGCGATGGTGTCGGCGTGGGCGAGTGCCTCGGCGCGCAGGTGGGCCTCGGCCCGGCCGTCCGGGTCGGTGCCGAGCGCGTCCCGGAGGCCGGCGCTGCGGAGGGCCTCGGTCAGGACGGCTTCGAAGTCCGCGCGGTCCTCGGGTGCGAGGCGGGGCGCAGCGGCCACGTGTTCTCCTGTTCGGTCGGTTGCGGGTGCGGTGGGCTCGTCCGCCCGGGGCGGGCCCGGCGGCCTCGCCGGTGCGGTCGGAGGCAGACGCGGACGCCGAAGCCGGAGGCGATGCCTGCCGCTCCGGGCGCGAAACCGGGCCGACCGGCACGGAACCTCCGCTCGGTGCCGTGCCGGTACGGCTGAATCTACAGCACTGTAGAAGAGGCTGGGTGGGTCCCGCCGGTCTATACGATGTCCGCACGGTCGACGCAGGGCGGCGCGAAGGAGGCAGAGCGGTGGCGGATCCCCGGCAGCGGCCCCGGCGGGGGCAGGGCGAGCTGGAGGCGCTGGTGCTGTCGGCACTGCGGGAGGCGGACGGGCCGGCGACGGCCGGCTGGGTGCAGGAGCGCCTCGGTGGCGGCCTCGCGTACACCACGGTGATCACGATCCTGACCCGGCTGCTGGGCAAGGGCGCCGTCACCCGGGAGCGGGCGGGCCGGTCCTTCGCCTGGACGCCCGCCTCCGATCAGGCGGGCCTGGCGGCGCGCAAGATGCGCAAGGTGCTGGACGCCGAGAGCGACCGCGAGGCGGTCCTCGCCAGCTTCGTCACGGGACTCGGTCCCGACGACGAACGGCTGCTGCGCGACCTGCTGGAGCAGGAACACGGCGGCGAGGAAGACTGACGCCGCATGGGGGTCTTCGTCTTCCTCCCGCTGGTCCTGCCGCTCACGGCCTGGCCGGTCGCGCGGCTGGCCGAGCAGCACCTGCATCCGCGCACCGCGACCCGGCTGCTGACCGTCCTGGCCGCGGTGCTGGCAGTGTGCAGCACGGTGTGCCTGGGCCTGGTCATGGTGGTCGGCACCGCCCAACTGCCCGGCAATCCGCTGCCCGACGGCTGGTCGGATCCGGAGGTGCGGGCTGCCGTGCCCTTCGACGAGGTCGTCGGCAAGGCCGCCATCCCGGCGCTGTGCGCGGTGGTGGCCGCGTGCGCCCGGGCCCTGTGGCGGCACGGGCGGGTGCGCCGGCAGGCCCACCGCGCGCTGGCCGGACTGCCGGACACCCAGGTGGCCGTCCTGCCGGACGCCGTCCCCTACGCGTACGCGCTGCCGCCCGGCGGGCGGCAGGCCGGTGCGGGCACCGGGCGCAGAAGAGCGGGGCGCGGCGCGGTGGTCGGGGGCCCGGACGCCGCACGCCCGGACCCGGGGCGGGCGCCGCGGCGGACGTCCGGCCGTCCGCGCGCGGCGGGGCGGGGCCGGGTCGTGGTGACGACGGCCCTGCTGGAGCGGCTGAGGCCCGCCGAGCGCCGCGCCCTGTTCGCCCACGAGCGGGCCCATCTCGCCGCGCGCCACGACCGCTTCCTCCTCACCGTGCAACTCGCCGCCCGGGCCAACCCGTTCCTGCGTCCGCTGCGCACCGCCGTGGCCTGTACGGCCGAGCGCTGGGCGGACGAGGAGGCGGCCCGGGCGGTCGGCAGCCGGCGCACGGTGGCCCGGGCCATCGGCACGGCCGCCCTCGTCTCGCGGGGCACCCCGTCGCCGACCCTCGCGGGCCTGGCCGCGCCCGGGCCGGTGCCGCGCCGCGTGGCGGCCCTGCTCGGCCCGGCGCCCGCCGTGCGCAGCTGGCCCCCGGTGTGCACGGCCGTCGGCCTGGCGGCCTGGGGCGCGGCCGCCGGGACGGCGGTGTCGGCGATGTCGTCGGCCAACGCGGCCGTCACCATGGTCCTCATCCTGCACGCCGCGACACCGCTGTGAGGTGCGGGCGCCGCGTCCTGCGGCGCCCGCACCCGGGCTCCGGGGTCAGGCCGCCGTGCGCCGGCGCCCTCCCGCCCTCTTCGGCAGCGGCCAGGCCGGCAGCAGCACGATCACCGCGTACACCGTCACCGAGAAGGGTGTGCCGACCAGGCCCGTCACCCTGCGTCCCGGGAGCGAGCAGATTCCGGACGCAACCGGCACGTCACGGCAGGCGTTGCGCACTCGGCACGCGCCGTGAACCCGAAGGAATGAATGCGTCGCGAACCGTGCTCGGCGCCCGGCATATGCCCTCAGACTGCGACATGCGTACTCACACCCGCGCTCTCCGTCCGTCCGCGCGCCGCCCGCGCACGGTGGCGCCGGCCGGCGCACGAAGGGGGCCGGGGCGACGGAAGGGGAAGGGTGGCGCAGCGGCGCACTTCGTTCGGCGACCGGGCCCGTTACTGGTTCGACAGCACGCTGGCCCGCGGTGCCTCCGCCCTGGTCGGTTGGATGGCGCTGCTGTGCCTGGCCGTCGTCGTCCCGGCCAGCGCGGTGGTGGTGTGGACCGACCCGGACGCGCCCCGGTCCCTGCCGGACCGGCTCGCCCAGGTGTGGCACCTGACGGGGGAGACCCTCCGGCTGGGCGGTGCGACCGGCACCCCGCTGCGCGTGACGATGTCGGTGCTGCTCGCCCTGGTGGCGCTGCTGTACGTGTCGACACTGGTCGGCCTGATCACCACCGCCCTCACGGAACGGCTCACGGCCTTGCGCCGGGGCCGCTCGACCGTGCTGGAGGAGGGCCACGTCGTGGTCCTGGGGTGGTCGGAGCAGGTGTTCACGGTGGTCGGCGAACTGGTCGCCGCCAACGCCAACCTGCGGCGCGCGGCCGTGGCGGTGCTGGCCGACCGCGACAAGACCGCCATGGAGGAGGCCCTCGGCACGAAGGCCGGGCCCGTCGGCCGTACGCGGCTGATCTGCCGCAGCGGACCCACCACCGACCCGTCCGTGCTGACCCTGACCAGCCCCGCGACGGCCGGTGTCGTGCTGGTGCTGCCCCGGGACGAGCCCGACGCCGACGCCGAGGTCGTCAGGACACTGCTGGCGCTGCGGGCGGCCCTGGCCGGGGCGGAGAGGCGGCCGCCCGTCGTCGCCGCCGTCCGTGACGACCGCTACCGGCTGGCCGCCTGCCTCGCCGCCGGACCGGGCGGCGTCGTCCTGGAGAGCGACACGGTCACGGCCCGGCTCATCGTCCAGGCCGCCCGCCGCCCCGGTCTGTCCCTGGTCCACCAGGAGCTGCTGGACTTCGCGGGCGACGAGTTCTACCTGGTCGGCGAGGCGTCCCTGACCGGCCGTACCTTCGGCGACGCGCTGCTGTCGTATCCGACGTCCGGCGTGGTGGGCCTGGTGCGCGGCGACACCCCGCTGCTCGCCCCGCCGCCGCAGACCACCATCGCCGCGGACGACCTGCTCATCGTCATCTCCCGCGACGACGACACGGCCTGGCCCGGCGACTGTGCCCCGTGGGTCGACAAGGAGGTGATGGCGTCCGGCCCGCCGACACCGGCGCGGCCGGAGCGGATCCTGATGCTCGGCTGGAACCGCAGGGCGCCGCTCATGGTCGACCAGTTGCGCCGCGGCGCCCTGCCGGGGTCGGCCGTCGACGTGGTCGCCGACTGCGGCGAGGAGACGGCCCGGCAGGTGCACGCGTCCGGCGCGCACCACGGGGCCGGCCCGGCCCTGACCCTGCACCGCGGCGACGTCACCCGGCCCGAGACCCTCCGGCGCCTGGACGTGCACTCCTACGACAGCGTCATCGTCCTGGGCCCCGACCCCGCGTCCGGCGAGAGCACCGACCACCCGGACAACCGCACGCTCGTCACGCTCCTGCTGCTGCGCCAGCTGGAGGAGGCCACCGGGCGGGAGCTGCCGGTCGTCACCGAGCTGGTCGACGACCGCAACCGGGCCCTGGCCCCCATCAGCCCGGACGCCGATGTGATCATCAGCGGCAAGCTCATCGGCCTGCTCATGGCGCAGATATCCCAGAACCGGCATCTGGCGGCGGTCTTCGAGGAGTTGTTCTCCGCCGACGGCACGGGCATCCGCCTGCGGCCCGCGGGCGACTACGTGCTGCCCGGCCGCGAGGCGGCCTTCGCCACCGTCGTGGCGGCGGCCCGGCAGCGGGGTGAATGCGCCATCGGCTACCGCAGCCGCGACCGGGTGCCGGGCGGCCCGGCCCACGGTGTGCGTGTCAATCCGCCCAAGGCCGAGCGGCGCCGCTGGGCGCCCGGGGACGAGGTGGTCGTCGTCGGCCGGGACTGAGCGCCCCGGCCGGCCGAATCGGAACGTCTGCCCCTCGTCCGCCTGTAAAAACAAAGCAATTCGCCCGTGTGTTCAGCGAAAGGCCGGGCATCAGGAATTGCGGAGGTGGACAACAATGGTTCCTTTGCTTCTCGTCCTGCTGCTGGCCCTGATCCTTTTCGGTGCCGGATTCGCACTGAAGGCCCTGTGGTGGATCGCGGTGATCGTCCTGGTGGTCTGGCTGCTCGGATTCGTCATGCGCAGCGCGGACAGTGGTGGCCGCAGGGGCCGCTGGTACCGCTGGTAGACCCGGTCGGCCCGTTCCCGGCGCACGGAACGCCGGGAACGGGGTAATCGGGGTGAAGGGAAAGGCCTGATTCTCCGTACGAAAGGGGTTCCTGTTCATGGCCGACACGAACGATGTGGTCGAGCTCATTCTCCAGGACCATCGGCGCATGGAAGACCTCTTCCGCCAGATGCGCAGCGTCGAAGCCGACCGTGAGGGTGCCCTGCGCGAATTCTCGGACCTGCTGGTCGCGCACGCGCTCGCCGAGGAGTCCGAGGTCTACCCGGCGCTGAAGCGGTACAAGAACATCGACGACGAGGAAGTCGAGCACGGCGAGGACGAGCACGAGGAGGGGAACGAGGCCCTCCTCGCCCTCCTCCAGGTGGACGAGGTCGGCTCCGACGAGTGGGACGAAAAGCTCGAGGAGCTGGTCGAGGCCGTGACCCACCACGCCGACGAGGAGGAGCGCACCATCCTCAACGGTGCGCGGGAGAACGTGGCGATGGAGCGGCGTGAGGAGCTGGGCGTCGCCTTCCTGCGCGAGCGCGAGCGCCAGTTGCAGGCCGGCTGCGGCTCCGTGGACAACGTGCGCAAGATCGTCGAGTCCTGACCCGGCGCGGCCGGTCACGGTGACCGGCCCGAGGGGCAGCGACCGAAGAGCCCGGACCCGTGAGCGGGTCCGGGCTCCCGGCGTTCCGGACGCCGTCGAGGGCGCCCGCAACGGTGCCTCCACCCGCGGAACGAGCGAGGCCGGTGTCTGCGCCCCGGCCAACGCCCCTGCCCCGCACCGGTGTTCCCGGAGCCGACCGCGGCCGGCCGGGAGAGAGCCGGCCGCGTCGGACTCCGCCGGCAGCCGTTCCCTTTAGATCGACCGATGTTCAAGTGCCGTTGAGGCGCGACAGGTGTGAACCCCCAGGAGAAGTGGCCATCCTCTTGTCATGAACCTGCGGTCCGATGGGCGGGCCGCGGCTGATGGAGGTGTGGGATGCACCGAAGACTCGCCACCGGTCTCGCCACTTCGACCCTGGCCCTCGTCACCGTCGTCGGCACCGCCACGACGGCGAGCGCCGCTCCCGCCGACAAGCCCCAGGTGCTCGCGAGTTGGACGCAGACCAGCGCGTCGAGCTACAGCACCTGGGCCGCCGCCCGGGCGAACCAGGGCGCCTGGTCCGCGTACGGCTTCGACTGGTCGACCGACTTCTGCTCCTCCTCGCCGGACAACCCCTTCGGCTTCCCGTTCTCCATGTCCTGCGCCCGGCACGACTTCGGCTACCGCAACTACAAGGCGGCCGGCACGTTCAGCGCCAACAAGTCACGCCTGGACAGCGCCTTCCACGAGGACCTCAAGCGGGTCTGCGCCGCGTACGGCGGTGCCACGAAGACCTCCTGCAACAGCACCGCGTGGACGTACTACCAGGCCGTGCGCGCCTTCGGCTGACGGATCGTCAGTCGCAAGACCCGTGGGGGCGGCCGGGCGCACGCGCCCGGCCGCCGCGCCGCTCACCGGCGCCGGTCGACCCCGTCACCGAGGCGCGGCCACCGGCGGGCCACCGCCAGCAGCGCCTGCGTCCTGGTCGACGGGGTCGCCGCGGCCGCCGCCAGGGCCGCCGCCGCGCTGGCGATGCCGAGGACCGCGCCCGCCGCCACATCGCCCGGATAGTGCACGCCCGTGTGGACGCGTGAGTAGCCCACGGCACCCGCCAGGGCGCCGAGCGGCACCGCGGCCGGAGGCAGGACCACGCCCACGGCGGTGGCGAACGCGACCGCCGACGCGGTGTGTCCGGACGGGAACGACGCGGAGGTCGGCATCCGCACGTGCCGGTCCACCGTCACCCGGGCCGCCTCACGGTCCGGCCGGGCCCGGCGCACCAGCCGCTTGCCGAGGAGGTTGGCCGAGGCCGACGCCACGGCGATGGCGCCGACGCCGGCGAGGGCGGCCCGGCGCGGCCGCTTCCCGGACAGGGCCAGGGCGGCGGCGATCCCGAAGGAGATCTTCGAGTGGTCGGCCGCGTGGGACAGATGGCGCAGCGTCCGGTCCAGCGTGGGGGTCGGAGTGGCGGCCACCGCCGCGTACAGGGCGCCGTCCACGGCCCTGAGATCGCCGAGCACGGCCTTCGCCAGCCGTAGGGGCCGGCTCGGGGACGGGCCGTCCCCCGGGAGCGGACGGGGGGTGTCCGCGGCTGTGGTCGTCGGATCGGTCATGTGCTTCTCCCCGCAGTGGCCTTCCTCAGCAAGGTACCGGCTCACTCCGGGCGCACGCTCGGCGCCCCCGCGGGCCGGTACCCGACGAGTGCCCGCTCGGCGGACGGCCACCCCGGTGAGGCGGTCGGTCCCCACCCGGCTCACCCCGCCGCCCGGAACGTCCGCAGGCGCAGGGAGTTGCCGACGACGAAGACCGACGAGAAGGCCATGGCCGCCCCGGCGAGCATCGGGGTGAGCAGGCCGGACACGGCCAGGGGAAGGGCCGCCACGTTGTAGGCGAAGGCCCAGAAGAGGTTGGAGCGGATGGTGCCGAGGGTCCGGCGGGCCAGGCGGATCGCGTCGGCGGCGGCGCGCAGATCGCCGCGCACCAGGGTCAGGTCGCCCGCCTCGATCGCGGCGTCGGTGCCCGTGCCCATGGCCAGCCCGAGGTCGGCCTGCGCGAGTGCCGCCGCGTCGTTGACCCCGTCACCGACCATCGCGACCGACCGGCCCTGCGCCTGCAGCCGCTTGACGACGTCGACCTTGTCCTGCGGCAGCACCTCGGCGACGACCTCGTCGATGCCGACCTCACCGGCGACCGACCGGGCCACCGCCTCGTTGTCACCGGTCAGCAGGATCGGCCGGAGTCCCAGCGCGCGCAGCCGGGCGACCGCCTCCGCGCTGGTGTCCTTCACGGCGTCGGCGACCTCCAGCACGGCCCGTGCCTCGCCGTCCCAGGCCACCACGACGGCCGTGCGCCCGGCCTCCTCGGCGGCGGCCCGAGCCCCGGCCAGGTCCGGCGGCAGGGCCATGGCCCACTCCGTGAGCAGCCGCTCCCGGCCGACCAGCACGGCGTGGCCGTCGACGACGCCCTGCACGCCCAGGCCGGGCACGTTGGCGAAGTCCTCCGGCGCGGGAAGCGCGCCCAGCTTCTCCAGCGCCGCGTCGGCCACCGCCCGGGCGACGGGGTGCTCGGAGGCGTGCTCCAGTGCCCCCGCCAGCCGCAGCACGTCGGCCTCGCCGGTGCCGTCGGCGGTGTGCACCGCCAGCAGGGTCATGCGGCCGGTGGTGACCGTGCCGGTCTTGTCCAGGACGACCGTGTCGATCCGGCGGGTGGACTCCAGCACCTCGGGACCCTTGAGCAGGATGCCGAGCTGGGCGCCGCGGCCGGTGCCGACCATCAGCGCGGTCGGGGTGGCCAGGCCCAGGGCGCAGGGGCAGGCGATGACGAGGACCGCGACCGCGGCGGTGAAGGCGGCCGTCAGCCCGGCGCCGTTGCCGAGCCAGAAGCCCAGGGTGCCGAGCGCCAGGGCGATCACGACCGGCACGAACACCGCCGAGATCTTGTCGGCGAGCCGCTGAGCGGCGGCCTTGCCGTTCTGCGCGTCCTCCACCAGCCGTGCCATGCGCGCCAGCTGGGTGTCGGCGCCGATGCGCGCGGCACGCACGACGAGCCGTCCGCCGGCGTTGACCGTGGCGCCGGTGACCGCGTCGCCCGCCTGCACCTCCACGGGGACGGACTCCCCGGTGAGCATCGACGCGTCCACGGCGGAGGAGCCCTCCACGACCGTCCCGTCGGTGGCGATCTTCTCCCCGGGCCGGACCGCGAACCGGTCCCCGACCCTCAACTCGGCCACGGGGACGCGCCGTTCGCGTCCGTCCTCGCCGAGCACGGTGACATCCTTGGCGCCCAGTTCGAGCAGGGCCCGCAGCGCCGCGCCCGCCCTGCGCTTGGCGCGCGCCTCGAAGTACCGGCCGGCCAGGATGAAGGCCGTGACGCCCGCGGCGGCCTCCAGGTAGATGTTCCCGGCCCCGTCCGTGCGCTCGACGGTCAGCTCGAAGGGGTGGGTCATGCCCGGCGTGCCCGCGGTGCCGAAGAACAGGGCCCACAGCGACCACAGGAATGCGGCCGAGACCCCCACCGAGATCAGCGTGTCCATGGTGGCCGCGCCGTGCCGGGCGTTGGTGAACGCCGCCTTGTGGAAGGGCCACGCCGCGTAGGTCACGACGGGCGCGGCGAGCGTGAGCGACAGCCACTGCCAGTACGCGAACTGCAGCGCCGGGATCATCGCCAGGGCGACGACGGGCACCGCGAGCACGACGGCGGTGGTCAACCGCTCGCGCAGCGGCCGCAGTTCGTCCGGGCCGGGGTCGGGCTCACCGGCCGCGGCGGGCGGGTCGGGCACCCGGGCGGTGTAGCCGGTGGCCTCGACGGTGGCGATCAGGTCGTGCACGGAGACGTCGCCGGTGTAGCTGACCTTCGCCTTCTCCGTGGCGTAGTTGACGGTGGCGGTGACCCCGTCCATGCGGTTGAGCTTCTTCTCGACACGTGCCGCGCAGGAGGCGCAGGTCATGCCGCCGATGGCGAGCTCGACCTCGGCCCCGGCGCCCGTCGTGGCGGTGGTCATGGTCAGGCCCGCCCGGTCAGCTCGTAACCGGCTTCGTCGACGGCCCGCGCGACGGCGGCGTCGTCCGGCTCGCCGGGGCCGGTGACGGTGACGTGCCCGGCGTCGAGGTCGACCTCCACGCCGCTGACACCGTCCAGCTCGCCGACGGCCTCGGTCACGGCGGTCCTGCAGTGGCCGCAGGTCATTCCGGAGACGGCATAGGTGGTGGCGGGCATCGGGTGCCTCCTCTTCGACAGATGCGCACATACGGGCCAGGGGTATCCCGTCCCGGCTCCCTGTATACCCCCATGGGGTATACGATGCAAGCACGGGAACAGCTTGACTTGATACCCCCCAGGGGTATGGTGAGCTGCGTGGAAAACCCCGCAGGAGCGGGAGTGAACCGGTACCCGAAGGAGCCGAGGGCCATGAACACCGGACTGAAGATCACCACGTTCGCCGTCGCGCTGGCCGCGACGTTCGGCACGGCCTACGGCGTCGGGCAGGGGATCGGCCCCGTCGTCGCGGACAGCCCGCCCCGGCACGAGGACGAACACCCCGGCCCCTCGCCGCAGCCGGCGGAGCCGGGCGGGGGCCACGGCGGGCACGGCACGCCCCCGGCCGGCGGACTGCAGGTCGCCGAAGGCGGCTACACGCTCGACCTGAAGACCCCGCGGGTCACCGCGGGCCGGCCCTCCGACCTGCGCTTCACCGTCCGGGACGCGGCCGGACGCGCGCTCACCGCCTACCAGCGCGAGCACGACAAGGAACTCCACCTCATCGTCGCCTCACGCGATCTGGTCACCTACCGCCACCTGCACCCCACCCGGGCCGCGGACGGCACCTGGAGCGTCCCCGTCGACCTGCCCCGTGCCGGCGGCTACCGCGTCTTCGCCGACTTCACCCCGGCGAAGAAGGGCGCGGCGAACCTCACCCTGGGCGCCGACCTCGCGGCCTCCGGCCCGTACCGGCCGCAGGAACTCCCCGCACCGAGCGCCCGGACCACCGTCGACGGCTACGAGGTGGAACTGGCCGGCGCGCTGAACCCCGGCCGGGCGGGCGAGCTGGAGCTGAAGGTGTCCCGCGGCGGCAGGCCCGTCACCGACCTCCAGCCCTACCTCGGCGCCTACGGCCATCTGGTCGCCCTGCGCTCCGGCGACCTCGCCTACCTCCACGTCCACCCGAACGGCGAGCCCGGTGACGGCTCGACCAGGCCCGGGCCGGACATCTCGTTCACCGCCACCGCCCCGAGCGCCGGCTCCTACCGCCTGTTCCTCGACTTCAAGCACGACGGAAAGGTCCGCACGGCGGCCTTCACCGTCCGGGCCGGGGCGGCGGCACCCTCGACCGGTACCCCCCAGGGGCACGGGGACGGCGGGCACGGGCACTGACCGTCAGCCGAGGGCCCGGTCCAGGCTGAACGCCGCACTGATCAGCGCGAGATGGGTGAACGCCTGCGGGAAGTTGCCCTGCTGCTGCCCGGTGTGGCTGATCTCCTCGGCGTACAGGCCGAGGTGGTTGGCGTACGTCAGCATCTTCTCGTAGGCGAGGCGGGCCTCGTCGATGCGTCCCGCGTGCACCATGGCCTCGACGTACCAGAACGAGCAGATCGAGAACGTGCCCTCGTCACCGCGCAGCCCGTCCGGGCTGGCGCGCGGGTCGTAGCGGTAGACCAGCGAGTCGGACACCAGGTCCCCGGTCAGCGCGTCCAGCGTCGACAGCCACTTGGGATCGCGCGGGGCGATGAACTTCGCGAGTGGCATCATCAGCACGGACGCGTCCAGCACGTCGGCGCCCTCGTACTGGACGAACGCCCGGCGCTCCTCGGACCACCCCCTGCTCATGATCCGCCGGTAGATGGTGTCGCGGCACTCCCGCCAGCGGGGCAGGTCGGCGGGCAGCCCGCGCCGGTTGGCCATCCGGACGGCCCGCTCGATGGCCACCCAGCACATCAGCCGCGAGTACAGGAAGTTCTTGCGTCCGCCCCGGGTCTCCCAGATGCCCTCGTCGGGCTGGTCCCAGTGCGCGCACACCCAGTCGACCAGCGCGCACACGTCGTCCCACTGATCGCTGGAGATCGGCTGGGCCCACTTGTCGTACAGGTAGATGGAGTCGATGAGGGCCCCGTAGATGTCGAGCTGGAGCTGGTCGGCCGCCGCGTTGCCGACCCGCACGGGCGCCGAGCCGAGATGGCCCTCCAGATGGTCCAGCTCCCGCTCCGCCAGGTCGGTGCGGCCGTCGATGCCGTACATGATCTGCAGCGGGCCGGACTGCTTGCCGTCGCCGGGGCTGATGTGCCGGCTGACGAACCTCATGAACGCCTCGGCCTCGCCGGAGAAGCCCAGCCGCAGCAGGGCGTAGACGCAGAAGGCCGCGTCCCGCACCCACACGTAGCGGTAGTCCCAGTTGCGCTCGCCGCCGAGGTCCTCGGGCAGGCTCGTGGTCGGCGCGGCCACGATCGCCCCGGTCGGCGCGTAGGTGAGCAGCTTCAGCGTCAGGGCCGAGCGGTGGACCATCTCCCGCCAGCGGCCCTTGTACCGGGACTGCGCCAGCCAGCGCCGCCAGTACGCCACCGTCGCCGAGAACTGCTCCTCGGCCTCGATGTGGGCGCAGCGGCGGGGCGTCACCGCGCCGCCCACCTTGTCCAGGGCGAACACGGCCGTCTCTCCCTCGCCGAGCTTGAAGTCCCCGCACACGTCGGGGCCGTCGGCCTCCAGCGGCACGGTCGCGGTCAGGGCGAGGGAGACGTCCCGGGACTCGAACAGGGCCACCTCGCCGCTCATCCGCACGGTGTGCGGCCGGGTGCCGTAGTCGAACCGGGGAGCCACCCGGGTGCGGAACGGCACGGAGCCGCGCACGCACACCACCCGGCGGATCAGCCGGTGCCGCTCCGGTTCCGACGACTCGCCGTCGACAGGCATGAAGTCCTGCACCTCGCCGAGACCGTCCTCGGTGTAGAAACGTGTGATCAGCACGTTGGTGTCGGGGAAGTAGAACTGCTTGGTCCGGGCCGGGACGGCCGCCGCCAGCTCGAAGCAGCCGCCGCGCTCGGTGTCGAGGATCGAGGCGAACACGCTCGGCGCGTCGAAGGCCGGGCAGCAGTACCAGTCGATCGTGCCGTCGGTCCCGACCAGGGCCACGCTGCGCAGATCACCGATCAGCCCGTGCTCGGCGATCGGCACGTACCGCCGTCCGTCCGCGGTGCCGCTTGCTCCCGTCGTCACGCCCATGACAGCCTCCCTGGCCCGACAGGCGTCTGGGCACCAGCCTAGGGCCCCGGGCGGAAAGCCGCCCTCAGACGGTCAGGACGCGCAGCCCCGCCTCCTCGAAGGCGCGCACCGTGCCCGGCTCGGCGGCCGCGTCGGTGACCAGGGTGCCCACCGCCTCGGCCCCGCAGATCCGGGCGAAGGCCCGCTGCCCCAGCTTGCTGGAGTCGGCCGCCACCACCACCCGTTCCGCCCGTTCGCACAGCAGCCGGTTGACCGCGGCCTCCGCCTCGTCGTGCGCCGCGGCCCCGTGCCGGACGTCGAAGGCGACCACGCCGAGCACCGCCACGTCGACGGTGATCTGCCCCAGCACCCCGTCGGCGAGCGGCCCCACCAGCTCGTAGGACTGGGCCCGCGCCACCCCGCCGGTCAGCACGATCTTGAACTGGGGCCGCACGGCCAGCTCGCTCGCGATGTTCAGCGCGTTCGTCACGACGGTCAGCGCCGGGGTGCCGGACGCCAGGTCCCCGCGCACGGCCAGGGCCCGGGCCACCTCGGTGGTCGTCGTCCCGCCGGTCAGGCCGACCGCCTCGCCCGGCGCCACCAGCTCCGCCACGGCCTTGGCGATGCGCTGCTTCTCCGAGGCGCGACGGGCCGTCTTGTAGCGCAGCGGCAGCTCGTACGACACCCCGTGCACCACCGCCCCACCCCGGGTGCGCACCAGCATCTGCTGCTCCGCCAGCCGGTCGAAGTCACGGCGGATCGTCGCCGCCGACACCCCCAGCTCGCCGGCCGCGTCCTCGACGTCCAGCCGGCCGCGCTCCACGAGCAGTTCCAGCAGCGCCTTCCAACGGGCGTCGCGCGACATCGGCACCTCCACTCCCGGTCCGCGGCACACTCTCGATCTCCGGGCGACCTTAGCGCACCGGTCCGCACCCGATGCTTGATGATGCTCGAAACCAGGCGCTATCTTGCAGGAACAAGCAGACCGGAGGGTGCCGTATGTCGCATGTCGAGGACGAGCTGACCAGCCAGCCGGAGTGCTGGGCCCGCGCCGCGTCGCAGGCGCCGGACCACGCGGGGGTGCTGCCGGCGCCGGGGGAGCGGGTCGCGATCGTCGGCTGCGGCACCTCGTACTTCATGGCGCAGGCGGCCGCCGCCCTGCGCGAGGGCGCGGGCCATGGCGAGACGGACGCCTTCGCCGCCTCGGAGTTCCCGCACGGCCGCGCCTACGACCGGGTCGTCGCCCTGACCCGCTCCGGCACCACCACCGAAGTCCTCGGCCTGCTCGGCCGCCTGGCGGGCCGCACCCGCACCACCGCGATCACCGCCGACCCCGCCACGCCCGTCGCCGGCGCCGCCGACGACCTGGCCGTCCTCGACTTCGCGGACGAACGCTCCGTGGTGCAGACGAGGTTCGCCACCACCGCCCTCACCCTGCTGCGCGCCCACGTCGGCCTCCACCCCGACCGGGCGGTGGCCGACGCCCGCACGGCACTGGCCGAACCGCTGCCCGAAGGGCTCGCCGACTGCGGCCAGTTCACCTTCCTGGGGCGCGGCTGGACCGTCGGCCTGGCCGCCGAGGCGGCTCTGAAGATGCGGGAGGCCGCACTGGCCTGGGCGGAGGCCTACCCGGCCATGGAGTACCGGCACGGCCCGATCAGCGTCAGCACCTCGGGCACGGCGACCTGGATGCTGGGGGACGCGCCGCACGGACTGGCCCCCCAGGTGCGCGCCACCGGCGCGGCGTGGATCGCCGGGGGACTGGACCCGCTCGCCGAACTCGTCCGCGCCCAGCGCCTCGCGGTCGCCGTCGCCGCCGCCCGGGGCCTCGACCCGGACCGCCCGCGGCACCTCACCCGCTCGGTGATCCTCACTCCCTGACCGCCGGACGTCCCGCCTCCCCACCCAGGAGACAGAGTGCCCCTGACCACCACCGGCGAGCTCGTCACCCGCGCCGCCGCGGCCCGTTCGGCCGTCGCCTCGTTCAACGTCATCACGCTGGAGCACGCCGAGGCCGTCGTCGCCGGCGCCGAATCGGCAGGTGCCCCCGTCGTCCTCCAGATCAGCGAGAACGCCGTCCGGTACCACGGCGGGCGGCTGCTCCCCCTGGCCCGCGCCGCCGCCACCTGCGCCGAACAGGCCGCCGTACCGGTCGCGTTGCACCTGGACCACGTCCGCAGCGACGCCCTCCTGCACCAGGCCGCCGACGCCGGCTTCAGCTCCGTGATGTACGACGCGGCCCGCCTGCCCTACGACGAGAACCTCGCCGCGACCCGGGCCGCGGCCGACTGGGCCCACTCACGGGGGCTGTGGATCGAGGCGGAGCTCGGCCGGATCGGCGGCAAGAACGGCGGTGCCCCGCTGGACGCCCACGCCCCCGGCGCCCGCACCGACCCCGACGAGGCCCGCGTCTTCGTCGCCGACACGGGCGTGGACGCCCTGGCCGTGGCCGTCGGCAGCTCCCACGCCATGACCACCCGCACCGCGGCCCTCGACCACGCCCTGCTCAAACGCCTGTCCGCCGCCCTGGACGTACCCCTGGTCCTGCACGGCTCCTCCGGCGTCCCGGACGGGGAACTCACGGCCGCGATCGCCGGCGGCATCGCCAAGGTCAACATCGGCACGGCCCTGAACATCGCGCTGACCGGGGCGGTCCGCGCCTTCCTGGCCGCCCACCCCGAGGCCGTCGACCCGCGCGGCTGCCTGAGCGCGGCCCGCGAGGCGATGACCGGGACGGTGGCGAGGGCCCTGCGGACCCTCGGCGCCGCTACCGCTTGACGGCCTTCAGCACCACGAACTTCGGGTCGCTCGCCACCAGCGCGCTGTTGCCGAACAGCCTGCGCAGCGTGACGTGGTAGCCCAGGTGGCGATTGCCGACCACCCACAGCTCACCGCCCGGCCGCAGCGCGCGCTTCGCCCCGGTGAACATCCGCCGGGCGGTGGCGTCGGTCGTCGCCTGGTGGGAGTGGAACGGCGGGTTGTTGAGCACCAGGTCGACACTGCCGGACGGCACCCCGGCCAGCCCGTCGCCGACCCGGAACTCGGCGTGCCCCGGCACGCCGTTGGCCCGGTACGTCGCCTCCGCCGAGGCGACGGCCTGGAACGACTCGTCCACGAACAGCACCTCGGCGCCCGGGTCGGCGAGCGCCACCGCCGTCCCCACGACCCCGTTGCCGCACCCCAGGTCCACCACCCGCCCGCCCCGGCCGGGCGGCAGGTGGCGCAGGAAGAACCGGGTGCCGATGTCCAGCCGGTCGGCGCAGAACACCCCGGCGTGGTTGACCACCGTCCGCCCCGCCACCGGCCCGGCGTCCTCCGGCAGCGTGTACGTCAGCGGCCACGGGCCCGCGGGCCGCTCCGGCTTCGGGTCCGGGGTGCAGAAGATCAGGCGCGCCTTCTGCTCGGCCAGGGACGTGCGCGTCGGTCCGAGGATCCGCTCGAACAACCGGAGCGTGGAGGTGTGGATCTCCTTGACCATCCCGGTGCCGACCACGACGGTCCCCGCGTGCACGGCGGGCGCCAGCCGCAGCAGTTGGTCCTCCAGCAGCGCCAGGCTCTTCGGTACCCGCACCAGCAGCACGTCGACCCGCTCCGGCGGCGCGTCCCGCGTGGTCAGCAGCCGTACCGCACCGGGCTCGGCACCGGCCCGGGCGAGGTTCGCCCGCGTCGCCTCCTGCGTCAGGTACGAGTCGGTGATCTGGACCGGGCGGTGCGCCGCGAGCGCCGTGACCAGCGCGCCCCAGCGGTCCCCGAGCACCACGACCGTCCCCGACAGCGGCACCCGCTCCCCGGCCAGGTGCCTCAGCAGATACGCGTCGGAGGCGTCCCAGGCGCGCAGCCGGTCACGCGGGTCCTCGGGGAAACGGGTCAGCGCCAGCTCGCCCCACGGGGTCGTCATACGGTCGTTCATCGTGCGACCAGGCTAGCCGAGCCGCAGCTCAGCCCCGGTCGGGCACCATGGAGGGCATGGACGCCGAGCTGTTCCCCCGCGAGCGCGCGCAGATCGCCCCGGGAGCGGTGCACGTGCCCGGGTGGCTGGACGCGCGGCACCAGCGCGAGCTGCTGGAGGCCTGCCGCCTCTGGGCCCGCCCGCCCGCCGGACTGCGCACGGTCCGCACCCCCGGCGGCGGCACCATGAGCGCCCGGCAGGTGTGCCTGGGCTGGCACTGGTACCCCTACCGCTACGCCCGCACCGTCGTCGACGGGGACGGCGCCCCGGTCAAACCCTTCCCCGGCCTGCTGGGCGACCTCGGCCGCCGCGCGGTCCGCGACACCCTCGGCGGACCGGAACCCGCCTACGACATCGCACTGATCAACTTCTACGACGCCGACGCCCGCATGGGCATGCACCGCGACAGCGACGAGAGGTCGGACGCGCCCGTGGTGTCGCTGAGTCTCGGCGACAGCTGCGTCTTCCGCTTCGGCAACACCGCGTCCCGCAACCGGCCCTGGACCGACGTCGAGCTGCGCAGCGGCGACCTGTTCGTCTTCGGCGGCCCCGCCCGGCTCGCATACCACGGGGTGCCCCGCATCCACCCCGGCACGGCACCGCCCGGACTCGGCCTGACCGGGCGGCTCAACATCACGCTCCGGGTCAGCGGCCTGTAGCCGGCGGCGCGGCGGATCATGGGAGACTCGCCCTCATGAGCGGGAAGGCGGACCCCCGGCCGGGGGACGGGAGCACCACGAGGACACGGCTGGACCGGGGGCGCGCGGCGCTCGGACCCGCGCTGGAGCTCGTGCACACCGGACGCGCGCCGACCCGCGCCGTGCTCACCGCCGAACTGGGCGTGACCCGCGCGACGGCCGGGGCGGTCGCCGCCGAACTGGAGGCGCTCGGCCTCATCCGGGTCGACGCCCGCCCCGGCGCGGCGGCCGGTTCCCAGGGCAGGCCCTCGCACCGCCTGTCCGTCGCCGAGGACGGGCCCGTCGCGCTCGCCGCGCAGGTGCACGCCGACGGCTTCCGGGCGGCCCTGGTGGGGCTCGGCGGCCGGATCGTCGCCACCGCGCCCGGCTGCGAGACCGTCGACGCCGACCCGGCGAAGGTGCTGGCCTCCGTCGTCACCGCCGGGGCCGAACTGCTGCGCGAGACCGGACGCCGCTGCGTCGGCGCGGGCCTGGCCGTGCCGTCCGCCGTCGCCGAACCCGACGGGCTGGCCCTCAACCCCCTGCACCTGGCCTGGCCCGCGGGCGCGCCCGTGCGGGACATCTTCGCCGAGCAGGTGCGCGCGGCCGGTCTGGAAGGGCCCGCGTTCGCCGCTAACGACGTCAACCTCGCCGCGCTCGCCGAGCACCGGCACGGCGCCGGACGCGGCTCCCGCGACCTGCTGTGCGTGGCCACCGGGCACCGGGGCGTCGGCGGCGCCCTCGTGCTCGACGGCCGTCTGCACCGCGGCAGTTCGGGCCTCGCCCTGGAGGTCGGCCACCTGACCGTGCATCCCGAGGGCCGCCCCTGCCACTGCGGCAGCCGCGGCTGCCTCGACGTGGAGACCGACCCGCTGGCCTTCCTCACCGAGGCCGGACGCGCACCGGGTCCCGAGGTGTCCCTGCTGCAGCAGTCCATCGACCTGGTCCGCCACCACTACGACGACCCGGCCGTCCGCACCGCCACCGAGGCCCTCATCGACCGCCTCGGCCTCGGCCTCGCCGGGCTGGTCAACATCCTCAACCCGGACCGCATCATCCTCGGCGGCCTGCACCGCACCCTCCTGGACGCCGACCCCGCCCGCCTGCGCGCGGTCGTGGCCGACCGCAGCCTGTGGGGGCAGAGCGGCGGCGTCCCCATCCTCGCCTGCACCCTCGACCACAACAGCCTGGTCGGCGCGGCGGAACTGGCCTGGCAACCCGTCCTGGACGATCCCCTCGGCGCGCTGGCCCGGCAGGGGTGACCCGACCCGCCGCGCCGGGCGGCCCGCCGCGCTCCGGCGACGGAAAGCGGGCATGATCCCGTCCACGGGGGGACCCGGACACCGCGTGCCGCCCGGCGGCCCGCCCGCGCCGCCCGGCCGGTCGGATGCCGCCGGCAGGCGGCAGGGCCGGCCCCGGGCAGCACACCCGACCGCACCACCGAGGAAGTCGACACCATGACCGACCAGCTCACCGTGAGCGTCCTGGGCACCGGCATCATGGGCGCGGCGATGGCCCGCAACCTCGCCCGCTCGGGACACACCGTCCGCGTCTGGAACCGCACCCGGGCCAAGGCCGAGCCGCTCGCGGACGCGGGCGCGCACGTCGCCGGCACCCCCGCCGAGGCGGTCCGCGGCGCCGACGTCGTCCTCACGATGCTCCACGACGGTCCGGCCACCGAGGCGACCATGCGCGAGGCCGCACCGGGCCTGCGCGCCGGCACCGCCTGGGTGCAGTCCACCACCGCGGGCGTCGAGGCCGTCGCCGGCCTGGCCGCGCTCGCCCGCGAGCACGGACTGCTCTTCTACGACGCCCCCGTCCTGGGCACCCGCAAGCCGGCCGAGGACGGGCAGCTGACCGTGCTGGCGGCCGGGCCCGCCGAGGGCCGGGACACGGTGACGCCGGTGTTCGACGCCGTCGGCGCCCGGACCGTGTGGACCGGCGAGGACGGGGCGGCGGGCAGCGCCACACGGCTCAAGCTCGTCGCCAACAGCTGGGTCCTCGCGGTGACGGCCGCCGCCGGGGAGAGCCTGGCGCTGGCCAAGGCCCTCGGCGTCGACCCGCAGGCGTTCTTCGACCTCATCGCCGGTGGCCCGCTCGACATGGGCTATCTGCGCGCCAAGTCCGGCCTGATCCTCGAAAACCGGCTGACCCCGCCCCAGTTCGCGGTGGGCACGGCCGCCAAGGACGCACGCCTCATCGCCCGGGCCGGTGCGGACAACGGCGCCCGCCTGGACGTCGCCGAGGCCACCGCCGCCCGGCTGGAGCGGGCCGCGGCGCAGGGCCACGCCGACGAGGACATGGCCGCCGCCTACTTCGCCAGCTTCGACGACCACTCCCGCTGACACCCGGAGGTTCCCTCATGTCCAAGCCGCCGCTGCCGCCCGAGGCCCAGGCCCTGCTCGCCCGGCCCAACCCGTGCGTCATGGCCACGCTGCGCTCCGACGGAACGCCGGTGACCACGGCCACCTGGTACGCCTGGAAGGACGGCCGGGCGCTGATCAACCTCGACGCGGGCCGCGTCCGCCTCAAGCACCTGCGCCGCGACCCGCGCGTCACCCTCACCGTCCTGGCGGCGGACGACTGGTACACGCACGTCACGCTCATCGGCCGCGCCACCGAGATCCACGACGACGAGGACCTGGCCGACATCGACCTGCTCGCCCGGCACTACACCGGCGGGCCCTACCCGGACCGCGACCGGCCGCGGGTCAGCGCCTGGGTGGAGGTGGACCGCTGGCACGGCTGGGGCGCGATGAAGGACAGCGACCAGCCCGGCGGCTGAAGCCGACGGGCACGACGCCCCGAGCCGACGGGCGCGACGCGCGGAGCGACGGCATCCGCGACGGCCGGCCCGCGTCGGACCCGGCGTCCGCGTGGACCCGCACGGCGTCCGGGACCCGCGGTGATGGCGTGGACGTTGCCGTGACGGGCCGTCAGAAAGCCGCTGGGGAAGCCCGTTCGCCGGGTGCGCCGCCGGGTGGCGTACGCGCCGGCGGCGCACCCCGCGGGGCGCGTCGACCGGCGCGCGGCGTACGCCACCCGGCGGCCGCCGTGCGAACGGTGGTCACCGCCCGGTCAGCCGGCAACGGCGGACCGGGCGGGAGCATGGTCGGGCAGCAGCCCGTCGGCGGAGTGCCCGACCTCCGCGAACCTGCGCACCGGTTTCTCCTTGACGGTGTGGCGCGCACGGAGCGTGGGCGCCGTCAGGGCGGCGGGGGCGGTCGGCAGGGTGAACCACACGACCTTGCCGGACTCGCCGTCCGGCCGGACGCCCCAGCTCTCGCTCATGGCGGCGACCATGGCGAGTCCGCGCCCGCAGGTGGCCAGCGGCTCCGCGTCGTCGACCACGGGCATCCGCGGATCGCCGTCGCGCACCGAGACCGTGAGCCGGTCGAGCAGCAGCTCTATCTCGACCGTGCACGTCTTGTCCGGCTGGGCATGCCGGTGGACGTTGGACAACAGTTCGGTGACGCCGAGCGAGGCCCGGTCGATCAGGGCGTCCAGATGCCAGTAGCGCAATTGCGCAGATACGATTCTGCGGACCTGGCCGATCCGCGACGGCAGGGCTTGGAGCTCCACCGTGCAGTGCCTGCTTGGAATGCTGATCACGGCTGCGACTCCCCGACGTGAGGTCCGGAAGAACACGGAGTTCGGATCCAGCAGGGCGCCTTCGTGACACTCTCGCCCGCTGTCGTGGCCGGCGGGCTGGTTCGCAGCGTTATCGCCGGTAAACCCAGAGTGACGTGAGACCAGAGTGGCGTACGGGGTGAGGTACCGCAACTCGCGTGCATCTCAGTCGTCACGCCCCGACGCCCGGCGCACGGCTTCGATGAAGCGCCGCGCGGCCGGCGGTCCCGGCTCGCCCGGGGCGGGGTCGTGATCGCCCAGGGTCAGCAGGTACCGGTTGCCGTTGAGATCCGCCGTGGCCCGGTCATCGGGACCGAACCAGGGTTTGGAGGCGCGGACCGCCTGGACCGGGGCGCTGTCGATCTCGCTGCCGTAACTGGTCAGCAACTCGAGCCGGCCGTCGCTGATCCGGACCTGGCCGGCCCGGGTGAGCGAGCGCAGCCGCCTGCCGATCCGTACCCCCGTGGCGCTGAACTCCGGCTCCGCCATGCTGCTCGCCCCCTTGTGCGTATCGGCGTACCGCCCCGCGCTGCACGCGAGTGCGGCACGGGCTCGTCGCGATCCGGTGTGCCCGTCCCGGGCCGTGTCCCCGCCTTGCGGCCGCGGCGCCCCTCACGTGCCGAAGGGCCGCCGTGCCCGGGGCCGTGCTTCCGGTGATCCGATCGCTGCGGGTGTCGTGCCCGCCGCCCGGCCCGGAGTCCGGCCCCGCGGTGAAGTCTGCCCCCGCCGGGCGTCGAGCACCAGTGCCCGAGAACACCCGGCCGGGGGGCGCCCGCAGCACACCCGCCGATGCGCCCCCGGGTCCGCGCGCCCCCTTGCACCGGCCCTGCCCCAGGGGGCGCTTTGGGGGGCTCAAAGTTGCGTTTATGCAGGTGAGAAGCGTGCGCCGGGTGCCTATGATCGAGGTGTCGGCCGCGCGACGCGTCGACGGCGCGCAGCGTTAGGAGCACCCTCGTGAGCACCACCCCTCAGCAGACCCGCACCGGCGTCACCCTCGACGTCGACCACAGCGACGCCGCCTACCGCGCCTGGCTGAAAGAGGCCGTCCGCAGGGTCCAGGCCGACGCCAACCGCTCGGCCGACACGCACCTGCTGCAGTTCCCCCTGCCCGAGCGGTGGGGCATCGACCTGTACCTGAAGGACGAGTCGACCCACCCCACCGGGAGCCTCAAGCACCGGCTGGCCCGCTCGCTGTTCCTCTACGGCCTGTGCAACGGCTGGATCCGGCCGGACCGGCCCGTCATCGAGGCCTCCAGCGGCTCGACCGCCGTCTCCGAGGCGTACTTCGCGAAGCTGATCGGCGTGCCGTTCATCGCCGTGATGCCGCGCACGACGAGCGCCGAGAAGATCCGCCTCATCGAATTCCACGCCGGCCGCTGCCACTTCGTGGACGACCCCCGCACCATGTACGAGGAGTCCGCCCGCCTCGCGGCCGAGACCGGCGGCCACTACATGGACCAGTTCACCTACGCCGAGCGCGCCACGGACTGGCGCGGGAACAACAACATCGCCGAGTCGATCTTCCGTCAGCTGCGCCTGGAGCGGTTCCCCGAGCCGGCGTGGATCGTCGCCACGGCGGGCACCGGCGGCACCTCGGCGACCCTGGCGCGCTACGTGCACTACATGCAGTACGACACGCGCGTCTGCGTGGCCGACCCGGAGAACTCGTGCTTCTTCGAGGGCTGGACGACCGGTGACCCGGACGTCACCTGCGACTGCGGCTCACGCATCGAGGGCATCGGCCGGCCCCGGATGGAACCGAGCTTCGTGCCGGGCGCCGTCGACCGGATGATGAAGGTGCCCGACGCGGCCAGCGTCGCCGCCGTGCGGGCACTGGAGCGGGCCATCGGCCGCAAGGCGGGCGGTTCCACCGGCACGGGCCTGTGGAGCGCACTGAAGATCGTCGCCGAGATGGTGTCCGAGGGGCGGCAGGGCAGCGTCGTGACCCTGCTGTGCGACCCGGGGGACCGGTACCTCGACAAGTACTACTCCGACGCGTGGCTGGCCGCGCAGGGTCTCGACATCACGCCTTACAGCGCGGCGATCGACTCGCTGCTGGAGACCGGCGTCTGGCCCTGCTGACGCGCTGCGGTCCCCGCGCGGCGCCGGGCCGGGCCGAGGGGCGCACGCGGGGCGCACGCCCACCCTGGTGACTGAGGAGGGCGGGACGGGCGGCGGCGGTGCCGCCGTCGCGCGACCCGTCAGAGGTCCTCGCCGCCGTCCTCGTCGGGCTGGGGCTCGCCGCCCACCACCAGTCGGCGCAGATGCTC
Organism: Streptomyces sp. NPDC003456; assembly: GCF_042878735.1. Classification (NCBI taxonomy): domain Bacteria; kingdom Bacillati; phylum Actinomycetota; class Actinomycetes; order Kitasatosporales; family Streptomycetaceae; genus Streptomyces; species Streptomyces sp. NPDC003456. The sequence continues at coordinate 319,419 of NZ_JBIAOK010000002.1, forward strand.
CGTGACCACCCCGCGCGCCTCGTCCGGAAGTCCGGCGTCCGTCACCAGGGTGTCGATCTGCTCCAGCGCGGCGAACGAACTCAGGCCCACCTTGCCCCACTTGGTGTGGTCCGCGACCACCACCACGCGCCGCGCCGACTGCACCAGCCGCCGGTTGGTCTCCGCCTCCGCGAGGTTCGGCGTCGACAGCCCGGCCTCCACCGATATGCCGTGCACGCCCAGGAACAGCAGGTCGAAGTGGAGCGCCGCGATGGCCTGGTCGGCCACCGGCCCCACCAGCGAGTCGGAGGGCGTGCGCACGCCGCCGGTCAGCACCACCGTCGCCGCGCCCTGCCGCGGGCCCGAGGTGCGCTGCGCCGCGTGGAAGACGTCGGCGACCCGCACCGAGTTGGTGACCACCGTCAGGTCGGGCACGTCCAGCAGCTGCTGCGCCAGCGCGTACGTCGTCGTACCGCCCGACAGCGCGATCGCCGCACCCGGCGCGACCAGCTTCGCCGCCGCCCGCGCGATGTCCTCCTTCGCGCTGAGCTCCAGGCCCGACTTGGCCTCGAAACCCGGCTCGTGCGTGCTGGCCTCGACCACCGGGACCGCACCGCCGTGCACCTTCTCCAGCACGCCCTGGCGGGCGAGCGCGTCGAGGTCGCGGCGGACGGTCATGTCCGACACGCCGAGCTGACGCGTCAGCTCGTTGACCCGGACACCGCCCCGGCGGCGCACCTCGTCGAGGATCAGGGATCGCCGCTGCTCCGCGAGGAGGTTCTGATTCTCGCTCACGTCCGCTCCGGTCCTTTCGCCTCACTGCCGTCCGTCATGGCCCGCACATCCCCGCCGACCAGGACATTTCCCCCCGGGCTCCGGTGCACGGACGCCCCATCCTCGCACGGCGGGCTCCGGACGGCGCCACCGACTGCTGGTCGCGTTCACGTCACCCCGAGCACCGCCCGCCCGCCGTCCGCGTCACGGATCGGGAAGATTCCGTGACAGCAGGTGTAGGGCGCCGCCCGAATGGAGATCCTGTGCCCGCACGGACAGAGCCGACGGCGCGTCACGGGGAAGTGCGAACAGTGGAACGTGCGCAGGAGCAGGACTCGGCCGGCAGACCCGCCGGCACGGCGGAACGGGCGGGGGAGACCGCCCTGGAGCTGCTGGTCCACGGCGTGGGCGGCACCACCCCGCAGGAGATGCTGAACGACCCGCGGACGGTGCGCGTCACCGGCGACGACACGGCCGCCGTCTTCCGCCGCGCCGACGACGTCGACGCCGAGCACACCCCCGGCCGCCGCGACGAACCGGTGCCCGAGGCCTACGTCTGGTGCAACCTCACCTCCGGCAACGGCATCCGCGCCCTGTGGCTCCTGCTGCTGCCGTTCATGGTCGTCAACCTCGCCCACTGGATGCGCCCCACCGCACGCGGCCGCCGCCGCACCGTCCGCCTGTACGGCCTGCTGGTGCGGCTCACGGCCCTGACCCTGACGGTGCTGCTGGTCGCGGCGGCCTGCGAGGTCGCCCTCGACCTCGCGGCATGGCAGTGCGCCGGCACCGCCGCGTGCGCCGACCGCCACAGCTGGCTCGGCTTCCTCTCGCCCACCGTCTCCGACGGCGGCTGGTGGAGCGCCCCCGGCCGCCGCCTCGCCCTGGCCGCCGCCGTCCCCACGGCCCTGACCGTCCTGCTGTGGTACCTGTCCCGGCGCACCTGGAACGACTACGAGTCGCACGCGCCCGCCGCCCGCGCCCCCGAGCCCGAGGAGGAGACCGGGCCGACCGCCCTCGCCCGGCCCGGCTTCTGGTACGGGCGGCGGCTGGTCGCCCGGCTGCGCGCCGCGCACACGGCCGCCGGACTCGTCACCGTCGCCGCCGCGGTCGGCAGCGCCGCCGCCCGCCACGACCGCGAGCCCGGCGGCCCCGCCGCGCTGCACGTGCTCGGCCTGCTGCTGGAGGCGGCCCTGGTCGCGTGCGCCCTCGCCGTGGTCTGGGTGGTGTGCCGCCGCGGCCGCAGCGAGAACCGCCTCGACCGCGAGCTCGACGAACGCCACGTACGGCGCCTTCCGCTCGTCGCCCTGGTGCTGCTCGCCCTCACCGTGCTGTACGCCGGCTGGGAGCGCCCGGGCTGGAGATCGCAGGGCAGGCTGCCCGGCGACACCACCTTCGGCGCGATCGCCCTGGTCCAGGGCCTGCTCGTGATCTGCCTGGCCGTCGTCGCCCACGTCCTGCACCGCACCGACCCGGACCGCCGGGCCGTGCTGCGGGGCCTCGGCGGACCGGCGGTGGCGATGCTGGCCTGCGCCCTGGGCGGGGTGATGTCCGGGGGAGTGTCCCAGCGCGTGGCCGACTGGCTGGACGGGACCGGCGCGGCGATCGCGGGCCCGCCGGTACTGCTCACCTGGCAGGCGTCCGTCATCCCGCCCCTGCTGGTGGTGCTGCTCGCACTGTTCGGCTGGCTGGCCCGGCGGGCCTGGCGCCTGGCCCGCGAGGAACGGGACGCCGTGGCACGCGACTACCCGGACGAGGCCCAGGACCGCGCCCGCACCCGCCGCATCGCCTCCACCCGTGCCATGGCCTCGCTCACCGACCGGGGCCCCCGCGTCGTCGCCGTCGTCTCGGGCGTCACCCTGCTGCTCGGCGCGGGTGCCCTGGTGGGCGCGCTCGCCACCGACGAGACGCCGGGCGAGGCCGCGCGGGGCACCTGGGCCGTCGTCCACGGCGCCGCCGAGACCTCCGAGGCCCTCGGCTCCTGGCTCATCGGCCTCGGTTTCCTCCTGTTCGTCACCTGGGGCCGGCGCGCCTACATGGACGCCGCGGCCCGCCGCACCATCGGCATCCTGTGGGACGTCGGCACCTTCTGGCCGCGCGCCGCCCACCCGTTCGCCCCGCCCTGCTACGCCGAGCGCGCGGTGCCCGACCTCACCTGGCGCATCGCCACCTGGACCCGCGCCACCGGCGGCCGCCTGGTCATCTCGGGGCACTCGCAGGGCAGCGTGCTCGCCGCCGCGGCGGCCTGGCAACTGGCCCCGTCCACCCGCGCAAGGGTCGCACTGCTCACCTACGGCTCACCGCTGGAGCGGCTCTACGGACGCTGGTTCCCGGCCCACTTCGGGCCCGCGGCGCTCGGGTCCCTGCACCGGGACGTCGACTGCTGGCGCAACCTGTACCGGCTCACCGACCCCATCGGCGGCCCGATGCGACTGTCCCCCGAGGCCGGTCCCGGCGTCGACCACGCCCCGCTGAAGGACCCCCTGGCCTACGGCCGCACCGACCGGCTCCCGCTGCCCGCCCCGATCCTCGGCCACTCCGACTACCGGGCCGACCCGGTCTTCGCCGAGGAACGCCGCACCCTGCTGGGCCGGCTCACGCCGTCCGTCCCGCCGCCCCGCGACACCCCCGAGCCGCCCGCCGCCTAAGCGGCGGGCACGCTCACCGCCCGCCGGGCAGGTCCTCGGCGTACAGCAGGGTGAGGTCGTCGGTGGTCGGCTCGGCGACCTGGGCGACCCGGCTCGCGTGCCGCTCCACCATCGCCTCGAACGTCTGCCGCGCGGTACGGCCGTTGCCGAACGCCGGGCCCTTCGGCAGCTCGGCGAAGTACTTCAGCAGGGCCTCGTCCGCGCCCGGCGCCAACCGGTACTCGTGCTCCTCCGCCTGCTGCTCCACGATCCGCAGCAGGTCCTCGGGGCCGTAGTCGCTGAAGGTGATGGTCCGTGAGAAGCGCGAGGCCACACCGGGGTTGACCGACAGGAAGCGCTCCATCTCGGCCGTGTAGCCCGCGACGATCACCACGACGGCGTCCCGGTGGTCCTCCATCAGCTTCACCAGCGTGTCGATGGCCTCCTTGCCGAAGTCGCGGCCCGCGTCCTCCGGGGACAGCGCGTACGCCTCGTCGATGAACAGCACCCCGCCGCGGGCCTTCTCGAAGGCCTCCTGGGTGCGGATCGCCGTGGAGCCGATGTGCTCGCCCACCAGGTCGACGCGGGACACCTCGACCAGGTGGCCCTTCTCCAGCACACCGAGGGAGGCGAGGATCTCGCCGTACAGCCGGGCCACCGTCGTCTTCCCGGTGCCGGGCGAGCCGGTGAAGACCAGGTGGCGCTTGACCGATGCGGCCTTCAGGCCGGCCTGCTGACGGCGCCGGCCCACCTCGATCATGTCGGTGAGCGCGCGCACCTCCCGCTTGACGCTCTCCAGGCCCACCAGCGCGTCGAGTTCACCGAGGACGTCCTTGGAACTGCGGGCGGGCCGCTCCGCCGGCGCCGCGGCGGCCGGGGCGGCGGGCGCCGGTTCGGTGCGCTGCCCGGGGACCGCGCCGAGCAGACCGGGGGAGTGGGCCGCCGTCTGCACGGCCGTCTCCGGCACCGCGGGCGCCCGCAGTCCCGCGCTCTCGTCGCTGGTGCAGTCCTCGACCACCGGACCCGCCGCGGAGGCCGGGTCGGCACCGCTGTCGGCGAACTCGTACCCGCCCCGCGCGCACCGCTCCGTGCGGCACTTGCGCAGCGTGGTGCGGCTGCCGTCGATCACGTGGAAGCCGTAGCCGCCGCTGCCCGTCACCCGGCAGTTCACGAAGCTGCCGCGGCCCCCGGCCGAGACGTAGACACCGGCCTCCGCGGGGGAGTCGACCGTGCAGCGCTCCACCGCGGGATCGGCGCCCTTGGTGACGATCACGCCCGTCTGGGTGCCCGACAGCGTGCAGTTGCTGAGGGTGCCGCCGCTTCCGTGGTCGCGGAACCAGGCGCCCGTCGCCGCGTCCCGGATGCGGCAGTCGTCGAGCTGCGCCGTCGCGCCGTCGCTCACCGACACGGCCGTGTTGCGCACCTGCGACAGGTCGCTGTCCACGACGTCGGCGCGCGAGCCCCGGTCGAGCACGAACAGGGCGTCCGGCACGTCGTGCACCCGGCAGGACTCCAGGACGGCGGTGGCGCCGTCGCTGACCCACACCGCCGGGTAGTCGCCCGTGCTGTCGAAGATCTCGCACTGGTTGGCGTCCACCCGGGTGCCCGGGTCCCACACCGACAGGCCGTTGCGCCCGAACTGCCGCACCGTCGTGCGGGTCAGCGTGAGGACGGAGCGCGAGCGCAGGTCGACCGCGTTCTCCGGGATGTCGTGGATGCGGCAGTCGGCGAGGGTCAGCACCGCGTCGGTGTCGAGGGTGACGCCGTCTGCCGTCGTGCGGTGCACGTCGCAGTCGGTGAGGTGGGCGGTGGCCCGGCCGGTGATCTGCACGCCGCTGCCGCGCACCTCGTAGATCTCGCAGCCCACCGCCTCCAGCGCGGAGTTCTCCCCGGTCGCCGAGAGCCCCGGCCCCGAGGCGTGGTGCACCCGGCAGCGCTCCAGGCGGGGATGGGCACCCCCGCGCACCGCCACCCCGGCCTGGCCGGCCGCGACCACCTCGCACTCCTCGAACACCCCGCCGGCGCCGTCGACCACGGCGATGCCGATGCCCGCCGGGTTGTCGACCGCGCAGCGGCGCACCGTCGGCCGGGCGCTGCCGCGCACCTCGATGCCGGCCGCCGACCGCGTCACGACCCGTACGTCGCGCAGCTCCGGCGTGCCCTCCTCCACCAGCACGGCCGGGGCGGTGGCATCCTGGCCCTCCACATGCAGGTCCTGCACCACCGCGGAGGCCCGCACGGTCAGCGGCACCCCGTCCACGGGGGCGATCCGCACCGAGCCCGGGGAGTTCTCCGGGCCGCGCAGGGTGATCGCGCGCTGCAGGACGAGGTTCTCCCGGTAGGTGCCCGGGGCGACGGTCAGCACGTCCCCGTCGGCCGCTGCCTCCAGGGCCGCGGCGAGCGATGCGTACTCACCCGTGCGGCGCCGCCACCGCGACGTGCCGGTGTGCGTCACCTGGACCGTGCCCTGTGCCATGGTGTAGCCGTGCCCCCACCTCGGTCGTACTGATGGCTCGTTCGCCCTCGGGACGCTTCCTCCGGTGCCGCCGCCCCCGGGCCCGGCCCCGGGGGCCCGGTCGCGGACGCGGTGTCGGCACCGGCGCGCCTTCCTGCTCACTCGCGCGCGGGTTGTGCCGAACGGGTTCGGCCGGACCACCGTAGCGTGCGCGCGGGTGGTGGGTTGACCAGAGCCGGAAGGCCGTCAGCTGCCGGCGTCCGTCCTGCCCCAGTCGGGCCCCGCCCTGTTCCAGGCCTGGTCCCAACGGGCGTACCTGCGGCGGACCATGCGCCACAGGACGAGCCGTCTGCCGGCCTCGACGACGGCACCCGCCAGCAGCGCGGCACCCACGCCGGCGAGGACGGCGTGCGTCGACGCCGTCGCGGGGTCGAGGGGACGGGTCACCGGACGGCCCTGCCGATCGGTCCACAGCGTGAAGCGATCGCCCCGCTGGGGGTCTCGCAGGTCCGCCGGGACGGTGCCCCGGTGCGCTGTTCCGTCCGGTGCCGTCCAGTCGGCGGACACGCGCGTGCGCAGGTCCCGGCCCGACGAGGTCTCCGGGTCGGCCTCCAGAGGGGAGGGCCGGAACGTGCGGACCACGGTGGCCGTCACCGTGTGCCGGGTCTGGTGCTGGGCGCGGACGGAGCGCTGCAGGGCGTCCTGGGCGGCACCGCCGACGAGCACTCCGGCCACGGGCGCGGCCACGACGACGAGCAGCAGGGCGGCCGCCGCGAGCCAGGCTTCGGCCAGATCGGTCGCACGGCACAGGGGGTTGGCCCGCCAGCGCCACAGTCCGCTGATCACCCGCACGGCCCGCACCCCTCCCCGCTCCGCGACGGCCTCCGCGGTGCCGCCACGCCCGGTCCCGCGGAAGGAGGGCCCACCCTCACCTCACGCCGGCCCTCTCATGAATTTCTCACACAGGGCCAACGCCCGGGCCGCGAAGCCGGTTCCCGTCCCGCCGCCCGGCCTCCGCTCGACCGGGGCGCGACCGCCGCGCGAGGAACCGGACGCTCCGGACCGGTCGCTACGCGAGGATCCGGACCGGGTCGCCGACGCGGAGGGTGCCCCGGGACAGCGGGATCAGGTTCTGCCCGAAGACGAGCCTGCCGTCGAGGCGGCGGTGCAGGCCGAGGGTGTGCAGCGGCTCCCGGCCGCGCTCGCCGCTGCCCTGGTCGGTGGTGGTCACCACGCACCGCCCGCAGGGCTTGGCGACGCGGAACTCCACCTCGCCCACGGCCAGTCGCGACCAGCCGTCCTCCGCCCACGCCGGCGTGCCCGTCACGACGACGTTCGGCCGGAAGCGGTTCATCGGCAGCGGGCCCTCGTGCGCGTGCTCGCCCCGGGCGATCGAGGCGTTGAGGGCGTCCAGGGAGGAGGTCGTGGTGAGCAGCAGCGGGAAGCCGTCGGCGAAGGAGACGGTGTCGCCGGGCCGCCCGTACTCCGGTGCGACCGGGCGGCGCGTCGCCGGGTCGTCCAGGTACACGAGGCGCGCGCCGACGCCGAGGTAGGAGCTCCACCAGGCGTGCGCGTCAGCGCCCTCGGCCGGGACGGCGTCGACCTTGTCGCGGAAGATCTCCATCGGCACCGTGCCCGGGACCCGGGGGACGGGCACCGTCAGCGGCTCCATGCCGGGCGCGGACAGCCGGACGCCGCCACCGGGCGTCAACTCGGCGGCGGCGAGGGCGAGGTGTGGCAGCCGGCGTTGCGTGAGGACCTTTCCCCCGTCGTCGACCACGGCCCAGCGCCGGTCGCCGGCCAGCCCCCAGGGCTCCACGGCGGCTTCACCGGGCGCGAGCCCTCGGACCGCCTTGACCGGGTGGACGTGGATCGAGTGCAGGTGAGCGTTCCCCATGGGGCCATCGTGCCACCACGCGCCGACGGCCCCGGGGGCGGCTCAGTACCCGCGGTACTGCTGGCTCTGGTACGGGTCCTGATAGGGCGCCGGGGCGGGCCGGGGAGCCGCGGGGCGCATCGCCTCGTAGCCCGCGGGCGCCGCGGGGCGCGGCTGCTGCGGGTACGGGCCCGGGTAGCCGCGCGGCGCGGTGGCCTGCTGCGGGATGTACGCCGCGGGCGCCTGCTGCAGCGGGGCGGGCTGCTGAGCCTGCGGGTAGCCGTAGGCGGGCTGGGAGGGGGCTGCCGGGAGGGCGGGCAGCGCCGAGGGCAGGGCGGGGAGGTTGCCGCCCGGCATGTCGTACTGAGCGGGGACCCGGATCGGGGCGATCTGCGGGGTGCCCCGCTCGGCGACGAGCCTGTCGTAGATCGGGGTGTCCGGGAAGGAGGCGGAGTAGTAGCCGCCGCCATAGGTGGAGCGGGGGGAGGTCATGGCACATAAGTTAAGCCCACGATGTGCTGGTTGGGGAGACCGATAAGAGGGTTGTTTTGCGGGCCCGCAGTGGCCCGGGATCCCCAATGCGAGCGAACTCGGCAAAAAGGGGCACCGAGCGAGGCGTAGATCGTGTAAAGCCCGAGTTCCGGGCGGGTTACCGACGGTTGACCGGCGGTGTTCCGTCCGCCGTGCATGGGAGTCCGCCGCGAGGAGGAATAGGTTGTGCGGACGGAACTCCACGGACGCCCGGGACGGGCCCGGCGCGGTGATCGGCAATGGGGGCGGACATGAGCATGATGAAGGGATCCAACACTCCGGTGCCCACGGGGGCGCTGCGGGTGGACCTGGGCCGGCGCACCGGTCCCGGCGTGCCCGACGTCGACGCCTCCGCCCTCCTGCTGGTCGGCGGGAAAGTGCGCTCGGACGCGGACTTCGTCTTCTACAACCAGCCCGTGCACTTCTCCGGCGCGATCCGGCACGAGGGCAAGCGCGACGCCGGCGGGCAGGTGACGGACACGCTCCTGGTCGACCTCGCGCGCGTGGAGCCCGCCATCGAGACGATCGTCCTCGCCGCCTCCGCGGACGGCGGCACCTTCGGACAGGTCCCGGGCCTGTCCATCGAGGTCCGGGACGCGGCGGCGGGCACCGCCGTCGCCCGCTTCGACAACCCCGGCGCCACCACCGAGACCGCCTTCGTGCTGGGCGAGTTCTACCGCCGCCAGGGCGCCTGGAAGTTCCGCGCCGTGGGGCAGGGCTACAGCAGCGGCCTCGAAGGACTGGCGACCGACTACGGCATCACCGTGGACGAGCCGCAACAGACGACCCCGGCCCCCGCCGTCGCTCCGCCGCCGCCCGCTGCGCCGGTGACCGCGCACCCGGTCACCCCGCCCCCGCCGCCCGCACCCCCGATGACCGCGCACCCCGTCGCCCCGCCTCCGCCCGCCGCGCCTCCGGCGCCCGAGCCCGTCCGCCTCACCAAGGTCACGCTCACCAAGAGCGCCCCCTCCGTCTCGCTCACCAAGCAGGGCGGCACCTCCGGCGCCCTGCGCGTGAACCTCAACTGGGAGGTGCGCAAGCAGTTCTCGGGCTGGAGCAGCAAGTTCGGCCGCCCCACCGCGATGCACTCCGACCTCGACCTCGACCTGTGCGCCCTGTACGAGCTCACCGACGGCAGCAAGGGCGTCGTCCAGGCCCTCGGCAACAGCTTCGGCTCACTGCACCGGCCCCCCTTCATCCACCTCGACGGCGACGACCGCACCGGCGCCTCGACGGCCGGCGAGAACCTCACCGTCAACCTCGACCACAAGCAGGCCTTCCGGCGCATCCTCGTCTTCGTCACCATCTACGAGGGCGCCCGCTCCTTCGCCGACCTGCACGCCACCGTCACGCTCCGGCCGCAGCACGGGGCCCCCATCGAGTTCTCCCTCGACGAGTGCACGGTCCCCTCGCTCGTGTGCGCGCTGGCGCTGATCACCAACACCGGCGGCGACCTCGTCGTGCAGCGGGAGGCGCGCTATCTGGTGCCCGAGCGGGGCGTGAGCCCGCAGCGGACCGTCGACCACGCCTACGGGTGGGGCATGAACTGGACTCCCGGCAGGAAGTGACACCGGCCGCAGGCCGTCAGCCCTCGTCCGGGACGGCCTGCGGGCGCGCGTAGGTGCGGCCCTTCCAGGCCGCACCGCGCCCCCGGTAGTGCTGCACCGCGGAGTCGACCGTCATCAGGAGATAGAGGAACGCCGTGAACGGCAGCAGCGGAGCCTGCCACCACGGCTGCCGGTAGTAGCGCAGCATCGGAGCGTACGTCCCCGCCATGATCAGCCACGCGAGACCGCCCGCCACCGCCGCCGCCGTGCTGCCCGCCGCCACACCGGCGGCCAGGGCCGCCGGCGGCACCAGGTACACCAGCGCCAGTCCCGCCACCGTCCCGGCCAGGAGCAGCGGGTTGTGCCGCAACTGGGCGTAGGCGCTGCGCGAGACCATCCGCCACAGGTCGTGCAGCCGCGGGTACGGCCGCACGCTGTCCACCCGGTCGGCCAGGCCCAGCCAGACCCGGCCGCCCGCGCTCTTCACAGCCCGCGCGAGCGCCACGTCGTCGATCACCGCGTGCCGGATGGCGTCCGGGATCCGCGCCCGCACGGCGGCGTCCGCCCGCAGCAGCACGCAGCCACCGGCCGCCGCCGCCGTGCGGGTGCCTCTCCGGCCGATCCGGCGGAACGGATACAGCTGCGCGAAGAAGTAGACGAACGCCGGCACCACCAAGCGCTCCCACACGCTCTCCACCCGCAGGCGCGCCATCTGCGACACGACGTCGAACCCGCCGGACCCGGCCGCCGCCACCAGCTCGCGCAGACTGTCCGGCCCGTGCGCGATGTCGGCGTCCGTGAGCAGCAGGTACTCGGGCCCACGCGCGCGTGCCAGAGCGATCCCGTGGCGCACCGCCCACAGCTTGCCGGTCCAGCCCGCGGGCGGCTCGCCGGGGGAGACGACGGTCAACGGCAGCCCGCCGTGCCGCCGCGCCAGTTCGCGTGCCAGCTCCCCGGTGCCGTCCGTGCTGCCGTCGTCGACGAGGAAGACCTCCGCCCGGCCCGGATAGTCCTGCCCCAGCAGTGACGGCAGCGCCTCCGGCAGCACCGCCGCCTCGTCCCGGGCCGGGACCACGACGCACACGGGCGGCCACACGTCCGGCTCCCGCCGCCGCGGCAGGCGCACGTCCGTGCGCCAGAAGAAGCCCTGGCCGAGCAGCAGCCACAGCCAGGCGAGCAGTGATCCAGCGGCAGTCCACACAACGGCGCTCACGCGCGCAGTCTCCCCCACGGCCGGGGCCGCAAGCCGCTCATCGTCTATCGTGATCGGGTGAAGATCGCGCTCATGGACTCCGGAATCGGTCTGCTGGCGGCCACCGCCGCGGTGCGGCGGCTGCGCCCCGACGCCGATCTCGTGCTCTCCCTCGACCCCGACGGCATGCCGTGGGGACCGAGGACGCCGGAGGACCTGACCGGCCGTGCCCTGGCCGTCGCCGAAGCGGCCGCCGCGCGCCGCCCCGACGCCCTCATCGTCGGCTGCAACACCGCGACCGTGCACGCCCTGACCGCCCTGCGCGCCCGCCTGGAGCCGGAGCTGCCGGTCATCGGCACCGTACCCGCGATCAAGCCGGCCGCGGCCGGAGGCGGCCACCTGGCCATCTGGGCCACCCCGGCCACCACCGGCAGCCCCTACCAGCAGAACCTGATCAGGGACTTCGCCGGCGGGGTGCCCGTCACCGAGGTGCCCTGCTGGGGCCTGGCCGAGGCCGTGGAGCACGCGGACGAGGCGGCCGTCGACGCCGCCGTCCGTGCCGCCGCCGCCCTCACGCCCGAGGAGGTGACCACCGTCGTCCTGGGATGCACCCACTACGAGCTGGTCGCCGAGCGCATCCGGGCCGCCGTCCAGCGCCCCGGCCGCCCGCCCCTCGTCCTGCACGGCTCCGCCGGTGCCGTGGCCGCCCAGGCCCTGCGCCGCCTCGGCGAGCAGCCCGCACCGGACGCCGCACCGGACGGCACCCTCACCGTGCTGCTCAGCGGACGCGAGGGCGCGCTGCCCGAGCCCGCCCTGGCCTACGCCGAGGGCCGGCTGCTGCAGGCGGTCACGCCCGCGCGGTGAACGCCGGGCCGGTGGACGCCGTACACCCCCCGGGAGGCCGAGGCGGCAGCGGAAGGGCGCGGTGCGTCGCCCCCCCACGGACGCCCGGCCGGCGCAGTCACCCTCCGCCACCAGGTACCCGCACAGCGAAACCTGAGTAACCTCGATGGCATGAGGGACCACCCCGACGGCGAGAACGCCACCCACAGGTACCCCGACGTCTGGACCGGTCGTGCGACCAACCGGGCCCAGTGGCTGCTGGCGCTCGCGGGCGCCGCCTGTCTGGCCCTGGGCATCGCGCTGGCCGTGGACTCGGCGTGGAAGTCCGGGATCGCCCCGCTCGTGATGGCCGTCGTCGGCTGCATCGCCGCCGGTCTGCTGGTCCTCTTCGGGACCCTCGCCTTCGTGCACGTGGCCCTCCGGGTCGACGAGGACCACCTCGAGGTCCGCTGCGGCCACATGGGCCTGCCGCGCAGACGCATCCCCCTCTCCCAGGTCGTCGGCGCCACGTACGCCTCGCACGTCACACCGCGCCACTGGGGCGGTTGGGGCTACCGGTGGCGGCCCGAGAAGGGGACGGCGGTGGTCGTGCGCCGCGGCGAGGGCGTCGTCCTGGAGCTGTGGGACGGCCACACCTTCACGGTCACCGTCGACGACGCGGAGGCGGCCGTCCGCGTCATCGAGGAGCGGCTGCGGCCGGGCAAGCCGGGAGCCGCCGCGCACTGAAGCCGGCGCGCCCCACCGGGTTCGTGCCGAGCCGGTGCCGGTCGAGCCGAGCGGCCGCTGAGGTGGAGCCGCCGCGGTGTCAGGCGGGAGCGTGGCCCGCGTTCCGCGGGTGTGACTCCTCCGGCGCGCGGCTCACCGGATGGGCCGGCAGGGGGCGCGCCGTGGCCGTGCCCGCCAGCAGACCCGCTCCCACCGAGACGGCGGTGAAACTGAGCGCGTTGCCCAGCGCCGCGATCACGGCGAGTGCCGTCAGGGCCGCGCCCGCCGTGAGCGCCACCGGCGTGGGACGCGGACCCCGCCAGAGCGCGTACAGGACCCAGCCGAACGCCGCCGCCAGCAGCACCACGCCGACGATGCCCTGCTCGGCCGCCTGCTGCAGCGCCGCGGAGTGCGGGCGGCCGTCGGACAGCAGCGAGTGGGCCGACGTCGCGCTCAGCTCCCCGAAGCGGCCCGGCCCCGCGCCCAGGGCCGGTTCCTCGGCCAGCAGGCGCCACGCGTCCTGCCACAGATCCACCCGGTGCGGGGTGAGCCGCTCCCGCACCGCGCCGCCAGGCCCGCTCGGCACGGCCCGGGCGGCCACCGACCAGGTCAGCCCGGTCACCAGCGCGGCGACCGAGGCCAGCACCGCCAGGGCGGTACCGCGGTGCGGGATGCGGCCGGCGGCCAGCGAGCACAGCAGGACCGCCACGCAGGTCACGCATCCCGTGGTGGAGCCGAGGAAGCCGGCCAGGACGGCGATGCCGAGGGCGAGCAGCCGCAGGGCGAACCGCACGGCCGGACGGGACGTCCCCCAGGCCGCGCAGCACGCGGCTCCGGCCGCGAGCGTCAGCACGGCGGCGGTGGCCCCGGCGTGCCCCAGGGGCGCGCCGATCTGCGGGCCCGGGGCGAGGCGCGGCACGGCCAGGGTCAGCGCGACGCCCGCGAGGGCCGCCGCCACGGGCGCGCCGACCGGCGCCACGGCTCCGCCGATCCGGCCCGCGGCGTACCCGGCAGCGACCGCCAGCACCGCGAGGAGCACGCCCTCGGGCCGGCCGTCGTGCGCGGCCGCCGTGATCAGCGACCAGCCGGCGCAGGCCCCGAGCACCGCCACGCCCACGGCGTCGGCCGCGCTGCGTCTGTCACCGTCCGCGTCCGGACCCGGCGCGGCCGCCATCCCACTGGAACCCACCCCGCACGCCCCCCGGCGCCCTAGCCTCTGACCTGTGAAGACCCCGGCCGCGCGGTCCGCTGCGGGCCGCACGTCCAAGGCTTCGGCACACGGTAACGGCTCGTGAAGGATTTGAGGATGCGCCGTGACGAAGCGAACAGGAGCGACGGCGTGCACCTCCTGCCGGCGTGAAGGGCGGGAACCGTGCCCGCTTGCCCGCTCCCCGGAGGGACGGCGTGCCCGGGTGGGGGCCGACCGACCGTGCTGTCGGCCCGGACAGCGCTCGCCGTACACTCCGGGAGTGACCGTCACCGCAACGTCCGTCGGCGAGTCGGACCGGCTGGAGCCGCGTGTCGAGCGCGGTGCCCGGACGTGGAGCCACCGGCTCGCACGTCTCGTCCCGGCCGCCGCAGCCGCCCTCGCCGGCCTGCTCCTGTACGTCAGCTTCCCGCCCCGCACCCTGTGGTGGCTGGCCCTGCCCGCCTTCGCCGTCCTCGGCTCGGTGCTGCACGGACGGGGCTGGAAGGCCGGGTTCGGTCTCGGTTACCTCTTCGGGCTCGGCTTCCTGCTGCCGCTGCTGGTGTGGACCGGGGTGGAGGTCGGACCGGGGCCATGGCTGGCCCTGGTGGTCATCGAGGCGCTCTTCGTCGGTGCGGTCGGCGCCGGCGTGGCGGCCGTGTCCAAACTGCCCGGCGCGCCCGTGTGGGCCGCGGCGGTGTGGATCGCCGGTGAGGCGGCACGCGCGCGTGTGCCCTTCGAGGGCTTCCCCTGGGGCAAGGTCGCCTTCGGGCAGGCGGACGGGCTGTTCCTGCCGCTCGCCGCGGTGGGCGGCACGCCCGTGCTCGGCTTCGCCGTGGCCCTGTGCGGCTTCGGCCTGTACGACGTGATCCGCACGGCCCTCAGGTGGCGGCGGACCGGTGAGGTGCGGCGCGCCGCGGCCGCCGTGGGCCTGATCAGCCTGGCCGTCCCGGTCGTGGGCGCCGTGGCGGCCCGTCCCCTGGTCAGCGACAAGGCCGAGGACGGCAGCGTCACCGTGGCGGTGATCCAGGGCAACGTGCCGCGGGCCGGCCTGGAGTTCAACGCCCAGCGGCGCGCCGTGCTCGACTACCACGCCCGCGAGACGCGGCGCCTGGCCGCCGAGGTCCGCGCCGGCAAGGTGGCGCGCCCCGACTTCGTGCTGTGGCCGGAGAACTCCTCCGACATCGATCCCTTCGCCAACGCCGACGCCCGGGCGGTCATCGACTCGGCGGCCAAGGCCGTCGGCGTGCCGATCTCGGTCGGCGGCGTCGTCGAACGCGACGGCAGGCTCTACAACGAGCAGATCCTCTGGGACCCGGCCGAGGGGCCCGTGGACACCTACGACAAGCGGCAGATCCAGCCCTTCGGCGAGTACCTGCCGCTGCGCCCGCTCATCGGCGCGATCAACCGGAGCTGGACGGAGATGGTCCGCCAGGACTTCACCCGCGGCACCGAACCGGGCGTGTTCACCATGCACGGCGCCAGGGTCGGCCTGGTCACCTGCTACGAGGCCGCCTTCGACTGGGCGGTGCGCTCCGAGGTCGAGGACGGTGCCCAGATGATCTCCGTGCCGTCCAACAACGCCACCTTCGACCGCAGCGAGATGACCTACCAGCAGCTCGCCATGTCACGCGTCCGCGCGGTGGAGCACAGCCGGACCGTGGCCGTGCCGGTGACCAGCGGCGTCAGCGCCTTCATCATGCCGGACGGGACCATCACCCGGAAGACCGGCATGTTCGTGGCCGACTCGCTCGTGCAGAAGGTGCCGCTCCGGTCCTCGCAGACCCCGGCCACCCGGCTCGGCGTCCTCCCGGAGATCGCGCTCGTGCTGGTCGCGGCCGGCGGACTGGGCTGGGCCGCCGCCACCGCCCTGCGCGGCCGACGCGCCGGTGACGCGTAGCCGTACGCCGGGCGCACACCGCCATGAACCGGCCGGGGCGCCCGAGGCGGCAGCTTAGGGTCGGAGCCATGGCTACTCCCGACTTCATCCGCACACTCCGTGCCTCGGCCGGTCATCAACTGCTCTGGCTCCCCGGCGTCACCGCCCTCGTCTTCGACGACGAGGGCAGGGTGCTGCTCAACCGCCGGGCCGACACCCGCAGGTGGTCCGTGCTCGGCGGCATCCCGGACCCCGGCGAGCAGCCGGCGGCCTGCGCCGTGCGGGAGGTGTACGAGGAGACGGGCGTGCACTGCGTCGCCGAACGGGTCGTCGTGGTCCAGGCACTGCAACCCGTCACCTACGACAACGGCGACGTCTGCCAGTACATGGACATCACCTTCCGCTGCCGTGCCGTCGGCGGCGAGGCCCGCGTCAACGACGACGAGTCGCTGGACGTGGCCTGGTTCGACATCGATGCCCTGCCCGAGCTGAACGAGTTCGGACTGCTGCGGATCAAGCAAGCCATGTCCGACGGCCCCACATGGTTCGACCCCACCTCTGCAGGCTGAAGTATGGGGCCACACCACATGGGGTGCGGCGGGGGCGCTGCCTAGGGTCGAGGCATGACCGCGCCCCGTGCCCTCATGGCTCCCCACGCCTCCCCGCTCGACCTGGGCGGCCGCACCGCGCTCGTCACCGGCGCCGCCGGCGGCATCGGCCGTGCCTGCGCGCTGCGGCTCGCGGCCGCCGGGGCCAAGGTGAGAGCCGTCGACCGGGACGCCGCGGGCCTGGAACGGCTCGCCGAGCAGGGCAGCGGCCTCACCGGCAGCGTCGAGCCGCACGTGCTCGACCTCACCGACCTGGACGCCGCCGAAGTCGCCGCCGCCGGGACCGACGTCCTCGTCAACAACGCCGGGATCCAGCTCGTGCGCCCCTTGGAGGACTTCCCGCCCGACGTCTTCCACACCGTGCTGACCGTGATGCTGGAGGCGCCGTTCCGGCTCATCCGCGGCGCGCTGCCCCACATGTACGGCCAGGGCTGGGGCCGCATCGTCAACGTGTCGTCCGTCCACGGGCTGCGGGCCTCCGCCTACAAGTCGGCCTATGTGTCCGCCAAACACGGCTTGGAGGGACTCTCCAAGACCGCCGCGCTCGAGGGCGCCGCCCATGGGGTCACCTCGAACTGTGTGAACCCCGGCTATGTGCGCACCCCCCTGGTCGAGCAGCAGATCGCCGACCAGGCGCGGGCGCACGGCATCCCCGAGGAGCGCGTGCTGTCCGAGGTGCTGCTCCAGGACAGCGCCGTCAAGCGGCTGATCGAGCCGGAGGAGGTCGCCGAGGCCGTGGCGTACCTGTGCGCGCCGCAGGCGTCCTTCGTGACCGGCACCTCGCTCGTCCTCGACGGCGGCTGGACCGCCCACTGACGGCCGGTGCCCGTCGCCCGGGAGTTGTCCACAGGGCTGACGGGACGGCCTGGTCATGGTGAATCCTGTGCGCATGTCCAGTGATCGCATCCAGCCGGCCGGCCGTCCCGCGGGGACGGCCGCACCGCCGCCGGCCCGAGCCGGAACCCCGCCCGCCGGTGAGGCCGAGAGGCCGGCTCGCCCCGAGCCGTCGCCGTCCCGGACCGAGCCAACGCCGGCCCCGGCCGGGATGTCTCCGGCCCCGGCCGGGGTGTCTGCGTCCCGGGCCCGGGACGGTGAGCCGACGGCCGGGGCCGCTGGGCCGCCGGAGCGGGGTCGGACGTTCCCGGCCGGTGCCGAGACGCCGTTCCTCGAACTGCTGGCACGGGGCGCCTCCGCCGACGCCTACGAGCAGCCCGAGCTGCTCGCGCGCGCCGAGGGCCGGCCCGCGGAGTGGATCGCCGCGCTCGCGCACGCCAAGCCGCTCGCCCTGCGGGTACGCGCGGAGCTGGAGGGACGGCGCCGCCGCGAGGCCGAGCTGTCCGCACTGTTCGAGACCGCCCACGACCTCGCCGGGCTGCGCGACCTGGACGCGGTGCTGCAGGCGATCGTGCAGCGCGCCCGGTCGCTGCTGGGCACGGACGTCGCCTACCTCAGCCTCAACGACCCGGAGCGCGGCGACACGTACATGCGGGTCACGGAGGGCTCGGTCGCGGCCCGCTTCCAGCAGCTGCGGCTCGGCATGGGGGAGGGCCTGGGCGGCCTGGTCGCCCAGACCGCGCGCCCCTACGTCACCGACGACTACTTCAAGGACGACCGCTTCCAGCACACCCTCACGATCGACTCGGGCGTGCGCGACGAGGGACTCGTGGCCATCCTCGGCGTGCCGCTGAGCCTCGGGCACCACGTCATCGGCGTGCTGTTCGCGGCGGACCGGCGCGCCCGGGTCTTCGAGCGGGAGCAGATCGCCCTGCTCGGCTCCTTCGCCGCGCTGGCCGCGGCCGCCATCGACACCGCCAACCTGCTCGCCGAGACCCGGTCCGCCCTGGCCGGTCTGGAGCGCGCCAACGAGATCATCCGGGACCGCAGCGGCGTCATCGAACGCGCCTCCGACGTGCACGACCGGCTCGCCGAACTGGTCCTGCGGGGCGGCGGGGTCCACGACGTGGCCGCCGCGGTCTCCGAGATCCTCGACGGCACGGTCCGGTTCACCGAGGCCGCCGCCGCTCCCGCCCGGCCGGTGGAGGCCTCCCGAGCGGGGGGCCACGCGGTGCGGCACGAGGACGACTGGATCGCCGCCGTGGCCGCCGGCGGTGAACTGCTCGGCGCGCTCGTCCTGCACGGCCAGCCGGAGCTGGACCCCGTCGACCAGCGCACCCTGGAGCGGGCCGCGATGGTCACCTCCCTGCTGCTCCTGGCCCGCCGATCCGCCGCCGACGCCGAACAGCGCGTGCGCGGCGAGCTGCTGGACGACCTGCTGGACGCCCGCGACCGGGACCCCCGCCTGCTGCGGGAGCGCGCCGCCCGGCTCGACGCCGACCTCGACGCCGTGCACGTGGTGCTGGCCGCCCGGCTGGAGGACGCCGCTGCCGACGGCACGGGCGACGCCGAGCAGGAGGCGGACGCCCGCAGACGCCTGGCCGCCGCCGCCTCCCATCTCGCCGCGACCCGTCACGGCCTGGCCGCCGCACGCGACGGCGGCACGGTCCTGCTGCTGCCCCTGGGCCCGGGGGACACCGCCACGGCCGTGGCCCGCCGGGCCGCCCGGCACCTGGGGACGGCGGTCTACGCCCCGGTCACCGTCGGCGCCTCCGCGCCCGCCGGGGACCTCGCCGCCCGCCCGGACGCCGTGGCCGCGGCGTACGCGGAGGCCGGGCGCTGCCTCGACGCGCTGCGCCTCCTCGGCCGCCGGGGCGACGGTGCCGCCGCCGAGGACTTCGGCTTCCTCGGGTTGCTCCTGGCCGGGGACCGGGACATCCCCGGCTTCGTCGACCGGACCATCGGCCGGGTCGTGGACTACGACCGGCGGCGTGGGACCGACCTGCTGCGCACCCTCGACGCGTACTTCGCCAGCGGGATGAGCCCCGCCCGCACCAAGGACGACCTCCACGTCCACGTGAACACCGTCGCCCAGCGCCTGGAGCGCGTCGGCCGCCTCCTCGGCGCCGACTGGCAGAGCCCGGCGCGTGCCCTGGAGATCCAGCTCGCCCTGCGCCTGCACCGGCTGTCGGCGCCCGCACGGCCGTGACGCCCCGCACGCTTCGCGCGTGCGGGGCGTCACGAGACAGGCTGCCTCAGACGGTGCGGGCGTCCTCCGGCTCGGCCTTCACCGGGCCGGCGGCGGTTCCGGCGCCGGGGGCGGCGACGTCCGCCAGGTTCCGCAGGCGGGTCTCCTTGGCCGCCGCCACCGCGACGACCGTCAGCAGCGCGGAGGCGATGACGTACAGGGCGATCGGCGTGGAGCTCCCGTACTCCGACAGCAGCGCCGTGGCGATCAGCGGGGCGGGCGCGCCCGCGGCGACCGAGGCGAACTGGGCGCCGATGGAGGCGCCGGAGTACCGCATCCGGGTCGCGAACATCTCGGAGAAGAAGGCCGCCTGCGGCGCGTACATCGCGCCGTGCAGCACCAGGCCGACGGTGACGGCGAGGAGCAGACTGCCGGAGCCGCCGGTGTCGATCAGGGCGAAGAACGGGAACATCCACAGCCCGACCCCGACCGCGCCGACGAGATACACCGGTCGGCGGCCGATCCGGTCGGAGAGGGCCCCCCACGCCGGGATGACGGCGAAGTGCACCGCGGAGGCGATCAGCACGCAGTTGAGGGCCGTCTGCTTGGACACGCCGGCCGAGGTGGTGGCGTAGACCAGGATGAAGGCGGTGATCACGTAGTAGCTGATGTTCTCCGCCATGCGGGCGCCCATCGCGACCAGGACGTCACGCCAGTGGTGGCGCAACACGGCGACCAGCGGGGTCTTCTCCGCCTCGGTCGGGAGGGCAGCCGCCTTGCGGGCCTCCGCCTGCGCCAGTGCCTCCTTGAAGACGGGCGATTCGTCGACAGACAGACGAATCCACAAACCGACGATCACCAGGACGCCGGAGAGCAGGAACGGGATGCGCCAGCCCCAGCTGCCGAACGCGGCGTCGGACAGCAGGGCGGTGAGCAGCGACAGCACACCGGTGGCCAGGAGCTGGCCGGCCGGGGCGCCGGTCTGCGGCCACGAGGCCCAGAAGCCGCGCCGCCGCGCGTCGCCGTGCTCGGACACCAGCAGCACGGCCCCGCCCCATTCACCGCCCAGGGCGAATCCCTGCACCAGCCGCAGCACGGTCAGCAGGACGGGGGCGGCGGTGCCGATGGTGGCGTGCGTCGGCAGCAGGCCGATCGCGAAGGTCGCCCCGCCCATCAGCAGCAGGCTCAGCACGAGCAGCTTCTTGCGCCCGAGCCGGTCGCCGTAGTGCCCGAACACCAGCGCGCCCAGCGGCCGCGCCGCGAAGCCCACGGCGTAGGTGAGGAACGACAGCAGCGTGCCCACCAGCGGATCGGAGTCCGGGAAGAACAGCTTGTTGAAGACGAGGGCGGCGGCGGAGCCGTAGAGGAAGAAGTCGTACCACTCGATGGTGGTGCCGATGAGACTGGCGGCGACGATGCGCTTGAGGTTGGACGGGGCGGGGGGAGCTGTCGCGGGCGACGACATCGGCACCACTTCCTGGCGTTCTGCGGGGACGGTTGTGTGTCGCCATACCGTAGGAACGGCCAGGTCAGGGGCGTATGTGGCGGGACACCATAGTTAGACCCACCGGTGTAGAGCGCGACCACGCCTGGCGGTCGACGCGGGACCAGGTGGCGTCGCCGGGAGCCCTAGGCCGCCGGGCGTTCCCCGGCGCCGCCGCGCAGGGCCTGGTAGACCGACCACACCACCGCCACCAGCGGTACGGCCACCACCGCGCCGATCACCCCTGCCGCGACCGCGCCGCCCACGACGGCCAGGGCGACCACCACCGGGTGCAGCCGGACCGCCCAGCTCATCACCAGGGGGTGCAGCAGGTGCCCCTCGATCTGGCCGATGACCACGATCAGGGCGACGACCACCAGCGCGATCAGCGGGCCCTTGGAGGCGAGGGCCACCACCGCCGCCACGGCGAGGGCGATCGGCGAGCCGATCAGCGGGATGAACGCGGCGACGAACTCCAGCAGGGCCAGGGGCACGGCCAGCGGCACCCCCAGGGCGAACAGGGCGATGCCCACGAGGACCGCGTTGGTCGCCGCGACCAGCAGGATGCCGTGCGTGTAGCCGGTGAAGGTCCGCCACGCGGCCCCGGCCCCGACCGAGACGCGCAGCCGCGCCCGCTCGGGCAGCTGCTCGCACAGCCACTGCCACTGCCGTTCGCCGGAGTAGGTGAAGAACACCGAGCAGAACAGGGCCAGCGCGAGCACGGTCAGCACCTCCAGCAGCCGGCTGGCACCGGTGAGCGCCGTGCTGATGAGGGTGGAGCGGTGCTCCGACAGCAGCCTGCCGACCCGTGACTGGACGTCGTCGAACATGTGGGCCGGGAGGTGGAAGGGCGCCTGCTCCAGCTGCCGTTCGATCCGGTCGACGCCCGCCACGAACTCCCGTTCCAGCCCGCTGCGCTGCTCCGCCACCGTCTCGCCCACCAGTGCCAGCGCCCCGAGGACGAGCGCGATGCCGCCGATCAGGGCGATGGCGACGGCGGGCGGCCGGGGCATGTGACGGGCCAGGAGGCCGGCCACCGGGCGCAGCACCGCCGTGATCACGAGCCCGAGGAAGACCGCGACGGCCACACGGTGGAACTGGCCGAGCACGGAGAAGGCGACCCGGACGACGACGCCGACGGCGATGAGGCGCCAGGCGTAGGCCGCGGCGGTCCGCAGCACTCGCGGTACCCGCTCCTCCGCGTCGTTCAGGGGAGGCAGCGGCGAGGCGGGCGGATCGGGAGGCGTGGACACCCGTTGCCCGTACCACCCTAGGCCCGCGCAACCGCGGGGCCGGGCCGTAATTCCCCCGAAGGCCGGTAGGCGGACCGGTCGCGATCGTCGTGCCTCATGATGACCCGCGACTCGGCCGGGGCGGAGGCGGTTGTCGCCCGCCGCACCCGCGACCGCCCGGCCGCACGGTCGTGGCGGGACCGGCCGGACCGATCTTCCCGGCTGTCCTGCTCACCCGGTGGCGCTCAGTGCGCGTAGCGCGGTGTCCACTGGGCCGCGGCGATCGCCTCCCGCAGGGCGTCCTCGGTCGCCCTCGGGGCCACCCCGTCCTCCACGGCGGCGAGAGCCGCGGCCAGGGCGATCTCCCGGGCGGAGGCCCGCATGCCGGCCAGGGGCGGCAGCAGCGGCACGGGACCACCGGAGCCCTCCGCCGCCCGCACGGCGCAGTCGGCGACGGCCCGGGCCGCGGCCACCAGCATCCGGTCGGTGACCCGGGTGGCCCGGCTCGCGGTGACCGCGAGGCCCATGGCCGGGAAGACGTACACGTTGTTCGACTGGGCCACCGGCACCCGGTGGCCGCCGACGGTCAGCGGCGGGAACGGCGAACCGGTGGCGATCAGCGCCCGCCCGTCCGTCCAGCGGGTGAGGTCGGCGGGTTCGGCCTCGGAGTGGGAGGTGGGGTTGGACAGCGGGAAGATCACGGGCCGTTCGCAGGTGGCCGCCATCCGGCGCACGATCTCCTCGGTGAACGCGCCGTGCGCCGTGGACAGCCCGATCAGCGCCGTCGGCTCGACGCGGCGCACCACCTCGGCGAGCGAGGTGCCGTCCCAGTCGGCCACCTCGGCGTCGTCACGCGCGAACACCCGCTGCTGGGGCGTCAGTCCGGGCCTGGACCGGACGAGCAGCCCGTCGACGTCGAGAACCCAGAACCGGGCTGTGGCCTCCTCCTGCGACAGTCCCTCGTCGGTCATCGCCGTACGGATCATGTCGGCGACGCCGATCGCGGCCGATCCCGCGCCCAGGACCACCACCCGCTGCCCGGGCAGCGGCGTACGGGCGACGTTCGCGGCGGTGGACAGGGCGCCGAGGGTGACGGCCGCGGTGCCCTGGATGTCGTCGTTGAAGGTCAGCAGCCGGTCCCGGTAGCGCTCCAGGATGGGGTGGGCGTGGGCCGTGGCGAAGTCCTCCCACTGCAGCAGCGTGCCCGGCAGCTCCGCCTCGACCGCCGACACGAACGCCTCGATCATCTCGTCGTACTCGGCCCCGGTCAGCCTGCGGGCGCGCCGGCCGAGGTAGCGCGGGTTGTCCAGCAGGTCCTCGTTGTCCGTGCCGACGTCGAGCAGCACCGGCAGGGTGCGGGCGGGGTGGATGCCGCCGATGGCCGTGTAGAGGCTGAGCTTGCCGATCGGGATGCCCATGCCGCCGACACCCTGGTCGCCCAGGCCGAGGATGCGCTGCCCGTCGGTGACCACGACCACGTCGACGTCGTGGCCGTGGTGGGGGCGGTTGCGCAGGATGTCGCGGAAGCGGTGCCGGTCCTCCCAGGTGAGGAACAGCCCGCGCGGCCGCCGGTAGATCTCGCTGAACCGGCGGCAGGCCTCACCCACCGTCGGGGTGTAGACGACCGGCAGCAGCTCCTCCAGGTGCCCGGTGACCAGGCGGTAGAACAGCACCTCGTTGGTGTCCTGCAGCTGCCGCAGGTAGATGTGCCGGTTGAGGGGTTTGTCGTAGCCGTGGAACGCCTCGTAGGCGCGGGCGACCTGTTCGTCCAGGGTCTCCACGGCGGGCGGCAGCAGGCCGTCCAGACCGAGGTCCCGGCGCTCGCTGCGGGTGAAGGCGGTGCCCTTGTTGACCAGCGGGTCGGCCAGCGTCGTGACGGCGGGGCTGGTGGTCGGGCGGGGGAGGTTCGTCGGCTGGTCCATGCCGGACCCCTTCCCGCGGCGGCCGGGGTTCGTGCGGTGACGTGTGCCATCCGGAGGAACGGGCGGGCCGGGAGACTTCTTCCGCGCGCACCGATGAGTTCGGCCGGACCGCGCCGTCCAAGACTGCGCAGGGCTCGCCGAGCCCCGACCCCCGGCAGGAGACGCTGACATGACTGTGACGACCTCTCAGACCCCGTCCGTACGGAACCGTCCGGCGCGGGACTCCGGCGGCACGGCCGCCCGCCCTGTGTGGCTGACCGGCCTCCTGGCGACGCTCGCGGGTGCTGTCGTGACCGAGGTGTTCGCCCTCGCCGCCCGCGCCGCCGGCGTTCCGATGGAGGCGGCGAGCCCCGGCGCGAAGGAGGCGGCTGCGATCCCGGTCGGCGGCTTCTTCGGCGGCGTGGTGTTCTGGTCGGTCGCGGGCATCGTCCTCGCCGTGGCGCTCGCCCGGTGGGCCCGGCGGCCCGCCCGTACGTTCACGGTGACCACCGTCGCCCTGACCGTCCTGTCCCTGGCCGGCCCGGCCGTCGCCCCGCACACGGCGGTGTCCACCCAGGTCGTCCTGGCCGTGTCCCATCTGGTGGCCGCCGCGGTGATCATCCCGCCGCTGGCCCGGCGGCTGTCCCGCGTGCGCCGGTGACGTCCGGCCCGTCTTCCCCCACCGGCCCGTCTTCCCCCACCGGCCCGTCGCGCTCCGCGCCGACGGGCCGTCGGCCGTGCCGGCACCGGCCGGTGCCGCGTCACCCCTGCCTGTCGTCCTGCCCGTCAGCGGTCAGCCGTCACCCGTCCGCGCCCGCCAGCGGCCGGGCCGGGCCGGCCGGGACCTTGCGCACGAAGGCGGAGCGCAGCGCGTGGTACGGGGCCTGCGGGTCGAAGAAGGTCGCCCGCATGCGGGCCAGTTCGGCGCGCCGGTACTCGGCCAGGGGCCGCTGGAGTTCGTCGGCGTGGCGTGCCGTGGCCTTGGCGGTGATCCGGCGGGCGATGCCGCCGTCGCCCGCGACCTCGGCGGCCAGGCGTTCCACCTCCGCGGTGAACTCCCCCGGCGGCACCGGCACCAGACGGTCCACCAGGCCCAGCCGCTCGGCCGACACCGCGCTCACCGGCAGCGCCTGGCTCGTCAGCCGCTCCGCCGTCTCCGCCCCCACCCGGCGCGGCAGGGAGTACGTCCAGTACTCCGAGCCGTACAGGCCCATGGTCCGGTAGTGCGGGTTGAGGACACCGCCCGCGCGGCACCAGACCTCGTCGGCGGCCAGCGCCAGCATCAGGCCCCCGGCCGCCGCGTTGCCGCCGAGGGCCGCGACCACCAGCCGGTCGGTGGTGCGCAGCACGGCCTCGACCAGGTCGTCCAGTGCGGTCAGGTTGGCCCAGGACTCGCCCGCCGGGTCGCCCGCCGCCTCGATGACGTTCAGGTGGATGCCGTTGGAGAAGAAGTCCCGGGCGCCGCCGAGCACCAGCACGGAGGTGGGGCGGGTCAGCGCGTACCGGTAGGCGGCGAGCAGGCGGCGGCAGTGCACCGTGCTCATCGCGCCGCCCGGGAAGGAGAAGGACAGGAAGCCCACGTCGCCCTGCTGGCGGTAGCGGATGTCCGTCCAGGTCGTGCGGTCCGCGGGCAGTTCCAGCCGGGCGGCGATCTCCGGCAGCCAGTACGGGCGGTCGCTCATGCCGGGCATGCCCGGGGCGCTTCCGGGCGGCGCGGGGAAGGCGGCGAGCACCGAGGCCGCGGGGCGGCGGAACGGGGCCGGGTCGCCGGAGTTCTTGCGGGGGCGCAGTTCCGGGATCCACACGGCTCCGTCCCGGGTCGCCCGGCACAGGGCGCCGGCCCGGGTCGCCAGCAGTTCCCCGGGCCGTCCGCGCAGCCGGTCCTCGGGGTGGCCTCCGTGCAGGAACACCTCGTGCCCGCACAGCTCGTCCAGGACGCCCGGCTGCGAATCGGCGGCCCGCAGGGCGCGCAGGACCGTTTCGGTGTCGTCGTTCTCCCAGTCGACGCGCCGCTGCTCCTGGCGGAGGTGGTCCCGCCAGACGACCCGGATCCCCGGGTCGCTCTGCGGCCGCGGCTTGAACGCGCCGTCGGCGTAGCGGCGTACGGCCTGCAGGACGGCCGCCGTGGCGGCGTCGGACAGCTCGTTGCGGTACACGTCGCTCTTGCCGGCCGGCGGCACGGTGAAGGAGCCGTCGGCCCAGATGTCGCCCGCGTCCATCGCGGCCCCGGCCTGAAGCACCGTCACGCCCCATTCGCGGGCGCCCTCGGCGAGGGCGTGGTCGAGCGACGACGGGCCGCGGTCGCCGGGCGGGCCGGGGTGCACGACCAGGCAGGTGTGCTCCTGCCAGATGTCCTCCGGCAGGGCCGACTTCAGCATGGGGGCGACGATCAGCTCCGGGCGGAAATCGTGCACGGCGGCCCGGACCGCGTCGGCGCCGTGCGAGGCGAGGACGACGTCCAGGCGGTGGCCCTGGTCGGACAGTTCGGCGTACACACGCTGGGACAGGCTGTTGAACGCGCTGGCGACGAGCAAGATGTCCATGACATGGCATGGTGGCCGCTCGGGAGAGGGCCGAGAAGGACCCTTGCGGCGTTTCGCGCCTTTGTTCCGTTTCTGCCCGCCCGCGCATCGCTTGCGTACGTATCGGTGTCCACCTTGCTCGCCGTGCCGGCCTGGCGCAGGCTGTTCGTATGGGTGCGCGAGACGGCCCCACGCTGATCAGCTCCGTCCAGCGGGCGATGCGCCTGCTGGAGGCGGTGAGCGCGCACGAGAACGGCGCGCCGGCCAAGCAGCTGGCACGGGAGACCGACCTGCCCCTGGCCACCGCCTACCACCTGCTGCGGACCCTGGTGCACGACGGGTACGTGCGGAAGCTGGACGACGGCGGCTTCGTGCTCGGCGACAAGCTCCAGTCGCTGCGCGCCACGGGCCGGGCCCAGGCCCTGCTGAACCGCGTGCGGCCCACGCTGAACGCCCTCCGTGACGAACTCGCCACCGCCGCCTACCTCACCTTCTACGAGGACGGCGAGATCCGGGTCGCCGAGATCGTCGACGGGCCGGGCACCCCCCGCGTCGACCTGTGGGTCGGCTTCGAGGACGCCGGGCACGCCACCGCCCTGGGCAAGACGGTCCTGCGGGAGATGGACGAGGAGAGCCGGCGGGACTACCTGGCCCGCCACCACCTCGCCGACCTCACCCCGCGGACGATCACCAGCCTGCCCGAACTGCTCAGGCGGCTGGAAGCCCCGCCGCTGGCCCCCGCCGTCACGGACATGGAGGAGTACGCGCTCGGCACGGTCTGCGTCGCGGTACCCGTCTACAGCGGGGAGACCCTCGGCTCCCTCGGCGTCTCCCTCCCGGCCCACCGGCTGTCCCGGCTGCCGGAGATCCGCGAGCGGCTGCTCCCGACCGCGAGCCGCGTCACCAGAGGGCTCTCGCTCACTATCTGAAAACCCTCTCCTTGCCGCTGTCCCGGCCCACCCGTTTTTCTGGAGGAAACGGACAGCCAGGGGTCGCGCTCCCGTGCGCGCCCCGCGCACAGGTGAAGGACACGGATAAGCACATGAGCCATGCGCGAGACCTCGGTGGCGACCACCGCCCGGTACGGCCGTCCGCAGACCGAGCGGCCGGTGCCGGGGGACCGGCCCGCAGACGCGCTCTCGCGCACCTGGCCGCCGGCAGGCCCGTCCTGCCCGCCCTGGTGGTCGCCGCGGTGCTGGTCGCCGCCCTCGCGGGCGGCTCCGGCCCGGTCTGGCTCCCGCTGCTCGCCGCCGGGCCCGCCCTCGCGGCCGTCACCAACGGGCTGCGGGGCGTCGTCGGCGTCGGGCTGCTGGCCCTGGTGCTCGCCGCGCTCCTCGGGCTCCGGTCCGGGGTCGCGGGCCCGGAACTGACCGGCGTCCTGGCCGCGCTGGTGGCCGTCACCCTGGCAAGCGGCCTGGCCGTCGGGCTGCGCGGGCGGCGCGAGAGGGTGCTCGCGGCCGTCCGTTCCGTGGCGGAGACCGCCCAGCACGCGCTGCTCAAGCCCGTACCGGCCGCCGTCGGCCCGTTCCAGGCAGCCGTGCGCTACAGCGCCGCGGCCGCGGAGGCCCGCATCGGCGGTGACCTGTACGCGCTGATACCCACCCCGCACGGGGTGCGGCTGATCGTGGGTGACGTGCGCGGCAAGGGGCTGCCCGCCGTGGGGACGGCCGCGCTGGTGCTGGGTGTCTTCCGTGAGGCCGCCCACGACGAGTCCGACCTGCTCGCCGTGGTCGAGCGGATCGAGCGGAGCCTCGCGCGCAACCTGGGCCACGACGACTTCGTCACCGCGATCGTGGCCGGCTACCCGCCGGGCGGGCACATGGAGATCGTCAACTGCGGGCACACGCCCCCGCTGCTGGTGGGGGCGTCGGGGGCCGTGACGCCCGTGGAGCCGGACCTGCCGGCCCCGCCCCTCGGGCTGCGCGCCCTCGCGGGCCAGAACCCCGGCCTGCAGGAGCTGCCCTTCGCCGAGGGCGACCAGCTCCTGCTCTGCACGGACGGCGTCACCGAGGCCCGCGACCACGCACGGGCCTTCTACCCGCTGGCCGAAGGGCTGGAGCGCCACGTGACCCCCGAGCCGGCCCGCACGCTCGACGCGCTGCACGCCGAACTGCTGGACCACGTCGGCGGCAGGCTGCACGACGACGCGGCGCTGCTGCTGATCCGCAAGCCGGTGCGGTCCGAGACGGACACCGCGCCCGGGCCGGCCGCCGGGTCCGGGTCGGCCGCCGGGTCCGGGAAGCACATGGCCCGCGAGACGCACGCCGTGCCGGAGCCTCCCGCCGAGGAGCCTGCCGCCCGGGTGCGGTGCCGCTCCTGACCGCCTCGCCCCCTCCTCGCCCACGCGCCCGCCTCGCCGCGGGCCTGCTTGCTCGCGCAGGCCGCGCGCGTGCTCCTCGTGCACCGGCTTCCGACGCAGGTCGCGCACCTGCTTCCCGCGTCTGCGCCATGATCCGAACGACGGGCCCTAGTCCTCGCGCGAGTCCTTGACCCGCTTCAGTTTGCCGACGGACCGCTCCAGGGTGTCGGGCTCCACGATCTCCACGTCGACCGTGACGCCCACGCCGTCCTTGACGTCCCTGGCGATCGCCCGCGCCGCCGCCTCCCGCGTCTCGGGCGGCGTACCGGGCCGGCTCTCGACCCGCACGGCCATGTGGTCCATGCGGCCGCGGCGGGTCAGCCGGATCTGGAAGTGCGGCGCGACACCGGGGGTGCGCAGCACGATCTCCTCGATCTGGCTCGGGAAGACGTTCACACCGCGCAGGATGATCATGTCGTCGCAGCGGCCGGTGATCTTCTGGATGCGGCGGAAGGCGGGCCGGGCCGTACCGGGCAGCAGCCGGGTCAGATCGCGGGTGCGGTAGCGGACGATCGGCAGCGCCTCCTTGGTCAGCGAGGTGAAGACCAGCTCGCCCTCCTCGCCCTCGGGCAGCACCTCGCCGGTGATCGGGTCGACGACCTCGGGGTAGAAGTGGTCCTCCCACACGTGCAGGCCGTCCTTGGTCTCCACGCACTCCTGGGCGACCCCGGGGCCGATGACCTCGGACAGCCCGTAGATGTCCACGGCGTGGATGTCCGTCCGCTCCTCGATCTCGCGGCGCATCTCCTCCGTCCACGGCTCCGCGCCGAAGATGCCGACGCGCAGACTGCTCGCCCGGGGATCGAGGCCCTGCCGTTCGAACTCGTCGAGCAGGGTCAGCATGTAAGACGGGGTGACCATGATGATCTCGGGCCGGAAGTCCTGGATGATCTGCACCTGGCGGGCGGTCATGCCGCCGGAGGCCGGGATCACCAGACAGCCGGCCCGCTCGGCGCCGTAGTGCGCGCCGAGGCCGCCGGTGAAGAGCCCGTAGCCGTAGGAGATGTGGACCTTGTGCCCCGGGCGGCCGCCGGCGGCGCGGATCGACCGGGCCACCAGGTCCGACCACATCGACAGGTCGTTCTCGGTGTAGCCGACCACCGTGGGGCGGCCGGTGGTGCCGCTGGAGGCGTGCACGCGCCGCACCCGGTCCAGGGGGACGGCGAACATGCCGAAGGGGTAGGTGTCGCGCAGGTCGGCCTTGGTGGTGAAGGGGAAGCGCGCCAGGTCCTCCAGCGAGCGGCAGTCCTCGGGCCCCACCCCCGCCGCGTCGAACTTCTCGCGGTACGTCTCGACGTTGTCGTACGCGTGCCGCAGGCTCCGGCGCAGCCGGTCCAGCTGCAGCGCGCGCAGCTCCTCCCGGGTGAGGCGCTCCGCGTCGTCCAGCAGGGCGTGGGGGAGGGGCTCACCCCGTCGCGGGCCGGCGGCGGTGTCCGGCGTGGTCCGGGTCTGACTGGTCATGCCGGCTCCTCAGGACCTCGTGCTGCGGATGCTGCGGCTGCGGCCCCGGAACTCGGCCACGACCTCGCCGTCCCGGTGGACCGTCACGTCGTACAGGCCGCTGCGGCCGAACCGGGTGCGTTCCTGCGCCCTCGCCACCAGGACGTCGCCCTCGTGCGCCGGGGCGACGAACGAGATGTCCGCCCCCGCCGCGACGGTCACGGGGCCGTGGCTGTTGCAGGCGCAGGCGAACGCCGTGTCGGCGAGCAGGAAGACGTAGCCGCCGTGTGCGATGCCGTGGCCGTTCACCATCGACCCGGTCACGGTCATGCGCAGCACCGCGGTGCCCACGCCCTGTTCCAGCACCTCGATCCCCAGGCCCCGGGAGGCCCGGTCCGCGGCGAACATGGCCTCCGCGGGCGACGACGCATCAGCGGTTCCGGTCACTTCACGCACCACCTTGTAGCCCGACCGACCATTCGGTTAGCTTGGCGCTGCCAAGTAATCAAGCCGCCGCGGCGCGTGTCAAGGGCCGGGGTCTTACCAAGGCCCGCCGGCTTGGATAGCATGGACCGAACGAATGGTCGGTTGGGAAGTGGGACGGATGGACACGACACACTCCAGCCCCGCGGGGGCGGACGGCGCCGAGCCGGTTCTCCAGCAGCACTTCGACGCGACGATCGCGCGCGACCAGCGCGTCGAGCCGCGCGACTGGATGCCCGAGGGCTACCGGAAGACACTGGTCCGCCAGATCGCGCAGCACGCGCACTCCGAGATCATCGGCATGCAGCCCGAGGGCGAGTGGATCACGAAGGCGCCGTCGCTGCGCCGCAAGGCCATCCTGTTCGCCAAGGTCCAGGACGAGGCCGGGCACGGGCTGTACCTGTACTCGGCGGCGGAGACGCTGGGCGCCGACCGCGCCGACCTGACCGAGCGGCTCATCGAGGGCCGCCAGAAGTACTCGTCGATCTTCAACTACCCGACGCTCAGCTTCGCGGACGTCGGCGTGATCGGCTGGTTCGTGGACGGCGCCGCGATCTGCAACCAGGTGCCGCTGTGCCGCTCCTCCTACGGGCCGTACGCGCGCGCCATGGTGCGGATCTGCAAGGAGGAGTCCTTCCACCAGCGGCAGGGCTACGAGCTGCTGATGACGATGATGCGCGGCACGCCGGAGCAGCGCGAGATGGTGCAGGACGCGGTGAACCGCTGGTGGTGGCCGTCGCTGATGATGTTCGGCCCGCCCGACGACGCCTCGCCCAACTCCGCGCAGTCGATGGCCTGGAAGATCAAGCGCCACAGCAACGACGAACTGCGCAGGCGCTTCGTCGACATGACCGTCCCGCAGGCCGAGAAGCTCGGCGTCACGCTCCCGGACCCGGAGCTGCGCTGGAACGAGGAGCGGGGGCACCACGACTTCGGCACGCCCGACTGGGACGAGCTGATGCGGGTCATCAAGGGCGACGGACCGTGCAACGAGCAGCGCGTGACCCGGCGCCGCACGGCCCACGAGGAGGGCGCCTGGGTGCGTGAGGCGGCCACCGCCCACGCCGCCAAGCAGGCGCGACGCGAGCGGAAGGGAGCGGTGGCATGACCGCCGGCAAGCAGG
The DNA here is from genome assembly GCF_042878735.1 of Streptomyces sp. NPDC003456. Taxonomy (NCBI): domain Bacteria; kingdom Bacillati; phylum Actinomycetota; class Actinomycetes; order Kitasatosporales; family Streptomycetaceae; genus Streptomyces; species Streptomyces sp. NPDC003456. The sequence goes on from NZ_JBIAOK010000002.1 coordinate 351,183, forward strand.
ACTGGCCGCTGTACGAGGTGTTCGTGCGCGGCAAGCGCGGGCTGAACCACGTTCACGTGGGCTCGCTGCACGCGGCCGACGACCGCATGGCGCTGACCCACGCCCGCGACCTCTACACCCGCCGCAACGAGGGCGTGTCCATCTGGGTCGTGCGCTCCGAGCACATCGCCGCCTCCACGCGCGACGAGAAGGACCCCTTCTTCGAGCCCAGCGCCGACAAGGTCTACCGCCACCCGACCTTCTACGACATCCCCGACGACGTCCCGCACATCTGAAGGAGAGGGCATGAGCGACGACCACGTCTACCTGACCCTCGCCGAGGGACACGAGGACGACACCCGCTGGGCCTACGGCACCGGCTTCGAGGACCCGCTGCACGGCGTCGACACCACCGTCCCGGACGGCGTCGACGCCGGTGAACTGGCCGGCCTGTGCGTCACCTTGGCCGACGACGCCCTGGTGGCGGCCCAGCGGCTCGCCGAGTGGACCACCCGCGCCCCCGAGCTGGAGGAGGAGGTGGCCCTCGCCAACATCGGCCTGGACCTGCTCGGCCAGGCCCGCCTCCTCTACTCCCGCGCGGGCCAGGTCGACGGCACCGGCCGAGGCGAGGACGCCTTCGCGTACTTCCGCGACCCCGGCGACTTCCGCAACGTACGCCTGGCCGAACTGCCCAACGGGGACTTCGCGTTCTCCATCGTGCGGCTGCTGGTCTTCTCCAGCTGGCGCCTCGCGCACTTCGAACGGCTCACCGGCCACCGCGACCCGGTGCTGGCGGCGATCGCCGCCAAGGGCGTGAAGGAACTGGCCTACCACCGGCAGTACGCCGCGGAATGGGCCGTGCGCCTCGGCGACGGCACCGAGGAGTCGCACCGGAGGATGCGCAAGGCGCAGGAGCAGGTGGCGCCCTACCTGGGCGAACTGTTCACCGCCTACGACGTGCGCGACGAGGTCGTCGCGGTCCTGCGCCAGGTCACCGAGGCGGCCGGACTGCCCATGCCGGTCTACCGGCCACTGCCCGGCTCGGGCCGCGGCGGCGAGCACACGGAGCATCTGGCGCCGCTGCTGGCCGAGTTGCAGGGCGTGGCCCGGGCGCACCCGGAGGCGACATGGTGACCACGCTGCTCGACGCCCGGCGGGCCCTGCGGATCGCCGGGCAGGTGCCCGACCCGGAGCTGCCCATGCTCACGCTGGCCGACCTGGGCGTGCTGCGCGAGGTGTCGCTCACCGAGGACGGCACGGTCGTGGCGAGCCTGACCCCCACCTACTCGGGCTGCCCGGCCATGGCGGAGATGCGCGCCGGGGTGGCCGCCCGGCTGCGCGACGCCGGGTACGCGCGGGTGGACATCCGCACCGTCCTGGACCCGCCGTGGACCAGCGACTGGATCACGGACAACGGACGCCGCAAGCTCGCCGAGCACGGCATCGCCCCGCCCGGCGCCGCTCCCGCACGCGCCGCCGGCCCGGTGCCGCTGCTGCTGTCGCCGACCCGCCGCTCGGTGCCCTGCCCGCGCTGCGGCAGCGCCGACACCGAGGAGACCTCGCGCTTCGCCGCCACCTCGTGCAAGGCCCTGTGGCGCTGCCTCGCCTGCCGCGAGCCGTTCGAGTACCTCAAGGAGATCTGATGGAGGACCTGATGGAGCCGGCCCCCTCTCCGGCTGCCCCCGCGCGTGCGCGCCGACGTCCGGTCTTCCACTCCCTGCGGGTCGCCGAGGTGCGCCCGCTGTGCGAGGACGCGGTGGCCGTCGCCTTCGACATCCCGGCCGCGCTCGCCGAGGAGTTCACGTTCGCGCCCGGCCAGTCGCTCACCCTCCGGCGCGAGATCGACGGCCGCGACGAGCGCCGCTCCTACTCGATCTGCGCACCGGCCGGCACGGCCCCGCGCATCGGCGTCCGGGTCGTCCCCGGCGGCCTGTTCTCCTCCTGGCTCGTGCACGACGTGCGCCCCGGCGACCCGGTCGAGGTGATGGCCCCCACCGGCGCGTTCACCCCGGACCTCACCGTCCCCGGCCACCACGTGCTGATCGCGGCAGGTTCCGGCATCACACCCATGGTCTCCATCGCCGAATCGGTCCTGGCCGCCGACTCCCGCTCGCGCGTCACCCTCCTCTACGGCAACCGCCGCACCGGCACGGTGATGTTCGCCGACGAACTGGCCGACCTGAAGGACCTGTACCCGACGCGCTTCCAGCTGGCCCACGTCCTGTCGCGCGAGCCCCGCGAGGCCGAGGTGCTCTCCGGGCGCCTGGACGCCGAGCGGCTGTCCGCGCTCGTCGGCGCGCTGGTCGACGTCGAGTCCGCCGACCACTGGTGGCTGTGCGGCCCGCACGGCATGGTCCGCTCCGCCCAGCAGGTCCTGACGGGTCTCGGCGTTCCCGCCGACCGCGTCCACCAGGAGCTGTTCTACGCCGGCGACGAACCCGTCCGGGAGGTCCACCACACCGAGGCGGGCCCCTCCGGCCCGGTCAGCCAGGTCACGATCACCCTGGACGGCCGCTCCACCACGTCCGCCCTGCCCCGCGAGCGCACCATCCTCGAAGGCGCTCAGCAGACCCGGCCCGACCTGCCCTTCGCGTGCAAGGGCGGCGTCTGCGGCACCTGCCGGGCCCAGGTCACCGACGGCAAGGCCGACATGCGCCGCAACTTCGCCCTGGAACCCGCCGAGGTGGACGCGGGGTACGTCCTCACCTGCCAGTCGTTCCCGGTCTCGGACGAGCTGACGGTGGACTTCGACACCTGACGGCGGGACCGGGCACCTGAGCCGTGCGCGCGGCGGCCGTCCCGCACCCGGGGGACCGGCCGCCGACGGCTCCGGAGGCAGGCAGTCGACGGTCGTGAGCGCAGGACGCCGACGGCTCATGAAGGTATGAATGAGTCTTCATGTGTTCCTGTAAGGTGAGGGTCCCACGCGCCCCCGCCCGAAGGACCCCTCATGACTTCCACCCTCACGCCGCGGCCGGCCGAGCGGGCGGAGCCCGCGCGTGCCGGGGGCGGCCCCCGGCGGCGCACCCGTCTCCTCGCGCTGCCCGAAGCCCGCTGGGCCGCGGCGGCCACCGTCTGCTTCCTGCTCGCGCTGCCCCTGCAGCTGACCGGCGCGCCCGCCTGGGCCTGGGGACCGCTGTACGCGCTGGCGTACGTCACCGGCGGCTGGGAGCCGGGCTGGGAGGGGCTCAAGGCCCTGAAGGAGCGGACCCTGGACGTCGACCTGCTCATGGTCGTGGCCGCCCTGGGCGCGGCCTCCATCGGGCAGGTCATGGACGGCGCCCTGCTCATCGTCATCTTCGCCACCTCCGGCGCCCTGGAGGCCCTGGCCACCGCCCGGACCGCCGACTCCGTCCGCGGGCTGCTCGACCTGGCCCCCGCCACCGCGACCCGGATCGGCCCCGACGGCACCGAACACACCGTGCCCGTGGAGGACTTGTCCGTCGGCGACACCGTCCTGGTCCGCCCGGGCGAGCGCGTCGGAGCCGACGGCACGGTGCTCGACGGGGCCGGCGAGGTGGACCAGGCGACCATCACCGGGGAACCGCTGCCCGTGGCGAAGAGCCGGGGCGACGAGGTGTTCGCCGGCACCCTCAACGGCACGGGCGCCCTGCGGATCCGGGTCGGGCGCGACGCCTCCGACTCGGTCATCGCCCGCATCGTCCGCATGGTGCAGGAGGCGTCCGAGACCAAGGCGCCCACGCAGCTGTTCATCGAGAAGGTCGAACAGCGCTACTCGCTGGGCATGGTGGCCGCGACCCTGGCCGTGTTCCTGGTGCCCCTGGCCTTCGGCGAGCAGCTCACCGACGCACTGCTGCGCGCCATGACGTTCATGATCGTGGCGTCTCCGTGCGCGGTCGTCCTCGCCACGATGCCGCCCCTGCTCTCCGCCATCGCCAACGCCGGACGGCACGGCGTGCTGGTGAAGTCCGCCGTGGTGATGGAGCGGCTGGGACAGGTGGACGCGGTCGCGCTCGACAAGACCGGCACGCTCACCGAGGGCAGCCCGCGGGTGACCGACGTCCGCGTCCTGCCCGGATCCGCCCTGGACCAGGGAGAGTTGCTGGCCCTGGCGGCCGCCGCCGAGCAGCCCAGCGAGCACCCGCTGGCCCGGGCGGTCGTCGCAGCCGCCCGCGACCGCGGCCTCCACGTGCCCGGGGCCCGCGACTTCACGTCCGCGCCCGGCGTGGGGGTGACCGCCCTCGTCGACGGCCGTACCGTCGCGGTCGGCGCGCCCGCCCGGCTGGCGGACACGGCGGCCGAGACGGCCACCGAACTGGAGGAGTCCGGCCGGACCGCCGTGCTGGTCGTCGTCGACGGCGTCCCCGCCGGACTGCTCGGCATCGCCGACCGGCTCCGCCCCGACGCCGCCTCCACGGTCGCCTCCCTCACCGCGCTCGCCGGGACCGCCCCGGTGCTGCTCACCGGCGACAACGCCCGGGCCGCGGCGCGGGTCGCCGCCGAGGCCGGCATCGCCGACGTGCGCGCCGGGCTGCTGCCCCAGGACAAGCTCACCGCCGTCCAGGAGCTGGAGCGGGCGGGACGCCGCGTGCTGGTCGTCGGGGACGGCGTCAACGACGCGCCCGCCCTGGCCGCCGCCCACACCGGGGTCGCCATGGGCCGCGCCGGGTCCGACCTCGCCCTGGAGACCGCCGACGCCGTGGTCGTGCGCGACGAGCTCGCCGCCGTCCCCGCCGTCGTCGCCCTGTCCCGCCGCGCACGCCGGCTGGTCGTGCAGAACCTCGTCATCGCCGGGGTGTTCATCGCGGGGCTGGTCGTCTGGGACCTCGCCGGTGACCTGCCGCTGCCGCTGGGCGTCGCCGGCCACGAGGGATCCACGGTCCTGGTCGGCCTCAACGGCCTGCGGCTGCTCAGGGAGTCCGCGTGGCGCCGCGCGGCGGCCGAAGGGTGAAGCAGACGGAGAACCGGGTGGCGGGCGGCGGCCGCGCCTCACGCCGCCTCCTGCCGTCCGCCCGGACCGGGTAGGGGAGTCCGGCCGCGGAGGCTCCCGTCACCTGAGCGGTCGCGTGCCCCGCGCGGAGCCCCCCGCGTACGCCGCCGCTTGCCCCGCGCGCGGAGCCCTCTCTCACGGGCGGCTGCGTCCTGCGCCGGCTTCCGGAAGCGGGTCCCGGCGGCCCGCGAACTCTCAAGATCCGTAAGGATTGCGCCGGAACCGTTCGGGTACGCGAGCAGGAACGCGCTCGGGGCGGATCATGCCCCGGGCGGGACGCACGACCGCCGCTACCAGGGAATCTGCCATGGAGACACCTGCAAACGACCCCACGCCCACGCCCGCCCAGCGGGCTCTGGACGTCCTCGCCGAGAACACGGAGGACGCGGCGGCTCTGGACGCGCTCGCCAACAGCGACGTGCTCATCCCCGTGCCCGACGACGCGAGCGACGGCGACGCCGCCAACCCCTCGGCGGTGGCCCTGCCCGTGCTGGAGCAGCCGGGCGGCGAGCCCGTGGTGCCCGTGTTCACCTCCGAGGTGGAGATGGCCGGGCTGCTGCCGTTCGTGTCCCGCTACCGGCTGGTGCCGCTCGGCGCCCTGGCCGCACAGTGGCCGGCCGACGACCTGTCGCTCACCATCGACGGCAGTTCCGAGCACCGCCTGACGCTGACCTCGGAGGGAGTGCGCACCCTGCTGGCACGCCCGTAGGGCGGCCGGCCCCGTCCGGGCCCGGGCGCTACTCGCCCAGGGTCCGGGCCAGTGCGGCCCGCTGCAGCGGCAGCACCTCGGCGTGCAGGGCACGCCCCTTGTCCGTCAGCGCCACCCACACCCCGCGCCGGTCCTCCATGCACACCGACCGCGTCACCAGCCCGTCCTTCTCCAGCCGGGCGATCAGCCGGGACAGCGCGCTCTGGCTGAGATGGACCCGGCCCACCAGGTTCTGCACCCGGCACTGCTCGCCCTCCTCGGCCGTCGCGGACGCGAGCATGTCCAGCACCTCGAAGTCGGACGCGCCGAGTCCGTGCGGATGCAGCGCCCGGTCGATCTCGCACATCGTGCGCGCGTGCGCCGACAGGATGTCCCGCCACCGTTCCTCGAGCCGCACACCGGCCGTTGTCCCTGCCATAGGTGCACGGTAACACCGGCAGGACCGTTCCATGAGTGTGCATGCACTCCTCGCGCACGGCCCGGGGAGGGCCCGGCGGCGGGGCAGGCCCCGGCGGCCTGCCGGCGACGGCCGGGCAGGTACCGGCCGATGCGGGCGGCCCCCCGGCCCGATGGGGCGGCCGACCTCCCCGCCGGTGAGCGTGATCACGAACTCCGCCCCGCGCCACGGCAGTTCGGTATCGGTCAACGACGGCGAGTGCCGGACAGCGCCACCGCGGCTGCGAGACAGTGGAAGGGCGCGGCGAGGACGTCGCCGCGAGGCAGGGGCACGACATGCTGAGGACTCCCACGGACGAGACGCGGCTGCGCATCCTGGCCTGGCTCAAGGAGCCCGGACCCGCCGCCGACGGGGTCACCGCGGACGCCGTCGCCGAGCGGTTCTCGCTGGCGCCGCCGGTGGCCCGCACGCACCTGCGGCTGCTGGCGGCCACGGGCCTGCTGCGCTCCCGCGGGGCCGCCGGCGCCGAGCGCTACCACCGCGACGACATGCGCATCGCCGAGGTGGCCCGGATGTTCGAGAAGGGCTGGTAGACGTGCCCCCGGGCAGCCGGCCCTCGACGTGACCCCGCCGCGCGGACGGGGTTAACCTGAACGCGGCCGCGGGCGTCCGACCCGCGGCGCGGCGGTGGGGCCCGCCGTACCCGAACCGCGGCGCAGGCGCCGCCAACGGTCCCTACTTGCGACGGCACGCGCCCGCACACCCCGGGTCCCGGCGAGTAGGAGACGCACCACCGTGACAGCCCCGCAGGAGCCCCTGAGCCGCACGGCCCGCTCCGGCCGCCCGTCCGCCCGGCGCGCGCAGCGGCCCGTGGTCGCGGTCGTGGCGCTGGGCGGGGCGGCGGGCGCCGCCGCCAGGTACGCGGCGTCCCTGCTCTGGCCCTCGCCGCCGGGCGCCTTCCCCTGGACCACGCTCTGGGTGAACGTCGCCGGATGCGCCGTGATCGGGGTGTTCATGGTCCTGGTCACCGAGCACCGGACGGTCCACCCGCTCGTGCGCCCCTTCTTCGGCACCGGCGTCCTCGGCGGCTTCACCACCTTCTCGACCTACGCCGTCGACGTCCAGAAGCTGCTCGACGGCGACCGGCCGGCGACCGGACTCGCCTACCTCGCGGCGACCCCGCTCGCCGCCCTGGCGGCGGTCTTGCTCGCCGCGGCGGCGACCCGCTCCGCCGTCAAGGCGGCGACCCGCTCCGCCCTGAAAGGGAGGCAGCCATGACGGCATCGTCCGGCCGAGCCCTGCGACTCACCGTCGTCGTCGGCGAGAACGACACCTGGAGACACAGGCCCCTCTACTCGGAGATCGTCCACCGGGCCCACGCGGCGGGACTCGCCGGCGCCTCCGTCTTCCGCGGCATCGAGGGCTTCGGCGCCTCCTCCCTCATCCACACCGCACGGCTGCTCTCGCTCGGCGAGGACCTGCCCGTGGCGGTCGTGATCGTGGACACCGCTCCGCGCGTGCGCGCCTTCCTGCCACAGCTCGGCGAACTCGTCACCGACGGGCTCGTCACCGTCGACGAGTGCGAAGTGATCCGGTACGCCGGACCCGGGGATCGTCCCGGCACACCGGACACGGACGGTGAGAAGTCGCCGTGAACTGGCTGCTGGTCGTCTGCGGCGCGATGGTCGGCGCCCCCCTGCGCTACCTGACCGACCGCATGGTCCAGGCCCGGCACGACTCCGTCTTCCCCTGGGGCACCTTCACGGTGAACATCACCGGCTGCCTGCTCCTCGGACTGCTCACCGGCGCCGGGGCCCAGCTGCAGCTGCTGCTGGGGACCGGCCTGTGCGGGGCGCTGACGACGTACTCGACGTTCTCCTACGAGACGCTGCGCCTCGCGGAGAGCGGGGCGCGGCTGCAGGCGGCCCTCAACGTCGCCGCGAGTGTGGCGGCCGGCGTGGCCGCGGCCTTCGCGGGGGCGGCGCTGGTGCGCCTGTGAGGCGCGCGGCCGGCATCCGGATCGTCGCGAATTGCTGCTGCTCGGCCTGCTCGGACCAGGTGTGCCGAGCGACTGAGTGCCCGGCGCTTGACAGGAGGAACCCCCGGCCCGGAGTATCTGTCTCGTGAGCCTGTCAGACAGCCGGACAGCCGGACAGCCCGTGCGCCGGGTCAGCGCCATGGAAGCGGTGCTGGCCCACCTGCGCGGTGCCATCGAACGGGGCGAGTACGCCATCGGCGACAAGCTCCCCTCCGAGGCCGAACTGTGCCGCACCCTCGAGGTCTCGCGGCCGGTGCTGCGCGAGGCGCTCCGGGCGCTGCAGACCATGGGGCTGACCGTGTCCCGTACCGGCAAGGGCACCTTCGTCGTCGCCGGCGCCGTCGAGGACCCGACCTTCGGCGACTACGCGGCGAGCGACCTGATGGAGGTGCGCCGCCACGTGGAGATCCCCGTCGCCGGGTACGCGGCCCTGCGCCGCACCCCGGAGAACCTCGACCACCTGGCCCATCTGATGGACCGGATGGAGCGGGAGACGGACACCACCGCCTGGGTCGCGATGGACACGCTGTTCCACCTCGCTGTCGCCGAGGCGGCGCAGAACCCGGTCTTCCGGCGGGTCATCGAGGAGATCCGGGACGCACTGGCCCGCCAGTCGGCCTTCCTCAACGAACTGGGCGGCCGACGCGAGCAGTCCAACCGCGAGCACCGCGCGATCGTCGAGGCGCTGACCGACCGGAGCGAGGAGGACGCGGTGGCGGCCATGACCCACCACCTCGACCGCGTCGAGACGACCCTCACCGACATCGTGCGCTCACCGCGCACGGATGACGCCCGCACGGAAGGCGGGGCGGGGCGTTGAGCGGGCCGTCCCTGCGCGCCGAGGTGCGCGCCGAGGTCCACGAAGAGGCGCACCTCGCGGTGCGCGACGCGGTGCGCGACAAAGTGCAGAAACGTTCCAGCTGTGTCGGCGCGGGCGACGCGGGGCGCAGCCGGCCGGGCCACCGGCACCCGGGCTCCCCCCGGGCCGCGAACGCGACGCCGCCGTTCCGCGCCTGCGCCCCGGCCCCCCTGCACGCCTCCGGCGGCGCCCGGCGCACCACCGTGCCGTCCCCGCCGCCGATCGCCGGGGCCCCGGCCGCCGGACGGTCCGCCGCCCCCGGCCGTACCGCCCGCATGTCCACCACCGGATCCGGCACGTGACCGGCGTGCCGTCCCACGAGAAGCAGGCAGTGATGTTCAGCAGTTCCCCCGCGGACGCACCCCTGGTCCGCGAACCCGCCCACGCCCCCGTCGCCCACCTCGTCCGCGACGGCGTCGTCGAAGGCGTCCACCACGGCTCCGTCGTCGTCCTCGACGCCGACGGGGAGATCACGCTGCGGCTCGGAGACATCGAGGCCGCCTTCTACCCGCGCTCCGCGATCAAGCCCGTCCAGGCCGTCGCCATGGTCCGGGCCGGACTCCCGCTGGAGGGCGAGCTGCTGTCGCTGGCCGCGGCCAGCCACTCCGGGGAGGAACGCCACCTCGCCGGCGCCCGGCGCATCCTCGAACTCGCCGGGCTCACCGAGGACCACCTGCGCAACGTCCCGGACATGCCCTACGACCCGGCCGTCCGGGACGCCTGGGTGCGTGCGGGCCGGATGCCCTCGCGGCTCGCGCAGAACTGCTCCGGCAAGCACGCGGCCATGCTCTACACCTGCGCGCTCAACGGCTGGCCCCTGGAGAACTACCTCGACGCGGGCCACCCGCTCCAGCAGGCCGTCGCCGAGATCGTCGAGGACCTCACCGGGCAGCGCATCGCCAAGGTCAGCGTCGACGGCTGCGGCGCGCCCCTGTTCTCCATCTCCCTGCACGGCCTGGCCCGGGCCACCGCCCGGATCGTCTCGGCCGCACCGGGTACGCCCGAGGCACGCGTCGCCGACGCCATGCGCGAGCACGCCGAGATGGCCTCCGGCACCGGCCGGGACGTCGCCGCGCTGATGCGGGCCGTGCCGGGGATGCTGTCCAAGGACGGCTTCGAGGGCGTCCAGGTCGCCGCGCTGGCCGACGGGCGGGCCGTCGCCGTGAAGATCGCCGACGGTGCCGACCGGGCGCGCGTGCCGGTGACCGCGGCCGCGCTGGCCCGGGCCGGCGTCGACCCCGCGCTGCTCAAGGAGTTCGAGGGGGAGCCGCTGCTCGGGGGCGGGCGGGAGGTCGGACGCGTCCGGGTCGTGCCCCGGCTCGAGTCTCCTGCCGGTGCCACCGGCGCCTGAGCACCTGCCGGATTCCCCGTCGGCGCCCGCGGCGCTCCCGCGGTCGCCCGCGCAGTTCCCCGCGCCCCTGAGCAAGGGGCGCGTCCACCCCGTTCCGCAGAAAAGGGATCCCTCACCCTCATGACCGCCGCCACCCGCTCCGAGCACGACCTGCTCGGCGACCGTGACGTTCCCGCCGACGCCTACTGGGGTGTGCACACCCTGCGGGCCACGGAGAACTTCCCCATCACCGGCACCCCCATCTCCGCCTACCCGCACCTGGTCGACGCGCTGGCCGCGGTCAAGGAGGCCGCCGCCCTCGCCAACGAGGAACTCGGCCTGCTGGAGCCGCGGAAGGCCGCCGCGATCGCCGAGGCGTGCCGGGAGATCCGCGACGGCAAGCTGCACGACCAGTTCGTCGTCGACGTCATCCAGGGCGGCGCCGGCACCTCCACCAACATGAACGCCAACGAGGTCGTCGCCAACCGGGCGCTGGAGCTGCTCGGCCACGCCAAGGGCGACTACCGCCACCTGCACCCCAACGAGGACGTCAACCTCGGCCAGTCCACCAACGACGTCTACCCGACCGCCGTGAAGATCGCCACGGTGTTCGCGGTGCGCGGCCTGCTCGACGCGATGGCGGTCCTGCAGGACACGTTCGCGGCCAAGGCGGTCGAGTTCCGCGACGTGCTCAAGATGGGCCGCACCCAGTTGCAGGACGCCGTCCCCATGACGCTGGGGCAGGAGTTCTCGGCGTACGCCGTCATGCTGGACGAGGACCGGGCCCGGCTCGCAGAGGCCGTGGAGCTGATCCACGAGATCAACCTCGGCGCCACCGCCATCGGCACCGGCCTCAACGCCCCCGCCGGCTACGCCGAGTCGGCCCGCCGTCACCTGTCGGCCCTCACCGGCCTGCCGCTGGTCACGGCGGCCAACCTGGTCGAGGCGACCCAGGACTGCGGCGCGTTCGTGCAGATGTCCGGGGTCCTCAAGCGCATCGCGGTGAAGCTCTCCAAGAGCTGCAACGACCTGCGGCTGCTGTCCTCCGGGCCGCGCGCCGGCCTGGGGGAGATCAACCTGCCGCCGGTGCAGGCCGGTTCCTCGATCATGCCCGGCAAGGTCAACCCGGTGATCCCGGAGGTCGTCAACCAGGTCGCCTTCGAGGTGATCGGCAACGACGTCGCCATCACCATGGCCGCCGAGGCCGGGCAGCTCCAGCTCAACGCGTTCGAGCCGCTCATCCTGCACTCCCTGTCGGAGTCCGTCACGCACCTGCGCAACGCCTGCCTGGTCCTCGCCGAGCGGTGCGTGGCCGGCATCACCGCCAACACCGAGGCACTGCGCGCCAGCGTGGAGAACTCCATCGGCCTGGTCACCGCGCTCAACCCGCACATCGGCTACACGGCCGCCACCGGCATCGCCAAGGAAGCCCTCGCCACCGGCCGGGGCGTGGCCGAACTCGTGCTGGAGAAGGGCCTGTTGCCGGCCGACCGGCTCGCGGACCTGCTCCGCCCCGAGGTGCTGGCCGGCAGCGGCCCGGCGCCGGCCTGACCCGCTGACGCGCGCCCCGACCGGCCGGAAGGAACAATGACGATCATGACGCCGCCGACCACCTTCCAGCCGGTCCTGGAGCGCATCGCCGAGGAGATCGAGCGCACGCCCGGCCGCGGCCGGCCCGCCGACTACATCCCGGCGCTCGCCGCCCGCGACCCGCGCCGCTTCGGCATGGCCGTCGCCGAGCCGGACGGCACGGTGTACGGCGTGGGGGACTGGCGCGAGCCGTTCTCCGCGCAGTCGATCACCAAGGTCTTCACCCTCGCCCTGGACCTGGCCCGCGAGGGTGACGCCCTGTGGGAGCACGTGGGCCGCGAGCCCTCCGGCAACCCGTTCAACTCGCTGGTGCAGCTGGAGTACGAGAACGGCATCCCGCGCAACCCCTTCATCAACGCGGGCGCGCTGGTCGTCACCGACCGGTTGCACACCCGCACCGGTGACGCCTCGGGAGAACTGCTGGCGTTCCTGCGGGCGGAGAGCGGCAATCCCGACCTGACCTTCGACCGGACCGTCGAGGCCTCCGAGTCCGCCCACGGCGACCGCAACGCGGCCCTCGGCCACTTCATGGCGTCCTACGGCAACATCGACAACCCGGTGCCCACGCTCCTGGACCAGTACTTCCGCCAGTGCTCGATCGCGGCGTCCTGCGCCGACCTGGCCCTGGCCGCGGGGTTCCTCGCCCGGCACGGCGTCCGGGCCGACGGCACCCGCCTGCTGACCCGCAGCCAGGCCAAGCAGATCAACGCGATCATGCTGACCTGCGGGACGTACGACGCGGCCGGCGACTTCGCCTACCGGGTGGGCCTGCCCGGCAAGAGCGGCGTCGGCGGCGGCATCGTCGCGGTGGTCCCGGGCCGCTGCACCCTGTGCGTGTGGAGTCCGGGCCTGGACGAGCGGGGCAACTCGGTCGCCGGGGTGGCGGCCCTCGACCGCTTCACGACCCTGACCGGCCTGTCGGTGTTCTGACCCACCGAGGACCGGACCCCGGCGGGGCTTTGGTCCGGGGACCGGACCCCGGCGGGGCGTTCACGTGCCGCCGGCCGTGCGGATCCGCCGGGCCGGCGCGGGGCCGGGGAAGGCGGCTCCGTCCGCCGCCTCCCCGGCCCACGGGTCGCGTCGCCCACCGGGTCAGGGCCGGCTCTTCCTGCGGACGGGGATGCGCAGCACCAGCACGACGACCGCGGCTCCCGTCCCGGCGGCCCCCGCGATCAGGACCGCCGAGCTCCAGACGGATCCCGGCTGCTCCGACACGGCCGCGGCGACCGCGGGCGGTGTCGTCGCCACCCGCGCCGCGGGGCGCGGGGCACCGAGCGAGCCGACGGCTTCCACCCGCCCCGCCGAGCCGAAGCCCCAGTCCAGCAGGCTGCGGGCCTCCTCGTAGACGGTGGAACTGTCGCCCTCCTGCGGGTTCATCACCGTCACGACCAGAGTGCGGCCGTCCCGGCGCGCCGCCGCCACCAGGGTGTTGCCGGCCTTGCTGGTGTAGCCGTTCTTGATGCCGATCATCCCCCGGTAGGGCTGCACACCGTGCGCGCCGCTCAGCAGCCGGTTGGTGTTGCGGATCGCGTACGACCCGCCGGCCCCCGGGAACCTGGCCTCCACCGTGGCGCAGTACCGGGCGAAGTCGGGGTTGCGCAGCCCCGTCCGTCCGAAGAGCGCCAGGTCGTACGCGGACGACACCTGGCCCGGGGCGTCGTAGCCGTCGGGGGACACCACCCGGGTGTCGAGGGCGCCGAGCGAGCGTGCCTTGGCCTGCATCCGCTGCGCCGTGACCCGCCAGCCGCCGTTGAGCTCGGCCAGGACGCGCACCGCGTCGTTGCCCGAGTTCAGGAAGACCCCGCGCCACAGGTCGTCGACCCGGTACGTCCGCCCTTCGGCGACCCCGACGAGGCTGCTCCCGGCGCCGATGCCTCGCAGCTCCTCCGCACGGACGGTGTGCCGGACACCCGCCGGGAGCGAGGGCAGCACCGTGAGCGCGAAGAGCGTCTTGAGGGTGCTGGCCGGGGGCAGCCTGCGGTGCGCGTTGTGGGCCGCCAGCACCTCACCCGTCCGGGCGTCGGCCACCAGCCAGGACAGCGCGGAGACCTTCGGCACGCGGGGCACCCCGGCGCGCGGACGCACCTGGACACCGGGCCGGTGCAGCAGCGACGGGAGCGGGGCGGCCGCTTGGGGCCCGGCCGGCGGAGCCGTTGGTTCCGCCCGTCCGGTGTCGGCGGCCGCGGCGGGCACCAGGACCATCAGGCCCGCCGCACACAGCGCGCCCGCCGATACGGCCAGCCTTGAGGAGAATCCGATGATCATACGAATCAACGTAGAAACGAACAGGCTCTCCTGGGCCGCCGACGGGGCCGTAGACCCCGCGCCGGCACCCGGATGGAGGCAGCCGGACGGAGGCAGCCCACGGGAAGGAGGCGGTCGGCCGGTACGAGGGCCGTTTCACGACGGCCGGCATCACGACGGCAGGGTGGGCCGGACGCGCCGCAGGAACGCCGCGTTGTCCGGCGTCTCGCGCATCCGCTCCAGGAGGGTTTCCAGGCCGCTCGGCCCGTCGTGGTCGCGCAGCGCCCGGCGCAGACCGCGGACCGTCGCCAACTCGTCCGGATCCAGCAGGAGTTCCTCGCGCCGGGTGCCGGAGGGGATGATGTCGACGGCCGGGAAGAGGCGGCGGGAGGCCGGGTCCCGGCTCAGGCGGAGCTCCATGTTCCCGGTGCTCTTCAGCTCCTCGAAGTAGAAGTCGTCGGCCCGCGAGCCGGTCTCCACCAGCGCGGTGGCCAGCACCGTGAGGGAGCCGCCCTCCTCGGCGGCGCGGGCCGCTCCGAAGAACCGCTTCGGCCCGGCCAGCGCCGACGCGTCGACGCCACCGCTCAGGATGCGGCCACCGGGGGCGGCCGCGTTGTTGTGCGCCCGGCACAGCCGGGTCAGCGAGTCGAGGAGCACGACCACGTCCTCGCCGGCCTCGACGCGCCGCTTGGCGCGCTCGATCACCAGCTCGGCGAGTGCGAGGTGCTGCCGGGCGCTCCGGTCGAACGTCGACGCGTAGACCTCGCCCCGCACGGCGCGCCGCATGTCGGTGACCTCCTCGGGCCGCTCGTCGAGCAGCAGCACCATCAGCCGGCACTCGGGGTGGTTGCCGGCGACGGCCGCGGCGAGCTGCTGCAGGAGCACCGTCTTGCCGGTCTTCGGCGGGGCCACGAGCAGTCCGCGCTGGCCCTTGCCGACCGGTGCGATCAGGTCGACGACCCGCCCGGCGAGACCGGCGGCCGGGTGCTCCAGGCGCAACCGCCGGTGTGGATGCAGGGGCGTCAGGTCCTGGAAGCGGCGGCGGCTCGCCGGCTCGGCCGGTGGGCGGCCGTCGATCGCCACGACGTCGGCGAGACTGCGACGGTCGCCGAGGGAGCCCTCGACGAAGTCGCCCTTGCGCAGGCCGTACCGGCGGATCAGGGCGGGGGAGACGGCGGGGTCGGCGGGGGTGGGCAGGCAGTCGGGGCCGCGCAGGTGCCCCTTCCCGCCGGAGTCGACGTCGAGGACGCCGGCTGTGGTCCGGGTCTCGGCGCGCGGCCGGACGGCCGGGGTGTCGAGTGTGGTGGTCATCGTGGGGGTGTCCTTTCACGGACGGACGTCATGAGACATGCGTGGGAGGGGGAGAGCCGCGAGGGGACGCTCGGAGCGCCCGGAAAGCGGCGGGGAAACAGCACCCGGGCGCGTCAGCGCACGCACGGCAGTGCTGTGGAAGAAGAGAAGAGAGGCGAGAACCGCACCGGCGCCCACGAAGAGAGGGGCGTGCACGAGTGCTGTTCGCACGCTACCACCCGGAGTCGTTCCGGGGGAGGAGCCGTGGACCGGCGGACGGCTGACGGCCCGTGCGGCAGGGGATCCCGCGGCTCGGCCGGCCGCCACGAGCGAAGCTCCGGGCGCACCGTCCGCGGTCGGCGCGGCCAGGCGATTCCTCGCTCTCGCGCAGCCGTCGCACGGCTGGTCCCGCTGTCGTCAACACCGTGACGGCCTCGTCCATTCCTTCCCGGAGGGGTGCCGCGTCCGGTGGTCCCGGACGCACGGGCCCGCCGCTCACGCAGCCGTGGCGCGGCAGCAGCTCCGCCCCTCACCGGGGCGGGTGACGGCCCGTGCCCCGGGCCGCGCGAAGGCCGGGGCCGGCGTGCCCGGCCGACGCCTAGGTGCATACGACTGCGGGCGGGCCGCCGTGCCCGGCGGCCCGCCCGCTCACGTCCCTGCACGCGCGCGCCCGTTCACACGGAGCGGGCCCGGGCGTCCTCCGCGATGCGGTCGAACTGCTCGCCCATGGCGGCCGCGAGCGCCTGGGCGGCGGACAACGGGCGGACCATCACGGTGAATTCGTCGATGAGGCCGTCCTCGTCGACGTGGATGAAGTCGCAGCCCTGGATCTCCCGGTCGCCCACGCGCGCGGTGAAGACCAGGGCGTGGTCCCGCCCCTGCTCGTCGTTGATCTCGCGCACGTAGCGGAAGTCCTCGAAGACCCCGGAGACCGCGCGCAGGATGGCGGCCGTGATCGCCTTCCCGGCGTACGGCTTGAAGACGACCGGGCTGGTGAACACCACGTCCGGCGCCAGCAGCGCCTCGGCGGCGTCGAGGTCGAGGGCTTCGACCGCCTCACGGAATGCACGCATCTCAAGCCGCCTTGGTCAATTAGTTGAGTAGGTGCGCAGTAGATTAATCAACCCTTGGTACGGTGTCCACATGTCTCTGAAGTACGCCGTCCTGGCCGCCCTCCTGGAGGGCGAGGCGTCCGGCTACGAGCTGTCCAAGCTGTTCGACGTGTCGCTGGCGAACTTCTGGGCCGCCACACCCCAGCAGCTCTACCGGGAACTGGAGCGGCTCGCGCAGGACGGCCTGATCGAGGCACGGGTCGTGCGCCAGGAACGGCGACCGGACAAGAGGATGTTCACCCTCACCGAGGAGGGCCGCCGGGACCTGCGGGCCTTCGCCGCCGCACCGCCGAGGCGCCCCACCGCCATCCGCGACGAACTCCTCATCAAGATCCAGGCCATGGACGACGGTGTGGACCCCGCGGCGACCCGCGCCCTGGTCGAGGAGCGCCGGGACTGGGCCCGGGGCAAGCTGGCCCGCTATCTGCGCGTCCGCGAGCGCCTCCTGGCCGGCCGCACCGAGGAGGAGTACCTGCGCGAGGCCGACCGCATCGGGCCCTACCTCACCCTCATGGGCGGCATCTCCTTCGAGGAGGACAACCTCCGCTGGTGCGAACGCGTACTCACCGTCCTGCGGCAGCGCGCTCCCCTAGGCTGAGCCGATGTTCAGCCCCGAAGGCCCCACCCTGCGCGAGCTCGCCGTCCAGGCGCTGTCGTCCGTGGAGCGCGGCTACGACCTGCTCGCGCCGAAGTTCGACCACACCCCCTTCCGGACGCCCGACGCGGTCCTCGACGCCGTCGCCGACGCCCTGCGGCGCACCGGGCCCCACGGCGCCGGGCTCGACCTGTGCTGCGGCACCGGGGCCGGTGTCGGCGTCCTGGCCGAGGTGTGCCGGGAACGCGTCACCGGCGTCGACTTCAGCTCGGGCATGCTGGCCGTCGCGCGCGCTCGTACCCGCCCCGCGGGGCCGGCGGTCTCCTGGGTCCGCGCCGACGCCCGCGCCCTGCCCTTCACGGCCGCTTTCGACCTGGTCGTCAGCTTCGGCGCCTTCGGACACTTCCTTCCGCGCGAACTGCCCGGACTGTTCGCCCAGGTGAGGTCCGTGCTGAGGCCGGGCGGCAGCTTCGCGTTCCCCGTTCTCGCCCCGCCCCGCCCCGGGTCCCTCGGCTACTGGACGCTGTTCGGCTTCGACGCGGTCATGCGCGTGCGCAACGCCCTGTGGCGGCCCCCCTTCGTGATGTACTACCGCGCCTTCCGCCTCGGTGACGTCCGCCGCGAGCTCCTGCGTGCCGGCTTCGAGGTGGAACTGCAGGCGCTGCCCGGGCTCGGACGGCGACCGGACGGCAGCCCGCGGGCGCGCCTGGTCGTGGCCCGGGCTCCGGGGCCGGTCAGCCGCGCAGGAACGTGAGCGGACTGTCGTCGAAGGCCCGCTCGCAGTCGCCCACCAGGCCGTGCGGGGCGCCCGGGTGGACTTGAACCCACCAGGACCGCGTCGCGCAGGTCCAGCGCCTCGATCGGTTCGGCCAGGTCGCCGGCGCACCGGTCCGTGTCGTTGCCCCGCCCCGGCCGGCGCGAGCGGCCCTGCGCCACCGCGCCGAAGCCGTGCCCGGCGACCAGCCGCGCCCGCCCTTTCGGGCGCCGGCGTTCACAGAGCGCTGTACAGGGCCCCGACCAGCGCCTTCTTCCTCGGGTCGTCCGCGATGTGCGGCCCCATGCGGTTCATCACGTAGCCGAGGGCGACCCCGGCGTCCGGATCGGCGAGGCCGCAGGAGCCGCCGTAGCCGTCATGACCGAAGGCGCGCGGATTGGGCCCGTAGGAGCCGCCCGGGCCGCTGAGCCACAGCCCCAGTCCTGTCTCCGTCTCGCCGCCCAGCCCGGCGCCCAGGACCAGGTCGAGGCACGGGCCCTGCCCCTCCCGCACCCGCTCGACCGCCTCCGGCGACAGCAGGCGCACACCCCGCAGGGCGCCCCGCCCCGCGAAGACGGCGTACAGCTCGGCGACCGCACGCGCGGTGCCGTGGCCGTTCGCCGCGGGGATCTCGGCGGTCCGCCAGCCGGGCGAGTTGGCCGCCGCGGCCGACACCGGCGGGTTCGCCAGCGCGGCGAGCACCACGGGCGAGGGCTGCGCGGAGGCGGTCGCCTGCTCACCCCCCGGAGCCGCGGGCGGCTGCACCAGCTCCGCCACCCGCCCGAAGTCCTTCTCCACGACGCCGATGCGGAAGTCGGCACCGAGCGGTCCGCTCACCTCCCGCTCCAGGAAGGCCGCAGGCGACAGCCCCGACACGCGCCGCACCACCTCACCGACCAGATGACCGTAGGTCAGCGCGTGGTAGCCGGACCGGGTGCCGGGCTCCCACCAGGGCTCGGTGGCCGCAAGGCGCTGCGTGGTCAGCTCCCAGTCGCACAGCTGCTCCAGCGAGTGCGGCTCGCGCAGCCCGGCCAGCCCCGCGCGGTGGGACAGCAGGTGCCGTACCAGGACCTTGTCCTTGCCCGCCGCGGCGAACTCGGGCCAGTACGCGGCCACCGGCGCGTCCAGGTCCAGCAGGCCGCGGTCGGCGAGGAGGTGCGCGCACAGGGCCACCGGCCCCTTGGTCGTGGACCACACGTTCACCAGCGTGTCCCGCTCCCACGCCCGGGTGCGTGCCGCGTCCGCCCAGCCGCCCCACAGATCCACCACCGTACGGCCGTCCCGGACCACGGCCACGGCGGCGCCCAGCTCCTGCCGCTCCCGGAAATTCTCCTCGAACGCCCGTCGCACCGCCGCGAAACGCGGCTCGCAGTGGCCGTGCACCTGCGGCTCGCGGCCGCCGTGCACCTGTGTCCCGTCCCCGGAGTCCTCGTACCCGGACATGAACCCACCCCTCCACCGGCACGTCATGGGGCCTGGGACGGTGACGCCGCGGCCCGGGCCCGATGAACGTACCGACCGGTCGGACCGGAAGGGAAGGGGGAAGGCGGGGAACGGCCGGATCAGATGTACGAGCGCATCCAGCGCAGCTTGGCCGCCTCCTGGAAGGGGCCGCCGCCCTCGTGGTCGTTGAAGTCGTAGACCTCGATCGCCTTGTCCTCGTGCGCCCAGGCGTTGAAGGCCGCGAACACGGTCGAGGGCGGGCAGGTCTGGTCCTCCAGCGCGGCCGAGAACAGCGCCGGGGCCCGGCCGCGGGAGGCGAAGTGGACGCCGTCGAAGTAGGACAGCGTGCGCAGCACCTGCTCGCCACGCCCGCGGTGCGTCTTCAGGAAGAGGCCGATCTCCCGGTACGGGTGACGGTCCGTCAGCACGGCCGCGCGCGGGAAGTCGCACAGGAACGGCACGTCCGGCGCGATGCCCGCCAGGTCCGGCACCAGCCCGCCGACCGCGAGCGTGATGCCGCCGCCCTGGCTCGACCCGACGGCCACCGTGCGCGCCGGGTCGGTCAGCGGATGCGATCGGGCCGCCTCCACGGCACGCACCGCGTCCGTGAAGACGCGGCGGTAGTAGTAGTTCTCGGGCGCGTCGACCCCGCGCGTCAGGAAGCCGGGGAAGGCGGGCCCGCCGCCCACCGGATCGGCCGTGCCGCCGCCTCCGCCCCAGACGCTTCCCTGGCCGCGGGTGTCCATCACGAAGTGCGCCCGGCCCGTCGACGCCCACAGCAGGTGCTCGTGCGGCAGGCCGCGGCCCCCGCCGTACCCGATGAACTCCACCACCAGGGGCAGCGGTTCCTCCGCCCCGGCGGGCAACGTCAGCCAGCCCTTGACCGGATGACCGCCGAAGCCCGCGTACGTCACGTCGAGGACCCGGACCGTGGACAGGCCGGTGTCGACCGGCTCGAAGCGGGCGTCGAGGTCGTGCGCGCGTGCCTCCCGGAGGGTCGTGGACCAGAACGCGTCGAAGTCCCCGGGTTCCACGGAGGCGCTGCGGTAGGTGCGCAGTTCGTCGGCCGGAAGGTCGAACAGGGCCATGCGATCCACCTTGG
This sequence comes from Streptomyces sp. NPDC003456, assembly GCF_042878735.1. Taxonomy (NCBI): domain Bacteria; kingdom Bacillati; phylum Actinomycetota; class Actinomycetes; order Kitasatosporales; family Streptomycetaceae; genus Streptomyces; species Streptomyces sp. NPDC003456. The sequence continues at coordinate 371,576 of NZ_JBIAOK010000002.1, forward strand.
GTGTGAACGGCTGCCGGAGCGGTGCGGACGATCACCCTACGGGGGTGGCCGGAAGGGCGGCCAGGTGCTCCCGCGCCGGTGGGGCCGTCACACGCTGCGGTGGTCCACCGCGGTCCGATCCGGGCCCGTGCCCGCTCCCACTCGGCCGGTCTGCGGCGCAGGGCGATCGGCGTACGGCGAAGTGGCCGAGCAGCACCAGCAGGACCGCGCCGCCCGAGGCGCCCGTGCCCATGGTGAGAGTGTGCTGCCGCGCCGTCGCGCCGTCGCACCGTCCAACGGGGGCGGGGCGAATTGGTGCGGAGAGCGCCCCGCTCGCCCTCAGCCGAAGCGCTCGATCCGGATACGGTCCACGGGCTGGCCCGCGGCGACGAGCAGCCGGGAGGCGTGCTCGGCGAACGAGTTGGAGCCGCACACATAGGCTTCCCACCCACCGGGAGGCTGGTCGGCCAGGAGCGGCGCCACATGTGCGGCCGCCATACGGCCCACCGCCACACCTTCCGGCGCGCTCCGGGTGAACACCACGGTGGTCTCGCTGCCCAACTCCCGCGCGTAGATGAGGTCTTCGGGACTGCGCGCGGACACCACCATGCGCAGCGGCAGGTCCAGGTCGCGCGCCCGGTGGTGACGCACCATCGACATCAGCGGCACGACCCCGGAACCGGCGCCGATCAGCAGCGCGGGCCGGTCGCCCGGCCAGGCGAAGAACCCGCTCACGGGACCCCGCAGCTCGACCCGGTCGCCCGGGCGGGCGGTCCCGTGGAACCACCCCGAGACCTCGCCCCCGTCGACGCGGTCGAGGGTCAGCTCCACATGGCCGGAGTCGTCCGGCGCCGACGCGATCGAGTAGTGGCGCTGCGCCACATAGCCGTCCTCGGCGGTGAGCCGGACCATCAGATGCTGCCCGGGCACATGCCCCGGCCAGCCCGGCACCGCGAACCGGAACGTGGCGGCACGCGGGGTTTCGGGGCGGATCTCCGCCAAGGTCGCGGTCCGCCACACCGAGGCGGCCTGCTCGTTCACGGCGATCCGCCCCGGCACCGCGAAGCGCGTGGGCGGCACGAAGGTCTCAGTCACCGGAGTACCTCTGCTCCTCCCAGGGGTTGCCCCGCGCGTGATAGCCGTTCGACTCCCAGAACCCCGGCTCGTCGTGGTCGAGGATGCGCAGGCCGGCGATCCACTTCGCGCTCTTCCAGAAGTACAGGTGCGGCACCACCAGCCGGGCCGGACCGCCGTGCTCGGGAGCGAGCGGCCGGCCGTCGTACTCCCAGGCGATCCAGGCGCGCCCGCCGGTGAGGTCGGCCAACGGCAGGTTGGTGGTGTAGCCGGTGTGCGCGTAGGCAACGGCATGGGTGGCGGACCCATGGGGCCGGACCACATCCAGGAAGGCGTCCAGGGACACGCCCGAGAACCGCACGCCGAACTTCGACCAGCCGGTCACGCAGTGGATGTCGCCCTCGTAGCCCGAGGCCGGCAGCCGGTGCGCCTCCTCCCAGTCCCAGGTGCGGGGCTCCTCGACCAGCCCGTCGACGCGGAAGGTCCACTCGGCGGGTGACAGCTCGGGAGTGACCTCGGCGGACAGGACCGGCCAGTCGTCGCGGGCGTCGTACTGCCCGGGCGGCAGGGCGGGACCGGTGCCGCGCGGGCGACCGGTGAAGCCTCGGGTGATGTGCATGCGGTGGTGCCTCCGGGCCGGTCCGCGGTGCCCCGCCGGGCCGGCGTGCTCGGTGATTGCCTGCCCCACCGTACGTGGTCCGCCGCCTCACGTGCTGCGCGGCCATGTGCGGGCCCACCGGGGCCGTGTGCGGTGACGGCCGTGGGAGGTGGGTTGCAGCACTATGTGGTGGCCGTCCGTGGCTGGTGGGCGTCCGCGTCCTGCTCCTCTGCACCCGGGCCCGGCGAGCTGTTGTAGCGCACCAGGTAGTCGGCGAAGCGCTCCAGGTCCTCGGCGGGCCAGCTCGCCAGCCGCTCCCGGAAGGCCGTTCTGCGGCTCCGCGTGACCTGCGCCAGGATGCGCTGCCCTGCCTCGGTCAGATGGAGCACCTGCACGCGCTGGTCGTCGGGGTCCGGGCGGCGCGCGACCAGCCCCGCCCGTTCCAGCGCGGTCACCTGACGGCTCACCGTGGACTTGTCCAGGGCGTAGTGGGTGGCCAGGTCGGTGGCCCGGCACCCGCCGCTCTCCTCCAGATGCCCGAGCAGCGTGTAGGACACCAGCGACAGCTCCGGGTGCATCCGCCCCGCGGCGGCACGGGCCCGGCGGGCGAAGACCGTCATCTCCCGCTGGATGGTCTCCACCGCGTCGGCGGTGCGCCGGGTCTGCGCGGAGTGGGCGGTGGGCACCGTCACCTCCTCGAACGCCGGGGCTCCCCTCCCATCGTTGCATGGGCCAACCACTTGCGCGCCCTGGGCGCCGAACCCGGGGATCCCACCGAGCCCTCGGGCCGCCCGATCGGTCGGGTAGGGTTGCCGTCCGGCCGGGGACGGACCCGGCCGCCGGAAAGCCGAGGAGGTGAGACCCATTACCGCTGTGTCAGCTCGGGTGCTCTCCCTCCGACCTCGCGCGGATCGCCGGTCGTAGGCGTCCGCTGAGCGCCCTTCGGCTCTCGAAAGGCTCCTGGCTTCCATGTCCTCCGCGTCCTCCGCGTCCTCCCCTTCTCCTGCGTCCTCCGCGTCTTCCGCGTCCTCCCCTTCTCCCGCACCCTCCGGGTCTTCTCCGTCCTCCCGCGCGTCCCTCGTCGCCGCCCTGCGTGCCGCGGGCTGCGTCTTCGCCGAGGACGAGGCCGAGCTGATCCTCGCCGCCGCCCGCACCCCGGCCGAGGCCGCCGCCATGGCCGGCCGCCGCGCCGAGGGGCTGCCCCTCGAACTGGTCGTCGGCTGGGCCGCGTTCCGGGGCTTGCGGATCGCCGTCGCCCCGGGCGTCTTCGTCCCGCGCCGCCGTACCGAGTTCCTCGTGGAGCAGGCGCTGCGGCAGGCGCCCGGCGCCCGGGTCGTCGTCGACCTGTGCTGCGGCTCGGGCGCGGTCGCCGCCGCGCTGGCCGCCGGACTCGGACCCGTGGAACTGCACGCCGCGGACGTGGACCCGGCCGCCGTGCGCTGCGCCCGCGGCAACCTCGGCCCCCTGGGCGGACACGTCCACCGCGGCGACCTGTTCGACGCGCTGCCCGGCGAACTGCGCGGCCGGGTCGGCATCCTCGCGGCCAACGTGCCCTACGTGCCGAGCGGTGAGATCGGGCTGCTGCCCCAGGAGGCCCGCGATCACGAGCCGCGGGTCGCCCTCGACGGCGGCGGCGACGGGCTGGACGTCCTGCGCCGGGTCGCGGCCGGGGCGCCGGACTGGCTCGCTCCGGGCGGCTGCGTCCTCGTGGAGACGAGCCGGGACCAGGCCCCGGACGCCGTCGCGGCCTTCGAGAGCCACGGCCTGGTGGCCCGGCCGGCCGTCTCGGAGGAGCTCTACGCGCACGTAGTGATCGGCGTCAGGTCCTGACGTCCGCAGCGGCCGGAGCCCCGGTCCCGCCACCCGGCGCCGTGGCGCGGGCGACCAGCAGAGCGACGTCGTCGAAGTTGTCCGGCTCGTGCAGGGTCCGCAGCAGCAGCTCGCAGACCTCCTCCAGCGGGCGGTCGGGCCCCTCCAGCAGGGACAGCAGGGTGCCGAGCCGGTCGTCGAGCGGGTCGCGGCGGGTCTCGACGAGACCGTCGGTGTAGAACACCAGCCGGTCGCCCGGGTCGAGGTCCACGGTGGTGGTGGCGAAGGCCACCCCGCCCACGCCCAGCGGGACGCCGGTCGGCAGGTCGAGCAGCTCCGGGGAGCGGCCCACCCGGACGCGCACCGGCGGCAGGTGCCCGGCGTTGGCGATGCGGCACTGGCGCAGATGCGGGTCGTGGACGGCGTACACGCAGGTCGCGATGGACTGCTCCAGGCCGGCGGTGATCCGGTCGAGGTGCTCCAGCAGCACGTGCGGATCGAGATCGAGGGAGGCGAGGGTGTTGGTGGCGGTGCGCAGCCGCCCCATCGCCGCCGCGGCGGGGATGCCGCTGCCCATCACGTCGCCCACCACGAGGGCTGTCTTGCCGCCCTCCAGTTCGATCACGTCGAACCAGTCGCCGCCGACCTCGCTGGTCGACCCGGCCGGCTGGTAGCGGGAGGCGACCTCCAGGCCGCCCGTCACGGGCGGGTGGCTGGGCAGCAGGCTCCGCTGGAGGGTGAGTGCCGTCTCGCGGGCGCTCTGGTACCAGCGCGCGTTGTCGATCTGCACGGCGGCCCGTGCGGCCAGCTCCCGTGCCAGCAGCAGGTCGTCCTCGCTGAACGGCAGCGGATTGCGGGTGCGCTTGAGGTCCAGGGCGCCCAGCACCTCGCCGCGCGCGATCAGCGGCACCGCCAGGTACGAGTGCACGCCCGCCCGGCGCAGCAGCTCGGCGGCCTCGGGGGAGCGCGCGATGCGCGCCAGGTCCTCCTCCTTGACCTCCGGGAGCATCACCGGGTCGGCCGTGCGCACGCACTGGGTGACCAGGCGGTCGGAGGCGTAGCGGGCCACCTGCCCGGGGGTGTCGGCCGCCTCCAGCGCCTCGGCGGAGTCGTACCCCCGTACCGCCAGTGCGCGGATCACCGCGGACTCGGCCGGCCCGAGACTGGTGCGCCGGCCCTGCACCACCGCGTCCAGCAGGTCGACGGCCGCGATGTCGGCGAGTTCGGGGACGGCCACCTCGGCGAGTTCACTGGCCGTGCGCTCCAGGTCCAGCGTGGTGCCGATCCGGCCCGAGGCGTCGGCGATCAGGGCCAGCCGCCGCCGCGCGGCCTCCGCCTCGATGCCCGCCTGGTACTGCTCGGTGACGTCGACGACGGAGACGGCCACGCCCAGCACGGTCCCGAAGGCGTTCTCCAGCCGGTACAGCGAGATCGACCAGGCGTGGTCCTGGTGCGGATCCGCGGGGGTACGGCCGATTGTGGACTGGTCGACGACCGGCCGGCCGGTCTCCAGCACCCGGCGGGCCGCGGTCTCCAGGGCGTCGACGTCCATCCCCGGCACGACCTCGCGGACCGTGCGGCCCAGGTGTTCCTCGACGGGGACGCCGTTGATCTCCTCCAGCGCCGGGTTGACCGACACGTACCGCAGCCCGGTGTCGAGCACGGCCAGCCCGGTCGGGGACTGGGCGATCATCCGGGTGGACAGCGCCACCTCGCGCTCCAGCCGGTGCACGGTGCCCTGGTCGGCGCACAGTCCCAGCGCGTACACGTCGCCCTGGTCGTCCAGCAGCCGCATGTTGCGGAACTCCACCACCCGTGTGGTGCCGTCCTTGCGGCGGACGGGGAAGGCCCCCGCCCAGCTCTGGCCGGTGCCCATGACGTCGGCGAACAGCTTCACCACGAGGTCGAGGTGCTTCTCGTGGACCATGATCCGGGCGGCGTACTGCCCGAGCGCCTCCGCGGCGTCGTAGCCGAACAGTTCCTCGGCCTGCGGACTCCACAGCACGATGCGGCCCTCGGAGTCGAGGACGATGGAGGCCACCCGCAGGACGTCGAGCAGTCCGCTGGGCCGTGCGGAGCCGCGTGGCTGTCCGTCGCCCTCGGGAGCCCCGGCTGCACTCATCCCACGCCCCGTTCGCCGTTCCCCGGCGCACGCTCTCGTGCGCCGACACCCCATGTTGTACCGCGTGCGGCCGCGTTCGAGCGGCTCCTTGCACCACCTTCCACCATCTCCCACCGCGGCCGTGACCGCCGTGCGGACGGCGGGGGCGCCGCCGGTAGTGCTCATCGGCCGGTGGTGCTTTGCTGGGGGAGGGGCGGACCGGCCGCGTGGCCGTGGAAGGAGCGATCACGATGGATCATGAGCGACCGCACCCCCACTCCGTCTCGGTGGAGATCAGCGGGTGCAGCAAGCACGACGCCCGGACCGTGTTCGACGCGCTGTGCTCCTGTTACGAGTCCGACCGGTGCGCCGACGACGTGCCCGAGGAACTGCACGAGACTCGGCCCACCGTCTGGCTCGGCACCTTCGACATCGCCGACGAGCGTGGGCGCGCCACCCCGGTGACCCTGTCGTCCTCCGTCGAGGCCGACCTGCACGGCGGCTACTGGGCGATCGAGCGGCTGCGCACCACCCTGGACTCCTTGTTCGACGTCCACGACCTGAGCACCGCCTCCGGCGACCAGGAGAAGGAGCTGCACGTCCGCCTGCAGAGCAGGTGAGTTCCCGCAGCGCAGGTGATGCCCGGCAGAGCAGGTGAGCCCCCGCAGCGCGGGGTGAGCCCTCCGCGAGCCCTCGCAGAGCGGGTCGGCCTCTCGCCGTGCGGGTCGGCCCCTCGCCGTGCGCCGGCCGTGGCGTCCCCGGACGCGGCGGCCGGCCACAGGTGTGCCCGACCGTCTCCACCGGCCACAGGCGGGTGCGACCGTAGCGACCGGCCACATGGCTGTCCGACCGTAGCGACCGGCCACATGGGTATCTGACCGCAGCCGCGCACCACATGGGTGCCCAGGGATGGCGGCCGGCCACATGTGTGTCGGACGGGCCCCGAACCGCTGGTCACGGCCCCGCTGTGCCCTCCGTCACGCCTTGTGCAACTAGTTGCACAAACCCGCGGTAGTCCTCTACAACTACGGGGACGACACCGCGCACGGAGGGCCCGATGAGCCGTTACCCGCACCTGCTGAGCCCCCTCGACCTGGGCTTCACCACCCTGCCCAACCGGGTCCTCATGGGCTCGATGCATGTCGGCCTGGAGGAGGCCGAGGGCGGGTTCGCGCGCATGGCCGCCTTCTACGCCGCCCGCGCCCGCGGCGGCGTGGGCCTGATCGTCACCGGCGGCATCGCGCCCAACGACGAGGGCAGGCCCTACGAGGGCGGCGCCAGGCTCACCACCGAGGAAGAGGCCGAGGAGCACCGGGTCGTCACGGACGCCGTGCACGGCGAGGGCGGCCGGATCGCCCTGCAGATCCTGCACTTCGGCCGCTACGCCTACCACAAGGACCTCGTGGCGCCCAGCCCCCTCCAGGCGCCCATCAGCCCCTTCCCGCCCCGCGAACTCACCGACGCCGACATCGAGCGGACGATCGACGACTACGCCCGCACCGCCCGCCTCGCCCGGCAGGCCGGCTACGACGGTGTCGAGATCATGGGCTCCGAGGGCTACCTCGTCAACGAGTTCATCGCGCAGCAGACCAACCGGCGCACCGACCGCTGGGGCGGCTCGTACGAGAACCGCATGCGCTTCCCGCTGGAGATCGTGCGCCGGGTGCGCGAGGCGGTCGGCGAGGACTTCATCGTCATCTACCGCCTGTCCATGCTCGACCTCGTCCCCGGCGGCTCGACCCTGGACGAGGTCGTCACCCTCGCCAAGGCCGTCGAGGCCGCCGGGGCGACCATCATCAACACCGGCATCGGCTGGCACGAGGCCCGCATCCCCACCATCGCGACCTCCGTGCCGCGCGGCGCCTACACGTGGGTGACCAAGCGGCTCATGGGCGAGGTGTCCGTGCCGCTCGTCACCACCAACCGCATCAACACCCCGGAGCTGGCCGAGGAGTTGCTCGCCGACGGCGCGGCCGACATGGTGTCGATGGCCCGCCCGATGCTCGCCGACCCGGACTTCGTCAGCAAGGCCGCGGCCGGCCGGCCGGAGGCGATCAACACCTGCATCGGCTGCAACCAGGCCTGTCTGGACCACACCTTCAGCGGCCTGATCACCTCCTGCCTGGTCAACCCGCGCGCCTGCCACGAGACCGAGCTGGTGCTCTCCCCGACCCGGCTGCGCAAGCGCGTCGCCGTGGTCGGCGCCGGACCGGCCGGTCTGGCCTGCGCCGTCTCCGCCGCCGAACGCGGGCACGAGGTCACGCTCTTCGACGCGGCGAGCGAGATCGGCGGCCAGCTGAACATCGCCCGCAAGGTCCCCGGCAAGCAGGAGTTCGACGAGACGCTGCGCTACTTCCGCACCCAGCTCGACCAGCACGGCGTCGAGGTGCGGCTGGACACCCTCGTCACGAGCGCGGACGTCGACGGCTACGACGAGGTCGTCGTCGCCACCGGTGTCAGCCCCCGCACCCCCGACATACCGGGGGTCGACCACCCGAGCGTCCTCGGCTACCTCGACGTGCTGCGCGACGGCGCACCCGTCGGCGACCGGGTGGCGATCCTCGGCGCGGGCGGCATCGGCTTCGACGTCGCCGAATTCCTCACCGACAGCGGCGACAAGGCCCACGAGGACCCGCAGACGTACTTCCGGCAGTGGGGCGTCGACCTCGACTACCGCGGCCCCGGCGGCCTCGCCGCCCCCGAGCGGCCCGCCCCGCCGCGCACCGTCCACCTGCTGCAGCGCAAGACGTCCAAGGTGGGCGCCGGCCTCGGCAAGACCACCGGCTGGATCCACCGCACCGAACTCAAGCACCGCGGCGTCACCATGGTCCCCGGCGTGCGCTACGACCGGATCGACGACGCCGGGCTGCACATCACGGTCGGCGAGGAGAGCACGGTGCTGGAGGTCGACACCGTCGTGCTGTGCACCGGCCAGGAGCCGCGCCGCGGCCTGTACGAGGAGCTGATCGCGGCCGGGCGCAGCGCGCACCTCATCGGCGGCGCGGACGTGGCCGCCGAGCTGGACGCCAAGCGCGCCATCAAGCAGGGCACCGAACTGGCGGCCGCCCTGTAGGGCGCGACCGCGTCCCTAGGATGAGGCCATGTCACTCCCGCACGCGATTCTGACCGCCCTGCTCGAGAAGCCGTCGTCGGGGCTGGAGCTGACGCGCCGCTTCGACCGGTCGATCGGCTACTTCTGGTCGGCGACGCACCAGCAGATCTACCGCGAGCTGGGAAAGCTGGAGTCCGACGGCCTCATCCGGGCCCTGCCCTCCGAGCAGCCGGCCCGCGGGCAGAAGAAGAGCTACGAGGTCCTGCCCGCGGGCCGCGCCGAACTGGCCCGCTGGACCGCCGCCCCCCAGGACCCCAAGCCGCAGCGCGACACGCTGCTGCTGCGGCTCCGGGCGGCGGCCGTCGTCGGCACGGCCGGGCTGGAGGCCGATCTGCGGCGCCACCTGGAGCTGCACGAGAGGCAGCTGGCGGAGTACCGCGAGATCGAGGAGCGCGACTTCCCGCCGGGCCGCGACGCCACCGAGGACCGGCTGCGCCACCTGGTGCTGCGGGCGGGCATCGACCTGGAGACCTTCTGGACCCAGTGGCTGCGACGGGCCCTGGCCGACTTCCCCGAAGTGCCGGACGGCGCACCGGCCGGGCCGTCCGCACGGACCTGACCGCGGCCCGCCCGACCGGAGCGCTTCGGAAGGGCGGGCCGCCGTACGCACCGGCTCAGAGCCGGTGCGGCTTGTTGCGCCGGCGCAGGTACAGCGCCGTGCCGAGCACACCGGTGCCGACCAGCGCGCCGCCCGCCACCAGGGTGACGGTGCCGTAGTCCGTCGAGGACCCGCCGACGCCGCCCATGACGCCGCGGGACGGCGAGGCCGAGGGGGACGCCGACCGCGAGGGCGTGGGCGCCGTGGACACCACGACGGACTGCGTGCCGGCCGTGGTGCCGTCGGAGCAGACCACGATCACCGTGTACGTGCCCGGCGAGACACCGGACCAGGCGGCGGACTGGCTGGTGGCCGTCCCCGACAGGGTCACCTGGCGTCCCTGGGCGAAGCTGCCCTGACTGCTGGTCAGCAGCGAGGCGGTGCCCCAGCTGCCGTTGATCTGGGTGCAGGAGCTGGTCGTGACCGACACGGTCGTCCCCGTGGTGCTCACGGAGATGCCCGGGCCGGCGAAGGCGGGCGCCGCGGCCGCGAAGAGGGGCAGCGCGGCGGCGGCTGCCACGGTCAGGCCGGAGCGGAGAACTGACGATGAGTTGCTCATGTGGACTGCCCTCCGGCGGCACGGTTGGCGGTACATCCCTTTGCGCCGCCGAGGGTCGGGGAACGCCCGTGCTGCCTCGGAGTCAGCCAAGACGCCCCGGACCCGGGCCGCACGCCGGGCGCCCCCGTGCAGGTGACGGTGTGCCGCCACCGGGTGAACCGGGCGGGGTCAGCGCCCCGCGCCGGTGATCACCGTGCGCTCCGCCGAGAAGCCTCCCCAGGTGCCGTCCGGCAGCATCGCCCGGACGCGCACCCGGTGGCGGACACCGGACTCGCGCCCCACGTAGAAGCTGTACTCGGCCCGGTCCCTGGGGGCCCGTCCCCCGTACACCAGGGAGGTGGCGGGCCTGCCGTCGAGCTGGATCTGGTACTCCGTGATCTCGCCGTCGACCCGGGGTGGAACCCAGCTGAGATGGAGATGGTGGGCACCGTCCGCACGGCGGCTCGTCGCCCGGAAGCCGGTGGGCGCCGTCCCCCGGCCGTCGTCCCTGCCCGGGGTGGTGACCCGGACGGCGGCGCCGGCGGGGGAGACGTTCCCGGCCGCGTCCCGGGCTCGGACGGTGAACACATAGGCCCTGCCGGGCCGCAGCCCCGTGACCACCGCGGCCGTCTGGTTCCCGCCCACACTGTGGATCTTGGTGCCGCTCTGCTGGATGTCGTACGACACCACCTTTCGGTCGTCCTTCGAGGCGGACCAGGTCAGCTGCACCGCCCGGCTCCCCGCCGGCCGGCCCTTCGGTCGCGCGGGGCGGCTCGGGGCCGAGCGGTCGTCCGCGACGGCCGCGGGCGTCCGCGCCCGCACGGCGCGGCTGCTCGGGCCCAGACGCCCGTCGGTGTCCCGCGCCCGCACGGTGAAAACGTACGAAGTGGACGGCCGAAGCCTGGTGACATCCACCATGTGCTTCGAACCAGGCACCTCCTCGACCTTCGTGGTGCCGCGATACACCTCGTAGCGCTCGGCCCGGGCGGTCGTGTTCCACATGACGTGCACGCTGGTCGCGGTGCCCGCCTGCGCGGTGACCCCCGTCGGCGCGCCGGGCAGGGAGCCGCCGTCCTCCTGGCCGGTACCGGCCCAGCCGCACGAGGTGAGGAGAGCCAGGCCCGCGCAGAGCGCGAGCCGTCGCGGGGAAGCGGGGAGAGCGGAGGGGACTCGCACGTTCACTGCCTCCCGGGGCGGCACTCGGGAATGGTCCGGACCAATATGCCGCCCTGACGCGATCACATCAAGAGGGGGGTGGTGCCGGGTCGCGCACCAGAGCCTCGCCCTCCCGGATCTCCGGACGCCGGCGCGGAAGTCCCTCTGCGGCCCGGGCGCTGAAGTGCCCGGTGCAGAACCGGCTTGTCGACGCCGCCAGTTCGAGCCTGCCGCGCGGACCGCTGTCGTCGTGGATCCGGCGCCGGAGCGAGCGGCCGGGACGTCCGGGGCCTCTTGGTGCACCGGCCTCCCGGCCCCCGTCCCGGTCGCGGACGCGTGCACCGTCCGGCCCCTCAACGGTGGCCCGGCCACCGGACCGGGCACAGATTGGGCTGAGTGTCCGTCAGGTCCCCGAGGAGAGGCTCACCCATCGTGCGTGTCCAGTCCCTCACGCTGGCCGCGGCCAGTGCCGTCCTGCTCGCCCCGACGGCCGCGCCCGCCGACCCGCCCCAGCAGCGCACCCGGCCGGTCGTGTGGCGTGAGGGCGGTGTCCGCGCCGCCGACCTGCTCGCCGCGGTCCGCGCGTGCGACCAGATCTCCAAGGGCCGGTACCGCAGCGACAACGGCCGACCCGCCGACATCCCGGTCTGCGGCACCCGCGCCACCGTGCACTGGAAGGCCGACATGGACATCGACTGCGACGGCCGCCCCGGTCCGCGCTGCAACCGGAGTACGGATCCCTACTTCGCTGCGAGTACCGCGTACGCCCAGTCGGACGGCCGCCCGCTGAGCGCCGAGCGCCTCCCGTTCATCGTCGTGCCCGCGCCGAGCCGCATCTGGGACTACCGCGCCCACGGGATCGGCGGCGGTTCGGTCGTCGCCGTCGTCTACCGCGACCGGGTGCAGTACGCGGTCGTCGGCGACACGGGTCCGCAGAACATCATCGGCGAGGCCTCCTACGCGACCGCCGCGGCGCTCGGCATCCGCCCCGACCCGCACGGCGGGGGAGTGCCCTCGGGCGTGACCTACATCGTGTTCAAGAACGCGAAGGCCGTACCCATCGAGGACCACGCGGCGGCCGTGAAGGCGGGGGAGCGGGCGGCCCTCCGGCTGATCGGCGCGGCGCCCGCCCCGAGCACACCGGTCGGCTGAGCGGGCGCCGCCGGCCCGGCGGCCGGACTCCGCACGCGGCAGGAGCGCCGCCCGGCCGGGCTGCACCGGCGGGCACCCTCGCGCCGGACAGTCCCGCGCACCGGCGGGCACCGGGTGCGCGGGAGCGGTCCCGCGTGGGTGAACGGCCCGCTACACCTTCCGGTAGGAGTACGCCTCCGCCGCGGCCGCCTCCACCGCCGCCAGATCCGCCCCGGTCGCCGCCGTGACGACCGCCGCCACGGCTCCCTCCACGAACGGCGCGTCCACCAGGCGCGTGCCCTCGGGGAGTTCGTCGCCCTCGGCGAGCAGCGCCTTCACGGTCAGCACCGCGCTGCCCAGGTCGGTGAGCACGGCGACCCCCGCGCCCCGGTCGACCGACAGGGCGGCCGCGGCGATCAGCTCGGCGCTGGTGCCGAGTCCACCGCCCTCCGTGCCGCCCGCCGGGGCGACGGGCACGGCCGGGCCACCTCCGGCCAGCCCCTTGGCCAGCGCGGCGACCGAGGCGGCCACCTCGGCGCTGTGCGACACCAGCACGATCCCGACCAGCCGCTCGTCACTCACCGCCGGCCTCCACCAGTCCCGCGATCAGCAGCGCGGCCGAGGTGGCGCCCGGGTCCTGGTGCCCGATGCTGCGCTCGCCCACATAGCTGGCCCGGCCCTTGCGCGCCTGCAAGGGAATCGTGGCCACCGCGCCCTCCTCGGCGGCGGCCCGGGCCGCCGCGAACGACTCACCGAGCGCGTCCACCGCCGGGACCAGGGCGTCGATCATGGTCTTGTCGCCCGGTGCGGCACCCCCGAGCGTCATGACGGCGTCCACCCCGGCCCGCAGTGCCTGCGCCAGCTGCTCCTCGCTGACCTCGGGGTCGTCGCCGAGGGCCTTCCCGGTGCGGCGCAGCAGCGTCCCGTACAGCGGCCCCGAGGCGCCGCCGACCGTGGAGATGAGCCGGCGGCCCGCCAGGATCAGGACGGCCCCGGGCGTGTCCGCGGACTCCTCCTTCAGCGCGGCGGTCACGGCGGCGAAGCCGCGCTGGAGGTTGCTGCCGTGGTCGGCGTCCCCGATGGGGGAGTCGAGGGCGGTGAGCCGTTCCGCCTCACGGTCGACGGACGCGGCGGTCGCCGTCATCCAACGGCGGAAGAAATCGGCGTCGAGCACGGGCTCTCCTTGCCTGGTAGGTACGTGGTCGTCCGCTGCCCTCGCGCGTCACACGCCCCAGCGCAGCCCCGGCGTCTTCACCGGCGCGTCGTACAGCCGCAGCAGTTCCTCGTCGACCTGGCACAGGGTGAGCGAGGCGCCCGCCATGTCCAGGGATGTGACGTAGTTGCCCACCAGGACCCGGGCCACCGGCACGCCGCGTTCGGCCAGCACCCGCTGCACCTCGGCGTTGAAGCCGTACAGCTCCAGCAGCGGCGTCGCACCCATGCCGTTGACCAGCACGAGCGCCGGGTTGCGCGGCTGGAGGTCCTCCACGACCGCTGCGACGGCGGCCTCGGCGATCTCGCCGGACGTCATCATCGCCCGCCGCTCACGGCCGGGCTCGCCGTGGATGCCGATGCCCAACTCCAGCTCGCCCGGCGGCAGGTCGAAGGTGGGGCTGCCCTTGGCGGGGGTGCTGCACGCGCTCAGCGCGACACCGAAGCTGCGGGAGTTCTCGTTGACCTGCCGGGCGACCGCCTCGACGCGCTCCAGCGGCATGCCCTCGTCGGCGGCGGCTCCCGCGATCTTCTCGACGAACAGGGTCGCGCCCGTGCCGCGCCGACCGGCGGTGTAGAGGCTGTCGGTCACCGCCACGTCGTCGTTGACCAGCACCTTCGCGACCTGGATGCCCTCGTCCTCGGCCATCTCGGCGGCCATGTCGAAGTTGAGCACGTCACCGGTGTAGTTCTTCACGATGAACAGCACACCGGCCCCGCTGTCCACGGCGGCGGCCGCACGCAGCATCTGGTCCGGCACCGGGGAGGTGAACACCTCGCCCGGACAGGCGGCGGACAGCATGCCGGGGCCGACGAATCCGCCGTGCAGGGGCTCGTGGCCCGAGCCCCCGCCCGAGACCAGCCCCACCTTTCCGGCGACGGGGGCGTCCCGCCGCACGATCACCCGGTTCTCCACGTCGACGGTCAGCTCCGGGTGCGCAGCCGCCATACCGCGCAGCGCGTCCGCGACCACGGTCTCCGGGACGTTGATCAGCATCTTCACGGGAACCTCCTGGTGGGACCGGTGAACATGTCTCCGGCCAACATTTTCGCAGTTCACAATGGGGCGGGCCAGTTCTCGAACGTCCGGAATCCGGGATCGGTACGGTCCGGCGCGACACTGCTGCGGGCCAGTATCGGCCGTACGGCGGCCGGGGTCACGGGTGCCGGCGGTCCGCCGGGTCCTGAGTACGGCAACTCATGTGCGGCGCACGGTACGGCTGACAGCATCCGCCGTATGGCGAACGGCAGAGGGGCGACGACGGCGCTGCATCTTGTCCTGGTCTGGGCGGTGGCGGTGGTCGTCGTACCGGCTCTCGGCTTCGCGCTGCTCGCGGCGGCCTGGGGCGGCGGGGGCGGTGCCGCGTCCGTGGTGCTCGTGGTGGGTGCGCCGGCGGCCGTGGGCCTGCTGGCCCTGGCGGGTGTCCCGGCTCGGACGGTCGTCCCGCTGTGCGCCACCGCCCGTGGCCGCTTCGGCTGGGCGACCGCGGTCTTCCTCCTCGGCACGTCCGGGGTCGTCGCGGGCCTGGCCGCGTACCGGGCCGACGTGGACCTGGGCGGCGCGGGCGGCCGGGTGGTGCTGACCGGGGTGCCGTACGCCGTGGCCGCCGCGTTGTTCGTGCCGGGCCGGTGGGTCCGGCTGGGCGCCGTGACCGCGCTCGCGGCCGCTGTGGCCTACGGGGGCTTCGCCGGTCCGGCGCAGGCCCGGCAGCGGCAGCACGAGGCGGAGATCGCCCGCTACCGGGAGTACGCGGAGGTGCAGTACCTGGGCGCGGCACCGCCCGGGATGACGGTGGCGCGCATCCGGGTGGGCCCGGCGTTCGGTGTCGAGTACCGCGGCGTCCGGGAGGACGAGTTCTCGCTCGCCTCGCTCACCGTGCACTCGGCCTCGGCTCCGCGGGCGCGGTGCCCCGAGCCGCCGGAGAAGGGCCTGACGTGCGATACGGACCCGGGGGGCGGCATCCGCACGGTCCGCCGGGTCCCCGGCGGCGCGGCGGAGATCACCTTGACCCGCCGGTACCGCGGCGCGGAGGCCACGGTCTCCAGCCAGACCCTCGCCGAGCCCGGCCTGCGCCGTCTCCTGGACACGCTGCGCCCGCTGTCCGACGCGGAACTGGAACGGCTGATGCGGGAGGACCGCATCGACGACGGCTTCTGACCGCCCGGCCCGCGGGTGGCTTCATCCCCGGCGGCCGACCGGGTCCGCCCGGACCCGCCGGGCACCACCTCGGGGCCGGTACGGGCACCGCGTACGGCCGATCAGCGGTGCTGAACTGCCTGCTGCAACAGGCGCTGCAGGGTGCGCTGCTCCTCCTGCGACAAGCCGGCCAGCGGGGAGTCCGCGGTCAGCAGCTCCAGCAGCCGCTCCCGCAGTGCCGTGCCTTCCGGCGTCAGGACGAGCTGCTTCGCGCGTCGGTCGGCGGGATGCGGCCGGCGCTCGATCAGGGCCTGCTTCTCGAGCTTGTCGACGATGAAGGTGGCGTTGGAGGGTTCGCAGCTCAGGCGGTCGGCGAGCTCCCGCATGGTCATCGGCCCGGTCAGCTCGCGCAGAGCGGTCGCCTGAGGCGCTGTCAGCCCGAGCTTTCCGGCGCGCTGCCGCACATGCTCCGCGATCCGGTGAGCCATGCCGTTCACCAGGCCGCACAACTCGCGCTCGGCCGTGGCCCGGGCGTCCGCGTCCCTCATGCCCACCAGTCTAGCGAGTGCATGCAGCCTGAATATTGCAAGCTTGAATGGTTCTAGCTTGATGCTTATGGTGGGCTGCGGCCGCCGGGCGGCGGCCCCCGTTCCGGTCTTCCTGGAGAGGTGCACAGTGAACGATGCCGAGCCCATCACCGATGCCGAGCCGATCACCGGTGAACGACTGCGGCGGCCCGCGGTCGCCAGGTCGGTGACACTCGGGGCGACGAAGGTGAGTTACGTGCCCGACGGCGCGGTCCAGCTCGTCCCGCACCGCTGGCTTCCGGACACCGGCGACGAGGTGTGGTCCGCCCACCCCGAGTACCTGGACGGCACCGGGCACCTCGTGGCCGGCATCGGCGGCCTGCTCGTGGAGCGCGACGGCCGCGCGTTGCTCATCGACGCCGGCTTCGGACCCCAGGCGGTGCCCGCCGCACCCGGCAACCCGCACGGCGCCCTGCACGGCGGCGCGCTGCTGGACAGCCTGGCCGCGCTCGGCAGGGCCCCCGAGGACATCGAGGCGGTGGCCTTCACCCATCTGCACATCGATCACATCGGATGGGCCTGGCAGCCCGCACCGGGCACGACCGGACCCGCCTTCGGCCGGGCCGCCCTTCTCGTGAGCGAGTCCGAATGGTCCCGGCGCCACCTGCTCCACGCCCACGGAACGGACGAGAAGATGCTGGCGGCCCTCGCGCCCCGCGTCCGGACCGTGGCCGACGGCCAGGAGATCTTCCCAGGGGTCCGGGCCCGGCTGATGCCCGGCCACACCCCGGGCCACCTCGCCTACGTCGTCGAGTCCGGTGGACGGCGGCTCATCGCCTTCGGCGACGCCCTGCACTCCCCGATCCAGGTGACGCACCCGGAGTGGTCGGCGGCCTCGGACCACGACCCCGAGCAGTCCGCCGGATTCCGGCACCGGCTGGTGACCGAGCTGGGGGAGCCCGGCACGATCGGGTTCGGCATCCACTTCGCCGACGTGGTGTTCGGCACCGTCCGGCGGGACGGCGGCCGTGCTGTCTGGCACCCACTCGACGACTGACGCCCCCGAGCCGGGCGGGACGCGCACCCCGGGCGGCCCCCCCGGCTGCGACCGGACCGCCCCCCGGCGGACGCGCCGAAATCCGGTTGGCCTCCGGTCCGGCCGGTCCTAGAGTGGGGCCACTTCGACGAGACGCTCCCCGGAATCGCGCCGCAGGGCGGGAGCGTCCCACCTCGTGGAGGTGCCGGAGGGGCGGCAGCCGTCCTTGTCGACCCTTCCTGTCGGAGGTCTCCTTCATGAACGTCGGTATCGGTCTGCCCATCGGCGACCCCGCGTCCCTGCTCTCCTGGGCCCGGCGCGCCGAGGCCGGGCCCTTCAGCACCCTCGGCCTGCTCGACCGGCTCGTCTACGACAACCCCGAACCGCTCGTCGCGCTCGCCGTCCTCGCGGGTGCCACCTCCCGCATCCGAGTGCAGACCGAGGTGCTGCTCGCCCCGCTGCGCGACACCGCCCTGCTCGCCAAGCAGGCCGCCACCCTGGACCGGATGACCGGCGGCCGCCTCGTCCTGGGCCTGGGCGTCGGCGGCCGGGACGACGACCACCAGGTCGCCGGTGTCGCCGTGAACACCCGGGGCCGGCGCCTGGACGAGCAGATGGCGCTGATGCGCCGCCTGTGGTCGGGTCGGTCCTGGGGCGACGGCGCGGGCCCGATCGGCCCGCGGCCCGCCCGGCCCGGCGGTCCCGAAGTGCTCTTCGGCGGCTTCAAGCCCGCCGCGATCGAACGCGTCGCCCGCTGGGGCGACGGCTTCCTCGCCGCGGCACCGCTGTCCTGGGCAGGCGGCCTGTTCGACACCGCCCGCGCCTGCTGGCAGCAGTACGGCCGCGACGGCGAGCCGCGCCTGGTCGCCCAGGTCGACGTCGCCCTCGGCCCGGCCCACGTCGTCGACGACGCCCGGGCCGCGATGCACGCCTACTACGCCTTCACCGGGATGCCGGACCGGATGGTCGAGGGGCTGCTCACCACTCCCGCCGCCGTCCGGGAGGCCGTCACCGGCTTCGCCGGACTCGGCGCCGACGAGGTCATGCTCTACTGCCACGGCTCCGATCCGGACCAGGTCGACCGCCTCGCCGACGCCCTGTGACCGGGCGCGGGCCCGGCGGCCCAGTGTGAGGACGGGTCTGTCACCGGCCGTCGAGCCGGGATGAAGACCGGGCCGCCGGGTACCCGCCGCCGCATGATCAGGCGCGCACTGTGGCAAGGGCTGGTCGCCGGCACCGCCGGCGGCGTCGTGATGACCCTCGGCGAGAAGGCGGAGCAGGCGGTGACCGGCCGTCCCGACTCCCACGTGCCCGCCCGGGTCCTGCAGAGACTCACCGGGATGCGCGAACGCCCGGGCACCCAGCCGCTGCCCGTCAACTGGGCCATGCACTTCGGCCAGGCCGCCGTGCTCGGTGTGCTGCGCTCGGTCATGGCCCAGGCCGGGCTGCGCGGCCCGGTCGCCTCGGCCAAGTTCACGGTCGTCCGCCTCACCAACGACCAGATCCTCGAGAACGCGACCGGCGTCGGCGCCCCGCCCCAGACCTGGCCCCGCAAGGAACTCGCGGTGGACGTCCTGCACAAGGCCGTGTACGCCTTCGTCACCGGCGCCGTCGCCGACGCCCTCGCCGCGCGTGGCGGCCCCGGCCCGGGGCAGCGCCACGCCGCCCTGCGCCGGGGCCGCCGGGCCGGTGTCGGGCCCCTGCCCCGCAAGGACGCCTGGACCCGGTGAAGAGCCGGATCCCGTGAGCGGACACGGGAGCGGGGGGGGGGGGGGGGGGGGGGGGGGGGGGGGGGGGCGGGCGGGGGGGGGGGGCGGGGGGGGGGTGGGGCCCCCCCCCCCCCATCGCCCCCCTCCCCCGGTTACCCCGCGGGCCCCGGTGGGCGCCCGGGGGGGGGGGCCCCCGCCCGGGCGGCGGGGGGGCCCCGCTCCCGGCCGGTTGCGCCGTCAGCCGATGAGGTCGCAGACCACGGCGCTCACCGACACGGCACAGGCGAGGACGGCACAGGCCCCCGCCGCGTGCCGGCGCAGCAGAGCGCGCCGGAGTTCGGCGTACCGGGCCTCGTACTCCTCGCGCAGCTCCGCCGCGCGCCGGACCGTGCCGCGCAGCAGGCGGCGGCTGACGTCGAGCCGCTGCCGGACGAAGTGGGTGGTGAGGTCCTCGGCCTCGGCCGTGGTCAGCCACGGCAGTTGCGCGCACAGTTCCTCGGCCTCACGCCGGGCCTGGTCGCGGTGGCTCTGGGCGAGGAGGTACCCCTCGGCCTCCTCGGCCAGGCCGCTTCCCGTCACGCCGGCCGGCGCCCCGTGCCGGAGGCGTCTCACGGCCGGTCGCCCTTGTGGCCCTCGGCCTCCATGATGTCGCGCCGTCCGGTGTTCTCCGCCTGGTCCAGCATGGCCACATCAGGGTGGTGCAGGTCGAAGGCGGGGGACTCGGAGCGGATCTTCGGCAGGGTGACGAAGTTGTGCCGGGGCGGCGGGCAGGAGGTCGCCCACTCCAGGGAACGGCCGTAGCCCCAGGGGTCGTCGACCTCGACCTTCTCGCCCTTCTGGGCCGTCTTCCACACGTTGTAGAGGAAGGGGAAGGTCGACATGCCGAGCAGGAAGGCGCCGATCGAGGAGATGGTGTTCAGCGCGGTGAAGCCGTCCGCGGCGAGGTAGTCGGCGTACCGGCGGGGCATGCCCTCGGCGCCGAGCCAGTGCTGCACCAGGAACGTCATGTGGAAGCCGACGAACAGCGTCCAGAAGTGCACCTTCTCCAGGCGCTCGTCGAGCATCGTGCCGGTCATCTTCGGCCACCAGAAGCTGAAGCCGCCGAACATCGCGAAGACGATCGTGCCGAACAGCACGTAGTGGAAGTGGGCGATCACGAAGTACGAGTCGGTGACGTGCCAGTCCAGCGGCGGCGAGCCGAGGATGACGCCGGTCAGCCCGCCGAAGAGGAAGGTCACGAGGAAGCCCGCCGCCCACAGCATGGGCGGCTCGAAGGACAAGGAGCCCTTCCACATGGTGCCGATCCAGTTGAAGAACTTCACGCCCGTCGGGACGGCGATCAAGTACGTCATGAAGGCGAAGAACGGCAGCAGCACCGCGCCGGTGGCGAACATGTGGTGCGCCCACACCGTCACGGAGAGGCCCGCGATGGCGATGGTGGCGCCGACCAGGCCCGTGTAGCCGAAGATCGGCTTGCGGGCGAAGACCGGGATGATCTCCGTGATCACGCCGAAGAACGGCAGGGCGAGGATGTAGACCTCGGGATGGCCGAAGAACCAGAACAGGTGCTGCCAGAGCACCGCTCCGCCGTTCTCCGGGTTGAAGATCTGCGCCCCGAAACGGCGGTCGGCCTCCAGCGCGAACAGCGCGGCGGCCAGCACCGGGAAGGCCAGCAGCACCAGCACCGAGGTGAGCAGGACGTTCCAGGTGAAGATCGGCATGCGGAACATCGTCATGCCGGGGGCGCGCATGCAGATGATGGTCGTGATGAAGTTGACCGAGCCGAGGATCGTGCCGAAGCCGGCGAGGGCCAGCCCCATGATCCACAGGTCGCCGCCGATGTAGGGGGTGCGCTCGCCGCCGCTGAGCGGGGTGTAGGCCGTCCAGCCGAAGTCGGCCGCGCCCTGCGGGGTGAGGAAGCTGCTGAGCACGATCACCCCGCCGAAGGCGAACAGCCAGTACGAGAACATGTTCAGCCGGGGGAAGGCGACGTCCGGGGAACCGATCTGCAACGGCATGATCGCGTTGGCGAACCCGGCGAACGTCGGTGTCGCGAACAGCAGCAGCATGATCGTCCCGTGCATCGTGAACGACTGGTTGTACTGCTCGTTGGACAGGATCTGCAGGCCCGGCCGCGCCAGTTCGGCCCGGATCGCCATCGCGAGTGCTCCTCCGACCAGGAAGAACAGGAACGAGGTGATCAGGTACAGATGTCCGATCTTCTTGTGGTCGGTGGTCGTCAGCCAGGTGACGACCACTTTCCCTCTGCCGCGGCGCTCCACCGCGGGTACTGGCGCAACCGGTTCAGTGTGTGTCGCCATCAGTCCTCTATCGGCAGCAACGATGCATGACGGGTGACGGGTCATCCGACCCGAGGAACCTAGTCGCTCTGATTGGCCGCCATTGCCCGACATGGTGCTTTCTTGGGCTGAATGGCGGAATGTTCCATTCGATGGGGCGGCGGCGTCAACGCCGTTTGCGCACGACCGCGAAGGCCGCCACGCCGACCACGAACCCGGCGACTCCCACCAGCACCTTCTTCAGCACGCGCGCGGGCACGTTCAGCCCCAGCGCGTCGCGGGTCCGGTCGTACAGGCTGAGCGGGACGCCGAGGACCGTGTTGCCCGGCGGGCGCCGGGGGATGACCGGGTGGGGGTGCGTGGGCGCGGTCCTGCGCATCGTCTCCCAGGCGGTGCCGAGCTTGCGCAGCCGGTCCGTGTCCACCGCCTCCTGGAGCCGGGGGAGCAGGAGACCCTCCTCGTCCTGGATGTCCTGCCGGATCAGGGCGAAGGCGCGCTCCACCTTCTCCTCGCGCTCCGGGGTGCCGGGCTCCAGGCGTTCGATGTCGGCGACCAGGTCGTTGATCTCCTGGTGCTCCTCCTCCACGCGGGAGGTCAGCTCCTCGCCGTCCGGCACGGAACGCCGCAGCGCGGGCCAGAGCACGGTCTCCTCGGCGAAGGCGTGGCTGAAGACGAGCTGGACGAGGTCCTTGAGGACCTTCTCCCGGTCCTCACCGGGAGGCAGCGACCCGTACCGGCCCATCAGGCGGTCCATCTCCGCGTGGTCGCGGCGCTGCCGCGCCAGGACGCTGGCCTGACCGCCCAGCTCCTCGACGGACTGCTCCTCGATCGTCCTGGGCATGGGCCGCTCCCTTCCACGGGCCGGCGCGACACCGGCGTCACCCCCGGCGGAGGCCGGATGCCGCGCGCGAGTACCCGGCTCCCGGCGGCTACACCTCGCGCACGCGCCTTTCCCGGGGGCAAGCTGGTTCCACCGGTCCGGCGTGGTGTGCCGCGAGCGGGGCCGCGGCACTCGGTGACCCGCGAGAGCGGTCCCCGCCGCGCACCGAGCGCGGGCCGGGCGTACGGTGCCCCGGCCCGCCGGGCGGGCGGAACAGAGGGTGGTCGATGACGACGATCGGCGTGGAAGAGGAGTACCTGCTGCTCGACCCGGTCACGGGTCTGCCGGTGCCCCAGGCGGACAAGGTGCGCGCCGCGGCCGGCGTGGGCCGCCTGGTGGCCGATCAGGAGGTGCAGTACGAGCTGCTGCAGGCGCAGGTCGAGGTGGCCACACCCGTCTGCAGCACCCTGGAGGAGGTCGGAGGCCATCTGCTGCGGCTGCGCCACGCGGTCGGCGGAGCGGCCGAGGAGCACGGCTGCCGGATCGGGGTGTGCGGCACGCCCCCCGTGCGGCACGGCCGCCCCATCGCCGTCACCGACCAGGCCCGCTACCGCGCGATGGTCGCCCAGGCGCCGCAGCTGGTCGCCGAGCAGCTGGTCAACGGCACGCACGTGCACGTGGGCGTGCCGGACCGGGAGGCGGGCGTGCAGGTCCTCAACCGGATCCGCCTCTGGCTGCCGACGCTGACGGCGATGGCGGCGAACTCCCCGCTGTGGGACGGCCACGACACCGGCTTCGCCAGCTGGCGCACGGTGATCTTCAGCCGGTGGCCGGTGAGCGGGATGCCCCCGTCCTTCCGCGACGTCGAGGACTACGACCGGCGTGTGGAGCGGCTGCTGGAGGCCGGCCTGATCTCCGACGTCGGCCAGCTGTACTGGCAGGCCCGGCTCTCCTCCCGCTACCCGACGATCGAGGTCCGCTGCCCGGACGTCCAGCTGCGCGCCGACGAGGCCGTGATGCTCGCCGCGATCATCCGGGCCCTGGTGGAGACGGCACTGGCGGAGGCGAACGCCGGCGCCCCCGCCCCGGACTGCGCCCAGGAGCTGCTCCAGGGCACCATGTGGCACGCGGCCCGGCACGGACTGGGCGACACGCTGGTCGATCCCGGCGGCACCCTGCAGCGCGCGGGCGATGTGCTGTACCAGCTCCTGCGGCACGTGAGCCTCGCCCTCGACGCCTCCGGCGACGCCCGTCAGGTGACGTCCTTGGTGCACCGGCTCCTGCAGGACGGCACCGGCGCGGACCGGCAGCGCGCGGCCCTCGCCCACGGCGGTCTGCGGGCCGTCACCGACCTGGTCAGCGCCCAGAGCACGATGCCGTGACGCCGGGGCTGCGCTCCTCAGGCGGCCGCGGCGAACGCGGCGGCGACGGCGACGTCCGCGCGGGCGTGGACGACCAGGCGCGTGCCGGCCG
This sequence comes from Streptomyces sp. NPDC003456, assembly GCF_042878735.1. NCBI lineage: Bacteria > Bacillati > Actinomycetota > Actinomycetes > Kitasatosporales > Streptomycetaceae > Streptomyces > Streptomyces sp. NPDC003456. The sequence goes on from NZ_JBIAOK010000002.1 coordinate 394,885, forward strand.
GGTCGGCCTGGGCCTCCAGCGCCCGGCGGGTGGGGGCGCTGTGCGTCGCCACCGACATCAGCACGCCCAGGCGGCTGCACAGCCGGTGCACCCGCAGGAGCGCGCCGACCGCGGCGGCCGTGGCCGGCTGCTCCAGGACGACGACCAGCGGAGCCGGGCGGTACGCCTCGACGAGGCCGCTGATCCGGGCGATCAGCCCGGCCTGCCCGCCGACGCCGGGGTCGTGGTGGACGGTGACGACGAGGACTCCGTGATCGAGGGAGTGGGACAGCAACACGGCCTCCTTTTCCACGTGCGGCGGGCGGTGGTTCACCCTCGAAGTACCCCTGGGCGGGACACCGACGCCTCCGCGCCGGTGATCCGCGGCCCGGTGGGTATCCGTCCGGTGCACCCCGGGGGCCGACGCGACCGCTGCGGCCGGGGAACGGAGGAGGCGGGACCGTGAGGGAACACAGCGGGGAAGGCGGCCGGCGGATGCTCGCCGATCTGCTGGCCGCGAGCCACCTCATGCCGGTCGAGCTGCTGCCCGACAAGGCGACCGAGTGCGCACGCGCGGCCTCCTTCAGCCGGGTGCTGATCTACCTGGCCGACCTCCAGCGCCGGACGCTGCGCCTGCTTCCCGGTGCCGGGGCGGACGGCGGCGACGCCGAGCGCGAGCTGCCCGTCGCGGGCACGGTCGCCGGACGGGCCTTCCAGCACAGCGGTGTCCTGCCTGCCTCGCCCCCGGGCGGCGGCGTCTTCGAGTGGTGGGTGCCGCTGCTGGACGGGACCGAGCGCATCGGGCTGCTCCGGGTGAGCGCCGAGCGCGACGACGCGGCCGCCCACGCGGACATGGAGGCGCTGGCGGGCCTCGTCGCGCTGATCATCGTGAGCAAGCGGGGCACCAGCGACGCGCTGGCCCGGCTCGGGCGCAGCCGGCCCATGAGCGTGGCCGCGGAGATGCAGTGGAACCTGATGCCGCCCCGCACCTACGCGGACGGCCGGGTCACGATCTCCGCCGCGCTGGAACCGGCCTACGACATCAGCGGCGACGTCTTCGAGTACGCCGTCGACGGGCCGCTGGTCCATCTGACGATCTTCGACGCGATGGGCCACGACACGGCCGCCGGACTCTCCGGCGCCCTCGCGCTGGGCGCCTGCCGCAACGCCCGGCGTCAGGGCGCGGACCTGGCCGACAAGGCCGACGCCGTCGAAGCGGCCCTGCTGGAGCAGTACGACCACCGCCGGTACGTCACCGGCATCCTGGCCACCCTCGACACCCGCACCGGCGTCCTGCGGTGGGTCAACCGGGGCCACCATCCGCCGATCATCATCCGCGACAGCCGCTGGTCCACCCATCTGCGCTGCCCCCCGGCCCACCCCATGGGCACCGGACTGGGTCTGCGCACCACCGTGTGCGAGGAGCACCTCCAGCCGGGCGACCGCGTCGTCCTGTACACCGACGGCATCACCGAGGCCCGCAGCTCCGGCGGCCGGGAGTTCGGCCTGGAGCGCTTCACCGACTTCCTCGTCCGCCACCACGCCGACGGCCTGCCCGTCCCGGAGACACTGCGCCGCCTGGTCCAGGCCGTCCTGGAGTACCACGACGGCCGGCTGGAGGACGACGCCACCGTCCTGCTGTGCGAATGGATCGGACCCCACCTGGAGCCGGTCGCCACCGCGGCGGCTCTGACCGGCCTGTCGGCGCACGGACCGGCCCGCGGCGCGGGAGCCGGCCCGATCCACTGAGCACCCGCTTGGCATCCGGCCGGTGGCCGGAACCCGGCCGCGCCGAAAGACTTCCACGGACGCATCCGTGCTCATCGGCCCCCGAGGCCACGCTTCAGAACGGCCGGCGGGCGAATCCCCCCGCCAACATCGCCCTGGGCCCCGTCGCCGCCCTCATGGACCGGACGAAGGACACGGTCCGCAAGGCCAGGGGCAAGGACTGAGGCGCGGGCAGGGGTCTGGGACGGCCCGGCACCGGAGCGACACGGGTGCCGGGCCCCTCCCGCGCCGGCGGCACGGAAGCGGATGCGGTCAGGAATCGACCTCGTCGCCTGTCAGGGTGGCCGTGAGGCCGCCCGGAGACCGGACGACGGGCCGGCGCACGACACGAAGGGCCGGAGACTCCACGATGACCGTTCTGGACGCACGGGCGCTCAATCGCGCCACCCTGGCACGCCAGCTGCTCCTGGACCGTGCCGATCTGCCCGTGCCGGACGCCGTCGCCCACCTGGGCGGGCTCCAGGCGCAGGAGCCGCAGGAGCCGTTCACCGGGCTCTGGTCACGGCTGCGGGCGTTCGACCCCGAGGAGCTGTCCGCACTGCTCACCGCGCGGCGGGTCGTGCGCACCCACCTGATGCGCCGCACCGTCCACCTGGTCACCGCCGACGACGCCCTGGCCTGGCGCGCCCGCCACGACGCCATGCTGCGCCAGCGGGTGCTCGGGGTGTACCGCCGCGAACTGGACGGCGTGGACCTCGGTGAACTCGCCGCGGCGGGCGAGGAGGTGATGTCCGACGGCCGACCCCGCACCATGCCCGAACTGGCCCGGGCCGTCGCCGGCCGCTGGCCGCACGCCGGACCACGGGCCCTGGGCGAGATGCTGGTCGCCGGTCTCCTGCCGACCGTGCAGCTCCCGCCGCGCGGCCTGTGGCGGGCCAAGGGCGGCGCACGGTACGGCCTGATGTCCACCTGGCTGGGACGCGAGACCGACCCGCCGGCGCCGGACGGCTCCGACCCCGTCGGGCAGACGCTCGTGCGCAGGTACCTCGCCGCCTACGGCCCCGCCGCCTCCGCCGACCTGCGCGCCTGGTGCGGCCTGGCCGGGCTGCCGCGCGCGGTGAGCGCCCTGCGCGGGGAACTGGTCTCCTTCCGCGACGAGCGCGGCCGGGAACTCCTCGACCTCCCCGGCGCGCCCCGCCCCGACCCCGGCACCCCCGCCCCGGTGCGGTTCCTGCCCGCCTTCGACAACGCGGTCCTCGGCTACGACGACCGCGGCCGCATCATCGACGCCGCCCACCGCGGCCTGTCGGTCGCCGGGGCCCGCCTGGTGCTGGTCGACGGGCGGGTCGCCGCGACCTGGACCACCGAGGCGGACACCGTCCACGTCACCCCGCTGCGCGGCCTGTCCCGCGCCGAGCGCGACGCCGTGGCGGAGGAGGGGCGCGCCCTGGCCCGCTTCCTGCACACGGATCCCGGCGACTGCGGCGATGCCGGGGGCGGCCCCGGCCGGGTGCGGATCGCCGCGTCCCCGCGCTGACGTCGCCGCGCACACCCCTGATACGGACGCGGTCCGGCGGGTACCCAGGGCTGCGCCGCGGACGCGAGCCACCGCCGTCCGCACGGAAGAAGCGAGGAGCCGGCATGGGACGGAAGCGGCCGGGGACACGGCAGGACCGGGCCGCGAGCCTGCGGGAGACCGCGGCCGACGTGTTCGGCTGGGACACCCTCCTGCCCGAGCAGCTCACCGCCATGGAGTGGGTGCTCGACGGGGAGGACACCCTCGTCGTCATGCCGACCGGATCCGGCAAGTCCGCCGTGTACCAGGTGCCCGCGGTCCTGCTGTCCGGCCCGGTCGTGGTCGTGTCGCCCCTGCTGGCCCTCCAGCGCGACCAGATCGCCGGACTGCCGGAGGGCGAGCGCGCACCCGGCGCCGTGGCGGTCAACTCCGACCTGGGCGCGACCGGGACGCAGGAGGCCTGGGAAGCGGTGGAGCGGGGCGAGGCCCGGCTGCTGTACCTGTCGCCGGAGCAGCTCGCCAAGGACGACGTGCTGGAACGGCTGGCCGCGCTGGACCCGGCCCTGTTCGTCGTGGACGAGGCGCAGTGCGTGTCGTCCTGGGGCCACGACTTCCGCCCCGACTACCTGCGCCTGGAGCAGGCCGTGCGCCGCGTCGGCCGGCCACCCGTCCTGGCCCTGACCGCCACCGCCGCCTCACCGGTGCGCAAGGAGATCGCCGAACGCCTCGGCATGCGCCGCCCGCGCCTGATGGTCACCGGCTTCGACCGGCCCAACATCAGACTGGAGGTCCGCCGCTTCCTGGACGACGAGGAGCGGCGCCGGACCGTCGTCGAACGCGCCGCGGCCGAGCCCAAGCCGGGCATCGTCTACGCCGGCACCCGCAAGGACAGCGAGCACTACGCCCGCGAGCTCGCCTCCCTGGGGCTGACCACGGAGGCCTACCACGCCGGGCTGCGCGCGGCCGAACGCGAGCGCATCCACGACGCGTTCCTCTCCGGCGAGGCGGACGTGGTCGTGGCGACCTCGGCGTTCGGCATGGGCATCGACAAGGAGGACGTACGGTTCGTCCTGCACGCCTCGCTGCCGGGCTCGCTGGACGCCTACTACCAGGAGATCGGCCGCAGCGGCAGGGACGGGGAACCGGCCCTGGCCGTCCTGCACTACCGGTCCGAGGACACCGGCATGCAGACCTACTTCGCGGGACGCAGCCCCGGCCGCGAGACCCTGTCGGAGGTCGCCCGGGCCGTCCACGACCACGGTGACGACCCCGCCGGCCTGGACGAACTGCGCGAGGACACGGGCCTGTCCCGGAACCGGGTGACCGCCGCGGTGAACCTCCTGCAGGAGGCCGAGGCGGTCGACACGGGCGAGGAGGGCGCGGTGCTCCCGGCCGACGGCGTGTCCCCCGAGGAGGCGGCGGAGGAGGCGGCGCGCACGGCGCAGGCCCACCGCCGCACGGACCGCACCCGGGTCGAGATGGCCCGGGCCTACGCCGAGACCACCGGCTGCCGGCGGCACTTCCTCCTCGGCTACTTCGGGGAGGAGCACGCCGCGCCCTGCGGCAACTGCGACCTCTGCGACGCGGACCGGGACGGGCAGGACACCGAGGACCGGCCCGTGCACCCGGCCGCGGCCGCCTACCCCGTCGGCACCGAGGTCCGGCACGAGCAGTGGGGCGACGGGACGGTGCTCAGCGAGGACCAGGACCGCATCACCGTCTTCTTCGCGCAGGCCGGCTACCGCACCCTGGCCCTGGAGGCGGTGGCCGCCCAGGACGGGCTGCTGGCGGTGGTGCGCAAGCCCGGAGAGGACCGCTGGTCGGGCTGAGCCCCCCGACAGGGCCCTTCGCCGGTGCCGGGAGCACACTGGAAGGGTGCTGCCGGTGCTCACGAGGGGGTGTCGGCCGATGGAGGCGTCCGAGCGCACGACTGTGCGGTGGTGGAGGTGGCGGTCCAACCCGCTGCGACGGCGTGTCGACGTCGTCGAGGCGTGGGTCGTGGTCGCCGGCTGGGTGCTGGCCCTGCTGGGCGGGCTGTGCGCCGGGCTGATGGCGTCCGGCGCCGTCGACCGGGCCGTGGAACGGCAGCGGGCGGAGAGCCACGAGGTGCGGGCGGTCCTGGTCCGGGACGCGCCGGGCCCGTCCGCGGCCCGCGCGGCGAGTGACCACCGCGTGTGGGGCACGGTGCGCTGGACGGCGCCGGACGGGTCCCGCCACCAGGAGGAGGCCCGCGTGCCGCCCCGGGCGGGCGCCGGCTCCGCGGTCGCCGTGTGGGTGGACCGGGAGGGCGACCTCACCAGTCCGCCGGTGTCCGGCGGCGAGGCGTGGCTGCACAGCGCGATGGGCGGCGTGCTGGCCGGGGCCTTCGCCGGCGGCACGGTCCTCGGCACGGTGTGGCTGGCCCGCCTGGTCCTGGACGGGCGGCGCCTGGCGATGTGGGACGCGGAGTGGGAGCGCGTCGACACCCGCCGGGGCTGGAAGACGGGCTGAACGGCGCCCGCCGCGCGCGGTCGCCGCACTGCCCGCGTCAGGCCCGCCCGACCGCGTCCCGGTCCTCGATCGCCTCGTGCTCCCCGGAAGGAGCGGGCGGCGTCCGCCCGGACCCGCGTCCGCGGCCCGGCCGGGCGGTCAGGCGGGTGGCCAGGGGTTCGGTCCAGCGGGCGGTCAGCGGGCCGAGCAGGACCAGGATCAGGACGTAGGCCGTGGCGAGGGGGCCGAGGGACGGCTCGATGCCCGCGGTGACGGCGAGACCGGCGATGACGATGGAGAACTCGCCGCGGGCGACGAGGGTGCCGCCGGCGCGCCAGCGTCCCTTGCGCCCCACCCCGGCGCGGCGCGCGGCCCAGTAGCCGGTGGCGATCTTCGTCGCGGTCGTCACGGCCGCCAGGGCGAGGGCGGGCAGCAGCACCGGCGGGATGTCGGCCGGGTCGGTGTGCAGCCCGAAGAAGACGAAGAACACCGCGGCGAACAGGTCCCGCAGCGGCGCGAGCAGGCTCGTCGCCCCCTCGGCCACCTCACCGGACAGCGCGATCCCCACCAGGAAGGCGCCCACCGCGGCCGACACCTGCAGCTGCTGGGCCACACCGGAGACCACGAGCGTCACTCCGAGGACGACCAGCAGCAGCTTCTCGGGGTCGTCGCTGGAGACGAAGCGGGAGACGTGCCGGCCGCAGCGCACCGCCAGGACGAGCACCAGGGACACCGCGGTCAGGGCGAGGGCGAGGGTGGCGCCGCCCGCGGCCGGCCCCACTCCGGCCAAGAGGGCCGTCACGATGGGCAGGTAGATCGCCATCGAGAGGTCCTCCAGGACGAGGATGCTCAGGATGGCCGGCGTCTCGCGGTTGCCGAGCCGGCCCAGGTCGCCGAGGACCTTGGCGATGACGCCGGAGGACGACACCCAGGTGACCCCGGCCAGGACGACCGCGGCGACCGGGCCCCAGCCCAGCAGCAGGGCCAGCGCCGCTCCCGGCAGGGCGTTGAGGACCGCGTCGGCGAGCCCGGCCGGACCGTGGGTGCGCAGGTTGGTGACGAGGTCGGCGGCCGTGTACTCCAGGCCCAGCATGAGCAGCAGCAGGATGACGCCGATCTCGGCGCCGACGGCCACGAAGTCCTCGCTGGCGCCCAGCGGCAGCAGACCGCCCTTGCCGAAGGCCAGTCCGGCCAGCAGGTACAGGGGGATGGGGGAGAAGCGGAAGCGCCCGGCGATCCGGCCGAGCAGTCCGAGCCCGAGGACGAGGCACCCGAACTCGATCAGGAAGACCGCGGAGTCGTGCACGGCGGGTCACTCCCGCCCGAGGATCGCGGCGGCCGCCTCCACGCCCTCGCGGGTGCCGATGACGATGAGGGTGTCGCCGCCGGCCAGCCGGAAGTCGGGGGCGGGCGAGGGGATGGCGTCCGCCCGGCGCAGCACCGCCACCACGGAGGCGCCGGTCTCGGTGCGTATCCGCGACTCGCCCAGCAGCCGTCCGTTCCAGTGCGAGGAGCCGGGCAGTCCTATGCGCTCGGCGACCAGTCCCAGGTCGGTGGTGGAGAGCAGGTTCGGGGTGTGGTGCGCCGGCATCAGCGCGTCGATGAGGGTCGCCGCCTCGTCGGCCGACAGCCGCACGGACAGGTCGCAGGCGTCCGGGTCGTCCTCCCGGTAGGCGCTGATGGTGCGGTGACCGTCGCGGTGGGCGACGACCGACAGCCTGCGCTCCTCCCGTGTCGTCAGGTCGTAGCGGACGCCTATGCCGGGCAACGGCGTACTGCTCAGGCGTGGCGCGCTCATGGCTGTCCCCTTCGGGTCGGCGTGCGCGTCCCGGCCGGGTCGCCGGCCGGGGCCGCGCCCGGCGAACGCCGGACCCGGCCGGTGAGGTCATGCTAGGCGGCGCCGCCGGACCGCACCCGTCCTGCGGGTGCTATCGGGGGGCGCCCGGAACGGGGGTGCCGGACGGCAGGGGAGTGGCCGTGGAGAGTTCCGCGCCCTGCACCTGCTGCACGGTGCCCTCCTCCGGCCGGCTGTCCGGGTTCGCGCCGGTGGAGAGCTGCGACCAGGCCCCGAGGGCCAGGGCGACGGCGGCCGCGGTCACCGCGAAGCGCGCGGCGCGCCGCATCCGCCCGCGGTGGTCCAGATCCCGCCAGGCCACGCGGGCCCGCGGCTCGTCCGGCTGCCACAGGTCGCCCACGGTCTGCGGCGGTTGGGGCCGGCGGCCCTGCGCCCGCTCCCGCGCGGACGGCTCCCTCGGCGCGGTGGCCCGTATCGCCGACTCGCTGTCCGCGAGGAAACGCTGCCACACCTCGTCGGTGAGCGCGGGAAGGCCGTCCGGCTCGCCGGACGTCCCCCGCCCACCCGTTCCTTCCGTGGTCACGTCGCGTCATCCCCTCTGCGCCGCCGGCCCGGTCGTGGCGCGGCGCGTGATCAGTATGCCGCCAGGTCAGGCGGTTGCGCCCGCCCGCGCACGCACTGCCGCGCCGGGGTCACGGCACGCCCAGCTCGAACAGGACGTATCCGGCATACGACCCGGAGGCGAGAGCGGCCGTGCCGAGGACCGTGAGCAGGGACGGCCACCTGAGCCGCCGCATGGCGAGCGCGAGGGGGACGTACAGGGGGAAGAGCGGCAGGAGGTAGCGCGAGACGTTGCCGAAGATCTGCTGGGTGGTCATCACCATCAGGTACGACAGCACCGTGTACACGATGAGCACCGCGGGTGGCCGCAGCCGCACCAGCAGGACCGTCAGCACCGGCACCATGAGCACCACGCACACGCCGATGACGTCCTCGAAGGGCATGGCGAACAGGTAGTCGAAGCGGCCGACGGGCACGGAGGTCAGCACGTCGAAGGTGTGGACGCCCCCGTCGAACTTGTGGGCCCAGGCGCCGTCCTGGAGCTTGGAGTAGCCGTTGAGGTCCCCCATGCGGTGGTTGACCCAGCCGAGGTAGCCGACCAGCCCCAGCGGGGCGACGGCCAGCGCGGCCAGGGGGCGGCGGACACCGTCCTCGCGCCGCCGCAGGGACAGCACCACGGCGACGGCGAGGGCGGCGATCAGCGCGACGGCGGTGGGCCGGCACAGTCCGGCGGCGCCGGTGAGCAGTCCGGCGGTGATCCAGCGGCGGGTCACGACGGCGTGGCAGGCCCAGGCGGCCAGGGCCGTGTAGAGGGACTCCGAGTAGCCCGACCACTCGGTGCCCGATCCGGGCCAGACGGCCCACAGGCCGGCCGCCACCAGACCGGCCCGGTGGCCGCCCAGGTGCCGGGTGACCGTGTAGACGCCGAGTGCGGCGGCGAAGGAGGCGATCACGGAGACGGTCATGCCGGCGCCGTACGGGCCGAGGCCGGTGACCTCCGAGACCAGGCGCATCAGTGCCGGGTACAGCGGGAAGAACGCCGCCGAGTTGCCCTCCAGGGTGATCAGGCCGGTCGCGCCCGGGACGGGCTTCAGGGCGGGGTCGTAACCGTGCAGGGCTATCTGCTGGTACCACCAGCCGTCCCAGCTGGCCAGGACGTCCCAGGCGTGCGCGCCGCCGCCGAAGCGCGGGTTCTTCCTGCGGAAGTCGCCCGTGGAGTCCAGCAGGTACATGAAGACGGCGAAGCCGGCCAGCTTCAGCACCCCGTACGTCAGCAGCACCGGGCCCCAGCGGGCCGCGGCGGCACGCAGACGTGGCCGCAACTCCCGTACATCGCCCGGGACTTCCGGGACTCCGGGGCCGGTGGGCGGCCGGTGCAGCTCGACGGTGCTCATGAGGTTCCTGACGTGCGGCGGGCGGAGCGGGAGGGGAAGACCCAGGCGCGGAGGAGGAGGAAGCGCAGCAGGGTCGCGGCGAGGTTGGCGGCGATCAGCGCCACGAGTTCGACGCGGTGGCCCGAGCCGGGCGCGGCATGGTGCAGGGCGGCCAGGGAACCGCTGGTCAGGGCCAGTCCGACCAGGAAGGCGGCGAGGCCCTTGAGCTGGTGGCGCAGGGCGCCGCCGTGACCCCGGATGCCGAAGGTGAGCCGCCGGTTCGCGGCCGTGTTGGCGACCGCGCCGGCGAGCAGGGCCAGGGCGTTGGCCGCCTGCGCGCCCGCCGCCGGCCGCAGGGACGTGTAGAGCAGCAGATGCAACAGGGTGCTGACCAGGCCGACGGCGGCGAAGCGCACCGCCTGCCGGGCCAGGCCCGCCGGCAGGTGCCCGGCCAGGTCGCCGCCGCGGCCGAGCGCGCTCAGCGGCAGCCGGCCGCAGGCCAGGGCCCGGCCCACCCTGGCCACGCCCCGCAGGTCGGCCAGTGCCGTGGACACGATGTGGACCCGGCTGTCGGGGTCGTCCACCCAGTCGACCGGCACCTCGTGGATCCGCAGTCCCGCGCGCTCGGCGAGGACCAGCAGTTCGGTGTCGAAGAACCACTCGCGGTCCTCCACCAGCGGCAGCAGCCGCTCGGCGACGTCCCGCCGCACCGCCTTGAAGCCGCACTGCGCGTCCGAGAAGCCCACCGCGAGCGTGCCGCGCAGCAGCCCGTTGTAGCAGCGGGAGATGATCTCCCGTTTCGGGCCGCGCACCACCCGCGCGCCGCGCGCCAGCCGGGTGCCGATGGCGATGTCGGAGTGCCCCGAGATGAGCGGAGCGACCAGCGGGAGCAGTGCGGCCAGATCGGTGGACAGGTCCACGTCGAGGTAGGCCAGCACCGGCGCCCGCGACCGGGACCAGGCGGTGTGCAGCGCACGCCCGCGGCCCTTCTCGGCCAGCCTGATCCAGTGCGTGCCGGGCAGTTCGGCGGCCAGCCGCGCGGCGATGCGCGGTGTGCCGTCGGTGCTGGCGTTGTCGGCGACGGTGATGCGGAACGGGTAGGGGAACGTCTCGACGAGGTGCGCGTGCAGCCGCCGCACGCACCGTTCCAGGTCGTCCTCCTCGTTGTACACGGGCACGACCACGTCCAGGACCGGCTCGGGGTGGCGCGCGGGCAGGGGCGCCCGGCGCGGCAGCGCGGACGGCTCGGGTGCCGGGCGGCCGGTCGCGGCGGTTGCGGGGTGGCCCGCCGGGGTGGTCGTGGGGCGGTCGGTCGGGGCCGTTGTGAGGCGATCGGCCCGGGCCGGCCGCCGTGCGGTTCTCATGGCTGTCTCACGGTCGCTCTCTGGCGCGGGCCGCGGTGGGCGCGCCGGTCTCCGGGCAGGCCGAAGGCGCCCGTGGCGGATGGTGCGGTGACGGTGCGGGAGGGGACGCCCTGAGGTGAGGCCGCGCGGGCGGCTAGCCGGGGGGGACCGAGGCGGAGGGCGTCTCCGACTCCGGGACGGACGGTGGGGCGGTACCGGGTGCCGAGGTGGGCGGCGGGGTGTCCGGCTGACGCGACGAGGTGCGGCTCTCCGAGGCCGTGGCGGTGGGTGTGGGGCCGCTCGGCGGGGTCGTACCGCCCTGCGGGGTGCTGCTGCCCGCCGTGGCCGCGGGCGGCGACGACTCGGGCCCGGTCGGGGTGAGGCTCGGACTCGGCGCGTTGGTCGTGGGGTCCGGGTCGGCGGTGGGCGCCGGGCTGAGCGTGGGCTGCGGGCGGGGATCCGCGGGCTGCGCGCGGGTGCCCAGCTGGGGCAGCAGGGCCAGCCCCACGCTCAGCCCGGCCACCGCGACGGCCGAACCCGCCGCCTTCCACAGCATCCTGGACCGGCGGCGGGCCCGGATCCCGGCGTGCACCCGCCGGTGGTGCTCGGGCTCGTAGGGGGCGTGCTGCCGGGTGTCGCGCATCAGGCGTGACAGGTCCCGCTCGAAGTCGTCCATCTCCACTCCTCTCACCCCACGGGCCGGGCGGCGTCGGACAGAAGCACGCGGAGCCGGGCGACGCCGCGTGAGGCGTGGGACCGCGCGGTGCCGACCGGGCAGCCCAGCGCCCGGGCGACCTGCGCCTCGGGCAGGTCCTCGCAGTAGCGCAGCACCACGGCGGCCCGCTGCTTCGGTGACAGCTGGGCCAGCGCCGCCTCCAGCCGCGAGCGTTCCGCGACGGCGGACGACATGTCGCCGGTGTCGGCCCGGTCGGGCAGCTGGTCCACCGGGCGTTCGCCCCACCAGCGCCGCCGGGCCGAGCGGGCCGCGAGCCGCACGAGCACCGTGCGCACATAGGCCTCCGGAGCCTGCTCGGCGACCTTCGGCCAGGCGAACCAGAGCTTGACCAGCGCCTCCTGCACCAGGTCCTCGGCCCGTTGGCGGTCGCCCCCCGTGAGCAGACGCGCGACATGGAGCAGCGCCGACCAACGGGCGGCCGCGAACGCGTCGAAGCCCTCCGCTCGATCCTGCTCCATCCTCACCGTCCTGCGTCTCAGTGGCCCCCTACACCTGTGAGAAGACGCTGGACCCTTCGCCACGCTGCACCCCGATCCTGTGATCCACCTCACTCGACGGACCGGGTGCGGGGTACCGAGAGGCCGGCAAGGACGGCGGAGTGCCGGACACGCGAAAGGGCCCGTGCGGCAGGCACGGGCCCTTCGTCGATCGAACGCCCCGACCAGGGGGCACATGAGGGTGCGGCTGGGGCTGCGCTGGGACTGGGTGGCTGGGGGTGCGGGTCAGCGCGCTCCCGGACCGCCGCTGCCGAACCCGCCACTGCTGCCCTCGTTCCAGCGCGGGCGTTCCTGCGAGGCGCTCGTCCGGTCGCTCTGCCGGCCGTTCGTCTTCAGCTCGTGCGGCGTCAGGCGCTCGTCGCTGCGCGGCATCTCCTCCGGCTCCCGGCGCTCCAGCGTCTCCCGGACCGGGCCGCCCTCGGGCATCCGCGGCTGCTCCTCCGGGCGGGGTGCGGGAAGTTCCCTGCGCTTGTTGCGAAAGCCGAGGACGAAGGCCCCCAGCAGCAGGGCCACGACCACCACACCCGCCGCAACCAGCCCGATGCCGAGGGCGCCACGCCCCGCGGCCATCTCCATCCATGCGCTATCCATGACCCGCGGGTACCCCCGCTTTCCGCCGTGAACCAGGCTCACCCGGCACCCCGGTACCGGGTTTGACGGCACCCGGCGGGGCTACCCGCGCTGCGTGACTTCGACGACATCCCAGCAGGAGCTGTTCCGGTTCCTGGAGGACCGGTTCGCCTGCGCCCAGGCGTGCACCGAGTGTGCGCGGGCCTGTGCGCTGCGCGCGAGCCTCGTGGATCCCGACGGCACCGAGAACCAGGAACTCGTACGGCGCAAGGGCATCATGTGCGCGGAGGTCTGCGACGCGACCTGCCGCGTGCTGTCCGAGCAGAACCAGGTGGACGAGGACAGCATCCGGGTCCAGGTGGAGTGGTGCCGGACCGTGTGCCTGGAGGCCGCCCACGTCTTCGACCGGCAGCCGGGCGCCGAGGGCTCGGCGGCGATGTGCCGCGCCTGCGCGCGCGCCTGCACGGAGTTCCTCGCCACGCTCGACTGACCGCAGGCGGGGGCTGCCGTACCGGCGCGCGGTCGCGGCGTTGCCCCACCGGCCCGGGCGACGAGTCGGGTGTCCCCGGCGCCCGTGCCCCGGTGAACGCCACCGTCCCGGCTCGTCCGCCGTCCCGCGCGCGGAGGCGCAAGCCGGTCCCGGGCCCAACTCCCGCCCGTACGACTCCCGTCGGCCGTGCCGAGGATCGACCCGCACGCCCGGCCCGCCCCCGTGCACACGCGGACGGTGGGCCGCCATACTGGAGGGGCCAGGGGGCGGGCGAACGGCTACCGGGGGGAGCGTCGCGCGACATGGGGGAGAGCAGGCTGATCCAGGGCCGTTACCGGCAGCTGGAACTGATCGGACGCGGCGGCATGGGCGAGGTGTGGCGGGCGCGCGACGAGTCGCTGGGCCGGCACGTCGCCGTCAAGTGCCTGAAGCCGCTGGGCGCGAACCACGACCGCGCCTTCACCCACGTCGTGCGCGAACGGTTCCGGCGCGAGGCCCGGGTGGCCGCCGCGCTGCAGCACCGGGGAATCACCGTGGTGCACGACTTCGGGGAGTCCGAGGGCGTCCTGTACCTGGTGATGGAGCTGCTGGACGGCCGCAACCTCAGCGAGTTGCTGGCCGGTCACCGGCACCGGCCGCTGCCGGTCGCCGACATCGTGGAGATCGCCGAGCAGGTCGCCGCCGCTCTGGCCTACTGCCACGAACAGGCCGTCGTGCACCGCGACCTGAAGCCCGCCAACATCGTGCGGCTCGGCGACGGCACGGTGAAGATCTGCGACTTCGGCGTCGCCCGCCTCGGCCACGACATCGGCTTCACCTCCCGGCTGACCGGCACCGGCATCGCCATGGGGACCCCGCACTACATGTCCCCGGAGCAGATCGCCGGCACCGAGGTCGACCAGCGCAGCGACCTCTACTCGTTCGGGTGCGTACTGTACGAACTCGCCACCGGCGTGCCGCCGTTCGACCTCGACGACGCCTGGTCGATCCTCGTCGGCCACCGCGACACCCCGCCCCGTCCGCCCCGCGAACTCCGGCCCGAGCTGCCGGTGTTCCTGGAGCGGGTGATCCTCGACCTGCTGGCGAAGGATCCCGACGACAGACCGGGCGACGCCCGCGAACTGGCCTGGCGCATCACCGCCCACCGCGCCGCGCAGGTCCCCGTGTCCGCCACCGCCGCGCCCTTCCCCGTCCCCGCCGCGCCCTTCCCGGCTCCCGGCGCGCCGGTGCCCGGGGGCCGGATGCCGCCCTGGACCCGCGGCATGACCGGCGGGCGCCCCTCGGCCGGTGCCGTGCCGCCCACCTCGCGTCCCGACCCGGCGGCCGGACTGTCCGGCGAGTGGATCGCCCGCCCCGCCACCGGCCCCGGCGACCCGGTCCCCGGCGAGCGGCCCGCCCCGCTGCACCGGCCCTGACCCCTGGCCGACCGATCGGCACGACGCGAGTCTCAGCGCCGTCCACCCCGGCACCCCGGCCGCCCGCGGGCCGGTCCGGCGGCCGTCTGGCCGACGACGATCACCCCGTGTTACGAAGAACCATGACCGCACCCGAGGGACCCCGCGCACACCGGACGTACGACGCCGTCATCGTCGGCGGCGGCCACAACGGCCTGGTCGCCGCCGCCTACCTGGCTCGGGCGGGCCGCTCCGTGCTCGTCCTCGAACGGCTGGACCACACCGGCGGGGCGGCCGTGTCCACCCGGCCCTTCGCCGGGGTCGACGCCCGGCTGTCCCGCTACTCGTACCTGGTCAGCCTGCTGCCCCGGAAGATCGTGCGCGACCTCGGCCTGGACTTCCGGGTCCGCACCCGCACCGTCTCCTCCTACACGCCGGCCGAACGCGACGGCAGGCCCACCGGCCTCCTGGTCGGCGGCGGCGAACGGCGCACCCGCGAGGCTTTCGCCCGGCTCACCGGCTCCGACCGCGAGTACCGGGCCTGGCAGGAGTTCTACGGCATTACCGGACGCGCGGCGCGGCGGATCTTCCCGACCCTGACCGAGCCGCTGCCCACCCGCGAGGAACTGCGCCGTCTGCTCGACGACGACCGGGCCTGGCGCACGCTCTTCGAGGAGCCCATCGGTGCGGCCGTCGAGGAGCACTTCGCCGACGACCTGGTGCGCGGAGTGGTCCTCACCGACGCCCTCATCGGCACCTTCGCCGACGCCCACGACCCCTCCCTCAAGCAGAACCGCTGCTTCCTGTACCACGTGATCGGCGGGGGTACCGGCGACTGGGACGTGCCCGTCGGCGGCATGGGCGCGCTCACCGACGCCCTCGCCGGCGCGGCCCGCGCCGCGGGCGCCGTCCTCGCCACCGGCCACGAGGCGCTGAGCATCGCCACGGACGGCCGCACGGCCGAGGTCGCCTACCGCACGGCCGGCGGCGAGGGCACCGTCGCGGCCCGGCACGTCCTGGTCAACGCCTCCCCGCAGGCCCTCGCCGAGCTGACGGGAGACACGCCCCCCGAGCCCGCGGAGGGCGCCCAGTTCAAGGTCAACATGCTCCTCGAACGCCTGCCGCGGCTGCGCGACACCTCGGTCGACCCGCGCGAGGCGTTCGCCGGCACCTTCCACATCGCCGAGGGCTACGAGCAGCTGGCCGCCGCGCACGCCCAGGCGGCCGCGGGCGGGCTGCCCGCGGCGCCGCCCTCCGAGATCTACTGCCACTCGCTCACCGACCCGACCATCCTCGGGCCCGGCCTGGCCGAGCGAGGCTGCCAGACGCTCACCCTGTTCGGCCTGCACACCCCGGCCCGGCTGTTCGCGCGGGACAACGACGCCGTGCGGGAGGAACTGCTGAAGTCGACCCTCGCCCAGCTCGACGCCCACCTCGCCGAGCCCCTCGCGGACTGCCTGGCCACCGACGCCGACGGCCGGCCCTGCATCGAGGCCCGGACGCCGCTCGACCTGGAACGCGACCTGGGCCTGCCCGGCGGGAACATCTTCCACCGGGACCTGAGCTGGCCCTACGCCCAGGACGGCACGGGACGCTGGGGCGTGGAGACCCGGCACGCCAACGTCCTGCTGTGCGGGGCGGGCGCGGTGCGCGGCGGCGGAGTCAGCGGGGTGCCGGGGCACAACGCCGCGATGGCGCTCCTCGAAAAGGAGACGGAGTGAATCACACCGCCGCCCCGGGGCACTCCGACAAAGCGAAGGAAAACGGACTGTCCGGCCGTCTCTGACGGTCGCACCACCCCACGGGAGGCCCCTCATGGCCGAGCTCAGCCCGACCGACCTGCAAAAGGCCCTCAAGGGCATGGACTACCCCACGGACAAGCAGCACCTGGTGGAACGCGCCCGCAGCAACCACGCCGACGACAAGATCGTCAGCACGCTCGACGGCCTGAAGGAGGACCGCTTCGACGGTCCCAACGAGGTGCAGAAGGCCGTTTTCAACCAGTGACGCGACAGCCGCCTCAGTCGGCCGACGGTGCCCAGCCCACCGCTTCGACGCGTGCCGCGTCCGCCGGACGCGCCTCGTCGAACAGGACACCGCCGGCCGACTCCACCCGCAGTCCGTCCACGTAGCAGCCGCGTCCCACGTAGAGCCGGTCCGTCGTGTACCGCCAGCGCAGGGTGAGGCCGCGGGCGGCGGGCAGCTCGGCGGTCGTCCGGTGCCAGACCCGGCCCGACCAGCCCGTGACCGCGCCCGAGGAGTGGGTGCGGGGCTCCTCGCCGCGGCGGGAGGTGGTGAAGGGCACCGGCTGCCAGCCGGTACCGCCGTCGGTGGACGCCTCCAGCACCAGCGTGTCCGCCACCGGCTCCGTGTCCCACCACAGTGCGCAGCGCAGCCGCCCGCCGCCGCGCGAGGTGTCGAGCGCGGGCAGGGCGAGCGTCGCCGTCGCGGAGAGCGCCGTACCGGAGAACCAGGCCGTGCGGCCCCGCGCGGGCCGGACCGGCACCGCCCGGGCCAGGCTGTTCGCGGCGGCCACCCGGGGAGCGGAACCGGAACGCCAACTGCGCACCGGGTGCACGGAGTTGCCCAGCACCACCAGGAACGAGTCGGTCGTCGGGTCGAGCACCAGCGAGGTGCCGGTGAAACCGGTGTGCCCGGCCGTGCGCGGCGTGGCCATCGCGCCCATGTACCAGTGCTGGTACAGCTCGAAACCGAGCCCGTGCTCGTCGCCGGGGAAGGCCGTGTTGAAGTCGGTGAACATCAGCTCCACCGACTCCGGCGCCAGGATCCGGCCGCGCCCGTACACACCGCCGTTGAGCAGGGTCCGGCCGAGCACCGCGAGCTCCCACGCGTCGGAGAAGACGCCCGCGTGGCCCGCGACCCCGCCCATCGCGTAGGCGTTCTCGTCGTGCACCTCGCCCCACACCAGGCCCCGGTCCAGCCCGGACCACGGCTTGCGGGCGTCCTCCGTGGCCGCGATGCCCGGCCGCCAGGAGGCGGGTGGGTTGTAGCGCGTACGGCGCAGCCCGAGCGGGGCGGTGATCTCCTCGCGCAGCAGGGTGTCCAGGGAGCGGCCCGTGATGCGCTCCAGCACCAGCTGGAGCGAGATGAGGTTGAGGTCCGAGTAGAGGTACGCCGTGCCCGGTGCGGAGACCGGCGCCTCGTTCCAGACGAGTTCGAGCCGCGCCTCGCGGGTCGGCGCGCTGTACAGCGGGATCCACGCGCGGAAGCCCGAGGTGTGCGTCAGCAGCTGCCGGACGGTGACGTCCTGCTTGCCCGCCCGCGCGAAATCCGGCAGGTAGGAGGCGACCTCGGCCTCCAGCCCCAGCGCGCCCCGCTCGATCTGCTGTACGGCCAGGATCGAGGTGAACAGCTTCGACACCGACGCCAGGTCGAAGACGGTGTCCTCGGCCATCGGGATCTGCTCGCCGGGCGGGAACTCCACGCCCGTGTCGGTCTTCTCGTCGTAGGCCCGGTAGCGCACCGCCGTCCCGATGGGCCGGTGCAGGGCGACCGTGCCGCCGCGGCCGGCGAGCAGGACCGCACCGGCGTACCAGGGGTGGACGGGGGAGGGGCCGAGGAACGATTCGGCGTCGGTGACGAGCCTGCGCAGGTGGGAGGGGAGCAGTCCGGCGCGTGCGGCCGAACCGTGCCGCAGGGTGGGCCGCCGGTCCCGCGCCGCGGGAGCGGCCGCGGCCGGTCCGGCGGGCAGCGGGGCGAGGGCGAGCGCCCCGCCCAGGGCCAGCCCCGCGCGGGCCAGTTGACGCCGGGTGGGTCCGCCGACTGCCGCTTCGTGGGTCACCGCGTATCCCTTCGCCACCACCGTCACGCGTGTCCCCGGAAGTATGTCCGCCGCACGCATCCGCGAACCGGAGGCTCGGACGGACACGGCCGTTGTGCTCGTGAGCAGTTGACGACTTCTCAGGTCGCGGCGGGGCACCGGGCACGCCCGGCCCGCGGCACCCGCGTGCCGCACCGTCGGCGTGCACGGCCGGTCGGCGGTGCTCGTGCACGACCCGTCAGCGGTGCCACCCCCGGCGGACGCCGGAGGCGGCGCAGGGGTCGAGCGGCCTGCGTGCCCCCGGCTCGCGCCCGCGCGATCCTTGACCCGCTCCCGGGCCGAACCGAAGATCGTCGTCATGACGACGCCAGCGACGATCCCGCCCGGACACGGCAGCACGGTCGACGGAGTCCTGCGGCGCAGCGCCCGGCGCACCCCGGCCCGCGTCGCCCTGGAGTACGGCGAGCGCACCTGGACCTACGAGGAACTGGACACCGCCGTCTCCCGCGCGGCGAGCGTCCTGCTCGCCCTGGGGCTGTCCCCGGGCGACCGGGTCGCTGCCTACGGCCACAACTCCGACGCCTACCTGATCGCCTTCCTCGCCTGCGCCCGCGCCCGCCTGGTGCACGTCCCGGTCAACCAGAACCTGACCGGTGCCGATCTGGCCTACCTCCTCGGCCAGTCGGGCAGCTCCCTGGTCCTCACCGACCCGGACCTGGCCGCCCGGCTCCCCGGCGGCGTCCGGACGCTGCCCCTGCGCGACGCCGACGGCTCGCTGCTCGCCCGGCTGGAGGAGGCGCCCGCCCACGACGGTCCCGAGCCGCGCGGCGAGGACCTCGTGCAGCTGCTGTACACATCCGGCACGACGGCCCTGCCCAAGGGCGCGATGATGACCCACCGGGCCCTGGTGCACGAGTACGTGAGCGCGATCACCGCGCTCGACCTCCGTGCGGGCGACCGCCCGGCGCACGCGCTGCCGCTGTACCACTCGGCCCAGATGCACGTCTTCCTGCTGCCGTACCTGGCCGTCGGCGCGACGAACATCGTGCTCGACGCCCCCGACGGAGACCGGCTGTTCGACCTGATCGAGGCGGACCGGGTGGACAGCCTGTTCGCCCCGCCCACCGTCTGGATCGCCCTGTCCCGGCGCCCCGACTTCGCCACGCGTGACCTGAGCGGCCTGCGCAAGGCCTACTACGGCGCCTCGATCATGCCGGTGCCGGTCCTCGAGCGGCTCCGGGAGCGCCTGCCGGGCCTGGCCTTCTACAACTGCTTCGGCCAGAGCGAGATCGGCCCGCTGGCCACCGTCCTCGGACCGGACGAGCACAAGGGCCGCATGGACTCCTGCGGCCGGCCCGTGCTGTTCGTCGACGCCCGGGTGGTCGACGAGGACGGCAAGGACGTGCCCGACGGCACCCCCGGCGAGATCGTCTACCGCTCCCCCCAACTGTGCGAGGGGTACTGGGACAAGCCCGAGGAGACCGCCGAGGCCTTCCGCGACGGCTGGTTCCGCTCCGGGGACCTCGCCGTGCGCGACGCCCACGGCTACTTCACGATCGTCGACCGCGTGAAGGACGTGATCAACTCCGGCGGTGTGGTCATCGCCTCACGCCAGGTCGAGGACGCCCTCTACACGCATCCGCGGGTCGCCGAGGCCGCGGTCGTGGGCCTGCCCGACGAGCGGTGGATCGAGGCCGTCACGGCCGTCGTCGTCCCGCACGGGGAGGTCACCGAGGCGGAGCTGGTCGACCACGTCCGCGAGCGGCTCACCCCGTTCAAGGCGCCGAAGCGGGTGGTGTTCGTGGACGAGCTCCCGCGCAACGCCAGCGGGAAGATCCTCAAGCGCCGGCTCAGGGACGACCTCGGGCACGGGTAGAGGACCGGAGAACCCGCTTGTGCCGGGCCGGCCCCCGGCACGAGGATCGACGCCGTGCCGATCTTCGACGCCCCGGACGGAACCCGACTCGCCTACCACCAGCGCGGTGCGGGCCGGCCGCTGGTCGTGCTGCCCGGCGGCCCCATGCGGGCCTCCGCCTACCTGGGAAACCTCGGCGGGCTGGACGCCCACCACCGGCTGGTGCTGCTCGACCTGCGCGGCACCGGGGACTCCGAGACGCCGGCGGACCCGGAGACGTACCGCTGCGACCGGCTCGTCGACGACGTCGAGGCGCTGCGGCTCCGGCTGGGCCTGGAACGGATGGACCTGCTCGCGCACTCGGCGGGCGGGAGCCTCGCCCTGCTCTACGCCGCCCGGTATCCGCAGCGCATCGCTCGGCTGGCGCTGGTCACCGCCACCCCCTGGGCGCTGGGGTGGCCCGCCACCGCCGGCGACCGGCGCGGGGCGGCCCTGTCGAGAGCCTCGGAACCCTGGTTCGCGGACGCGTTCCCGGCGTTCGAGGCCTGGCTCGACGGCTCGGGCGACTTCGACCCGGTGTTCGTGCCGTTCTTCCACGGACGCTGGGACGACACCGCCCGCGCCCACGCCGGCCGCGAGGAGGCCGAGACCAACGACGAGGCGGCGGACGCCTACGGCGCCGACGGCGCCTGGGACCCGGAGGCGACGCGAGCCGCGCTCGCCCGGCTGACCGCGCCCGTCCTCGTCCTCGCCGGCGGGGCCGACGGCGGACCGGCCCCGGCCCTCGCCCGCCGCACCGCGGGCGTCTTCCCGCACGCCGAGTGCGTGGTGCAGCCGGGCGCGGGGCACTACCCGTGGCTCGACGACCCGCGGTGGTTCACGCGCCGCGTGTCCGCCTTCTTCGCCTGACCGCGCGGCACCCGGCCGGCCCGCCGCCGGTACGGCCCGCTCAGGGACCGCCGCCCGCACGGCCCGCTCCGCAGCTGCCGCCCCACGGCGCCCTCAGGGCTGCGGGCCGTACGCCGTCATGAAGCGGTCACGGAACTTGTCCATCCCCCAACGCGGGGCGTTGGCCGCCGGCTTGAGGCCGTCCGTCCAGCCCCAGTCGGCCACGCGGTCCAGGACCTTGCTGTCCTTGGCGACGATGCTGATCGGCACGTCCCTGCCGGTGTCCCCGGCGAGAACGGTCGGCACCGGCTGGTGGTCGCCGAGGAAGACCAGGACCGTGTCCTCGTCGCCGTAGCGCTGCATCCACTCGGTCAGGCTGCGGATCGAGTACTCGATGGCCTTGCGGTACTCGGCGCGCACCTTCTCCGGGTCCTTCCAGACCTCCTTGGGGTCGGTGCCCTCCTTCTTGATGCGGTGGAACACCGAGCCGTCGCCGAGGTCCTCCCAGTCGATCATGTGCGCCACGGGCGACCAGGGGTTGTGACTGGAGGCCAGGATGATCTCCGCCATGATCGGCTCCCGGTCCTTCTTGCCGTGCTCCAGGCGCTGGAAGGCCTCCATGCTGAACTGGTCGGGCACCGGCGTCCAGCTGAAGTAGGGGCCGTGGTAGCCGAGGTGCTCGGAGTCGTAGATGTGGTCCAGGCCGAAGAACTTTCCCTCCGGCCAGGCCCGCCGCACGCCCGGCACGATGCCGACGGTCCGCCAGGCGCCGGTCTTCCCGAAGTACTTGGTCAGCGTCATGCGGTCGCTGGTGGTCAGGCTGCGGTAGCGCTGCTGGTTCTTGATCCACAGGCCGGACAGGAACGTCGAGTGGGCGAGCCAGCTGCCCGCCCCCGTCACCGGGGAGCGCAGCCAGCCGCTGCGCGAGGCGAACCCGGCGGACTTCAGCCCGGCCGTGCTCTCCCTGAGCACGGCGTCGGTCTGCGCGGCCATCGCCGGATCGTCGATCGCCACGCGTCCGTAGCTCTCGATGAAGGTGAACAGGACGTCCTTGCCCCGCAGTCCCGTCAGCAACCGGTCCGGCGGGGTCTTCGCGAAGGCGTCCACGGCGGCCTGCTCGCGGAACACCCGCGCGTCCCGCAGCCCCGCCCGGACCTGTTCGACGCGGTTGCCGACGAAGTCCGCGTTGCCCTTCGTGGCGATCGGCACGGTGCCGATCTGCAGGCCCAGCGTCATGCAGGTCATCCACGCCGTGCCCAGGACGAGCACGGTCCGGCCGGCGGTGTGCCGGTGGCGGACCATCAGGTTCGTCAGCCGCACCACCGCCAGCGTCGTCAGCACGACCAGCGCGACGAACAGCACCACGACGGCGGTGACGGCCAGGACCTGGCCGGTGCGGCCGAACGACTCCCGCAGGAAGTCCGTCGCGTCGTCGAGCAGGATCCAGTCCAGGACCAGGTCGAACGGCCGGGCCAGGACCTGGTGGAAGCCCATGTCCAGGAACTTCAGGACGGTCAGCAGCCCCAGCAGCATCCCCGTCACGACGGCCGTGATCCGCCGGGGCCTCGGCGGCAGCGCGAGCAGCAGCCCCGCCAGCAGCACGCCCTCGGCGGGGATCCGGAGGAACGACGTGAACTCCAGCCGCTCGATCCGGTTGGGCAGGAGCAACGCGACCAGCACGAGCAGACCGGCCAGCACGGTGACCGCGAGCGAGACCCGGTGCGCCGCCCGGGGGTGGCGCCGCCGCCAGCCGAACCAACCGGGCCGTCCGCCGTCCGGGTCCGGCTCCCCGGCAGCGCCGCTCCCCTCCCCGCCCGCGGCGGCGCCCCGCGGGACGTCCGCGTCCCGGACCGGGTCGGGTCCGGTGGCGTCGCCGTCGGGTTCCGTACCGCTCTCGGCCGAGTCCGGCTGGGGGCGGGAGCGAGTGAAAGGCGACACCCGATGGTCCTTCCGTGCGGTCGTGCGAAGGCTGCGGTCGTGCAGAAGCTGAGGTCGTGCAGAGGCATGGCGAACAGAGCCCGCGCGCGGGCCTGCCACCACCAGTACGTCCGGATGTCACCGCGAGTTCAACCGCCACCGCCGAAAGGTCCCCCTCACGTGCCCTGTCGGCCGTGGGACACGGTCGCTAGGCTGGCCGCGGACGACGAAATGGGGAGGAGCACGGACGTGCCCGAGACCACCACCCAGCAGCGCCCGTTCACGGGCTGGGACAAGCCGGATCTGGACCTCAGCAACGCGCAGTGGCAGTCCAGCAGCCGAGGCCGGGGGGATGTGCAGATCGCCTTCGTCGAAGGCTTCATCGCCATGCGCAACAGCGCCCGGCCCGAGAGCCCCTCCCTGATCTTCACGCCCGACGAGTGGGGCGCGTTCGTCTCGGGAGCCCGGGAGGGCGAGTTCGACCTCACCTGACCGGCCCCGGACGGCACCGGACCGGCACCACCGGCACCACCGGCCCCGGCGGGCGTGCCGGGAGTGGACCGTACCCGCCTGCCGGGTGACAGGGCGGCCCGTGCGGGGGTGTTCCCGCCGCGATCGCGGACACGAGACCCGGGGCGTCCTCCCGCGGCCGTTCCGTACGTCAGGCTGGCACCGGGAGGGGACGGTCGTCTCCCGGAGGTGAGGAACCCATGAGCACCCTGCCGGTCGTCGCGGCGGTCGACGGTTCGGACGGCAGCCTGCGCGCCCTCGACTGGGCCGTCGACGCCGCACGCCGGCGCGCGGCACCCCTGCGCGTGGTCCATGTCCGCCAGTACGCGCACTGGGCCCGGCCCGACGTGCTCACCGCCGGACCGGCGGACCCCCGGGACGACCCGGTCCTCGACCGGGTCCGCGCCCACCTGGAGGGACGCCCCGGCCTGCCCGACACGGAGTACTCCGCACCGGAGGGTGCGATCGGCGTGGTCCTCGCCGAACTGGGCGCCGGCGCGCAGCTGCTGGTGCTCGGGTCCCGGGGCCGCGGCGGCTTCGCCGGCCTGTTGCTCGGCTCCACGAGCATGGCCGCCGCCCGCGACGCCGAGTGCCCGGTCGTCGTGGTACCCCGGCCCGGACGCGAGGTCCCCGGCGGCGCGGTGCCCGGTCCCGGCTCGCGGGTGGTCGTGGGCCTCAAGGTGGACGGCCCCGACGAGGCCACCCTGGCGTTCGCCTTCGAGGAGGCCGCCCGGCGCGGCGCCCGCCTCCGGGCGGTGGCCGCCTACCCGTGGCCCGCGCAGCCCTGGATGATGCCGGGCGAGCTGCCCCCGCCGATCGTCGACCAGACCGTCATCGAGGACGAGGCCCGGGTCCTCGCCGACGGCTTCCTCGCCCCGTACCGCGAGCGGCATCCCGACGTCGACGCCGAGACGGTCGCCGCGGCCGGTGACGCGGCCGGTCACCTCGTCCACGCCTCCGCGGACGCCGGCCTCGTCGTCGTGGGCCGGCACCGGCGGCGCCTGACGGCACCCGCCCGGATGATGGGCTCGGTCACCCAGGCCGTCCTGCTGCACGCCGAGAGCCCCGTTGCGGTGGTGCCGCCCGCCCCCGGCGAGGACTGAGGGCCACCCGGCCGGGAGCGGCGGCGGCCGGGGCCCGTCCGTCCGCCGCCCGCCCGGCGCTTCGCGGCCCCGGGCACGTACCATGGGCGACATGTCGTTCCTCCGCCGCCGCAGCGCCACGCCCGCCGGGCCCGACTTCGACGTCCTGGCCATGGACCCGGGCGACTGGCCCGGCAACCTCGGTGCGGGACTGCTGCCCGCGCCCGACGGCACCTGCCAGGGCGTCTTCCTGCGCTACGACCTGTTCGGCGGCCGCGGCCCCGCGATGATCATCGGCAACCTGCCCGAGGGATCGCCGGCCCGCGAGGTCCCCGAGGGCGAGGTCCCCTTCGAGGTGGCCCAGCTGCTGCTGGCGCTGGAGAACGACGAGGAGGTCACCGTCGTCGACACCGAGGACGTCCCGGTGATGCAGGGCGACAACCTCCTGATCGTCCGGCGCGTTAAGCTCTCCGAGAGCCGGATCTCCTGCGTCCAGTTCGACCGCAGCGACAACGTCCTGGTGACCATCGCCGCCTGGGACCGCCCCATCACGGACGACCTGTACGCCCTGCTCAAGCCGCTGCCGGCGGAGCTGTTCCAGCAGGGCTGAACCCGCCCCCGCGCACACGGGAGGGCCGCTGGGCGCCGATCGGCGCCCAGCGACCCTCGTGCGTCCCCGTCAGCGAGTACCGACCGCTGCCCGCACGGCCCGCCGGGCCAGCTGGCAGTCGTCGTGCAGCCGCCGCAGCAGCAGCCTCTGCTCCTCGCCGGACGGCGCGGCACCCTGGTGGGCCGGACCCGGTGCCGCCGGGGTCACCTCGTGCAGGGAACGCTGCACGGCCGTCTCGCAGGTGCGGATCTCCCGGGTCAGCACCAGCATCAGGTTCACCAGGAAGGCGTCCCTGGACGCCGGGCCCGCCGACTGCGCGATCTGGCTGATCTGACGACGGGCGACCGGTGCGTCCCCGAGCACCGACCACAGCGTCGCCAGGTCGTAACCCGGCAGGTACCAGCCCGCGTGCTCCCAGTCCACCAGCACTGGACCGGCCGGTGACAGGAGGATGTTCGACAGCAGCGCGTCGCCGTGGCAGAACTGGCCCATGCCCTGCCGCCCCGCCGACTGGGCGATGCCGTGCAGCAGCTTCTGCAGGTCGCCGAGGTCGCGGTCGGTGAGCAGGCCCAGCTCGTGGTAGCGCGCGATGCGGGCCGCGTAGTCCAGCGGGGCGTCGAACGTGCCCGCCGGCGGCCGCCAGGCGTTCAGCCGGCAGATCGCGCCGAGAGCCGCTCTGATGTCCGCACGCGGCGGCGCCTCGGCCGGGTGCCGCTGGAGTGCCGCCACCCGCCCGGGCATCCGCTCGATCACCAGCGTGCAGTTGTCCGGGTCCGCCGCGATCAGCCTCGGCGCCCGCACCGGAGGGCGGTGCCGGACGAACGAGCGGTAGGCCGCTATCTCGTGGCGGATCCGCTCCGACCAGGCGGGGGAGTGGTCCAGTAAACACTTGGCGACCGCGAAGCTGCGGCCCGTCGTGCCGACCAGGATCACGGACCGGCCGCTGCGGCGCAGCACCTGCACCGGGCTGAACTCCGGGCAGATGCGGTGCACCGACGCGATGGCCGTGCGCAGCTGCGCGCCCTGGGGGCCGGACAGGTCGAGTCTCCCGCTGAGCGGCTGGGTGCCGAGGAGCGCGCCGCGCCGGGGCCGGCCCGCGCCGAGCACGGGGTTCGCCGGCCGGGCGGGGGCCAGGTAGGGGCCGTTGTCCGCGGGACGCGGGTGCAGCGACCGGGGCGGTGCGGACACGGAGGACGATGCTGTGTACATGGGCGAAACAGATCCCTTCGTGTGCCTGCGACGACAGCGCACACCCGGCCCGGGGCCCGGGATCATCCTGGGGAATGCCCCTGCGGCGACCGGGTCGGGGTGGCGCGTTCCTACCTGACACCGGATGGCCCCTGGCACACCATCTGGCGCACCCTGGCGAACCCTGGCGAATAGTCGCCCGGCAACTCCGGCCGGGCTACTGTCAACTCAGCCGAGAACCTGGGGGCTTGACGTGAGCGGACAACCCAACACCCGGCTCTCGGACCTGTTCGGCCTGGCCGGCTGGTCCAAGGGCGAACTCGCGAGGCTGGTCAACCGGCAGGCGGCGGCCATGGGCCATCCCCAGCTGGCGACCGACACCTCCCGGGTGCGGCGGTGGATCGACACGGGAGAGATCCCGCGCGATCCGGTGCCGCGGGTGCTGGCGGCTCTGTTCACCGAGCGTCTCGGCCGTGTCGTGACCATCGAGGACCTCGGTCTGGTCAGGCACGGGCGTACGGGGAAACGGCAGGGCGGCGGGAGCACGGAGTCTCCCGACGGTGTGCCGTGGGCGCCCGAGCGAACCGCCGCGGTCCTCACCGAATTCACGGGAATGGACCTCATGCTCAACCGACGCGGCTTGGTGGGCGCGGGCGCCGCGCTCGCCGCGGGATCCGCACTCAGCAGCGCCATGTACGACTGGCTGCACACCGACCCGGCCCTGACGGCCGACGCCCCCCGCCTCGACCACTCCCTGCACGCCGACCCCGCTGGGTTCGACCGCTACGAGGCCGCCCCCATCGGGTCGCAGGAGATCGAGGAACTGGAGCGCTCCGTCGAGGTGTTCCGCGCCTGGGACGCCGCCCGGGGCGGCGGGCTCCAGCGCAAGGCCGTGGTGGGCCAGCTCAACGAGGTGGGCGGCATGCTCGCCTACCGCCACCCGCCCCACCTTCAGCGGCGCCTGTGGGGCGTCGCCGCCAACCTCGCCGTCCTCGCCGGCTGGATGTCCCACGACGTCGGCCTGGAGCCCACGGCGCAGAAGTACTTCGTCATCGCCGCGCACGCGGCCCGGGAGGGCGGCGACCGGCCCCGCGCGGGCGAGGCTCTCTCCCGCGCGGCCCGCCAGATGGTGCATCTGGGCAAGCCGCACGACGCCCTGGACCTGATGAAGCTCGCCACGTCCGGCTCGGGCGAGGAGGTGCTGCCCCGCACCCGGGCGATGCTCTACACCGTCGAGGCCTGGGCGCAGGCCGCCATGGGCAAGGGCCAGGCCATGCGCCGCACCCTGGGCCGCGCGGAGGACCTGTTCGTCTCCGACAAGGCCGACGTCCCGCCCCCGGACTGGATGCAGACCTTCAAGGAGGAGGACCTGTACGGCATGCAGGCCCTCGCGTACCGCACGCTGGCCGAGTTCGAGCCGGGTGCGGCCGTGCACGCCCAGCACTACGCGGAGAAGGCGCTCGCCCTGCGCGTCGACGGCCGGCAGCGGTCGAAGATCTTCGACTACCTGTCGATGGCCTCCGCCTGCTTCATCGCGGACGATCCCGAACAGGCCGACCGCTACGCCCGCCTGGCACTGGTGTCGATGGGGTCCAACTCCTCGCACCGCACCTGGGACCGGCTGCGCGAGATGTACCGGCTCACGGCCCAGTACTCGGGGACGCCGAGAATCCAGGAGTTGCGGGAGGAGATCAAGCTGGCCCTGCCGAAGCCCAAGGGCAAGGAAGCCGGCCGCGCACCGGCCTGAGCCGCCGTCAAATCATGGACGCTTGGGGAGACTTCACGTCACCTTGACGACGAGCAGGCAGGCGTTGTCCTCCCGCTCGTGCGTGCCGAACTCCTCGACGACCGTGCGCACGCAGTCCTCCGCAGTGCGGTCGCCGCCCAGGCGTGGCGCCAGGCCGAGGAGGACGTCCGCGGCTGCTCTCCCGGTGTGTCCCGGCACCAGCCCGTCGGTGTGCAGGAGGAGCAGGTCGCCGTCCTCCAGGGCTTCTTCGGCCTGCCCGTAGACCGGTCCGGAGGTGGCGCCGAGCAGGACGCCGGCCGGGGCGTCCAGCACCCGCCCCGTCCCGCCGCGGAACAGCAGCGGGGCGGGGTGCCCGGCCTGCGCCCACACCAGGGTGCGCGTGCCGGGCCGGTAGCGGCAGCACACGGCGCTGCCCAGGGCGGGTTGCACGGTGGCGTCCAGTAACTGGTTCAGCCAGGCCATCAGCTGGGCGGGCCCGGTCCCGGCCATGGCCATGCCGCGGACGGCGCCGAGCAGCATGGTCATGGTCGACGTGACGCCGACGCCCTGACCCGTGAGGTCGCCGACGCTCAGCAGCGTGTCCCCGTCGGCCAGTTCGAGGGCGTCGTACCAGTGGCCGCCGATCGGCGTGCGCGTGGAGGCCGGCAGGCGGCGGGCGGCGAGGTCGAGCGCGCCGGAGGCCCGGTGCGGGAGCCGCGGGGAGCCGAGCCCCGGCGGCAGCACGGCCTCCTGCAACTCGGCCGCGAGCCGGCGCTCGCCGTGCGCGGCCTCTCGCCGGCGGTGCAGCGAGTCACGGGTCTCGCTCACCGCCCGCTGGTTGCGGCGCAGTTCGCTGACGTCCCGCAGCACGGCCCACATCGAGGCGGTGCTCCCGTCGGCGTCCAGCACGGGTTCGCCCATCATGTGCACGGTGCGCACGTCCCCGTCCCGGCGGGCGATGCGGAACTCGCCGTCGATGGGGCGGGCGTCGACCAGGCAGTTGGTGACCATCGCCGTCAGCCTCGGCCGGTCCTCGTCGAGCACGAGCGACGGCAGTTCGTCGAGGGTGAGCGGAGCGGCGGCGGGATCGCGGCCCAGGATGTGGTAGAGCTCGCCGGACCAACTGGCCTCGTCCGTCTGCAGGTTCCACTCGGCGCTGCCGACCCTGCTGAGCAGCGAGCCCCGCGGCGCCGGCTCGGTCTGCGCCGTCGCGGGCAGCGGGCCGTCGCGCAGCTGGGCCAGGTGCTCGTCGAGGTCGTCGAGCTGGTGCAGGGCCAGGTCGTACAGTGCACGCTGCCATCGGCCCCGGGGGTGGTCCGGCTCGTCGTCCGCGCCCCGGCGCACCGCGTCCACGTCGCCCTTGAGCCGCCGCGTCTGCGAGATGAGCGCGTCGACCGAGCCGCGTCCTGGCGGCTGGGGGGCGGGGCGGTCCGCGGAGAGGTGGGACGGCATGACGCACTCCGATGCGGGGACGGTACGACCAAGGCGGACGGAGGGACCGCTACGACTGTTGCACAGCCCGCGACGGCCTGTAAGGGATTTGGCACCACACGATACGGTGGTGCTTCCGGCATATGCCACAGTCTCACCGAGTTACTCGAAGGTAGCTCCTGCGAGTGCTGCCGGGAGCCTCAAATCCTAGACGACACAGGGGTTTTGACGGACCGTCGGGGTGTTCGCGCGATGCTGCCGCACACGTTCGACGGCCTTGTGTTCGAGAGGTAGAGTGCCGTCCTCGTGCCCTCACTCGGCGTCGTGGTCGGAGCCGCAGGAACTGCCGTCCGGCGGCAGCGTGCCGTAGAGCAGGAAGGCGTCGACCTTGCGCTGCACGCACGGGGAGGAGCCGTAGCCGGTGTGCCCTTCGCCCCGGTTGTCCAGCACCACGGCCGACGAACCGAGCCGCTTCGCCGTCTCCACCGTCCACCGGTACGGCGTGGCCGGGTCGCCCCGGGTGCCGACGAGCAGCATCCGCGGGGTGTCGACGTCCTTGACCTTCTCGCGGATGTAGTCGGTGCCCTTGGGCCGCCCGTAGCACATCAGCACCTGGGTCAGCCGGTACCGGCCGAAGACGGGTGAGGCCTCTTCGTAGCGGGCGCGCAGCCGGTCCAGGTCGCGGGTGACCCGGTCGGCCGCGGGGCGGTCGGGGTCGTCCGCGCAGTTGACCGCCATCAGCGCCGCCGGAAGGTTGTCCATGGGGACGTCCTGCGGATCGGTGAGCCCGGCGTGCGGGGTCCGCCGCGGCGGGAGGGCGAACCCCCCGGAGAGGAAGGCCTCCAGGCCCCGGGTGTCGCCGTCCTCCAGCAACTGCGACAGGGCCCGCTGCAGCGAGGGCCACAGCTCGCGGCTGTAGAGGCCCTGCCCGAGGGCGCCGGCGAAGTCCTGCCCGCTGAACGCCTCCCCGAAGTCCGTCGGCACCGGGTCCTCGTCCAGCGACTTCACCACCTGCACCACCCGCTCCCGGGCCTCCCGGGGGTTGCGCCCGAAGGGGCAGGCGATGTCGTCCGTGCACCAGGTGAGGAAGTTCTCCAGGGCGGTCTGCTGACCCTGCGCGCTCGCCACGCCCTGCTCGGACAGCGGCTCGGTCAGGGTGTCGACGCCGTCCAGCACGATCCTGCCGACCTTGCCGGGGAACTCCGCCGCGTACACGGCGCCGAGCCGGCTGCCGTAGGAGAAGCCGAGGTAGTTCAGCTTGCCGTCGCCGAGGGCGGCGCGCATCACGTCGAGGTCGCGGGCGGCGTTCACCGTGCCGATGTGGGGCAGGACCGGGCCGGAGTGCTCGGCGCACGCCGCGGCCGCCGCGCGCAGTTCCTCGAGCACGGCACGGGCGTCGCCCCCGTCGGCGGCCTCGTCCGCCGCCGCCAGGGCGTCGGGGGCGTTGCCGCAGCTCACCGGTGAGGAGCGGCCGACACCGCGGGGATCGAAGGAGACCACGTCGTAGCGGTCCGTCAGGCCCATGAAGTCCTTGCCGCCCATGCCCAGCTGGGCCACGCCCTGACCGCCCGGGCCGCCGAAGTTCAACAGCACCGAGCCGCGGGAGTCGCCCGTGGCGCGGTAGCGCGCCACGGCCAGGTCGAGGGTGCCCTTGCCGGGGTGGGCGTAGTCGAGCGGAACGGTGACCTTGCCGCACTGCAGGTCCTTCGGCATCTCCAGGCCCGGGCACCGGGACCAGGTGACCTTCTGGTCGTAGAAGCGCGCCAGGCCGGGCGACGGCTCGTCGACGGCCGGGAGCGCGGTGCCCAGCAGGGCCAGCCCGGCCGCCGCCGACACCGCGCAGCGCGGTATCGAGGGGCGCGTGGACAGCTTCGCCAGCATGGATGCCTCCAGGGACGCGGGACGCTTCGCAGCGGACCGGGAAACGGCGCCCTCGCCCACGATAGGCGCACCCCGGAACCCGCGCCTCCGCACGAGCGGCCACCGGCCTTCGCCCCCTGACCGGCATACGAAACGCTTTACCGCCCGTTCGACAACCGGGACGCTCGATGGGGTGAAAGGCCGATCAGCCATAACTCGGACCGGGCGGCGGGAGTTCTATCCGGTGCGGGTGAGTGCCCGTGACGACGATGTCTGGAAGGCAGGCAGCCTATGAAACGGGTTACCAGGAACGGCATGATCGCCGTCGCCGCCGCCTCGGGCGCGATGGCCATGACCGTGCCCGCGTACGCAGGGGCCGGTGCGGACGGCTCCGCAGCCGGATCGCCCGGAGCGGTCTCCGGCAACAGCGTCCAGCTCCCGGTGCACGTGCCGGTCAACGCGTGCGGCAACACGGTGAACGTGGTGGGGCTGCTCAACCCGGCCGCGGGCAACACCTGCGCCAACGTGGACGACGGCCCCCGCGGCCCGCACGGGGCGGGTGCCGAGGGCGCAGCGAAGGACTCCCCGGGCGTGGTCTCCGGCAACGGGGTGCAACTGCCCGTCGACCTGCCGGTCAACGTCACGGGCAACTCCGTGAACGTGGTCGGCGTCGGCAACCCCGCGACCGGCAACGCGTCCTCGAACACCCCGGACGCCCCGCCCGTCCGGCCCGAACGCCCCCGGCAGCCGCCGAAGGCCGAGCCCGAGCCCGAGCCGCCGACCCCGCCCCGCACGCTCCCCGCGCCCGCCCCGGTGCCGCACGCCGCGCCTCGCGCAAGGGCCGCCCTGGCCCACACCGGCACCGACCACACCCTCCAGACCGTCGCGGCGAGCGCCGCACTGCTGGCCGGCGGAGTGGTGCTGCGCCGGCGCTTCCGCCCCGGTTCGCAGCGCTGAGCCCCGGAGCCTTCCGCTCACACCGCCTCCGCCACCCCCGTCAGCAGCACCATGCCCGAGTCGCCGTAGTCCGGCAGCGTCGGGTCCACGTCGATGCGGGTCACGTCCAGGTCGCGGGTGAGCGGGGCGAAGACCTCCGTGACGGTGGCCGGGTCCACCGGGCACCCCGGCCACCGTGAGGCCGGGCCGATGCGGTAGGTCGGCAGGTTCTCCATGAACGCGGCGACGAGGTGACCGCCCGGCACCACGGTCCGCACGAACAGGCGGCAGAAGTCGGCGAACTCGCCGAAGTCCTCCGTGGCGCCCTCGGCGACGAAGTGCATCGAGGCCAGTTCGTACGTCCCCGGCCGCAGCGTGCGGACGTCGGCGTGGACGACGTGCACCGGGGCGAGCGCCCCCGCCAGGGTCGCCGGGACGTCCGGGTTGAGCTCCCGGCACAGCGCGTGGAAGGGCAGCCAGCTGGCGTCCGGGCGGTGGCAGATCTGGTTCGTCAGGTAGCCGACGTTGCTCGCCCCCGCCTCCACCGCGTCGATCCGGCGGCTCGCCGCCGACGCCAGCATCAGCGGGTAGAGGTTGGGGCCCGCCCCGAACTCCACCGAGCGCGCGATCGCGCCCGGCGCGAAACGCCGGTAGAAGGCACTGTGGTGGGCGATGACCGCCGCGTCCGACGGGTGCACCTCGCGGTAGTTCTCGGCCAGGTAGTCGGCGACCGGCCAGCGGTCCCAGTCCACGTCGTCGTTGTGCGTCGTCATGGCCGTTCAGCCCTTCATCCGCAGCGGGAAACGCTCGGACAACCGGGTCAGGGTCCCGTTCAGGTGGCCGATGTCCTCGTCCGAGTTGAGCGCCGTGAGCTGGACGCGGAAACCCACCCGGTCGCGCGGGACCAGCGGGTAGGCGGCCAGCGTCACGTACACCCCCTCCTGCCACAGGAACGCCGCGACCGCGTCCAGGTCCGCCGGGTTGGCCAGCGGGACCTCCACGATGGGCAGCCGGTCCGCGTTCAGGGTGCTCACGCCCATGCCGTCCAGGTGGTCCAGCACCCGCACCGTCTTGCGGTACAGGTCCGCGCGGATGACGTCGCCGCGGCGCTCGTTGACGTCCAGCCCCGCCAGCGCCGTCGCGAGGGAGGCCGTGGGGGAGGGCCCGGAGTACAGGTAGGGCGCCGCCGCGGTCTTCAGCCGGTTCTTCAGCTCGGACGGCAGCGCGAGGAACGCCAGCAGGGACGAGTACGCCTTGGAGAAGCCGCCCACCAGCACGATCCCGTCGTACGACTCACCGGTGTGCCGCACCACGCAGTTGCCGCGCATGCCGTACGGGCACGGCTCGTCCGGGCCGCGCTCCCCGATCACGCCGAAGCCGTGCGCGTCGTCGACGTAGAGCGTCGCGCCCTCGGCGCGGCACACGGCGGCCAGCGCGGGCAGGTCGGGGATGTTGCCGCTCATGCTGTTGACGCCGTCCAGGCACACCAGCCGGGGCGTGCCCGGTGGCACCCCGGCCAGCAGGGCGCGCAGTTCGTCCAGCCGCTCGGCGTGGAAGCGGTGCAGGGTCGCGCCCTGCGCCCGGGCCACCACGCAGCCGTCGTAGACGGTCCGGTGGGCCGTCGCCTCCACGAAGATGTGCCCGTCCTCGGCCAGCGCCGGGATCACCGACGAATGCACCAGCGTCAGCGTCGGCAGCAGCAGGGTGTCCGGCGCGCCCAGCAGCGCGGCGAGCCGCTCCTCGATGTCCGGGTACAGGCGCGGACTGCCCAGCAGCCGCGACCAGCTGGGGTGCGTGCCCCACCGGCGCACCGCGGGATCCACGGACTCCATGACCTCCGGGTCCCAGTCGAAGCCCAGGTAGTTGCAGGAGGCGAAGTCGATCAGCCAGTGGTCGCCGCTGCGGATGTGCCGGCCGCGCACCTCGTCGAGGACGGCGTCGCTCATCGGGCTGGTGCGCCGCAGGTGCTCCAGGTCGGCCCAGCGCGCCTCCCTGCGCCCCTTGGCCGCGTCCATCCGCGGCCTGCGGGGCCGGGGCGGGGCGAAAGGCCGTGCGCTCGGCTCGCGCAGCACGTGAGCGCTCTGCTCCACCGTCAGGGGCCTGGCGAACAGGAACCCCTGCCCGAAGCGGCACCCCATGCTCGCCAGCAGGTCCCGCTGCGAGGTGTCCTCGATGCCCTCCGCGATGACCTGGAGCCCCAGCGTGTCGGCGATCCGCACGATCCCCTCGACCAGGGCGACCTGCTGGGCGTCCCGGGCGATGTCGTCGATGAACGACTTGTCGATCTTCAGGACGTCGATCGGGAAGTCGCGCAGGTAGCGCAGGGAGGAGAAGCCGGTGCCGAAGTCGTCGACCGCGATGTGCACGCCGAGTTCCTTCAGCGTGTTCAGCACCGTCTGCAGCCGGTCGTCGCGCTGCAGCAGCACGGTCTCCGTCAGCTCCAGCTGCAGCGAGCCGGGTTCGAGACCCGGCGTGCTCAGGGCCTCGCCGACCTGCTCGATGAAGCCGGCGTCGCGGAACTGACGGGCGGAGACGTTGACGCTGACGTACGGCGGACGGGCGGGCCCGGGCAGCTGCTGCAGGCCGACGATGTCGTTGACCGCGTTCTCCAGCACCCAGGAGCCGAGCGGCGCGATGTGCCCGGTCTCCTCGGCCAGGCCGATGAACTGCTCCGGGCCCACCTGGGGCCGCTCCTGCGGCCAGCGCACCAGCGCCTCGAACCCGACGACCTCGCCCGCGGTGATGTCCACGACCGGCTGGTAGCGCAGGCGGAAGGCCTTGTCCGCCACGGCCTGGGCCAGCTGGGTCTGCAGGTCGTGCCGCTCGACCATGCGGCTGCGCAGCAGCGGCCGGAAGCGGCGCCACTGCCGCTTGCCCGCCGCCTTCGCCGCGTACAGCGCGAGGTCGGCGTGGCCCAGCAGTTCCTCGGCGTCCGTGCTGTCACGCGCGGTGGCCACCCCCACGCTGGCCGACACGGTCACCGCCTCGTCGGCCAGGTCGAACGGCCGGCTGAGGGTCTGGATCACCTGCGCCGCCAGGAGTTCGGCGTCCAGCGGCTGCTTGGCGTCCTCCATGAGCACCGCGAACTCGTCCCCGCCGAGCCGGGCCGCGGTGTCGGTGCGCCGCAGCGCCCGGGACAGCCGGTTGCCCACCGAGATCAGCAGCTGGTCGCCGGCGCGGTGCCCCATCGTGTCGTTGACCAGCTTGAAGTCGTCCAGGTCGATGAAGAGCAGGCAGGTCAGGGACGCTTCACGGCGGCCGCGCAGCAGGGCGCGCTCGATGCGCTCCAGCAGCAGGGTCCGGTTGGGCAGTCCGGTCAGCGAGTCGTGGAACGCCCGCTGGGTCAGCTCCTGCTCCAGCCGCCGCTGCTCGGTGACGTCCCGCAGGGTGACCACCAGCCCGGACACGGTCCGCTCGGCGCGGAAGTCGCTGAAGCGGGCCTCGACCTCGACGCGCTCCTCCCCGCGCCGCACCCACCAGTGGTCGTGCCCCGCTCGCGAACCGTGCGCGCGCAGCGCGGCCAGATCCCGCCGGGCCCGCTGCCGGTCGCTCGGGTCCACCAGTCCGGGCAGCGAGACCCCGACCAGTTCCTCGGTGCCGAACACCGAGCGCGCCGACGGGCTGGCGTACCGGATCGTGTCGTCGTCCTCGACGATCAGGATGACGTCGGAGGCGTTGCGCACGAGGGTGCGGAAGTACGCCTCGTTCTCCCGCCGCACGACCTCCTGGCGCAGGGTGACGCGCTCCAGGGCCAGACCCGCGTGCGAGGCGAGGATCTCCAGCGAGCCCCACGTCTCGTTCAGCTGCCGCTCCGGCGCGGCGACCAGCAGCACACCGGGCACGCTCGCGCCCGGCCGGTCCCGCTGGACCATGGGGCACACCAGCACCGAGGGCAGGCCGTCCAGTCCGGCGGCGACCTGCGGGTCGAGCACGGCCGGGCTCACCAGCTGGGAGCCGCCGCCGCCCAAGTCCCCGGCCCGGTCGGTCGGCAGCAGCAGCGTCCGGTGCTCCACGTCGGGGCCCATCAGCCGGTCGACGGTCGTACGGCAGGTCCGGTCGACCTCCTCCGGGCGGTACGCGGAGACCAGGGACGCGGCGGCCGAGCGCAGGGCGAGCTCCCGGCTCACGGACCTGCGGTGGGCCACCACCATGCCGGCCAGCCGCAGGATCACCAGCAGGAAGAGCACCCCGGAGAACGCCGCGATCACGGCGGCGTCCCGCGTCTCGCCGCTCAGTCCCTCGTGCAGCAGGATCCCCGGCGGGATCAGCGTCGCCACGGCCAGCATGACCAGGCGGCGCGGGGGCGGCAGCATGGACTCGCGCTGCGGCACCGAGGCGGTCAGCTCGACCATGGACGGGTCCAGCGCGGCCAGCCCCCAGGCGGTGTAGAAGGCGATCCAGCCGAGGTCCAGCAGCGTGCCGGTCTCCCAGAGGTCCTTCAGCTGCAGGATCCCGTAGGCGATGTCGAACAGCAGCA
Organism: Streptomyces sp. NPDC003456; assembly: GCF_042878735.1. Classification (NCBI taxonomy): domain Bacteria; kingdom Bacillati; phylum Actinomycetota; class Actinomycetes; order Kitasatosporales; family Streptomycetaceae; genus Streptomyces; species Streptomyces sp. NPDC003456. Next base: position 431,597 of record NZ_JBIAOK010000002.1, read on the forward strand.
GCGTCCCGGTGCCGACGACCAGGAGCTGCACGGCCCGGTTGGGGCCGGTCACCGGGCTCGGGGCCAGCAGGCGCGCCAGCAGCGCCAGCACCAGCACGTCTCCGAGGGGGTAGGCGATGCTGATCGCCCGCTGCTGCCAGGTCATCCCGTCCACGACCGTCAGCGGCTGCACCAGGTAGACCCACACGGGCAGCGCGAGGCCGGCCGTGATGATCAGCGCGTCCAGCAGGCTCGGCAGGTCGCGGTCGGCCCACCGGTGGCGCACCAGCCCCGACAGCCCGATCGCGAACAGCGGGTAGGTGAGGAGGTAGAGGGCGTCGGAGGGGGAGGGGAACGGGTTGGAGGCGTCGAAGTACCCCTCCATCACGTTGTAGTAGGTGTCGCCCGCGATGAAGGTCAGCAGCCCGCAGGCCAGCACCCACCAGGGCCAGGGATGGCTGGGCCGGTGCAGGAGTGTGCCGGTCACGACGGCGGCCACGCCGGCCAGCCCGATTACGGCCCAGAGCGCGGGAGCCGCCACCGGCAGGGTCATGTAGAGGATCGTCACGGCTGTGACCAGGCCGAGGTAGACGGCCATCAGCCGGTGGGCCGGCAGCGAGGACATGCGCCTCCCCCCGTCGGGGAGACCGAGGCGTGCACCTGATCTCGTTGAATCCGATCGTAGATTCGCCCCGGTGGCCTTGCATCTCGGGGCATCCCGGGCGGCCACCGCCGCCGGACCGGCCTGCGGCTCAGCCGTGCCCGCGGTGCAGGCGGACGTGCAACGCCCGCACCTCCTCCACCAGTTCCGGCACCGGGCCGTCGACGGCCACGCCGGGTGCCACGTCGTGCACGGGGAGTGTCCGCACCGGCGGTGCGGGAACCTGCAACTCCTCCAGCCAGGAGGCGAGTTGCTCGGAGGAGGCGACGTAGACGATCCGGCCCAGGCCGACCCAGGCGTGGGCGGCCGCGCACATCGGGCAGTGCTCCCCGGAGGTGTAGACGGTGGCCGCGGCCCGCTCCGCGGGGGTCAGGTGCCGGGCCGACCAGCGCGCCAGCGCGAACTCGGGGTGACGGGTGCGGTCGCCGTCCGCCACCCGGTTGCGGTCCTCCGCCAGCACCGTGCCGTCGCCGCCGGCCAGCACCGAACCGAAGGGCTCGTCCCCGGCCTCGAGTGCCTCGGCCGCGAGCTCCACGCAGCGGCGCAGGTACGGCAGTTCCGAGTCCTTCACGACCATGGGGCAGCCCTCTCACGCGCGGATGTGATCGTCAGGACCCTACGGCGCGCTCCCTTCGGGACGGAAAACACCGGCGTGGCGGGCGGCACGGCGGCGGGCGCCGCGCGGGAAAAGACGTTGCGGGGCGGCCCGGGCCGCTGCTGGAGTACGGCCATGGATCACCAGCACAGGGCCGCGCTGCTCGCCGAGTTCGACCGGGATGTGCGGGAAGGGGCCCGGCCGGACGGCCCCGGCGCACGCGTGGAACGCTCCGCGAACGTGGTCCGCCAGCTCGGCGGTGTCCGGAGCTGGAACGGTGTGGTCTGGTCCGCACTCGACGAGGCCGGGGCGGATGCCGCCGTGGCCGAGCAGATCGAGCGCTTCCGCGGGCTCGGCGCCGACTTCGAATGGAAGCTGTACGGACACGACGGCCCCGCCGACCTGGGGCGGCGGTTGCGCGCGGCCGGGTTCCGGCCCGGACCCGCGGAGACGCTGATGGTCGGCCGCAGCGACGGTCCCGCCGCGGTGGCCGAACCGCCCGAGGGCGTCCGTGTCGTGCAGGTCACCGACGCGGGGGGCGTGGACCTCGTGGCGGGCGTCCACGAGAAGGCGTTCGGCTCGGACGCTTCCTGGCTGCGCGAGCAGCTGCTCGCCCGGCTCACGGCCGACCCGGGCGGCGTGGTCGCCCTGGTGGCGATGGCCGGCGACGAGGCGGTCGGCGCGGCCCGCCTGGAGTTCGTGCCCGGTACCGGCTTCGCCGGGCTGTGGGGCGGCGGCACGGTCGAGGGCTCGCGGGGCCGGGGCGTCTACCGGGCGCTGGTGGCGCACCGTGCCCGGGTCGCCGCGGCCCGCGGCTGCCCCCACCTCCAGGTGGACGCCTCCGACCGGAGCCGGCCGATCCTGGAGCGTCTGGGGTTCGTGCCGCTGACCACGACGACGCCGTACCGGTACACGGTGCGCAGCTGAGCCTCTCCGGCGCGGCTACGGCCTCGGCGAGGCCTTCGCCGCCGTGCCGGCGCACACCAGGCCGAGGACGACGGCCAGCGCGCCGATGACGATGTTGTTCCACACCACACCGGCGTCCGGACTGCTGCCGACGATCCACGGCGAGACGATCATCCAGACCCCGAGGGCGCACATGGCCCAGCTCAGGCCGTACATGCGCTCGGGCGCGCGGGTGAAGCCGAGCGCCAGCAGTCCGATGGCGATGCCCATGATCAGGTTGTGGGTCGCGACGGACGGCTGGCTCGTCGTGTAGTGGACGATCCACGGTGACGCGGCGCAGTACAGACCGAGCAGGAACACCGGTCCGTCCACGAGCGCCACATCGCGGCCGCCGAGGACACGGGCGTACCGGTCCCGCATCTCCGAAGCGTCCGGGTGGCTGGTGATGTCACCTCGGGTGGGCGAGACGTTGGCCATGACTCGTCTCCTTCTGTGCAGGGCGACCGCGTCTGGTGGGGAGTGCGGTAAGCGCCACGTAAGCATCATTCTGCTCTTATTCATCCTTTATGTGTAGAGCTCCAGCGATGTGCGAAGTTCGAACGCCCGTACATGTGCGGGCGGATCGGGGGCAACCGGATGTGTACGACAGCGACCGATCGACGCGGCCCTGGTGGGCGGCGCGGAACTGGGGAGGGCAGCGGACGTGACTGCGGCCATCAGTGCGAAGGTGTTGGAACGGTTCCCGGCGGGATCCCCCCGCGGTTCGTGGCCGGCGGAGGAGTACGCGGCACGTCGCCGCGCCGAGGGTGAGGCCGCCACGGTCGTGATGGACCTGGAGTCCGACGCCTTCCTCGTGGTCGTCCCGGACGAGGACTGACGCCGCGGACCGCCGGACGGCGACCGTCGTCCGGCGGTCCGCTACGGGGACGCCAGCGAACCCAGATGGCTGCGGCGCGCGTCGGCGGTCTGGCCCTGGATCAGCAGGAACATCCCCTCACGGGCCAGGCGCTGCGCCCGGTCGTCCAGGGCCATCGCCCGCCCGCCGCCGGCCACGATCGCCGCGGTCGTGGCCGCGCGCATCACGTCGTACGCCCGTGACCTCGCCGCCAGCCGCCGGGTGACGCACTCCCGGGTGACCGGCTGATCGGCCAAGGCGTACGCCTCCCGGCGGACCTCGTCGAGCCGGACGCGCAGGGTCCGGGCCGGCTCCTCGCCGTCCGGGCTCCGCCCCACCAGGTCGAGCGCCGCCTCCGCGACCCCGAAGACGGCGGGGCCGGCGTTGGCGGCCCGCGGCAGATCGATTCCGGCGAAGTCCGCCTGCGGCACCCGCTGCACCACGGAGTCCTCCGGCAGCCACAGGCCGTCCAGGTCGAGGGAGACCGTACGCGCGGCGGAGAGGGCCGCGAGCCGCATCGGCGCGGAGGCGGTCAGGCCCGGCTGTTCCCGGGCGCCGGAGAAGGCGAACACCACCTCCGCCGCGTCCGTCACCCCGGCCAGCAGCATCACGTCGTTCAGGCCCCACCCCGTGTACCAGGGCACCTTGCCGTCGAAGCGCCAGCCGCCCCGCTCGGGAGAGGCCCGCACCGGCACCCGGGGGAAGGCGCGCACATGGGCGTACGCGATGCCGGCCATCAGCTCGCCCGTCGCCAGGGGGTGCAGCAGCCTCTCCCTGGCCGGGCCGTCATGGGCGGCGAGCAGCTTCACGGGCGTGTGGTGCTGGGTCTGCACGAACCAGGTGGAGCAGCACGCCCCGGCCAGGATCTCCGCGGTCCGGCGCGCCACGGCGACGGGCGCGTCCGCCCCGCCGTACTCCGCCGGTGCCCCCACTCCCAGCAGGCCCGCCCGCCTGATCGCCTCGATGTGGCTCGCCGGCACCCCCTCCTGGTCGACCCGCTCCGCCTGCGGGACCAGAAGATCGCGGGCCAGCCGCTGGGCGGCGGTGACGAGGGGGTGGGCAGTGGTGGTCATGCAGGTGATTGTGGTGCCTGCCGCCGCGCCGCGCGCCGGGACGGCCACGGTGTGTCCGGAGCGCTGCCCCGATCCGGCGGAGGCGGAAGCGGTCCGGAAATGGTCTATACCTGACTGGTCTACACCCTTGACTGGTACAGACCAACACGGTTGAGTGTCCCTCCACAGCCCCCCACCACGGCCGCCCCCCACGCCGTGTCCGGTCCGCCGGTGCGTGCGGTGCGGGCCGCTGCGTCCTGCCCCACCGGGGTGCGGCCGTGCCCCGCAAAGGAGTTGATCCCGTGTCGAGACGCCGTGTCTCCGCCGTCCTGGCCGCCCTCACCCTCGCCGGCACCGCCCCGGTGCTGCTCCCGGCCACGAACGCCGCCGCCGCCACGTGCTCCAGCTACCCCAACTGGGTGGCCGGCAAGGCGTACAACGCCGGTGACATCGTCCGCTACACCGACGGCAAGGCGTACATCGCCGAGCACGCCAACCCGGGCTACGACCCGGTCATCAGCACCTGGTACTGGGAGCCGTACGCCTGTGACGGCGGCACCGGCACGCCCGACGGGCGCTTCGTCGTGACGGAGGCGCAGTTCAACCAGATGTTCCCCAACCGGAATTCGTTCTACAGCTACAGCGGCCTGACCGCGGCCCTGAGCGCCTACCCCGGCTTCGCCAACACCGGCAGCGACACGGTGAAGAAGCAGGAGGCCGCAGCCTTCCTCGCCAACGTGAGCCACGAGACCGGCGGCCTGGTGCACGTGGTGGAGCAGAACACCGCCAACTACCCCCACTACTGCGACTGGAGCCGGCCCTACGGCTGTCCGGCCGGGCAGGCCGCCTACTACGGGCGCGGCCCGATCCAGCTGAGCTGGAACTTCAACTACAAGGCGGCGGGCGACGCCCTCGGCATCGACCTCCTCAACAACCCCTGGCTGGTGCAGAACGACTCGGCCGTCGCCTGGAAGACGGCCCTGTGGTACTGGAACACCCAGAACGGGCCCGGCAGCATGACACCGCACAACGCCATGGTGAACGGCGCCGGTTTCGGCCAGACGATCCGCAGCATCAACGGCTCCCTGGAGTGCGACGGCAAGAACCCGGCGCAGGTCCAGAGCCGCGTGAACAACTACCAGCGCTTCACGCAGATCCTCGGGACGACCCCCGGCGGCAACCTCTACTGCTGACGCCGGACCCCCGGACGTGGTGTCATGCGGGATGTCATGCTCCTGACCAGTCCCGTCGGACGAAGGGCATCCCGCATGCGCCCACGCACCCCCCACCTCCTGCTGGCCACGACCGCGGCGCTCGCGACCGCGGTCGCGGCCTCGCAGTCGACCGCTGCCGCCGCCGTCCCGGCCCCGGGCACCTACTACGTCCAGAGCGCCACCACCGGCCTCAACGCCGCCGACACCGGCGACGCCGTCGAGCAGCACAGACCCCGCGGCAACGAGGACCGCCAGCAGTGGCGGCTGAAGCCGAACGGATCCTCGTACCTCCTGGAGAACACCGACACGGCGGGCCGCTGTCTGGGCCGCGGCGGCGACCTGGCCGCCACCGTCGCCTGCACGAGCGGGGACGCCGCCTGGGAGATCACCCCGTCCGGCGCCGACCGGTACACCCTGACGGTGCCCGGCACCGCGCGTCACCTCACCGTCGCCCCCAAGCCCGCCGGGTCCACCCACCCCGCCCGCCTCGCCCTGGGCGGCGCGGGCGAACGGGCCGACTGGTACCTGACGCCCGTCGACCCCGTCACCTCGCCCATGCCGCCGCCGGACCGGCGCACCCTGGACCAGGTCACCTTCCTCACCACGCACAACGCCTACGCCAACGGGGTCGACGGCGGCTTCGCCCCGCCCTTCGTCAACCTCGTGCCCAACCAGACCCGGGGCATCGAACGGCAGTTGGCCGACGGGGTCCGCGGCTTCATGCTGGACATCCACCAGACCCGCGACGGCGCCATCCTCTGCCACAACAGCTGCACCCTCGTCAGCCGGCCGGTCGCCCTGTGGGTCGACCTCCAGCGCATGGTCGACTTCCTCGCCGCGCATCCCGACCAGTTCGTGACCGTCTTCCTGGAGGACCGCGTCGACCCGGGCGTGCTGCGCGCCGAACTCGCCCGCGTCAGGGGCCTGTCCGACGTGCTGTACCGGCCCGACCTCACCGGCGTGCGGCAGAGCGGCTGGCCGACCATGGCCCAACTGGCCGCCGCCAACGACCGGTTGCTCATCTTCAGCGACCGCACCCGCTCCGCCGACCAGGCCGGCGGCCTGTTCCGGGACAGCTTCGGGGTGATGTACCAGCAGGAGTGGACCGTGGAGAACCACTGGTCCATGGGCTCGGGTGTCGGCACCTCCGACTGGTCCTGCTACAGCCGCTGGTACGGCGCCGACACGAACATCCCGCTGACCCGCACCGAGCCGGCGTTCCGCCCCCTGTTCGTCATGAACCACTTCCGCGACGTCCCGCTCACCGGCACCGCGGCGACGGACAACGGCAAACTCGCCGACCGCGCCCAGCGGTTCTGCCGCCCGGCGGCCCGCAAGAAGCCCAACTTCCTCGCCGTGGACCACTACGACCGCGGCAACCCCGCCGCGGCCGTCGACACCCTCAACACGTACACGTATCCGTAAGCGGGCGGGCGGGCGTGCCTCGTGCCGGCGCGGGTGGGACCGCGCCGGCACGTGCACGGACGACCGCGACCGGTCGGCCGCCGTGCCCGCGCACTGCGGTCGGCCTCCGCGCGGACCGCGTCGAGGACGGCCGCCTCGCTCTGCTCGTCGTGCCGTCCGGGCACAGCACCGGGGCGAGGCCAGGGACGCCGCGTTCGTCGTCCGTGTCCGCCGCGACCGCCACGGGCGGATCGGACCGCCCGCGCCGTCAGGTGGCTTCGGCCTCCGAGACGTCGTCGGTGCGGGCGCCCGCCGGGGCCGCGGGCTCCGTCAGGAACTCCAGGACGTTCGTGAGATGGAGCATGCGCTCCAGGAAGGCCGGCCGGTGGTCGAGGCGGAGGACCGCCAGGGCCGCGCTGGTGTGCCGGTGCACCATCAGCAGGGCCGACAGACCGGAGGAGTCGATCCAGGTCAGACCGCTGAAGTCCAGGCGCACCTCGCGCAGCCCCGCCCTCTCGGACAGGAGGGGGACGACGGCGTCCAGGAGGTCGCCGGAGGTGTCGTAGTCGAGCTCGCCCACCACGCGCACGGTGAGCGTGTCCGCGGAGCGGTCGGTGACGACGGTGAACGGAACGGGTGGCAGGTTCGTCATGCGGAAGTCTCGGAGCCGGGGACAGGACGGGCGGGGCGGTCGGCGAGCACGGCGGTGCCGTCGCGGATCAGGGCGAGGGCCCGCGGGAAGTCGTGCAGCCGCCCGGCGAGGATGTCCAGAGCGGCGATCACCGACCGCGCGGGCACGTTGCGGGCCTCGAGGATGCCGGCGGTCCAGGTCAGGAACGAGGTGAACAGCTCGGCGTCGTCCACGTACAGGGCGGTCGCGAGGAACTGCACGATGTGGGCGACGTCCTCGGCCGTGCGCTCCCGCTGCTCGCCCGTGTACGACCGCATCGCCGGGAAGCGGTCCTCCAGGTCGGCCAGGGTGCCCCGGACCAGCCGGGCCCGGGTCTGCGCGACCATCGTGTACTCCTGGTCGGCCAGGTGCGGCAGGTCGTCGACCGCCTGGCGCAGCGCCGCGGGCCGGGGCCGGGCGAGTCCGGCGGCCAGGGCGTCGGCGGCACTGCGCGCGTCGGCGGCCCACTCGTCCGCGCCCAGCGCTCGCGCGTAGCGCCCCTTGGGCCCGAAGGCGAGTCCGCCGGCCATGACGGGGACGCCGACGGCCTGGCACGCGGTGATCGCTCCGTGGGCGGCCGGCAGGTGGGTGGGGATCGAGCTGGACAGCAGGACCGCGTCCGGGTTGGTCCGGTGCAGGTGCGCGATGAGGTGCGGCGTCGGCGTCTGGGCCCCGAGGTAGTCGACCTGCCAGCCGCGCAGACGCAGGGTCTCGGCGACGAGACGGGCCGGGAAGGCGTGCCACTCGCCGTCGATGCAGGCGACCGTCACGCGGCCCCGGTGCGCCGGGCGCCTCACCGCGTCCCGGCCGCGGTGGGCCAGGGCGGCCACGGCGCGCTCGTTGATGGCGGTGGCGGCGTGCTCCTGGGCGACGGTGATGCGGTCCGCGGCCCACTCGGCGCCGACCCTCTCCTGCACCGGTGCGATCACGTCCAGCAGCAGGCTCTCCTCGTCCAGCCCGTCGGCGAGGGCGCCGGACAGCACGTCCACGGCGCCGTACTCGTCGCCTTCGGCCATGGCCCGCCACAACCGTTTCTGCAGTGTCACGGACATCGCGGGAGTGCTCACCCGTCCTTCCCGTCACCTCGGTGGCCGTTGACGACCGACAGGCCACCGGTCCTGGGGACGCCGATGGCGACGACGGCCATGTCGTCGTGCCGTCCGCCCCCGACCCAGTCGGCGGCCAGCATCTGCACGTGCTCCACGACGGCCTCGGCCGGCATCCCGGCGCAGTCGCCCAGGGCCCGCTTCAGCCGGGCCTCGCCGAACAGTTCGTCGCCCAGCGGCCCGCCGCGCGCCTCGGTGATGCCGTCGGTGTACAGCAGGCAGGCGTCCCCCTGCTCCAGCACCGTCTCGACCGTGTGGGCGGTCACCGTGGGCAGGGCACCGATCAGGGTGCCCCGCGAGGCCACCTCCTCGACACGGCCGTCGGCGCGCACGATGAGCGGAGGCAGATGTCCGGCGCTGGTCAGCCGGAGCTGCGCCCGGCTCGCGCGGCGGCGCACCGAGGCGAGGACCATCGTGGCGAAGCGGGTGTGCCGGGAGCTGAGCAGCGCCCCGTTGAGCAGGTCCAGCACCCGCTGGTGGTCGCCGGCCAGCGGGAGCAGGGCGTGCAGGGTGTTGCGGATCTTGCCGGTGAGCACGGCGGCGTCCAGTCCCTTGCCCGCCACGTCGCCCAGCACGACCAGGGTCTCCTGGGAGGGGTCGGCACCGGGGTGGACGTCGTAGAAGTCGCCGCCGACGCGCTCGTGGTCCTTGGCGGCCCGGTAGCTGCCCGCGTACTGCACGCCGTGCACCCGGTGGAGCGTGGGCGGCAGCAGTTCGTGCATGAGGGTGGCGGTGATGGTGGCCTGCTCGGTGTACAGGCGCGCCGCCGACAGCGCGGCACCGGCCCGGGCGGCGAACAGCCGGGCGAAGACCTCCTCGCCCTCCGTGAACGCCTGCTCGGTGCTGGAGCGCAGCAGGATCAGGGCACCGGCGGGCACGCCGTGTCCGGGCAGGGGAGTGACTATCACCGAGCCGACCGTGCCGGTGAAGGCGTCGGGGATCACCCACTCGGGAAGGACCGACGGGTCGATCCACCGTGCGGGCACCGGCGGGAACCCCTGCAGCGCCTCGGGCAGGCCGGGCACGCTGTGCGTGTCGATCTGCCGCGTCACCTGCACGACGGGCCCGCCCTGCGGCGCGTACGTCAGGGGGTGCCGGCGGCCCTGTGCGGGGGCGACGAGCACGGCGGCCTCGGCGAGATGTTCCGCGGCCATCGACGCGGCCACCTCCATGCAGCGGGGCACGTTGAGTGTCGACAGCAGCGTCGAGGAGACCTCGGAGAGGATCTCCGACCGTGCCTGTGCGTTGCGGGCGGCCCGCTGCGCGAGGTGGCGGTCGGTGTCGTCGACCAGCCACCACACCACGTCCCCGTCGGCCGCCGCGGTCGGGTGGGCCTGGACGATGCGGTCGTTGACCGGGCCGCTCGGTGGGGTGGCGCCGGGGGTGGGGGGTTCGCCGGCCAGCAGCCGGTGGGCCTCGGAGAGCCAGGAGGGCGCCGCCTCGCGCAGCCCGTCACCGCTCGCCGCGCCGGGCAGGAGGAGCCGCGCGGCATCGTTCAGCTGCACGACGGTGCCGTGCCGGTCGACGACCAGCACGGGATAGGGAGCGTCACCCCACGCGCTGCCGACCCTGGTGTCGGCGCTGCGTGAGCGGGAGGAGGAACTGGGGGAAGCGGTCACAAGCGGAGGCACGCATCGTGCGCACCCCACCACCTTCCTTCACTGGAAAACATGCAGACCGCAACCGTCCCGCATCCGCGTCGGCAGTGCAACCCACCCAGAAGAGCGCCACATATGCGTCGGATTTCCCTCACATTGCGACGGGGGCGCGATCAAGGGGGTCATCCGGCGGATCATCGGCCGTCATGCCTGGTCACGGCGGCATCGGGTGCCTCCGCGGCGCAGTCGCCCGCGCAGTGGTTGGCACCACGGGAGTTTTACGTATAACCTCTCCGGTCAACCCCGTGCTCCGAGAGGTTCCGATGCGCCGTATCGCCCTGGTCACCCTCGTCGTCGACGACTACGACGAGGCGATCCGCTTCTACACCGACGCCCTCGGCTTCCGGCTCGCGGAGGACGAGGCCCGGCCCGACGGTTCCCGGTGGGTCGTCGTCGAGCCCGGTGACCCGGGAGCGGGGACCGGGCTGCTGCTGGCCCGGCCCAAGGGCGAGGCCCAGGCCGCCCGGGTCGGGGACCAGACCGGGGGCCGGGTCGGGTTCTTCCTGCACACCGACGACTTCGCCCGCGACCACGCCCGGATGACCGCCGCCGGCGTGACCTTCCTGGAGGAGCCCCGGCACGAGCCGTACGGGACGGTCGCCGTCTTCCAGGACCTCTACGGCAACCGCTGGGACCTGCTCCAGCCCGCCGCCTGACCCGCTCTCCCCGCTCTCCCCGCTCCTCGAAACCGCCCGATGCGCCCGATCCGCCCGATCAAGGAAAGACCCGCCATGACTGCTACGCGCGTAGACGCCGATGTGATCCGCCGTCTCCCCAAGGCTGTGCTGCACGACCACCTCGACGGCGGCCTGCGCCCGGCCACCGTCGTGGAACTCGCGGACGCCGTCGGCCACACGCTGCCCACCACGGACCCCGACGAGCTCGCCGCCTGGTACTACGAGGCGGCCAACTCCGGCGACCTGGTGCGCTACATAGCCACCTTCGAGCACACGCTCGCCGTGATGCAGACCCGCGAGGGCCTGCTGCGCACCGCCGAGGAGTACGTCCTCGACCTCGCCGCCGACGGTGTCGTCTACGGCGAGGTGCGCTACGCGCCCGAGCTGAACACCCGGGGCGGGCTGGCCATGGCCGAGGTCGTGGAGACCGTCCAGGAGGGCCTGGCCGCGGGCATGGCCAAGGCCGCCGCCGCGGGCACGCCCGTGCGGGTCGGCACCCTGCTGTGCGGAATGCGGATGTTCGACCGGGTGCGCGAGGCCGCCGACCTGGCGGTGGCGTTCCGCGACGCGGGTGTCGTCGGCTTCGACATCGCCGGCGCCGAGGACGGCTTCCCGCCCGCCGACCACCTCGCCGCCTTCGAGCACCTGCGCCGCGAGAGCGTGCCCTTCACCATCCACGCCGGCGAGGCACACGGCCTGCCCAGCATCCACCAGGCCCTCCAGGTGTGCGGCGCCCAGCGCATCGGGCACGGCGTGCGCATCACCGACGACATCCCCGACCTCGCGTCCGGCAAGCTCGGCCGCCTCGCGAGCTGGGTGCGCGACCGCCGCATCGCCCTGGAGATGTGCCCCACCTCCAACCTCCAGACCGGTGCCGCCACCTCCATCGCCGAGCACCCGATCACCGCGCTGAAGGACCTCGGCTTCCGCGTCACCCTGAACACCGACAACCGGCTGGTGTCCGGCACGACCATGACCCGGGAGATGTCCCTGCTGGTCGAGGAGGTCGGCTGGACGGTCGAGGACCTGCGCACGGTCACCGTCAACGCCGTCAAGAGCGCCTTCCTGCCGTTCGACGAGCGCACCGCCCTCATCCGCGACGTCGTGCTCCCCGGCTACGACGCCGCGCTCTGAAGCAGTCCCCGTACGTAGGCGGCCTGTCCGACGTGCTGGAGGTCGTCGGACAGGACGCTGACCAGGCGGACGCCCAGGGTGACCGGCGGGTCCCACCGCTCGTCGACGACGCGTTCGAGGTCCTTGGCGGTCAGGCCGCGCAGGGCCCGCAGGCTCTGCTCGTGCACGGCGTCGTAGTACCCGGTCAGCAGCTCGCCCGACTCCACCTTCACCTTCGCGACCTGGGCGGCGCTGTGGCCGTAGCCGGTGTCGTGGCGGGGCAGGCGCAGCCCGAAGCGCTCGTCCCACTCCTGCGACAGCCACACCTGCTCCAGGCCGAAGGCGTCGGCGACGTGGTCGTCCTGCACGCGGGTGAGGTGCCAGACGAGCCAGGCGACGGAGTTGGTGCCCGGCGCGGGCCGGGCGGCCAGTTCCTCCGGGCCGAGCCCGTCGAGCGCGGCGTGGACCTCTTCCCGGATGCGGCTGTAGCCCTCGACGAGGATGTCCTTGGCATGCATACGTCCACCTTCGCGCATCCTCGGGGATGACGCGTCGGGAGCCCGGTCGCCGGGAACCCCGGCGGCAGCCGCCCGAGCAGGCGGATCCGCGCTCATGGTCCCGGCGCCGGACGGCCCGGGTCAGGAGGGCCGGCCACCCGCCTGGGACGGTGCGGGGCCTTCCGTGTCGAGCAGGGCCATCAGCGCCCTGGCCGCCGGGCTGGTCGCCTGGGCGGGCGGCAGCAGGGCGACCGTCTCGTAGCAGGCGTCCCCGAAACCCGTCACCGGCAGGGCCGTCAGCGACGCGCGCTTGTGCCGGAAGTGACGCGGCACGACGGCGATGCCCAGGTTCTCGTCCACGAGCTCCAGCAGGCTGTGCACGTCGTTGACCTCCAGGGCGACGCCGCGCCGGACGCCCGCGGCGGCGAACGCCGCGTCCGTGGTGCGCCGGGGCCCCCAGTCCGGGTGGAAGTCGACGAAGACCTCGCCCCCCAGGTCCTCGGGCGCCACGGCGGTCCCCGCCGCCGCGAGCCGGTGGCTCGGGTGGCACAGCACGGTCATCGGCTCACTCGACAGCGGCACCGCCCGCAGCTGGTCGGTCTCCTCCCGGGCGGTGCGCACCGCGAACGCCAGATCCAGGCGCCCTGCGGCGACCTCCTCCGCGAGCGCGCCCGAACCCGCCTGCCGCAGGCAGATCTCCACGTCCGGGTGGCGCCGCCGGAAGCCCGCCAGCAGCCCCGGCACGTTCACCCCGGCGACGCACTGCTCCGTGCCGAGGGCGAGCATCCCGCGCAGCACGCCCTGCACCGCCGCGACCGCCTCGTGCGCCGAGCGCACCTGTGCCAGGATGCGCTCCGCCTCGCCGAGCAGCGCCCGCCCGGCCGGGGTCAGCGTCACCCTGCGGGTCGTGCGCACGAACAGCGGCGTCTGCAGCTCCCGCTCCAGGGCCCGGATCGAGGCCGACAGGCCCGACTGGGAGACCAGGAGGCGTTCCGCCGCCCGGGTGAAATGCTGGTCCTCGGCGACCGCGACGAAGTGCTGCAGGTGACGCAGTTCCATGACTGAGAAGCGTAACCGCTGAATTCCATCGGATTCTTCTGTTGGACGCATGGCCGCAGGTCACGCCAGAGTGGACACCGGTTTCCCCTGACCGAGCCAACCCCTCTGGAGTCGCGTTGTACACCGCACACCCCGACCGCTACGCGGACATGCCCTACCGGCGCACCGGACGCAGCGGCCTGAAGCTCCCCGCGCTCTCGCTCGGCCTGTGGCACAACTTCGGCCCGGACCGTCCCGTCGAGACCCAGCGCGCCATCCTGCGCCGCGCCTTCGACCTCGGCATCACGCACTTCGACCTCGCCAACAACTACGGCCCGCCGCCCGGTGCCGCCGAGTCCGCGCTGGGCGGGTTCCTCAGGTCGGACTTCGGGCGCTACCGCGACGAGCTGGTGATCTCCACCAAGGCCGGCTACCTGATGTGGCCCGGCCCGTACGGCGAGTGGGGTTCACGCAAGTACGTGCTGTCCTCGCTGGACCAGAGCCTGCAGCGGATGGGCCTGGACTACGTCGACATCTTCTACTCGCACCGCCCCGACCCCGACACCCCGCTCGAGGAGACGATGGGCGCGCTGCACTCGGCCGTGCAGCAGGGCAAGGCGCTCTACGTCGGTGTCTCCAACTACTCGGCGGAGCAGACCCGCGAGGCCGCCCGCATCCTGGGCGAGCTGGGCACGCCGCTGCTGATCCACCAGCCGCGCTACTCCATGCTCGACCGCCGCCCCGAGGACGAGGGGCTGCTGGACGCCCTCGACGAGCTGCAGACCGGGTCGATCGTCTACTCCCCGCTGGAGCAGGGCCTGCTGACCGGCCGCTACCTCGACGGCATCCCGGAGGGTTCGCGGGCGGCGAGCGACAGCCCGTTCCTGAACTCCGACGCGGTCACGGAGGAACTGGTCGGGCGGCTGCGCGAGCTGAACGCCATCGCCGCGTCGCGCGGCCAGACCCTGGCGCAGATGGCGCTGGCCTGGGTGCTGCGCGGTGGCCGGGTGACCTCGGCGCTGGTCGGGGCGAGCAGCCCGCAGCAGCTCCAGGACAGCGTCGGCGCCATCGCCGACCTGGACTTCGACGCGGACGAACTGGCCCGCATCGACGCGATCGTCAAGCAGTAGCAGTAGCAGTAGCAGTAGCAGTAGCAGTAGCAGCGGTCACGTATGCCCGGGGGTGGTTGCCGCCTCCGGGCACGCATGCGTTCCCGCCGATCGATCGGGGTGCATCGCGTCGGCCGGGGCCCGCCCTGTTCGCGCACGCCGGCGTCAGCCGAGGCGCTCCTGAAGGCGGACCGTCACCGTGTCGCCCTCCTGCTTGCCGATGGCCCTGCGGACCTCGGCCTTCACGGGCAGCTTGTGGGTGCCGTCGCCCAAGGCCATGAAGGAACTGCGGAACGGGTGCCCGTCGATCGTGCCGCGGACCTTGACCAGGCCCCGGGTGCCGAAGAACTCGGCGGAGCGGGGCCAGACCAGATACGTCCAGCCGCCTTCGGCAGGGCTCTTGCGCAGGACGGCGGTGAACTCGGCGTCCAGGGCTGCGGTGGTGGCCATCGGATCCTCCGGTGTGCGCGGCGGCCTTCTCTCCCCGTGCAGACCGCCGTACGCCCGGAAAGTCATCGCAGCGCGGCACCCGGGGAGGCCGAGTGCGCCGGCCGGAACCCGGTTGCCCCCGCGCGGCGAGCCCGATGCGCACCGCCGTGCCCGCCGCCCTCAGCAGGCCGAACACCTCCCGGCTCATGCCCTGCGGAACGGCTTCGCCGGATTTCGGCCAACTCGGGCGGTGAATATGCCAGGAGAGTGGCCAAAAAGTCATGGTGACAGTGTTTCAGCAGTGAACATACTGACACGCGAGAGCGCTTTCACTTCGAGCGACCGCGCCCTCACGCACAGCACGCGAGCCGCACGACACGCGAGGCCCGGCCGGCGAGCCGGGCAACGGGGGAGGGTCACGTGCACGACGAGTTCCTGTGCCATGTCACCGCGTACGGGGTGTGCGACGGCCGCCGCATCGGGGTGCCCCTGGGCACCTACCGGGCGCCCACCCTCGCCCTCGCCCTGTGGTGGCTGCGCGACCGGGCCTCCTGGATCGCGCAGCGCCTGGACCCCCTGCCCGAGGCCGAGCACTTACCCCCGGGTGCGCTCGTGCCGGTCGCCGACTCCGTGCCCGACGTGCCCATGCTGCTGCGCGCCTGGTGCGCCGACCCGGCCCAGCAGGAGCGGGTCGCCGAGGAACTGGCGGCCGGACGGCTGGTGCGCATCGCGACCAGCGACGACACCACCGAGTACGAACTGCTCGCCGAGTCCGTGGACGCCCTGCGGATGCAGCGCGCCGCACCCCTGCTGGGGGTGCCCGTGGCCTGATCCGCCGCCCTCGCCGGCCAGGCGCATACCAGGGCGCATCGGTAGAATCTGACCATGGCGCAGCCATCGGTAGCACCGGAACTCGTCCTGAAGACGGAGACGGGGTCCACCGTGATGATCCCGGGCCGCGACTACCACGTGGGGCGCGATCCGCTGAGCGACATCGTCATCGACGACGACCGGGTCTCCTGGCACCACGCGGTGCTCCGCCCCGAGGACGGTCACTGGACCATCGAGGACGAGAACAGCACCAACGGCACCTGGGCCGACGGCTCCCGCGTCCACGCCCGGGACGTCGGACCCGGCAGCGTCATCCGCTTCGGCAACCCCGCCGACGGACCGCAGGTCGTGCTGACCGGCCGTCCCGCAGCCGCTCCCGAACGCCCCTCGGCGGTCTCCATGCCGGCCATGACCGGCACCTACCGGGCACCCACCACCGTGCGGCCCCTGCCGTCGCGCACCGTCCGCATCGGCCGGGCCGCCGACAACGACCTCGTCATCGACGACCTCGTGGTCTCCCGCCGCCACGCCGAACTGCGCGCCCTGCCCGACGGCACCTACGAGATCACCGACCTCGGCAGCCACAACGGCACCTACCTCAACGGCAGCCCCGTCACCACCGCGCCGGTCGGCCAGGGCGACATCGTCGGCATCGGCCACTCGGCGTTCTGCCTCGTGGGCGACGAACTGCAGGAGTACGTCGACACCGGCGAGGTCTCCCTCGACGTGCAGGACCTCGCCGTCACCGTCGACCGCGGCCGCCGGACGCTGCTGGACCACGTGTCGTTCCCGGTCGGGGAGAAGTGCCTGCTCGCCGTCGTCGGCCCGAGCGGCGCGGGCAAGTCCACCCTGCTCAACGCCCTCACCGGCCAGCGGCCCGCCGGCCACGGCACCGTCCTGTACGACGGCCGCGACCTCTACCGCGACTACGCCGAGCTGCGCCAGCGCATCGGCCTCGTCCCCCAGGACGACATCCTGCACGCGCAACTGACGGTCCGGAAGGCGCTGTCCTACGCGGCGGAACTGCGATTCCCGCAGGACACCGCCAAGGCCGAGCGGCGCGCCCGGGTCGACGAGGTGATCCGCGAACTGGGCCTGGAGCAGCGAGCCGACCAGCCCGTGCACAGCCTCTCCGGCGGCCAGCGCAAGCGCGTCAGCGTGGCCCTGGAACTGCTGACGAAACCGTCGCTGCTCTTCCTCGACGAGCCGACCTCCGGCCTCGACCCCGGCATGGACCGCTCGGTGATGCACATGCTGCGCGGCCTGGCCGACGACGGCCGCACCGTCATCGTCGTCACCCACAGCGTGCTCAGCCTCGACGTGTGCGACCGCCTCCTGGTGCTCGCACCCGGCGGCAGGATCGCCTACTACGGGCCGCCCGAGGACGCCCTGCCCTTCTTCGGCTTCGAGCACTGGCCGGAGGCGTTCGAGCACTTCGAACGGGACAGGGAACGGGACTGGGCGGGGGAGTACTTGGCGTCGCCGTGGCACGGCCGGTACGTCAGGGACGCCTCCGCGCAGCCGCGGCAGGACCGGTCCGGGCCGGTGGTCATCGCCCCGCCGCCCCGGCCGCGCAGCCGCGCAGCCCAACTCGGCACCCTCGTACGCCGGTACGCGTCGGCGCTCGCGGCCGACCGCACCTTCCTCATCATCATGATCGCCCTGCCGTTCGTGATGGGCGCCATGGCGCGGGCCCTGGCCGGCGGCAGGCTGACCGTCGACACGGCGATGAACGCCCTGCTCATCCTCTGTGTCGGCGCCGTCCTCACCGGGGCCGCCAACGCCGTGCGCGAACTCGTCAAGGAACGCGTGATCTACCAGCGGGAACGGGCGGTGGGCCTGTCCAGATCGGCGTACCTGATGTCCAAGGTCGTCGTCCTCGGTGTCATCACCGTGCTGCAGGCGGTGGTGCTGACCCTGGTCGCGCTGCTCGGTGTCGACATCAACGCGCCCGGCGGCGAGGGGGTGCTCATGCCGCCCCTGGTGGAGATCACCGTCGCCGTCGCCCTGCTGGCCTTCACGGCGATGATGCTCGGCCTGCTCGTCTCCGCCCTGGTGCGCAAGGAAGAGGTGACGATGCCGCTGCTCGTGCTCATCGCCATCGTCCAGGTCGTCTTCTGCGGAGCCCTGCTGCAGCTGGCCGGCACCCCGGGCCTGGAGCAGCTGGGCTGGCTCGTGCCGGCGCGCTGGGCCCTGGCGGCCATGGCCGGGACCGTGGGACTGGCCCGCATCGTGCCCGGCGACCTGACCGAGGACCCGCTGTTCGAGCACGCCGCCGGCATCTGGCTGCTGGACGTGGCCATGCTCGTCGTGCTGTCGGTGCTCTTCGGGTTCCTGGTGTCCCGGCTGCTGCGCCGCCACGAGCCCGCCGTGATGCGGAAGTAGGAGCCGCCCGTGACGACCCCCGGATTCCGGCCCACACACGTCGTCCCGCAGCACGGGATGCCGGCCTGGGAGGCCCCCGACCCGTCCCGGCCCACCGTCGACCTCGACCCGCTGCTGCCGGTGCAGCTCCTGGAGCGGCAGGGCGACTGGGGGCACGTGCTGTGCTTCAACGGCTGGTCGGCCTGGGTCGACGGGCGCCGCCTGGTGGCCGTGCCGCAGGACCCGCCCACCACCGACGGGCCGCTGACCCGCACCGCCGACCCGCGCCCGCTGCTGGGCCGCGCGCAGGAGGCCCTGGCGCGGTACCGCTCGGCGGTGGAGGACCTGGCGAACGGGCTCGACCTGGAGTCCTTCCGCGCGCGCACCCGCGGGACCCGGATCGGCGTGGTGGTGGACGGCGAGTCGGTCTGGCTGTACGACTCCGCGCACGGACGCTGGGTGTACGCCGACGGCGTCCGGCTGACCACCTACGCCACGGACGAGACGCCCCGGGCCGACCGCCCGGCGGCCGAGGGCGGCCGCCGGCCGTCCCGGCCGCCGGCGGCACCCGGGCATCCGCCGACCCGGGTGGTCCCCGAAGCGCCCCCGGCCCCGCAGGCCGCCCCGCGCGCCACCGGTACGGCTCCTCCGGCGGGCGCCGCACCCCCGGTACCTCCCGCAGCGACCCGAGTCGTCCCGCCGGGGACGACGGGCGCCGTACCGGCCGAGGCCCCGGAACCGGCGGTCCGGGGCGTCCCACCGGAGGCTGCGGGCGCGACACGGCCCGAGGCCCCGGCCCCCACCCGTGTGGTCCCCGCCGAGGCCGGCCCCGAAGCGGCGCCCGCCCGGGCGGCCCCGGCCCCCGCCCGGGTGGTTTCCGCCGAGGAGGCCGCCGCCCAGGCGGCGGCCGCCGGCGGGGCCGCCCGGCCCTCGACCGCCGAGCCCACGCGGCTGGTGGCCGGGAGCCCACCCGAGCCCACCCGTGTCGCCGGCCCTGAGGAGTTCGGGCGGTCCGCCGACGGCGCAGCGGCCGACGAGGCGCAGGAAGCGGAGCCGCCCGGGGCACCGCCCACGCGGGCCGTCGGGCACGCCCCCACCCGTGTCGTCCCGCCCGAAGGTGACGGGCGGTGAACCGCGAGACCAGCCTCTTCTCGGGACGGCCGTCCGAACTGCTCGGGCAGCAGATCGCCGGGTACCGGATCGAGCAGGAGATCGGCCGCGGCGGCATGGCCGTCGTCTACCGGGCCCGCGACCTGCGCCTGGAACGCACGGTCGCCCTGAAGCTGCTCGCTCCGGAACTCGCCCGCAACGACACCTTCCGCCGCCGGTTCACGCACGAGTCCCGGGCCGCCGCCGCGATCGACCACCCGCACATCGTCCCGGTCTTCGAGGCGGGCGAGACCGACGGCGTGCTCTACATCGCCATGCGGTACGTGGCCGGCAGCGACCTGCGGCACCTCCTCGACCGGGAGGGCCCGCTGCCGCCCCCCACCGCCGTCCGCGTCGCCGCCCAGGTCGCCTCCGCGCTGGACGCCGCGCACGAGCACGGCCTGGTGCACCGGGACGTCAAACCCGGCAACATCCTGGTCTCCCGGGGCACCGACAGCGACCACCCCGAGCACGTCTACCTGACCGACTTCGGCCTGACGAAGAAGTCGCTGTCCCTGACCGGCTTCACCACGGTCGGCCAGTTCGTCGGCACCCTGGACTACGTCGCCCCCGAGCAGATCTCCGGCAAACCGGTGGACGCCCGCTGCGACGTCTACGGCTTCGCCTGCGTGGTCTACGAGATCCTCACCGGCCACCCGCCCTTCCTGCGCGACGACGACATGGCCCTGCTGTGGGCCCACCAGTACGACGAGCCGCCGCCGCTGACCGAGGCCCGGCCGGACATCGCGGCCGAGGCCGATCCCGTCCTGGCCAAGGCCCTCGCCAAGAGTCCGGACGACCGCTACCCCTCCTGCCTGGCCTTCGTGACCGCGCTGCGGGCCGCCACGACCGGGGGACCCGGACGGGCCGTCCGGACGTCGACGCGCGCGGAGCGGCAGCTGCCGGGAGCGGGGGAGGAGCGGCCCAAACCGCCGCCGCGCTGGGCCGAACCGGTGTTCGTGGAGCGCACCCGCCCGTAGCGCGGGCAGGGCCGGCCCCCGGGCCGGGTCAGCCCCCGGTCTCCGGGCGTACCTCGCCGCGCCGTCGCACATGGCGCGCCAGCAGCGCTCCGGCGAACCCGGTCACCAGCCCCCACGGCACGGCCAGACCGACCGCTCCCCACAGCTTCGGCCTCAGGAACAACCGGCCCGACAGGCCGCCGCCGAGATCGCCGATGCCGAGGATCGACAGGCCGAAGTACGCCGAGATCCGCCCGACGAGACAGATCATGAACACCGTCAGCACGAGGGCGACCGCCATGTGCACGGCGTGCTGCCAGGCCCGGATCCGCGCGGGAGACCGCGCCGCCATCACGAACGCGGCCGCCAGCAGCAGCACCACATCGGCGACCAGCAGCCACCACACCCGTCCGTCGTGCTCGGAGAGCGTGCGCAGATTCAGCTCGGCGACGTCCGGGGTGCGCAGCACCTCGTCCAGCACGTGCGGCATGGGCAGCCCGAACGGCCCCTCCACCCGCCCGTTCCAGGTCGCGCCGAGCCCGATCGTGAGCCCCAGCCACATCAGGTTCGGCATGCCGAGGAGGATCACGGCGAAGGTCTCGGCCGCGTCACCCCGCGTGGCCGCGACGACCAGCGCGATCACCACACCGACGGCGACCCAGGCCAGCAGCATGGCGACCATCGCCCACGCGGCCGGGCGCACCGACGCCTGGAAGCGCAGCAGCCCGCCGGGCAGCGGGGCCCCGGGCGCGACCAGCAGGGCGAGCACCAGCACACCGGCCAGCCACACCACGCCGACGAACACCGACAGCGGGACGTCGGTGGTGAAGCCCACCTCGGGCGAGGCGCCGAACAGGTCGCCCAGCTCGCCGAGCAGGTCGTCGCCGAGGGAGATGTCGAAGGTGTGGCGGGCGGCGAGCGTCAGCCCGATGAGCGCGAGCAGCCACAGGACGGCCACCCGCCCGGCCCAGCCGGCCAGTTCGGCCGCACCGGCGACCGCGCGGTGCCGCAGGGGCCGCAGGAAGCCCCAGGCGATGACGAGCGCCCCGGTCAGTGTGACCGACAGGGGGATCACGGTCAGGCCCGCCCGCGTGTCGGCGAGGTCACCGGCGCTCCCGGTCAGTTCCACCGTGCCGCCCACGGCGGTGACCATCGTCGCCGCGACGACCGGCGCGAAGGCCCCGTCCGGGAGGTCCGCGGCCCCGGCGGCCCACAGGCCGAGCGCGGCCACGACCCCCATCGCCAGCAGCCCGGCGAGGACCGTGACGAGGGCGTGCACCCAGCCGTGGCGGGCGGACGCCCGGCCGGCGACGGGGCCGGCGCGGCCGGAGGGGGAGGGCGAAGTCACGCTGTCACGCTAAGCAGCACCCTGCCCCGACGCCCGCCGGAGACGTCCGTCCGCGTCGGCTTGCGGGACGCGTGGGGCCGGAGCACACAATGAAGGAAGAGCAAAAAGGCGGCACACCAGCACAGGTCGGGCCGAGTGCCCCGAGTGCGCGCGAGCCGCAGGCAATCACGGGGAAGAAGAGATCGTGAGCGTCGATCCGCCGTCGTCCGGCCGTCCCACCGGTCCTCCGTCGGGCCCGCTGTCGGGTCCCTCCCAGCCTCCTCCGGGTGGCGGGCCGCCGTCCGAACCGCCCACCGGGCGCGGCGGCGGCGAGCCGCCGGAACCCCGCCGGCCGTGGTGGGGATCCGTCCCCCGGGTCGCCATCGTCGCTACAGCCGTGGTGGCCGCCGTGATCCTGGCCGTCGTCCTGTCCCGTCCCGACGGCGGCAGCACCGGCGCCTCCGACGCGAGCACGAGCACGTCCAGCGGCGAGGTGTTCCTCGAACCCGCGGCGGACACCGGCCCGGACCCGTTCACCGACTCCACGGCGGACGAGAAGAGCTCCGCCTCGCCCGTACCGCCCACCGGGGCCAGCGAATCGACCGGACAGAACGCGCTGGCGGGCGTGAAGGGCGACGCGCCCGGCCTGTACGGCGGCACCCGCAACGTGGCGGCCTGCGACGTGGAGAAGCAGGTCAGGTTCTTCGAGCAGGACCCGGACAAGGAGCGGGCGTTCGCCTCGGTCGTCGGCAGGGAGCCGTCGGACGTGCCCGCCTACCTGCGCTCGCTCACCCCGGTGCAGCTGCGGATGGACACCCGCGTCACCAACCACGGCTACAACGACGGCCGTCCCACCAGCTACCAGGCCGTGCTGCAGGCCGGCACCGCCGTCCTCGTCGACGACCGCGGAGTGCCCCGGGTCCGCTGCGCCTGCGGCAACCCGCTGGATCCGCCGGTCGCCCAGAAGAACGCCAAGACCACCGGCGAGGGGTGGCCCGGCTACTCCGCCTCCGACGTCGTGGTGGTCAAGCCCGCGCCGAAACCGGTCGACGCCTTCGTGATGTGCGAACCGGACGGCGAGTGGTTCGAGCGGCACAAGGGCGACACGGGCAAGAAGGACAAGGAAACCGAGAAGCCGGACGAGCCCACCCCGTCCACGAGCGTGACCACACCCTCGTCACCGGGTGAGACGACCTCCGACGAACCGTCGACCGGCGAACCGCCGAGTTCGGAGACGGAGAACCCCTCGGAGCCGCCGTCCAGCGGCGAATCACCGCCCCCGTCCTCGGAGCAGCCGCCCGCGCCGGACAGCGACAGCGGTTCCGGCTCCGGCTCGGACAGCGGCAGCTCGGACAGCGGCGGCGCGACGGAGCAGCCCCCCTCGTCCTGACGGGCCCCGCGCGGGGCCGGGCCCCGCGCGTGCAGATCCGGCCACCGGCCGCACGGACCGGTCGGCCTGGGCCGACGAGGCCTCGACGTGCGCAGGGACGTCCTCAGGCGGCCCGGACCACCAGGGCGTAGTCGCCGAGACCGAGCAGGCGGTCGGCCGGCAGGTCGCCGTGCGCGGTGACCACCGACTCCACCCGGCCCGTCTCCGGCTCGAACGCGACGTCCTGGACCGTGCCGAGCGCGTCCCCCGTGTCGGTGAGGATCCGCAGGCCTTGCAGCTCGTGGTGGGGCGGCACGGAGGGCGGTGCGGCGGCGGAGCGCACCAGGACCGCGTCCGGGCCGACGGCGTGCAGGGCGCCCCAGGGCAGCACGGTCTCCTTGCGGGAGTGCTTGCCGCCCACCCGGACGTGCGTGACCACACCGGACGCGGCGTCGACCGTGAGCGACTTCAGCACGCCCATCTCCTCGGCGTCGTCCAGCGTCAGCACCGGCAGCCCCCGCGCCTGCGAGAACAGCATCATGACGCCGCCCCCCGGTGCTCCTGGCGGAAGGCACCGACCCGGGCGGTGAAGGCCGGCAGGTCGTCGGCGACGTAGCGGGTGGCGTCCGCCGGTATGACCAGGGCCCGGCCGGACACGGCGAGCGTCTCGCCGCGCGGCACGTACACCCGCTGCCTCTTGCGCCGCGAGCCCGCCACCAGGGACTTGTCCGCGGCGATCCGGAAACCCACGACCCGGCCGCTGGTACCGCCCTCGACCACCACGTCGAGCACCGTGCCGACCTCGGCGCCCTCGTCGGTGAGCACCTTCGCGTGCAGCACCCGGCCCTGCTGGGCCTCGCGCCGCGCCACCACGACGGACGTGTCCTGCAGGGCCCGCGCGTCGCGGACCATGACCGCGTGCGGGCCCAGCGCGTGCACCGCCGACCAGGGCAGGCTCTGCTTCAGCGGGCCCGACAGCAGACCGCGGCCGCTCAGGGTGAAGCCGGTGATGCGGCCGCCCGCCGCGTCGAACACGGTGTCCTTGATCTGGGCCACGGCGTCACCGCCCAGGGTGACCACCGGCAGGGTCGTCAGGCTCCGCGCGGCCATCAGCTCGTTCATCGCATGCCCTTCCCGCCCGGCCGGCGGCGCACCGCGATGACCGTCCCCGATCGCCTGCCCGCCTGTACCGCGAGCGTCACCACGGCGAGGGCGGCGAGCGCCGCGATCACCACGATCAGCCAAGTCCACCAGGCCACCGCGCACCTCCGGCGAGCCGGGCCGGCCGCCGCTCGACCGGCCCCGATTCCCTCCGGGTGCCCCGTCGCAGGGGGACGATGCCCGGGGCACCGCACGGGCCGGAAATCGTGAGGACTGCGAAGGCGGACTCGGGGTACGAGCACTCTGCAGAGCGTCCGGCCAGTCCGGCTTTCCCAGAAAGAAAAGTATGATCGACCACCTGGACGGGGCAGTGATACCGACTGGTTTCGACGTGCCCGTGGAACCGCTGCGGCGGGCGGCACACTACACAGGCGAGCAGGGCTGCATCGCCGAGGCGCGGTCCTTCGCCGCGCTCTTCCTCGAGCAGCTGCGGACCGAGTGGTGCGCCAGTGTCGACGAGCGGCTCGACGGAGCGGTGCTGCTTGTCGTGAGCGAGCTGGTCACCAACGCCGACCGGCACAGCAACGGCCCCTACATCCTGGAGCTCACGGGCACCGACAGCGCCGTCACGGTCTCGGTCTACGACAGCAGTTCCGCGCTGCCCCGGATCTTCCCCCGCAACCCCGAGCGCATCGGCCGGCACGGTATGGAGATCGTGCACGCGCTGGCGGAGCAGGTCAGCGTGGAGCGGGTGCCGGTGGGCAAGCGGGTGCGTGCCGTCCTGCCCCTCACCCGCGCGACCGGCGCGTGAACCTCCGGCCGGACCCGGGCCGCCCGGACGCACCGGGCCGGGCAGGGACCTTACGGGGTCACGGCGGAAGCCCGGCACACCCCGCACACCGAGATGCAGCAGAGCCGCCCGGATCCCGGGCGGCTCTCAGTCGGTTCCGGACCAGCCGCTGCCGTGCAGGACGATCGCGCCACCGGCGGGGGCGGCGCGGCCGAGGGCGTGCGGACATGGTCGCGGGTGCCGCCCCACTCCCGCATGGGGGACGGCACCCGCTGGTCCGGTGGTGTCCGCGTCAGGCGCAGCCCAGCTCGCCCAGCATGCCCTCGCGCAGCCGGGTGATGATCCGCTTGATCAGCCGGGAGACGTGCATCTGGGAGCAGCCGAGCCGCTCGCCGATCTCCGCCTGGGTGGCCTCCTCCACGAACCGCATGTGGATGATCTGCCGGTCGCGCTCGCTGAGCTCCGCCATCAGCGGGGCGAGCGAGTGGAAGTCCTCCACGAGCCGCAGGCCGTCCTCCTCGACGCCGATGAAGTCGGCCAGGACCGCCTCGCCGCCCTCGGGGCCGTCCCCGGTGAGCGCGGCGTCCAGCGAGGACGAGTTGTATCCGTTCGCCGCGATCTGGCCCTCGACGACCTCCTTCTCGGAGATGTTCATCAAGGTGGCCAGCTCGGCGACGGTGGGCTCGCGGTCCAGGCGGCTGGCGAGCTCCTCACGCGCCTTGGCCAGCTCCACGCGCAGCTCCTGCAGCCGCCGCGGGACGTGCACCGCCCACGTCGTGTCCCGGAAGAAGCGCTTGATCTCACCGACGATGTACGGCAGCGCGAAGGAGGTGAACTCGACCTCGCGCGCCAGCTCGAAACGGTCGATCGCCTTGATCAGACCGATCATGCCGGTCTGGACGATGTCCTCCATGTCGTCGCCGCGGCCCCGGAACCGGCCGGCCGCGAACCGCACGAGCGACATGTTCATCTCGATGAGGGTGTTGCGCGCGTACTGGTACTCGTGCGTGCCCTCCTCGAGCTCCGTCAGGCGCTGGAAGAACTGGCGGGACAGGGTGCGGGCGTCCCGCGGGGCGACCGATCGCGGGTCCGCGAGACCCGGCAGCGCTCCGTCACCCGTGCCGACCTCGGCGTTCTCTGCGACGGCCTCTGCCTTCGACCGGATCACGGCGGTCTCCATTACCTCTCCCGAACGTCGCTGCTGTCCTGTGCGTGGGGTACTCCCGGGTTGCGGGTACCCGCTCATGCCTGCACCATGCCCCCCTATTATCCGGAATCCCGCATCCCGCTGATTCCCCTGAGGGCGGAACGCCGGAGCCTTCCCCCCGCGGGGCGGATTCCTAGGCTGGGACGGTGACCGATCGACAGCCGAACGACGCCCGTGTCGTCCCCCTGCGCCCGCCGGGCCGGCGCCCCGCCACCCCGCCGCGTCAGGGGCCCTTGGCCCCCGTCGCCAAGGAGCCGCTCTGGCGGAACCTGGTCGGGGACGTCCTGCGCCGGGAACGGCTCGCGCAGGAACGCACGCTGAAGGACGTCGCCGACGCGGCGCGCATCTCCATGCCGTACCTGTCGGAGGTGGAGCGCGGCCGCAAGGAGGCCTCCTCGGAGGTCCTCGCGGCCGCCGCCCAGGCCCTGGGGCTGGGCCTGGGCGACCTGCTGGCCCGGGCGCAGGACGAACTGGTGCGCGTCACCTCCCGGTACGCGGGCGGCCGGCGCCGCGAGGTTCGAGGGGCCTCGCACGACGGGATGTGCCTGGCCGCCTGAGCCGGGCGGGCCGGTGCCTCAGACCGTCACGAGGCGCCGGCTGAGCACCTCGTCGGCCAGCCCGTACGCTACCGCCTCCGGCGCGGTGAACACCTTGTCGCGGTCCATGTCACCCCGCAGTGTTGCCACGTCGTGGTGGGTGTGCCGCGCCAGGACCTCCTCCACCTGGCCGCGGATGCGCACCATCTCCTTTGCCTGCAGCGCCAGATCGGAGACCGTCCCGCGCTGCCCGCCCGAGGCGGGCTGCCCGAGCAGCACCCGGGCGTGCTCCAGCACGAACCGCCGGCCCGGGTCGCCGCCCGCGAGCAGCACGGCGGCGGTGGAGGCCGCCTGCCCGACGCAGCACGTCGAGATGGGCGCCCGCACGTAGGACATCGTGTCGTAGATGGCCATGAGCGAGGTGAACGAGCCACCGGGGGAGTTGATGTACACCGAGATCTCGCTCTCGGGCGCCGACGACTCCAGGTGCAGCAGCTGGGCGATGATGACGTTGGCCACACCGTCGTCGATCTCGGTCCCCAGGAAGATGATCCGCTCGTTGAGCAGCCGGCTGAAGACGTCGAAGGACCGCTCGCCCTGCGGGGTCCGCTCGATCACGTTCGGGATCGTGTAGCTCCCCATCACTGCAGCCCCATCCTGCGTCGCGTGGCGGCCGGTCGGACATCGTCGAGGGACTGGACGACCCGGTCCACCATGCCGTACTCCCGGGCTTCCTCGGCCGTGAACCAGCGGTCCCGGTCGCCGTCCCGGGAGATGGTCTCCGGGCTCTGGCCGGTGTGCTCGGCGGTGAGCCGCTCGATGGTCCGCTTGGTGAACTCCAGGTTCTCCGCCTGGATCTCGATGTCGGCGGTGGTGCCGCCGATGCCCGCCGAGGGCTGGTGCATCATGATCCGCGCGTGGGGCAGGGCGTAGCGCTTGCCCGGGGCGCCGACGCTCAGCAGGAACTGGCCCATGCTGGCGGCGAAGCCCATCGCCAGGGTGGAGACGTCGTTGGGGACGAGCCGCATCGTGTCGTAGATGGCGAGGCCCGCGTGCACCGCCCCGCCGGGGCTGTTGATGTACAGGCTGATGTCGGTGCGCGGGTCCTCCGCGGACAGGATCAGCAACTGGGCGCAGACCCGGTTGGCGGAGACCTCGTCGACCTGGGTGCCGAGCAGCACGATGCGCTGCGCGAGCAACTGGGCGGCCAGGTGGTCGTCGAAGCGGGTGGGAGGGGTGTCCCCCTCCTCCGCCCGCGGGGCG
Source organism: Streptomyces sp. NPDC003456 (assembly GCF_042878735.1). Lineage (NCBI taxonomy): Bacteria > Bacillati > Actinomycetota > Actinomycetes > Kitasatosporales > Streptomycetaceae > Streptomyces > Streptomyces sp. NPDC003456. Next base: position 459,496 of record NZ_JBIAOK010000002.1, read on the forward strand.
AGGGTCGTCAGTGGTGTCATCGGTTCTCCTCGTCGTGGCGAGAGCGCCGCGGAGCTGCCGCGGACGTGCCGTCGGGTCCACTGTCGGCCCGCCGCGACCGCCGCGGGCCGCCTCTCTGCCCTGGGCAGATCCGCTGCGGGCGGATCCGGGCGGGGGCGGACCGATGAGTTTCGCCGCGCGGACCGGTCGACATGGATGACAGCGACGAACACCCCGGGAGGAACCCATGGCGTCCGACGGCTTCACCACGTGTCTCTGGTTCGACGGCCGGGCCGAGGAGGCCGCGCACTTCTACGTCTCGGTCTTCAAGAACTCCAGCATCGGCCAGGTGGCCCGCTACCCCGAAGGGGCGCGGCAGCCGGCCGGCACCGTCATGACCGTCGAGTTCACGGCCAACGGCCAGCGGTTCCTCGCGCTCAACGGCGGACCGCAGTTCACCTTCACCGAGGCGGTCTCCTTCATGATCTTCTGCGAGGACCAGGAGGAGATCGACCACTACTGGAGCAAGCTCACCGCCGACGGCGGCGAGCCCGGCCCCTGCGGCTGGCTCAAGGACCGTTTCGGAGTGTCGTGGCAGGTCGTGCCCGACCGGCTCCAGTCGATGATCACCGATCCGGACCCGGCGAAGGCGGCCCGCGTGACCGAGGCGTTCATGGCGATGAGCAAGTTCGACCTCGCGGCGTTGGACAGGGCGTACGCCGGCGAGTGACCCGCCGCCCGGGACGGGCCCGCTCTCCGCGGCGAGCCCCGGCCCCTCACGCCGGCTCGGCCAGGATCTCCCGGATCACATGCCGGGAGTTCTCGGCCACCGGCGGGTTGGTGTCCCAGTAGTACGGCAGCGCGATCACCGCGATCGACAGGGCCCAGCCCCTGCCCCGCGCCCACTCGGCCGCGCCGGCGCCCACCGCCTCGCGGAAGACGCCCCGGGCCCCGGCGGGCAGCAGGCACCAGGCGGCGATCAGGTCCACGGCCGGATCACCCGCCCCGACCGTGCCGAAGTCGATCACGGCGCTCAGCCGCCCGCCCCGGACCAGCAGGTTGCCGGCCATCAGGTCGCCGTGCGCCCAGACCGGCGGCCCGCTGTGCACGGGGGCCGCCAGGGCTTCCTCCCAGCGGGCGGTGAGCGCCCCGGTCTCGACGCGGCCCCCGAGCCGTGCGAGCGCCTCGCGCACCGCGGCGTCACGGGCCGCGAGCGGCACGCCCCGGCCGGGGGGAGCTCCCGAGGCGTCTACACGGCGCATGGCGCGGACGTACGCGGCGAGGTCCCCGGCGAGCAGTTCCGGCTCCTCGAGCCGCCCGGGCACGGGGTTGCGGCCCTCCAGCCAGCCGTAGACCGACCACGGCCACGGGAAGCCCTCGTCCGGTGCCCCCTCGCCCAGGGGCTCGGGGGAGGCGGCGGGCAGTCCCGGGCCCAGCCGCGGCAGCCAGCACAGCTCGTGCGCGATCGCGTCGACGGCCCGCGGGTGCCGGGGCAGCCGCACGACCTTGTCCGTGCCGAGACGGAACATCGCGTTCTCCGTGCCGGAGGAGCGCAGGCGCCTGAGCGGCAGGCCCGCCCACCGGGGGAACCGCCGGGCGATCAGCCGTCCGACGAGCGCGGTGTCGATGTCCCGTTCGTCCTCGTGCGTGCGTGTGACTGCCATGGCGCTCTATTGCAGCGGCCGCGTCGCCCCGTGTCGAACGGTTTCCGTGATCGCCCGGGCGATGCGCAGGATCCCGGGGGAGGGCACCGGGCAGGGCTTCGGCCGGGACGTGGTGGGGGCCAGGCAGAAGTGGAGGGGGTCGTCGGCGCGGTGCAGGGCGGTGCGGCCGCGGCCGGGCTGGGTGCAGTACCCGGGGCGGGCGCGTTCGTCGGCCGTGCAGGGCAGGTACCGCGTCCAGGTGTAGCGGGCGCCGGCCGGGCTCACCGCCTCCCCGGCGTCGGCGACCAGGTCGCCGGAGACCGCTGCCCGCTCCTCGTACAGCGCGTTGACACGCCGCACGCGGTCGGGGGTGAGCGGGTCCGGCCCCTGCGCCACCCAGACGATCCTCGGGCGCCGGCCGGCCCCGGCCGCGGCGATCTGCTCCGTGAGCCTGCGGGCGTCGTCGGCGTACCGCGCGGCGTACCGGCTCCGGGACGCGGCGTAGGTGAGGCCGTCCATGCAGGGCGTGTAGCCCCAGGAGTTGCCCCAGAACTGCAGGACCACGACGTCGGGCCGGAGCCGGCGCACCAGGGCGGCGGCCTTGTCCTCGGCCGGGACCAGGGACCGCTCGCCGGTGCCCTCCAGATAGTCGCAGAGCGTGGTGCCGGAGTACGGGGCGCTGGTGTAGCGGGCCTTCAGCTCCCGTCGCATCTCCCGCCCGAGGACCGTCTGGGCCTCCATCGCCAGGGAGTCGCCGAGGTACAGCACGCGGGGCGCCCGGACCGCCGGCGGGGACGGGGAGGCGGCGGGGGCGGGCTGACGGGCGGGGGAGGGCTGACGGGCGGGGGTGGGGGACGACGCCCTCGGTGCGGCCGGCTCCGGGGGCGCGGACCGCGGGTCCCCGCAGCCCGCGAGCAGCACCCCGGCCAGCACCGCTCCCACGACCCACGGCGTGCGCATACGGCATCTCCCGCCCCCGGCGTCCCCGACGGCCCTCAGGCAAGCACGGTCCGGCCGCTGCCGGAAGACGAACTCCGGACGTCCGGGCACCTCGTCCGGCCGCGGACGAGGTGCGCCGCCGTCCGGCGCGCGGGTCCGCCCGGGGGTGGCTAGCGTGAGGAAACGGACGAACCACCTCGCCGGAGAGGGCCGCAGCCATGGCCGTACAACCTGAGGGAGCCCCCTGCTGGGCCGACGCGATGTTCAGCGACCTCGAAGGGGCCAAGAACTTCTACGGGGAGGTCCTCGGCTGGACCTTCGCCCAGGCGTCGAGCGAGTTCGGCGACTACACCGAGGCCTACGTCGACGGCCGTGCGGTCGCCGCCGTCGTGCCGCCCATGCCGGGGCAGGAGGGGCAGTCGCAGTGGTGCCTGTACTTCGCGGCCGAGGACGCGGCCGCCACCGCCGAGCGGATCCGCGCCCACGGCGGCGAGATCCTGATGGAGCCGATGCGGGTCGGCGACTTCGGCAGCATGTGCCTGGCGTCCGACCCCGGCGGGGTCGTCTTCGGGGTCTGGCAGTCCGGCACCCACGAGGGCTTCCAGGCCATGGCCGAGCCGGGTGCCTACACCTGGGCGGAGGTCTTCACCCGGGACCCCGCGACGTCGGACGCGTTCTTCTCCTCCCTCTTCTCCTACCGGCAGCGGGACATGGAGGACGACGGGGGCAGCTTCCGGCTCTACGACCTCGGCGACCGGACCGTGCTGGGCCGGATGGAGATGGGTGAGGACTTCCCGCCCGAGGTCCGGCCCTACATCAACGTGTACTTCGGGGTGCGGGACTGCGACGAGGCGGTGGCGCGGGCGGTGAAGCTCGGCGGGGCGCTGCGCTTCGGCCCGATGACCACGCCGTTCGGCCGGTTCGCGGCGATCGGCGACCCCCAGGGCGCGAACTTCTCGGTGATCGACACCACTACGGTCGAGGGCGAGATGCCGAAGCTCACCGACGTGTCCTGAAGCTCCTCCGCCCCCCGGCCCTCCCGGGCGGACGGCCCGAGCGGCCATGGCATGATCGAGCCCATGCGTGAACGTGTGGTGGCCGCGTGCGACGGCGCTTCGAAGGGCAATCCCGGACCCGCCGGCTGGGCCTGGGTCGTCGCCGACGCGTCGGAGGCGCCGCAGCGGTGGGAGGCCGGGCCGCTCGGGCGGGCCACCAACAACGTCGCCGAGCTGACGGCGCTCGAACGGCTGCTGGCGGCGACCGACCCGGACGTGCCGCTGGAGATCCGCATGGACTCGCAATACGCCATGAAGGCCGTCACCACCTGGCTGCCGGGCTGGAAGCGCAACGGCTGGAAGACGTCCGGCGGAAAGCCGGTGGCCAACCAGGAGCTGGTCGTCCGCATCGACGAGCTCCTGGACGGCCGCTCGGTCGAGTTCCGCTACGTCCCCGCCCACCAGGTCGACGGCGACCGGCTCAACGACTTCGCCGACCGCGCGGCCAGTCAGGCCGCCACCGTCCAGGAACCGGCGGGCAGCGGCCTCGGCTCGCCCGAGCCGCCGCCCTCCCCGGACACCCCGGCCAAGGCGCCGCGCGCCCGCGGCGGTTCGTCCCGCACGGGCCGCGCCTCCGCGGCGAAGGGGACCGCCGCGAAGGGCGGCTCCGCCCGCACCATCAAGGCCAAGTTCCCCGGCCGCTGCCAGTGCGGCCGCACCTACGCCGCCGGCGAGCAGATCGCCAAGAACGACAGCGGCTGGGGTCACCCCGAGTGCCGTACGGGTGCCGGCGTCTGATCGGACGCCGTGTCCGATCAGACGTCGTAGGTGTAGTGCGGCGTGTGGTCCAGCAGGTCCGCCGGGCTCGTGTCGTGCCACGGCCGCATCGTCTCGTTCAGGTCGATGACGTTCGGCGTGCCCGCGGCCGGCAGGTACCCGGAACCGGGGTGCCGCCGCTGCCAGTCGGCCCACAGCTTGTCTATGTAGGCGTGGTGCAGCCAGAACACCGGGTCGTTGGGGGAGGCGCCGGTGGCCATGTGCCCGCCCACCCAGACGTGCACCCGGTTGTGCAGGTTGACCCCGCGCCACCCCTCCAGGTGGTTGCGGAAGCCGTCCGAGCCGCTGTTCCAGGGCGCCATGTCGTAGGTGGGCATCGCCAGCACCGACTCGACCTCGGCGCGGGTCGGCAGGTCGCGGACCCCGGCGCCGAGTGTGCGCCGCAGGAAGGTGCGGCCGTCGACGCGCACGTTGATCGGCCAGTTGCCGCCGGACGCGGAGAACGGCCCGTCCGCGACCCGGCCGTCCCGCTCCCGGCCGGTGCCCCCGAGGAAGTCGGGCGCCCACAGCGAGGCGCGCGAGGTGCGGTCGACGGTCCAGTCCCAGTAGGGCAGGGACACCGAGGCGTCCACCGACTGCAGGGCCCGCTCGAACTCCAGCAGGAATCTTCGGTGCCAGGGCAGGAACGACGGCGAACGGTGCCCGGTCCGCTCGCCGTTGTCGGTGTCGGACACGATGAACGAGTTGTGCGTCGTGACGAACGCGTCGTAACGGCCGCTGCGCTTCAGCTCGATCAGCGCGGCGACGAAACGCCGCTTCTCGTCGGCGGTCAGGGCGGACTGGTTCTTGCGGACTGCCATGTGCGGGTGCTCCAGGTGCCGTGCGGGGCGGGTCAGTTGGCGGGGAAGGGCAGCAGCGGTGCGCCCTGCAGTTCGTCCACCGCGGCCCGGGCGGCGGCGCGCGGGGTGGGCACCGGGGCGTAGTGGCTGACGACGCTGATCCAGCTGCCGTCGGCGTTGCGCATCACGTGCAGTTCCACGCCGTCCACGAACACCGCGTAGCCCGCGCCGTGGTGGTGGTGCCCGGACCCGACGGCCGGACGGCCCTGTATCCGGCGGCCCTTGTAGACCTCGTCGAAGCTGCCGGGGGTGGTGCCGTGGTGCCCGGCGGCCTGCGCCGGCACGGCGGCCGGCAGGGTCGCCGCCGCGGTGGCGGTGGCGAGGGCTGCCGCGGCGGTGAGCGCGCGGCGGCGGGTGAGTTCCGGCATGCGGACCTCCTGTGATCGTCTCGGTTGCCTGCCCCGCATGCCTACCGGGCCGCACCGGAGCGGGAGAAATCCCCGCGAGCCGGTTGGCTGCGATCCGGGCAATTCCTCTTATGTCATGCAAGGTTGAACCAAGATGATCTTGCTTCGGGGGAGGGTGGCCGGGTGGGCGGAAGGGGAAATTCCACCCGCGGCGGGTGTCGTGCCGGATGTTTCTCCCCGTGCCTGGTGCGGCCCGTGGTGCGCGTCACGCCGTCAAGCTGACGCGATCCGGCCGTCCGGTCACCGGCCCCGGCTGCTGCTACTCTGCGTCCGCTATCGACCGCTCTCAGTGACTCCAGGGGTGTGCGTGAAGGTCGCCTGTGTCGGCGGCGGGCCCGCCGGTCTGTATCTGTCGATCCTGCTCAAGCGGCAGGACCCGTCCCACGACATCACCGTGTACGAGCGCGACCCGGAGGGTTCCACCTACGGCTGGGGCGTGACGTACTGGCGCGGACTGTTCGACCGCCTCCACGAGGAGGACCCCGAGTCGGCGCGGGCCCTGGACGCCGCTTCCGTCCGCTGGCGCGACGGGGTCGCCCATGTCGGTGACCTGACGACCCGGCACCGCGGCGACGAGGGCCACGGCATCGGCCGCCACCGCCTGCTGGAGCTGCTGGCAGCCCGCGCCCGCGCACTCGGCGTCCGCCTGGAGTACGCCCGCGAGGTCACGGCCGGCGACCTGCCCGGCGACACCGATCTGGTCGTGGCGGCCGACGGCGTCCGCAGCGCCCTGCGCGACCGCCACGCCGCACACTTCGGCACCCGGCTCACGGCCGGGCGCAACCACTACGTGTGGCTCGGCACCACCCAGGTCTTCGACGCCTTCACCTTCGCCTTCGTCGAGACCGGCCACGGCTGGATCTGGTGCTACGGCTACGGATACGGCCCCGACCGCAGCACCTGCGTCATCGAGTGCGCACCGGAGACCTGGACCGGCCTCGGCCTGGACCGGTCGAGCGAGGCCGACGGACGGGCCCTGCTGGAGAAGCTCTTCGCCGCCGTCCTGGACGGCCACCCCCTGCTGGGCCGCCCCGGCGGCAGCCCGTGGCAGACCTTCCGGACCCTGACCAACCGCAGCTGGCACCACGGCAACCTCGTCCTGCTCGGCGACGCCGCCCACACCACGCACTACTCGATCGGCGCCGGCACCACCCTCGCCCTGGAGGACGCGATCGCGCTGGCCACCGCGGTGCGCGAGCACCCGGGCAGCCTGCCCGAGGCGCTCGCCCGCTACGAGACCGAGCGCAAGGCCGCCCTCCTCCCCGTGCAGAGCGCCGCCCGCTACAGCGCCCAGTGGTACGAGAACCTCCCGCGCTACATCCACCTGCCCCCGGAGCGCATGTTCGCCCTGCTGGGCCAGCGCCACTCGCCGCTGCTGCCCCACATCCCGCCGCAGGTCTACTACCGGCTCGACCGGGCGGCCGGACAGCTGGACTCGCTGCGGCGCTTCAAGCGCTGGCTGGGCCCGAAGGTGGCCCGCACCGTGCACGCCCGGACGCTGACCGGCCGGGACTGACGCCCCGCCGCACGGGCCCCGCCGGGGCGAGGGGAAGCGGACGGCCGGGCCGGAGGCCTCCGTTCCGCGCCCGGCGGGGACAGGTGACAGACTGACGCCCATGGACGAGCGCACATTCGACAGGTCGGGCCGGCACGCCTCCGTCATCGGTCTCGGCACATGGCAGCTGGGTGCCGACTGGGGAGACGTCGACGACAAGGAAGCACTGGCCGTGCTGGAGGCGGCCGCCGAAGCCGGGGTGACCTTCTTCGACACCGCCGACGTGTACGGCGACGGCCGCAGTGAGCAGACCATCGCGGCGTTCCTCAGCGGACGCCCGGACCTGCACGTCATGGTGGCCACCAAGATGGGCCGCCGGGTCGAGCAGATCCCCGAGAACTATGTCCTCGACAACTTCCGTTCCTGGAACGACCGTTCCCGCCGCAACCTCGGTGTCGACCGGATCGACCTGGTGCAGCTGCACTGCCCGCCGACGCCCGTCTACTCCACCGACGAGGTGTTCGACGCCCTCGACACCCTGGTCGAGGAGGAGCGGATCGCCTCGTACGGCGTCAGCGTGGAGACCTGCGCGGAGGCGCTGACCGCCATCGCCCGGCCGAACGTGGCCAGTGTGCAGATCATCCTCAACCCGTTCCGGATGAAGCCCCTGCGCGAGGTGCTGCCGGCCGCCCGTGAGGCGGGCGTCGGCATCATCGCCCGCGTGCCCCTGGCCTCCGGCCTGCTCTCGGGCAAGTACACCAAGGAGACCGTCTTCCCGGAGAACGACCACCGCGCCTACAACCGGCACGGCGAGGCCTTCGACGTGGGCGAGACCTTCTCCGGCGTGGACTACACCACCGGTGTCGAGGCCGCCGCGGAGTTCGCCGCGCTGGCTCCCGAGGGGTACACCCCGGCCCAGCTGGCCCTGCGCTGGATCATCGAGCAGCCCGGCGTCACCACCGTCATCCCCGGCGCCCGCTCGCCCGAGCAGGCCCGTGCCAACGCGGCCGCGGCCCGGCTGCCGGAGCTGCCCGCGGCGACGCTGGACGCGATCCGTGACCTGTACGACCGGCGCATCAAGGACCAGGTGGAACACCGCTGGTAGCGGGCCCGGCGGGAAACCCGCCGGGCCTCTGGTCCCGGGCACGGCGTGCCGGTGCCGGCCGGCCGCCGGGCCCCCGTCGTCACGGCACCAGGTGCAGCTGCCTCTCCTGCTCCTGGTCGCCGGAGGCGGCCCCCTCGTCGCGGGCCGAGAAGACCCGGGTGAGCGTCTCGCTCGCCCGGCGCACGGCCTCGGGGCTGCCCTGCACGGTCACGGTGACGGGCGCGGACAGACGGCCCGCGTCCTCGCCGCCGTCGGCGGCACCCGTGTCCGTCTCGCCTGCGAAGGTCGCGGTGTGCACCGTCGCGTTGCCGTCCGCCGGGCGTTCGTCGGGCGCCCCGAAGGTGCCCTCCAGGGCCCGGACGACCGTGCGCGCGTCGTCGGCGCCTCCGCCGCTGAGCGTCACGGTGAGCTGCGTACCGGACATGCGTCCACGACCTCCTCGGATGTGCTGCGTTCGAGCCGTCCGTGTAACCGTCACCCGGTGGTTCAAACCGGGCCGCCGGGGACGGCGGCCCGTTACGGGGCACACGGGAAGGGAGGGTCACGTCGACCACCGGGAGGAACCGTGCCGGACACGTCCGAGGGCGGGGCCCCGCGCCGCGGCCGCAACGAGAGCGAGGAGGAGCGCGCGGACCGGATGTGGCAGGAGCTCATCCAGGAGGTCCGCGTCGCGCAGATGGGCGTGCAGATCCTCTTCGGCTTCCTGCTCACCGTGGTCTTCACCGACAAGTACGACGACCTGTCCGCCACCGACCAGACGATCTACCTGGTCACCGTCGTCCTCGGCGCCTGCGCCACGGGGGCCCTCATCGGGCCGGTGTCCCTGCACCGCCTGGTCGCCGGGCGGCGCATCAAGGCCCAGGCCGTGCGGGTCGCCTCCCGGCTGACCCTGCTCGGGCTCCTGCTGCTGCTCGCCACGACGACCGCCTCACTGCTGCTGATCCTGCGCGTGGCGACGCACAACGGCTTCGTGCCCTACCTGGTCGCCGGAGTGGTCGGCTGGTACCTGCTGTGCTGGTTCGTGCTGCCCCTGTGGACCCGGCACCGCTACACCTCCCGGTGACGGCCACCGCGCCGCGAGCTGCCGGTCGTGCACCCGGCCGAGCAGCAGGAGGGAGACGGTCGCGCCGATCAGCGCGCAGAACATGTCCCACTGGGTGTCCCACACGTCGCCCTGGGTCGCGAGGAAGGCGTCCGCCGCGTGCCCCCCGGCCACCGCGGCCGCCCACTCCAGCATCTCGAAGACGGCACTGAAGGCCAGGCACGCGCACACCGTCAGCGGCGCCAGCCAGCGGCTGCCCCGCAGCGGCGAGGTCCGCACCAGCAGCTCGCGGACCAGCACGGCCGGCACGAAGCCCTGCATCAGATGCCCGAACCGGTCGTAGGGGTTGCGGTCCAGGCCGAAGGTGTCCCGTGCCCAGTCGCCGAGCGGCACCTCGGCGTAGGTGTAGTGGCCGCCGACCATCAGCACCACCGCGTGGGCCGCGAGCAGGCAGCACAGCAGGTTCGTGAGCGGGAGGCGCCGCCACACCAGCACCAGCAGCGGCAGGCCGACGAGGACCCACACGGTCTCCAGGAACCAGGTGGTGCGGTCGTGCGGATCGCGGGCGGTCAGCGCCAGCACCGCGAGCACGCCCAGGGCGAGCGCGGCGGGCAGGGACGGGCGTGGGCGGGAACGCACCTCGGTAAGGGCGGACATGGCGGGCTCCTCTCGTGGCAGCCCATCGTCGCGGCGGGAGGTGCGCGGTGCCATGAGTACGCCTACTCAGCCCGGCACCGGCTGTTCGCCTCGTGAGGCCCGAGCGGCTCGTCGGCTCGGGTTGTAGTGGCCCGGGGGCCGGGGGCCGGGGGCCGGGGTCCGGGGGCCGGGAGACCCATGCTCCCCTGGTCCAGTCGGTCTCGTCGGTCTCGTCGGTCTCGTCGGTCTCGTCGGTCCGGGGCCGGTGGTCCCGTGATCCGGTGGCTCCGCGGCCCGGCCGGTCGCGGCTCAGCTTCCGGCCAGGATGTCCGCCAGGAAGTCGTCGAGGCCGACCTCCTCGCGGCCCGGCGGGACCAGCTCGTGCGTCTCGCGGAGGAACGCGGCGAACGCCGGGGCCCAGGCGAAGACCACCGCGTGGTGACGGCCGCCGTCGGAGCGGACGTCGCCGAGGAACTCCAGGCGCAGCTCCTGCCACATGCCCCGCGACTCCGGGCGCATCCGCACGTCGCCGATCCCGACCGGGCGCCGCAGGGCGTCCCCGAGCATCTCCCGGTCCAGCTGCCACCGGGCGAGCACCCGGCCGTCGTGACTGAAGACGACGGTGACGGCGAACGGGTCCGCCGCGTCGTAGCTGAGGTGGGCGAGCACGGAGAAGCGCTCGGTGTCACCCGCCTGCAGCTGCACCACCACGGTCTTGTGGACGAACGAGTTCACGAGGGGGCCTCCGGGAAGAACCGACGTAGAGCCCTCTTGTACCCCCGATTCGCCAGTGATGCTCAGCTCAACGGGTGATTCTCGCGCGCACCGCGCAGCGACTCGATGCATACGGCAACGGCCCGCTGGAGCTCCTCCAGACGCTGCACCATGTCGTCCTCGTAGAACTCCCCGGCGTCGTCGAAGGTCAGCTCCTCGAACACCTTGGTCGCCTTCTCCAGGCTGCTGTAGAACCTGGTGCGCCGTTCCTGCACCCGCAGCCCCGGATCGGCCTCCACGGCCTCGACGACCAGCGACTTCAGGGTGCCGTAGGCCTCGGCGGCCCACTCGCCGGCGTCCTCGCCCTCGTCGAGCTCGTCGATGAGCGACAGATGCCGTTCCGCCTCCTGGCGCAGGTCGGCGGGCGCCTCCACCGTCTGGCCGGCGGGTGTCCTGATCCGGCCCGACTCGGCGATCTGGCGCACGTAGCCGATGCGGTCGGCCGCCCGGCTCTCCCCGGCGACGGCCTTCTTCAGCTCATCGGTGCGCACCACGTCACGGGCCAGCTCGGACTGCAGTTCCGGGTCCTCGCGGAGCCGGTCGAGCAGGGCCTGGCGGGCCGCGCGGGCGGTGGAGGGGTCGGCGAGGATCGCCGCGCGCAGCGCCGTGGGGTTCTCCGCGACCTCCAGCGCCTTCGTGGGCCGGATGCCCTGCGCCTCGGCCGCCTCGGCGATCGCGGTGCCGCGCTCCGATCCGGCGCTGCTGCGGGAGACGTAGTAGGCATGCCACACGTCCGCGTCCGGCAGCTCCACCTCCTCGCCGGGCGTCAGGGCCTCGAAGTGCGGGACCAGTCCGTCGTCGGCCGCCCGGTCCCACGCCTTGTAGTAGCGCATGACCCGCTCCGCGGAGCACCCGGCCAGCTCGGCGAACTCCCTCGCGGACACCTTCGGTGTCTCGCCCGCCGCCTGCCCGCCGGGCCGCACGCTGCGCGCCACCTTCAGCCCGAAGGCCCACCCCCCGGTCCGGGCGTACGCGCCGAAGTCCCGCGCGTCGCGCGCGACGAGGTCGGACACGGGCTCCGGGGACGCGGGGGACGTCTCGGGCGGGGTGAGGGCGACGGTCACGGACGACTCTCCAGCGTGGGGGGCGGGCCTCGGATGGGAACGGCAGCCTATCGGCACCGGCCGCCCCGACCTCCCCGCCGCCGTTCCTGCGGCTCAGGACCTCAGCCGAACGCGTCGCGCAGCGCCGGCAGGAGCGTCTTCTCCGACCAGTCCAGGTACGCCAGCTGCGACTCGCCGCCGATCTGGACCAGGGCGACCTCGGTGAAGCCGGCCTCCGCGTACGGGCGGACGGCCTCGACGAACGCCTCCGGGTCGTCGCCGCACGGGATGGACTCGGCCACGTCGTCCGGAGTGACGAACTGGGTCGCCGCCTCGAAGGAGTCCGGGTGCGGCAGTTCCGCGTTCACCTTCCAGCCGCTGCCGAACCAGCGGAACTGCGCGTGGGCGCGCTTGACGGCCGCGTCCCGGTCCGGGTCGTAGCAGACGGGCAGCTGCCCCACCCGCGGCTTGCCCTCGCCGCCGTGCCGGTCGAACGCCTCCAGCAGGCCCGCCTTGGGTTCGGTGGCGATCACCAGGTCGCCGAGCCGGCCCGCCAGCGCGCACGACCGCTCGCCGGAGACCGCGATGCCGATGGGCGGCGCCTCGTCGGGCAGGTCCCACAGCCGGGCCGACTCCACGTCGAAGTGCGTGCCCCGGTGGTTGACGTGGCCGCCCTGGAAGAGGGCGCGGATGATCTCCACGGCCTCCTCGAACATCTCGTGCCGTACGTCGACGGAGGGCCAGCCGCCGCCCACCACGTGCTCGTTCAGGTTCTCGCCCGACCCCAGGCCCAGCCGGAACCGGCCTTCCGAGAGCAGCTGCACCGTCGCCGCCTTCTGCGCCACCACGGCCGGGTGGTAGCGGAACGTCGGGCACGTCACGTACGTCATCAGCGGAATACGCGAGGTGGCCTGGGCGGCCGCTCCGAGCACGGCCCACGCGTAGGGCGAGTGGCCCTGCGAGCGCAGCCACGGGAAGTAGTGGTCCGAGGTCACCGAGAAGTCGAAGCCCGCCTCCTCGGCGCGCACCACGTGGTCGACCAGGTCGCGGGGGCCTGCCTGCTCGGTCATCATCGTGTATCCGATCTGCACCATGACCAGCGGGTCCCCTGGGAGCTGCGCGGGAAACGGGCGATCAGCGGCCGGGGGCGCGTGCAGGATGGCCGTCATGAGTCCTGTCCCGCTGTCCCCTGCCGCCCCCGCGGACCGGGGCGTCGACGCGTCCGGAGTGCACGCCTTCCTGGACGCGATCGAGGCCGCCCCCGGCATCGAGCCGCACAGCCTGATGATCGTGCGCCACGGCCATGTGGTCGCCGCCGGCTGGTGGGCGCCGTACACCCCGGACCGCCCCCAGCTGCTGTACTCGCTCAGCAAGAGCTTCACGGGCACCGCCGCCGCCCTGGCCGAGGCCGAGGGCCTGCTCGACTTCGACGCCCCGGTGATCTCCTACTTCCCCGAGTTCGAGGCGGACGTCACCGACCCGCGCAGCCGGTCGATGCTCGTGCGGCACGTGGCGTCCATGGCGAGCGGCCACGACCACGAGACCCTCCAGGAGGCGTACGCCCGGGACCCCGCGGAGCCGGTGCGCGGATTCCTGCTGGTGCCGCCGGACGCCGAGCCCGGCACGGTCTTCGCCTACAACCAGCCGGCCACCTACACCCTGGCCGCGATCGTGCAGCGGGTGACCGGGCAGCCGCTGACCGCCTACCTGAGACCCCGGCTGCTGGATCCGCTCGGCATCGGCGAGGCGGTGTGGCGGCGGGACCGCACCGGCCGCGAGATCGGCTTCAGCGGCCTGCACGCCACCACGGACGCCGTCGCCCGCCTCGGGCAGCTGTACCTGCGCGACGGGGTCTGGGACGGCGAGCGGCTGCTGCCGCAGGGGTGGGCCGCCCGGGCCGCCCGGCCGCGGACGCCGACCGCCGGAGCGATGGGGCCGGCGGACCGCGACGACTGGGACCGGGGCTACGGCTACCAGTTCTGGATGTCCCGGCACGGCTACCGGGGCGACGGCGCCTACGGCCAGTTCTGCCTGGTGCTGCCCGAGCAGGACGCCGTCATCGCCACGACGGCGGCCACCGAGGAGATGCAGCAGTACCTCGACCTCGTATGGAAGCACCTGCTGCCCGCCTTCGGCCCCGGGCCGCTGTCCGGCCGGGAGGGCGCCGACGCGCGGCTGCGCGAGCGTCTCGCCGGTCTCGCGCTTCCGGCCGCCCCGGGCAGGAGCGCACCGCCCGGCGCGGCCGGTCACCGGGACACCGCCGAGTTCCGCGCGGCCGACGGGACGGGACCGGTCCGGGCGGCGTCGGTGGCGCGGGACGCACGGGGCTGGACGCTGTCCCTCACGGGCCGCGACCGCGACGACCGGCTGGACCTGCGGATCGGTGAACCGGGGTGGACGGTGACCGACGGGCCCGTCCCCACCGCGGTCAGCGGCGGCTGGAACGACAGCGGCGCGCCGGCGGTCGAGGTGCTGTTCCTGGAGACTCCGCACCGCCTGGCGGTGACTTGCTCCCCGGCGGACGGGACGGTCACCGCGCGCTGGCGCACCCAGCCGCTCCACCCCGGACCGCTCACGTCCCTGCGCGCCCCGCGCGGTTCAGGCTGACCCCGGCCGGAACGTCCTGAGGAAGGTCCGCAGGGCCTCCTCGTTCTCCCGGTCGCGCCAGTCGGCGTCCGGTGTCGTCCAGCGCAGGGAGAAGCTCCGGCCGCCGCCCAGCAGGAAGCCCCGGCCGAAGGTGTGGACGCGGGTGCCGCCGGAGTACGCGGTCCACTCCATGTCGGCGGCCTCCCGCCCCTGGTAGGTGGTCGCGCGGATCCCGCCGATCCTCCGGTAGCCGGCGGACTCCTTCAGGTCCGGTTCGACGTCGTCCCGCCACACCGCCACCGGGTCGGGTCCGACACGGGCGCTGTAGGTGACGGCCAGGGTGCGTCCGTCGCCGTCGCCGTCGGTGCCGAAGACGACCCGGTACGCCAGGTCGCCCTGGCGGTCGGTGTCCAGGCGCTCGAAGTCCTCGGGCAGCGCGACGGAGAAGCCCTCCGGAGCCCGGTAGCGGCGGAAGCCGGGCGGCAGGGCCGTGGCGGGAGCGGAGGGCGGGGGCGCGGGGGACGAGGACGGCGGGCCGGTGGTGGGGGAGGGGGTCGGCGCCGGGGCGGGCGGCCCGCCCGGGGCGGGGCTGTCCGTGCCGACGCCCGGCGACGTGGCCGAGGCGGGCGGCCGGGCGGGCGCGTCGGCCACGTCGCCGCCCGCGTCGGTGCCGGGCAGGCCCTGGGTGGCGGCCAGCACGGCGACCGTCACGGTCACGACGGCGAGGGCGGTGCCCGCGACCATGGTCCGTCTGCTCCAGGCCGGACCCCCGGGCCGCACGGCGGCGTACACCCCGCGCAGCCGGGGAGCCGGCAGGGCGGCCGCGGCCGCGTCGGAACCGCCGCCGAGCGCGCGGAGCAGGGCCTCGCGGACCACCGGGCGGGTGAGCCGCTCCCGCGCGTCCCTGCGCAGCAGGCCCTGGACGACCTGCGTGAGGGGGCCCGCGCGCACCGGAGTGCGCAGCGGCAGGCGGTCCACGGCCTTCAGGGTGGTCTCCGGGCGTCCGCGGTCCCGGAACGGCGGGCGCCCCTCGACCATCGTGTACAGCAGCGCCCCCAGCGACCACAGGTCGGTCTCCGGGCCGACGCGCTCGTCGCGTGCCTGCTCCGGCGAGGCGTACGCGGGAGCCGTCAGACGGGGGGCGAGGGTGGCCCCGGCCAGCCCGTAGCCGGTGAGGACGACCGACTGGTCCTCCCGGACGAACACCTGGCCGGGGCTGAGTTCCCCGTGGGTGATGCCCTCGGTGTGGGCGGCGTCCAGCACGTCGAGCAGCTCCAGCCCGATGCGGGCGGCGCGCACGTAGTTGAACGTGCCCTGCTCGGCGAGGAGTTCGCCGAGGGGTGTGCCGTCGATCCACTCGGTGGCCGTCCACAGGACGCCGGGTTCCTCCACGGCGTCGACGACCGCGGCGATCCGGCCGGGACACAGCAGCGTCATGGCCTCCGAGGTGCGCAGCAGGCGGGCGGCGGCCCGGCGTCCCGGCCCGGGCGTCGTCTCCTCCGGCAGGCCTGTCCGGGTGACCAGACACGGGCGGGAGATCTCCCCGGCGCCGAGGTCCTCGGCGTACCAGCAGATGTGGTTGGTCTCGCGGTGGATGATCTCGAGCAGCCGGTAGCGGCCGGCGACCGGCTGGTGTGTGGAGACGTGCGCCCTGCCCATGGCCATCCCTCGCTGGAAATCCGGCTCTCACCTTTTCCAGGGGTACGGCAGGCGGGGCCGTCGGTGTTCAATCCGAGCGCAACTCCGGTGCCATTCCTGTCTTTTGTTCAACAACGCCGAGCACGTGTGCGAAATGCGGCCGTCTCCGGGGTTCCGGCGCGGCCCACCTCGGCCGACGGCGGGCGTGGCCCGGCGGGGCAATTCCCCACTGCCGGACGGGATTCGCCGAAACACCTCCGGCCTTGCGGTAACCGTCGGTAAATGGCGGGTCGTCCGGCGGTCGGCGCCGGGTCCTTTCCCGATCGGGCCGGTGATTGCCCCACCGAATTCGGCGGAGCAATCACCGGACCCGCGCCGGAGGTCAGCGCAGACCGAAGCGGTGCGACCAGGCGATCATGTCCTGCGTGGTCGCGTTGCCCCCGCACACCACCAGTCCCAGCCGGGCACCGTCGCCCACCCGGTCGAGGACCTGCCGCGCGGCGGGCAGCAGGCAGCCGGCCGCCGGTTCGGTCCACACCTTGGCGTGATCGGCCAGATCCAGCGAACCCCGCACGGCCTCCCGGTCCGGGACCACGAGCACCTCGGTCACCAGGGCCGCGACATGGTCGTACGTCAGCTGCGACACGGACGGGGCGCTGAGCGTGGAGACGATCGACGACAGGGCGACGGGCAGCGGGCCGCCCGCCTTCAGCGCCTCGGACATCGCCTGCGCGCCCTCGGTCTCCACGCCCCACACGCGCACCCCGGGCCTGCGTGCCCGCAGGGCGGCGGCCACCCCGGAGATCAGGGCCCCGCCCCCGACGCTGACGAGCACGTCGGTGAGGTCACCGGCGTCGGCGGCGAACTCCAGGCCCACCGTGCCCTGTCCGGCGAGCACCACCGGGTCGTCGAACGGGTGGACCAGGGTCAGGCCCTCCTGCTGCAGCCGGGTCATGAGGGCGAAGGCCCCGTCCATGTCGTCGGTCAGCCGCACCGACGCCCCGGCCTCCTCCGCGACCTGCACGGCCCGGGCGGGCGCCGAGCGCGGCATCACCACGGTGGCCTTCACGTGCAGGGCGGCGGCCATCACCGCGAGGGCGATCCCGTGGTTGCCGCCGCTGACCGCCACCACCCCGGCGGCCCGTTCGGCCTCGTCCAGCGACAGCAGCTTCGCGGCGGCACCGCGCGCCTTGAACGAGCCGGTGCGCTGGAGCAGTTCCAGCTTCGCGGTGACCGGGACACCGAGCAGCGCCGACAGCCCCGGGCTGTCCACGGTCGGGGTGTGCACGACGTGCCCGGCGATCCGGTCGGCCGCCGCTTCCAACTCCGGGATGCCGATCACGGCAGCCATCCTTCCGGCGCGGGTTGCGAGAACGCGCCGTGACGCACCCTGACCCGCGTGGGGCTTCCAGGTCAACGTGGTCGGGCACGCACGCCGCGCCGCCTCAGAGGTCCCGGCGCACCATGTGGCCGAGCAGGGTGCGCAGATCGCCCGCCGCTCCGGCCGCCAGCGGCGCGCCGGCGAGGGCCGCCTCGACGGCGGCCACATGCCGCCGCGCCTCGGCCAGGGCCGCGGTCCGCCCGCCCGCCTCCTCGATCAGCGCCGCCGCCGCCTCCGGTTCCCCGCCGGCCTCCAGCAGCGCGGCGATGCGCCCGCCCTGCGGGGAGCCGAGCGCGGCCAGCACCGGGTACGTCTTCTTCCGTTCGCGCAGGTCGCCGTGGACCGGCTTGCCGGTGACGTCCGGGTCGCCCCAGATGCCGAGCACGTCGTCGGCGATCTGGAAGGCCACCCCGAGGTGCCGCCCGGCGCGGTCCAGGGCCGCCGCCGTCGCCGGGTCGGCCCCGCCCAGCACGGCACCGAGCGCGGCGGCGCAGCCCAGCAGCGCCCCCGTCTTCCGCTCGGCCATCATGCGGTACTCGTGCGGGCGCACCCGGTCCGGACCGGTCCAGGGCCGGCCGGTGAAGAGCAGGTCGTCGGCCTGCCCGCGCACCAGGTCGCCGAGCGCAGCCGACAGGGCCCGCACGCCCCCGGCCGCGCCCGGCTGCACGGCCAGCGTCTCCACGGCCAGGGCGAACAGGGCGTCCCCGGCGAGGACGGCCGGTCCCGTGCCGTACGCCTTCCACACGGCCGGGCGGCGGCGCCGGTGCGCGTCCGCGTCCATGATGTCGTCGTGCAGCAGCGAGAAGGCGTGCACCAGCTCCACCGCGACCGCCGCGGCCACCCCGTCCCGCCCGTCGGCCCCGGCGGCCTCGGCGCCCAGCACCGCCAGGGCCTGCCGCACGCCCTTGCCGCCGGGGGCGGAGGCGGGCGCGCCGCCGACCTCGCACCAGCCGAAGGAGTAGGCGGCCATCTCGGCGACCCAGGGATGCATCCGGCCCACGGCCTCGACGAGGGCGGGACGCACCAGCGCGCGGCAGCGACGGAGGATGCCGGCGGCGTCCACGGGCCGGGAGGAGGGACCGAGGGGCCGCTCCGGCGCGGTGAGGGGCGCGACCGCGACCGCACCCCAAGGGCCCGTGCCCGTCGGCGCGGTGGACAGCCGGGTCTCCTGCCCCGCCGGGGTGGCCGACACCGGGTCCGCCGCGCCCTCCCTAGGCGCGGGTGCGGCCGGCGGCGTGCCCGGGTGCCGGGTCGGGAGCGCCGTCACCGGGACCCCTCCGGGGCAGCGGCGGGCGCCGGTATGCCCAGCTCCTCGTGTGCCCGGGCCACCATCGCGCGGGCGTGCTGGAGGCCGATGCGCTCCAGCGTGGCCGCGAGGCCGGCGAGCTCCGCGGCCGTCTCGGCCCGGTCGCGCCCGAGCCGGGCCCGGGACTTGGCCAGCCCGAGGCGGGACAGGGCCTCCCCGCGCGGCTCGCTCATCTCGCGGAACTCGGCGAGGGCCT
The DNA here is from genome assembly GCF_042878735.1 of Streptomyces sp. NPDC003456. Lineage (NCBI taxonomy): Bacteria > Bacillati > Actinomycetota > Actinomycetes > Kitasatosporales > Streptomycetaceae > Streptomyces > Streptomyces sp. NPDC003456. Next base: position 478,337 of record NZ_JBIAOK010000002.1, read on the forward strand.
GCTCGTACCAGGCCCGCGCCTGCTCGTAACGCCCGGCCCGGTAGAGGACGTTGCCGCGCATCTTGTGGTTGTAGGCGAGCGCGCTCGACAGCCGCATCGCCCGGCAGGTCGCCTCGGCCTCGCTCAGCAGCGCAAGGGCCCGCTCGGCGTCCCCGTCGCGCACGGACACCACGTCGGCCAGTCCGCGCAGGGCCCAGGCGTGACCCCGGTGGTCCTCGGCGCGCGCGGCGATGTCGGCGGCCTCCTCGAACAGGGCGTACGCGGAGTCGTACCTGCCGGTGTTGCGGTGCATCTGCGCGATGCCCTCCAGGGCCCACACGGTGTGCCGTGCCTCGCCGCGCCGCCGGGCCTCGGCGAGCAGCTGCTCGTGCAGCCGGCCGACGGCTTCGTAGTCGCCCTGGATGCGGCCCGTCTCGGCCAGTCCGGCGAGCGAGTAGCCGCGTGCGACGACGTCCCCGCCGCGTTCGCCCAGCTCGGCGGCGAGCTGCAGGAGCCGGCGGGCCAGCGGGAACGCGCCCCGCTGGCGGGCCAGGGTGCCGCCGCTCCACAGGGCCCAGGCCATCGCCGCCACGTCGCCCGCCCGGCGGGCCGCACGGTAGCTGGCCTTCCAGGCCCGGTCGGCCTCCTCGACCCGGCCGAGCCGGCGATGCGCCTCGGCCACCGCGAGTCCCGACCGCGCCGCCTCGCCGGGTTCCCCGGCCCGCTCGGCGGCTTCCAGCTGCTCGGTCCCGGCGGCCAGCACGTCGGTGAGCGAGGAGTTGACGGACAGTGTGGTGAGGGCGCCCTGGTACTCGGGGGCGAATGCCTTGCCGTACATCGATGCCTTTCGGTCCGTATGCACACCGTCTCTACACATCGCGTATACACGGTGCGTATAGAGGGGCGGAAACCAGCCCTGGCCACCGAGGGCCAGGGCGTCGTCTGTTGCCGGTCAAGACGTCCGCGGAGCGGGCCGGGTTGTCTGTGAGGCGCAGATCACTCCACTCGGAGTCAGTGCTGCACCGCCTTCTGCGGCGTCGCCTCGCTGGACCGCACGACCACGAACCCCTCGCCCTGCAGGACCAGTTGCACGGCTTCGCCCGAGCCGCCGCGCAGCATCGAGCCGATGGACTGGGAGCGGTGCAGGGATGTCTGCAGCCCGGCGGTCCACCCCACGACGGCGTCGGTGTCGACGTACACCGGGTGCTGCGGCGACACCGGGATGACCAGCGGGCTGCCCTCGCAGACCAGGCCCAGCCGGCCGTGCCCGGTGAAGACGCTGTTGAACAGCCCGCCGCCGGTCATGCCGGCGCCCTTCACGGTGGAGATGCGGTACGACAGAGTGGCGTCGAAGCACAGGACGTTGCGGCCGTTGACCGTGAACTCGTCACCGGGCTCGACGTCGACGACGAAGCAGTTCTGCGCCTCGTGCGCGAACCACGCCTCGCCCTGCCCGCGGACCGCCGCTCCGCCAAGATCGGGCAGGGGGACCGGGGCGGGGCGTCGGGGCGTCCTTCGTAGCGGCGCGAACCTGGGTACCCGTACCGCCATGATCGAACTGCTCGAGCACAACCGCGTGCGCCACGCCGGGGTGCGCGGCGGACTCCTCCCCGGTGCCGGCCGGCACCGGGGCGGGCCCGCCGAGGCCACCCCGCACGGCGCCGGCAGCCGTGCCGCTACGGTGGCGTACGCCGGGACGGCCCGGGAGGTCCGTGTCGCTCCCGGCGGCCCGGTGACCTCACGGGACCTCGCCCCGTGAGGCCGTCCGCACGCACCGCCGCGAGGCCGTCCTCGCCGCCGAACCGACCCGCCGAAGGAGCGCCGACGATGCCCCGCACCGCACGCCCCCGCAGGCGTGCCGCCCTCGCCGCCCTGTCCTGCTGCGTCGCCCTGGGCTGCGGGACCGGCACGGTCCCGGCGGGCGCCCGGCCGACCCAGCCGCCCGACGTACCGGCCGGGTCCGGCCGGGGCGTGGTCACCTGGGCGTCCGCCGCCGACCGCCTCGGCGAGGCGGCCCGGGGGGACCGCGGCTACCGGCTGGTCGTGCGCACCAGCGTCGGCGGCAGCGGCCTCAGGGTGCGGCTGTCGAACGCCTTCGGCGACCAGCCGGTGACCTTCGGCAGTGTCCGCGCGGGCCTGCGCCGTTCCGGTGCGGCCCTCGTCCCCGGCAGCAACCGGCCCCTCACCTTCGGCGGCGCCCCGAGCGTCACCGTCCCGGCCGGCGGCCTCGTTCTCAGCGACCCGCTGCCGGGGCGCGTCCCCGCCGGGAGCGACCTCGCCGTCAGCCTCCATGTCACCCGGGCCGGCGGCACACTCACCGGGCACAGGACGGCCCTGCAGACCTCGTACGTCAGCGACGGCGACCACACCGCTGAGGAGAGCGCGACCCACTGGAGGCGGCGCACGGGCTCCTGGTTCTACCTCGACGCCGTCACCGTCAGGCCCCGCAAGGGCGCGGCGGCGGTGGCCGCCCTCGGCGACTCCATCACCGACGGCTGGCACTCCACGGCCGACCTGAACCGCCGCTGGCCCGACCACCTAGCCCGCCGGCTGGCGAGATCCGCCACCGGCACGGTCGAGGGCGTCGCCAACGAGGGCATCTCCGGCAACCGCGTCCTCACCGACGGCCCGGGGCAGAGCGCCCTCAACCGCCTGAGCCGGGACGTGCTGTCACTGCCGGGCGTGCGGACCGTCTTCCTGTTCCAAGGCGTCAACGACATCAAGGCCGACCCCGCCCCCACCGCGGCCCAGCTGATCGCCGGGTACCGCACCCTGGTCGACCGGGCGCACGCGGCCGGGAAGTGCGTGGTCGGCGCCACCATCGCGCCCTTCAAGGGCTGGCCCGAATGGGACCCCGCGGCGGAAGCGGCGCGCCGGAAGGTCAACGCCTTCATCCGCCACGGCGGCGCCTTCGACGCCGTCACCGACGTCGACCGCGTCCTGCGCAGCCCCCGCGACCCGGAGCGGATGCTGCCCGCCTTCGACAGCGGCGACCACATCCACCCCAACGACAAGGGCATGCGGGCGGTGGCCGACGCGGTCGATCTCGACAGCCTCGAATGCCGCCCCGGCTGACGCGGCCGGGGCCGGCCGGCCGCGCGGCCCTCACCCGGCCCCGCGGCCCTCACCTCACCCGGCCGACGACGGCTCGGCGGTGATCAGCCCCTCCCGGTAGGCCACCGCCACCGCCTCGCCCCGGCTGGACGCGCCCAGCTTGGCGAGGATGTTCGACACGTGCACGCTCGCCGTCTTGCCGCTGATGAACAGCTCCTCGCCGATCTGCCGGTTGCTGCGGCCCAGGGCGAGCAGCCGCAGCACGTCCTGCTCGCGGGCGGTGAGCGCACCGGCCCGGTCGCCGGCGTCCGGCGCCTCCGACAGCCGGCCCCGGCGGACCAGGGCGTCGACCTGCTCGCGCAGCGGCACCGCACCGAGCCGGTCCGCGAGGTGCCGCACCTCCCGGGCCTCCGCCGCCGCCTCCTCGCGCCGCCCCGCCGCGAGCAGGGCCTCGGCGTACCGGAACCGGCACCGCGTCCGCTCGTACACGTCGCCGTAGCCGAACGCCGTCACCGCCCGCGACCAGGCGTCCGGATCGGGCCCGGACGTGGCGCGCCGCCACTCCGCCTCGGCGCGCGCCAGCCAGGCCTGGCCCTCCGGGCCCTGCGGCGCGCCGTCCTCACCGTGACCGGCGATGTCCCGGCCCAGCTCGACCAGCTCCGTCGCCGTGCCCGCCCAGCGGCGCTCCCCGGCCGCGTCACCGGTGAGCCGCGCCTCGGCCGCCGCGTCGGCCACCGCGGCCAGCGCCAGGGCGGCGAGCCGGACCGCCGCATCGGGACGGGTGCCCGCCTCGTCGGTCAGGGCCGCCACCGTGGAGCGCACCCGGCCCACGGCCTCCTCCGGGTCCCGGCGCAGCACCGCGGCGTCGGTCAGCACGATGCCCGCGACGAGGGTGGCCATCCAGTCGAACGGCCCCTGGAGCAGGGCGTGCGCCCGGTCGGCGGCCGAGAGATCGCCGCGGGCCAGCGCCACGTACAGCGCGGGACCGACCGTGTACCCGCCGGCCGCAGGCAGCACGTCGGCATCGGCGCCGGCCGCCCGTACGCACTCGTCCCAGCGGCCCAGCACGTGCAGCACCACCAGCCGCAGGTACCGCATCTCCAGCGGGTACGGCGACGACAGCAGACCGGCGCGCCGGGCCCGGTCCAGGCCCTCCGTCAGCCAGGGCAGGCACTGCGCGAGCTCCCCGTTCTCGTAGCAGCCCATGGCGAGGTTGAACAGCGCCCGCAGCTCCACCGCCGCGTTGCCCGAACGCGCCGCCAGGTCCCGGGCCGCCAGCAGCCGCTGCCGGCCCTGCGCGCCCCGCCGCCCGCCCGGGTCGAACCCGGCCAGGGAGATCAGCAGGTCCGCCTGCGCGTCGGTCAGGTGCAGCCGCTCGGCCACCTCCACCGCGCGCCGGGCCACCTTCAGGGCGGTGTCGTTCTCCCCGACGTAGCGGGCGGCCATGGCGTGGGTGGCCGCCGCCCACACCCAGGTGCGCGACGGCGGGTCCTCCGGGATCATCGCCAGGGCCTCGCTGCTGTAGGCGAACGCCGCCGTCAGGCTGTCCACGCTGAGCAGGTTCCCGGCGAGCGTGTAGCGCACCCGCGCGGCGAGGTCGGAGTCGGCGTCCTGCCCCAGCTCCGCCAGCGCGGACCGGGTGAGCGAGACGGCCCGGTGCAGCTCCCCGGCGTGCGCGGCCGCCGCCGAGGCCCGCAGGGTCAGTGGCACCCGGCCCACGGCCGCGCCGGCGGGCCGCGCCTCGGGCGGTACGGCCGGCCACAGGTCCAGGGCCGTCTCCAGGTGCCGCTGCTCCTCGGCCGGCGCCCCCACCCGCTGGGCGTGGTCGGCTGCCTCCAGCGAGGCGGCCAGCGCCTCGGCCAGGTCGTGGCTCTCCCGGTAGTGGTGGGCCCGTTCGGCGGCGCTCTCCGGCCGCCCGCGTCCGGCGAGCAGCCGCGCGAACGCCCCGTGCAGCCGGGCCCGTTCCCCGGGCAGCAGATCGGCGTAGACGGCCTCGCGGGCCAGGGCGTGCCGGAAGGAGTAGGTGTCGTCGTCCCCGGCGACGAGCAACTGCCGTCCCACCGCCTCGCGCAGGGCGGACTCCAGCTCCGCCTCGGGCAGCCCGACGGCCTCGCGCAGCAGGTCGTGCTCCACCCGGCGCCCGGCGACGGCGGCGGTCCGCAGCACCTGCTGCGCGGTGTCGGACAGCTGCTCGAAGCGGATCAGCAGCACGTCGGCGAGCCCGCTCGGCACCCCTCCCACGTCGGTGTCGGTGGCCGCGAGCAGCTCCTCGGCGTAGAAGGCGTTCCCCTCGGCCCGCTCCACGATCCGCCGGACCGTCGCCTCCGGCAGCGGCCGGCGCTCCAGCGCCCGCACCAGGCGGCCCACGTCGGGGTCGGCCAGCGGCCGCAGCTCCAGCCGCTCCACGGCGGGCAGCCGGACCAGCTCCGCGAGCAGCGGCCGCAGCGGGTGCCGGCGGTGCAGGTCGTCGGCCCGGTAGGAGGCGAACACCGCGAGCCGGCGCCCCAGCACACCGCGGCCGAGCAGGAAGCGCAGCAGGTCCCGCGACGACTGGTCCGCCCAGTGCAGGTCCTCCAGCACGAGCAGCAGCGGGGCGGCGTCGGCCACGTCGGCCAGCAGGGACGCCATGCCCTCGAACAGCCGCAGCCGTCCGTCGACGTCCCGCACGGAGCCGGTACCGGAGCCCAGCAGCCGCTCCACGACCGGACGGGCCGCCAGGGCGTCCGAGAACCGGGGGTCCGCGGCGAGCACGCCCAGGACCTCGGTGAACGGCAGATAGGGCAGACCGACGTCGCCGAGGTCCACGCAGTGGCCGGTGACCACGGTCATGCCCGCCTCGGCGGCCCGCTTCCCGGCCTCGTCGAGGATCCGGGTCTTGCCGACACCCGCGTCCCCGGCGAGGAGCACCGCCCGCGCCTCACCCGCGCGGGCACGCTCCAGCACTCCGGAAAGGCGCGCGAGTTCCGCGCCGCGCCCGACCACGGGCGCGACCGATGAAGCCTGGGACACACAGCCAACTTTCTCTTTGCCGAAGGGCGGGGGAGGGGGCCGCTGCCACCGGCCGGGCTGGGGGCGCCCGGTCCGCTAGCCGCGCAGCACCTTCGCCCAGTCGGCCGGAACCCGTCCGGCGGGGCCCGGCGCCGGCTGGTCGGCCGGGTGGCTCACCGGCGCCGCCAGCTCCGGCCCCTCCTCGTACAGCTCGTTCGTCTCGAAGTTCCAGAACCAGGTCTCACCCGGCTCGTAGCTCTGCACGAAGGGGTGCCCCGTCTCCCGGAAGTGGGCCGTGGCGTGCCGGGCGGGGGAGCTGTCGCAGCACCCCACGTGCCCGCACTGCGCGCACCGCCGCAGGTGGAACCACCACCCCCCGGCCGCCTCGCACTCCGCGCACCCGCTGCCGCTCGGCGGCGCCTTCGGGTCGATGCCGTTCGCCTCGCTCATGCCGACTCCTCCTCCGCCGCTGTCAGCGGCAGCAGCACCTGAAATCGCGTGTCCCCCGGTTCCGACTCCACCTGGATGCTCCCGTGGTGCTTGTTGACCACGATCCGCCAGGAGATGTCGAGACCCAGTCCGGTCCCCTCGCCCACCGGTTTCGTCGTGAAGAACGGATCGAAGATCCGCTCCCGGTGCTCCGCCGGGATGCCGACACCGGTGTCCCGGAACTCCACCAGCAACCGGTCGTTCTCCCGGGCCGTGCGCACGGTCAGCGTCCCGTGCCCGCCCGCGCCGTGCATCGCCGCGACCGCGTTGTCGATGAGGTTCGTCCACACCTGGTTGAGCTCCGCCGGGTAGGCCGGGATCCTCGGCAGGGTCCGGTCGTACTCCTTGACCACCTCGATGTCGCGGCCGATCTTGCCCGACAGCATCAGCAGCGTGGAGTCGAGGAGTTCGTGCACGTCGGCGTTCTGGAAGGGCGCCCGGTCCAGCTGCGAGTACTGCTTCGCCGCGTCGACCAGATGGGAGATGCGGGTGGTCGAGTCGTTGATCTCGTCCATCAGCAGCTCGGTCTCGACGGTGTAGTTGAGCCAGCCGACCGCGCTCGGCAGCATGTCCTCGTCCACCGCCGTGGCGACCTGCTCCAGCCAGTCCACGTCCAGGCCCGCCTGCACGAACGTGGGCGCGATCCGCCAGCCCTCGGGGATGCCCCGGTCGTCGAGCCAGTCGGTCAGCTCGTCCTCCCGGTCGGCGGCCTCCAGCGGGCTGAGCGTGGGCGCCTTGGCGACCCGTTCGGCGGTCCGCTCCTGGATGTCGATGAGCTTCGCCATCACCTCGGGGGAGTACGAGCCCTGCGCGATGACCGCCAGCTTGTGCCGCATCTTGCCGACCCGTTCCCGCAGGGTCGCCGTCGCCCGCACCGCCGCGGCCGCCGGGTTGTTCAACTCGTGCGTGAGACCGGCGGACAGCGAGCCGAGCGCCAGCAGCCGCTCGCGCTGGCCGATCATCCGCTGGGTGTTCTTCGAGCCGAAGAACAGCCCCTCCAGCAGGTGCACCGCCATCGGGAACCATTCCTGCATGATGGTCGCGAAGGTGTCGGCGGGCAGCACGAAGAACCGGGTCGGCTCCGTGACGCGCATCGAGTTGTTGTAGACCTGCCGCACCCGGTCGCCGAGGTACGCCTGCATCGCCCCCGCGTACACCCCGCGTTGGGAGGTCCGGGTGACCTCCACGTCGTCCCCGCCGACCCTGCGGTAGAGCACGACCGTGCCGTCGAGCATCACGTAGAAGCAGGTGGCGGGTTCACCCTCGGTGTACACCGGCCCGGGCTCGAACCGCTCCACCCGCCCTTCGGCGCACAGCCGGCCGAGCTGTTCGGGCGTGAGCTTCTCGAAGAGGAACAGCGCGCCGATCTCCTCGGGGTTGCACGGCACGCACGCCCCGCTCACGACTGCTCCAGGTACCGGTGGACGAGCATCACGGCCATGGCTCCCTCTCCGACGGCGGACGCGACCCGCTTCGCGGACTCCGAGCGGGCGTCGCCCGCCACGAACACCCCGGGCACGTTGGTCTCCAGGTGGTACGGCGGCCGGTCCAGCTCCCAGCCGTGCGGCGGCCGCCCGTCCGGGGTCAGATCCGGCCCGGCCAGGATGAACCCGCGCTCGTCGCGCAGCACCGTCCCGTCCAGCCAGTCCGTCAGCGGGGCCGCGCCGATGAACACGAACATCCACTGCGCGTCGACCTGTTCGGATCCGCCGCCGTCCACGTCGCGCAGGGTCAGCCGCTCCAGGTGCCCGTCGCCGTGTGCCTCCTCGACGACCGTGCGGGTGCGGACCTGGATGTTCGGGGACTCCTCGATCTGCTGGATGAGGTAGTGCGACATGGACGCCGCCAGCGACTCCCCGCGCACCAGCAGCGTCACCGACTTGGCGCCGCGCGAGAGGTACATCGCCGCCTGCCCGGCCGAGTTGGCGCCGCCGACGATGTACACGTCCTGGTCCTGGCAGGCGGGCGCCTCCGTCAGGGCCGACCCGTAGTACACGCCGCAGCCGGTCAGGTCCGCGCAGCCGGGCGCCGCCAGCTGCCGGTAGGAGACGCCGGTCGCGAGGATCACGCTGTGCGCGGCGACCGCGGAGCCGTCGGAGAAGCGGACGATCCGGGCGGCTCCGTTGGCCTCCAGCGCCGTCACCTCGCGCGCCGTGAGGATCTCGGCGCCGAACTTCGCCGCCTGCCGCCGGGCCCGGTCGGTGAGCTGCGCGCCCGACACGCCGTCGGGGAAGCCGAGGTAGTTCTCGATGCGGGAGCTCTGCCCGGCCTGGCCGCCGGTCGCCGACCGCTCCACCAGCACCGTCCGCAGTCCTTCGGAGGCGCCGTAGACCGCCGCGCCGAGGCCGCCCGGGCCGCCGCCGATCACCACGAGGTCGTAGAAGTCGGCGGTCGGCGTGGTGGCCAGCCCGACCTTCGCGGCCAGGTCGACGGGCTCCGGCTCGACCAGCGGCGTCCCGTCGGGGGTGACGACCACGGGCAGCCGCAGCCCGTCCTCGCCGGCCGCGGCCAGCAGCCGCCGCCCCTCCGGCTCGTCGGAGGAGTACCAGCGGTAGGGCACCTGGTTGCGGGCGAGGAACTCCCGCACGTCCGAGGAGCGGGCCGACCAGCGGTGGCCCACGACCTTCGTGGCGGGCACGGGCCGGAAGTCGCTGGAGCGCCACGCCCGGAGCAGGTCGTCCAGCACCGGGTACAGCTTCTCCTCGGGCGGGTCCCACGGCTTGAGCAGGTAGTGGTCGAGGTCCACGACGTTGATCGCGTCGATCGCCGCGCTGGTGTCGGCGTACGCCGTCAGCAGCACGCGGCGGGCGCCCGGATAGACGTCCAGCGCCTGCTCGAGGAACTCGATGCCGTTCATCTGGGGCATCCGGTAGTCGGCGAGGATCACCGCGACCAGGTCGCCGCGCAGCTTCAGCTCCCGCAGCGCCTCCAGCGCGGACGCGCCGGACTCGGCCCGCACGATCCGGTACGTCGCGCCGTAGCGCCGCCTCAGGTCGCGGGCCACGGCCCGCGAGACCCCCGGATCGTCGTCCACGGTCATGATGACGGTCCGCGCCGATTCGGCGGCCTGTGTCATGCGTCCCCCAGCACCGGGCGGTCGACTTACGGCACGGCGTCCCCGGGGCGCCGCGCCGACCTCCGCCCATCGTATGTTCGATCGCCGCCCCGCGCTCCGACAAGGAGATCCGCTCCACACGGCCGCGGCGGGGTGGGGGAGACTGATCGGCATCGTCCGACGCTCACCCCAGGAGGCAGCCGCATGACACGCCCGATCACCGCAGGGCTCGACGGATCGCAGGAGAGCCTCGCAGCCCTCGGCTGGGCCGCCCGCGAGGCGGTACGGCGCGACCGGCCGCTGCATGTGGTGCACGCCTGGCGGGTGGAGGACCAGGAGGCGCTCCCGGCGGAGGTCCGGGGCGACGCGGACCGGCAGGCCGAGTGGGTGCGCGGGGCGGTGGACGAGGCGGTCGCGACCGTCACCGAACGGCATCCCGGCCTGAAGGTCACCACGGACGTCGTCCAGGGCGAGGCCGTCGGCACCCTGGCCGCCGCCGCGTCCGGCGCCGAGGCGCTGGTGCTCGGCTCGCGCGGGCACGGCCCGATCGTCGGCTTCCTGCTCGGCTCGGTCGGCCAGCAGGTCATCGCCGAGGCCACCCGCCCGGTGGTGCTGGTCCGGGCCGCCGACCGGCCGTCGGGCGAGGCGGCCGGACGCGAGATCGTCGTCGGGCAGCAGGGCGACCCGCAGGACAGCGCCGAGGTGCTGCGCTTCGCGTTCGAGACGGCCGCCGCGCGCGGGGCGACCGTACGGGTCGTCCGCGCCTGGACGCTGCCGCCGCTGTTCGCCTACAGCCCCGCCTCCCTGAAGCTCCTCGACGAGGCCGGAGGGCTGGAGCCCTACGAGAAGAAGGGCCTGGCCGACGCCGTGCGGCCCTGGCGGGAGCGGTTCCCCGACGTGCCCGTGGTGGAGCACGTCGAGATGGGCAGCGCGGGGCAGGTGCTGCTGTCGGTGGCCGGGACCGCCCAGCTGATGGTCGTCGGCCGCCGGGCCCGCCGTACGGCCGTCGGCGCGCGGATCGGCTCGGTCGCCCACGGCGTGCTGCACCACGCGGACTGCCCCGTGGCGGTGGTGCCGCACACCGCGCCGGCGCGGTAGCTCAGTCCTGCGCCGGCTGCGGGGTCTCGCTCGCCGTGGGCAGGACGTGGTCGATGTAGTCGCGGACGGCCGTGTCCAGCCCGATGTCCTGCTGGGCCCGCTCGGAGAGGTACCAGCGGTGTTCCAGGAGCTGGTGGTAGATCTCCGCCGGTTCCATGGCGCCGCGCAGCTCCGGCGGCACGGCCCGCACGGTCGGCCGGAACACCTCCCGCACCCAGCGGTGGGCGAGCACCTCCGGCCTGGCGCCGTGGGGGTCCCCCTTGTTCGAGCGAAGCCGAGAACTCGGGGGAGGGTCCGCCGGCTCGTAGTCGTCCTGGGTGGCCATCCAGCTCTCCAGGTCGTTGAGCAGCCGCCGGGCCTGGTTCTCCTCGGTGTCCAGCCCGGTCAGGCGCAGCAGCTGGCGCTGGTGGTGGCCCGCGTCGACGACCTTCGGCACGAAGGTGACGGTGTCGCCGTTCGCGGCGTGCTCGATCTGCATCTCCGCGACGTCGAAGCCGAGGTCGTTCAGGCGGCGGATGCGGCGTTCTATGTAGTGGTACTTGCCCGCCGGGTACACCGAGGTGCGCGTCAGCTCGTCCCACAGGCCGCGGTAGCGGGCGCAGATCTCCGTGCCGAACTCGATCGGGTCCACGGACGGGTGCAGCGCCCCGGACGCCTCCAGGTCCAGCAATTCCCCGCTGATGTTGACCCGGGCGAGGTCGAGGTCGTACTCGCGCTGCCCCTGGCTGAGCTGCGGATGCAGGTCACCGGTCTCGGCGTCCACGAGGTAGGCCGCGTAGGCACCCGCGTCGCGCCGGAAGAGGGTGTTGGACAGTGAGCAGTCGCCCCAGGCGAACCCGGCCAGGTGCAGCCGCACCAGCAGCACGGCGAGGGCGTCCATCAGCCGGTGCATGGTGGCCGGGCGCATGGTCGTCTCGAACATCGAGCGGTACGGCATCGAGCCGCCCAGGTGCCGGGTGACCAGGACGCTCTCCAGCGGGGCGCCGTCGGCGTCGGTGCGGCCGGTGACCACGGCCAGCGGGTCCACCGCCGGGATGCCGATGCGGTCCAGGTCGCGCAGCAGTTCGTACTCGCGCAGGGCGGGCCGCTCGGCCAGCTCCTTGACGGCGATCACCTCGTCCCCGGCCCGCGAGTAGCGCACCACGTGCCGGGAGATGCCGCGCGGCAGCGGGACGAGGTACTGCTCGGGCCACTCCTCCAGCGGTACGTCCCACGGCAGTTCCAGCAGGAGCGCGGGGTGCTCCGGGTTGGTCGCGCTGATCTGCAGTGCCATGGGCCGGTCGTCCTCGTCTCGCCGCCGATCGTCGCCTCACTCTAGAGGGCGCGTTCCCGGGCCCTCAGCGCGGCGTCGCGTACCGGGCCGCGGTGCACCGGGCCGTGCCCGGGCAGCAGCACCTCGGCCTCCAGGTCCGCCAGGACGTCGAGGGACGCCACGGCGCGGGAGCGCTCGCGGTGGAACATGTCCGGCAGCAGCTGCGGCCCCTCGGCGCGGGCGGTGGGATGCCCGGTGACCAGGGCGTCGCCCGAGACCAGCACGCCCGTGCCCGGCAGGTGGTAGGCGCAGTGCCCGTCGGTGTGGCCCGGGGTGTGCACGGGGACCGGCCGTCCGGGCACGTCCAGGGCGCCCTGACTCGGGAAGGGCAGCGGCGCGGTGACGGGGACGTGGGCGGTGCCGCCCGAGCGCAGCGCGTGCACCGCCCACGGCAGCACGCCCGGCCGCCAGCCGTTGCGCAGCACCGTGCCGACGGACACCTGGTGCAGGAACTCCCGCCGCGCGTGCGGGACTTCGGCTTCGTGCAGGTACACCGGAGTGCCGTGGGCGGCGCTCAGGTGCTCGGCGGATCCCAGGTGGTCGTTGTGCGCGTGGGTGATCAGCACGGCCGTGACGGCCTCCGGCGCGCTGCCCACCTGGGCGAGGGAGGCGAGGACCTGTTCACGGTCACCGGGATAGCCGGTGTCGATCAGCGTGACGGCGTCCCCCTCGGTGAGGATCACCCAGTTCGTGTTCGAGCCGTGCACCAGATAGGTGCCGTCCGCGACGTGGTGCACGTCCGCCCGCATGATCGCCCCGCCCTGTGTCCGTGTGACCGCCGGTACCGACGGGGGACAGGAAACCAGACCGCCGCCGGGGCGGAGGCGGCGGGTGCGGGGCGACGGGGCCGGGACCGCCGTCGCGCGCGGGGGTCAGCGCACGCCGTGCGGACGGAACTGGATGCTGATGCGGGGCCCCGAGGCCCGGCTGCTCTTGGGGATCGAGTGCTCCCAGGTGCGCTGGCAGGACCCGCCCATCACCACGAGGTCGCCGTGGCCGAGCGGGTGCCGCACGGTGCTGCCGCCGCCCAGCGGCCGCAGCAGCAGGTCCCGGGGCGCTCCGACGGACAGGATGGCGACCATGGTGTCCTCGCGGGCGCCGCGCCCGATCCGGTCGCCGTGCCAGGCGACGCTGTCCCGGCCGTCGCGGTAGTAGCACAGGCCGGCCGTGGCGAACGGCTCGCCCAGCTCCTCGGCGTAGTGGGCACTCAGCGCGTCCCGCGCCTGGGCCAGCACCGGGTGCGGCAGGACCTCACCCGCGCCGTAGTGCGCCAGCAGGCGCGGCACGTCGACGACGTGGTCGTACATCTGGCGCCGCTCCGCCCGCCACGGCACTTCGGCGGCGAGCTGTTCGAACAGCGCGTCGGAGCCGGAGAGCCACCCGGGCAGCACGTCGAGCCAGGCACCGAGGCCGAGCCCGGTGCGGCGGATTCCGTCGAGCGGACCGAGGCGCAGCTCGTCGGTCTGGTCGAAGAGGGAGCCCTGGAGGTGCATGCCTGCAGCGTACCTCGCAATCGAAAAGATGTTCCATTGTGGGCACGGCCCTTTCGATACAGCGGTGTATCCCATACATTCCCGTATCGAAAGGAGGCCACCGTGCAGGCAGCGACCGGCCGGGTGACCCGGCGCCGGGTGCGCACCCGTGCCAAGCTCCTGGAGGCGGCGTTCGCCGTCTTCGCGGCCAAGGGCTTCGGGCGCGTCTCGATCGAGGAGATCTGCGAAGCGGCCGGCTACAGCAGAGGTGCCTTCTACTCCAACTTCTCCAGCCTCGACGAGCTGTTCTTCGCCCTCTACCAGGAGCGGGCCGAGCTGATCGCCGGGCAGGTCGCCGGGGCCCTGGCACTGGACGGCCCCGGCCTCGACGTCCCGGCCACCGTGGACCGCGTCACCGACGTCCTGCTCCTGGACCGCGACTGGCTGCTGGTCAAGACGGACTTCCTCGTGCACGCCGCGCGCCACCCGGAAGTGGCCCGCACCCTGCTGGAACACCGGGCGCGGCTGCGCGGTGCGATCGCCGACCGGCTCGCGCGGGCCCGCGGCCGCACCCCGCTGCCCGCCGTCCTCGGCGGCACCGACGGGGCCGCCCACGCCGTGGTCGCGGCCTACGACGGCGTCACCGTGCAACTGCTGCTGGACCGGGACGCCGAGCACGCCCGGGCCTGGCTGAAACAACTGCTCACGGCCCTGCTGACCGACGGCAGCGGCACCCTTGGCCACGTGCAGAACTGAAGAAGGGAACGGTCGCCATGGACGCCGATGTCATCGTCGTCGGAGCGGGCCTCGCCGGCCTGGTCGCGGCACACGAACTCACCAGCAGGGGCCGGAAGGTCGCGCTCGTCGACCAGGAGAACGCCGCCAACCTGGGCGGCCAGGCCTTCTGGTCCTTCGGCGGGCTCTTCCTCGTCGGCTCGCCCGAGCAGCGGCGCCTGGGCATCAAGGACTCCTTCGACCTGGCCTGGAGCGACTGGCGCGGCAGCGCCGGCTTCGACCGGCTGGACGACGAGGACTCCTGGGCGGTGCGCTGGGCCCGCGCCTACGTCGAGTTCGCCGCGGGGGAGAAGCGGTCCTGGCTCGCAGGCCACGGGATCACGTTCCTGCCCACCGTCGGCTGGGCCGAGCGCGGCGACCTCACCGCGCACGGGCACGGCAACAGCGTGCCCCGCTTCCACATCGCCTGGGGGACCGGCACCGGCGTCGTCGAGCCCTTCGTCCGCCACGCCCGGCAGGCCGCCGCGGACGGGCTGCTCGCCTTCCACCACCGCCACCGGGTCGACGCCCTGGTCGTCGAGGAGGGCGCGGTGCGGGGCGTGCGCGGCACACTCCTGGCCGAGGACGGTTCACCGCGCGGGGTCGCCTCCAGCCGTGAGGCGGCGGGCGAGTTCGAACTGACCGCCCAGGCCGTCGTCGTCACCAGCGGCGGCATCGGAGCGAACCACGACATCGTCCGCCGGCACTGGCCCGAGCGCCTCGGCACCCCGCCCAAGGAGATGGTGACCGGCGTCCCGGCCTACGTCGACGGGCGGATGCTGGACATCAGCGCCCGGGCCGGTGCACGCCTGGTCAACCGGGACCGCATGTGGCACTACACCGAGGGCCTGCGGAACTGGGACCCGATCTGGCCCGGCCACGGCATCCGCATCCTGCCCGGCCCGTCCTCCCTGTGGTTCGACGCCCTCGGCCGCCGGCTGCCCGGCCCGTACCTGCCCGGCTACGACACCCTCGGCACCCTCCGGCACCTGCGCACCACCGAGGACATCGCCGGGTACGACCACTCCTGGTTCATCCTGACGCAGAAGATCGTCGAGAAGGAGTTCGCGCTGTCGGGCTCGGAGCAGAACCCCGACATCACCGCCAAGGACCGCGCCGGCTTCCTGAAGGAGCGCATCCTCGGCAAGGGCGCGCCCGGACCGGTCGACGCGTTCCTGCGCAAGGGCGCGGACTTCGTCACCGCGCCCGGCATCGAGCAGCTCGTGGAGAAGATGAACGCCCTCACCGACGAGCCCCTGCTCGACGCCGAGACCGTCAAGCGCCAGATCGAGGCCCGGGACCTGCAGATCGCCAACCCCTACGCCAAGGACGCCCAGGTGCAGGGCATCCGCAACGCCCGCCGCTACATCGGCGACCGCCTCGGCCGGGTCGCCACGCCGCACCGCATCCTCGACCCGGCGGCGGGCCCGCTGATCGGCGTCAAGCTGCACGTCCTCACCCGCAAGACCCTCGGCGGCATCCAGACCGACCTCGACTCCCGTGCCCTGGGGGCCGACGGCAAGCCGGTCGAGGGCCTGTACGCGGCGGGCGAGGTCGCCGGTTTCGGCGGGGGAGGCGTACACGGCTACAACGCGCTGGAGGGCACCTTCCTCGGCGGCTGCCTCTTCTCCGGCCGCGCGGCCGGCCGGGCAGCGGCGCGGCAGACCGCCTGACACCGGCGCGGGCAGTGGCCTCACCACGCCGGGACCGTCCGAGGGCGCTGGGGGCGGCCGGCTTCACCTCGCCCGTGTCGGCTCGACGCGGGCAGGGACGGCCGGTCTCACCCGGCCGGGGCAGCTCGACGCCGGCGGAGACGGCCGGTCCGACCGTGCCCGGGGCGTTCCACGGCGGCCGGGGCGCTCGTCTCAGGTGGTGAGGAGGCGGGCGAGTACCGTGGCGTGGCTCTCGTCCGGGGTCTTCGACGCCGTCAGGAGTGTCACGTCGCCCTCGCGGGCCAGCGCGCGCACCCCGTCGAGGGCCTCGGCCGCCTCGGCGGCGGCCAGTTCCGCCTCGTACCGCTCGGCGAACTCCCCGTAACCGCCCTCGCCCGCGTGGTACCAGCGCCGCAGTTCCGCCGACGGGGTGAGCGCCTTCGGCCACTCGTCGACCCGCGCCGCGTCCTTCGCCAGTCCGCGCGGCCACAGCCGGTCGACGAGGACCCGGACCCCGTCCTCGGGCTCGGCGGGGTCGTAGACACGGCGCACGCGCACGCTCATGGTCGGCTCCTCCCGGGGGCGGTGGCGTGCAGCGAGCGTAACCCCGTCGGGCCGCCCCCACCGCCCGGTGCGAAACGGCAGATTCCGCGTGCGTCCGGCGGGTACTCCGTCCGCCGACAGCGCCGAACGAGGAGGTCACGACATGAGCGCGACGGACGACCTGCCGGTCGTGCGCACACTCGACGAACTCGCCGAACTGGTCGAACAGCACGACGGCCTGTACGTCCGCTGGTCCCGCGGCCCGGAGACCGACCTGCGCAGAGTGTCCAGCAAGGACGACCTGACCGGTGTGCAGATGCCGGGTCTGTCCGCCAACCCGCTCGGCGTCGAGGAGTGGTGGGCGGACCGGCCGGTCCGCCTGTGGGTGGCGCGCCGCCTGTTCGACTACGCCCACCTGCCGCACGAGAAGGGGCCCGGGGTGCAGCCCTGGGTGCTCGCGGGGCGGGAAGCGGCCCGCGGGCCGGACAACGAGCCGCTGGTCGTCGAGGCCCGGCCGCTGTGCCGGATCGACCAGAACGTGATCGACGAGGCGAAGGTGGAGGTGGCCCGGCAGGAGAACCCCTGGGGGACGCTGCGGCGCAGCTGACCCCCAGGGGGAGGGGGGGCGGGATTCAGCCGGAGCGGCGGCGGGCGGCGGCGCGGCGCTTCAGCGCACGGCGCTCGTCCTCACTGGTCCCGCCCCACACTCCGATGGACTGCCCGGTGTCCAGCGCCCACTGCAGGCACTGCTCCTGCACCGGGCAACGCCGGCACACCCCCTTGGCCTGTTCGGTCTGCAACAGGGCCGGGCCGGAGGTGCCGATCGGGAAGAACAGCTCGGGGTCCTCGGTCCGGCAGGAAGCGTGGTGTCGCCAGTTGTCCATCAAAGTCACCTGCATCGCGGTAGAAATGTGCAGTTTCGGATGCTCACTTCTGTTCGGGTCACCTGTCGATGCGCGGTGAAACCGGGGTTTCCGGACGAACCGTCACTGCTCGCGCATGCCCCACGGGGAACCGTAGGCCGTCAGCAGGTCCAGGAACGGCCGGGCGGGGAACGCCTCGGGACCGAGCACACCGGTGCCCGACCAGGCGCCCGTGGCGAGGAGTTCGAGCGCCACCACGGGGTTGACGGCGGTCTGCCACACCACGGCCTGCGAGCCGTACTCGGTCATCGACCACTGGTTGTCGACCACGTGGTAGAGGTACACCTCGCGCGGCTCGCCGTCCTTGACGCCCCGCACCCACGTGCCCGCACAGGTCTTGCCGTGCATCCGCTCGCCCAGGGTCGCCGGGTCGGGCAGGCACGCGGCGACCACGTCCCGGGGTGAGACGGCCACCGGACCGTCCGGCCCGGGCACGGTCACCGGCTCGGTGCGGTCCAGCCCTAGCAGGTGCAGCGTCTTCAGCGTCTCCACGAACTCACGGCCCAGGCCGTACTTGAAGGTCACCCGGCGGGCATCGACCCAGCGCGGCACGAGCAGCACCTCCTCGTGCTCCACGTTCACGCACTCCACCGGGCCGATGCCCTCGGGGAAGTCGAACACCTCCGGCTCGCTGAAGGGCTCGGTGGTGAACCAGCCCCGGTCGCTCTCGTAGACCACCGGCGGGTTGAGGCACTCCTCGATCGTGGTCCAGATGCTGAAGGACGGGGCGAAGTCGTACCCGTCGACGGTCAGGTTCGCGCCGTCCCGGATGCCGATCTCCTCGATCTCGTCGAAGAGTTCGTCGGCGGCGTACCGGGCGAACACGTCGGACAGGCCCGGCTCCACGCCCATGCCGACCAGGGCCAGCAGGCCCTCCTTCTCCCAGTCGGCCGCCTGCTCGAACTGCTCGTCGCCCAGCTTGACCCCGCACTGCGCGTAGGGCAGCTCGGCGTGCGGGCGGGACAGGGACATCGCCATGTCGAGGTAGGTGGCACCGGCGGCACGGGCCGCGCGGAAGAGCGGCATCACGAAGCGCGGATCGGTGGCGTTGAGCAGGACGTCGCAGCGGTGCCACGCGAGCAGCCGGGAGACGGCCGCCTCGTCGCTCGCGTCCACCTGCTCCGAGGTGAACCGGGAGTCCCCGCCGAGCGCGGCGACGGCCGCCTCGGCGCGCTCCGGGTCGTAGTCGGCCACCACCATGGCCTCGAAGAACGGCCGCCGGGCCGCGATCCGGGTGATCGCACCGCCGACACCGCCGGCACCCACGAGCAGTACACGCATGACAGAAACTCCCTCTTTGCGAAGAACGTGACGCGCCTTGGGAGAGATACAACGCCGCCCCGTGCCTTAAGGTCAATGACGTTGGCATAAGACTCGCGGGCTGGTGACCCGCAGGCCGGGGACCTGGAGTCTCATGGCGAAGCTGGAGCTCAGGGCCTGCTCAGGACCCAGGAGGGAGCACACCGTGCCCAAACCCGTGGTGCCCGAGGGCAAGCGCCGCCGGCGCCGGCCCACCAAGAGCGGCACGGTCCTGTCCGAGGAGCTGATCGTCGAGACCGCGCTGCGCATGCTGCGCGAGCACGGCAGCGCCGGACTGACCGCCCGCCGGCTCGGCCTCGCCCTGGACGCCGACCCGAGCACCCTCTACCGGTATTTCCGCGGCATGGACGACCTCACCCTCGCCATCGGCGACGCCCTCATCGGGCAGGCGCTCGACGGCTGGCGGCGCACCGGTGACTGGCGGGCCGACCTGCGCTCCTTCGGGCTGCGGGTGCACGCCGCGTACGTCGAGCACCCGCAGGCGGCGGTGCTCACCGCGAGCCGGGTCTCCGGCCGGAGCAGCGAGATCACGGCCGACGAGGCGGTGCTCGACGTCCTGCGCACCGCCGGCTTCCCCCTGCCCGAGGCGGTGCGGGTCTACCACGCCTTCATCGACACCACCCTCGGACTGGCCGCGCTGGACGCCGCCTCGCTCGCGCTGCCCGCCGACTCGCTCCGCTCCGACGAGGAGATGTGGGGCTCGACCTACGCCCGGCTGCCCGCCGCCACGCATCCCCGCATCGCCGAGGCGGCACCCCTGCTCGCCACCCGCATGGTCACCAGCGCCTACCCGACGGCCCTGGAGATGCTGCTGGACAGCGCCCAGGCCCGGCTGGACGCCTGCCGGGAGGCATGAGAGCCGGAGTTCTCTACGCTCGCAGCGCTTCGGCGGCGACCGCCGTCACCGTCCGCGCGACCCGGGCGAGGGCGGGGGAGTCGAGCTTCCACTGCTGCCAGTACAGCGGCACGTCCACGGCCCGGTCCGGCGCGATGCCCACGAGCCGGCCCTCCCGCAGCAGGGGCTCCGCCTGGGCCTCGGGCACCAGGCCCCACCCGAGCCCGGCCGCGACCGCCTCGGCGAACCCCTCCGAGGTCGGCACGTACTGCCGCAGCGCACTCGCGCCGCTCCGGCCCGCCGTGAGCCGGCGGACGAAACCGTCCTGGAAGTCGTCCCGCCGGTCGAAGACCACCACCGGCACCTCGGCCAGCGCCCGCGCCAGGGGGACGCTCAGGTGGCGCGCGGCGAAGTCCGGGGCGGCCACGGGGAGGTAGCGCATGCGTCCGAGGGCGCGCACCGAGCAACCCGGCACGGCGTCCGGCGACGAGGTCACCGCCGCCATCACCACCCCTTCGCGCAGCAGCGCCGCCGTGTGGTCCTCGTCCTCGCGGCGCAGCTCGAAGCAGAGCCGGGCCTCGGGCGGCACCCGCGTGAGCACCGGCAGGAACCAGGTCGCCAGCGAGTCCGCG
Source organism: Streptomyces sp. NPDC003456 (assembly GCF_042878735.1). Classification (NCBI taxonomy): domain Bacteria; kingdom Bacillati; phylum Actinomycetota; class Actinomycetes; order Kitasatosporales; family Streptomycetaceae; genus Streptomyces; species Streptomyces sp. NPDC003456. The sequence goes on from NZ_JBIAOK010000002.1 coordinate 498,463, forward strand.
TTCACCGCGACCGAGACCCGCGTGGGCTCCCCGCCGCCGCTGAGGCCCAGCTCCGCGTACGCGTCGTGCTCCAGCCGCGCCACCTGGCGGGCCAGCCGGACGAGCACCTCGCCCGACTCCGTCGGCCGCACCGGCTTGGTCCGCAGCAGCAGCACCCGGCCCGTGCGCTGCTCCAGCGCCTTCACCCGCTGGCTGACCGCGGACGGCGTCACGTGCAGGGCGGCCGCCGCCGCGTCGAACGTCCCCTCGTCCACCACCGCGAGCAGCGTGCGCACCTGGTCCAGCGGGAGATCGGTCGTCATCACGCGTGCTAACGATACGTAAGAATCCTTAGCTGGACCGGCAGGGGCGGTGTCCGTAGCGTCGGCGCCATGACCAGCACCTTCACCGCCGGCGCCGCCGGGTTCGGCACCGGACTGTCCCTCATCGTCGCCATCGGCGCCCAGAACGCCTTCGTGCTGCGCCAGGGGATCCGCCGCCAGGCCGTCGTCGCCGTCGTCGGCATCTGCGCCCTGTCCGACGCCCTGCTCATCGCGCTCGGCGTCGGCGGGGTCGGAGCGGTGGTGGTGGCGTGGCCGGGCGCGCTGCGCGCGGTCGGCTGGATCGGCGGCGCGTTCCTCCTGTGCTACGGCGCCCTCGCCGCCCGGCGGGTGGTCCGGCCCGAGGGCGGGGCGCTGCGGGCGGAGGGGGAGGCGGCGGGCTCCGTGCGCCGGGCCGTGCTGACCTGCCTGGCGATGACCTGGCTGAATCCGCACGTCTACCTCGACACCGTCTTCCTCCTCGGGTCCGTCGCCGCCGACCACGGCTCCCTGCGCTGGACGTTCGGTGTCGGGGCCGTGCTCGCCAGCCTGTGCTGGTTCACCGCCCTGGGTTTCGGTGCCCGGATGCTCGGCCGGTTCCTGGCCCGCCCCGCCGCCTGGCGCGTGCTGGACGGTCTGGTCGCCGCCACCATGATCGTGCTCGGCACCGTCCTCATCGCCGGAAGCTGAGACCGCCCGCCGCCGGTGCGGCGACCGGTGCGATAGTGATCCCCGGCCGGAAAGATGTAACGAGCATCGAGGAAGCGGCGCGTGGACGCGAGCGAGAGCAGGACCGACGAGCGGGAGACCGCACCCGAGACGCCCCGGCGGCGCGGCTGGCGGCGCTGGGCCATGGACACCCGCCCGCTGCGCCGCCCGGCCTACCGCAGGCTGTGGAGTTCCACCATCGTCACGGCCGTCGGCAGCCAGCTCACCGCCGTCGCCGTGCCCAAGCAGATCTACGACATCACCGGCTCCTCGGCGTGGGTGGGCGCGGCGAGCATGGCCGGTCTGGTCCCGCTGATCGTGTTCGCGCTGTGGGGCGGGGCGATCGCCGACACCATGGACCGCCGCAGACTGCTGCTGATCACCAACTGCGGGATCGCGCTCACCTCGCTGCTGTTCTGGCTCCAGGCCCTCGTCGGCCTGGAATCGGTGGCCGCGCTCATGGTGCTGCTGGCGATGCAGCAGGCATTCTGGGGGCTGAACGCGCCCGCCCGCAGCGCCTCCATCGCCCGGCTCGTGCCGGAGGACGAACTGCCCGCGGCCAACGCGCTCGGCTCGACCGTGATGCAGACCGGGCAGGTCGCGGGCCCGCTGCTGGCCGGCGCCCTGATACCCGTCGTCGGACTGCCCGAGCTGTACCTCATCGACGCCCTGGCCCTGTGCGTCACGGTGTGGGCCGTGTACCGGCTGCCGGCGCTGCCGCCCCTGTCGGGCACGACGGCCCGGCGCCGGGCGGGGCTGCGGGAGATCGCCGCCGGCTTCCGCTACATCGCCGGGCACACCGTGCTGCTGCTGTCCTTCCTCGCCGACATCGTGGCGATGGTGTTCGGCATGCCCCGCGCCCTGTTCCCGCAGCTCGCCGCCCAGACGTTCGCGCCCTGGGGCGAGGGGCTCGCGCTCGGGCTGCTGTTCGCCGCGATTCCCGTCGGGGCCGTGCTGGGCGGGCTGTTCTCCGGCACCTTCTCCCGGGCCCGGTGGCACGGCTGGATGGTCATCGGGGCGGTCGTGGCCTGGGGCGCGGCGGTCACCGGGTTCGGGCTGAGCCGCAGCCTGTGGGTCGCGGTGGCGTTCCTCGCGCTCGCCGGGGTGGCCGACATGGTGTCCATGGTCTTCCGCGGGGCGATCCTGCTGTCCGCCGCCACCGACGAGATGCGCGGGCGCATGCAGGGCGTGTTCACCGTCGTGGTGGCGGGCGGGCCGCGGCTGGCCGACGTCCTGCACGGCACCGCCGGGTCCGCCTTCGGCCCCCGCACCGCCGTCGCGGGCGGCGGGCTGCTGGTGGTCGCCGTGATGCTGGTGCTGGCCGCCGCCTTCCCCGCGCTGCGGCGCTACCGCGTCTGACGCCTCACAGGGCCCCGCGCCGGTGCAGCGTGTACTGCTCCATCAGCTTGCCCCGGGTCATCTCCAGGCGGTGTGCCAGTACCTCGGCGACGTTGCGCACCAGCGTCAGCCCGAGCCGAGGATCCTCCTCGCACAGCTCCAGCACGGCCCCCGCGTCGAACTCGTAGGCCCGCACCGGGCTGAACGCCACCGCGCCGAAGTCCCAGACGTACGGCGGGAACAGCCACGACCAGCCGAGCAGGTCGCCCGCGCCGAGGCTCGCGACGGTGACCCGCTGCAGCGCGTTGACCTGCTGGTCCAGGGAGACGGCGCCGGAGCGGATGACCCAGAAGCGGTCGGCCGTGCCGCCGGGCTCGAAGATCCGGGCGTCCTCGGGGAAGGAGACCTCCCGGGCGAGCTCCATCAGGTGCTGCCGCTGGGGCGGGGGCAGGGCGGTCAGGAGTTTGATCGCTTTGGTCATGCGGGGCTCCTCGCCGGGCGGTCGACTGGGGTGCTGTCCCTATGCCCATTTCAGCCGCTCGGGGGAACCGGGGCACCTCGGCGTCGCCGACTTCCCGGATCCGGGCCCGCCACCGCCGGGGCCGGCCGGGTCCGGGCATGAAAAAGCCCTGGCTGGACGGGGGAAACCAGCCAGGGCAGTACGCAGCGGTGCACGAAGGACGGCGGGGTCCACCTCGTCACCACGTATGAGTGAACGGTAAACCATTTTGCGCGGGCGTGCGCACCGGAAACCGGGTTGGGTGACCCGTTTCACTTTCCGGGCCGCTACGCCCGCTCGTCGAGCACCCGGACCGTCTCCAGGTCCGGATCGGTCGGGTCCGGCAGGTGCATGCCCGCTTCCAGCCCGGTCCGCAGATACGCCAGCACCGGCTCGGTGAGCCGCTCGCCGGGCAGGACCGCCGGGATGCCCGGCGGGTAGGGCGTGATCATCTCCGCGGCGATCCGCCCGGCCGCCTCCGCGAGGGGCACGGCCTCGGCCGGGCCGAAGAACGCGTCACGCGGCAGCCGCGCCTGCTTCATGCGCAGCCCGGCGGGCGACGGCACCTCCACCCGCGGCGCCCGCGGCAGCTCCCGGGCGGCCCGCGCCAGGTCCCCGAGCGCCTCCAGCAGTTCGTCGGTGGTGTCCCGGTCGTCGCCGTGGGTGATCTGCATGCCGATGCGGCGGTGGTCCACCAGGTGCGCGTCGACGTGCCGGTGCTCGCGCAGCCAGTCGGCCGCCTGAAAGCCCGTGATGCCCAGACCGGAGAGGTCGATCACGCCGGGCAGCGGGTCGAAGTCGTCGGCCCGGCCCGGGCCGCAGAAGTCGTCCCGGTCGTCGACGTGCAGGCCGTCGATCTCCTCGATCGCCGCCCGCACCTGTGCCGCGAGCTCCAGCGCCCCGCCCATGAGTTCCTCGCCGCCCAGCGCCATCTGCCGCCGCCAGCCGTCGAGGCCGGCGTAGATGAGCACCGACGGGCTGGTCGTGCCCAGCAGGTCGGCGCGCATGCCGAGCAGCTCCGGCGGGACCAGATCGCCCTGCAGGTGGAAGACCGAACCCTGCTCCAGGCCGCTGCCCATCTTGTGGATGCTCGTCACGCAGATGTCCGCGCCCGCGTCCATCGCCCAGGAGGGCAGACCGGGGTGGAACGGCAGGTGCGCGCCCCAAGCCTCGTCCACGATCAGCGGACGGGAGCGCCGGTGGCAGACGTCGGCGATCGCCTCCAGGTCCGCGCAGCCGCCGTACGGCGTGGGGCTGGTGACGAGGGCACCGCGGGCGTCCGGGTGCGCCTCGAAGGCCCGCTCGAACTCCTCGGCCGACGGGGGGTGGGCCAGGTGCCGCTCGGGGTCCCAGCGGGGTTCGACCCACACGGGCTCGATGCCGGAGATGATCAGGCCCGACACCACCGACTTGTGGGCGTCCCGCCCGATCAGCAGCTTCTCGTGCGGGCCCGCGACCGACAGCATGGCCGCCTTCACCGACAGGGAGCTGCCGCACGTGCTGAAGAACGTGTGGTCGGCGTGGACCGCGTCGGCCATCAGCTCCTGCGCCCGCTCCAGCACCCGGCCCCGCTTGAGACGGTCGTCCAGGCCTCCCGAGGCCAGTACGTCCCCGTGGAACACCGCGTCCCCGAGGATCCGCCGGACCTCCGGGTCGGCGCCGCGGGCCTGCTTGTGCCCGGGCGGGGTGAACGACAGGTGTCCCTTCGCGCGGTACTCGTCGAGGGCTTCCAGAACCGGTGCACGGGTGTGGTCGACTGTCATCCGCAGCGGGTGCCCGGCACGGACCGGGGCAATCGGCCGGGCCGTCCACGGGCCGCGACTCCGCCGCCCGGCCTCCGGGTGCGCGGCGATCCGGCCACGCCGTCCTCGCGCACGCGGCCGGGTCGTCCCCGGGAGCGAATGCGCGAACCGGTCGGGGCGGGCCCTCCCGGATCGCGTCGGGTCACCCGAACGGACCCAAGGTCCCCGACGACTCCCGGCCCGCCGGCCGGGCCGGGTCCGCCGGTGGTCGCCGCCCGGTGCCGTGTCAGGTCTGCGCGGCGTGCCGGCCCGGGGACACGATCTCGTCCAGGACCCGCACCACCGCCTCGTAGGACATCCGCCGCACGGCGGCGTCCCGGGCTCCCTGGGGGTCGGTCGCGTCCAGTTCCTCGCTCCTGGCCCGCCACGTGCGCTCCTCCTCCCGCGCGCACTCCCTCGCACGCTGGATGCGCCGCAGCAGTTCGTCGGAATCCACCACATCGGTCATGACCACCGCGTACCCCGTGAACGCCCGGGGATGGCACGGCCGTCCGGGGCGTCCCCGGTGTCCGGCCCTGGGCCGAAGGTGCCTTTCCCGCCGAACCGAGGTTTGCAGTTGCGGCGCGAGGTGACGCGAACAGGAGACCCGCGGCGCCCCGGGCGCACGACCCGCAGGCCGCGGCAGGCAGCAGGAAGCGGTGGATCCGCGGACCCCGGCGTGCGGACGGGCACCCGGCGCGGTCCGGATCCGGCTTCCGTCCGCACTGACCAGGGAGCTGCAGGATGTGCGACGAGCACACGACCGACTTCTACCTCACCGAGCCGCCGGAGGCGGAACGGATCCGGCCGCGCAAACCCGCCGAGGCGCGCCTGGCCGTGCGGCGGGCCGTGGCCGAGCGCTGCCGCGCCGCCCGCACCCCGTGCGACGCCGACGCCCTCTCGGACGCGCTGCTCGTGGCCTCGGAACTGACCAGCAACGCGATCCTGCACGGCGGCGGGGTCACGGACTTCCAGGTGGACGTCGACGGCTCCCGGGTGCGCGTGTCCGTCAGCGACCGCAGCGAGAGGCTGCCCGTGGCCCTGCCGCGCACCGACCCGCGCGGGCGCACGCGGCACGGCGGCAACGGCTGGCCGATCGTCTGCCGGCTCTCCCGCGACATCCGCGTGTCCGACCTGCCCGCCGGCGGCAAGTGCATCACCGCGGTCGTCCCCCTCGTCCGGCAGGCCCCGGACCCGTTCACCTACGCCTCGCCGGGCCGGCCGTGAACCGTTCCCGCGATACATGTGCAAAGCGGGATTTCGGATTCTTCGGCACAGTGGAGTTTGCTGCCCCGGGGTAGGGGCAGACGCAATTTCGTGCTTCGGACCGGAGGCGCGCCAGCGGGAGCGGTACAGCTGCCCCGGAGGCCTTCTTCGGCGTTTCCGGGCAGCGTTCCTCCCGCGGTCAATCCCTGAAACGACCGTTCAGGAGCGAATCCGCATGCTCATCGATACGCCCACCCATCGTCCCGGCACGCCCGAAACGACGGCCACCTCCACCCGGCGGCGTCACGACGACGCCCCCGACACCGCAGCCCTGTTCGCCCGGATGGCGGAACTGGAGGAGGGCCCCGAGCGGGACGCCGTCCGCGACGAACTGGTCACCCTCTGGCTGCCCATGGCCCACCGCATCGCCGGCCGCTTCCGCGACCGCGGCGAGTCCCTCGAGGACCTGCGTCAGGTGGCCGCCCTGGGCCTGGTCAAGGCCATCGACCGCTTCGACCCGGGCCGGGGCGCCTTCGAGAGCTACGCCGTCCCCACCATCACCGGCGAGGTCAAGCGGCACTTCCGCGACCGCATGTGGGCCCTGCGGGTCCCCCGCCGTGTGCAGGAACTGCGCAACAAGGTGCGGGTGGCACGGCGTGAACTCACGCAGAACCCCGGCAGCCCCGAGCCCTCCGTGGCGGACCTCGCCCGCCACACCGGCCTCACCGAGGAAGAGGTCGGTGCCGGACTGGAGGCCCTGGAGAGCTTCAGCACCCTGTCGCTCGACGCCGAGCTCTCGACGGACGACGACGGCTACAGCCTCGCCGACACCCTCGGCACCGCCGACTCGTCGTACGACATCGTGATCGACCGCGAGTCCGCCAAGGAAGGCCTGCGCCGGCTGCCCGAGCGCGAACGGGCCATCCTCTACATGCGCTTCTTCGAAGACATGACCCAGAGCCGGATCGCCGACCGGCTCGGCATCTCCCAGATGCACGTGTCCCGCCTCATCAGCCGCAGTTGCGCCCGTGTGCGCGACGAGGTGCTGGGGCAGCGGACCGGGAAGCGGGGCACCGGCGGCCCCTCCACCACGGTCTGACCCACCGGATCCCACCGAGGAGCAACGAACCATGCTGAGGCCCAACCCCGCCGTGCTGCGCCGTCTCGTCGACGAGTACGAGGCACTGTCCGCCGCCGACGCCGGCCACGGTCCCGCAGAGACGAACCCGCGGGCACGCGACCTGGCGTACACGCTGTGCGTGACCACCGGCACCCGGGACGTACGACGCGCCCTGGAGGCGGCCCACCAGTGGCTGGCGGCCGCCTCCGTTCCCGCCCGTGGGACCGTCCCCGCCCCCGCGGCCGCCGAAGCGCGCGTCCCGGCCGCGGGCAGCGCCTGACAGGTGTGGGCCTGACACGTGTGGGCCTGACCCGGCGGGGAAGGCGAGCCTGAACAAGGGGCCCGGCCGACGGCGGCAGCCGCGGCCGGGCCCGCCGGCGCCCGGACAGCGAGGAGTCCTATGTCCCCAGCGGGGCGGACCGACGACGACGAGCTGGAGCGGCTGCGGGCCGAGGTGCGCGACCTGCGGGCCCGCGCCCGGGTGTACCCGCTGATCTCGCAGGCCCAGGGCATGCTGCGGGAGCGCTACGGCCTGGCCGACGCCGAGAGCGCCTTCGCCCTGCTGCAGCGTGCCTCCCAGCGCTACAACGTCAAGCTGCGGACCCTGGCCGGCACCCTGCTCACCGTGGACCGGCCCGACGCCGGGCAGCAGCTGTGGTTCCCCCGGCGGGTCCGGCGGCCCCAGCCGGAACTGACCTTCACCACCGCGCACCGCGACTCCGGCAGCCGCGGTGCCGTCCTGAAGGCCGTGCTCGCACGCACCCTGACGGTGACCGGCACCCCCATGGGCAACGTCCAGCTCGCCGACCGCGTCCGGGGCGGGCTGCGGATGGAGGAGCACACCGGGCTCACGGACCGGTTCGTCGACTTCTTCGCCCACGTCGGTGAGGACGGCACGTCCTGCGCCCAGGCCGCCCGCGACGTCTCCCAGGTGACCGTGCCGGACGTGGAGAGCGCCCCGGTCTTCACCGAACCGGCCAGGCTGGCGATCCTCGAAGCCGGCAGCAGGGCGTGCCACAGCGTTCCGCTGACGACCGACTCCGGGCTGTGCATCGGCATGGTCTCGGCCCACATGGACCGCACCCTGACCGGTCTGACCGACAAGCAGACCAGGGCCCTCGACACCATGGGCGGCCAGGCCGGCCGCTGGCTGGCCTGGCACGACCGCACGGTCGTCCTCGACGCCCTGGAGTACCTGCACGCCCTGGGGCGCACCGCCCGCGGGGCGCGGCTGCGCCGCTCCTGACGCCGCCCGGCCCGCCGCGGCCGGCCCGGGGCACGAAGGGCGTGCGAGGCGCGGCCCGCGGACGACCCGCCCGCCCGGCACGGCCCCGCACGCCGGGTGTGCGGCCCCCGACCCGGGGCATCCGCACCTCCGGGAGGTCGAGATGAACACGAGTGCGATGGCACAGAACGGGTTCCGGGCGCGGCGCATGGCGCGGGGTTCGGTGACCGAGGGGGCGGCGCGGGCGGGCCTGAGCGCCCGGGGTGTGATCTACCTGCTGGTCGGTGCGCTGGCCGTGCAGATCGCCTTCGGCGACACCGGTAAACAGGCCGACCGCGGCGGTGCCCTGGCGGAACTGTCCCAGAAGCCCTTCGGAGCGGTGCTCCTGTGGGCGCTGGGCATCGGCCTGGTGGGAATGGCGCTGTGGCGGCTGTCCGAGGTGGTGTTCGGCTCGGTCGGCAAGGACGGCCGCAGCCCCCGCAAGCGGCTGCTCGCGGCGGTGCGCTTCGGGTTCTACAGCTTCGTCGCCTACTCCGTCCTGTCCTTCGCGGCCACCCGCCACCAGAACGGCGGCGGAAACAGCGACCAGCAGTCCCGCGACGCCACCGCCAAGGTGATGGAGATGCCGGGCGGCCAGTGGCTGGTCGGGGCGGCGGGCATCGCCGTCATCGGGGCCGGCTGCTGGATCGGCTTCCGGGCCGCGACGCGCAAGTACCACGACAAGATGCGGATGGCCCAGATGAGCCGGCGCACCCGGCAGTTCGTCGACGTCACCGGTGTGGCCGGCGGCGTGGCCCGCGGCCTGGTGTTCGCCGCGGCCGGTGTCTTCGCGGTCCGTGCCGCCGTCGACTTCGAACCGGACAAGGCCAAGGGGCTGGACGACACCCTGCGCACCTTCGCCGACACCCCGCTCGGCCCCTGGCTGCTGGTGATCGTCGCGGTCGGGCTGGTGCTGTTCGGGGTGTTCTCCTTCGCCATGGCCCGCTGGCGCCGCGTCTGATCCGCGCCGAACGGGGAACACGAGGCCAATGAGCGATTCCGAGATTCCGCATGGTGATGGCCGTCCCGTGGACGTGTACCTGGACCTCCTGCGCATCCGGATGGACACGGAGGACTACGACCTCCTGATCCGCACGGTGGAACCGGTGCTCCAGGCGATCGACGAGGAACGCTTGTCCAGCCTCGACTTCGCGCTCGACTCCGGGACCGACGACGAACTGCCGCAGGAGGTCCGTGACGAGGTGGCCCTCGTCATCGCCACGGCCGTCACCGGCCGCCTGGACAACGAGGTCATCGAACTCGACGTCGACGACACCGGCCCGGTCAGGATCGTCACGGACGCCTCCACGGCCTCCGACCCGGTCCGGCTCGGCGAGATCGCCGACTACATCAAGGAACGGCACCGCCAGACCGAGGAGCTGCGCGGTATCGCCGAGGTGAGCGGACTGCCCACCGACTTCTGATCCGGACGACGGCCCGCCTCATGCCCGGGGCGGGCCCACCCGTACGCCCAGCGGCCGGGCGAGGCCCACCACGGCCTCGTCGAGCCGCTCCAGGTGCCGCAGCACGCGGTCGGTGATCCGGCCGTAGCGCGGTGTTCCGGCGTCCGAGCCCAGCAGCGAGGCGATGCTCGGGCCGGTCTCCACCAGCGCGTCGGCCCGTTCGTCCGCGACCCGGGCCGCGATCGCCTCGATGTTGCGCACCGTGCGCCCGGCGGCCCCGCGCAGCCGCGGGTCCGCCGCGATCGACGGATGCGTCGGCAGCAGTTCGGCGGTCGCCGCCAGGGTCCGCGCGTGGTACGCGCACGTCTCCAGCAGAGCCACCACGTACCGGGCCGTGTCCCGGCGGCTGCGCAGCGGCGTGACCGGGTGGGTCAGCGGCTGGACGGCGGCCCGCAGGTCCGCCAGCGCCTGGTCCAGGTCGCGCGCCTTGTCCAGCAGGTCGTCCGCCGGCCCGCCGCTGAGCTGCCCGACCGCCGCCTGCGTGACGTCGGAGAGCCGCTCCAGGACGGTCTCCAGCAGTTCGTTGGTGCGCCGGTCGGTCTGCACCGGCAGCACCAGTGCCGCCGCCACCACCCCGCAGAAGGCGCCCAGGGCCGTCTCCTCGATCCGCAGGACCAGCACGTCGAGGCTGTAGGTGTGCAGCAGCGTGTACAGCAGCCCCAGCATCGCGGTGACGAAGAACGACATCAGCGTGTACGACAACGGCGCCGTGTAGAACATCGCGAAGATCAGCACCAGCACCAGGGCGAACGCCGTCCAGGTGTGGTTGCCGACCAGGCCGGCCAGCACGATCCCGGCCACCACGCCGAACACGGTCCCCAGCAGCCGACGGTAGCCCTTGACCAGGATCTCGCCCGTCGAGGACGTGTTGATGAAGACGATCCAGCACGTCAGCACCGCCCAGTACCACCGCTGGGTGGACAGCAGCTCACCGCCCAGGATCGCCAGCGAGGACCCCACGGAGACCTGCACGGCCGCACGCGTGGTGGGCCGGCGCAGCCCCGTCTGCTCCTCCTGCGCGGACTCCTCGGCGCCGCCCTCGATCGCCGCCTCCTCGGCGTCCAGCTCCTCACGGGAGCGGGCCGTGGCGGGGGAGTCGTCCGACTCGTCCTGCGGCCCGTCCAGCGCGATCCGCAGTCCGAGCACCGCGCGGGCCGCCTCGCCGATGCCGCGGAAGACGTCCTGCACGGCCGGGGACGCGGCCGGCAGGTTCTCCTCGTCGCGGTAACCGAGCAGGCGGTTGCGCATGTGGGCCAGCGCGGTCCCCGCGTCCCCGGACCGCAGCACCAGGGTGTGCAGCGCCTGGAGGTCGCGGCGCAGCATGGCGGTGGACTCGTCGGGCACCGCGGGCACGGCCACCGACGGGGCGGGCGCACCCGGCAGGTGCAGGGTCAGCGTGTCGGCCCGCTGGGCGCTGCGGGCCGTCAGCAGCAGCAGCCCGAGCCGCTCGGCGGCGATCTCGGCGTCCGCGATGCGGCGCTGCACCAGCCGCGCGGCCGACTCGTCCGGGGTGCCCTCCTCCAGCCGGCCCTGGATCATCATGGCCGTCTCGTGCAGCCGCGCCGTGCCCTCGCGCACAGCCTCCAGCGCCTTGTCCATGTCGTCCGCGCCCGCGTCGAGCAGGTCCAGCTGAGCGGCCACCAGCTGCGCCAGCCGGGCCCGGAAGGCCAGCCGAAGGCGCATGAGGACGGACGCGGGCGTCGCCGGCACGACCGCGAAGCGCAGGACGGCACTGCAGGCGAACGCCAGCGCGATGGCGCCCCACAGCTCGGGCAGCCCGGAGACCGTCGCGCCCACGAACAGGGACAGGAAGTAGACCTGGAAGCCGATCAGCCCCAGCGCGGTGCCCCGGTCGCCGAAGCGGCGGCCGTAGACCGCGCAGAAGATCAGGACGACGAAGAAGGCGTCGCCCACGACGGGACGCGTGGAGAGCACCGCGCTCAGCGACACCGACGCGAGCGCCACGGGCAGCCCCGCGGCCAGCGTGAGCGCCTGCGGGCCGAGCTGCTTCTCCCGGATCGCGAAGGTGGCGACCATCGCCGCGATGGCCCCCGCCACCAGCAGGTGCACGTCGGCGCCCAGCAGGGACAGCAGGGCCACGGTGAGGGCGATGGCGCCGGCCGTCCGCAGCCCGGCCGTCAGGCGCAGCAGGCCGGGGTCGGACGCCGCGACCCGGTCCCGCAGTCGTGTCCGCACCGAGCGTCCCGCTGCCCTCACGCCGTCGCACTCTCTCCCGACTCAGACCAAGATCCGCTTTCCAGCATGGCACGCCGGTGGCGGAGGGTCCCGGCCGGCCCGGCTACTCCTGCCGGGCGGCCCCCGCGATCCGCTCCCGCACCTGCTCGGGCGACAGGTACGCGTCCGTGTACTCGAAGTCCTTCAGCCGTGCCGGCTTGCGGGCCTGGAACCCGGTGCGCACGAAGTCGTCGCCGGCGACCGCGTTGAGCAGCCAGTTGGTCATCACCCGCGTCTTGGCCACGTTGGTGCGCAGCGCCGACCAGTGGTACCCGCGGGCGACGGCTTGGGCGGGCAGGCCCCGCAGTTCGATGCCCAGCGGCTTGGACACGGCGTCGGTGCCCCCCAGGTCGACGACCAGACCCAGGTCCTTGTGCTTGTACGGCGTCAGCGACCGGCCGCGCAGCGACGCGATGACGTTCTCGGCGACGTGCCGGCCCTGCCGCAGCGCGTGCTGCGCGGTCGGCGGGCACACGGCCCCGTCGCCCTTGGCCAGGTCGGGCACGGCGGCGGAGTCGCCGAGCGCGAACACCCCGTCGTGACCGGGCAGGTTCATCTCGGGCGCGACGGCGAGCCGGCCCTTGACGGTCTCCGCGCCGAGCGTGGCGATCAGCGGGCTGGCGACGACACCGGCCGTCCAGATCAGCGTGCGGGTCGGGATCACCCGCCCGTCGGTGAAGGTGACCTCCTCGGGACCCGCCTTGGCGATGGAGGTGCCCAGGGAGATCTCGATGCCCCGCCGCTGCAGGATCTCCTGCGCGCTGCGGCCGAGCTTCTCGCCCAGCTCCGGCATGAGCTTGGGCGCGATGTCGATCAGGTGCCACTTGATGAGCTTCGGGTCCAGCCGCGGGTAGCGCCGGACCGCCGCGTGCGTCAGGCGCTGCAGGCAGGCCGCGGTCTCGGTGCCGGCGTAGCCGCCGCCCACCACCACGAACTGCAGCCGCGACGCCCGCTCCTGCGGATCCAGGCTCGCGTCGGCCAGGTCCAGCTGCGAGATCACGTGGTCCCGGATGTACGCCGCCTCGGCCAGGGTCTTCATGCCGAACGCGTGGTCCGTCAGGCCCGGGATGTCGAAGGTCCGGGTGATGCTGCCGGGCGCCAGCACGATGTAGTCGTACGGCTGGTTGACGATCTCGTCGGTGATGGTGCGGATGACGCACACCTTCGACTTCAGGTCCACGCCGATCGCCCCGCCCGGGATGATCCGCGTGCGGTACTTCTTGCTGCGGCGCAGCGAGACGGCGATCGACTGCGGTGTCAGCACGCCGGAGGCGACCTGGGGGAGCAGCGGCAGGTAGAGCTGGTAGGCGAACGGGGTCACCAGGGTGACGTCCGCCTCGTCGGGGGAGAGTTTCCGTTCCAGACGGCGGACGCACTCCACGCCGGCGAAGCCTGCGCCCACCACCAGGATCCTGGGTCGTGTCACGGTGTTCATCCCTTTCTGCGGCTCCAGGCGGTCTGCCTCGAACGCCATTCGACTGCCCCTGGATCGCCGGTTCGCACCCTTTCGATCCCACCGCGTACGGCGCCGGTGCGCCAGCCGGACGGGGCAGGCAGACGAACGTGCCGATCACCACCCTGCCCGCACCGTGGCCGAAAAGCACCGTGGGGGAGTGAAGAACCCGTGCCGGTCCGCGGCCGCCGGGACGCGGCTCAGGACGCGGTGTCCCCGCGGACGTGGCACAGCAGCAGGCAGACGTCGTCGTCCCGCTCGGAGTCGCTCAGCAGCGGATGCAGGATCCGGTCCGCCGACAGCTCCAGGTCCGCGTCCAGCTCCTCGGAGCGGAACCGGCCGAGCGCCTCGGCCAGCCGCCCGATCCCCGGGTCTATGCCCTGGGCCCGGCGCTCCACCAGCCCGTCGGTGTACATCGCGAGCGTCGAACCGGGCGACAGGCGCACCGTGTGGTCGTCGATCTCCTGGGAGAGCGGGATGCCGAGCATGGCGCCGGGCTTGGCGTCCAGGATCTGCACCGTCCCGTCGGCCCGGCGCAGCACCGGCGGGGGATGCCCGGCCGCCGCCCAGGTCAGGGTCGGCTCGTCCGGGTGGAACCGGGCGATGACGGCCGTGGCGTACAGATCCGGCTGGAGGTGGTGCAGGAACCGGTGCAGCCGGGTCAGCAGCCGGCCCGGGCTGTCGCCGTCGACGGCGTACGCCCGCAGCGCGGTGCGCAGCTGGCTCATCATGACGGCGGCGTGCAGCCCGTGCCCGGTGACGTCCCCGATGACCGTGATGAGACCGCCGGCGCGCTGCGGGAACGCGTCGTACCAGTCGCCGCCGATGTTCAGCCCGTGCGTGGCGGGCAGGTACCGCGCGGCCAGGCTCAGGCCGGGTGTGGCCGGCAGCTCCGTCAGCAGGGCCCGCTGGAGGGTCTCGGCGATGTCCCGGTTGTGCTCGAAGCGCCGGGCGTTGTCGATCGCGATGCTGGCCCGCCGGGTGAGCTCGATCAGCATCACCGCGTCGTCCGGGTCCCAGCGCTCTCCGGGCGGGGACAGCGTCAGCACCCCGAGCGGCGCCCGCCGCGTGGGCAGCGGCACGCACAGCAGGGGACGCCCCGGGTCGATGGCCGACGGCGGGTGGTCGTCGACCCCGGGCAGTTCGCCCGGGTGGTCGGCGGCGTACTGGGGCCGCCCGGTCCGGGCCGCGACGACGGCCGCGGCCGGATGCGGCGCCGCGCGGTCCCGGTCCTCGTCCTGGTCGAACAGCCACACGTCGACGCTGCTGGCGTACGTCGGCACCAGCAGGTCCGGCAGCCGGCGCACGATCTCCTCGTGGTTGAGCGAGGCGGTCAGCACGGCGCTGGCGTCCGCGAGGAACGTCAGCCGGCGGCGGGCGTTCTCCGCCTCGTTGCGGGCGGTGCGCTCGGCGGCGAAGGCCTCGCGCTGGGCCCGGCCGGCCGCGTCCAGCTCGGCGTGCAGGGCCAGGACGCCCTGATTGGTCTGGTGCAGCTCCTCGCGGTGGAAGGAGACCAGGTCCTCCTGCTCGGTGAGCTTGTCCAGCACCACGGCCGTGTCCTCGTCGGCGCCGAGCAGTGCCTCGGCCAGGGCGGCGGGGTCCTCGGCGACGACACCGTCCTCGGCGCTGCGAGTCGTCTCCGGGCAGGGGACGGTGACCTCCCACGGGGGCTCGCCCGCGGCGCACGCCTCCGGCGAGGCGGTGACCAGGGCGCGCAGCGAGCCCTCCCCGGCGGGCGGACTCGCCACGTCCAGGGTGAGCCGCCAGGTGCCGCCCTTGGTCAGGCACTGCCGCAGGTGGGCGCTGAGGGCGGAGGCGAGCCGGGTCCGCTCGACGGTGGGGACACCGTGGGCGGCGGCCAGCCGCGCGAGGGCGATGCGGGCCCGGGCCGCGTCGGTGACGGTGGTGATCTGCCAAGTGCGCTTCATGGGAGTTCCGGCGGGGTCGGAGTCAGCACGGCCACGGCGGTGTCGTCCCGCACCGGCCGGGCGGGACTGCTCGCGTCACGTATCGTCACGGCGGCCGTCACGGCCGGGTCGGCCGCCGGCAGGCCGGCTCCGGGCGGCGGGGCCCAGCGGCTGGGCAGGCCGTCGGTGTGCAGGATCAGCAGCGGGTCGCCCGTCCAGTCGGCCTCCTCCTCGCGGAGGGTGGTGGGCCGGTGGACGCCGACTATGCCGGGCCGGGCGAGCAGGTGCCGCCAGGTGCCGCCCGTGCGCAGCCTGGCCCCCACGTTGCCGATGCCGGCGAACCGAAGCCGTCCGGCGGCGAGGTCGAGCCGGGCCAGGGAGACAGCCGCCCCGCGCGTGCCCTTCAGGGCGTCGTGCAGCCGGCGCAGCACGTCGGCGGGGGCCAGGTCGGCGCACGCGTGCAGGGCCGTGACGGCCGCCGAGGAGGCCCGGGCGGCCTCCGGGCCGTGTCCCAGGCCGTCCGCCAGCATCAGGGTGACCGTGTCCCCGGCCCGCACGCAGGTCCAGGCGTCGCCCGAGTACTCGGCGCCGCCGTAGGGGATGTTCAGCCCTCCCGCACGCACGCGGGCGAGGCGAACGAAACGTTCACTCCGGGTGGCGTGCCGCTCGGCGGGCCCGCGCCCGTGCCCGGAACCGCCGGCCCCCGGGGCCCGTCCGGACCGGAGCCCTCCGGCCGGGACCGCCGCGCCGCCGGGCCGACCCTCGCCCCACACCGCACCGACCGGCGGGGCCGTGTCGCTCTGTACCCGGGTGGGCGGGGCCGTGTCCGGCGCGCCGGGAGGCGCGGTGCGTCCCGGCAGGCCGCCGCAGCCGGGCGCCGCGACGGGCGCTCCGGGCCCGGGGGCGGCCCCGGGCGTCCCCGCGTGCGGCGCCGAAAGGGGGGCCGCTGCCGCGGGCCGCTGCCCGGTGCCGGGCGTCCCTCCCGCGGCGGGCGGATGAGGGCTGCCCGGCTCGGACGCGCCGTCCGAAGTCACCGGCGGGACCTGCGCACCCGGCGGCGTCGTGCCGAGGCGGGCCACCGCGACCGTGCCGCGGCCGGGCGTGCTGTGCACGGTGAAGGTGTCGGCGAGGCGCCGGCAGGTGCCCAGACCCGCGCCCCGGGACCCGCTCGTCGAGAACCCGTCGCCCAGGGCCGAGGGGACGTCGCCGATGCCCGGGCCGTCGTCGATCGCGGCCAGCTGCACGACACGGGACCGCTCACCCTCCTCGTACGGCTCCGGAGCGGGCACGGCCTCCACGAGGAGCCGCCCGCCCGCGGTGTGCTTCAGGAGGTTCGTGGCCAGCTCGGCGGCGACCGCCACCGCGGCGGCGGTGCGCCGCTCGTCCAGCCCGGCCAGCGCCGCTGCGCCCTCGGCGGCGGCCCGGGCGTCGTGCACCCGGGTCCAGTCGCGTACCGCGACGTCCCACACGCGGGGCATCAGGCCTCCTCGCGTGGACGCGGCGGCTGCGCCACCCAGCAGGTCACCCGCACCGTCGTACCGGCGCCCGGCGTGCTCTGCACGTCGAACTCGTGGACCAGCCGCCGGGCCCCGCTCAGCCCCATCCCCAGGCCGCCGCCGGAGGTGTAGCCGTCGCTCAGGGCCAGGTCCAGGTCGGCGATGCCGGGTCCCTCGTCGCTGAAGGCCAGCCGCAGGCCCTGGGCGCCCGCGCTGCTGACGCGTGTCGCCTCCATCTGCCCGCCCCCGCCGTGCACCAGGGTGTTGCGGGCCAGCTCACTGGCCGCCGTGACGAGCTTGGTCTGCTCCACCAGGCCGAAGCCGAGCCGGGCGGCGGCCTGCCGCACGTGCTGTCGCACCCACACCAGGTCCATGTCCGACCGGATGGGCAAGCAGGCCTCGACGCCCGCGGCGGTGTGCATCACATGCTCTCCTGACGCGGGCCGCCGGCACCGGCCTGGGGTGACCGCCCCGTGAGGAGTTCCATGCCGGCCTCGGTACTGAGCGCCGTGCTCAGTCCCGGCAGCGTCAGGCCCAGTTCGACGAGTGTGATGGCGACCGCCGGGCGCATACCGGCCACCACGGTGCGCGCCGCGAGCAGCTTGGCCTGCGCGGCGATCTCGGCCAGCACCCGGCCGAGGAAGGAGTCGACGATCTCGACGCCGGAGATGTCGATCAGGACACCGTGCACCCCGGTGCGGGAGATGGTCTCCGCGAGGTCCTGCTGCAGCTGCTGGGCCGTGCTGTCGTGCAGGTCTCCCTGGAGGGTGACCAGCAGCACGTCACCGAGCCGGAGGACCGGTACGTGACCGGTGGCGGGGCGGGTGTGGACGTCGCTCACCGCTTGACCGCGCCCGAGGTCACGATGTCGGCGCCCAGCCGGTGCAGGGCGTACCCCAGGGCGTCGGCGAGGCTCGCACGGGTGATGACGTCCAGGTCGAGGCCGAGGTGCACGATCGTCTGGGCGATGGCGGGCCGGATGCCCGACACGATGCACTCGGCGCCCATGAGGCGCGCCGCGGCGACCGTCTTCATCAGGTGCTGCGCCACCAGGGAGTCGACGGTGGGCACCCCGGTGATGTCGAGGATCGCGAACCGGGCGTGCTCGTCGACGACGGCGTTCAGCAGCGTCTCCATCACCACCTGGCTGCGGGCGCTGTCGAGGGTGCCGATCAGCGGTACGGCGACGATGCCGTCCCAGAGCCGGATCACGGGGGTGGCCACCTCCATGAGCTGCAGCCGCTGGCGGTCGCTGAGCGCCTGCCACTCGCTGAGGGCGGCCTGCATCGCCACCAGCCGCAGGGTGCCCATCAGCACCGTCAGCGCGGTGGAGGACGCCCGCAGGTGCTCCGGCGGCGCCTGCTCCAGGTCGGCGGCCAGCAGGTTCTCCACGGGTGGCCGCAGCGCGGCCAGCTCACTGGACACCTGGGTGCCGGACAGCCCGGCGCGTGAGCGGGCCGCGCCCATCCGGGCCAGCTGCTCGCGCACGGCGCTGAAGCCGGCGGCGTCCGGGTTCTCCACCTGGTCCGAGTCGGCCACCCGGGCCAGCGCGTCCACGATCGCCTTGCCCGCCTCCACCGCCTCGTCGCGCGAGACGGTGAACACAGTGCGGAACAGAGGCTCGTCCGCCCATCGCTGGGCGATCTGCTCACGCCGGCGGTGCAGGAAGTCCCGGACCTCCTGGGTCGGCGCGGCGGGCTGTCCGTCCGCTTCGTGTTCCGGCACTCGCTTCTCTCCTCATCCGCGTTGCGTCGGCCGCACCCGCTGAGCGATCGGGACGGCGTCGTGACACTTGCCGGGCGACAACTCTAACCACGCGCCGACCTCGTACGACACCTCATCCGGGGCAAGCGGTCCGGTTCGGGGGAAGGGTCGTCGGCCACCACCGGATCCGGCGGGCGGCGCGTGGAGAACAGCCTCCGGGCAGGCGGAACCGGGCACCGGCCGACCGGCCCGCGCCGGTGCCGTGCCCGAGGGTGTTCCGGTCGGTCAGACCTCCGGTTCCTCCGGGACCGCCGGCCCCGCGTCGACCCGGGCCAGAGCCTCGTCGACGTTCTCCGATATCGGCACGGTGATGCTCACGCCGGTCAGGTCGAGGATGCGCCGCACGGCCGAGGTCGGGTTGATGACGTGCACGCTCCCTTCGGTCTTACGGGTCTCCTGGTAGACGCGCAGGATGATGTTCATCCCCGACGAGTCCATGAAAGGCACGGACGAGAGGTCCAGCAGGAAGTGGCGCCGGCCGTGGTGGAGTTGGTTGGCCAGATGGGCCTGGAACTCGGTCGCGGTGTCGACGTCCAGGTAGCCGTCGACCGTGATCAGGGCAACGTCCTCCCGGGGCAGTTCGACTTCCACGGACAGCGGGTTCTGGGCGAGGGGCACGGGTACCTCCAACAAGTGCTACGGCCTGGGGTCGGTCACCTCTGCGGGTGACCGCGGTGCGCGGGGATGCCGGTCGTTCTCCGGACTCGGATGCCGTTCGTCATGCGTCTCCTTCCACAACCGGGCTCGGATCTCACCGCGCCCCGCGATTACCCCGGAACCCCCACATGCATGCCTGTGTGATGCGAACGACATGGAGATCCACCCGGCGGAAGTCGTCCGGGTTGCCGACCCGATCACCGAATGCGCGTGCGCCAGAAGGGTAATTGCCCGCTGTGGGACGGCAGGACGGGCGGAAGGCGTCCGCCGCCGCCCCGCGATCCGCACACCGCCAGGGAGGATGGAGCAGCGTGGCCATCGACAGAATCTGGTCGTACGCACCGGGCAGCGCCCACACCGAGGGGCTGGACCTGACCGGCTTCGCCGTCGCGGCGACCGACGGCACGATCGGGCACGTGGACCGGGAGGACGCCCCGCACGGCATGCGGCACCTCGTCGTCGACACGGGGGTCTGGGTTTTCGGGCGCAGCGTGCTGGTGCCGGCCGGGGTCGTCACGGGCATCGACACCGAGGCGCGGAAGATCACGCTGGCCTGCAGCCGGGCGGACGCCAAGGCGGCGCCCCGCTTCGAGACCGACAGCGAGACGAGGGACCCGCGGTACCTCACGGCCGTGGGCGACTACTACCACCGGCTGCCGCCGCGCGAGACGACCTCGGTCTGAGGGACGGACCGGCGCGCCCGCCGGCCACGGGCGCCCCGCGTCCGCGACTCCCGGCTTCCGGCAGCGCCTGCCCGGCCCGCGGCGCGGACCGGGCAGGCGCACACGTGCGGGGGCGCCCGGCTCCCCGGGCGCCCCCGTCACACGTGTCACCCGTCCTCCGCTCCCGGGCACGGAACTCACCAGGGCAGGAAGACGTGCACGTCCTTGCCGCTGTCGTCGGTCACCACGCTGACCTGGTCGCACAGCGTGTGGATCAGGTGCCAGCCGATGCCGCCGCCGCCGCTGCGCGGATCGAAGGGGCGGGGAGCGGGCTCGGTGGTGCTCGTGTCGTGCAGGACCACGTGCACGCCGTCGAAGGTGCGGCGCATCCGCAGCGCGAACGGCCCCGGAGCGTACTGGACCGCGTTGGCGGCCAGCTCCGTCACCACCAGCAGGATGTCGTCCCAGTACTCGGGGGCGGAGGGCGGGGAGGAGCGTGCCAGATCACGCAGGAACTCCTCCGCGGCCAGGCGCGCACCGGTCACGTCGTGCGGCTCGCCCACGAAGCTGTTCGTGCGGCTGGGGATCTCCTCGGAGGTCAGGGCGTCGTCTCCACGCGGCTCGGTTGACATATCGCCTTTCCGGCCCGGGCGTCAGCGAGGGCTGTCGTCAGGGCAGTCGTCCTTTCTCGTGCGTCGCCACTGTCGCGTGTTCCCATGGTGGCGAGGGCTACGCGTTCACCACCCCGCTCAGCGGAACACATTGTCCGCATCGTCCCAATGTGACGGTTCGTCCCCCGCGTTCGGCCGCCCCGGACGCCTGCGCGACTCGTACATCGCGTCGATCTCGGAGGCGTAGTGCCGCACGATCGCGTCGCGGCGCAGCTTCATGGAGGGGGTCAGCAACCCGTTCGTCACGTCGAACGGCTCGGGCAGCACCCGGAACACCCGGATCGACTCCGACGGCGAGACGGAGCTGTTCGCCGCGGCCACGGCCCGCGCGACCTCCTCGCGCAGCGCGTTCTCCTCCCGGGCCTCGCGCAGCTCGCCCTGCAGGGCCAGCGCCGCCCGCCAGTGGGCCAGGAACTCCGGGTCCAGCGTGATCAGGGCGCCGACGCAGGGCCGGTTGTCGCCCACCACCACCGCCTGGTGGATGAGGGGGTGCATGCGCAGCCGCTGCTCCAGGGCGGCCGGGGCGACGCTCTTGCCGCTGCTCGTGATGATGATGTCCTTCTTGCGGCCGGTGATCGTGAGGTAGCCCTCCGGGTCCAGCCGCCCGAGGTCCCCGGTGGCCAGCCAGCCGCCGCGCAGGGCGGCCCGGGTCGCGGCGTCGTCGCCCACGTACCCCTGGAACACCGACGGCCCGCGCACCAGGATCTCCCCGTCCTCGGCGACCCGGATCTCCATGTTCGGCAGGGCCTGCCCGACGGTCCCGGACTTCTCCCGGCCGAGCGGCTGCATCGTGACCCCGCCGGCGGTCTCCGTCAGGCCGTACCCGTCGTGCACGTAGATGCCGATGCCCTCGTAGAACAGCGACAGGTCGCGGCTGAGGGGCGAGCCGCCGGACGTGGCCCGCCGCACCCGGCCGCCGAGCGCGGCGCGCAGCCGCCGGTAGACCGTGCGCTCGTACAGGGCGTGCTGCAGCCGCAGGTCGAGGCCGGGCCCGCGCCCCCGGCCGAGCCGCTGGCGCTCCAGGGCCGCGGCGAAGTCGTGCGCGGTCGCCGCGGCCCGCTCGAACAGCGCCCCGTGACCGGCCTGCTGCGCGACGCGCAGGAAGTTCTTGTAGATCTTCTCCAGGACCGAGGGCACCGCGTACAGGTACGTCGGCCGGAACGAGCGCAGCGCGGCGGCCAGCGCCTCCCCGCTCAGATCCGCCTGGTGCCCCATGAGCAGGCCGCCGCGCACGCACAGCCCCTGGATCATCAGCCCGTACACGTGCGAGAACGGCAGGAACGCCAGCACCGACCCCTGCTCGCCGCGCGGGGCCGCGGTGTGGCCCCAGCCCGCCAGCAGGGTGTCGCAGGGGCCCGCCAGGTTGCGGTGGCTGAGCGCGCAGCCCATCGGCCGGCCGGACGTCCCGGAGGTGTAGGCGACGACGGCCGTGGAGTCCGGCAGCACGATCCGGCGCATCGAGTCGACCGTGGTGACCGGCACGTCGCGGCCGCGCGCCGCCAGTTGCTCCAGCGCGCCCGCGTCCAGCTGCCACACGTGGCGCAGCAGCGGCAGCGAGGCGCACACCGAGCCGACGGTCATGACGCCCTGCTCGTCCTCGACCACCACCGCCACGCAGCCGGCGTCCCGCAGGATCCACTCCACCTGGTCGCGCGAGGACGTCGGGTAGACCGGGACGACCTCGGCACCGACCGCCCACAGGGAGTAGCACAGGACCGTCCACTCGTAGCGGGTGCGGGCCATGATGGCCACGCGGTGCCCGGGAGCGATGCCGGCGGCGATCAGCCCCTTGGCCGTGTCCACCACCTGGTCGCGCAGCTCGATCGCGGTGATCTCCTCCCAGACGGCGGAGGCCGGACCGGAGCGGCGGGCCAGCAGGGGCCGGGTGGGTTCGCGGTCCGCCGTCTCGAAGACGCTGTCGGCGAGGCCGCCCGCCAGGCCCGGCGCGGCCGGTGGAGCGAGGGCGGGGTCGCGCATGCACTGCTCCTGACATGTACGTGGTGTCACCGTGCCGACGAGTCCCGTCATCGGCGGTGCTCGAATGTAGTCCAGGCAGCAGCTTTCGGGGTCGGAAAATACCGAAGTGGGTCCCGCTGATGATCCGGGCGTGATCGGGGGACCCGGACGGCATGAGTCACTACAGTCCCGATCCCGAGCCCGAGCGCAGCACAGGCCTCGAGCCCGGCGGCGGTGTGCCGCCGGGCGAGACCCCGCCCGCGGAGAGCAGCATGCCGGAGGCCCTGCCCCGGGAGACGCACAACCCGACCAAGGGGTGGGCCAAGGGGCCGCTGGCCGTGATCATCATCGTCTCGGTGCTGATCGCGGCGTTCTTCCTGGCCTACGCCCTCGTGCTGATCCTCTGAGCCGTCGGCAGCCCGAGCCGGGACGTCTCACCCCTGCGTGTGCCGCACGCACTCCGTGACGACGTCCCGCAGGCTCCCCGTGCGCTCCATCAGCTCCCGCTGCACCCGGGCGCCGTTCCCCTCGCGCAGCAGCTGCTCGCAGGCGGCCCGGGCCCGCTCCAGGTCCCCGGTGCCGTCGAGGGCCTGCGCCACGTGGTCGAGCAGGGCGCGCACGACGGCCTCGGCCGGCATGCGGCGCATGGTCGCGGGATGCAGCAGCTCGCCCGTGAGCCCGCACCGGGCGGCCTGCCAGTCGGCCAGCCGCAGCAGGCCGACGCCGGGGTCGAGCGGCTCGGTCCCGGCCCGCCACTCGCGCGCGGCGGTCTCCACCAGCCCGCGCACGAGCGTGGCGATCAGCACGGCGGTGTCCGAGTGCAGGCAGACGTCCGAGACGCGGAACTCCACGGTCGGGTAGCTGCGCGACAGCCGGGCGTCGAAGTAGATCATCCCCTCGTCCAGGATCGCGCCGGTGGCGACCATGTCCGCGACGAGCCGGTGGTACCGCTCCGCCGAGCCGAACAGCTCCGTGGGGCCGGCCGACGGCCAGCGCAGCCAGACCCGGCTGCGGTAGCTGCTGTAGCCGGTGTCCTTGCCCTGCCAGAACGGCGAGTTCGCGCTCAGTGCCTTCAGCACCTGCAGCCAGGGCCGCACCCGGTCGACGACCGCGACGCCCTCCTCGTCGGACTCCACCGACACGTGCACGTGGCAGCCCATGACGAGCTGCTCCCGGGTGGCGATGCCGTACTGCTCGGCCATCCACTGGTACCGGCGGTTGAGGCTGACCGCCGGGCTGACCGGCAGCGGGGAGGTGGCCAGGGCCGCCACGGTGCAGCCGATGTCACCGGCGTGGCGGGCGGCCTCCTTGCGGCAGCGCACGATCTCCGCGTGCAGGCTCTCCATCGAGGACTGCGGATGCGTGGCGAACTCCAGCATCTGCTCGTGGAGCTCCTTCTCGAACACGTCCTGGCCCGCCTCGTCCTGCTCCGCCCGGGCCAGAACCGCCGCGGACAGTGCCCGCGGCTCCCCGGTCTCCGGATCGACCAGGAGGAGTTCCTCCTCCACTCCCACGGTGCGCACCTGGTGCCCGCCCTTCTGTCTCCGCCGTGTCGCACCACCGGAACGTCCCGGTGGTACGACCCCCAGTGCCCCCGGCGGGCGGGTGGGACACCTGGCAGGACGGCAGGACTTCTAGCCGGCCGGCGTCAGCCACACGGTGGCCAGCGGCGGCAGCGTGATCCGCAGGCAGCCGTCCTCCGGCTTCACGGGGCCGGGCAGCGTGACCCCGCTGCCGCCGTAGCGCAGGTCGTCGGTGTTGAGCCGCTCCTGCCAGGCCGCGGCGTCCCCCGGCACCCACAGGCCGTAGTCCTCCCGGACCACGGGGGAGAAGTTGGACACCGCCAGCAGCGGGCTGCCCTCGGCGTCGTAGCGCAGGAACGCCAGCACGTTGTCGTCGGCCGAGTCCACCGCCACCCACCGGAAGCCCTCCGGCCGGGTGTCGCACTGCCACAGCGCCGGCGTCGCGAGGTACACCGCGTTCAGGTCGCGCACCAGGTCGCGCACGCCCCGGTGGTCGTCCGCCGAGTGGTAGCCCTCGTCGAGCAGCCACCACTCCGGCCCGTGCTCCACCGACCACTCCGCCCCCTGGGCGAACTCCTGCCCCATGAACAGCAGCTGCTTCCCGGGATGGCCCCACATGAAGCCCAGGTAGGCCCGGTGGTTGGCGCGCCGCTGCCACCAGTCGCCCGGCATCTTCGACACCAGTGCCTGCTTGCCGTGCACGACCTCGTCGTGGGAGATCGGCAGCACGTAGTTCTCGCTGTAGGCGTACACCATCGAGAACGTCATCTCGTGGTGGTGGTACTTGCGGTGCACCGGCTCGTGGGAGATGTACTCCAGCGAGTCGTGCATCCAGCCCATGTTCCACTTCAGCCCGAACCCCAGGCCGCCGGTGTCGGTCGGCCGGGTCACCCCGCCCCACGCCGTGGACTCCTCGGCGATGGTGACCACACCGGGGGCGCGCCGGTACACCGTCGCGTTCATCTCCTGGAGGAACGCCATCGCGGCCAGGTCCTCGCGGCCGCCGTGGACGTTGGGCTCCCACTGGCCGTCCTCGCGCGAGTAGTCCAGGTAGAGCATCGAGGCGACCGCGTCCACGCGCAGCCCGTCGATGTGGAACTCCTCGCACCAGTACACCGCGTTCGCGACCAGGAAGTTGCGCACCTCGGTCCGGCCGAAGTCGAACTCGTAGGTGCCCCAGTCCGGGTGCTCCGCACGGCGGTCGTCCCCGGGCTCGTACAGCGGCTCCCCGTCGAAGCGGGCCAGCGCCCAGTCGTCCTTCGGGAAGTGCGCCGGCACCCAGTCCATGATCACGCCGATCCCGGCCCGGTGGCAGGCGTCGACGAAGAAGCGGAAGTCGTCGGGCGTGCCCAGCCGGGCCGTCGGCGCGTAGAAGCCGGTGACCTGGTAGCCCCAGGAGCCGTGGAACGGGTGCTCCGCGACGGGCATCAGCTCGACGTGGGTGAAGCCCATCTCCTTGACGTACTTCGGGAGTTCCTCGGCGAGCTGCCGGTAGGTCAGCCCCGGCCGCCAGGACGCCAGGTGCACCTCGTACACCGAGAAGGGCGCCTCGTGCACGGGCCGGTCCGCCCGGTGCGCCATCCACTCGGCGTCGTTCCACTCGTAGTGCGAGGCCGTGACGATCGACGCCGTGTTGGGCGGCTCCTCGGTGCGGCGGGCCATCGGGTCGGCCTTGAGGAAGCGGTGGCCGTGCCGCGAGTGGATCTCGAACTTGTACGCCGTGCCCTCGCCGACGTCCGGCAGGAACAGCTCCCACACACCGGACGCGCCGAGCGAGCGCATCGGGAACTGCGTCCCGTCCCAGTGGGTGAAGTCCGTGGCCACCCGCACGCCCTGGGCGTTCGGCGCCCACACCGTGAACCGGGTGCCGGCCACGCCCTCGTGGGTCATGGGCTGCGCGCCGAGGGCCTGCCACAGCTGCTCGTGCCGCCCCTCGCGGACGAGGTGCAGGTCGAGCTCGCCGAGCGCGGGCAGGAACCGGTAGGGGTCGTGCGTCTCGATCTCACCGGCCTCGTACACCACGTGCAGCGTGTAGTCGGGGACCGTCTCCAGCGGCAGCAGGCCCGAGAAGAGCCCTTCCCCCTCGGAGACCAGGGGGACGTGCCGGCCGCCGGTCACCACGCTCACCGCGCGGGCGAACGGGCGCAGCGCCCGGAAGACCACCGCGCCGGGCACCGGGTGCGCGCCCAGCAGCGCGTGCGGGTCGTGGTGGGCGCCCGCCAGCAGCCGCCCGCGGTCCTCCGCGCTCAGGGCGGGCGCGGGCGCCGTCGTGACCGGGCCGGACGGCTCCGGGATTGAGGTGTCTCGCAGGGCCACGGCTCAGTCTCCTCTCACGGCGAGGCGCTCGATCGCCGCCATCGGTACAGGCAGCCAGTCGGGGCGGTGCCGTGCCTCGTACAGCACCTCGTACACGGCCCGGTCCGTCTCGTAGGCGCGGAGCAGACCGTGCTTCTTGCGGGGGTCCCAGCCGGCGCGGGCGGCGTAGCCCGCGCAGTAGGCCTCTCGGCAGCGGCGGGCCCACTCCGGGCGCCAGGGGCGGCGCTGCCGGGCGGCGTAGTCGAAGGAACGCAGCATCCCGGCGATGTCCCGCACGGGGGAGTGGGCGCTGCGCCGTTCGGAGAGCGGCCGGGACGGCTCGCCCTCGAAGTCGATGACGAACCAGTCGCGTCCGGCCCGCAGCACCTGCCCCAGGTGCAGGTCGCCGTGGATGCGCTGGGCGGGCGGCCCCGGGTCGCAGGTGGTGAGCGCGGCGAACGCGGTGCGCAGCCCCGGTACGTGGGGCTGCAGCGCCGGTACGCAGTGCGCGGCGGCGTCCAGCCGCTCGGTCATGGCCGACGCCGTGCGGGCGTTCTCCCCGGGCGCCCCCACCGGGAACGCCGAGGCCAGCGCCAGGTGCACCTCGGCCGTGGCCGCGCCCAGCGCCCGGGCCTGGACCGTGAAGTCGTCCCCCGCGGCCAGCGCCTCCAGGGCCAGCGTCCAGCCGTCGGAGGCGCCCTGCAGGTAGGGCTGGAGCACGCCGAGCGTCGCGGTGAAGGGGTGCCTGGTCTGGAACCAGGCCACGGGCGCGGGCACGCGGTGGCAGCCCTGGCGGGCCAGCGCGCCCGGCACCTCCAGGTCCGGATTGACGCCCGGCTGGATCCGCCGGAAGACCTTCAGGATGTACTCGTCGCCGTAGACCAGCGAGGAGTTGGACTGCTCGGCGTCCAGCAGCCGCGGCACGAGACCGGCCGGGACCTCCTGCTCCGGGTCGCAGTCGAAGCGCAGAGGGCCCGCGGTGCCGGGCCGGCGCAGCCGGTCCAGCAGCAGCTGCGCGGAGCGCGGGTCGTGCAGGGCGTCGTAGACGGTCGTGCCGGCCAGCGGCCCGTCCTGCACCTGCCCGATCAGCGCCCGCCCCAGCCGCGGCGACGGGTGCTCCCGCACGCCGAGCAGCAGCTGGTAGCAGTCACCGGCCGGGGGCGCGCCGCCGGGCGAGGGCACGCCGGTGTGCCCCGCGTGCCCGGCGTGCACCAGCAGGTGCAGGCACCCCGGGAACAGCTCGGTCATCGACAGCAGACCGAGTTCGGTGACGGGCCGGTCCTTGCCGGCGAACCAGCGCTGCCGCGGCAGCCAGTCGCGCAGCAGGGCACCGAGCGACTCCATGGGCTCGGCCAGGCGCGAGAGGTCCGGGCGGAGCGATGCGGTCTTCGGCATGGTCACGCCTCCTTTCGTCGGCGCACGCTCACAGTCGCCGGCCGATGCGGGATGCGACTCGAGTGAGCCGGAACCAGTAGAAGCCGTGGCCCCCGAGCGTCAGCAGGTACGGCAGTTCGCCGATGGCGGGGAAGCGGACCCCGCCGAACAGCTCCACCGGATGCCGGCCGGCGAACTCGCGCAGGTCGAGCTCGGTGGGCTGGGCGAAGCGCGCGAAGTTGTTCACGCACAGCACCAGGTCGTCCTCGTACTCCCGCAGGAAGGCCAGCACGGCCGGGTTGGACGAGGGCAGTTCGGTGTAGGAGCCGAGGCCGAACGCGGGGTTCTGCTTGCGGATCTCGATCATGCGCCGGGTCCAGTGCAGCAGCGACGACGGCGACGACATCGAGGCCTCGACGTTGGTCACCTGGTGGCCGTAGACCGGGTCCATGATGGCGGGCAGGTACAGCCGGCCCGGGTCGCAGGTCGAGAAGCCGGCGTTGCGGTCCGGGGTCCACTGCATCGGGGTCCGTACCGCGTCGCGGTCGCCGAGCCAGATGTTGTCGCCCATGCCGATCTCGTCGCCGTAGTAGAGGATCGGCGAACCGGGGAGGGCCAGCAGCAGTGCGGTGAACAGCTCGATGGTGTGCCGGTCGTTGTCCAGCAGGGGCGCCAGGCGCCTGCGGATGCCGATGTTGGCCCGCATCCGCGGGTCCTTGGCGTACTCGGCCCACATGTAGTCGCGCTCTTCGTCGGTCACCATCTCGAGCGTCAGCTCGTCGTGGTTGCGCAGGAACATGCCCCACTGGCAGCCCGCCGGGATGGCCGGCGTCTTGGCCAGGATCTCGGAGACCGGGTAGCGGGACTCGCGCCGCACGGCCATGAAGATGCGCGGCATCACCGGGAAGTGGAACGCCATGTGGCACTCGTCGCCGCCACTGGCGTAGTCGCCGAAGTAGTCGACCACGTCCTCGGGCCACTGGTTGGCCTCCGCCAGCAGCACGGTGTCCGGGTACTGGGCGTCGATCTCCTTGCGGACCCGCCGGAGGAAGGCGTGCGTGGCGGGCAGGTTCTCGCAGTTGGTGCCCTCGGCCGCGTAGAGGTACGGCACCGCGTCCAGCCGGAAACCGTCGATCCCGAGGTCCAGCCAGAACTTCAGCGCGGCGAGGATCTCCTCCTGGACGCGCGGGTTCTCGTAGTTGAGGTCCGGCTGGTGGGAGAAGAAGCGGTGGAAGAAGTACTGACCGCGCACGGGGTCGAAGGTCCAGTTCGAGGTCTCCGTGTCGACGAAGATGATCCGCGCGTCCGGGTAGCCCTTGTCGTCGTCGGCCCACATGTAGAAGTCGCCGTAGGGCCCGTCGGGGTCCTTCCTCGACTCCTGGAACCACGGGTGCTGGTCGCTGGTGTGGTTCATGACGAAGTCGATGATGACGCGCATGCCCCGCTGGTGGGCGGCGTCGACGAACTCCACGAAGTCGGCGAGGTCGCCGAACTCGGGCAGCACGGCGGTGTAGTCGCTGACGTCGTAGCCGCCGTCCCGCAGGGGCGACTTGAAGAAGGGCGGCAGCCACAGGCAGTCCACGCCGAGCCACTGGAGGTAGTCCAGCTTGGCGGTCAGGCCCCTGAGGTCGCCGACGCCGTCGCCGTTGCTGTCCTGGAACGAGCGGACCAGCACCTCGTAGAAGACGGCACGCTTGAACCAGTCGGGATCCCGGTCCCTGGCCGGGGTGTCCTCGAAGGTGTCCGGCACGGGTTCGTTCACGGTCATGACGTTCCTGCCCCTCCGTTGCCTTGCGCGGCGGGCGGGGACTGGAGGTGGAACACGTGCGCGGGAGCCCGCCCCGGCTCGAGACGCACGTAGTTGCTCCGGCCCCAGTGGTAGGTCTCGCCGGTGAGCTCGTCGCGCACCGGCACCGACTCGTGCCAGTCCAGGCCGAGGTGCGGCATGTCGAGCGAGACCGTGGCCTCCTGGGCGTGATGCGGGTCCAGATTGACCACCACGAGGACGGCATCGCCTCCGCTGCGCTTGCTGTAGGCGAGAAGCGCGTCGTTGTCGGTGTGGTGGAAGCGCAGGTTGCGCAGGTGGTGCAGCGCGGGGTGACTCCTGCGGACGGTGTTGAGGCGGGTGATCAGCGGGGCGATGCTGCGTCCCTGGCGCTCGGCCGCCTCCCAGTCGCGGGGGCGCAGCTGGTACTTCTCCGAGTCCAGGTACTCCTCGCTGCCCTCCTTCAACGGCACGTTCTCGCACAGCTCGTACCCCGAGTAGATGCCCCACGCCGGCGACAGCGTCGCGGCGAGCACGGCCCGCACCTCGAAGGCCGGCCGCCCGCCGTGCTGCAGATAGGCGTGCAGGATGTCGGGGGTGTTGGCGAAGAAGTTCGGCCGCATGTAGGAGGCCGCCTCACCCGACAGCTCCGTCAGGTACTCCGTCAGCTCCTGCTTGGTGTTGCGCCAGGTGAAGTACGTGTACGACTGCTGGAAGCCGATCTGCGCCAGCGTGTGCATCATCGCCGGCCGGGTGAACGCCTCCGCCAGGAAGATCACATCCGGGTCGGTGCGGTTGATCTCCCCGATCACCCGCTCCCAGAACACCACCGGCTTGGTGTGCGGATTGTCCACCCGGAAGATCCGCACGCCCGCGTCCATCCAGTACCGCAGCACCCGGCACGTCTCCGCCACCAGGCCGTCCATGTCCGCGTCGAAGGCGATGGGGTAGATGTCCTGGTACTTCTTCGGCGGATTCTCCGCGTAGGCGATCGTGCCGTCGGGACGGTGGTGGAACCACTCCGGGTGCTTGTGCACCCACGGATGGTCCGGCGAGCACTGCAACGCGAAGTCCAGCGCGATCTCCAGCCCCAGCTCCCGCGCCTGCCCGACGAACCACACGAAGTCGTCCATCGTGCCCAGATCGGGGTGCACCGCGTCGTGGCCGCCCTCGGGCGAACCGATCGCCCACGGCACGCCCACGTCCTCCGGGCCGGGGGAGAGGGTGTTGTTGCGGCCCTTGCGGAACGTGGTGCCGATCGGGTGGATCGGCGGCAGGTAGACCACGTCGAAACCCATCGCCGCGATCGCCGGCAACCGCCGCGCCGCCGTCCGGAACGTCCCGTGCGGCCGCTCCTCGGTGCCCTCCGAACGCGGGAAGAACTCGTACCACGACCCGTACAGCGCCCGCTCCCGCTCCACCAGCAGCGGCATCGGCTCCGAGGTGCTGACCAGGTCCCGCAGCGGGTACCGGGCCAGCACGGCGTCCACCTCGGGTGCCAGGCCCGCCGCCAGCCGTTCGGCCGCGGGCCGCGTGTCGTCGCGCAGGGCGGCCGCCGCGTCGAGCAGCACACCGCGGCCGGCGTCCCTCGGTACGCCGGCCGCCGCCCGTTCGAGCAGTTCCGCGCCTTCCTCCAGCACCAGGCCCGGGTCGATGCCCGCGGGAACCTTTATGCCCGCCGCGTGCCGCCAGGTGGCGACCGGGTCGCTCCAGGCCTCCACCCGGAACGTCCACCGGCCGGCCGCGTGCGGCGTGACCTCGGCGCCCCAGCGGTCGCTGCCCGGGGCCAGCTCCCGCATCGGCGTCCACGGCCCGGGACGGCCCTCGGGATCCTTCAGGACGACATTGGCGGCGACCGCGTCGTGCCCCTCCCGGAACACGGTGGCGGTGACCTCGAACGTCTCGCCCACGACCGCCTTGGCCGGCCGGTTGCCGGCCTCCACGGCCGGCCGGACGTCCCGTACCGGGATACGGCCGATGGCCCGGGTCTTCCTCATGGTCCTCACCTCCACCGTGCTCGAAAGCCGGGCCGAGGGGCCCGGTTCTGGGGACAGCTGCGGCGGGAAGGCTGTCACCTTCCCGCCGGGGATCTCCGCTCCGCCACCGGCGGCCTGCGCCGGACCGCGGTGGCCGGGCGCGGCCGCTCGTTCTGCTCCTGCAGGTACGTGACGTGGTTCGTGCGCAGGTACCGTTCGGCCGCGTCGGCCGCCTCCCGCGCGCAGCGCTTGCCCATGAGCACGCACAGCGTGTAGCCGGAGTCCTCGAACGTGCTCCGCACGGTGAGGTCGTTCGGCGCCGCGAGCATCACGCGTTCCCAGGCCCGGTAACGGCGCAACTGCCGGGCGACTTCGGCTTTGGCGGGTAGCAGCATGGCGCCGATCACCTTTCGGGGCTCGAGGGGCACGGTCTCCCGACGGTCGGACGGCGTGCCGCGCGCACAGCGACGCGGACCCGTGACGGCGATCGAGTTCTGTCACACATGGTGCACGGACCATGACGCAACGTCTTGTTGGATCTTCAACGAGTCGCCGTCCGGGTAGGCCGTCCGGGCCCTGCCCCGCTGCTCACTTGTGCGGTGTCTCGCCTCAGCTGTGCGCTCGTGTTGCACGAACGGAGCAGCACCCTCACGCTGAAGGTGACTCAGAAGCGATAAGCGCTCACGTTCTGTGTTCGGGGCTCGTTCCGCAGACGCGGACGAGAAGGAATTGAGCTTCGCGGTGAGGAGCCGACCGATGAAGACCGCAGTGCCCTGCTACTACCACCTCGACGTGGAAGTCAGCCCCGACCGGGTGGGACAGGTCAGCCGCATTCTGGCCGCTCACCTGAGGTTCTGGGACCTGGACAACCTGGTCCAGCCCGTCTGCGGCGGTGCCGAGATGCTGCTCAAGGCCATCGACGAGCACGCCACGGACAAGAACACGTCGATCGAGATGTGGTGGAACGGGCAGCACCTGATCACCGCCATCGGTGACAACGACCGCGCCCTGCGCCCCGACCAGGAACTGCGAGGCTGCCTGGAGCACCTCGCGGCGATGAGCGACGGCTGGGGCTGCTGCGCCACCGAGACCGGCAGCAAGGTCATCTGGTTCTCGCAGCGCGCCCGCGCCGGCGAACGCGTCCCGCTGGTGCCGACCGCGCCCGCCCCGCGCGAGAGCGAGGGCCTGGACGTCCCCCGCGAGGTCCCCCTCACCGGGCTCGCCGCCTCGGCCGGGGTCCTGGAGGACGCCCGGTGACGCGCAGGCAGGAACGGAAAGGGGCGTCCGCCTGGGGCGGGCGCCCCTACCCGCTGGGTGCCGACTTCGACGGTGAGGGCACGAACTTCGCGCTCTTCAGCGAGGTCGCCGAGCGCGTCGAGCTGGTCCTCGTCGACGACGACGGCACCCACACCCGGGTGCCGCTGAACGAGGTCGACGGCTTCGTCTGGCACGGCTACGTGCCCGGCGTCGGCCCGGGCCAGCGCTACGGGTACCGCGTCCACGGGCCGTGGGCCCCGAACGCCGGCCACCGCTGCAACCCGGCCAAGCTGCTGCTCGACCCGTACGCCCGCGCGGTGGACGGCGAGATCGACAACCACCCCTCGCTCTACGAGCGCAACCCCGACGGCCCCGACCCGGCCGACAGCGCGGGGCACACCATGCTCGGCGTGGTGACCGACCCGGCCTTCGACTGGGGCGACGACACCCGGCCGGGCCGGCCCTACGCCGACACGGTCATCTACGAGGCGCACGTCAAGGGCATGACCAGGACCCACCCCGAGGTGCCCGAGGAACTGCGGGGCACCTACGCGGGCCTCGCCCACCCGGCCGTGGTCGAGCACCTGACCTCGCTCGGGGTCACCGCCGTGGAGCTCATGCCGGTCCACCAGTTCGTCCACGACGGGGTGCTGCACGACCGGGGCCTGTCGAACTACTGGGGCTACAACACCATCGGCTTCTTCGCGCCGCACAACGGCTACGCCGCCCGCGGCACGCGCGGCGGCCAGGTCGCCGAGTTCAAGCAGATGGTGAAGACCCTGCACGCGGCCGGCCTCGAAGTGATCCTCGACGTGGTCTACAACCACACCGCCGAGGGCAACGAGCGGGGGCCGACGCTCTCCTTCCGGGGCATCGACAACTCCTCCTACTACCGCCTGGTCGACGGCGACTGGAAGCACTACTACGACACCACCGGCACCGGCAACAGCCTGCTGATGCGGCACCCCTACGTCCTGCAGCTGATCATGGACTCGCTGCGGTACTGGGTGACCGAGATGCACGTCGACGGCTTCCGCTTCGACCTCGCGGCCACCCTGGCCCGGCAGTTCCACGAGGTGGACCGGCTGTCGGCGTTCTTCGACCTCATCCAGCAGGACCCGGTGATCAGCCGCGTGAAGCTGATCGCCGAGCCGTGGGACGTCGGCGAGGGCGGCTACCAGGTGGGCAACTTCCCGCCGCTGTGGTCGGAGTGGAACGGCATGTACCGCGACGCCGTACGGGACTTCTGGCGCGGCGAGGACCACACCCTCGGCGAGTTCGCCTCCCGCCTCACCGGCTCGTCCGACCTGTACCAGCACAGCAGGCGCCGGCCCCGCGCCAGCGTCAACTTCGTCACCGCGCACGACGGTTTCACACTGCGCGACCTCGTGTCGTACAACGACAAGCACAACGAGGACAACGGCGAGGACAACCAGGACGGCGAGAGCACCAACCGGTCCTGGAACTGCGGGGCCGAGGGGGAGAGCCGCGACCCGGCCGTGCGGGAACTGCGCATCCGCCAGCAGCGCAACTTCCTCGCCACCCTGCTGCTCTCCCAGGGCATCCCGATGCTCTGCCACGGCGACGAACTCGGGCGCACCCAGGGCGGCAACAACAACGCCTACTGCCAGGACAACGAGATCTCCTGGATCGACTGGCGGCTGAACGAGGAGCAGCGCGACCTGCTCGACTTCACCCGCTACCTCATCGGCCTGCGCACCGCGCACCCCGTGCTGCGCCGGCGCCGCTTCTTCCGCGGCGAGACGATCACCCGTGCCGACCAGCCGCTGCCCGACCTGGTCTGGCTGGCGCCCGACGCCCGCGAGATGGCCGACGACGACTGGCAGCGCGGCGACGCGCACTCGGTGGGGGTGTTCCTCAACGGCGACGCCATCGCCGAGCCCGACCCCCGGGGCCGCCGGGTCGTCGACGACTCCTTCCTGCTGCTGCTCAACAGCCACTGGGAGCCGATCGACTTCCGCATCCCGGACGCCTCCTACGGCGAACGCTGGACGGCCCTGATCGACACGGCCGACCCGGACGGCACCCCGGACGAGGCGGAGCACAAGGCGGGCACCGGCCTCACCGTCGGAGCACGCAGCCTGGTCCTGCTGTCCCGGCCCTCCCGGGCGCGGAGCGACGACCGGACGCGGTGACGGCGACGGACGTGACGGTGGCCCCGCGCGAGCACTGCTCGCGCGGGGCCACCGTCACGGTCCCGGGGCGGTCAGCGCCCGCGGCGCGCCGTGACCGTGAACTGCGCCCCGTCGTGGTCGCGCAGCACCGCCTCGTCGCCGCCCTTGGACAGCACGCTGCCGCCGTGCAGCTCCGCGGCGCGGGCGCAGGCCTCCACGTCGTCGACGCTGAAATGGACCTGCCAGTGAGGGCGGAGCGCGGGATCCGGTGCCGCCCCCAGGGCGCCCGACTCGATCCGCGCGACGACGTCGCCGCGGCTGCGCAGCACCACCTCGCCGCCCTCGTAGTGGACCTCGCAGCACCCGGGGCTCTGCGACGCCCAGTCCAGCACCTCGCCGTAGAAGATGGCGGCGTCGAAGGCGTCCCGGGTGTGCAGGGTGATGAACGCGGGCTGCGCGTTGCGCCAGGTCTCCCAGTCGGTGAACAGGTCGCCCTCCCAGATGCCGAACGCCGCCCCGTCGCGGTCGGCCAGCAGCGCGGCCCGCCCGGGCGGCAGGGAGATCGGCCCGACCGCGACCGTGCCCATGCGCTCCTGCACCCGCGCCGCCGCCTCGTCCGCGCTGCGCACCGCGAAGTACGGCAGCCACGCCACGGCCATCTGCCACATGGTCGCCACCCCGGCGATCCCGGCCACCGGCTTCCCGTCGGCCAGGGCGATCCGGAACCGGTCGCCCAGCTTGGCCGTCCGCCATCGCCAGCCGAGCACCGCGCCGTAGAACTTCTCGGTCGCCTCGACGTCGCGGCTGGTCAGACTCACCCAGCAGGGAGCGCCGAACACGGAGTGCGAGGAGATGACGTCCTTCGTGCCGGAGGGGGTGGGCGTGTCGTGGTTCATGGCAGTCGTGTCCTGATCTCGTCGGCCCGGCAGCCACCGGTGGATGGGCACCAGTGTCCGGCCGCGGCCATGGGCGGCGCCTGCCGAGTACCCCGGCCGCACCGAAACGGAACCGGCTGGTCCACCCGGGTGGCACCCGGCGGGCCGGATGACGACGATGGACGGGTCGGACACTGTGTCAACGCACTCAAGCACCCTGTCCGGCCATCCGGACAGCGGCGCACCGGACCCGGAGGTGACCATGCCCACGGACGGGGGCTCGGAGCGGATCCTCCAGTTGCAGGAGGAGGTCCAGCAGCTGAAGGAGGCGGTCGTCTCCCACGCCGTCGTGGACCAGGCGATCGGGATGGTCGTGGCGCTCGGCAGGGTCTCGCCCGACCAGGGGTGGGCCGTGCTGAAGCAGGTCTCCCAGCACACCAACACCAAGTTGCGCAACGTCGCGGAGATGATCCTCGTCTGGGGGCGCACCGGTCTGATGCCGGAGAGGATCCGGGCCGCTCTGGAGGACGCCCTGGACGGCGCGGGACCGGTCCAGCTGCCCGGCACGCCGCCGGAGCGGTGATCCGCGCCGGCGGCGTGGTCCCGCGGCCCCGCTCACCTCACCTCACCTCGCCTCGACGAGCAGCTCCTCGCGCAGGTGGGCGAAGCAGCTGCTGAGCAGCCGTGAGACGTGCATCTGGGAGATGCCGAGCTGCTCGGCGATGCGGCTCTGCGTCATGCCCTTGAAGAACCGCAGGTACAGGATGACCCGCTCGCGCTCGGGCAGGGCCTCCAGGCAGGGGCGGACGGCCACGCGGTCGACCACGATGTCGAAGGCGGGGTCGGGGCCGCCGATCGCGTCCCCGAGGGCGTAGCCGTCGGTGCCGGGCATCTCCGCCTCCAGCGACAGGGCGGAGAAGCACTCCAGGGCCTCCATCCCGGTCCGGACCTCGCCCTCGGTCAGCTGGGCGTACTCCGCGATCTCGGCCAGGCCGGGGGAGCGGCCCGGGGTCGTCTGGGACAGCTCCTTGACGGCGTTGCGCACTCGGTTGCGCAGGTCCTGGACCCGCCGGGGCACGTGCAGCGTCCACATGTGGTCGCGGAAGTGCCGCTTGATCTCGCCGGTGACCGTGGGCACCGCGTAGGCCTCGAAGGCGTTGCCGCGGGCCGGGTCGTAGTGGTCGACGGCCTTGACCAGGCCCAGGGCGGCGACCTGGTAGAGGTCCTCCAGGGCCTCGCCGCGGCCGCGGAAGCGGACGGCGATCCGCTCGGCCATCGGCAGCCAGGCCTCGACCAGCTCGTCGCGCAGGGCCTTGCGCTCGGGTCCCTCGGGCAGTCGCGCCAGCCGCCGGAACGCCTCGGCGGTGTCGGGGGCGTCGTCGTGCGGGTGCGTTCGGGTGCTGCCGGCGATACGCATGGTGCGCACCTCCCTGAGCAGGTCCGGAAGGGACGGACACCGGGGAAGCACGGACTCGGACCTCACGGAGCACCCGGGGCCCGGCAGGCCGGCTCCCACGGACGTGCCTCCTGTCCGAAGCACTTCACCGCCCTCGGTCGGGCAGTGACAACGAAACAATTCCGACAATACGGCATTCGGGGCGTCTCGGCCCCGCCGCGGTGACGTCTTTGCCGCACCGCGGGAGCCCCGCGGTGCGCCCCCGACCGCGCGACCCGCGGTGTGCGGCCCGCCGCCCTGCCCGCCTCTGGCCGATTTCATGGCGCTGCCGACCCCCGCCGCGGCGGGACCGCTGGGGCCCGGGTCCCACCGGGGCGCCCGACCCGTTGATCTTCACTCGTGGAAGTGATGTGCGGCACGCCTGAGCAAGCGCTTTCTCGCGCCACTCGCGGATAACCGCTGGGCACGGCTTGATCATCGATCAGAGGGGGCGAACTGCCTGGCCACAGCGCATTCTGCTCATTTGACAGTGCGCTCGGGCCACAGATAGGAAGCAGCTTCCAGAGGTCGAGAGGGTGCAGCGTGTACGAGCCGAACGTGGTCGGGGACTGGCAGGAGTACGAGGAGCATGCCGGTCTGCGCGTCCGCGTCCACCGTCTGGAACCGGCCGAACCGCCCCGCGGCAGGGACGACGCCGCCGACGGGCTCACCTACTTCCGGCTGCGCGTGACGGTCGAGAACCGCGGCGACCGGCACCTCGGCATCCACCTGGAGGACGGCCAGATCGACGTGCGCATCGGCCCGGACGGCGAGAGTGCCTTCATCGACTGGCGCAACTCCCAGTTCATCGAGGGCTTCGACGTCTACCCCCTGCGCCGGGTGACGGCCGTGCTGTACGCGGCCGGGGCCGAGGAGTCCCTGAGCCTGGTCGACGTGCAGGTGCAGTTGCGCGTCGAGGAGGAGTGGACGAGCCGCCGCCTGTGGTCGGGCGGCATCGGCGTGCACGAGGGGCCCTGCGGGGCCCCGCAGGGCCAGGTGCGCGACAGCCTGGCCCACCAGGTGAGCGTCTTCCTGCGGGACCAGGCGGAGGAGGGCACCGCCTGATCCGGCGTCAGGGCGCCCCTGCGGTCAGTGCGGGATGCCGTCGATGATCTCGCGGGCCCCCTGGCGCAGCAGCGCCACGGCGACCGAGGTGCCGAGCGTGGCCGGGTCCAGCCGGCCCGCCCACTCGTGGGCGTTCAGCCGCGTCTTGCCGTCCGGGGTGAACACGCAGGCACGCAGGGAGAGTTCGCCGCCGCGGTCGACCCGCGCGAACCCGGCGATGGGGCTGTTGCAGTGCCCCTGCAGCACGTGCAGGAACATCCGCTCGGCGGTCGTCTCCCGGTAGGTGTCCGGGTCGCCGAGGCCGCTCACCGCGTCGATCAGGCGGGTGTCGTCCTCGCGGCACTGCAGGGCCAGGACGCCCGCGCCGATGGGGGGCATCATCGTCTCGGTCGAGAGGACCTCGGTGATCACGTCCGTGCGGCCGATGCGCTCCAGACCCGCGGCCGCGAGCAGCAGGGCGTCGGCCTCCCCGGCCGCCAGCTTCGCCAGGCGCCGGTTGGCGTTGCCGCGGAACGGGACGCACTCCAGGTGCGGGTGCGAAGCCGCCAGTTGGGCGACGCGGCGCACCGAGGAGGTGCCGACGCGCGTGCCCGCGGGCAGCTCGTCCAGGGTGAGGCCGCCCGGGTGGATCAGCGCGTCGCGGATGTCGTCGCGCTTGAGGAACGCGGCGAACACCGTGCCCGCCGGGAGCGGGCGGTCGGCGGGCACGTCCTTCACGCAGTGCACCGCGAGGTCGGCCTCGCCGGCCAGCAGCGCCGCGTCGACCTCCTTGGTGAAGGCACCCTTGCCCTCCACCTGGGACAGGTCGCCCAGCCACTTGTCCCCGGTGGTCTTCACCGGGACGACCTCGGTGCGCACCGACGGGTGGGCGGCGGCCAGTTCCCGCCGGACGCGCTCGACCTGGGCCAGTGCCATGGGGGAGTCACGGGAGACGATGCGGATCAGTTCGGGGACGGACATGCGCCACACGATAGACCCTCGCGGTGGAGCTGTGGTCGCACACCTCCCTCGACTGCCGCGCGGCGCACGTCAGTTCGGGTGCGCCGGCGGTCCGCGCTCCGCCGGTGGGCACGGTCCGGCCGCAGGCGCGGGCCCGCGGCCGGACCGGCCGGGTCACGCGTAGGGGTCGAAGGGGATGCCCGACGGCTTGGCCTCGGCCAGGTGGCTCTCGAAACTGCCGTCCTTCAGGCCGAAGTGGGCGCTGCCGAAGTCGTACGAGGACAGCTTCTCGCGCACTCCGGCCGGGTAGCCGTTCCAGCCGACCAGAGGCGGGTACTGCCAGGTGCCGCGGTGGTTCTCGGGCGGTTCGTCGCCGGGGCCGGCGAGGCGGAAGCAGTGGGTGCTGATCCCGTCCTTGTGGTAGACGATCTTGGGGTGGGTGCCGTCGAAGCGCACCTGTGACGCCGCGTGCACGTCGAAGTCGCCGTGGGCGGACGTCGAGACGTACTTGACCTGGTCGTCCTGCACGAACACCGCGACGTGCTCGAAGTCGTGCCGGTGGCCGCCCAGACCGATGCCGGGCAGGGCCTGGTCCTTCTCGAAGTAGAGGGCGTAGAGGACGGCGCACCAGCCGTTGTTGCACTTGGAGCGCGCGTAGCCGTTGGTGTTGTCCAGGTCGGACGCGTCACGGCAGTTGCCGTTGAGCGCCCCGGTCGGCTTCAGCCCGCTGTTCACGCTGCCGTCGGCGCCGATGGCGGCCGAGGAGTAGCAGCCGTCGGTGTCGTAGTCGTACGCCGGCTGGTACGTCCGCTCCAGCGGCTCGGCGTCGGCCGGCAGGGCCGGCGGCGGGGCGGCGAAGGCGGTGCCGGAAGCGGCGAGCACGAGGGCGGCGGCACCGGCCGCCCCGGTGAGCCATCTCCTGCGGCGGGTGTACGGGCGTGACGACACTGCGTCCTCCTCGGGATCCGGGCGCAGCCCA
This sequence comes from Streptomyces sp. NPDC003456, assembly GCF_042878735.1. Lineage (NCBI taxonomy): Bacteria > Bacillati > Actinomycetota > Actinomycetes > Kitasatosporales > Streptomycetaceae > Streptomyces > Streptomyces sp. NPDC003456. The sequence goes on from NZ_JBIAOK010000002.1 coordinate 538,560, forward strand.
ACGGCTGTGGGGGGAACGGGGGTTCAGCTTCCTGGTTGAACGCGTCCATGCCAAGAGGGGCGGAGGATCCCAGGGGTGAAGGGCAGATCAACAGCCGGCGTCCGGACGCCGTTTCAGGCCGGGTCGTCCGGGAGGTCGGCGGCCGACTCCTCGGGCGCGAGGTCCGGCCGCAGCCGCAACCACGACGGCTGGCGCAGCAGTCCCTCCCGGGTCCGGGTGCTGTAGCGGACCTCGCCGACCAGCCGGGGCACGACCCAGTGCGCGCCCGGCGCCCGGGGAGCCGGGTCGAAGGGGCAGGTGCCGGTGGCGGCGGCCGCCAGCAGCCCGGCCAGCTCCCTGCGCTCGGCCTCGCTCCAGCCCGTGCCCACGCTGCCGACGTACCGCAGGCGTCCGCCCGCGCGCTGCCCCACCAGCACCGCGCCCGGCAGGCCGGTGAGCCGGCCCTTGCCGGGCTGCCAGCCGCCGACCAGGACGTCCTCGGTGCGCATGTTGCGGATCTTGATCCATGCCCGTGAGCGCACGCCCGGCTCGTACACCGAGTCCAGCCGCTTGCAGACCAGGCCCTCCAGGGCGTGCTCCCGGGTGGCGCGCAGCGCCTCCGCGCCGTGGCCGACGAGCGCGGCCGGGGTCGACCAGGAGGGCCCGGCGAGGGTGAGGTCCTCCAGCGCCGAGCGCCGGCGCGTGTAGGGCAGCCGCAGCAGGGACGCGCCGGCCAGGTGCATCACGTCGAACAGCACGAGGTGGGCCGGGACCTCCGCCGCCCGCCGCGCCGCCCGGACGGGTGCGTGGGCCAGGCCCATGCGGGTCTGCAGCAGCTGGAAGCTGGCCCGGCCCTCGGCGTCCAGGGCCAGGATCTCGCCGTCCAGGACGGCGGGGGTGGTGCCGAGGGCGGTGCCGAGCGGGCGCAGTTCGGGATAGGCGGCCGTGATCTCGTCGCCGGAGCGGGCCCGCAGCACCACGCTGCCGTCCCCGGGGAGGTAGACCACCACCCGCTGGCCGTCCTGCTTGGTCTCGTAGGCCCAGCGCGCGTCCTGTGCGGCGGGCGGCAGGGAGCCGGAGGTGGCGAGCATGGGCGGGATCAGCGGCAGACTCACGGGTGAGATGTCGACGGGCCGGGGTGCGCTCACGCGCGTTGCCCGTGCCTTTCCCCTGAACGGCGCCGCCCGGACCCGTGTGAGTCACGCGACGGTGTGGGGGAGCGGCGCCGTGCCGGGGTTCGCGGAGCCCGTCGCCGCAGGACGGAGACCGGGCGTCGCGCCGCGCCTACCGTCGAGTAATATCGCGCGGCAGGTCATCAGAGGAGGAACCGTGTCCCGGTCCGAACGCTCGCCCCTGCTGCTCGCCGGCCTGCTGGCCACCGCGGGCATCGCCCACTTCGCCGCCCCCCGCCCGTTCGACGCGACGATCCCCGCCGCCCTGCCCGGCTCGCCGCGGACCTGGACCTACGCCAGCGGCGCCGCCGAACTCGCGCTCGCGGCCGGTCTGGCGCTGCCCCGCACCCGCAGGACGGCGGCGCTGGCCACCGCGGCGTTCTTCGTCGGTGTCTTCCCGGCCAACGTCAAGATGGCCGCCGACTGGCGCCACCGCCCCGCCCGCCAGAAGGCCGCCGCCTTCGGGCGCCTGCCGCTCCAGGTGCCCCTGGTGCTGTGGGCCCGCGGCGTCGCCCGGAACGCCGGGGGCCGGCCGTGAGCGCCCGCGTGGACGTGGGGGACCTGGTCGAGGACTTCTCGCTGCCCGACGAGACCGGCACCGTCCGCAGCCTGTCCGGACTGCTCGCCGAAGGCCCCGTCGTGCTGTTCTTCTACCCGGCCGCCCTGACGCCCGGCTGCACCGCCCAGGCCTGCCACTTCCGCGACCTCGCGGCCGAGTTCGCCGCCGTCGGCGCACGGCCCGTCGGCATCAGCGCCGACAGCGTCGAACGGCAGCGCGAGTTCACCGGACGGCACGGTCTCGGCATGCCCCTGCTGTCCGACACCGACGGCACCGTCCGCGAGCGCTTCGGCGTGAAGCGCGGCTTCTCCCTCGCCCCCACCAGGCGCACCACCTTCGTCATCGCGCAGGACCGCACCGTCCTCGACGTCGTCCGCAGCGAACTGCGCATGAACGCCCACGCCGACCGGGCCCTCGCCGCGCTCCGCGCCCACCGGGCCTGACACCGTCCCCCGGCCGCCCACGCGCCGTCCCGCGGTTGATGCGGGGCGGCCAAGGGTCAATCCTGGACCAATGGAGGAGTCCTCCGCTGCTGCGATCATCGACGCCCGGGGCATCGTGACGGGGTGGAGCGACGGCGCCCGGCAGCTGACCGGGCATCCCGCCGCCGAGGTCGTGGGCCGGCCCGTGCGGGACCTGCTCGCCGAGGACGTCCCCCTCGAGACGGTGTCCACCCGTTCCGGCACCGTCCTCGTGCGCCACCGCGACGGCCACCTCCTCGGGGTCCGGGTCCGGGCGTGCGCCGTGGCCGGCGGGGACGGACGGCCGGACGGGTACGTCGTCACCGCAGCCCCGCCCGGCCGCGCCGAGACCTCCCTCGCGGGCCGCGCCTTCCAGCAGGCGTCGGTGGCGATGTCGGTCTTCGACACCGGCCAGCGCTACCTGCGCCTCAACGACACCGCCTGCCGGGTGATGGGCGCACCCGAGGAGGCCCTGCTCGGCCGGCACTTCCCGGAGACCGTGGAGGAGGCCGAACACAGCCGCGGCTTCGACCGGCACCTGCGCCGCGTCGCGGAGACCGGCTGGCCCCTGCGCCACGAGAGCCGCACCGGCGCTCCCGCCCGGAACCGGCAGCATGCCTGGGTCACCGAGATGTGGCCGGTCCGGGACGCCGACGGGAGCCTGGTGGGCACCGCCCTCGCCGCGTTCGACAGCACCGAGCACTACCGGGCCCGGCAGCGGCTCGCCCTGCTGAACGAGGCCGCGGCGGCCATCGGCACCACCCTGGACGTGGTCCGCACGGCCGAGGAACTCGTCGGCGTCGTCGTGCCCCGGTTCGCCGACTTCGCGAGCGTCGACCTGTTCGACTGGGTCCTCGGCGCGGAGGAGGCGCCGGCCGCCCCGGCCGAGGACGTCGCCCTGCGCCGGGTCGCCCACGGATCGGCCGGCGAGGGCACCCCGGAAGCCGCCGTGCACCTGGGCGACGTGGACCTCCACCCCCCGTTCTCGCCCATCGCCCGGGCCCTGCGCGAGAGCCGGGCCGTCGTCGGCCAGGCGGGGGAACCGGCCTTCATGCGCTGGGTCGCCGAGCGCGACAGCCGCTCGCCGCGGGGACGGCCGTACCGCAAGGGCGCCCACTCGATGATGGCCGTACCGCTGCGGGCCCGCGGCGCCACCCTCGGCGTCGCCGTGGCGGTCCGCGTGGCACAGCCGGACGCCTACGGCGACGACGACGCCGTGCTCGCCGAGGAACTCGCCGGCCGGGCGGCGGTCTGCGTGGACAACGCCCGCCGCTTCGCCCGGGAGCGCGGCACCGCCCTCGCCCTCCAGCACAGCCTGCTGCCGCGCGGCATGCCCGGCCAGGCCGCCGTCGAGGTCGCCCACCGCTATCTGCCCTCCGGTGCGGCGGCCGGGATCGGCGGCGACTGGTTCGACGTCATCCCGCTGTCCGGCAGCCGCGTGGCACTGGTCGTCGGGGACGTCGTCGGGCACGGCATCCCCTCCTCGGCGACCATGGGCCGGCTGGTCACGGCGGTCCGCACCCTGGCCGACGTGGACCTGCCCCCGGACGAGCTGCTGACCCACCTGGACGACCTGGTCACGCACCTGGCCTCGGACGACCTCGCGGAGCAGGTCTCCGAAGTGGGGGCCACCTGTGTGTACGCCGTCTACGACCCTGTCGCCCGCCGCCTGGACGTGGCCGCCGCCGGGCATCCCGCCCCCGCGCTGGTGCTGCCCGACGGGTCCGTCCGGCTGATCCCCGTGAACGCCGGACCCCCGCTGGGCGTCGGTGGACTGCCGTTCGAGGCGACGGAACTCCACTTGCCGGAGGGGTCCCTGGTCGCCCTCTACACCGACGGTCTCGTCGAGGGCCGCGACCGCGACGTCGGCCACGCCACCGGCGAGCTGTGCCGCACCCTGACCGTGCCCGCCGACTCGCTGGACGCCCTGTGCGACTCGGTGCTGAAGGCCGTCCTGCCCGAGGAGCCCTCCGACGACGTGGCCCTGCTGCTGGCCCGCACCCGGGCGCTGGGCGCCGACCAGGTCGCCACCTGGGACATCGCCTCCGACCCCGCGCAGGTGGCCGTCGTCCGCCAGGCCGCCACCGACCGGCTCTCCGCCTGGGGCCTGGACGAGTCGGCCTTCGTCACCGAACTCGTCGTCAGCGAGCTGGTCACCAACGCCATCCGCTACGGCGCCCCGCCGGTGCAGCTCCGGCTCATCCGCGACCGGACCCTCATCTGCGAGGTCTCCGACGGCAGTTCCACCTCCCCGCACCTGCGGCGGGCGCACCAGGACGACGAGGGCGGACGCGGGCTGCTGCTCGTCGCCCAGCTCACCCGGCGCTGGGGCAGCCGGCAGACCAGCCGGGGCAAGACCATCTGGTGCGAGCAGTCGCTCACGCCGCCGTGGTGAGGGCCGCAGTGCCCGGGCACGGGGGTGGTCGTGAGGCAGGGTCGCCCTGCGCCCGGATCGCTGTCACGATCTTCGGCGAGGAAGGACCACGCCCACGACCAGCGGAGCTCTCATGACGACGGACAGCCGGACGACGGACGAGACGGCGGCGGAGGCCGGGATCGAGGTGAGGCCGGTCGCCGGGCACATCGGGGCCGAGATCGGCGGAGTGGACCTGGCGGACGACCTCGACGACGCGGTGGTCGCCGCGATCAGGGCGGCGGTGCTGCGCTGGAAGGTGGTGTTCTTCCGCGGGCAGCGGCTGGACCACGCCGGGCACGTGGCGTTCGCGAGGCGGTTCGGCACGCCGGTGGTGCTGCCGCGGCGCGGCAAGGCCTCGCCGCCGGACGTCCCCGAGATCGAGACCACCGCCGACCGGCTGGAGCTGGGCGGCCGGTACGGCATGGAGCACGACGAGTGGCTGCGGCGGCGCCGCCACACGCTGCTGCGCGGCTGGCACTGCGACCACGGCGCCCGCGTCGACCCGCCCGCCGCGACGATCCTGCGGGCTGAGGCCGTCCCGCCCTACGGCGGCGACACGACCTGGGCGAACCTGGCGGCGGCGTACGCCGGACTCTCCGCGCCGCTGCGGGAGTTCGCCGACCGGCTGCGGGCCGAGCACCGGCTCGGCGTCGGCTACCAGCCCCGGCCCGGCGACGACGCCTACGTCCGTCACCTGCTGGAGCGTCAGGTCGCCTCCCTGCACCCCTTGGTGCGGGTCCACCCGGAGACGGGCGAGCGGATCCTGTACGTCAACGGCTACTACGTCGAGCAGATCGACGGGCTGTCCCGGCCCGAGAGCGCGGCGATCCTGGAGCTGCTGCTGGAGCACGCGGTCAGGCCCGAGTACACGGTCCGCTTCCGCTGGGAGCCGGGCAGCGTGGCGTTCTGGGACAACCGCGCCACGATGCACCTGGCGCCCGGCGACACGGCCCACCTGGACCATCCGCGGATCATGCACCGCGTGATGCTCACCGGCGACGTCCCCGTCGGCCCCGACGGCCGGCCCTCGCAACCGCTCACGGGGACGGCCGAAGGCCGCTGGTGAGCGCCGGGACGCCGCAGCCGGCGGGCCCCGCCGGTGAGGGCCGGGCGCCGGCCGGGCTCAGCCGCCCGGGTGCCACCCGAGGGCCGGGCCCAGATGGGTGGCCATGTCGGTGAGGATCTGGACGTAGTCCTCGTGCTCGAAGGTGAACGGGAGCGCGAAGGCGACCTCGTCGACCTCGCGGAACGCGGCGTGCGCGTGGAGGCGTTCGGCGATCTCGGCCGACGGGCCCACCAGGTCCGGCGCGAACAGCAGGCGGGCCGGGCCCTGCGGGGACGTGGTGCGCGGGGTACGCCCGGCCGCGTACTCCGCGTAGCGGGCGCGTTGGCCGGCGGAGGCGGAGTCCGTCGGGATGACCACCAGCCCCTGCGAGACCCGGGCCGCCTCGCCGTCGGGGTGGGCGGCCCGGAAGGCGCGGATCTGGGCGAGCTGGAGGGCCGCGAAGTCCCAGGGGCCCTCCTCCTCGGCCTTCACGACGCTGCTGGTGAGCAGGTTCATGCCGTGCTCGCCCGCCCACCGGGCCGAGCGCAGGCTGCCGCCGCCGTACCACATGCGGCGACCCAGCCCGGGGGAGTGCGGCTGCACGCGGTCGGAGAAGACCTCGAAGCCCTCCACCCCGCTGAAGTCCGTCACCGGCTCGCCCCGGACGAAGCCCAGCAGCCGCTCCACCCGGCCGTGACCAAAGTCCTCCAAGTCGGCCGTGTCCGGATACAGGGCGTCCTTGACCCGCTCGAAGTGCGTCGGCGGCCCCGCGCTCACGCCCGGGTTGAGCCGGCCGCCGGACAGCAGGTCGACGGTGGCCAGGTCCTCCGCCAGCCGCAGCGGGTTCTCCCAGCCGAGCGGGACGACCGCCGTGCCCAGCTCGATCCGGCGGGTGCGCTGGGAGGCGGCCGACAGGACGGCGACGGGGGAGGAGATGCCGTACTGCAGGTGGCGGTGGCGCACCCAGGCGCTGTCGAAGCCGAGCCGCTCGCCCAGCTCGATGATCTCCAGGGTGGACTCGTGGCCCCGGCGCGGGTCCGCCCCGTCGAACAGCCCGATGGTCAGGAAGCCCAGCTTCCGCAGCGGTCGTGGGGTGGTTGGCACGGGCCCTCCGTCGTCGCTCGCTCGATGGCTCACGCCACTGGCAACCCCGGTCCCCGCCGCCGTGTTCCCGGCCGGCGCGGCTCAGCGCAGCGGGATCGTCACCTCGTCCTCGACCGGCGGGTCGAGTTCCTGGGCCCGGTTGCCGGTCGCCGCGTAGCAGCGCAGGCGGACCGACTCGGCGGAGACGTCCAGGCGCAGGAAGGACTTGAAGAACGGCGGGCTGTACGTCGCGGAACCCGGCGAGAACAACGACGTGTAGATCTTGCGCACCGGCAGCCGGAACCGCCGGGCCCGGTCGGGGCGGCGGCCGGTGCCGAGCAGCCCGGCGACCAGCCGGACGCGCCGGGTCACCTCGGCCGGGGCGCCCTGCGCGCGCGTGGGCGGGATGCCGAGGCGCTCGGCGATCACGGCCGTCGCCTCGGCCTCGGTGAGGGTGAAGAAGCGGGGCAGGCGCAGGCGCCGGCCGTAGAGCCTGCTGTAGAAGGCCAGGGAGTCGCCGCGCAGCGGGTAGCAGCGGAAGTCCCGCTCGGTGACGCCGGCGACGTCCACGCGGGGAACGGTGTGGGTGGCGTGCGTGAACGCGCCGCCGCCGCCCGCGACGACGTACTGCAGGGTGCGGCCGTCGTCCAGGCGGACCGGGTAGCGCTGGTAGTTGTGGATGTCGCCGCCGATCGCCGCGACGTAGTGGTGTGCCGGGTCGCGGACGATGTCGTCGACGGTGCCGCCCCCCTCGACGGGGCACGGCTCGCGCCGGCCGTCGACGTACAGCGGCGAACCGGTGACCAGGATCTTCGGGCGGTCACCGCGGGAGACCTCGCGCAGCCAGGCACCCTGCTCGGCGTCCAGGGTGCCGAGCAGACCGGTGTCGATGCCGACGATCCGCACCGGCCCGGCGTCGATCGCCCAGTACGGGCCTGGCTGGACGGCCTGCTGGGCCGGGTCGGAACGCAGCTTACGCGCCTCGTCCAGCTGCCGGCCGGTGCCGGGACGCGGCCGGTGCCAGAGCAGGGAGCGCAGCCAGGCGCGGGTCAGCGGGCGCGGCCGGGGCTCGGGCGGCAGGGCGGGGGCGTCGTCGCAGAAGACCCGCATGAAGCCGTCGAGGTCCTCGTACCAGTCGTGGTTGCCGGGTATCGCGTAGACCGGCGCCGGGTAGTCCCGGTAGGGGCGGAAGAACTTCGGGCCGTAGTCGTCCGCGCTGCCCACCGGGTAGATCACGTCACTGGCCAGGACGGCGAAGCGGGTGTCCTGACCGGCCTTCAGCAGCCCGGGCACGACCGCGTACTGGGGGTCGTCGCCCTCCCCGGTGTCGCCGACGACCAGGAACGAGAAGCGGTCCGGGTCGTCACGCCGGATCACCTTGTCGGCCGGGGCACCGGCGGCGGCCCGCTGCGCCACCCAGCGGCCGCGGGTCCGGCCGGTGGGATCGCCGAACCAGGAGGCCAGGACGCCGTTGCGGGCGGCCCACAGCATCCTCGGGTCCAGCCAGGAGATCTTCTCCGTCTTCGGCGGCATCAGCTGCTGGTACGCGCCCCGTTCGGCGCTGCCCCAGCCGGCGCCCTCGGCGGTATCGCGTGAGGAGTCGGACACCGGTGCACCGTAACAACCCCGCGGGCCGCGGGAGATGGGTGGGTCGCGCCTCCTCGCGCCGCGGGGCCGACCGGAGTCAGAACGTGCCCCGGCGGCAGGGAGGCGCCTGCGGCGGTCATGGCGGCTGCCTTTCTGCGGGGTGGCGGGGACGGAACCCGCCCCCGCCGCCAGGTTGAACCGTGAACCGCTTTTGGTCGGCGCTTCACCCGAACCGCCGGCGCGTCACTCGAAGCGCGAGGGGTCACCCGCCCCGTACCGCACGATCTCCGCCTCCCCGCCGGAGAAGTCGACGACCGTGGTCGGCTCCGTGCCGCATTCGCCGGAGTCCACGACCCCGTCGAGCACGTGGTCGAGCAGGTCCTTGATCTCCCAGCCCTGCGTCAGCGGCTCCTCCTCGCCGGGCAGCAGCAGGGTGCTCGACAGCAGCGGCTCGCCGAGCTCCGCGAGCAGCGCCTGGGTGACGACGTGGTCGGGGATGCGCACGCCCACCGTCTTCTTCTTGGGGTGCTGCAGCATCCGCGGCACCTCCCGCGTGGCGGGCAGGATGAAGGTGTAACTGCCCGGCGTGGACGCCTTGATCGCGCGGAACACGTCGTTGTCGATCCGCACGAACTGCCCGAGCTGCGCGAAGTCCTGGCACACCAGCGTGAAGTGGTGGCGGTCGTCCAGCTTGCGGATCGAGCGGATCCGCTCGACGCCGTCGCGGCTGCCCGGACGGCAGCCCAGTGCGTAACAGGAGTCCGTGGGGTAGGCGACAAGGGCGTCCGCGCGGATGCTGTCGGCGATCTGGCCGATGGTGCGCGGCTGGGGGTTGTCGGGGTGCACGTCGTAGTACTTCGCCATCCGCCGAGCTTATGCCGCGTGCCCCGGCCGGTGCGGCAGGGGCCGCCGCCGGACTCGCGGAGGCCGGGCGCGCCGGTGGCGGGCGGGGCGGTCCGGCATCCGTCGGGTAACGTCCCCGGCCGGTGTGCCGGACGGCGGCACGAGCGACGAGGGGAGGGCCGAGGTGACCGGCCGTGAGGACGGGAAACCGCAGCGGACGACCGGCGCGGACGGGGCGTGGGCGGCGGAGCTCCTGGAGCACCTGCGTCCGGCGGGACGCGATGTGCGCAGGGTCGTCACCTGGCTCTCCGGCACCGTGGACGCCGCCGTCGCGCTGCAGGACGGCACCGGGAACCTGATCGCCGGCGAGCGGCTGCCGCTCGACGACGGCCTCGTCGCGGACCTCACCACCGGCCGGATCGCCTCCGCCGCCTGGCAGAGCCGGGAGCGTCATCTGCGGCTGGTCAGAGTGGAGCACGCCACCCGGTCCTGCGTCCTGGCCGTCTCCCGCGCGGCGCCGTTCGACCGCCGGGCCGCCGACGCCGTCACGCACACCGCCCAGGTGATCGGCCTGCTGCTGACCGCGCACGAGTCGGCCGCGGCCGGACAGCGGCTGCGGCGGGCCACCTCCGACCTGCGCCTGGCGATCCTGCAACTGCTCATGGTGGAGGACACCGTCGCCGCCCGCCGGGTCGCCGCCGGCCTGTGGCCGGGACTGCTCGACGCCGACACGGCCTGCGTCTACGTCGTCGAGTCCGCGCCCTCCCTGCGCGACCGGATCGCCCACGAGTGCCTGGAGCGCACCCGGGAGAACGCCCTCGTCGTGCGCTGCCCCGCCATGGCCGGACACGTCATCGTCGTCAGCCCCCGGGACGCCGTCGCCGGCGCCCTGCGGTCCCTGGTCGCCGGGCACCGCGACCTCTTCCTCGGCGGCAGCGTCCGCCAGAGCCTCGCCCGGACCGCCACCGCCTACGGGCAGGCCGTCAGCGCCCTGGCCGTGGCGCACTTCCGCCCGGACAACACCGCCGTGTACGCCGAACGCACCCACCCCGAGCGCCTGATGGACCCCGGACTGCTGCGCGGCTGGACGGCGCGGGCGCTGCGCCCGCTGGACACCCTGCCCCACCACACCCGCGCCGAGCTCCTGGCCACCAGTCGGCTGGGCCTGGAGTTCACCGCCGTCAACGCCGCCAAGGTCCTCGGCGTCAGCCGCAACACCGTCCGCGCCCGCATGGAACGGGTCGAGACCCTGCTCGGCGCGGACTTCACCGACCTCGCCGCCCGGGCCGTCGTCCACCTCGCGGTCAACACGCAGATCGGCCTGCCCGACGGCCGCCCGGCCGACGGCACCCCGGACCGCGCCCCGCTGCTCGCCGACCTGCTGGCCGGTCCCGCCCTGCGCACCTGGGCGCGGGACCTCCTCGGCCGCCTGGACGCCGACGCCCGCAACCCGCGCCGCACCCTGCGCACCTGGATCGCCGCGGGCGGCAACGCCGAGCGCGCCGCCCAGGCACTCGGCATGCACGCGCAGACCGTGCGCGAGCACGTCCGCAGCGCCGAACCGGTCCTGGAGCGCCAGCTGCTCGCGGCCGGCACCGACCTGTACGAGGTGGTCCTCGCCCATCTCGCCGTGGGCGACCTCGACCTGCCCGTCATCGGGCCACCCGCCTGAGCGGCCCCCCGGCGAGGCGGGGGGCGGCCGGGGCGGTACGGACGAACCCGGGCCAACCGGACGCGGCTGTGCACAGGTGAGTCCGGCGGAGCGCGTGATGGGCACCGGCACGATTCACAAGGCCGTCGTCATCCACGTAGGTTCGGGGCACCGCGGGGGCACGACCGGAACGGGGGACCGGTCGCGCTCCCGCGAGCCGCGTGCGCCTCGGCCGGGGTCAGCGGTCCCCGGCGGCGGCCGGTGTCAGCGGTCCCCCAGCAGCACAGGGATCTCCTGCCAGCCGAAGGCGATGAAGGACGGCACCTGCCGCAGCTCCCCGTCGTCCGCCGCGAGCCGCAGGCCGGGGAAGCGGTCGAACAGCGCGGGCAGCGCGGTCAGCGCCTCCATCCGGGCCAGCGGGGCGCCGATGCAGCGGTGCACCCCGATCCCGAACGACAGATGGTCGTCGGCGGCCCGCGTGGCGTCGAAGACATGGGCGTCCGGCCCGTAGTGCTCGGGGTCGAGCCCTGCCGCGGCGTACGTGGTGACGATGGCGTCGCCGGCGGGGATCGTGACCCCGCCGACCCGCAGGTCGCTCACGGCGAACCGCAGCGGCAGCGTGGCGATCGAGGGGTGGGCGCGCAGCGTCTCCTCGACGACGGCGTCCCAGCCGATCCGCCCGTCCCGCACGGCGGCCGGCTGCCGCGGATCGCGCAGCAGGGCGACCGCCGCGTTGCCGATGAGGTTGACCGTGGTCTCGTAGCCGGCGCCGATCACCAGCAGGAGCGTGTACAGCAGTTCCTCGTCGCTCAGCCGGTCGCCGTCCTCGTCGCGGACCCGGATCAGCTCGGTCGTCATGTCGTCGCCCGGATGCGCCGCCTTGTGCGTGATCAACGCGGGCAGCACCGTGCCGATCTGGCGCTGCACGGAGGCCGCGTGCTCCGGGCTGGGGTCGCTGGTGTCCATGATGGCCGCGATCAGCCGGCCGGTGTCCTCGCGCAACTCCTCGGGAACACCGAACAGTTCGCAGATCATTCGCATCGGCAGCGGATGGGCGAACCGCTCCTTCAGGTCCACGGGCCCGCCGCCGGCGGCGGCGAGCGCGTCCAGCAGCTCCGCCGTGATGGCCTCCACGCGGGGCCGCATGGCCTCGGTGCGCCGGTGCGTGAAGCTCGGCGCCACCAGCTTGCGCAGCCGGGCGTGGTCCGGGCCGTACGTGGAGAGCATGTTCACCACGCCCACCCAGCCCAGGATCCAGCCCCAGGAGGGGTGTTCGCCGAGTTCCGGCCACAGCCGCCAGTGCTGCCGCGGGTCCTTGCTGACCCGCGGGTCGAGGACGAGTTCCTTGAGCGTGTCGTAGCGCGTGGGCGCCCAGGCGGGGATGCCGCCGGGCAGCTCCACCGGCACGACCGGTCCGAGGGCGCGCAGCCGGGCGCTCTCGGCGGGGATGTCGGCGCCGGACGGGTCGAGGGCGATGCGGTCGGTGACGGTCACGGGCGGCCTCCTGGCTGGTCGGGGCGGCGGGGCGTGAAGCGGACGGGCAGTGCCGTCAGGGAGCGGTGGAAGGGGCCGGGCCGCCAGGTCAGGTGCTCGCGCGGCAGCACGGGTTCGAGGTCGGGCAGCCACTGGGTCAGCCGCTCGATCGCCTCGGTCGCGATGAGCAGCGTGTGCCGCTTGACCGGACAGGCGTGCGGGCCCGCCGACCAGGACAGGTGCGAGGCGTCCGACGGGTGGCGCTCCCCGTCGCCGCGCCGCCGCTCGGCCTCCTCCGCGAGCGCCCCGTACGAGATCACCACCGGCACCGCCGCCCGGATCCACGCGCCGTGGAACGTGACGGGTGTACGGGCGTAGTGGATGCCGTAGTTGGCGAGCGGGGTCTCGTGGTGCAGCACCTCCAGCACCGCGTCGGTCACCGGCCGGGCGCCGCTGGTCAGGGTCGAGTAGTAGGCGGGGTTGCCGAGGATGCGGGACAGGGCGTTCGACACCAGGTTCGCCGTCGGCTCGTGGCCCGCGCCGAGGGTGAGGAACACCTGCCAGGTGACCTCCTCGGGGGTCAGGCCCGCCGGGTGGTCCAGCAGCCTGCTCGGCAGGTCGTCGCCGCGCTGCCGGGTCCGGGCGGCGATCAGCTCCAGCACGTAGCCGCCGAACTCGGCCTCCCCTTCCGCCGCCTGGGCTCCGCCCTCCATCATCTTGCCCAGGGCGGTGTCGAGCCGGTCGCTCGCACTGTCCGGCAGCCCGAACAGGCTGTTGAAGACCAGCGCCATCAGCGGCCGGGTGAAGTCGCCCACCAGGTCGGCCCGTCCGCGCGGGCCGAACCGGCTCACCAGCAGGTGCACCGCCCGGTGCACGCGCTCCCGCAGATCGTGCGGCTCCACCAGGTCGAAGGCGTCGAGCAGCGCGGTGCGGTACCGGACGTGTGCCGCGCCGTCGGCGAACAGGGTGTTGGGCCGCCAGCGCATCATGCCGAGGACGGGGGAGTCGTCGGGGACGGTCGCCTCCCAGGGACGCGGATCGTGCGAGAACGTCTCCGTGTCGTGCAGGAGTTCCAGGGCGGCGCGCCGGCCGGTGACGACGTAGGCCGGGACGCCGGGCGCGAGTTCCGCCCAGCCGACCGGGCCCTGCGCGCGCAGGGCGGCGTAGTAGGACGCGGGGTCGCGGGCGAAGCCGTCCTCCCACAGGCGGACGGGGGCCGCGAGGGAGAAGGCCTGCTCGGCGGGGGAGGGGTGGGTCACCGGGGCTCCGGGGGGTGGTGGTCGATCAGGTGCTGCACCAGGGCGAGCAGGGCGTCGATCGAGGAGTCCGCCTCCCTCGCGTCGCAGGTCACCATGGGGGTCGTGGGTTCCAGGTCGAGCGCGGCGCGCAGCTGTTCGGGCGTGTGGTGGCGGGGCGCGTCCGGGAAGGTGTTCAGGGCGACGGCGTACGGCAGTCCGGACTCCTCCACCAGCCCGAGCACGTCGAACGAGGCGTCGATCCGCCGCGCGTCGACCAGCACGAGCGCGCCCAGCGCCCCGTAGGCGATGTCGTCCCACAGCGCCCGGAACCGCTCCTGGCCCGGGGTGCCGAACAGGTAGAGCACGACACCGCCGGGCAGGCTGATCCGGCCGAAGTCGATGGCGACCGTGGTGGTCGACTTGTCCCGCACGCCGGCGAGGTCGTCAACCCGTACGGACGCCTCGGTGAGCTGCTCCTCGGTGTGCAGCGGCCGGATCTCCGACACCGAGCCGATCAAGGTGGTCTTGCCCACCCCGAAGGGGCCGGTGACGAGGATCTTGACCAGGTCCCGGGCCGTGTCCGGCAGGTGGATGTCCACGTCGCCGCTGCGGGCGTCAAGGGTGTTTGAGGTCGCGGAGGCCATCGGCCACTCTCTTCAGCAGGTCGGGGTCGAAGCGCCGGGCGGGCGGGATCGGCGGGCGGGCGTGCACCAGGTCGCGGTCGAGCAGACCGGCGGCCAGCACCAGCACGGCGGAGACCGGCAGCCGCAGCAGCGCCGCGGCCTCCAGCACCGTGAGGGACCCGCCCTCCAGTTCCTCGAGGAGGGCCGCCTGCGCGGCGGGCAGACCGGCGGGGACCGGCAGGCCGCGCCCGGTGAGGACCGACAGCCGCTCCAGATGGCCATGGCTGGGCCGTGCGACCCCGCCGGTGGACAGGTACGCGGGAACCAGGGGACGGCCGCCTCGGCGGCCGGTCATGCCGGTGTGCCGCCGTCGGCGCCTCTGGGCCCGGCGGCCATCGCCTTCCGGCCCAGCCGGGCCACCTGCGAGTGCACCCGGTGGGCGAGCAGGTCCAGGCGCACCTCCGGGTCGCCGTACGCCGCCACGCAGGTGCCGTGGTCCGTGGGCACGATCAGCACGTACCCGTGGTCGGACTCGATGACGACCTGCCGGATGTCGGCCCGGTCGGCGTCCGCGAAGGCCGCCGCCGCGGTGCGGCAGGCGCCCTGCACGGTGCTGGTGATGGCCGCCACCCGCTCCGCCGACGGCTGCGACAGGGCGTCGGTCCAGCCCGTCACCAGCCCGTCCCGCGTGAGCAGGACGGCCGCCACGACGTGCGGCACCTCGAGGACGGGTTCGAGCACCCATGCCGTGTCCCCCGTTGCGCGGCTGGTCATCGCGCGGTTCCCCCTTCGTGGTGGTGAATGTGATCGTTGCCGTCGGTGTCGCCCTCGGTGTCCTCGGGCGCCGGTGCGGCCGTGGCCGCCGCGGCGCCGGACGCGGGTGCGGCGCCGGCCACCCCAGGTACGGCTCCGGCGGTGCCGGCGTTCGATCCGGTGGCGGAACGTGCCGCGGCCGTTCCGGACTGGAGGGCGGCCAGGGCCGCCGCGGACTCCTCGGGGCCGCGCCGCGCGGGCGTGTCCGGGGCGGACGCCGGGGCCGGGGCCGTCGCCCGGTTGCGGCGGCGGCGCCGGGGCAGGCCGCCGCTGTCCGACGGGCCGTGGTGACCGGGAGCGGCGGCGTCGTCTCCCTGCGCCGTGTCGTACGCGTGGTCGGTGGGCGAGGACGCCGCGGGTCCGTGGCCGCGGGACGCGGGCCGGCCGGGGAGCGCGGCGGTGGGGCCGGGGGCCGCGGGTCCGGGGCCGGTGGCCGCCGGCCCGTGGTCCGCGGCCGCCGGATCCGGCCCGGCGCCGCCCGCCTCGGCGGCCAGCGCGCCGGAGCCGCTGCGCGCGGTCGCGGGCGCCGCCTTGCGGGTCGGTCGCGGGGCACTGGCCGCCGGGGGCCGCTCCTCGGGGTCGATCCGCGTCAGCAGGTGGCTGCCGACCCGCAGCACCGCGCGCACCCCGCCGTACGGCGACGGCGAGGTCAGGTCGACGTCCAGGTCGAACTGCCGGGTGAGCTGTCCGACGGCCGCGAGCCCCATCCGGGGCGGGTCGCCGAGGTCGGTGAGCAGGATCGGGTCGGAACCGGCGACCAGCCGCTGGGCGCGGGCCCGCTCGTCCTGGGTCATGCCCAGCCCGGAGTCGTCCACGGTGACGCAGACGCCGTGGTGGACGGCCTCCAGGTTGACCACCACGTCGGTGTCGGGCGCGGAGTGCCGCAACGCGTTGTCGAGGAGCTCGGCGACGATGATGGCGACCGGTTCCACGGCGTGGGACACCAGGGCGGTACCGGCCGCCAGGTGGTTGTGCACCCGGACGCGCTCGAACCCCGCCAGGCGGGCCTGGCCGCCGGTCACGGCGTCCACGAGGTGCGATTCCTCGCGGGCCAGCCCCACCCACGCCCCGCACACCACCGCGGCGACCTGGGCGCGCCGCAGGGACTGCTCGTTCTCGTGGTCCAGCTCGAACAGGGTCTGCGCCAGCTCGGGATCGTCGTAGCGCTGCTGGAGCGAGCGCAGGGCGTCCTGCAGCCGGTACAGCGCCGCCTGGATCTCCCGGGTGGCCCCGCGCATGCCGGCCTGTGCGGCGGCGTCGATCCTGGTGCGCTGCGCCGCCAGCTCGGCGTGCAGCGCCTCCAGGACCTGCTGCGCGGCTCCTTCGAGGGGCGAGCCGGCCAGTTGTGCGTTCAGCGGGCCGGGGACGACGACGTGCGGATGCGCCGTGCGCCGGGCGGCCGCCGGCACCCGCCGCTCCGCGAGGTGCTCCACCTCGGCGGTGAACGTCCGTGAGGTGCCGTCCAGTTGGGCGCGCAGTGCGGCCGTCTTCGCGCGCAGGGCGGTCAGTTGCCGCCGAGAGCGCAGCAGCCCGCCGCCCAGGGCGAACGCGGACAGCGTGCCGAGGGCGAGACCGCCCACGGCCAGGTCCGGTATGTCGATCATGAAGTCGAGTCCAGGGGAAGTCGGGCAGGGCGGAGTCGGCGGTGCTCGGGCGAACCGTCCGCAGCACAGTACACACCGTCATCGACCGCTCTCGCACGGTGGAGTCCCAGTTCGTTCCGAAAGTGATCGACAGGTGGGCGCTTCTGCGGCCAACGTCGGAACTGCCGCGCTGCATACGTGATTTGGTGTTCCGTACCGGTCTGCCCGCGGCCGCGGCCGACCGGAGGGCGGAGATGGCCGGAACACCGCGCGAAGCCATGGCCGCGGGCTGTGTGCACCCCCGGCCGCCGGGTACCCGTCCGGCCCCGAAGAGTCCGCTCCAGGAGAAGGAGGTCCGCATGACCAGCGAGTCGGAGACCGGCGGTGCGACCGGTACGCAGGACAAGGACTACAACCTGATCTGGTACGTCGAGGCGTGCCTGAGCAACGCGCTGCGGCTGGAGAGCTACATCCAGGACGCGGAGCGCGCCAAGGACACCGAGGTCGCGGATCTGTTCCGCAAGGCGCAGGCGGACAGCCGCAAGGGTGCCGAACTGGGCAAGCAGCTGCTGCGCAGCCGACTGGCCGAAGGCTGAGCCGCGGCGCACGAGTCGAGGCCCGGACCCGCCAGGGGGTCCGGGCCTCTCCATGGGCGGGGGGCCTACTCCGCGTACACCCGGCCGTCCCTCACCACGTAGTGCGCGGGCTCGGAGCAGCCGAGGGACGGAGTGAGCAGCAGGCTCACCGTCAGCGGCGCGGGCTCGGTGCCCGCGGTCGAGAACGCGCACACCGCGCCCCTGCCCGTGAGCGGGTACCAGAACCAGCCGTCGACCTCGCCCACCGTCACGCGGTCGGACTCCTTCCAGGCGCCCCCGGACTGCCGGTACACCTGCAGCCGCACGGAAGCGGCGTACTCGTCCTGCGCCGAACGCAGCGCGGTGAGTGTGATCTTGTAGTCGGACCCGATGACCGACGAGGCGATCTGCTTCTGCTGCGCCTGAGCCTGTGCCTGCGGGGCGGTGGTCCCGGCGGTGGAGGCGCCGGCTCCGGCCGCGCCGAGGGCGGCGGCCATCAGGACGGTGAGGCCGGCGGCAGTGCCCCGGCGGAGACGAGTACGGTCCGCGCTCATGTGTTCCCCCGTTGGAACGATTCTGGACGGATGGGTCGTGCGGTGAGGAAGACACCGCTCACCCGCCGACGGTTGTACGGCTCAGAGTCCGAACACCCGGCTCACCCGCCCGCCCCGCCGACGGACACCCGCGGCCTGCTCGATTCACCCGAAAAGAGGACGTGAGTGACCTGTGGGGTGCGGGTACCCGGCCCGTCCCGCCATGACCGGTGCGGGCGGCCGCCCCCGGGCGCGACCCGGCCGCCCCCGGTCACCAGCCGAAGGAGCCCACGCACATGACGGACGTATCCGGGACCGGCCCCGCACCGGGCGACGACCGCAAGGTTCTGACCAACCGGCAGGGCCATCCGGTCTACGACAACCAGAACCAGCGCACCGTCGGCGCCCGCGGCCCGGCCACGCTGGAGAACTACCAGTTCCTCGAGAAGATCAGCCACTTCGACCGCGAGCGCATCCCCGAGCGGGTCGTCCACGCGCGCGGCGTCACCGCCTACGGGTACTTCGAGGCGTACGGCAAGTGGGGCGACGAGCCCGTCTCCCGCTACACCCGCGCCAAGCTCTTCCAGGAGCCGGGCAAGCGCACCGACCTCGCCGTCCGCTTCTCCACCGTCATCGGCGGACGCGACTCCTCCGAGGCCGCCCGCGACCCGCGCGGCTTCGCAGTGAAGTTCTACACCGAGGACGGCAACTGGGACCTGGTCGGCAACAACCTCGGCGTCTTCTTCATCCGCGACGCCATCAAGTTCCCGGACGTCATCCACTCCCTCAAGCCCGACCCGGTGACCTTCGAGCAGCAGCCGAGGCGCATCTTCGACTTCATGTCGCAGACGCCCGAGTCCATGCACATGCTGGTCAACCTGTTCAGCCCGCGCGGCATCCCGGCCGACTACCGGCACATGCAGGGCTTCGGCGTCAACACCTACAAGTGGGTCAACGCGGAGGGCGAGACCAAGCTCGTCAAGTACCACTGGATGCCCAAGCAGGGCGTGCGCAGCATGACCGAGGAGGACGCGGCCAACGTCCAGGCCGACTCCCTCGGCCACGCCACCAAGGACCTCTACGAGGCGGTCGAACGCGGTGAGTACCCCGAGTGGGAACTGCTCGTCCAGATGATGGACGACCACGACCACCCCGAGCTCGACTTCGACCCGCTGGACGACACCAAGACCTGGCCCGAGCAGGAGTTCCCGCCGAAGCCGGTGGGCCGCATGGTGCTCGACCGCATGCCGAAGGACTTCTTCGCCGAGAACGAGCAGATCTCCTTCGGCACCGGCGTCCTGGTCGACGGGCTGGACTTCTCCGACGACAAGATGCTCGTCGGCCGGACCTTCTCGTACAGCGACACCCAGCGCTACCGGGTCGGCCCGAACTACCTGCAGCTGCCTGTCAACCAGGCCAAGAACGCCGAGGTGCGCACCAACCAGCGCGACGGGCAGATGGCGTACCGCCAGGACGGCGGCGGCGAGAACCCGCACGTCAACTACGAGCCGTCGATCACCGGCGGCCTGCGCGAGGCGCAGTACCCGACCCACGACGAGCAGGGCCCCGAGATCGTCGGCCGGCTGACGCGCAAGCGCATCCCGCGCACCAACGACTACATGCAGGCCGGCCAGCGCTACCTGCTCATGGAGGACTGGGAGCGCGACGACCTGGTGAAGAACTTCGTCGACCTGCTGTCCCAGTGCGACCGCGCGGTGCAGGAGCGCATGGTCTGGCACTTCCTGCTGGTCGAGAACGACCTCGGCCTGCGCGTCGGCGAGGGCCTGGGCATCGGCCCGGAGGACGTGGCGAACCTGGAGCCGCTGGCGAGCCAGGACCTCACCGACGAGGACCGCGAGCGCCTGTCCAACCTCGGCAAGAACAGGCCGCGTGACGTCGAGGGGCTCACGATGACCCACTGCGTGCCCGACGAGCGGCACGTCGTGACGCGGTGACCGCTCAGCCCGACAGGGCCGCACGGGCGGCGGACAGGGCCTGCTCCGCGTAGCCCCGGCCGAACAGCACGGCGTGCACCAGCAGCGGGAACAACTGGTGCACGCCGACGCGTCCGGCCCAGCCGGCGGCGAGCGGCGCCGCCTCCCCGTAGCCGGCCAGGACCGCTTCCAGATGCGGGCAGCCGAACAGGCGCAGCATCGCCAGATCGGTCTCACGGTGCCCGCCGTGCGCGGCCGGGTCGATCAGCCGGACGCGCCCGTCGGCCCCCCACAGCACGTTGCCGTTCCACAGGTCGCCGTGCAGCCGCGCGGGCGGCTCGGCGGGGCCCGCCAGCGCGGGCAGCCGCTCGCACACCCGCTCCACGACGGCCGCCTCCCCGCTCCGCAGCGTGCCCGCGTCGACGGCCCGGCGCAGGTAGGGCAGCACACGCTGCTCGGCGTACCAGCGCGGCCAGTCGGCGGCGGGCTCGTTGCGCATCGGGGCGAGCCCGATGAACGCCTCCGCGGGACCGCCCGGGGGCGGCGCGCCGAACGCCGGCGCCCCGGCGGCGTGCAGGGCGGCCAGCTCGCGTCCGAAGCGCAGGGCCGCCGCCCGGCTCGGCTGCCCCGGCGCGACCCGGTCGAGGACCAGCCACCCTTCCTCGTGCCCGTGCACCACCGGCACGCGCACGCCGCCCGCGCGGGCGAGCCAGCGCAGTCCCGCCTCCTCGGCCCGGGCCGCGCCGGGTCGCCGCGCACGCTTCACGACCACCACGCGCCCGTCGTCGAGGGTCGCCTCGGTGAGATCGCCCGAGAGCGGCCGCAGCGTGCTGACAGCCCGGCCGGTGAGCCGGGCCGCGACATCCGCCGGGGCGGTCATCCGCGCTCCTCCCGTGGTTCTTCCCGCTTCCGCTTCTTCGCTTCCGCTTCTTCGCCTCTGGCTCTCCGCTTCTGCTTCTTCGTCCCTGCTTCTTCGTCGCGCACAAGATCGCGCCTCAGCGTACGGTCCGCCGGTGCGCCCCGCAGACGGCTGCCGCGGCGGGCCGGGCACGGCGCGGGGCGAGCCCCTTCGCCCGCCGGGGCATCGGGCACGGCCGCCCGTCGCGCAGCGGGGGACATTCGCCACGCCCCGTCATACGGGACGGTGAAAAGCCGCCCGGCGCCGACAGAGCCGGCCGTCGCCGGGGGAGCAGTGGCGTCATGACGAGTTCACCGTTCCAGCGCACCATCGCCCTGCCGGCCCCCGTCTGCGAACAGGCCGCCCAGTACCTGGAGCAGGCCGCGCAGCGGACCATCGACGGGGCCGCCGTCCCGCTGAAGGCGTTCCGCTCGGCGGCCGACAGCGACTTCGTCCTGCCGCTGTCGGTGGTCGAGCAGGCGGCCGCCTGCCTGCTGGTCCTGGCCACCGAGACCGCCCAGAGCGTCCCGTCGTCCGCGCTGCGCGCCACCATCAGCGTCGCCCTGCGGTTGCGCGACGCCGTCGAACTGGCCCATCAGCCCGCGCTGAGCAGCCGCTACTGGTGATCCCGGCGCCGCCCGGGCGCCGCCCCGGGTGAGCCGGGCCGGTGGCCCGCAGTGCTTCACGGATCCGCTGCCGCGGGCTTCCCGCCGTCCGCCGACCCGTCCTGGGCCACGGCCACCTGCGTGGTGACCCGCACGAGGCAGGGACTCCGGGGCGTCGACCCCGGGCCGAACCGTACCGGCGGGTCCACGGGGGCGAGCCCGCCGAGGTCCGCCCCGTCGAACGCGGCGGTCGCCGAGGTGACCCGGTGCAGGTCCCGGGCGCCGTACCACTGGTGCCGCCCGGCCCGGACGCTGCCGTGGGTGCCCGCCCCCAGGAGCAGCCGGGCCGGCCGGTCCCACAGGGCGATCCACCCCGGGCGCGTGGCGAGCCCGGCCGGCACCGCACGCAGCGCGAGGCCGGGCAGGCCCCGGCGGCCGGTGCCGAACCGCAGATCGAGCGGCGCGGCGGTCACGGACCAGTGCCGGTGACCGGTGATCCGCACGTCCACCGGCACCACCCGCACCTCGTCGAAGACGTACAGCCCGGCGATGAAGTCCGCCGTCTCCCGCGTGGGCGCCAGCAGCAGCCGCCTGCCGTCGGCCCCCTCGAACATCACGTCGCTGAACGGCCCGAACGGCGATCGCGCCCAGTGGCCGAGCACCGCACGTGCCCCCGACGCCGTGCCGACGCCCGCGATCCAGCCGTCGAAGCGCAGCATGCGCGTCGACGGCCGGGCGGGGCCCGCGACTCGGTGGCCGTGCACGGCGGCCGGGTGCCCGCGCGCTGCCGCGCCGAAACGGGACGTGCAGCCGGTCGGCGGTACCCCCTCGCCCCGTCACCGGCGCGGGCCCCGCACGGCTGCCTCGATGTGGCCGAGGCCACAGTCCGCAGGAGGCCCGCGTCACGTCCCGGCGGGCGAGGCGGCGGCTACGGTCTACGACCAGTTCCCGCCCCCTTCGTTCGGACGGCCCGGCAGTGCACGCAGATCTCTCCCCTGTCATAGCGGCGACCGCGCAGTGGCTGAACCGCGCCTTTCCCGCCTCCGGCGGAGCGCTGGCCTCCGCCCTGTGCGAGGTGCAGGCCCGCCAGGCCGTCACGGTCGCGGCGTGGCTGAGGTACCCCACCGAGATGGACGTCGCCCTGGTCGGCATCGCCGGCCCCGGCGGCTCCGGGCGGCTGGACGGGATCACCGGTGCGCCCGTGTCCCCGGACGCCGACGAGGACGCGCACGCCTGGCGCACCTGGGTGGACGAGGTCGTCGCCAGCTGGGCCGCCTGCCTCCTCGCCGACCCGGAGCTGGCGGGCCGGGCGGTGGCCGCGCTCGCCGACGGGGTCCACACCGACGGCTCACCGGCCGAGTTCCGGCGCCTCGTCGCCCCCGACGACACCGACCGCGGCGCCGCCGCGCTGCTGCGCCACCCCGACCTGGTCGCTCCGGTCGCCGAGTTGCACCGGGCGCAGCTGGCCGATCGCCTCGCCCCGGGCCGCACACTCATCGGCTGAGCCGTCCCCCGCCGGGCTCGCGGCGCACCGCGTCCGCCGGTGGCGGCCGCCTGCCGGCGTGGCCGCTCCACGGTCGGAACCCGTGCTGCCGGCTGGACCGCCCCGCGCACCTGGCCACCCCGCGCCACCTGCGCCGACAAGAGGTGCGCCCCTTCGATCACGCAGCGTGATTCACCGGTTCGCCGTAAGCGACCGTGCCGGACCCGGGCCGCGGGCGGACGCTGGTCGCAGGCTCGACGGCCCGGGACCCCGCGGTCCCCGGCGGGCGTCGCGCCGGGCAGTGCCGCCGTCGACGGAGGGAACCGACGCATGACCACCGCCTTCTCACGGAACTGGAAGCACGCCGTCGTGACCGGCGGCGCCGGGTTCGTCGGCTCCCACCTGTGCGCCGCCCTGCTGGACGCGGGCGCGGACGTCACCTGCGTCGACGACTTCAGCACCGGCCGCCCCGAGAACATCACGCCGCTGCTCGAACGGCCCGGCTTCACGCTGGTGCAGGCGAACGTCGCCGAGGGCCTGCGCGTCAAGCGCCCGCCGGACCTCGTACTGCACTTCGCCTCCCCGGCGTCCCCGGCGGACTACCTGCGGCTGCCGCTGCACACCATGGAGACCGGCAGCCTCGGCACCCGCAACGCCCTGGAGCTCGCCCACACCGCCGAAGCCCGCTTCGTCCTGGCCTCGACCTCGGAGGTGTACGGCGACCCGCAGCAGAACCCGCAGGACGAGCGCTACTGGGGCAACGTCAACCCCGTGGGCCCGCGCAGCGTCTACGACGAGGCCAAGCGCTTCGGTGAGGCGCTGACCACCGCCCACGCCGAGACGCACGGCACCGACACCTGCATCGTGCGGCTGTTCAACACCTACGGCCCGCGGATGCGCGGCCACGACGGACGCGCCGTGCCGACCTTCGTGCGGCAGGCCCTGGCCGGCGAGCCCCTCACCGTGACCGGCGACGGCCGGCAGACCCGGTCGCTGTGCTTCGTCGACGACACCGTGCGCGGCATCCTCGCCGCGGCCGCCCACGGCATGCGCGGGCCGGTCAACATCGGCAACCCCGGCGAGATCACCATGCTCGACCTGGCACGGCTCGTCGTCGAACTCGCCGGGTCCCCCTCCGAGATCCGCTACATCGAACGCCCGGTGGACGACCCGGCCGTGCGCTGCCCGGACATCACCCTGGCCCGCGACAAGCTCGGCTGGGAGCCGCGGGTGCGCGCCGAGGAAGGGCTGCGGCGCACCATCGCCTGGTTCCGCGAGCACGAAGCGGACGCCTGAGCCCGCCCGGGCAGCCCCCCGCCGCCTCCGGACCCGCCCCCACCGCCGAAAGGCCCGCCTGTCATGCGCATCCTCGGAATCAACGCCCTCTTCCACGACCCCGCCGCCGCCCTCGTCATCGACGGGCGGACCGTCGCCGCCGCGGAGGAGGAGCGGTTCTCCCGGCGCAAGCACGGCAAGCGACCGCTGCCGTTCTCCGCGTGGGAACTGCCCGAGAAGGCCGCCGCCTGGTGTCTGAAACGGGCCGGGCTGCGTCCGCAGGACCTCGACGCGGTCGCCTACTCCTTCGACCCGGAACTCGCCCGGCCCGCCGGTGACATGGGCCTGGACGACCCCTGGGACCACCTGCGGCTGACCTACGCCCGTGAGGCTCCCGGCTTCCTGAGCACCGCCCTGCCCGGCCTCGACGCCGGCCGGGTCCGCTTCGTGCCGCACCACATGGCCCACGCCGCCTCCGGCGCCTTCGCCGCCCCCGACGCCGGCGACTCCTCCGTGCTGGTCCTCGACGGCCGCGGCGAGCGCGCCTCCCACCTGGCCGCACGCCGCGTGGGCGACCGGCTCGAAGCCCTGTACGCGCAGGACCTGCCGCACTCGCTGGGCCTCGTCTACGAGGAACTGACCGAACACCTCGGCTTCCTGCGCTCCTCCGACGAGTTCAAGGTGATGGCCCTCGCCTCGCACGGCAGACCGCGCATGCTCGCCGAACTGCGCCGCCACGTGTATCCGACCGGCGACGGCGGCTTCCACGCCTCCGGCGTGCCCTGGCACGAGCTGTGCGCGCCCCGGGGAGCCGACGAGCCGTGGACGCAGGACCACGCCGACGTCGCCGCCGGCGCCCAGGCCGTCCTGGAGGAGACCCTGCTCGACCTGGTGCGCTGGCTGCACGGCCGCACCCACGACCGGGTGCTCACCCTGGCCGGCGGAGTCGCCCTGAACTGCGTCGCCAACTCCCGCATCGCCCGCGAGGGACCGTTCTCCCGCGTGTGGGTGCAGCCGGCCGCCGGCGACGCGGGCACCGCCCTCGGCGGCGCCCTGCTGCTGTCCGCGCGCGAAGGGGACATGCCGCAGGCCATGACCGGCGCCGACCTCGGCCGCGACTGGTCCGACGCGGAACTCGGCGCCTGGCTCAAGACCGCGGCCGTGCCCTTCGACCGCCCGGCGGACATCGCCGCCACCGTCGCCCGGGCCCTCGCCGACAACGGGATCGTCGCCTGGTTCCAGGGCCGCTCCGAGTACGGCCCGCGCGCCCTCGGCCACCGCTCCCTGCTGGCCCACCCGGGCCACGCCGGGAACCTGGAACGGCTCAACGACGTCAAGGGACGCGAGCAGTTCCGGCCCGTCGCGCCGATGGTGCTGGCCGAACGGGCCGCCGGCATCTTCGACGGCCCGCTGCCCAGCCCCTACATGCTGTTCGTGCACGACGTCGACCCGGCCTGGCGGGACCGCATCCCCGCCGTCGTCCACGTCGACGGAACGGCCCGGATCCAGACCGTGGACCGGGAGCGCGAGCCGCTCGTCGCCCGCATGCTCGAGGAGTTCGAGCGCCTCACCGGGCTGCCGGTCGTCGTCAACACAAGCCTCAACACGGCCGGCCGGCCCATGGTCGACGACCCGCGCGACGCCCTGGAGTGCTTCGGCTCCTCACCCGTCGACCTGCTGGCCATCGGCCCGTACGCGATCCGGCGCGGCGACCTGTTCCGCACCGACTCCCGCAGCGACGACGCCGGAGGCCCGCGATGACCGACTCCGGCCGGCCGGCCCACGACGCCGCCTACGCCGTCGTCATCCCGACCCTCGGCCGGCCCAGCCTCGGCACGTGCCTGCACGCCCTCGCCGAGGCGACCGGGCCCGGGCCGGTCCGGGTCGTCCTCGTCGACGACCGGCCCGACGCCTCCCGGGTGCCCCTCACCGCCGACGTCCCGCCGGCCCTGCGCGCGCGCACGATCGTCGTGCCCGGCGGGGCGCGCGGACCCGCCGCCGCGCGCAACCTCGGCTGGCGCGCGGCGGGCGAGGTGCCCTGGATCGTGTTCCTCGACGACGACGTCGTCCCCGGCCCCACCTGGGGCGACGACCTCACCCTCGACCTGGCGACCGCCACCGGGCGGACCGCCGCGATCACCGCCCACATCGAGGTGCCCCTGCCCCGCGACCGCCGCCCCACCGACTGGGAGCGCAACACCGCCGGACTCGCCGGGGCCCGCTGGATCACCGCCGACATGGCCTACCGCCGGGCGGCCCTGATGGCCGTCGGCGGGTTCGACGAACGCTTCCGGCGCGCCTTCCGCGAGGACGCCGACCTGGCCCTGCGCGTGCTGGACGCGGGCTGGACCCTCACCACGGGCCGGCGCACCACCACCCACCCGGTGCGCCCCGCCGGGCGCTGGATCTCGGTCCGCCTCCAGGCCGGCAACGCCGACGACGTGCTGATGACCCGGCTGCACGGCCGCCACTGGTGGCGCCGGGCCGGAGCCGCCCGCGGACGGCTGCCGCTGCACTTGGCGGTGACGGGGGCCGCCGTCACCGCGCTCGGCTGCACCCTGCTGGGCCGGCACCGGGCGGCCGCGGTGTGCGCCGGGGCATGGCTGGCCGGCACCGCGGAGTTCACCCTCGCCCGCATCCTGCCCGGCCCGGGCACCCGCGAGGAGGTCCTCACCATGGCCGCGACCAGCGCGCTCGTGCCGCCCGCCGCCACCTGGCACTGGCTGCGCGGCCGGATCGAGCACCGCAACGCCGGTCCGCTCGTCCCGCCCGGCGCGGGCGAGCCCGCGACCCCGTCCCGTCCCACGGCCAGGGAACGGCAGCGGTCGTGACCCGCACCGCCGGCCCCTGGCTGCTCACCTCCCCGCAGGCCCCCGCCGCGCGGCGGCCCCCGCGCGGCCCGGGCCTGCTCCCGGCGGCCGTCCTCTTCGACCGGGACGGCACGCTCGTCGCCGACGTCCCCTACAACGGCGACCCGGCGCGCGTCGCGCCGCTGCCGGGGGCGCGCGAGGCCGTGGACGCCGTGCGCGCCGCCGGGGTGCCCGTCGGAGTCGTCACCAACCAGTCGGGCGTGGCCCGGGGGCTGCTGACCCGGCGCCAGGTGGAGGACGTCCGCGTGCGCGTGGAGCAGCTGCTGGGGCCGTTCGCCGTCTGGGCCGTGTGCCCGCACGGGCCGGGGGAGGGCTGCGGCTGCCGCAAACCGGCTCCGGGCCTGGTCCTGGCCGCGTGCCGCCACCTCGGCGTCCCCCCGCGGCACACGGTCGTCGTCGGCGACATCGGCGCCGACGTACGGGCCGCCCGGGCGGCGGGCGCCCACGGGGTCCTGGTCCCCACCCCGGTCACCCTGGCCGAGGAGACCGAGGAGGCCGACCACACGGCCCCGGACCTGCTGACGGCGGTACGCCTCGTGCTCGACCCGGACGGCCCCCTGCGCCGAGCGGCCGGCCACCTCGCGGGCCTGCCGGCCGAGGAGGCGCGATGACCCCCCTGTTCCCGCGCGACCGCAGGCCCCGCACCCTCGTCGTGCGCCTGGACAGTGCCGGGGACGTCCTGCTGGCGGGTCCCGCCGTGCGGGCCGTCGCCGCCGGGTCCTCGCACACGGCGCTGCTGTGCGGGCCCCAGGGCGCGGCGGCCGGGCGGATGCTGCCCGGCGTGGACGACGTGCTGGTGCACGACGCCCCCTGGGTCGGGCTGGAACCGCCGGCGGTCAGCCGGGCGGCGACCCGCGAGCTGATGCGCGCGCTCACCGCCGGCCGCTTCGACCGGGCCCTGGTGCTGGTGTCCTACCACCAGAGTCCTCTGCCGATCGCCCTGCTGCTGAAGCTGGCCGGAGTCGGCTGGACCGGCGCGGACAGCGAGGACTACCCGGGGGCCCTGCTCGACCTCAGGCACCGCAGGCTGCCGCACCGCCACGAGGTGCTGGCCGCGCTGGACCTGGCGCACGCCGCCGGCTTCGCCCTGCCCGACGGCGACGACGGCGCCCTCGCGGTGACGCCGCCACCGCCCACGGACCACCTCACCGGGACCGATCCGTACGTCGTCGTCCACCCGGGCGCCGCCGTGCCGGCCCGCGCCTGGACGCCCGGACGGGCCGCGCAGGCCGTGGCCGCACTGTCCGCCGCCGGGCACCGGGTCGTCGTCACCGGTGGGCGCGCCGAACGCGAGCTGACCGCACGGGTCGCGGGACGGCACGCCCAGGACCTGGGCGGCGCCACCGACCTCCCGGAACTCGCCGGGGTGCTGGCCGGCGCGAACGTCGTCGTGGCCGGCAACACCGGCCCGGCCCACCTCGCCGCGGCCGTGGGTACGCCCGTGGTCAGCCTCTTCGCGCCCGTCGTGCCCGCCGAACGGTGGGCCCCCCACGGCGTGCCGCACGTCCTGCTCGGCGACCGGCGGGCCCCGTGCGCGGACACCAGGGCGCGGCACTGCCCCGTGCCCGGACACCCCTGCCTGGACGCGATCGGCGACGCCGAGGTGCTCGCGGCCGTCGCGACCCTCACGGACCACCCCGCCGGCCAGGGAGAACAGACGGAGCGAGGAGCGACCGTATGAACATCCTGCTGTGGCACGTGCACGGTTCCTGGACGACCGCCTTCGTCCAGGGACCGCACACCTACCTCGTCCCCGTCACCCCGGGCCGCGACCCGGACGGCCTCGGACGGGCCCGGACCTTCTCCTGGCCCGCGTCCGTCCGCGAGGTCACCCCGCAGCAGCTCCGGGACGCACCGGTCGACCTGGTGCTGCTGCAGCGCCCGCACGAGAGCGAGCTGGCCGAACGCTGGCTGGGCGGCCGTCGCCCCGGCCGGGACGTGCCCGCCGTGTACCTGGAGCACAACGCGCCCGACGGCGACGTGCCGGACACCCGCCACCCGTGCGCCGACCGCGCCGATCTGACACTCGTGCACGTCACCCACTTCAACCGGCTGTTCTGGGAGTGCGGCACCACCCGCACCGAGGTGATCGAGCACGGCATCGTCGACCCCGGCCACCGCTACACCGGCCGGCTCGCCCGCGCGGCCGTCGTCGTCAACGAACCCGTGCGGCGCGGCCGGTACACCGGGACCGACCTGCTGCCGGGACTGACCGAGGCGGTGCCGGTCGACGTCTTCGGCATGGGCACCGCCGGCCTGGCCGCCCACCTCGGCCTGCCGCCCGAGCGGTGCACCGCCGCCGACCTGCCCCAGAGCGAACTGCACGCGGCCATGGCCGAACGCCGCATGTACCTGCACCCGGTGCGCTGGACCTCGCTCGGGCTGTCGCTGCTGGAGGCCATGCACCTCGGCATGCCCGTCCTGGCGCTCGCCACCACCGAGGCGGTCGAGGCCGTCCCGCCCGGCGCGGGCGCCCTGTCCACCCGCCCCGAGGTCCTGGCCCGGACCGCACGCCACTACCTGCACGAACCCGAGGCGGCGGCGGCCGACGGGGCCCGCGCCCGGCAGGCGGCCCTCGAACGCTACGGGCTCAAGCGCTTCCTGGCCGACTGGGAGCGACTGATCACGGAGGTGTGCTCATGACCCCGTCCCTCAGCCCTTTCCCCACCGGACCCCTCGGCGGGGACGGTCTCGACCCGGGCGCCCTCGCGATCGCCCTGGTCTCCGAGCACGCCAGCCCCCTCGCCGCGCTCGGCGGGGTCGACGCCGGAGGCCAGAACGTCCACGTGGCCAGCCTCGCGGGCGCCCTCGCCGACCGCGGCCACCTCGTCACCGTCTACACCCGCCGCGACTCGCCCGACCTGCCCGCCCGGGTGCGGCTGCGCGACGGCGTGGAGGTGCACCACGTGCCCGCCGGGCCGGCCGAGGCCCTGCCGAAGGACGAACTGCTGCCGCACATGGACGCGTTCGGCCGCCACCTCGCCCGCAGCTGGCGCACCCGCGCCCCCGACCTGGTGCACTCCCACTACTGGATGTCCGGCCTCGCCTCGATGCACGCCGCCCGCGAGCACGGGCTGCCGCTGCTGCACACCTACCACGCCCTCGGCACCGTGAAGCGACGGCACCAGCGGCTGGCCGACACCAGCCCGCCCGAGCGCATCCCGGGCGAGATCGAGATCGGACGGGGCTGCGACCGGGTTGTCGCCACCTGCCGCGACGAGGTGCATGAACTGGCCCGCATGGGCGTCCCGCCGCACAAGGTCACCGTCGTGCCGTGCGGCGTCGACACCGAACGCTTCACGCCCAGGGGCCCGGCGGTGCCCCGCGGGCCGTACCCGTACCGGCTGCTGCAACTGGGCCGGCTCGTGCCCCGCAAGGGCGCCGCGGTGACCGTCGCCGCGCTCGCCCGGCTCCCCGAGACCGAGCTGGTCGTCGTCGGCGGCCCGCCCGCGGACCGGCTCGACGACGACCCGGAGGTGCGGCGGCTGCGCGGCATCGCCCGGGACGCCGGCGTCGCCGACCGGGTCCGCTTCGCCGGCGCCG
The DNA here is from genome assembly GCF_042878735.1 of Streptomyces sp. NPDC003456. NCBI lineage: Bacteria > Bacillati > Actinomycetota > Actinomycetes > Kitasatosporales > Streptomycetaceae > Streptomyces > Streptomyces sp. NPDC003456. Next base: position 568,802 of record NZ_JBIAOK010000002.1, read on the forward strand.
TCTCCAGCCGGGACGTTCCGGCGCTGCTGCGCTCGGCCGACGTGGTGGTGTGCCCCGCCGACTACGAGCCGTTCGGCATCGTCCCGCTGGAGGCCATGGCCTGCGGCGTGCCCGTCGTGGCGAGCGCGGTCGGCGGCCAGCTGGACACCGTCGCCGACCCCGCCACGGGCCGGCTGGTGCCGCCGCGCGACCCCGAGGCCCTGGCCCGCGCCGTCGCCGGGCTGCTCGCCGACCCGGCGGGCCGTGCCGCCTGCGGGGCGGCCGGCCGCCGCCGGGTCCTCAGCCGCTTCGGCTGGAGCCAGGTCGCCGCGGCGACCGAGGCCGCCTACTGCGCGGTCCTCGACACCGAGTCCGCGGCCACCGGCGCCGGCTGAACCCCGCCCGACCCGCCTACCGCCCGAAGGAGGTGTGGGTCCTCCGCCGTCACCGCACGGCGGTGCGCCCGATCCGCATGAGCGAATCCCCCGCACAGTCCGGTCTCGACGCCGCCCGTCTGCACTGCCGGTCACTGGAGGAGGCCCTCGGCCGGTTCCGCCGGGACGGCCTGGACCGCGTCGCCGAGTGGGGCGGCCGGCTCGCCGACGTCCTCGGCGGCGGCGGCCGGCTGCTCGCCGCGGGCAACGGCGGCAGCGCCGCCCAGGCCCAGCACCTCACCGCCGAGCTCGTCGGCCGCTACCGCCGCGAACGCCGCGCCTACTCGGCGATCTCCCTGCACGCCGAGACCTCCAGCGTGACCGCCATCGGCAACGACTACGGCTTCGACCAGGTGTACGCCCGCCAGGTCGCCGCGCACGGCCGCCCCGGCGACGTCCTGATGCTGCTGTCCACCTCGGGCCGCAGCGCCAACCTCCTCGCCGCCGCCGTGACCGCCCGCCAGGCCGGTCTGCGCGTCTGGGCCCTCACGGGCCCTGGCCCCAACCCGCTGGCGGAGGCCGCCGACGAGGCGCTGTGCGTCGACGCCGACAGCAGCGCCAACGTCCAGGAGACCCACCTCGTCGCCGTCCACCTGCTGTGCGAGTGCTTCGACACGGCCGTCTCCACGCCCCTGGCCCGGCGCACCGTCCTCACCCGCGGGAGCACCTCATGACCGGCCCGAAACCCCTCGCCGTCGTCGGCGACGTCCTCCTCGACGAGGACATCGAGGGCGTCGCGACGCGCCTCGCGCCGGACGCCCCCGCCCCCGTCGTCGACGTCACCGGCGACCGGCGCCACCCCGGCGGCGCGGGCCTGGCCGCGGCGCTGGCCGCGCGCGGCGGCCGGGACGTGGTCCTGGTGACCGCCCTCGGCGACGACGAGGCCAGCGAGGCCGTACGCCGCGACCTGCGCGACCGGGTCCGGCTGCTGGAGATCCCGCTGAACGGTACCCTTCCGGTCAAGACCCGCGTCCTGGCGGACGGCCGCCCCGTCGTCCGCATCGACCGCGGCGGCGGCACCCCGGGCGAGCCGGGCGACGCGGTGCGCGAGGCGCTCTCCCACGCCCGGGCCGTCCTCGTCGCCGACTACGGCCGCCGCACCGCGGGCGCGCTGCGCCCGCTCCTGGAGGAGGTCGCGCGCCGCACGCCCCTGGTGTGGGACCCGCACCCCAAGGGCGACCCGCCCGTGCCCGGGGCGCGTCTGGTCACCCCCAACGCGGCGGAGGCCCGGGCCCTGCACCCCGGCTCCGGCGACACGTCCCTGGGCGCCTACGCCGAGCGGGGCGCGCACCTGGCCGAGCTGTGGCGCGCCGCCGGTGTCGCCGTCACCCTCGGCGAACGCGGTGTCCTGCTCACCCGGCCCGGGTCCACCACGCCGATGCTCGTCCCCGTGCCCTACCGGGCCGACGGCGACCCGTGCGGGGCGGGCGACTGCTTCGCGGCGACGACGGCGGCGGCCCTCGCCGACGGGCTGCTCCCCGAGGAGGCCCTGCAACGGGCCGTCGCCGAGGCGGCGGCGTTCGTCGCTGCGGGCGGGGCGGGCAACCCCGCCCTGTGGCGCACCGAGCCGGTGCCGGCTCCCGCCGGCGACCCCGCCTCGGACCCGTTCGCCCTCGCGGAGAGCGTCCGCGCCCGCGGCGGCACCGTCGTCGCCACCGGCGGCTGCTTCGACCTGGTGCACGCCGGTCACGTCGGGCTGCTGGAGAGCGCCCGGCGCATCGGCGACTGCCTGATCGTGTGCCTGAACTCCGATGCCTCCGTCGCCCGCCGCAAGGGCCCGGGCCGTCCGTTCAACCCGGCGGCCGACCGGGCCCGGGTGCTGGCCGCGCTCGGCAGCGTGGACGCCGTCGCGGTGTTCGAGGAGGACACCCCTAAGGAGGTCCTGGCCCGGCTGCGGCCCGACGTCTGGGTCAAGGGCGGCGACTACTCGGTGCAGGACCTGCCCGAGGCGGAGGTGCTGCGCACCTGGGGCGGCCAGGCGGTGGTCCTGCCGTACCTGGACGGCCGCTCCACGACCCTGCTGGCCCGCAGGGCGGCGAAGGCCGCCTCGACCGCGCTCCGTCCGTCCGGGTCCTGAACCCCGGCACGGCGGATCCGTACGAGAGCACCGAGCCGGCCCCCGGCACCGGCCGGACCCGTCCACGGACGGTCCCGCCGCTGCCGGGCGGGCCCGGCCGCTCCCTCAGGCCGCCGTGCTCAGGGCCGGGCGGCCCGGCAGGTCGTCCTGTTCCTTGCGCAGGACCACCGGCGCCAGGGCCCGGCGCTGCCGCAGCAGGTACCCGGCGCCGATCGAACCGGCGATGATCAGCCCGCCGACGACGAGGGCGCCGCGCGCCCCGGCCAGCTCCATCAGCAGACCCAGCGCGGGCGGGCCGCCCAGGCCCCACACCGTGCCGATGCTGCCCCACACGCCCAGCACGCGGCCGCGCAGATGGGCGGGCGGGTCGGTCTGCAGCACGGAGGTGCCGGCGGTGTCGGAGACGGACTCCACGACCGCCATCGGCAGCACCAGCACGATCAGCACCGCCAGCGACGGCGACAGACCCGCCACCACCTGCAGCAGCGCACCCGTCGCGGCCAGGGCCCCCACCAGCCGGACCGACGGACGCCGCAGCCGGGCGCCGAGCACCGCGCCGAGGATGCCGCCGAGGGCGAGCACGGTCGACACCGTGCCGAACGAGCCGGCGCCCCCCGCGAGCGGCCCGGTCACCAGCACGGCCAGGGTGAGGCCGTAGTTGCGGCCGAACACCGCGCTGATCCCGGTCACCCCGGCGAGCGCGACCAGCCGCGGCCGGCGGGCGAAGAAGGCCAGGCCCTCCCGCACGGTGAGGCCGGCGGAGGGCTCGTCCCCGGCGGCCGGGCCCTGGGCGGCCTGCCGCACCGCACCGGGCGCCGGGCGCAGGAACGGGATCACCGAGGCCACGAACAGGAAGGACAGGCCGTTGGCGAAGTACGCGGCGGACGTGCCGAGGAACCCGACCGCCACTCCGGCCAGCGCCGCGCCGACGAGCCGGCCCGCCTGGTGCACCAGCGCCCCGACCCCGATGGCCGAGGGGACGTCCTCCGGCGGGACGAGGTCGTTGCCGAGGAGCGCGCACGCGGGGCTGTCGACGGTGGCGACGACACCCGTCAGCGCGGCCAGCACCATCAGCGAGGTCATGTCGATCCGGTCCAGCGCCACGAGGACGGCCGTGGTGAACGCGATCGTCCCGAGCAGCGCCTGGCTCACGGCGGCCGTCAGCCTGCGGGGCCACCGGTCGACGGCGGCGCCGCCGAACACGCTGATCAGCAGCGCGGGCGCGGCCTGCACCGACATGGACAGCCCGGTCGCGGCCGCGGAGCCGGTGATCTGCAGGACGAGCAGGTTCTGCACGGTGAGCTGCATCCAGGTGCCGGCGTTCGACACGAAGTTCGCGGCGGACCACCAGCGCATGCTGCGGTACCTCAGCGAACGCCAGGGCGAACGGGACGCGGACTGGGCAGGGGAGAGCGACGAAGACACAGGACGGAACTCGCAGGAGATGTCGGGGGCCCGGCGGGAGGAGGGCGGGGAGCGGGAGCACCGGCCGCGCTGCGCGGTGGCTCCCCTGGCCGGGTCACGGCGCGGACCATCGTGACAGAGGGCGACCCCCGGTCCGTCCGCCCTGACGCCGCCGGCTGCCCGCGCGGGTCCCAACCACCCGCGCCCCGCGACCCTTTGGGGACCCGCGTGGGGTTGATCACAGTCGACGATCATGCCCCTCGGAGAAGTCACTCCACGTGATGGCGGCCACAGGCACGGAGAAGGGCCCGTCGCCGCGGCGACGGGCCCTTCTCGGATGCGGATGCGCTAGTCGGACTTGCCCCGGCCGGACAGGGCGTCCCGGAGCCGGTCGACCATGCCGGCGCCCGGGTTGAGCAGCTTGTTCGCCGGAGGCCTGTCGGGGGCGGCCGGGTGGGGCCTGGTCGGGGCGGTCTTCTTGGCCTTGCGGACCTTCTCACCCAGCTCGTCCAGCGCCTCCGGCGGGCAGACCGCGCGCAGCGCCGGGAAGAGGTTGCCCTCCTCGTCGGCGATGTGCGCGCGGATCTCGCTCATCAGCCGGGTGACGAGCCGGTCGAACTCGGCGTCGCCCGCGTCGCAGCCCTCCAGGTCCTTCATGATCTGCTCGGCCGTGGCGTGGTCCTGCAGTTCCCGGTCGGCGAGGGCGTCCCCGCCGGTCACGTGCTCGCGCACGGCCGGGTAGAGGTAGGCCTCCTCGGCCACCGAGTGCCGTACGAGCTCCATGGTGACCTTGTCCGCGTAGACCTTGCGGTCCTCGTGGCCGGGCGGCAGGGCCTCGATCCTGCCGAACATCTCCTCGACCTCGCGGTGGTCGGTCACCAGCTCGTCGATGACGTTTCCTCCGTGTCCCATGTCCTTCACCTCCTGCCCTCGGGTCCCCTCGGCCCCCGGCGGCTAACGCGTGCTCGCCGCCCCGCCGGGGCCGCTCAGACGGGGAGCTTGGCCCGGACCCGGCTCGCGGTCGCGGCCGGGCGGGCGGTGGCGCGCACCGAACGCCGCACCAGGCCCGCGTCGCGCCGCACCCCGCGGGCGGCGTGGGTGCCGCGCCACAGCAGCGAGGGGCGGGAGCCGGTGTCGTCGGCCGCGATGAGCAGGCCGCCCAGCATGGACATGTTCTTGAGGAAGTGGATGCGCTGCTGGGCTCGTTCCTCCGGGTCCTTCGTCTCCCAGAACCGGTGCCCGGCCAGTGTCGTGGGCACCAGCGTGGCCGCGATGGCCAGCGCGGCGGGCCGGGGCATGCGCCCGGTGGCCAGCATCAGCCCGGCCACCACCTGCACCGCGCCGTTCAGCCGGACGGCCTGCTCGGTCCGGTCCGGCAGCACGGACACCCGGTCGGTGACGGGTTTGACGACCGGCTCGGCGGCGTCGGCGACCTGCTTCGGATCGCGGACGGAGTTCACCCCGCCCGCCAGGAACATCGAGGCCAGCATGGGGCGGCCGAGCACGCGCAACAGACTCATGACCCTCTCCAGGGTGTCGGTGGACTCACTGCACGCCGGGTTCCCCGGGCGGGGTGGACCACTCACGCCGTGCGGTGCCCGGCCCACGCCCGCGCGCGCAGCTCACCGGACAGCAGCACGTCGACGGCCGTGCAGGCGAGCGCCCGCGTCACGGCGAGGAGCACCTCACGGGCGCGCGGGGAGGCGGCGGCCTCGGCGAACTCCGGGGTGTGGTCGGAGCCGTCCTCGCCCATGATCGCGACGAACGGGTGGACGGCGGGCACACGGGCGCTGACATTGCCGATGTCGGAGGACCCCAGGTACACGCCGGGCACCGGCGGCGACAGCGGGATCCCGGCCCCGGCCAGGTGCGCGGCGAACCGCTCCGACAGGGCGGCACTGTCCCGGAAGTGCTCGTAGCGCACGGTGGCCCGTTCGACCTCGCAGGTGGTGCCCGTGGCCCGGGCGACACCGTCGGCGCACACGCGCAGCCGCTCCGTCAGCTCGTCCAGCGCCTCGGTGGTGGCCGCCCGCAGCCCGAACAGCCCCTCCGCGAACTCCGGGACGATGTTGGTGGCGGTGCCGCCGTGGGTGACGATGCCCTGCACGTGCGAGCCCTCCGGCAGGCGCCGTCCCAGCACCGCCAGCACGTTGAACAGCTCCACGAGGGCCGCCAGCGCGTCGATGCCCTCCGTGGGGTTGCCGGTGGGGTGGGCGGCGCGGCCGTGGAAGGCCACCCGGTACTGCACCTGCGCGGTCAGCGGTGCGCGGACCCAGCTGTGCACGCCGGGGTGGAACATCAGTGCCGCGTCGACGTCGTCGAAGACCCCGGCCTCCACGTGAAGGGCCTTGCCGCCCCCGCCCTCCTCCGCCGGCGTCCCCACGGCCAGCACCGTGCCCGCGGCGGCCGGAACGGCCGAGGCGGCCGCCAGCGCCGCGCCCAGGCCCGCCGCCGCGATGAGGTTGTGGCCGCAGGCGTGGCCCAGACCCGGCAGGGCGTCGTACTCCAGCAGCAGCGCCACGGCGGGCCGGCCCCGGCCCGAGCGTGCGGTGAACGCGGTCGGCATCCCCGCGACGCCCCGCTCCACGGCGAAACCGGCGCGTTCCAGCTCACCGCAGAGCAGGGCCGCCGCGCGGTGCTCGGCGAACGCGTACTCGGGATCCGCGTGCAGCCGCAGCGCCACGTCCCACAGGGCGTCGGCCCGGGCCGCCACCTGCGCGCGGACACACTCGTGCACGTCGTCACGGATGTCGGTCACGTACTCCTCCTCGGCCTCGGCGTGCCGGACCGGGTCTCCCGGCCGTGCTCCCGCCCGGCCCCGGCACGCCGGGCCCGGGTTTCACGGCCGGGCGCGTCGACACCGTCCGTGTTTCGTCCGGTGCCGCAGTGCAACACGGTCGGTGCACCCGCCGGGTCCCGACCGCGCGGCCGGCGTGCGGCGGCCGGCGGGCCGGATTCGGGAGGTACGACCATGGACCACTCGCGCGTGCCCGTGCTGGAGGCGCTGCAGGAGTTCCGCCGCCGGGGCGACATCGCCTACGGGCCGCCCGGCCACAAGCAGGGCAGGGGAGTGGACCCCCGGGTCGCCGAGATCGTCGGGCTGGACGTGTTCCGCTCCGACGTCCTCTCCCTCAACGGCCTGGACGACCGGCGCCAGTCGCAGGGCGTCATCAGCCAGGCGCAGGAGCTGATGGCCGACGCGGTCGGTGCCGAGCACGCGTTCTTCTCCACGTGCGGCAGCTCCCTGTCCGTGAAGACGGCCATGCTGTCGGTGGCCGGGCCGGGGGAGAAGCTGCTGCTGTCGCGCAACGCCCACAAGGCGGTGATCGCGGCCGTCGTCGTCAACGGCGTCGAACCGATCTGGGTCCACCCGAAGTTCGACACCGAACGGCACGTGGCCCATCCGCCCGAGCCCGACGACGTGCGCCGGCGGTTGCGGGAGCACCCCGACGCCAAGGGCATGCTGCTCATCACGCCCACCGACTGGGGCTCCTGCGCGGACGTCCGGGGCGTGGCCCGGGTCTGCCACGAGTTCGACGTGCCCCTCATCGTGGACGAGGCGTGGGGCGCCCATCTGCCCTTCCACCCGGAGCTGCCCGCGTGGGGCATGGACGCCGAGGCCGACCTGGTGGTGACCAGCGTGCACAAGATGGGCGGGGCGGTGGAGCAGAGCTCCGTCTTCCACCTCCAGTACGACCGGGTCGCGCCCGAGGTGCTCAAGCAGCGGGAGGACCTGCTGGGGACCACCAGCGCCTCGTCCCTGGTGTTCGCCACGCTCGACGGCTGGCGGCGCCAGATGGTGGAGCAGGGGCACGGGCTGCTGGACACGGCGCTGCGCCGGGTCGGGCGGATCCGGGCGGCGGCCGCCGAGCTCCCGGGGCTGCGGCCGATGGGCGGGGAGATCGTGGAGGAGGGGCTCGCCGCCTCCTTCGATCCGCTCAAGCTCGTGATCGACGTGCGGGAGCTCGGCGTGAGCGGGATGCAGGCCGCCGAGTGGCTGCGCACCCACCGGCACGTCGACGTCGGCGGCTCGGACAGCTGCCGGATCAGCGCCTCGATCACGTACGCCGACGACGACGAGACCGAGCAGGTCCTCCTGGACGCCCTGGGCGCGCTGGTGGAGCACGCCGACTCGATCGAACGGCGCCCGCCGGCCCGGCTGCCCGCGCCGGCCACTCTGGAGCTGGAGCAGGCGATGCTGCCTCGCGCGGCGTTCTTCGCCCCGGTCGAGCACGTGCCCGCCGAGCGGGCCGCGGGACGCGTCTCCGCGGAGATGCTGAGCCCCTACCCGCCGGGTGTGCCCGCCATCGCGCCGGGCGAGGTCATCACCGACGAGGTGGTGGACTACCTGCGCAGCGGGGTCGAGCACGGCGTGCTCATCCCGGATGCGGCCGACCCCGCCGTGCGGACGCTGCGGGTCGTGGCGCGCGAGGCGGCTCCTCACGGGTGAGATGTTGAAGATGTTACTGAAGTGAATTCTGAGAAATTTGGCATGCTTTGTCCGAATCCGGAGATCCGAAAGGTGAAGGTACTCGCTTCAGCTCAAGGAGATGGTGCTATGCCTTCCACGGAAAAGGTCACCAAGGAACTGACCGGTGTCCCGAGCGTCGACATCGAGGCGGCACTCGACCCGGCAGAACTCGACGGCGTCTACCGCGACAGCCGTCAGTGCGCAGCGCTCGCGCTGCAGTCGGGCGCGACGAAGCTCCTTCTGTCGCCGCCCACCCCGCGCCCGAAGAAGGGCTGACGGAGAACAGGAGTAGTCAATGGAGCAGTCTGGCACCTCGACCCTCCTGCAGGGCGCGGTGCGGGACCTCGCTTCCGGTGTGGTCTCCGCCCTTCGGGGCGGGGGCCACACCCCGTCGGCCGCCCCCGCGGCGGCCGACGGGGAAGCCGAGGGCCTGGCCGTCGCGGCCGTGCGCGTGCTGGGATCCGACGCGCTGCTGCCGAGCGTCCTCCTGCACACCCCGCCCCTGCCCGACGAACTGGCCGTCTTCCGCAAGGCGGTGGAGGCCTACCCGCCCCGCGCCGACGCCGCACCCACCGTCGTCTGGAGCCACTGGGCGATGCGGCGCACGATGCGCCGGCTCGACCCCTCCTTCGTCGACACCACCACCCACGCTCCCGGGACGGAACCCGACGCGGCCGCCCTCGCCGACGCGAGCTGGCAGTCCCTCACCCACCAACTCGCCGTCCTGGCCCCGCTCGCCCTGCCCGGCGAGGACTGCGCGGTCACCCGTGTGGCCCGGCGCCGGTCCCTCGACGTGGCGCGCGGGTTCGTCCGCGCCGTGCGCCGCCGGGACTGGCGGCAGGCGGCCGGCGCCGGACGCTGGCTGACCCTGCTCGACGGCGTCCCGGACACCCTGGGGCTCGACACCGGCCTCGACTTCACGGAGCTGATGGGCGGTGAGGACCCGCTCGTGGCTCTGCAGATCGAGGCGGCACGGCTGTCGGCACGGGCGGGAGCCCCCGCGTGACGCGCGTGGCGGCGCCGCTCGATCCGGGCCTGGTCCGCCGGCCGGCCGAGGCCGCGCTGGCCTGGATCAGCGACCGGCGCGCCGGCTTCGCCCTCGGCGAGGACGCGCTGGCCGCCGACGGCGAGGTCGACCGCAGCTGGAAACCGATCGGCGAACTCGCCCTGGTGTGCGCCGCCGTGTCCCGGAACACGGCACCGACCGACCCGCTGCACGCGCGCGCCGCCGGCCTGCTGGAGTACGCCTGGCAGGAGACCGGCCGGGGCGAACTCCTGCTGCGCCTGCAGCGCCTGGAGCCCTTCGCCACCTACCCGCTGGAGGTGTACGCCGCCTTCGCCGCCGCGGGGCTGCGCCACCCCGGCTACGAGCGGGCCGCCGCCCTGGTCGCCCGCACCCGCGGCTGGCAGCTCACCGAGCAGCCCGCCACCCGCCGGCTCGGCGTCCTCAATGCCGAGGAGACCACCGGCGTCCGCCGCTCGGGCGGCATGCCGCTGACTCTGCGCACCACCTGGCTGGGCGGACTGCCGGAACCGTGGACGTTCGAGCGCGACTCCGGATACGCCCTGACGCACGTGGTGTTCCACCTCACCGACTGGGGACGCCTCGGGCCCGCGGGACTGCCCCCGGACCTGGCCGCCTACCTGGCCGACTGGCTGCCGCCCTGGCTCGACACCTGCCTGGACGCGCAGATGTGGGACCTCGGCTGCGAACTGCTGGCCGTCGCGGCGAGCCTGCCCGAACTCCCCGCGCCCGCGGTGCTCGCGGACGCCTGGGAGCGGATCGCGGCCGCGCAGCACCCCTCGGGCGCCCTGCGCGAGGCCGGGCACAGCGACGGCGAACCGGACTTCGCCGTCCACTACCACTCGACCCTCATGACCGTCTTCGCGGCGGCCCTGACCACCGGGCGGCTGGTCGACGCGGCCCCCGCCGGCCCGCCCGACCGGCCCGGCGCACAAGGAGTGCTGGGATGACCGACACCCGCCTGATCCACAACGTCGGGGTCCGCGCCCTGGAATGGCTGTGGGCCCACCGCGACGGATTCCGGCTGGAGCCCGACGCCGACCCCGAGACGGGCTTCCTGGAGCGGTTCAAGCCCATCGGCGAACTCGCCCTCATCTGCCGCGTGCTCTTCCGCGAGGGCGTCGCCGGCTCACGCCAGGCCCAGCTCGCCCGCCAACTCCTCGACCACACCTGGCGCGACACCCTCGACGGCGGCCGGATGCTGGTGCGCGGACAGCGCACCGAACCCGCCTCGCCCATCCCCTTCGAGGTGTACCTGCCGTTCAAGGAACTGGGCTACAGCCAGCCCGAGGTCGAGCGGGCCACCGAACTGAACCACCGGCTGGAGAGCTGGGTGTCCTTCGAGACCACACCCACCCGCCGGCTGGGCCTTTCCGCCTTCCAGCGCCGCTTCGGGCTCGCACCCCGTCCGCCGGAGGCCGACCTGGTCGGCGCGACCTGGCTGGCCCGCACCCCCGAACCCTGGACGGTCGAGGGCCACACCGCCTACGACGTCACGCACACGGTGTTCCACCTCACCGACTGGGGCGAGAACCCGGACGGGCTGCCGCCCGCCATTGCCGACTACCTCGCCACCTGGCTGCCGGTGTGGATCGACGACTGGCTGGACCTGCGGCGCTGGGACCTGCTCGGCGAGCTGCTGGTGGTCGACGCCTGCCTGCCCCGGCCCACGCTGGACCCCCCGGCCTGGGAGGCGTTCGCGGCCGCCCAGCAGCCCGACGGCGCGATGCCCGCGATCCGCGCGATGCCCGAGGGCGAGCCGGACGAGGTGTTCGACGTCGTCTACCACCCCACGCTGGTCGCGGCGTTCGCCTCGTTCCTGGCCACGTCCCGGTCCCTGTCCGAGCTGTCCCGCGCCTCATGACCGGCCCCCGGTCCCCCCTCGTGCCCGGGTCCGCCCGCCCGCTGTGGCCGGGTGAACCCTCCCCCGGCGAAGAGGCCACGGCCACGGCTCCGGACCCCGCGAAGGGCGATCCCGGCGCGCGCGGACCGGCGGAGCGGTCCCTGGCCCGGCGGCTCGCCGAGGCCGTGGAGGCGGCGGACGCCCCCGACGTCGTCCTCGCCGTCTCCCGCCACGGCCGGCGCACCGTCATGAGCGGCGGCACCGCGGCCCGCCGCCCGCTGCCCCGCGAGGCGCTGCGCTACGAGGTCGGCTCGGCCGGCAAGACCTTCACCGGTCTGCTCCTGGCCCGGCTCATCCACCGCGGCGTCCTGACCGGAGGCGAACCGGCCGCCGTCCTCCTCGGCGCCCCCCGTCCCCCCGGCGCCCACGCGGTCACCCTCGCCCACCTGATCACCCACACCTCCGGGCTGCCCGCCCTGCCGCCCGGCTTCCTGCGGCGCGCCCTGCCCGCCTGGCGCACCAACCCCTACGCCCGCTTCCCGGCCGAGCAGGTCGTCCGCGCCTTCCTGAGCCACCGGCCCCGCCACCGCCCCGGCACCCGGTGGTGCTACTCCAATTACGGCGTCGCCGTGCTGGGACACGCCCTGGCCGCCGCCACCGGCACCCCGTGGGAGAGGCTGCTCACCGACCAGGTCCTGGACCCGCTCGGCCTGACCGGCACCACCCTGCACGCGGACGGCCCCGGAGCCGACGCCCCCGGGCACACCAAGGACGGCCGGACCCCCGTCCCCGCCTTCGACGCGGGCGGATTCCAGGCGGCCGGAGCGGTCCGGGCCACCCCGGGAGACCTGCTCGCCTTCCTCGAAGCGCACCTGGACCCGGCCGCCGCGGCGACCTCCCCCACCCTCGCGGCCGCGCTGCGCGCGGTGCGCCGCCCGGTGCTCCGCCGCGGCCTGACCCACCGGCACGTGCACACCATCGCCTGGTTCCGTCACCCCACCGACGGCGGACCGATGTACTTCCACAGCGGTGCCACCCTCGGCCAGCAGGCGTTCCTGGGCTTCCGCCCCGACACCGGCACGGCGCTGGCCGCCGTCTGCACCCGGCGCTTCCGGGCCCACGACCCGTTCGTGGCCGGCGCGTACCGGCTGCTGGCCGAGGCGTAGCGGAACGCGCCCGGCGCCGGTGCCTGCCGCACCGGCGCCGGGCAGCCCTGAGCCTGCGTCACACCCGCTGCCACAGCGCCGGGGTGCCCACCGGGGACCAGGGCGTCCGCGCCTGGTGGGTCTGCAGGCACCGGTAGCGCACACCCGCGTGCGTCACCGTCGCGCCCGCCTCGTACACCCGCCCCGCGGCCCAGGTCTGCACCGTCTCGCCCTGGGGCGCCGGCTCCTCCTCGGCCTCGGCGGTCGTCAGGGTGAGGCCGAACGCCTCGAGCAGGGCGTTGACCGGCTGGTAGAACGTCGTGCCGCCGGAGGTGCAGTCGCCGGAGCCGCCCGAGGTGACGCCCTGCGCCTGCACGCCGGAGACGTACGGCCCGCCGGAGTCGCCCGGCTCGGCGCACACGGTCGTCTGGGTGAGCCCGTCGACCCGGCCCTCGGCGTAGCTGACGCTCGTGTCGTGCTGCTCGACCTTGCCGCAGTGCCAGCCGGTGGTGGAGCCCGAGCGGCAGACCGCCGCGCCCACCAGCGCCTGCACCGAGCCGGTGACCTGCACGTCCTGCCCGCCCTCGCCCTTGACGTTCGGCGTGACCGTCCACTGGTCGTTGACGGCCACCCACGACATGTCCTTGCCGGGGAAGGTGGACGCCTGGAAGGTGCCCTGCTCCGCCTGGTTGTGCCCGGTGGTCTTCGAACCCGGCTTGCCGCAGTGGCCCGCCGAGGCGAAGCCCTGCTGCTCGCCCTTGGTGACGGAGAAGCCCACCGAGCACCGGGCCGTGCCGTCGATGTAGTACGCGTCGCCGCCGGTGATGTCCTCCAGCAGCCGCGGCCGGTCCGCGGTGACCTTGACGCCCACGTTCTGCGCGTCCACCCCTGCGGCCTTCAGGAACGCGGCGGCGGCGCTCTCGCTCTCCGCCTGCACCACGAGGCGGTTGGCCGGCACGTCGATGTACCACAGGGGTGTCTTCTCCGTGCCCACCCGGGCCGCCGCCGCGTCCAGCTTCTCCTTCGCGGCCCGCAGGTCGCGCAGCGGCTGCTTCACGACCTGCGCCTTGGCGCCCTGCGCCTCGATGGCGGACACGTCCGCCGCGTCCGTGGTGGCCACCACGAGCTCCTGCGAGGTGGCGCCCCGCAGCCACGCCCCGGCGAAACGCTCGCCCAGGGCGTTGCGCAGCAGGCCGGCCCGGGTGCCGGCCTCCGCCTCGTTGACCAGCCGCCGGGACGCCTGGGCCGGGGTCAGCCCGAGGTCGCGCTCCATGGCGCGCAGCAGTCCGGGTGACGGCCGGTCGGCGCCGAGGGTCTGGGCGGCCGAGGGCGGGGGACCGGGCGCCGGGGTCGGCTCCGCCGCCGCGGCGGGGATACCGGTGGCGACGAGTGCGCCGAGCGCGGCCAGTGCGGCCCGGCGGCCGGTCACGGCATGTCTGTGGGCCATGCGGATTGTCTCCTTCGGTCACGGTGTGCGCTGCGGATTGCGCCGCAGACTCTCGCTGCGGGGATCGGTCGCGGCGCGGCCTGCCGCACAGGCCTTGCCGGGAGGGGGCGGCCTGATGTGCGGCGCCGCTCCGGTTCGCGCTCTGGTGCCGCGAAGGGCGCCATGTGCAGTACGGGGAGGGGTGCGCGGCCCGGCGGACCGCACGAGCACGTCAGGCGGACTTCAGCCCGGGCGAGCCCACCTCGGTGACGAAGGACGCCGTCGTCGAGATCGACGCACCGGGCGTCGTGATCGCCGGGACGATCCGGAAGTCGACCTGCGCCTCGTCCCGGCCCAGCTCCACCCGGACGTAGCCGCGCCGGCCGTCGTAGTACTTCATGTGCGGGTTGGCCTTCATGTACGTGTCCCAGTCGGCGGGCCTCTCGGTGCCGTCACCGCCGCTGGCGATGGAGGTGCAGGTGAACTCCGTGCCGACCGCCTTGGAGGCCGGGTCGTCGAAGTCCTCCTTGATGTCGAAGGCGTACCCGACGTGGACGTCGCCGGTGAGGACCATCCAGTTCTCGATCCCCGCGGCCTTGGCGCCCGCCATCACGCGGTCGCGCGAGGCGCGGTAGCCGTCCCAGGCGTCCATGGAGACCCGGGCGGGCGCGGTGAGGTCGAACTTGCGCTGCGAGAAGCAGACCTGCTGGGGCATCACGTTCCACAGCGCGTCGGAGGTGCGCCAGCCGTCCAGCAGCCAGCGCTCCTGCGCGTCACCGGTGAGGGTGCGGGCCGGGTCGTCCGACTCGGGGCCCGGCGGGTGCGGCCGGTCCTCGTAGGCCTGGTCGGAGCGGTACTGGCGGGTGTCGAGGATGTCGAACTGGGCGAGCGACCCCCAGGTGAGCCGGCGGTACAGCCGGGCGTCGGGCCCCTGCGGCAGCTGATCGGCGCGCAGCGGCTGGTTCTCCCAGTACGCCCGGTAGGCGGCGGCCCGGCGCACCAGGAACTGGTCCTGCGGGCTGCCCTTCTCGTCGTAGGGCCCCGCGTAGTTGTTCTCGGTCTCGTGGTCGTCCCAGGTCACCACGAACGGGTGCTGGGCGTGCGCGGCCTGCAGGTCCGGGTCGTTCTTGTACAGCGCGTAGCGCAGCCGGTAGTCCGCGAGCGTGGTGGCCTCGTGGTTGAAGACGTCGGGGAGCTTGCGGTCGGTGTAGCGGCGGGCGCCGCCCGCGGAGTTCACGCCGTACTCGTAGAGGTAGTCGCCGAGGTGGAACACCACGTCGACGTCCTCCTGCGCCAGGTGCCGGTGGGCCGTGTAGTAGCCGTCCTGGTAGGCCTGGCAGGCCACCGCCGCCAGTCGCAGGCTGTCGGCGTCGCCGCCCGGGGCGGGCGCCGTGCGGGTGCGGCCGACGGGACTGATCCAGGCGCCCACCCGGAACCGGTAGTAGTAGGTGCTGTCCGGTGTCAGGCCCTTGACGTCGACGTGCACGCTGTGGGCGTACTCCGGGTGGGCCGTGGCGGCTCCCTGCTGCTCCACGAGGGCGAACCACTCGTCGATGGCCACCTCCCAGTAGACGACCACCCGTTCCTGGCCCAGGCCCCCGTCCTCTGCGAAGGGCTCGGGCGCCAGCCGGGTCCACAACAGCACCGAGTCGGGCAGCGGGTCCCCGGAGGCCACGCCGAGGGTGAACGGGTCGTCGGTGATCCGGGCCGCGTCGCGTTCCGGGGCGGCGGTGGCGCCGCGGGCGGGCCGGTTGGTGGAGAAGGCGAGCAGCGCGGCGGCCGCGGTGACGGTCAGGAAGCGGCGGCGGGCGAGGTGCGGCGCTGCCGTGCGCAGTACGGCGTCGTGCGGGGAGAAGGCATGCTCGG
Source organism: Streptomyces sp. NPDC003456 (assembly GCF_042878735.1). Classification (NCBI taxonomy): domain Bacteria; kingdom Bacillati; phylum Actinomycetota; class Actinomycetes; order Kitasatosporales; family Streptomycetaceae; genus Streptomyces; species Streptomyces sp. NPDC003456. Next base: position 584,471 of record NZ_JBIAOK010000002.1, read on the forward strand.
ACGGTGGTCTTTGACGGCCCGTCAGCGCCATCCTGGGGTCCTCTCGTACGGGGCAGGGGCGCCCCGGGCGAGCGAACGCGTGGGGACATCGCCGGCGTGCGGAGCGCGGAGCTCGCATGCTAAGCAGACAAAATGCCTGAAACAGGGGCGACGTGCGGGGCGTTCACACCACAGGCGGTACGGAGGCGGCACGGGTGGGCCGGACGGCGGGCAACGCGAACCGCCGCCGGCAGGACGCCGGCGGCGGTTGGGGAACGCGCGGGATCAGTGGGCGTGTTGGGCGGCTGCGCCGGACGCGGCGCGCTCCTTGACCGGCAGGTGGTAGACGTGGAAGGCGCGCCCGATGACCGGCTGGGCGACGTTGCGCACCCGGACGCCGCCGGTGGTCATGCCGTGCTCGGTGCCCGCGTGCGCGTGGCCGTGCACGGCGAGGTCCGCGCCCGCGGTGTCGATCGCCTCGGCCAGCAGGTAACTGCCCAGGAAGGGGTAGATCTCCAGCGGCTCGCCCGCCAGCGTGTCGGCGACGGGGGAGTAGTGGGTCAGGGCGATCCGCGCGTCGCAGCCCTGCTCGCCCAGGTGCTCCAGGGCGGTCCGCAGGCCGTCCGCGCTCCGGCGCGAGTACCGCACGAACTCCTTCATCTCCGGCTCGCCGAACTCCCCGGCGCAGCGGCCCACGAAGCCGCCGCCGAAGCCCTTGGTACCGGCCACGCCGATCCGGGCCCCGCCGCTCTCCACGACCGTCCCCTGGCCCTCCAGGACGTGGGCGCCGGCGTCCCGCAGGATCTGCGAGACCTCCTCGGGGCGGTCGTCGTGATGGTCGTGGTTGCCCAGCACGGCGACCACCGGGACACCGAGACCGTGGATCTCCCGGGCCACCACCCGCATCTCCTCCGGCGTGCCGTGCCGGGTGAGGTCCCCGGCGAGCAGGAGGACGTCGGCGCACTCGGGCAGGGTCTCGAACGCCGGGCGCAGGACGCCCTGGCTGTCCGGCCCCATGTGGATGTCTCCGACGGCTGCGACGCGGATCATGAGAGCTCCTCCGCGTGGTCGGGGGAGGACGCCTCGGTGACCACGAGGTCGCTGTGGACCGCGAAGCCGGCCAGCTCCTCCCGGACGGTGCGCAGGATCTCGTCGCGGCAGGGCGCCGAGGGCACGGTGCCGGTCAGCAGCACCGTGTGGCCGCGGGCCTCGACCCGGACACCCAGTTCACCGAGCTCGCCCGAGGCGAGGTGGTCCTGGAGGTGGGCGATGCGGTAGTCCAGGTTGTCGGGCGGCGCGGTGCCGCCGGCGTCCTGGGAACCGTGGGTGCTCATGGGGTGCTCCTTCAGATGACGTTCAGGCGCTCCAGGAGGAAGAAGAAGGCCGCGGGCATGGGTTCGTCCCCGCACTCGCCGCGCACCCGCTCCCAGTCGACCTTCTCGCGCAGCGCCCGCGCGATGGGCAGCACCGCGCCGAAGTCGCAGTGGTGCTCGGAGAACGCGGCGAGCAGGCTCCACAGCAGGTCGGTCGGGGCCAGGACGGGCATGCGCACCGAGTCGACCGACAGTTCCTCGGCCCGCTCCAGCATGTCGGTGCCGACCGGGCGGTGCGCCAGCTCGAAGATGACGTCGACCGGCTGGCCGAAACACGTGGCCTTGATCAGCCAGTCCTCCGGCGGGGTGTACACCGTCAGGCCGGCCTCGCGCAGGGTCGCCGCGACCGCCTCCGCGTCCTCGGGGCGGATCGCGAAGTCGACGTCGTGCTGCATGTTCTTCTCGCCGCCGTGGGCGTACGCGGCCACGCTGCCCGCCAGTGCGAACAGGTGGCCCTTGCGCTTGAGCAGGGCGCCGACCTGCTTGGCCGCCTCCAGGATCGCCTGGTTGCGGTCCAGGGGAAGTTCGTGGGGAGGTTCGTCCGCGACCGGGCCGGGTGGCGGAGGGGCGTCCGGTCCGCCCGGTGCCGTCCGGAGATCCGGGACCTCCGGTCCCCGGACGAGCGTCGCGTCGTCCCCGTTGTGCGTCATGACCACTCCTTCGCGCCGAAACCGGACACCGCTCCCGTGCGGCGCCCGGACCCGAGACGGCCTGCGTGTGTCTGCATCAAGTACCCGGCGCGCCCGGCCCGACACGGCAGGCTTCCGGCCGCCGCCGGCCCCCGGGGGTCCGCCGGCCCGTGCGATCCGGCGTGCGGCAGGTGGCCCTGCGGCGCCCGCGCTCCGGTGGCGGGCCGCCCCGCTCCTGGTGAGGCTGGTAGCGGCCCGGAGCGCCCGGGTCCGTACCGCCTGCTCGGCGCACCTGTACAGCCGACTCCGCGCGGTCGACTCGGCACACCCGTAGAGCCGACTCCGTACAGCCGACTCCGTACAGCCGCCTCCGTTCAGCCGACGAGGAGCACCCATGCGTACGCTGCCGCACGCCGTGATCGCCGCCCTGGCCCTGTCCGCGCTCGTCCTGCCCGCCCGCGCCGCCGCCCTGCCCGCGGACGTCACCGCCAGTCAGTGCGTCGCCGGTGGCGGCATGATCATCATTTCCGCCGTGGGCCAGGGGAGCGACGGGTACACCAAGCGCTGCGAGGGCGGCATCCACGACGGTCAGACGGTGACCTGAGGCCCTCGGCCGAACAAGACAAGCGCACCCACCCCCGAAAGCGGAGGATGAGGTGCAAAGTGTAGGGAAACCGGATGTAAGCCACCGGGCACGCGTCTGTGGAGGTCGACATGAACCACCAAGCACCAGCGGCCGCTCTCCCGCAGCCCCTGCGAGCCGTCGCCTCCGGCCTGAAGCACCTGCCGGGCGCGGACCAGGTCGGCAGGGTCGCCACGGAGGCCCTGGACCGGATCGGCGCCGTGTCGCCCCGTGGCCGCCGGATTGCCGTCTACGCCGGTGCCGGTGTGCTCGGCGTCGCCGGCATCGTGGAGTGGCCGGTCGCGCTGACCGGCGCCGCCGTCGCCTGGCTGACCCAGCCCCGGCCCGGACCGCGGCCCGACGGAGCGGCCCCCGACGGCTCCGGCCCGGCCGGCGCCACCGGTGACACCACCTCCGGCGGCCGCGAGGAGCCCGACATCTCCTCCTACGGCCCCGGCGACCGGCTCGCCGCCTCCCACTACCGGCGGGAGCGACCCGAGCAGCACGTCCACGAGCAGCCCGCCAAAGTCGGCGACACCGCCACCGCCACCGCCCTGAAGCAGGTGCACGAAGCCGCCGCCCACGGCGAGGACCGGGGCCAGCGGCAGGATCCCGACACCGGCCGCCCCACCGGCTGACCCGAGGAACGGCAGCAGATGCTCATGCGCTTCGACCCCGCCCCGCTCGTCGGGGCCCTGGCCAGCGCTGCCGCCGGCGCCGCACGCGGCACCGCCCGGACGGCCGCGTCCGCCTACGGCACCACGCGCCGCGTGCGCAACGTCGCCCGCAACGCCCTGGGCGGCGGGCAGCACTGGACGGCGGGGCGGCGCGTCCACCTCGCCCTGCGCCACCCCGAGGGCGACACCGCCGCGCTCGCCCACCGGGCGGCGAACGAACTCCTCGACCACCCCGACGTGCTCGTGGCCTACTGGGACGAGGGCCTGGCCCGCCTGGTGATCACCGTCGCCGAGGACGCCGCCACCGACCGCGTCACCGAGCACGCCACGGCGCTCGCCGCCCGGCTCGGCCTCGGCGAGGGCGCCGACCCGGTCGCCCGGGAGACCACCCACCCGGGCGACCCCCGCGAGGTGCGGGTGACGGCCGCCGCGATCCTGATGGACGCCGCCGGAGCCGCCGGGGCCATGGCCGGCCGCTCCCTGCGCCTGCCGCCCACCTCGCGCGTCGTCACGGCCGCCGTCACGCTGCTCCGGGAGAACCCGCGCTTCCGGGCCGTGCTGCGGGAGCGCTTCGGCACCTCCGGCATGGAACTCGTCCTCGCCGCCGCCAACGCGGCCGCCCACGGCGTCGGCCAGACCCCGCTGGCCCTCGTCCTCGACGGAGTCCTGCGCACCGGCCAGCTCACCGAGGCCGTCGCCCGGGCCGCCGCCTTCGAGGCGCTGCACGACGACATCTGCCACGCGCACCGCACCAGCCTGCCCGCCCCGCCGGACACCCGTCCGCCGCTGAAGGTGACACCGGCTCAGGAGTACGCCTCCCACGCCAGCACCGGCAGCCTCGTCGGCGCCGCCGCCACCCTCCTCGTCATGCACGACGCGGGCGAAGCGGCCGAGGCGGTCCTCGCCGGATCGCCCAAGGCCGCCCGCTACGGCCCGGTCGCCTTCGGCTCGCTCCTCGGCACCCACCTCGCCCGGGACGGCATCCTCATCCGCAGCGGCGAGCGGCTGCGGCAACTGGAGATCGCCGACGCCCTGGTCCTGGACGCCGGTGCTCTGCGCAGCCGCCGCACGGACACCGGCGACGACGCCGACGGCTTCCCCGACGACCCCGTCCACCCCTTCGCCGAGGCCGTCCTCGACGCCGCCCGCCGCGCCGGACTGCACGTCGTGATCGCCGGCGGCTCCGACCTGAAGGACATCACCCGGCTCGCCGACGAGGTCGCCCCGGGCACCAAGCCCTTCGGCGACGTCGTACGGGCCCTGCAGGACGACGGGCACGTCGTGGTCGCCGTCGCCCGCCTGGACGGGTCCGGCGGGGGCGGGGACCTCGCGTCCGGGCTGCCGGCCGCCGACGTGGCCATCGCCCTCACCGACGGCCGCGCCGCCGTCCCCTGGGGCGCCGACGCCCTCGCGCCCGGCGGCCTCGCCGACGTGTGGCGGCTGCTCACCGCCATCCCCGCGGCCCGCCGCGTCGGACGCCGCTCGCAGACCCTCGCCCGCGCCGGGGCCGCCCTGTCCGGGCTCCTGGTGGCCCGCGGCGGACGGCCCCCGGGCGGGCGGTTCCTGTGGCCCCTCACCCGGCACGCCCCCGTCAACATCGCCGCGGCCAACGCCCTGCTGACCGGCTGGCTGGAGGCGTCACGGGTCGCCAGGGCCACCCCGCCGCCACCGCGGCTGCACATCCCCTGGCACGCCCTGGAGCCCGACGAGGCCCGGGACCGGATCGGCCGCACCCGCCGCGACGGCGAACCCCAGGGGATCGCCCTGCTCACCGACCGCTCACGGCGGCAGGCGGCGCGCGTGGGCCGCCACCCCGCCCTGGCCCCGGCCCGCTGGACGTGGCAGGCCGCCGGAGCGGTCCGCCGCGAACTCGACGACCCGCTCACCCCCGTCCTGGCCACCGGTGCCGTCGCCTCCGCGCTGCTCGGCTCGGTCGTCGACGCGCTGCTCGTCGTGGGCGCCATGGACCTCAACGCCGTCACGGGCGGACTCCAGCGGATGCGCGCCGAGCAGGCCCTCGCCCGGCTCGCGGCCCGTCAGCAGCCCAAGGCCCGCAGGCACGAGGGCCGCCGGCGCACCGTCACCGTCGACGCCACCCGGCTGCGGCCCGGCGACGAGATCAGCCTCGGCGCCGGCGACGTCGTCCCCGCCGACGCGCGACTGCTGGACGTCGACGGCCTGGAGGTCGACGAGTCCGCCCTCACCGGCGAGTCCCTGCCGGTGACCAAGTCCGTCGAGGCCACCCCCGGGCAGCCCGTGGGCCAGCGCACCTGCATGGTGTTCGAGGGCACGACCGTCGTGGCCGGACGCGCCACCGCCCTCGTCGTCGACACCGGCGAGGGCACCGAGGCCGGCCGGGCCGTCACCCTGGCCGCCCGGACCCCGCCGCCCGCCGGGGTCCAGGCACGGCTGCAGGAACTGACCCGCAAGGCCCTGCCGGTGACCTTCACCGGTGGCGCCGCCGTGACCGGACTGTCCCTGCTGCGCGGCAGCCCCGTCCGGCGGGCCGTCAGCGGCGGCGTCGCCGTCGCCGTCGCGGCCGTGCCGGAGGGCCTGCCGCTGGTCGCGACGGTCGCCCAGATGGCCGCCGCCCGGCGGCTGTCCCGGCGGGGCGTCCTGGTCCGCACCCCGCGCACCCTGGAGGCGCTCGGCCGGGTCGACACCGTCTGCTTCGACAAGACCGGCACCCTCACCGAGAACAAGCTGCGCCTGGTCAAGGTGGCCACCGCCGACGGCACCGTCCTGGACGCGGGCAGTGAACAGGCCGCCCCCGTCTTGCGCCTGGCCGCCCGCGCCTGCCCGCAGGAGGAGACCGGGCAGGGCCGCCGCGTCGCGCACGCCACCGACGAGGCCGTCCTCGACGTCGCCCCGCCCGACCCCGGCTGGACCCCCGCCGGTGAACTGCCCTTCGAGACCCGCCGGGGCTACGCGGCGGCGGTCGGGCGCAACGGCGAGCCCGACTTCGGCGACGTCCTGGTCGTCAAGGGCGCCCCCGAGACGATCCTGCCCGCCTGCCGGGACCTGCCCGCCCACGCCACCGACACCGCCCACGACCTGGCCGGTCAGGGCCTGCGCCTGCTCGCCGTCGCCCGGCGCCCCTGCCGGGGGGACGACGCCCAGGCCGAACTCGACGCGCCCCTGGCCGACCTGGAGTTCAGCGGCTTCGTCGCGCTGGCGGACGTGCCCCGCGACACCTCGCACGCCCTGCTGGCCGAGCTGCGCCGCTCCGGCATCCTGCCCGTCATGCTCACCGGCGACCACCCGGAGACCGCCCGCGCCATCGCCCTGCAACTGGGCTGGCCGGAGGAGACCGAGGTCGTCACCGGCGACGAACTGGTCGCCATGGAACGCCGCGAGCGGGTACGGGCCCTGCACGGCGCGGGGGTCGTCGCCCGGGTCGCTCCCGAGCAGAAGCTGCACGTCGTCGAGGCGCTGCAACAGGCCGGCCGGGTCGTGGCCATGGCCGGCGACGGAGCCAACGACGCCGCGGCCATCCGCGCCGCCGACGTCGGGGTCGGGGTCGAGTCCCGCGGTTCGGCCGCCGCCCGCAACGCCGCCGACCTCGTCCTGACCACCGGCGACCTGTCCGTCCTGGTCGACGCGGTCGTCGAGGGCCGGGCCCTGTGGCGCAGCGTCGCCGACGCGGTCAGCATCCTCATCGGGGGCAACGCGGGCGAGGTCGGCTTCAGCGTCCTCGGCACCCTGCTGGCCGGCGCCTCACCCCTGTCGACCCGTCAGTTGCTGCTGGTGAACCTGCTCACCGACATGTTCCCGGCCATGGCCGTCGCGGTCACCCCCAGCGACGACCCCTCGACCGCCGAGCACGCTGCGGCCGGCCCGATGGGGCTGGACGTGCTCGGCGCGCCGCTGCTGCGCTCGATCCGCCGCCGGGGCATCACCACCTGCCTCGGCGCGGTCACGGCGTATCTGATCGGCCGTCTCACCCCGGGCACGGAACGCCGGTCCACCACGATGGCCCTGTGCGGAGTGGTCGGCGCGCAGCTGGTGCAGACCCTGTCGGGGCGACGGCACAGTCCGCTGGTGTGGGCCACCGCCCTGGGGTCGGCCGCCGTGCTCGGCGCCCTCGTCCAGACCCCCGGCGTCAGCCACTTCTTCGGCTGCACACCGCTCGGCCCCGTCGCGTGGGCCGGTGTGGCCGCCGCGATCGCCCTCTCCGCCCTGGCCCCGCGCCTGGAGCGCCTGCCGGCCGTCCACGCCCTCTACGGCGCCGCCGCGCAGCTCGCCCTGCGGCTCGATGCCCTGTTCCGCCGGACCCGGCACATGATGCAGAGCGGCGTCGCCGCCCCCGTGCCCGCCTGACAACGCCGAAGCGGCCACCGGCCCCTGGCGGGGCGGTGGCCGCTTCGGCGTCTTCGGCCTCGAGGCTCAGACCTCGCCGCGCCAGGCGCCGGTCTCCGTGCCGCGGGCCTCCATGAACTCCTTGAAGCGGCGCAGGTCGCCGGAGACCTGCCGCTTCACGAAGCCGAGTTTGTCCCCGACCGTCTCGGCCAGGCCGTCGGGGTCGAAGTCCATCTGCAGCATGACCTTGGTCGTGTCGTCCTGGATCCGGTGGAAGGTCACCACACCGGCCTGCTTGGCCTGACCGTCGACGGTGGTCCAGGCGATGCGCTCGTCGGGGATCTGCTCCGTGATCTCCGCGTCGAAGACCCGCTCCTGCCCGCCGATCCTCGTCACCCAGTGCGTCAGCGTGTCGGTGCGCTGCTCGATGCGCTCGACCCCGTCCATGAACTGGGGGAACGACTCGAACTGGGTCCACTGGTCGTACGCGGTGCGCACCGGAACGCGGACCTCGATGGATTCCTCTACCTGCGACAAGACGAAAACCTCCCTTTCTCGTACAGCCGGGCCACGACCGGGTACCGAACATCGCGCGGGTCACTCATGCACATGACGACTTTGTGCCCGGGGTGTCCGTTCCGCCTCAACCGGGGTACCCGAGTCCTAGACCACAGACCGGGAGGTGAAACCCATGGCGGACACGGACCGCGGGGCCGCTGCCGCTCCCCGCGCGACGAGCGCACCCGCGGCCGCCGACGAGCCCGTCGGCGAGCTCGTGCAGCGCGCCACGCAGCAGCTGACGGAACTGGTGCGCGGGGAGATGCGCCTGGCCCAGGCGGAGATGACCGAGAAGGGCAAGCGCTTCGGCAAGGGCGGCGGCCTGTTCGGCGGAGCCGGCGTGCTCGGCTTCGTCACGCTGCAGGCCCTGGTCGCCACGGTGATCGCCGCCCTGGCGGTACCGCTGCCGGTGTGGGCGGCCGCCCTCATCGTCACCGTAGTCCTGGCCGTCGCCACGGGCCTGACGGCCCTGGCCGGGCGCAAGCAGGTGCAGAAGGCCGGTTCGGCCACCCCGCAGCAGACCATCGACAGCGTCAAGGCCGACGTGGCCGAGATCAAGGAGAGTGCACAGCGATGACCCAGCCCCCGCACGACGAGCCCACCGCCGAGAGCCCGGAGGAACTGCGCGAGCAGGTGGAGCGCACCCGGCACGAACTGGGGGACACCGTCCAAGCGCTGGCGGACCGGACCGACGTGAAAGCCCGCGCCCGCGAGAAGGCCGTGGCGGTCAAGGAGCAGGCCGGGACCAAGGCGCAGGAATGGCGCGGGCAGGCGATGGCCAAGGCGCAGCAGGTCGCCCACACGGTCGAGGAGAAGCTCCCCGAACCGGTGAAGCAGAAGGGCGCCGCGGCGGCCCAGGGAGCCAAGGAGAAGGCCGCCCAGGCCGAGCAGATCTGGCAGGAGAAGGCCCCGCAGCAGCTGCGCGACCGCAAGGCCGCCCTGCTGGCCGGTGCCGGCGCGGTGCTCGTCGCCTGCCTGCTGCTGCGCCGCCGCAGCCACTGACCGGCGGCCCGCCGGACGCGCACGACACGGGACCCCGCCACCGCTTGCGGTGGCGGGGTCCCGCGCGGCAGGGTCACCTTCCGTGGCCACCCTGCTGATCGTCCATCACACGCCGTCCCCCAACTGCCAGGCGCTGTTCGAGGCCGTCGTCTCCGGGGCGACGGACCCCGAGATCGAGAACGTCCGGGTGGTGCGGGTGCCCGCGCTGTCCGCGACCGCCTCCGACGTCCTCGCCGCCGACGGGCTGCTGCTGGGCACCCCGGCGAACCTGGGATACATGTCCGGCGCCCTCAAGCACTTCTTCGACCAGGTGTACTACCCGTGCCTGGACGCGACCCGCGGCCGCCCCTTCGGCTACTGGGTCCACGGCGGCAACGACGTCACCGGCGCGGTCCGCGGGATCGAGGCGATCACGGCCGGCCTCGGCTGGCGCCGTGCCGCCGAGGCCGTGACCGTGACCGGGGAACCGGACAAGGCGGACCTGCACGCGTGCTGGGAACTGGGCGCGACCGTGGCCGCCGGGCTCATGGAGTGAGCCCGGTCAGGTCTCGGAGTCGAGCGGGTCAGGTCTCGCCGAGCCGCCGCCGGTCCTGCTCGTCCCACGTCCGGGTGTCGCGCGGCTGCGTGTACGGCTCGGCCTCCGGCGGATGCCCGCCGGCGATGGCCCGCTGCCGCATCGTCTCCGCGTCGAACTCCAGCCCCAGCAGGATCGCCAGGTTGGTGATCCACAGCCAGACCAGGAAGACGATGACACCGGCCATCGTGCCGTAGGTCTTGTTGTACGAGGCGAAGTTGGCGACGTAGACGGCGAAACCGGCCGACGCGACCAGCCAGATGAACAGGGCGATCAGACTGCCCGGCGTGATCCAGCGGAACCCCTTGACCTTGGCGTTCGGAGTCGCCCAGTACAGGATCGCGATCATGACGGTGACCAGCAGCACGAGCACGGGCCACTTGGCGATCGACCACACCGTCAGCGCGGTGTCGCCGATGCCCAGCGCCGTACCGGCCTGCCGGGCCACCCCGCCCGTGAACACCACGATCAGCGCGCTGATCACCGCCATCACCATCAGCACGACCGTGACGCCCACCCGCACCGGCAGCAGCTTCCACACCGGCCGGCCCTCGGGCATGTCGTAGACGGCGTTGGCCGAGCGGGTGAACGCGGCCACGTAGCCGGACGCCGACCACACGGCCAGCACGATGCCGACGACGGCCATCACGGAGCCGATCCCGGCGTTGCCCTGCAACTGCTCGACGGCTCGGGTGATGATGTCGCGGGCCGAGCCCGGGGCCAGCTGCTGGACGTTGTCCATGACCTTGTCGGTCGTCGACTTCCCGGTGAGGCCCAGGATCGACACCAGCACCAGCAGCGCCGGGAACAACGCCAGCACGCCGTAGTAGGTCAGCGCCGCCGCGCGGTCCGTCAGCTCGTCGTCTTTGAACTCGCGCAGGCTGCCCTTCAGCACCGCGGCCCACGACTTGCGGGGCAGCTCGGTCGGCGAGTCCGGCGCGGCGCGCTCCACCTCGGGAGAGGGGCCGGGCTCGTGGCGCGGCTCGGCGGAGTCGTCCCGCGGCTCGGCGCCTGGCTCCGCCGCGGCGCCGTCGCCCTGCCGGGTCCCGAAGGCCTGACGTGCGTCCTCCCGGGACGCGGCACGGGCGTCCGCGTGCTCGGACCCGGGCTCCGGACGCGGCTCCGCACCGGTGTGTGCGGGTGACCCGTCCTGCTCCGCCGCGGACCCCGGGCGCGGGTCCTCGGGCGGCGGGGCCTGACTGGTCGGATGCTCTTTCCGGCCCGGTATGTGCAGCTTCACCATGTGACCCGGGTAACCCCGGGCCGCCTGCTTAAGCCGGGCCCGCCACCGCGCCCCCCGGACGGCTTACTCCCGGAACGCGAGCCCCCGCTCCCGCAGCGCCTCCGCGAGCACCTGTACGGCCTCGGGGCCCACGCCGTGGAGCGCCGGCAGGTCGGCCGCGGAGTGCCCGGCCACCCGGTCCAGGGCCGTGAGGCCGGCGGCGAGCGCCCGGGCGGCGGGCCGGCCGATCCCGGCGGGGAGATGCCGCCGGTCGCGCCGGTCTCGCCGGCCACCTCAGTCGCGCCAGTCACCGAGGTCGTGTCGGCCACCCCGGCCACCCCGGCCGCGACGGCCGTGTCAGCCGCGTCGGCCACCCCGCTCGCGGCCCGATCGGCTGCGAGCCGCTCCGGGGCGCGGCCGGGCCAGGCCGCCCGCCCGCGCCGCCTCCTCGGTCCCCGGCAGGGCGAGCGCGGCCCCGCGCAGCCGGTCCACGGTGGTCGTCCGCGCAGTCCCGCACAGCCGGGGAGTCGCGGAACCGGGTTGAGGGAGCGCTCCCACGGCAGGCACGATGCCGTCATGACCACGTCCCCCGCCATCCGCCCCTGTCGCCGCGAGGACCGGGCGGCCCTCGACGAGATCTGCGTCCGCACCGCCCACAACGGCGGAGACAGCCGCCCGCACTACACGGACCCGGCGATCTTCCCGGCGACCTTCGCCGCCCCCTACGTCCATCTGGAGCCCGACCTCGCCTTCGTGCTGGACGACGGCCGCGGCGAGGCCGTCGGCTACATCGTCGGCACCGCCGACACCCCGCGCTTCGCGCAGGCGTTCCGCACCGAGTGGCTGCCCCTGGTCGCCGGCCGCCACCCGGAACCGCCGCAGCCGCCCCGCACCGCGGACGAGGTCGTCGCGGGGCTGCTGCACCACCCCGAGCGGATGGTCCTGCCCGAACTCGCCGCCTACCCTGCCCACTTGCACATCGACCTGCTGCCCGAGTGGCAGGGCCGCGGTCACGGCCGCCGCCTGATGCGCACCTTCCTGTCCGCCCTGGCCGACAGGGCGGTGCCCGCCGTCCACCTGGCCATGGCGACCGCCAACGTCCGGGCCCGGGCGTTCTACGACCGCATGGGCTTCCACGAACTCGACGTGGCCGACCCCGGAGCGGCCACGTTCCTCGGCCGCTCCACCGGGGAACTCGACCGGCTCTGACGGACCCAGGCGAGCACCGGCCCGAGCCCGCCGGCCTGCGCTTCTCCTGCCGCGCGAGGTGCCGGGCGGGGCCCGAGTGCCCCGCGCTTCCTGAGAGTTCCCCGAAAATCCGCGAGACGGGTGAACGCACCCGTGCTCCCGTACGTATGGGGCGAGGGGAATTTCATGTCCGGCAGCCACGAGCGCAGGAGAGCACCCTTGGCACGCAACACGCGAAGACGCCCTACCGGCCCACGACGCGCGACCTTCGCCGCATTCGCACTGATCCTGGGCGGAGGCGGCCTGATGGCCGCGAACGTCTACGCCTCCGCCACGGACGGCTTCTCGGGCGATGACCCCGCCCGGACGCGGTCCGCCGCAGGGATCACCGGGGGCGCCACCATCGACTGCCCGGACGTCGGCACCAAGCTGACCTCGGTGCCCGAGCAGGCCCGCGAGGAGGTGGACAAGGAACTGGCGGCGCTGGACCAGCAGATCGCCAAGGCCTACCAGCAGTTGAGCGAATCGGCCCAGCAGGTCCAGCAGGACGCCGGCTTCGCCGACAACGCGATCATGAACCCGCTCAAGGAGAAGCGAAGCGCCACCCTGGAGCGCATCGCCATCGCGATCGACCGTGTCGGGGACCGCCCCGAAGGCCTCGCGGACCTGGCCGCCTGCACCGTGCGCGCGTCCGGCAACCAGGCCCCGGCACAGGGCGAGGGCCAGGACGGCGGCGAGCAGCAGGACGGCCAGGACCAGAACCAGGACGGCCAGCAGCAGGGCAACGGGCAGGGCGCCAACGGCGGTCAGGGCGGCAACGGACCCGTCGCGGCCGACTTCGCGGACATCAAGAACGTCCAGCCCAACGTCAGCGACCCTCGCCCGGAGGGCGACGCCTCCCGCGGCTCCTTCGCGACCAGCTGCGGCGTGAACGAGAACGGCCTGTTCAACTCGGACAACGTCATCGTCGCGCCGGGGGTCACCAACGGTGCCCACCACTTCCACGACTACGTGGGCAACCAGGCCAACGACGCCTTCGCCAGCGACCAGGACCTGGCGAACGCCGAGACCAGCTGCGACGACCAGGGCGACAAGTCCTCCTACTACTGGCCCGTGCTGCGCCTGCAGAACGGCACCCAGGAGCAGGACGCGCAGAAGCCGGGCGGTGGCATCGAGGGCAACACCGGCGAGATCGTGACGCCGAAGCAGGTCACGCTGAACTTCGTCGGCAACCCGCGCGAGAAGGTCACGGCCATGCCGCGGCTGCTGCGCATCATCACCGGCGACGCCAAGTCGTTCGTCAACGGCCCCGCGAACGCCAACGCGTCCTGGAGCTGCACGGGCTTCGAGGACCGGCAGCTGAAGGACAAGTACCCGCTGTGCCCGCAGGGCAGTGACGTGGTGCGCACGTTCAAGTTCCAGAGCTGCTGGGACGGCCGCAACATCGACAGCGCCAACCACCGCACCCACGTGGCGTTCGCGGACGCCGCGGGCAACTGCCCGTCCGGCTTCCGCCCGATCCCGCAGCTGGTCCAGCGCATCGTCTACGACGTCGACGCGCCCAGCCTGCAGGACGGCGGCCGCACGACCCCGCTGTTCGCGGTGGACTCCTTCCCGGAGCAGCTGCACAAGCCGGTCACCGACCACGGCGACTTCATCAACGTCTTCGACGAGAAGCTGATGGGGGAGATGGTCGACTGCATCAACGAGGGCCGCACGTGCGGCGCCGGCGCGGGCGGCGGCCAGGAACCGGCCCCGGGCGAGGAGCCGACGGACGAGCCCGGCGAGCCGCAGGAGCCGAGCGAGTCGCCGCAGGCCCCGCAGGAGCCGACGAAGGCGCCCGAGGCGCCGCAGGAGCAGCCCACGAAGACCCCCGACGCTCCGCAGGGCGGCGACGGCGGCGGCAAGCCCGCCGACGAGCCCGGCGACAAGGGCGACGGCGGCAAGGGTGACGACGGCGGCAAGGGCGACGCCACCGGAGCCCCGGCGGACGAGCCGGCTGCCGGTCAGGAGCCCGGTGACGCCTCCACGGCCCCCGGCAAGGCCAAGCCCGAGGTGAAGGCGACCGACGCCGGCGAGCAGGGCGGCAAGGCCGACGGCAAGGGCAACGGCAACGGCAACGGCAGCGACGAGGACGCGGACGGCCTCGGTGACGCCCAGGCCGTCGGCACGGCCACCAGCGCCCCGGCGACCCCGACGGCTCCGTCGCAGACCGAGCCGCAGGCGGTCGGCGGTGGCGGCCTGGCCGACACCGGCGCCCAGTTGTGGCCGGCGGCGGCGGGTGCCGTCCTGGTGATCGCGGGCTTCGTCGTCCTGCGCCGGGTGCGGCGCACCTAGCGGCCGGACGGCAGTCGCGCGCCGGTGAGGCGAACGGCGGTGGGATTCCGGCAAGGCCGGATCCCACCGCCGTTGGCGTGCACGCGGACCGGGTGCGGCGGGCACCCTTCGGCAGCCGCCGCAACGCCCGCCGTCCAGCGTGACCCCGTGAACCTCACCCGGCCCGGCCCTGGGCGGCCGGCTCGGCGCTGGGCTGCGCTGACGCTCACCGCGCCGTACGGGCCTCGGACCCGCCGCCCTCGGCGTCGATGTGCGGCAGGATCCGGTCCAGCCAGCGCGGGGTCCACCAGGCGTGGCGGCCCAGCAGGGTCATGACGGCCGGCACCATCAGCAGGCGCACGACCGTCGCGTCGATGAGGACGCTGACGGCCAGACCCAGCCCGAGCATCTTCACCACGATGTTGTCGCTGACGATGAACGCGGCGAACACACTCACCATGATCAGCGCGGCGCACGTGATGACGCGGGCCGTGATCTCCAGGGCGTGCGCCACCGACGCCTTGGCGTCACCGGTGCGCACCCACGCCTCGTGCACGCGGGACAGCAGGAAGATCTCGTAGTCCATGCTGAGGCCGAAGATGATCGCGAACATCATCATCGGCACGTAACTCTCGATCGGCACCGTGCCGTTGACCCCGAGCGCCGGACCGCCCCAGCCCCACTGGAAGACCGCGACGACCACGCCGTAGGAGGCCGTGATGGACAGGACGTTCAGGACGGCCGCCTTGACGGCGACGAGCAGGCCCCGGAACACGGCCAGGATGATCAGGAACGCCAGGGCGACGACGACCGCGATGATCACGGGCAGCCGGGAGGCGACGATGTCCCGGAAGTCGACCTGGGCCGCCGTCGTCCCGGTGACGTAGCCCTTGGCGTCGGTCCCCTGGACCGCCGCGGGCAGGGTGTCGTCGACCAGCCGGTTGGCGAGGTCGGTGGTCGTGCTGCTCTGCGGGGACTGCTGCGAGTACACGGTGCCGATCAGGACGTCCCCGTCCTGGGTGGCCGTCAGCGGGGTGACGACCGCCGCGCCCTGCACCGACGACAGCGTCTGCTGCGCCGTGGAGGCCAGGGCGGAGCGCTGCGACTGCGGCACGTCCGTCTGGTCGACGACGACGGTGAGCGGGCCGTTCGACCCGGGCCCGAAGGCGTCGGTCATCAGGTCGTAGGCCCGCCGGTCGGTGAAGGACTTCGGGTCGGCCCCGTCCCCGATGTGCCCGAGCTGGATCGACAGCACCGGGATGGCGAGCACGACGATCACCGCGACGCCGGCCGTGAGGAACCACAGCGGCCTGCGCTCCACCCGCTGGGCGTACCGGTGCCAGGTCCCGTGCGGTGTCCCACCCGCCTCGGCGTCGGTCTCGGCCACCGGGCGGCGCACGGTCCAGCGGTCGATGTGCCGCCCGAGCAGGCCCAGCAGCGCCGGGACGAGGGTGAGCGCACCGATCACGGCGGAGACGACGGTGACGGCGGCCGCCAGGCCCAGCAGCGAGATGAAGGAGACCCCGGACGCCGACAGGCCCGCGAGCGCGATGATCACCGTGCAGCCCGAGACGAGCACGGCGTGCCCGCTGGTGCTCGCGGCCTGCCCGGCGGCCCGCACGGGGTCCATGCCGTCGATGAGGTTCTGCCGGTGACGCGTGATCAGGAACAGGGCGTAGTCGATGCCGACGCCGAGCCCGATCATGGTGGCGAGCGTCGGTGAGACCGTCGCGAAGGTGAAGGCGACCGCGAGCAGCCCGAGGACGGCGAGACCGCCCACCACGCTGATCAGCGCGGTGAGCAGCGGGATGCCGGCGGCGATGACGCTGCCGAACCCGATCAGCAGCACGACGATCGCCACACCGAAGCCGATGAGTTCGCTCACCCGGTCGTCGGGGTTCGGCCGGGCGAGCTCACCGAGTGGCCCGCCGTACTCGACCTCCGCCCCGGCCGACCGCAGGGGCTGGACGGCGCTGTCGACCCCGTCGAGATAGCCGTCGCCGAGGGTCGAGGGCTGCTGGTCGAAGCGGACGGTGATGTACGCGGTCTTGCGGTCGTCGGACAGCGGCCCGACGTTCTGCTGCGACTGTCCCGAGGGCTGGCCCTGCGCGGTCAGCGGATTCTGCGCCGACAGCACGTGTGGCAGCTTCTCCAGAGCGGTGATCGTGCCGGACATCTGGGAGCCCAGCGAGGTCAGCGGCTCCTGGTCGTCGTGCAGCACGATCTGGCTGCTGTAGCCGCCGGCCTGCGGGTCGTGCTCCTTGAGCACGTCAAGGCCCTTCTGGGACTGGGCCTGGGGCAGCGAGAAGTTGTCCGAGTACGTGCCCCCGGCGAGGTGATTGGCGACCTGGAGGCCGACCAGCGCCACCAGCCAGAGCCCGATGACGATCCCGAAGTGCCGTGCGCACCACTCGCCGAGCCGCCGCAGCACACCGCCGCGCGCAGTCTTTTCGTCGTCGTCAGCCGTGCGCGTGTGCGGCATGGACGTCATCTCCCGTGTCGGCCGGACCTGAATGCCGTCCATTAGAGGGGCGGGAGATCGGTCCCCCGTCTCAGGCACGCGGACGGTGGGGGACCGGGGGCCGTGGTTCCCCCGAAAGGCCCGGTCCGGGGCCCGTCCGGGGGCGTGCCGTCCGCCGCGCGGCCCCCGAGCCGAGAGCGACACCGAGCCCCACCAGGGCGCTGCCCGCCGCTTGCGCGGCACCGTAGGTGCCCGTGCCGGCGAGCGGGGCCGTGCAGGCCGCGGCGACGGGGATGAGCCCGGAGAAGAGGGTGGCCCGTTCCGCGCCGATCCGCTGCAGGCCCATGTACCAGCACACGAAGCCGACGACGGTCACCACCACCGCCTGCCACAGCAGCGCGGCCGTCTCCGTGCCGTCCGGGCGCCGCAGCCACGCGCCGCCGTCGAGCAGCAGACCGAGCACCGCCGACTGCAGCGCCGCGACACCGCACACAGCGGCGGACAGCAGCCGCGGGCCGAGGGGCCGGAGCACGGGCACGGCGAGCACCGCGAACCCGACCTCCCCGGCCAGGGCGCACACGGAGAAGGCGATGCCGGTGCCGTCCGACCGTCCCCAGCCCTGGACGGCGGAGGCGCCGGCGGCCACCAGCAACGCCCCGCACAGCACGCCCCGTCGGGGCCGGCGTCCGTCCAGGAGCGGCACGAGCACGGCGACGATCACCGGCGCGCAGCCCACGAAGACCCCGGGCACGGCCGGTTCGGCGGTGCGTTCCGCTGCGAGGACCGCCAGGTTGAAGCCCACCATGCCGACCGCCGCGAGCAGGGCGAGACGCAGCCACTGACGCGGCGTCAGCGCCGCCAGCCGGCCGGCCGCGCCCCGCCCGGCCAGAGGGAGGAGCAGTGCGCAGGCCAGTGCGTACCGCAGGAACTGGCCGCCCGCGTAGGGGTAGTCGCCCAGAAGGCTGTTGGCGGTGAAGGACCCTCCGACGAGGACGCAGGCCAGCGCGGCGAGGAGAGCCCCCCGGGTGCTGGTGGTGTTCCTGGGGACGATGGCGTTCATGGGGGCGACGCTAGGCAGCGGCGCGGCCCGGGAGGAGGTCCACTTCGGTGCTCGTTCCGTGGACCAATCCGTTCCCGGGCCGCCGTGGCCGGAGGCTGGGGGGCCTCAGCCGATGTGGTAGCTGTCGCCGTATACCTTCCAGTCCAGCGGGGTGTTCAGGTCGAGGTTGCCCCGGCGCAGGAACACGCGCTGGGCGGTGTCGACGCGGCTGGTGTCGCTGTGGGCCTCCTCCTGCCTCATCGCCCACACCCGGGCGTCGAGGAACGCGTGGAGGTACGTCACCTCGTCGCCGCCCCGCGCCGGGGGCCCGGCGGTGCGCAGCGCACGGTTGCGGATGCTGCGGAAGCCGAGGGGACCCCCCTCGCCGTGCATCACGAGGGCGTCGTAGTACGCGAACTGGCCCAGCACGCGCAGTCCGTCGGCCTTGCCCTGGCGGACCGCCGGGCCGAAGTAGACCCGGTCGCGCTCGTCGTCCTGCGCCCGCTGGAAGGCGGTGTCCCCGGCCGCGCGGCGCCAGTCGCCGGGGAATCCGGGGTCGAGGCCGTCGTGCGAGTCGGAGCCGTCGACCTCGCGCAGCGCCGGGAGGTAGCGGGCGAGGACGTTGCCGGGCTTGCGGGCGGTGTAGAGCTCGACGAGGTCGAGCATGTCGCCGGTGCCGGAGCAGAAGCCGATGATGCCGGCCGTGTACCCGCGGCCGTCTCCGATGTCCTCGATGTAGCGGTACTGCGCCCGCCAGTCGAGCGAGGAGTTCTCCGCGCTCGACACGAGCTGCATGGCGATCTCCTTCTTCGCCGGGTCGTCGAGTCCGGTGGCGCTCACCGATGCCGAGGCGTGGTCCGGCCGCAGGAACGGGGCGGCGGCGAGAGCCGCCCCGAACAGGGCCAGCACGGTCCGGCGCGTCGCCGGGGTCGAGGCGTGGGTCACGGGGCCTCCAGGGTGGGGGGTGGGAGGAGCGGGGCCGTGCGACGTGCGACTGACAGGAAGGTTTCCTATCACTCTTCCGCCCGCCGACGGAACGGCCGGGGCGAAAGTTCGTACGGTCCAACAAGGGCGTGGCCCGCGGACCACCCGCGCCCCGGTGGGCGCCCGGCCGGGAGTGGGAACCATCCGCCCCTCCCGTGCGTCAACTCTGTGCCCGGAGCGGGCCGATCGCGGGAGAGGGGAATCGCCGTGGACGAGGCGACGTCGCAGCAGGGGAGCGAGGCGGAGGCCGCCGCCCGGAAGGCCCGGTTCGGGGCCCTGCCGGACCCGGTGCGCGTGGAGGACATGGTCGAGGAGCGCGCGGCCGTCGCGCCGGACCCGGACCGCACCGCCTACAACCAGGACGAATGGCTCGTGCGCTACTGCCTGTGAGGGGACCGGGCGGACGCCGGGTTCGGCCGGGCGGACGGCGGCTCCGTCCGCCCGGCCCGCCCGGGGACGAACCGCCCGGGCAGGGCCGCTTCCGCCTCTTCGCCGAGGACGTGCTCATGAGCCCTGTGAGGCGTAGCGTCCGGGTAGGAGCGGGAGGACACCATGCCCGGGAGCAACGAGCCGCCCAGAGGTGCCGGGTCGCTGGACGAGGCCCTCGGGGCGGCCCTGGCCGACACCGTGCGCGGCACCGGCGCGTCGATGGGCGGCCTGTACCTGATCGAGGACGGTGAACCCGTTCTGCGCCTGGTGGCGCTGTGCGGCCTCCCGCTGGAGTTCAGCGCACCCTGGCAGCGGCTGCCGCTGTCCGCGCCCGTTCCGGTCGCCGACGCGATCCACGACGACCGCCTCGTGTGGATCGAGAGCCAGGCCGAGATGGCCCGCCGCTACCCCAGGGCCGCCGCCGCGCTGCCCTACCCGTTCGCCCTGGCCGCGGCCCCGCTGTCCGGCGTCAGGCGACGCTGGGGCGGCATCGTGCTCATGTGGCCCGCCGGGCGCCCGCGCCGGGTCACCCCCCGCGAGCACGGCCACATCGTCTCCAGCGCCCGCCGCACGGCCCGCCTGCTCGACGACGCCACCGAGCAGCCCGGCCTCCCCGACCTGCCGCGCATCGTCCCCGTCGACGCCGCCCACCACCCGGTGCAGACCGGCCTGGCCGCGGCCGACTACCTCGAACGCCTCCCCGAGGGCGCCCTCTCCCTGGACCTGGAGGGCCGCATCACCTTCGCCACCGAGACCGCCGCCCGCCTGCTCGGCCGCTCCGTGGACCGGCTCCTGGGCACCCGGCCCTGGCACTCGCTGCCCTGGCTGGACGAACCCGTCCACGAGGACCACTACCGCACGGCGGTCGTCAGCCGCATGCCCGTCACCTTCACCGCGCTGCGCCCACCCGACCAGCCGCTGACCTTCCAGCTCTACCCGGACAACAGCGGCATCAGCGTCCGTCTCGTCCCGGGCGGCGAACCGGCCGACGCCGCCTCGCCCTCCACCGCCCGGCAGCCCGCCGCCCGGCCCACCACCCCGAGCCCGCCGGGACGCCTGCACCAACTCGTGCACCTCGCCGCCGCGCTCACCGAGGCCGTCACCGTGCGCGACCTCGTCGCGCTGATCGCGCACCAGATCCTGCCCGCCTTCGGAGCCCAGGGCCTGGTGCTGTCCGCCGCCGACGCCGGCCGGCTGAAGATCACCGGCTACCACGGCTACCCGGCCGAGGTCGTGGAACGACTGGACGCCCTGGCGCTGGACACCGACCTCACCCCCGCCGGCCAGGTCCTCGCCAGCGGCACCCCCGCCTTCTTCGCCCACCCGTCCGAGATGGCGGCCCGCTTCCCCGGCGCGCCCCGCATCAGCGGCAAACAGGCCTGGGCCTTCCTCCCGCTGGTCGTCTCCGGGCGCCCGGTCGGCTGCTGCATCCTGTCCTACGACCACCCGCACGCCTTCACCGCCGAGGAACGGGCCGTCCTGACCTCCCTGTCCGGTCTCATCGCCCAGGCCCTCGACCGGGCCCGCCTCTACGACGCCAAACACCGGCTCGTCGGCGAACTCCAACGCGCCCTGCTGCCCCGCGCGCTGCCCCGGCTGCGGTACCTCGACGTCGCCGCCCGCTACCTGCCCGCCGGGCACGGCCTCGAGGTCGGCGGCGACTTCTTCGACGTGCTGCGCCTGAACGAGACGACCGCGGCCGCCGTCATCGGCGACGTGGAGGGCCACAGCATGGCCGCCGCGGCCCTGATGGGCCAGGTCCGCACCGCCGTCCACGCCCACGCCACGGCCGGCGCCAGCCCCGACGAGGTCCTCGCCCGCACCAACCGGCTCCTGGCCGACCTCGACTCCGAACTGCTCGTCTCCTGCCTCTACGCCCATCTCGACCTGGCCCGCCACCAGGTGTCCTTCGCCAGCGCGGGCCACGTACCCCCGCTGCTGCGCCACGCCGCCGGACCCGCCGCCGTCCTCCACGTCGAACCGGGACCGCTGCTCGGCATCGACACCGGTGTCCGCTACCCGGTCACCCAGGCGCCCCTGCACCCCGGCACGACCCTCGTCCTGTACACCGACGGCCTCGTGGAACTGCCCGGCACCGACACCACCCGGGCCACCGCCGACCTGGCCGGCCGCCTGGACGCCGGCGGCGGTCACGACCTGGAGGACACGGCGGACCGGCTCGTCGGCCGCAGCGCTTCCGCCGGGCAGCACACCGACGACGTCACCGTGCTCCTGCTGCGCGCCACGCACCCCGACACCGGCACCACCTCGCCATGACCGGGCAGGCCGTCGCGCACCCGCCCCTCAGCGCGGGCCCGCCGGACCCCCGCGCACCCGTCCGGCCACCTGGTGCAGCTCGATGTCGTGCTGCCGGGACAGGCGCCGCAGCGCGTCGAACGCCTGCTCCCGGCCGAGACCGTGGCGTTCCATGAGGATGCCGATGGCCTCCCCGACGGCGTGCCGGGTCTCCAGCGCGTTCTCCAGCCGGTCGACGGTTCGTGCGGCGGACAGCGCCACCGCGGCGTGGGAGGCCAGCAGCCAGCCCGCGCCCTCGATGTCCTCGCCGAAGGCGCCCGGGCGGCGGGAGTAGAGGTTCAGCGCGCCGAAATCCTCCTCGTCCGTGTACAGCAGGACGCCGGTCATGCTGCCGATGCCGAGGCCGCGGGCCGCCTCGGAGAACGCCGGCCAGGCCGGCTGCGGCCGGGTCATGTCGGCGATGCGGAACAGCCGCTGCCCGTCCATCCGCCGCGCCGCGTCGAAGCAGGGCCCTTCGCGCAACTCGCCCTGCAACCGGTCCGACTCCGCGACCAGGTCGCCGGTCACGGCGAGCGTCACGGCCCTGCCCCCGGACACCGCGAGGATGCCGGCCGCGTCGCAGCCCTCGATCAGCTTCACCGCCGAGGCGGCGATCCGGTCCAGGGTCGCCTGCACCGAGTCCTGCGCCAGCAGGTCCCGCGCCAGCTGCGCCATCTGTTCCGCGTACCGCTGCCAGTCCACCGTCATTGCCGCCTCGTCCGCCCCGCCGCCCACGGTGTGCCCGCCCTGGAGCCCCACGCTACTCCGCCCCTCTGCGTACGGCCGTACGAAATGCGCCGCGGCTTCTCAGCGGTACGCCGTCAGCAGCAGTGCCACGTCGTCGGGCCGCTCGCGGGCGCGGCGCGCCGTGCTCATGAGCCGGTCGGCCAGGTGCTCCACCGAGTCCGCCGGGGTCTCGGACAGGCAGCGGCGGACCGTGTCGATGCCCGTCTCGATGTCGCTGCCGGGGCGCTCCACCAGCCCGTCGGTGTACAGCGCCAGCACACTGCCCGGGGTGAGGACCACCTCGGTGACCGGGTACACCGCGTCGGGCTGGACGCCGAGCATGACACCGCCCTCCAGGTGCAGCATCTCGCTCCGGCCGCCGGGGTGGCGCAGCAACGGCGGCGGGTGGCCGGCCCGTACGGCCAGGGCGCGTCCGGTACGGGGGTCGAGCTCGATGTAGCAGCAGGTGGCGAACGCGTCCGCCTCCAGCTCGGCCAGCAGCCGGTTGGTGTGGGTGATGACCTCCTGCGGGGGCCGCCCGCTCGCCGCGAAGGCGTGCACCGCGCTGCGCAGCTGCCCCATCACCGCGGCGGCCCCGACGCTGTGCCCCTCGACGTCCCCGATGACCAGGGCCACCCCGCGCTCGGTGGTGATCACGTCGTACCAGTCGCCGCCGATGGCCATGCCCTGGGTGCCCGGCAGGTACCGGCCCGCGGTGCGCAGCCCCTCCACGGCGGGCAGCCGGTGCGGCAGCAGCCCCTCCTGGAGGCCGCGGGCGACGGCCGACTCGGCGTCGTAGAGCCGCGCCCGCTCCATCGCCTGGGCGGTGAGGCCGCCGAGGGCGGTGAGCGCGGACCGTTCGTCCGGAGTGAAGCGGTGCGGGGCGTCCCAGCCGAGGATGCAGGAGCCCACCGGGTGCCCGGAGGCGATCAGCGGCAGGAACGACCAGGCGTGCATCCGGTCCAGGGCGATGCCCGGGTAGGCCAGGGACAGGTCCTGCGGCGACTCGAAGAAGAGGGGCAGGCGTGTGGTCAGGGCGTGCACACCGGGCAGGTGCGTGTCGAGGGTGACGCCCTCGAACGGGGTGAGGAAGCCCTCCGGGTAGCCGGACTCCCACAGCAGGTACATGCGGCCCTCGTGCACCGCGTACAGGGCCAGCTCGCGCACCCCGAAGGCGGGCAGCAGCTGCTCGGCCACGGCCCGGCACACGTCCCGCACGGTCACCGCCTCGGTGAGGACGCTGGCCATCTGCACCACGTGGTACAGCGCTCCGGCACGGGCCCCGGCCGCGGGCTCCGGCGGCGGCGCCGCGCCCGCCTCGCGGTCCGCCCCGGCCGGCGCCCCGGCCGGCCCGCCGCCCGTGGGCGCGTCCGTGGGATGGATCCGGCCGGTGAGGCCGTGCACGTCCGGGTACAGCACGAAACTCAGCCACCCGCCGTCGGGCGGGCGCACCAGGAACGACACCTGCTCCTGGGAGAACATGGCCGCCCGGTAGCGGTCCTCGTAGGCCGGGTCCCGCAGCCAGGTGATGACCTCCCACGGGTGGCGGCCCAGCAGCTCCTCCCGGCCGCAGCCGAGCAGTTCCTCGCAGCGGCGGTTGGCGTAGGTGAGCCGGCCCTCCTGGTCCAGGGAGAACAGCCCGTCGGGCAGCCGCTCGGCGGCCTCGGCGGCGGTCAGTCCGCCCACCGCGTCGACCAGGGCCCCCACCAGCATCCCGCCGGAACCGCCCTCGACCGCGTGACCCCACAGCTCGACGGGCCGGTAGCCGGTCTCCGCCCCGCCGAGCGAGGCGTCCCGCACCCGGAAGCGCCGGTTCCTGACCCGTCCCGACGTCAGGGCGTCGTTCCGGCTCGCCCGCAGCTCGTGCAGGTCGTCCGGGTTGACCCGGGCCGCGACCTCGGCGATGGTCTCGCCGAAGCCCGCCCGGGAGATGCCGAGCAGGGCCAGCGCCTCGTCGTCCGCCGTGCACCGGCCGGTGTCCAGGTACCAGTCCAGCAGCCCGACGCGCACGGGATGGACGGAGGAGGTCGGCATCCGGACCCCGACCGGCTCGTCGTCGTACTCGACGGGGGACGCGGCGGGGGCGCCGCGCGCGGCCGCCAGGCGCTCGAGGCCGTCCTCCACGGCCCGGCGGGCGGGCTCCAGCGCCGCGGCCACCCCCGCCGGGTCCAGGGACGCGCCGGCCGCCGACCGCAGCACGACCAGCACGCCCACCGTCTCGCCCCCGGCGTGGACCGGCTGGTAGGCGGATCCGAACGAGTAGGGCAGGCCGGCGGTGAAGTGCGGGAAGCGCACCATGGTGGCCCGCTCGTCGGGCAGCCACAGCACCTCGTCGCGCCGGTACGCCTCCGCCATGGGCAGCGCACCGCCCACCGGCACCCGCCACCAGCTCCTGAGCAGCGACCGGGGCACCCCGGCGACCATCGCCAGCACCAGCGAACGCCGGTCGCGCGAGCGCAGGTAGACCAGCCCGCCGTAGCCACCGAGGTCCCGTACCGCCTCGGTCAGCGGGCCCATCAGGGCGTCCTCGAACGGGCCCGTGGCCCCGGGCCGGACCCGGCCGCCGGCCTCGGCGGGGCCCGGGCCACCGGGTGACCACGGCCCGTCCGCAGCGGCTGCCTCATCCATGTCGCGTCCTCCCGGTACGGACGCACCGGACATCCATCGCTCCCCCCAGGATGTGCCATCCTCGGCGCTCCGGCGCGGCAAGTACAACCTTTCGACGCCCCGGGCCGTCTCACCGGTATCACCAGCACGCAAGCCCGGGGGGCGGCAATGGTACGTATCAGAACAGCATGTGCGACTCTCGCGATCGTGGGGGCCACGGTGGCCGCGGCGGCGGTGCCCGCCGCTGCCGCGCCGGCGGCGGCCCGCACCGCCGCGACCGCGTCCTGCCCGACCGGATGGGGCAGCCTCGCCAAGTCCGCGACGAGCACCGCGGTCGCACCCGTGCGGGACATCCGCACCGGCCGGCACGACTGCTTCGACCGGATGGTCGTCGACGTGCCCGGTGCGGGCACCGGCGTCGGCTACACGGTCCAGTACGTCGACGCCCTCTACCAGGACGGATCCGGCCGCCACATCCCCGTGGCCGGCGGTGCCGTCCTCGAGGTGCGCGTCGGTGCCCCGGCCTACGACCCGGAGACGGGCGCCGCCACGTACCCCGGCCGGGTGGCGCGCCCGCTGCCGGGCGTGGACATCACCGGCTACCGCACCTTCCGTGACACGCGGTACGCCGGCAGCTTCGAGGGGGACACCCAGATCGGCCTCGGCGTCCGGGCCCGGCTGCCGTTCCGGGTGCTGCAGCTGGACGGCCGCATCGTCGTGGACGTCGCCCACAGCTGGACCGCCACGCGCTGACCCAGGGAAGGGGCGCGCCGACCCGCGGGCCGCGACGCGCTGACCCATGGGCCGCGACGGGCCGACCCGCGGGGCGGGTGCCCGGACCTCGCACGTCCGGGCACCCGTCCTCACCGCTCGCGCAGCCGGCCCAGTTCCTCCAGCGTCCGGGCGGCTGCACCGGCCAGCCGGGGCCGGTTGCGCACGAAGCGGCGGGCCGCCCGGGCCGGTTCGCGGCCCAGCCAGTGCACGGCCCCGCCGGGCACCGGACGCACCACCGCTCCCTCGTACACCCGCAGGTCGCGGGTCTTCAGCGACTCCTTGTAGCGGGCCGGACCGCTGCCCAGGTCGACCGTCTCCACACCGTCGGCCGCCGCGGCCCGCAGCATCCGCAGCTGCAGCACCAGGCCGGGGGAGTACCGCGCGCAGGCGCGGTCGTACGCCGGGAACCACCAGGACAGCACCGTGCGCGAGCGCAGGCCGAAGTGCGCCGCCACGGGCCGGTCCGCGGCGTACAGCACGGACAGCACGCCCCGGCACTCCCGGTCCTCGCTCTCCCCGAGCAGACCCACCAGCCGGGTGATCCACTCCTGCGCGAAGCGGTCGCGCCGGCCCGTGCGCCGGTACTGCGCCGACTTCCACGCCATCAACGCCTCCAGGGCCCTCGGGTCCCGGCAGTCGGGGTCGAAGCGCACCTCGCCGACCCGCCGGGCCAGCCGCCGCTCCTTGGCCAGGGTCTGTCTGAGGAAGCCCGGCGACCTCTCCCGCAGCCCCTCGGCGTACCGCTCGTAGCCTTCGGCGAGGTCGACGACGGGCGAGGCGAGCTCTTCGGCCGCGTACGGCTCGAACCAGCCCTGACCGGCTTCGAGGTTGTCGAACTCCCAGGAGGAGAGCCCGCACGCCCGCAGCAGCCGGCGGGCGTCGAGCCGGATGCCGGGCCGCAGCACGGCCCCCTGGCTGTCCGACACCCCGAGCCCGACGGCCCGGCCCCGTCCCCACGGCCCTGCCTCGTAGGGGAAGTAGCCCACCGGGGAGCCGTCCTCCAGCAGGACCGCGACTCTGGTCCCGGGCCTGACCCGCCCCACCGCCCGCGTGAACGCCGGATCGAGGAAGGGATTGGCCGGGGCACCGGACTCGGTGCGGATCTCCCGCCACATCTTCACGTCGTCCGGGCTCAGTTCGTCCGGCCGCAGAACGACGACGCGCTTGTCGGGCATCACTGCCTCCTGTGTCATCGGCGTGGGGACACACGAAGGCCTGCACATCACCGCGATCGGGTACCGGGGCAGTACTCGGGCCGCACGGCGCAGGCCCTGGGAGGTGCTGCCGCTCTCAGCAGCGGAACGCCTGCAGCTCCACGGCGCGAGGGGGCGTCGCGACCGCCGCGGGAGCCCGTGCCGGCCCCGCCGCGCGGACGGGCGCGCGGTCGCGGACCGTCCCCGGCGCTCCGGCCGCCGGGGCGTGCCCACCGGCCGCGCCCGCGGTCCGCGGGGGGCGGGCGAGGACCTGCCGCAGCGACGGGTCCTTCTCGCACGAACACGGATCACCGGCCGCCGCGGGCCCGGAGTCCGGCGCCGGGCCGGCCGCCGCCGGCTCCGTGGCCGCGGTGACCGTCACGGCGAAGGGCCCGCCGTCCACCGGCCCGGGCGCGAGCAGGGGCAGCATCAGCAGGCAGGCCACCAGGCCCAGCACCGCCGCCCATCGTCCTCGCGTCATGCGCCCCCCTGCCCTGCGCGCCGAGGGGAGGATGCGGAGCGGGCGGTCCCTGAGGACCGGCTCCGGACCGGACCCCCCGACACGGCCGGCTGCGCCTTCCAGTAGGTCCGAGCCCGCCCCACCCCGTCAAGCCCCGGCCCCCGTTCGCCCTCGTCCGCTCGTCCGCTCGTCCGCTCGGCCGCCCGTCCGTTCGGCCGCTCGGTGGCCGTCGGAGGCGGGCACGGCCGAGCAGCCGCCGGGCCGGCCCCCGGGAGCACCGAGGGCGGTCAGGGCGCGTCGGCTCCCGGCATCGACCTCCCGGACCAGCTCGATCGCCCTGCCGAGCGTGGCGAGCCGGGCGTCGAGCGTGTCGCCGGCCGGGTAGAGGCGGACCGTGTCGACCCCGGCGTCACGCCAGACACGCAGCCGGCGCCGGACCATGTCCTCCGTGCCGATGAGGGTCGTGGCCAGCACCATCTCGTCCGTGACGAGCTCCGCGGCCCCGTCCCGGTCGCCGCCCTGCCAGCGCTCACGGACCTGTGCGGCCACCTCGGCCCAGCCCTGGCGGCTGTAGGCCCGGTTGTAGAAGTTGGTGGACGCCGAACCCATGCCGCCGAGGCTGAAGGCGAGTTCCTTCTTCCGGCCGGCGACCATGGCGGCCAAGGCCTCCTCGTCCGGTGCGAACGCGACCTCGGCGCCCTGGCACACGTCGAACCCGGCCCGCTCCCGACCCGCTGCGGCGAGCCCCTCCTCCAGCGGGGCGAAGTAGGCCTGCGCGGCACCCTCGGGCACGAAGCTGGTGCCGAGCCAGCCGTCCGCGACCTGCCCCGTCAGCCGCAGCATGGCGGGGGACAGCGCGGCCAGGTACACCGGCACGGGGTGCTCGGCCCGCAGGGACAGCCGCATCGGCACCGCGTCCCCACCGGGCAGCGGGATCGTGAACTCCGCGCCGCTGTAGGCGACCTTGCCGCCCGCGATCACCTGCCGGACGATCTCCACCGTCTCGCGCATCCGGGCCAGGGGCCGGGCGAAGGGCACCCCGTGCAGCCCTTCCACGACCTGGGGACCGGACGGCCCGAGCCCGAGCAGGAAGCGTCCGCCGGAGAGGTTGGACAGGGTGATGGCGGTCTGCGCCAGGGCGACCGGGGTGCGCGTGCCCACTTGCATCACGCCCGAGCCGAGCAGCATCCGCTGCGTACGCGCCGCGTAGTAGCCCAGGGCGGACGGAGCGTCGGAACCCCACGCCTCGGCCACCCAGCAGATGTCCAGCCCGAGCTTCTCGGCCTCCACGACGAAGTCGGCCTGCCGGAACCAGGAGCCGAGCGCGGACGCCTCCACGGTCGTCGCCGTGCGCATCACGCCTCCGCCCGCCGCTTGACCTGCGCCAGCGTGGCGCTCATGGACCGCTCGAACTCCCGCAGCCGCACGAACACGATCTTCTGCTCCTTGTCGGGCATCGCGTCGATGGCGAAGGAGAGCCCGGAGCGTCCGGGCCCCATCCGCATCCACTGGGACAGATCCGTGCCGTCTCCGTCCGGGCGGAGGCCGAACCTCCACAGCGCGCTGGGCAGGGCGGGATCCCCGACCGCCCAGGCGAACTCCCGCCCGGGGTCGCACGCGACGACGGTGGAGGTGGTCTCCCACTCGCCGAGCTGCGCGTGCCTGCTCCGGCCGACGAACCGGGCACCGACGGCAGGGCCGGTGACTCCGTCGGCCCACCGCGCCGACAGCAGCTCCGCACTCATCTCCGGCATCCGCGTCACGTCCGACACCAGCTCCCACACCCGGCCCGGCGGGGCGGCGATCCAGGTCGCCACCTCCACCGTCGGCTGATCCGCGTACCGCGCGCCCGTCCATTCCATCGCGTGCCGGCCTCCTTGCCGTTGAAGACGATGAGCTGCACAGTTGCGTAATGAGACTCACCGGTCAAGGGGGCTGCTCCGGGCGCTGGGCGCGCCGGGACCGGCCGACGTGCACCGGTGTGCGGAGACGGTGTGGCCGAGCCGCGTACGCTACGGGTGGCTCCGCCCCTGCGGATCTTCACATCCGGCCGGCCGACCGGCGGGGGAGCCGTCAGCGGCGACGGTGGCCGAGCCGGCGCGCCGGTGGGCACCATGGTCGGGGCCGGGCCTGATCCGCCGGCCCGCCGGGGCGCGGCCTTCGAGCGGAGGACGAGATGGGATCGGCGATGAGCGAGCAGCACCACCGCCGGCAGCGATGGGCCGCGAGGGCGGCCCTGGCCGCCGCCGCCCTCGCGGTGCTGCTGCCCCTCGTCGCGGGCGGGCTGGGCGGACTGCTGCTGCTCGCGGCCGGCGTGGCGGGGCTGGCCCTGACCGCCGCCGCGCTGTGGTGGGTCCTGTCCCGGCGGGGTGTGGTGCGCATGGCGGCCGCCACGCTGGCCCTCGTCGCCCCGGTCACCCTCATCACCCTCTACGCCGCCGCCAACCTGCTCTGGGTGGTGTTCGTGTCCCTGCTGCTGTGGTCCGGCGCGGTGTGGAGCGGCCGGTACGCCCTGCGCAGCACCGGACTTCGGCCGGTGCGCGTCAAGGAGTACCGCACGCCCCCGCCCCAGCGCCCCTTCCTGCTGCTCAACCCCCGTTCCGGCGGCGGCAAGGTGGAGAAGTTCCAGCTCAGGGAGAAGGCCGAGGCGCTGGGCGCCCGGGTCGTCCTGCTCGATCCGGACCAGCGGCAGGACGTCACCGCCCTGGCCCGCGCCGCCGTGGCCGACGGAGCCGATCTCCTCGGCGTCGGGGGCGGCGACGGCACCCAGGCCCTGGTCGCCGCCGTCGCCGCGCAGCACGGCCTGCCCTTCCTCGTCATCGCGGCCGGCACCCGCAACCACTTCGCGATGGACCTCGGCCTGGACCGTGACGACCCGGCGACCTGCCTGGACGCCCTCACCGACGGCGTGGAGCTCCGCGTCGACCTCGGCTTCGCCGACGACCGCCCGTTCGTCAACAACGCCTCCTTCGGCGTGTA
The DNA here is from genome assembly GCF_042878735.1 of Streptomyces sp. NPDC003456. NCBI lineage: Bacteria > Bacillati > Actinomycetota > Actinomycetes > Kitasatosporales > Streptomycetaceae > Streptomyces > Streptomyces sp. NPDC003456. The sequence continues at coordinate 614,857 of NZ_JBIAOK010000002.1, forward strand.
CGGGGCCGTCGTGCAGAGCCCCGGGTACCGCGAGGACAAGGTGGGCGCCGCCCTGGAGCGGCTGCCCGACCTGCTGACCCGGCAGAGCGGCCCGCGCCTGACCGCGCGGGCCGACGGCACGACCATCGCCGACCCGCAGGCCGTATTGGTGAGCAACAACGCCTACCGCATGGACGACCCCTTCGGCTTCGGCCGGCGCGAACGGCTCAACTCCGGGCGGCTCGGCGTGCTCGCCGTCCGCGTGGACAGCGCCGTCGAGGCGGCCGAACTGCTGCTCTCGCCGCGCCCGGAGGGCCTGACGGTGCTGACCGCGCAGCACGTCGTGGTCGAGGCCGACGAACCGCACCTGGAGGTCGGCCTGGACGGTGAGGCGCTCACCCTGCCCTCGCCCGTCCACTGCCGCATCGCCCGCCGCGCCCTGCGCGTGCGGGTGCCCCGTGAGCGGCCCGGGGTGCCCGAGGCGCCGCCGCGCCTGGACTGGCGGCAGCTGCGCAAACTGGCGGCCGCCGTCGGCCGTACCGCGGCGCCCAGCCGTTCCCGCCGCGCCTGACACCGGGCCCGCCCGTCACGCACGAGGTCCCCCCTGCCGCGCGGCAGGGGGGACCTCAGCGGTTCGGCGTTGCGCCGGGAACGGGGACCGCGGCAGGGTGGTTCCGGGGCCGACGGGCCGCGGAGACCTCCGCGGCGGGATCGCGTCGGCTCAGGCGCTCTTCGGGCCCGCCTGCTGCACGACCTCGAAGGACCACAGGGTCGAGCCGCTCGCGGCGGGCCGGGGACGCTCGCCCTCACCGCCGCCCTGGTGCGCCGACTTCATGGGCCCGTCCATCCACGCCTGGAAGGACGCCTCGTCCCGCCAGCGCGTGTAGACGAGGTAGGTGTCGGTGCCCTCCACGGGCCGCAGCAGCTCGAACCACTCGAAGCCGTCGGAGTTCTCCACGGCGTGCGCACGGGAGGCGAAGCGCTTCTCCAGCGTCTCCCGCTGCTCGGCGGGCACGGTCAGCACGTTGATCTTGACTACGCTCATGGCCCCATCCTGCCCCATACGGCGTCCGCGACGGCCGCCGGTGGCGGTCCCGGTGCGCCTCCGCCCGCACCGGACGGCCGCCGGCCGCGGACGACCACGCACGGAGGGTCCGCGGCCGGGCCGCGCCACGGGGGCGGGGCCCGGGATCAGCTCTGCTTGCCGCCCTGCTTGAGGAGCTTGCCGGTCATGTCGGTGACCTGCCCGGCCGGGGGCGCGTCGACGGCCACGTCGGTGCCGAAGTCGGTGAAGTCCGTGACCGTGCGCACCGTGAACCGCTGCGGTGCGGCCGAGGCGTCCGAGGACGAGCCCTCCTGCGACTGCGCCGGTGCCTTGACGGTCATCTCGATCTGCTGCCGCCGCATCCGGCCCTCGTCGTCGAGCCACACGTCCATCGGCAGGGTGGGGCCGACCTGCTTGCGCAGGGTGCCGCCGTCGGGCAGTTCGGCGACGTCGACCAAGACGCCGTAGCGGGTCGTGCGCACTCCGCCGATCGTCTCCGTGCCCTTCTTCGCCACGCCCTTGTCGGTGATCGCCTTGGCATACGCCGCCGACTGCGCCGGATCGCTCACGGAGCCGTCGCCGGCGCCCTGCTGTGCGGCGACCTTCCCGATGTCGATCCTGATCCAGGGCTTGCCGCCGGGCGCCTGGCCCTCGGGCATCCTCTGGTACAGGATCCGGTCGATCACCCGCTGCTCGATGCGCTGACCCTGCACGCCGAGAGTCATGGCGCTGTCCCCGTCCTCCAAGTCGACCGCGCCCTGCCCGTTCGCGGTCTCCGAGCGGCCGTCGGCGGAGGTCCGCACCCGCAGCCGCACCTTGGCGGTGTCCTCCTCGGCCGTCCTGTCGTAGGCCGAGCGCACCGCCCGCGTGCCCTGCTCCTCGGCCCCGGCGCTCGTCCTCGCCGAGGAGGCCCCCGCCCCGTCCTGCGCGTCGCCGTCGTCGCCGCAGCCGACCAGCACCGTTCCCGCCAGGACACCGGCGATCCCTAAGGCGCAGAGCCTCCTGCCGTTGCCTGCCCCGACCATGAAACCAGCTCCTCTCAGGTGTGTGACGCCACCCAGGTGCCCAAGACGGACGCCAACACACCTACCGGGGCGAAGAGTTGGCCAACGGGGCGAACAGGACTTCCGGTGTCAGTGTCCGCGGCCCCGCAGCTTGCCGAGCAGGCGCTGGGCCTGCGCCCGCTTGCGGGGATCGGCGGCGGCCCGGCGTGCCTCCTCCATGGCCCTCCGGCCCTGCGGGCTGCGAGCGAAGTCCTTGATGCGGTTGAGCATTCCGGCCATGACGCACCTTCCTCGGTGAAGTCGTGAGTCGAGTTCTTGAGGTCTTGAATTCTCGGGTTCGTGAGTTCGTGTAGTGCCCGTCCGTAGCCCGACTACCCCCGTCCCGCGGTGCTCAGGCCCCCGGTCCTCCGACCGGCGCGCGACCGGAATGGTTTGCGTCCGGAGTCAGAGGCAAGGCGGTGTCACATGACTGAAGAGAACAAGCGCACGAATCAGAAGGCGACCGCGACGCGGACGGCCGAGTCCAAGGCCCGAAGCGCCACGGACAAGGCGACCGCGCCGGCGTCCCAGGCCACGAAGCGTGCGGCTGGTAAGGCCGGTGACGCCACGTCAGCGGCCAAGGCGGGCGCCGAGCGCACGGCCGAGACGACGAAGGCGGCGGCACAGACCGCGGCCAAGTCGGTCGAGGCCGGGCGTCAGGCGGTCGTGACGGCCTCCGGTCATGTCGCCGCCACGGCGAAGACGGCCTGGACGGTCATCGCCCACCGCAAGCTCGTCGCCGCGGGTGTCGGAGCCGGCCTCACCGTGCTCAGCGCGGCCTCCTACGCCGTGGGCCGCCGCGCGGAGCGCGGTGCGCACGGGCCGCTCACCCGGCTCACCGGCGGGCGGATCTGAACGTGGCCGGCACGTACGGCGTGCCGGCCACGAGGGGCACAGGCGGCGCGGCGCGTCACCGGTCGATCCGGGGACCCGTAGCGCCGCCCTCTCGTGCGCCCGGAAGCGCCCGCAAGCGCTGACGGGCCGAGGCGCCGGTTCGCGCCGACGTCACGCGGGCCCTCGCACGGCGTCCGGCTTACGGCCCGGCCCTCGCGCCCGCCGCCAGGCCCTGCGTGCCCTCACCGGACTCACCGGACTCACCGGACTCACCGGACTCACCGGACCTCACCGGGCTCACCGTCGGACGACGGGCACGCGCATCCGGTCACGGCCGGGGTGGTCCCCTCGCGCGGCGCCGGCGTGACGGGGAAGGATGTGACACAAGCGAAAGAACAACCCATGCGGAGGAGCGGGCCATGCAGCACCAGCGAGCGGGCAGTCCGGCCGGACCCGAGGATCTCGTCGACGTCGCCAGGCTGGTCACCGCCTACTACGCGCTCCACCCGGACCTCGACGACCCGGGGCAGCGCGTCGCGTTCGGGACCTCCGGGCACCGCGGCTCGTCGCTGGCGAGCGCCTTCAACGACGACCACATCGCCGCCACGAGCCAGGCCATCTGCGAGTACCGCGCCGAGCAGGGCATCGACGGCCCCCTCTTCCTGGGCGCCGACACGCACGCCCTGTCCGAGCCCGCGCGCGTCACCGCCCTGGAGGTGTTCGCCGCCAACGAGGTGACCGTGCTGATCGACCAGGCGGACGGCTACACGCCGACCCCGGCGGTCTCCCTCGCCATCCTCGCCCACAACCGCGGCCGCACCACCGGCCTCGCGGACGGCGTCGTCGTGACGCCGTCGCACAACCCGCCCGGCGACGGCGGCTTCAAGTACAACCCGCCCAGCGGCGGCCCCGCCGCCTCCGACGCCACCTCCTGGATCCAGGACCGGGCCAACGAGATCATCCGCGGTGGTCTGAAGGACGTGCGCCGCATCCCCTACGCCCGGGCCCTGGCCGCCCCGGGCACCGGCCGCTACGACTTCCTGGGCGCGTACGTCGCCGATCTGCCCGGCGTGCTCGACCTGGACGCGATCCGCACGGCCGGGGTGCGCATCGGCGCCGACCCGCTGGGCGGGGCGTCGGTCGCCTACTGGGGCCGCATCGCCGAGCAGCACGGTCTCGACCTGACCGTGGTCAACCCGCACACCGACCCCACCTGGCGTTTCATGACGCTGGACTGGGACGGCAAGATTCGCATGGACTGCTCGTCGCCGTACGCGATGGCCTCGCTCATCGAGCAGCGCGACCGCTTCCAGGTGGCCACCGGCAACGACGCCGACGCCGACCGGCACGGCATCGTCACGCCGGACGCGGGCCTGATGAACCCCAACCACTACCTGGCCGTCGCGATCTCCTACCTCTACGCCCACCGCGACCGCTGGCCGGCCGCCACCGGCGTCGGCAAGACCCTGGTGTCCTCCGCGATGATCGACCGCGTCGCCGCCGACCTGGGCCGCGAACTGGTCGAGGTGCCGGTCGGGTTCAAGTGGTTCGTCGACGGGCTGATCGGCGGCACCATCGGCTTCGGCGGCGAGGAGTCGGCCGGTGCGTCCTTCCTGCGGCGGGACGGTTCCGTGTGGACCACCGACAAGGACGGCATCCTCCTGGCGCTGCTCGCGTCGGAGATCACCGCCGTCACGGGCAAGACCCCCTCGCAGCACTACGCGGCGCTGACCGCCCGCTTCGGCGAGCCCGCCTACGCGCGCATCGACGCGCCCGCCACCCGCGAGGAGAAGGCCCTGCTCGCGAAGCTGTCCCCGGCGCAGGTCACCGCGGACACGCTGGCCGGCGACGCCGTCACGGCCGTCCTCACCGAGGCCCCCGGGAACGGCGCGGCCATCGGCGGCATCAAGGTGACCACCGACAACGCCTGGTTCGCGGCCCGCCCCTCGGGCACCGAGGACGTCTACAAGGTCTACGCCGAGTCCTTCCTCGGCCCCGACCACCTGGCGCGGGTCCAGGAGGAGGCCCAGGCCGTGGTGCTGGCGGCCCTGTCCGCCTGAGCCCCGGCCCACACCGCAGCCCGGGCCGCCTCCACGCGGCCCGGGCTGCGGTGTCCCGGGGACGGGCCGTTTCGGCACGGCCGGACCGGAGCGGTGTCTCAGGAGCGCAGGCTGCGGGCCGGCAGGACGACGTGCGCCGAGGAGGCCATCGCCTCCTCGTCCGAGGTGAAGGCGGCGAGGGCCTGCGCGTCACCGGGCTCGGCGCCGGCCGGCCAGGGGCGGGTGGCGAAGATGAGGTAGGCGAAGCCGAGTTCGGCCACGGCCTCCAGCCAGCTCTCCGGCGGGACGAACTGCGACTTGAGGTGCTGCACGGTCAGGACGGCCGACCCCGGCACGACGAGCAGGCTCACCGGCATGCTGGGCCGCTGGGTGGCGTGCACGAGACCCTCACCCAGGGGCAGCCCGGCGCTCGCCAGTAGCTGCTCGACGGCCTTCGACGTGGCCTCCGGACCGCCCGCGCCGTCTCCGAGGGAGCAGGCCAGAAGGTAGGGGACGTCCCCTTGGGGGGTCGTGCCCCGCCAGGACTGGACGACGAGCGAGCCCAGGTCGTCGGTGGGTACGGACTGCGTTTCGGGTGAGATCGAGGTCACCGCGGCACGGTATCGGCGTACCCGGCCCCGTCCGGCCCGCCGTCACCCGTCCGGCCCACACGGCACCGGGCTCTCCACACGATCGAGGGGTGCGCACCGGGAACCGGGGATACAGGACACTGGAGGAAGATCCGACCCGGGAAGGACCACACGTGATCATCTTCGGCACCAAGGGCTACCTGTACCAGCTGGCGATACTGACGCTGGTGTGCGGCCGCTGCGGCAACCCCGCCGCGCACACACTGAGGAAGCGCGTCACGAAGTTCACCCTCTTCTTCGTCCCGCTGTTCCCGATTTCGACGAAGTACCAGACGCAGTGCACCTTCTGCGGTGCGGAGCAGAAGCTGACCAAGGAACAGGCCGAGCAGCTCCGGGCCCAGGACGCGTCCGGTCCCGGCGGCCAGGCGCACGGGCAGCCGCAGCAGCAGCACCGCTTCTGATCCGGCATCCGACCCGGGTCCTGACGGGGGCGCCGTCCCGGGCCGGTTCCGCCCGGCCCCGGGACGCCGCCTCCTCGCGCCCGCGCGTTCCCGGTGAGGCGTCGGCTCTCGCCCGGTGCCGCATCGACGCCGGCCGAGACGTCCCGGCCGTAGCGTCCCGGATCATGACGCCGACGGGACCGCCAACTCCCCAACTCGGGCGGGGTTCCCGCTCGGAGACGGCGGAGACGGCCAGGACGGCCACCCTTGCCGCGTGACCGCCGCTACCGCCGTGTGAACGCCGCCCCCGCCGCGTGAACGCCCCGGTAGGGACGTCGCCCTGGCACGAACCCCGCCCTCCCGGCACGAACGGCCGACCTGCCGTCGCGACGTTCGCCGCGCGGCTGCCCAGGCCCGGTGCCGCCGAAGCCGGTCAGCCCGCCGGCAGCGCTCCGGGCGCCGGGGTCTCTGCCCGACGGCGGTCGTACCGCAGCGCTGCCGCCGTGGCGAGTGCTCCGGCGCCTTCCCACAGCCCGACGCCGACGAACGCGCCGGGGGCCCGGCCGGTGAGCGCGGCAAGCGTGAACACCGCGCAGGTGAGCAGCCGGAAGGGCACGGTCCACCGGAAGAAGGGGCGCCAGTCGGCCAGCGCCGCCAGGACGTAGTAGACGCCCATGTTGAGCGCCGCCATCGACGACGCCGTCATGAACGCGGGGGTGAGGTCCCCGGCCGCGCGGTCGCCCGGGGCGGGCAGTCCCAGCAGTGCGAGCTGCGCGGCGGGGGAGACCAGACCGACGGCTCCGAGGGCGGCGGCGAGCACGCCGAACACGGCCATGGTCCAGCCCGAGGCGGAACGGGGAAGGCGCACGGCGGAGATCGTATCCGCGTGCGACGAGGTCGATGAGGGGGACGGCGCGATCTCCGCCGACGGGGAGGTGGCAACCGTCGCGTCCCGGGTACCCGGTGACCACGGGCCCGGACCTGAGTGGGCCGATGGGCCTCCCGCAGTCGATCAGTGAATACGGAGGCAGACGAATGAGCACCGTCAAGGAAACCGTGGAAGTCGGCGTCCCCGTGCACACCGCCTACAACCAGTGGACGCAGTTCGAGGAGTTCCCGAACTTCATGGAGGGCGTGGAGGAGGTCAGGCAGATCGACGACCGTCACAACCACTGGACGACGAAGATCGGCGGAGTGCGCCGCGAGTTCGACACGGAGATCGTCGACCAGCTGCCCGACGAGCGCGTCACCTGGCGGACGACCAGCGGCGACACCAACCAGCGGGGCTCCGTGCGCTTCGAGCGCGTGGACGACACCCACACCCGGGTGGAGCTGGTGATGGAGGTCGAGCCCAGCGGGGCGATGGACAAGGTCGCGGACATGGTGGGCACGATCGACCGCCGGGTCAAGGGCGACATGAAGCGCTTCAAGGAGTACATCGAGGAGCGCGGCGCCGAGTCCGGCGCGTGGCGCGGCCGGATCCGGCCGGGCGGCGCCCCCGGCCCCACCAGCGGCACGGGCCCCGTCGGCGGTACGGGTCCGGTGGCCGGCACCGACCCGCTGGCCGGTCCCGGCGGCACCGGCGGCATGGGCGGTCCCGGCTCCGCCTTCTGACGCCCACGGTTCCTGAAGGACCCGGTCTCCGTTCCGGAGGCCGGGTCCTTCTCCGTGCCCCCGCGCACCGCACCACGCGCGGCATTTCGGCCATCGTATTGACATGCACCTGTTCATATTCCTTCTGCGGTGGCACGCTGCCCTCTGACTGTCCGCAGTGGCACCCCTGCCTGACCGGGCGGACCGGCACCCCGCCGCCCGGCCCCCACAGCAGAAGGAGACCGCGTGATAGGCAGACCCCGCAGCCCTCGCTCCTCCGGCGGCAGCACCCCCGTCCGCCGCACCCTCCTCGGCGCACTCGCCGGCGTCGCCGCCCTGCTGGCGACCGGCGTCACCGCCGCACCCGCCGGCGCCGCACCGGACCCCGGCGTCCTGAGTCCCGCGGCGCAGGAACGCGCCCTGTCCTTCTGGACGGCCCAACGGATGCGTGAGGCCACCCCGCTCGACGTGCTGACCGTCGATCCCTCCGACGTGCGCAGGGCGGCCCCGCGCAAGGGCCGGACCGCCGTCGTGCCGCCCAGCGCGCCCGCCTCGGCCGTCGGCCCCCTGGCCTTCCCGCACGGCGGCGGGCCCTGGGCCGGCGGGGGAGCGGTGACCAGGACCGCGGGCCGGGTCTTCTTCACCTACCAGGGGCGCACAGCCTCCTGCTCCGGCAACGCCGTCACCAGCGCCAACAAGTCCACGGTGCTGACAGCCGGTCACTGCGTGAAGATGCAGGGCGCCTGGCACACCAACTGGGTCTTCGTGCCCGGCTACCGCGACGGCCAGCGCCCGTACGGCACCTGGACCGCGGCCAAGCTCCTCTCCACGCCGCAGTGGACGGCGGGTGAGGACATCAACTACGACATCGGCGCCGCCGTCGTCGCCCCGCTGGACGGCACGAGGCTCACCGACGCCGTCGGCGGCCAGGGCGTGGCCTTCAACACCGGCTACAGCAAGCCCATGTACTCCTTCGGCTTCCCCGCCGCGGCGCCCTACGACGGCGAGAAGTTCATCTACTGCAGCGGCACCACGTTCCGCGACTTCCTGCTCTCCGGCGACCACGGGCTGACCTGCAACATGACCGGCGGCTCCAGCGGCGGCCCCTGGTTCACGCAGTTCGACGAGGCGACCGGGACCGGTCTGCAGTCCTCCGTGAACAGCTTCAAGTACAACTTCCTGCCCAACGCCATGTACGGCCCGTACTTCGGCGCGGACGCGCAGAACCTGTACCACAGCGCCCAGTCCTCTTGACCCGGCTTCCGCCGCTCCCGCCGGCCCGTGACCGAGGGGGAGCGGCGGCAAGTCCGGCGCGCGCTGCGGGGTTCGGCCGGCCACCGAACCTCCGCCGGCCGGTCGGCCGGTGAGCGCTCCGCTGCTCGCCGCTCTCCCTCGAAGCCGCGGCGGTCGCCCGCGGTGCCGCACGCGCCGACCGCACCCTGAAGGGCCCGGCGCGACGGTCCTGACAGGCAGTACGGTCGGCCCATGACGAACACCACGCGCTTCGAGGGGTACGGAGTTCTCATCACCGGCGGGGGACGCGGCATCGGCGCCGCCACCGCCCGCCGGTTCGCAACGGAAGGCGGACGGGTCCTGGTCGCGGACCAGGACCCGGACGCGGCGCGGCGGACGGCACGGGACCTGTCGGAACAGGGGTTCACGGCCGCGGCGTGCGCCTGCGACGTCACCGACCAGGAAGCGGTGGACGCCGCCGTCGCCCACGCCGTACGCACTTTCGGCTCACTCGACGTCCTGGTCAACTGCGCCGCCCACTGCTCGCCCGACGGGCCCCGCTTCGAGGAGCAGCCGGACGAGTCCTGGGCGCGGGACCTGGACGTCACCCTCACCGGCGCCTACCGCTGCTGCCGCGCCGCCCTGCCGCACCTGGTGGACTCCGGGCGCGGCGCGATCGTCTCCGTCGGCTCGGTCAACGGCGTCCAGGACTTCGGCAACCACGCCTACAGCGCCGCCAAGGCCGGTCTGGCCTCGCTGACCCGCACCCTGGCGGGACGCGCGGCCGCACGCGGCGTCCGCGTCAACCTCGTGGTGCCCGGCACCGTGCGCACCAGCGCGTGGGAGGGCCGGGACGCCGACCTGGAGGCCGTGCGCCACCTGTACCCGCTGGGCCGGGTCGGGGAGCCGGAGGACATCGCCGCCGCCGTGACCTTCCTGGCCTCCCGCGACGCCTCCTGGATCACCGGCACGGCCCTGGTGGTCGACGGCGGCCTCACCGCGGTCCACACCGGCTTCCACCAAGCGCTGCACGAGTGACGAACCGTCAGTACCGGGACTCTCCCGGTCCGGCCGCACGGTGCGGGCACGCCTTCTCGACGGACGACGCCCGCCCGCCGCTGTGCCGTACGGGCTCATCCGTGTGATCGCGCGGCGCTAATCCGGACGCGGCGGGGTAAAGGGAGGTCCATCAGCCCCCCACCGCGTGAAGGAGCCTGCCTTGACCGACGACGCCTACCTGTTCCTGCTGGACGACCCGTCCGCGCCGCTCGGCGTGCCCCCGGCCGCCGTCGGCGAGCTGGCCTGCATGGAGACGCCCGCGGTACGCGCCTGGCTGGACGCCCACGACGCCACGCCCACCTCCCCGTACCTGCGGCTGCTGCCGCCGGAGGAGACCGGAGCCATCCCGGCCGACGCCGAGAGCGTGCCCGTCCCGCTCGGCGACGAGGAACTCAGCCGGCTGCGCCACACCATGACACCGGAGTCCCTCGCCCGCCTCGAAGAGGAACTTCTCGCCTACCGCGACAGCGCCGACGGCCGCGACGGCCTCATCGGACGCGCCCTGGCCGCCGGCGTGCCACCGCACCGCATCGTCGAACTGACCGGAGTGGACCCCGCCACGGTGACCGCCGCGGCGAGCAGCTGACGACGCGGCGGGCGGCTGCCGGCGCCGGAGCCGCCCCCGACCCGTCCGGCTTCACGCGCCCGGTCCGGGATCCGGCTCGACAGCCGATTCGATCCCGGCCCGGGCCGCTTCCAGCTGGGCGGCGAACGCGATGCCGAGGAACAGCGCCACCGCCGTCAGGTTCGCCCACAGCAGCAGCGCGATGAACGCGGTCAGCGGCCCGTACACGGCGCCGAAGGCACCGCTCTCCTCGACGTACAGCGCGAGCAGCCAGGTGGCCGCCACCCACAGCAGCAGATGCACCGCCGACCCGAAGGCCAGCCACGTGTAGCCGGGCTGCACGCGCCGCGGGGACCAGCGGAAGATCACCGCGGAGGCCACCCAGGCCAGCAGGAGCCCCAGCGGGATCTCGACCACCGCCCACCACCGTCCGAAGTCGCCCTCCCAGCCCGCGGTCTCGGCCACGGCGTCGCCCACGGCCCTGCCCGCGACCAGCACGACGAACCCCAGGACCAGCGGCAGACCGGCGGCGAGGGCGAGCACGAACGACCGGGCGTACTTGCGCGGCAGGGGGCGGTCCCGCTCGATCCCGTAGATGCGGTTGGCGCCGCGCTCGATCTGCCCCATGGCCGACGACAGGTTCAGCAGCGCGAAGCCGAGGCCGAGCCAGAGGGCCACCGCGCTCCAGGCGTCACCGTGGGCGGTGCGCCGCGTCCCTTCGAAGGCGTCCTCCACGATCTCCGCGCTCGCCCCCGGCACGATCCGGCCCAGCGTCAGCTCGATGACCCGGCCCACGGCCTCGGTGTGCACCGACGTGGCCAGTCCGACGAGCGCCACGGTGCACGGCACGAGCCCGACCACCACCTGGAAGGCCAGCGCCCGGGCGTTGGTGAAGCCGTCCGCGTAGCGGAACCGGGCGAAGGAGTCCATCAGGAACCGCCAGCCCCCGTAGTGGCGCAACGCGGCGAACGCTTCGTCTCCGGAGAGTTCTTCCCCGATCATGTCCCGGGTCTGCGGGACGTGCACGGCGGTTCCCATGGTGTGAACGCTCCTTGTCGCACGGCTGCTCCCTGCCCGGATGCCCCGTAATCCTGGTGGTCCGACCTGGTTCCGCGTTCCCGACCCACGGTCCCGCCCCCGGCACTCACCCGCTCGGCACGCCACCGGCTCCGCCTCCCCGCGGCCCCCGCGCGACGGGCGGGCCCGCCCTCACACCGCCAGCCGCTCCGCCAGGGCCCGGGCCCGGCCGATGCGACATGACCGGGGCATGCGGTATCCACGTGGGGGCGAGCGCCTGAGGGGCCAGGTGAGGAGGACGAGATGACCGGCGTATGTACACCAACTCCCGCCGGATGGCGGCGATCTGTCCCCATCGTGGTTTCGTTCGAGAGTGAGGTCGGATGATTTCCCTCCGAGAGCTGGCAGACCTGGTGACACGGTATGAGGCCGATCTGTCCCACCCCGTCGACTTGCTTCGCGTGGGGAATCGAAGTATCGACGTCGACGCCACTCCCGTCATCATGGGATGCGTCAATCTTTCGCAGGATTCGAGATATCGAGAGAGCATCGCGACCTCGACTCGGTCCGCTGTCCGCAAGGGGCTCGTCCTCGCGGCGCAGGGAGCCGACATCGTCGATGTCGGCGCTGAGTCAAGTAATCCTCGTACTGCGCAGGTGGCCGCGGAAGAGCAGATCTCCGCTCTGGTGCCGGTCGTGCAGGAGCTTGCGCGGCAAGGTGTCGCCGTTTCGGTCGAGACTTACGAACCTGCCGTAGCGCGCGCATGCCTGGAAGCAGGTGCGCTGGTGCTGAACTACACCGGCGGAGTCGTGTCGGACGAGGAGATGTTTCCGATCGTGGCCCACCGCCAGGCGACGATGATTCTGTGCCATGTCGAAGGGAGCAACTGTCGGGATGTGGCTGAAAGGGGTGTGGACGAAGACCCTGTCTCCGGGATGGTCGACTACTTCGTCAAGCGAGTCGACCATGCTCGCTCGATGGGAGTCGAGCGTATCGCCATAGATCCAGGAATCGGCTTCTCCCACAAGGGCTCTGTAACGGCCGATGTTCGCATCAACCACCAGGCCAGGTCCCTGCTCCACACATTCCGACTGCGGCGCATCGGCCTTCCGATATGTCATGCCTTGCCCCATGCTTTCGATCTTTTCGAGGACGAGTTCCGTGCCGCCGAAGGGTTCTTCGCGGTGCTGGCGCATATGGGAGGAACAGGCGTTTACCGCACGCATGAAGTGCCCAAGATCAGGGCGGTACTGGCTGCTCTCCGGGCACTGAGCGTCGGACCGGTGGACACGTCGGAGGGCTAGCGGCAGCAGGCCCTGCGGGGCTATCGGGGATGTCAGGTCGGATCCATGGCCTTCCTGCGCAGGCGACCGGCGACCTTGAACGCCGTTCGCGCTCCGGCGGCGCATACGGACAGAGCGGTCACCGGACGGCCTCCCTCACCTGCCCGCAGCGTCCGCAGTAGCGGGCCTGCGGCACGATCGTCAGCCGCTCGGCCGCGACGGGCCCCCGGCACTGCTCGCAGACGCCGTAGCGGCCTTCGTCCATGCGCCGCAGCGCCGCCTCCACATCGGCGAGAACCATGCGGGCGCACGCGGCGAGCTTGACGTGGACCTCGACCTGTGAGGCGGCATCGCCGTGCCGCGGCCCGTCCGTGCGGGACGGGGCCGCGGCGGCGAGCTGCCGCAACTGCTCCCGGCGGAACAGGCGCTGCTCCACGAGGTCCTCCCGCAGGGCGGCGAGCTCCTCGGGCGTCAGATGCGTCGGACGGTCGCCGACGAGCTGGTGATTCACCACTGCAACCCCTCGGGCAGAGCGACGGAGAAGGACGGCGGGGACGGCGGCCGCCCTGTCAGGCCGCGGCGCGGCGCTGGCAGGCAACGCAGTACGGCGTGTAGGGGAGGATCTCCAGCCGCTCCCCGGGGACGGGCTCGGCGCAGCCGAGGCAGGTGCCGTAGCTGCCGCGCTCGACCCGGGTGAAGGCGTCGTCGATCTCTTTCAGGACCCGCCGGATGGCGTCCCGCTGCGTCGACGTCAGGTGCTCGTCCACGCCCTGCCCGGTCTCCTCGAGCGCCTGCAACTGCGTCAGCCGGGTGCTGCGGGCATGCTCCAGGCGCCGGCGCACCTCGTGGGTGGTCATGCGCTCGGGGCGGGGGTCGGTGAGGGGTGCGTCGACGGTCACTGGGCTGGTTCCTCTCCGTTGGCCGGGCGTCGGTGCGCTCGGACGGGTGGTCGGGCACCGCGCTGTGCGGCTGGGGCTGGGGCTGGGGCTGGGGGTGCCGGAGCGCGTGTGGGTGGGCGGGGGTGCGGTTCCTGGTGGTGTCGGTGCGAGTTCCGTAGCGGGGCGGTGCCCGGCCCGGTGGCGGGCGCATCGGGTGCCCGGTCGTGTCCTCAACCCTGGTCCCGGAAGCCCGGAATGCCTATCGGGCGCGGAACCCATATGCGGCGGTGCGCGGGATGCAGACTGCGGGGCCGTGGGCATACCGCGCTCGGGGAAATGGGGGCCGGACCCCATATACCGGCGAGGGCAAGGGCGGGCAGGCTGGCCCGGAGGCCTGGCCGACGGTCAGGCACGGCAGCCGGTCCGGGCCGTCCGACGCCCGACAGCCGAGGCAGGCCGTAGCACAGAAGGAGGCTGACGACCGGTGTCGCTGTTCTGGCGGATCTTCGCCCTGAACGCCGTCGTCCTGGGCACGGCCACAGGACTGCTGCTGTGGGCGCCGGTGACCGTGTCGGTGCCGGTGCTGCTGACCGAGGCCATCATCCTGCTCGGCGGCCTGGCGGTGATGCTGGTGGCCAACGCCGCGCTGCTGCGCTGGGGACTGGCCCCGCTGGGCCGGCTGACCGGCCTGATGACCACCGTGGACCTGCTGCGCCCCGGGCAGCGGCTGTCCGCGTACGGCGGCGGCGAGGTCGCCGAGCTGATCCGCACCTTCAACGCCATGCTGGAGCGGCTGGAGCACGAACGGGCCGCCAGCAGCGGCCGGGTCCTGCTCGCCCAGGAGGCCGAACGCCGCCGCATCGCCCAGGAGCTGCACGACGAGGTCGGGCAGAGCATGACCGCGATCCTGCTGGGGCTCAAGCGGGCCACGGACGAGGCACCGGAACCGCTGCGCAAGGACCTGCACGAGGTGCAGGAGATCACCCGGGAGAGCCTGGACGAGGTCCGCCGGCTGGTGCGCCGCCTGCGCCCCGGGGTGCTCGACGACCTCGGCCTGGTCAGTGCCCTCACCTCGCTGACCGAGGACTTCGCCACCCACACCGGGCTGCAGGTCACCCGCCGCTTCGTCACCGACCTGCCCCCGCTGGAACCGGAGACGGAACTGGTCCTGTACCGCGTCGCCCAGGAGTCCCTCACCAACGTCGCCCGCCACGCGGACGCCCGCGGTGCCGTCGTGGCGCTGCACCACTCCGAGGCCGGCGTGGTCCTGGCCGTGACCGACGACGGCTGCGGCATCAAGGCCCCGCGGGAGGGCGCCGGCATCCTCGGCATGCGAGAGCGCGCCCTGCTCATCGGGGCCGCCCTGGACATCACCCCCGCGCCGCGCGCCGGAACGCAGGTCAAGCTCACCGTGCCCGTGCCCAGGAAGCAGCCCTCCTCATGACCGAGAACATCCGCATCCTGCTGGCCGACGACCACGCCCTGGTGCGCCGCGGCGTGCGGCTCATCCTCGACCAGGAACCGGAACTGCAGGTGGTCGCCGAGGCGGGCGACGGCGCCGACGCGGTCGAGCAGGCCCGCCGCCACGACGTCGACCTCGCCGTGCTGGACATCGCCATGCCCCGCATGACCGGTCTGCAGGCCGCCCGCGAACTGGCCGGCCTGAAGCCGGGGCTGCGCATCCTGATCCTGACCATGCACGACAACGAGCAGTACTTCTTCCAGGCCCTCAAGGCCGGTGCCAGCGGCTATGTGCTGAAGTCCGTCGCCGACCGCGACCTGGTCGCCGCGTGCCGGGCCGCGATGCGCGACGAGCCGTTCCTGTACCCCGGCGCGGTGACCGCCCTGATCCGCAACTACCTCGACCGGGCCCGGCACGGCGAGGAGACCCCCGACCACGTGCTCACCCCGCGCGAGGAGGAGGTCCTGAAGCTGGTGGCCGAGGGACACTCCTCGCAGTCGATCGCCGATCTTTTGTACATCAGCATCAAGACGGTCCAGCGCCACCGCGCGAACCTGCTGCACAAGCTCGGCCTGCGCGACCGCCTGGAGCTGACCCGCTATGCCATCCGCGCGGGCCTGATCGAACCGTGAGCCTCCCGGACCGACCGGGGGCCCAGCCGCCAACGCCCCGGCCGGGCCCCCGGGCACCCCGCGCCAAGACCCGCCCGGGCTGCGTCTCCTCCGGGGTGCGGGCCGCGACCGTCGTCGACAGCCCACTGTGGGCCGCCGCCCTGCTGGCAGTCCTCCTGGCCGTGGTGCCGGGCGCCGGATTCCGGGTCTGGGCCGCGCACACCGCAGGACCACAGGCCGTACCGTCCGCACCAGGACAGTCAGGAACGGCGTACGGACCGGCCACCGACGGGCGGCCCCGGGCCGATCCGTCCGTCCACGACGGAGACGATCCCTCCCTCCACGACGGAGTCGATCCGTCCCTCCACGACGGAGACGATCCGTACCTTCACGACGGAGACAGTCCGTACCTCCACGACGGATGTGTCACGGCATGCGCCGTGCACGCGGCCCACCGGCTCGAACCTCCCGGCGAGCGCACGCCGCCGCCCGGCCATCCCCTCGCCGTCGCCGACCGCGAGGCGGCAACCGCCGCCCTGAGGGCCCAGCCGACGGACTCGCGGACATCGCACGGGCCCCCTCACGCCCACCACGCCTCCACCGATCGGGGACGGTCACCCCCGATCCCCTCCGGCACCTGAATCCACCCTGTCCTCCACCGCGGCCGCGCCGGCCGCCGCCGCGGTGTGTCCGCCGGAGGCCCCGCGTTGATCCGCTCGTCCCGGGTGAGAGCGCTGCTCGCTCTCGCCGTCGTCGCCCTGTCCCTGTACATCACCGTCACCGTGCCGGTCCGCCTGGGGCTGGATCTGCGCGGCGGCACCCAGATCGTCCTGGAGACCCGCTCCACCGAAACCGCAGAAGCCGGTCCCGAGGCCACCGACCGCACCCTGGAGGTGCTGCGCGGCCGCATCGACGCGCTCGGCGTCGCCGAACCCACCCTGCAGCGCTCCGGCGACCGCCGGATCATCGTCGAACTGTCCGGTCTGCAGGACCCGAAGAAGGCGGCCGACGTCCTGGGCCGCACCGCACAGCTCAGCGTCCATCCCGTGACCGGCCTCGGCGACAGCGGGACCGACGGCTCCGCACCTCCGCCGAAGCAGCCCCGGGAGCGCGTCCTGCCCGACGAGTCGGGCCGGCCGCTGCGGCTGGGGCCCGCCGCAATGACCGGGCGGGACGTCCAGGGGGCCGACGCCCGGTTCGACCAGCAGAGCGGCGCCGGATGGCACGTGACGGTCGACTTCGACGCCTCCGGCCGCGACGGGTGGGGCCGGCTGACCGGCACGGCCGCCTGCCACCCCGCGGGGCACCCCCAGCGCCGTGTCGCCATCGTCCTCGACGAGAAGGTCATCTCCTCGCCGCAGGTCGACCCGTCGGTGGCGTGCGAGGCGGGCATCACCGGCGGCGCCACGCGGATCACCGGGTCCTTCACCGACGACGAGGCACGCGAACTGGCCCTGCTCATCAGCGGCGGCGCCCTGCCCGTGCCCGTGGAGACCGTCGAGCAGCGCACCGTCGGCCCCACGCTGGGCGCCGAGGCCATCACCGCCGGCGCCTGGGCCGCGGTCGTCGGCACCGCCCTGACCGCACTGTTCCTCATCGCCGTCTACCGGCTCATGGGCGCCCTCGCCGTACTCGCCCTGGCCGCGTACGGGCTCGTCTCCCACGCCGCCCTGGCCGCCCTGGGCGCCACCCTCACGCTGCCGGGCCTGGCCGGGTTCGTGCTGGCCATCGGCATGGCCGTCGACGCCAACGTGCTCGTCTTCGAGCGCGCCCGCGAGGAGCACGCGCAGCGCCGGCGGGCCGGCGCCCGCTCCGCCCTCGCCGCCGGATTCCGCAAGGCCTTCAGCGCCGTCGCCGACTCCAACATCACCACCCTCATCGCCGCCGGACTGCTGTTCTTCCTCGCCTCCGGGCCGGTGCGCGGCTTCGGCGTGACGCTGGGCATCGGCGTTCTCGCCTCGATGGTCAGCGCCCTGGTCGTCACCCGCGTCCTCGCCGACCACGCGGCATCCCGCCCGTGGGTGCGCCGCCGCCCCCATGTGACCGGCCTGGCCACCGCAGGACGGGTCAGGAGCCGCCTCGAACGCTCCCGGCCGGAGCTGATGCGCCACCCGCGCCGCTGGCTGGCCCTGTCCGCCGCCGTCCTGGCCGTCGCCGCCTCCGGTGTCGCCGTGCGCGGTCTCGACCTGGGTGTGGAGTTCACCGGCGGGCGCCTGATCGAGTACACCACCACCCGCCCGGTCGACCCGGAGCGGGCGCGTACCGCTCTCGCCGACGCCGGCTTCCCGCGCGCCGTCGTCCAGTCCTCCGGCGACAGCGCCCTGTCGGTACGGACCGGCGAGCTGACCGACGTACAGGCGGAGGCGGTGACCCGTACCGTCGGCACGCTCGGCGGCGGGACGGAGAAGGTGCGCGACGAACTGATCGGGCCCAGCCTCGGCGAGGAACTGCGCAGAAACGCCCTCATCGCCCTGGGCGTGGCCCTCGCCGCGCAACTGCTCTACCTGACCGCCCGCTTCCGCTGGCTGTTCGGCACCGCGGCGGTCGCGGCCCTCGCCCACGACGTCGTCATCCTCGTCGGCGTCTTCGCCTGGCTCGGCAAGCCCTTCGACGGGGTCTTCCTGGCCGCGCTGCTCACCGTGATCGGCTACTCCGTCAACGACTCGGTCGTCGTCTTCGACCGCGTCAGGGAGCTGTGGCGACGCGAGCGCGCGGCCCCCCTGCCCGCTCTGGCCGACCGGGCGATCGTCCAGACGCTCCCGCGCACCGTCAACACCGGCGTGGGCGCCGCGCTGATCCTCGCCGCCCTGGCCGTCCTGGGCGGGGACTCCCTGACGGACTTCGCCCTGGCCCTGCTCGTCGGACTGGTGGTCGGCACGTACTCGTCGGTCTTCACCGCCACGCCGCTGGCGATCGAGCTGGACCGGTACGCGGCCCGTTCCCGGGCCCGGTGACCGGGGGGCGGGAGCGCTCCGCCGCGGACGCTAGGGGCCGGCCGGTCCGGTGGTGCGGTCGGCCTCGTCCTGCACGAGGAGGGAGAGCAGGGAGGCGACGGGCAGGCCTGCTTCGGCGGGGTGGCGCAGGACCTTGCCGGGTTCGACGCGGTAGGTGTTGCTGCGGCCGTCGCGGGTGCGGGAGAGGTACCCGTCCGTTTCCAGGTCGGCGATGATCCGGGAGACGGCCCGTTCGGTGAGGCGGCAGCGGGCGGCGATGTCGCGGATGCGTGTGCTGGGGTCGTCGGCGACGGCTGCGAGCACGCGGGCGTGGCTGGTGATGAACGTCCATCCGCTGTGGGACCGGGGCACTGCGACCATGACCTGCATATTAGATGCTCTTGGTTGCCGGAACCTCGATACATGACATACTTTTCCGGCAACGGATGACGTGCTCCCGCAGGGGAGAACCACAGGAGGAGCCCCGAGGTGCCTTGGGAAGAGGCCGCCGAGACGGCGCTCATGAGCGACACCGGCCGGACGCCGCTGCCGCGGCGGACAGCCGGGCAGGTCGCGGAGGCGCCCTCGGTGCGGCAGTACGCGAAGCGCGGGGCCTGGGTCGTCGCCGCCCGCGGCGACTACGACCTGGACTCGGTCCAGCCGCTCGCCGACGCACTGGCGAGCGCGGTCCGCAGCCACCCGGTCGTGGTGCTGGACGCCTCCGGCGTGACGTTCGCGGATTCGACGCTGCTGAACCTGCTGATCCTCACGCACCTGACCGGCAACCTGCGCGTGGTCGCACCGTCGCCCCACCTCCGGCGGCTCTGCGAGATCACCGGGGTCGACGGCCTGCTGGACATCCGCGAGACGCTCGACGCCGCCACCGGGTGAGCCGGGCCGGCACGGCTCGACCCGTCCCGGGACAGCACACCTAGGCCGTTTCGTTAGGATCTTGCGAGGCTTGTCATACTTCCCGAGTGGAGATGCAAGCCGAGGAGGCAGCGCGGCGTTGGCTGGCTGACCAGGGCGTCCGCCAGGTGGGCGACGGGTGGGTGAGCGACGAGAAGTCGGACGTGTTGCTCACCGCCAACCAGGTGGCGCAGTCCTGGGCCGGCGATGTGTTCGCCGAAGACCTGGATACAGCCGACCAGCTGCGGTTGGCCTTCGGGCTGCTGGACCTCCTCGACGACTACTGGGTCACGTGCGAGATTCGGTTCGCGAACGAGAGCGCGGAGTGCCCCCTGCCGGCCGACGTGCTGTGGGACGGCTACCGTCAGCGGCTGGAGGCGGACCGGGGCGTCGAGGCCGTCACCTACTCGCTGTGGGTGGACTGGTTCGAGGACCGAACCACTTCCGCGACGGCCTTCGCCGAGGTCCTCGGTAACGACATCGACCGCGTGGTGGCCGAGCAATCGGAAGCCCTGCTCCGCCGAGCCTGTAGCGTTCTGGAATGTTCAGGCCCGGTGCGCTGGACGGTGAAGGAGCCGACGTACCGCACCGCCATGCGGCTTCCCGCCCTGCACGCGGCCGTCTTCCGCGGCCTCCTGGCGAGCTTCCACGACGTCTACGGCGACCTGGAACCGACTGCCGCACTGGCCATCCTTGACCAGCTGGATCTCCCCCCGAACACCCAGCACCTTGCCCGACTGCGCCACGTACTCGCCGCCGGGCACAAGAACCGCTACCGCAGCCCCGGCGCCTGGGACGATGCGGCTCGCTCCTGCTCCTGAGTCGTGGGCCTGGCAGACCAAAGAAAGATGCCGGCGACGTAGAGTCCGGCCAGGTAGATGGTTGCGCTCTTTTCGTAGCGGGTGGCTATGCCACGCCACTGCTTCAAGCGCCGATGGCATTGTCATCGGGCTCGCCGGCCGGGGCCCCCTTTTGCGGGCCCCGGCTGCGTGCTGGTGAGCCCGCACGACAGTGGAGTCGACCGAGACGGCCCAGCCGAGGTCTTCCTCTGCGTCAGCCTGTGCGATGAGCGCGGCGAACGCCCGTGCCCATGTGCCGTCGATGGCCCACGTCCGCAGCCTGTTGTAGACGCCCCTCCAGTTCCCGTACGTCTCAGGGAGGTGGACCCACTGCGATCCGGTCTGGAACTTCCAGGCGATCGCGTCGATCACCTCACGGTGATCCCGCCACCGGCCACCCCGCTGCGGCGTCCGGTCTGGCAGCAACGGCTCGATCCGCGCCCACTGCGTGTCAGTCAACGGCACGCCCAGACCAACGATCAGATGATCCAAACGAAACGGCCTAGTTCCCGCCCGGCGGGTCCCGCAGGACGTCCGCGGTGATGTCCGCCAGTGACCGGCCGCTGCGGAACGCCTCGGCGCGCATGAGGGCCAAGGCGTCCTCGGGGCTCAGCCCCCGCCGCGTCACCAGGGTGGTCACGGCACGGGCGGTGTCGAACCAGTGGGCGCGTACGACGGCCCTCGGCTCCCAGTCCGGAGCCCGCGACCCGGTGATGATCATCTCCCGGGTCGTCATGAGCGCCGCGGTCACCGCGTCGGCCACGTCCGACGCCTGCACCAGGTCCTCCTCGTCGAGCGCGTGAGCCCTCAGGGCCAGCAGGTCGACGGTGCCCAGCACGTAGTCCCCGAAGAACAGGGGCAGCGCGTACACCGACCCGATCTGCGGCAGCTTCTCGCGCATCAGCGCCCCGAACAGAGGCCAGGGCGTCAGCTCGTGGCGCAGGTCGTGCACGGCGACGGGCTCACCGGTGTGGGCCGCGGTGATGCAGGGGCCCTCCAGCAGCGTGAACTGGAGCTCCTCCAGCTGCAGTGCGGCGTCGTCCGACGCGGCGAGCAGCTGGCGGGACGGCGTGTCCGTGAGCAGCGAGAGAGTGGCGCCGTCCACGCCGAGCCCGTCCCGCACCGCCTCGCACACCCGTCTCGGGACGTCCTCCAGGGAAGCCCCGGCCGCCGCTTCCGCGACCATCCGCGCCGCCTTCACCGCCTCCGCCGTCATCGCGGGCCCCCGTGCGCGGGCGTCTGCGTGGCCGCGGGGGGACGGGGTGTCGCGCACGAGCGGGCGGTGTCGGCCCAACCTGTCCCCCGGCGGGAGGACGGCGGCGGCATGTGAGGAGCGAAGGCCATGGCCGGGAAGTACCCGGCCCGGGCGCGAAAATGCCGCCGTACGTGCGGCGCACGGTCGCGCAGGACGCGGACCGCACTGCCCCGAGGGAGGGGCAAAGGGACCGGGCAGGGGAGGCGGGAGGAGGTGGAGGGGCGGGCGAGTGCGGGCCCAGGCTCGGGCGGGGGCTGCGGCCGACGCGGGCGCCGCGTCGGAGGGTGCGTCAGGAGCCCTGTCGCCGTGCGCTGTCCAGCAGCGCGGCCGTGACGTCCGGACGGCGATGCGGGAAGGCGTGCGCCCCCCGGACCAGCACTGCCCGGCCGCGGCGGGCCCGCCCGGCCAGGTACCGCACCCACCCGGGCGGGCTGAGGGCGTCGTCCTCGGCCCCGACGAGTGTCACCGGGCAGGACACCGACGGCAGCACCTCCTCGGGGGCGTCCGCCTGACCGGACCGCGCACAGATCAGCAGCCGCCGCGGCCCGGCCTTCAGATAGGACGGCAGGACGGCCGGTACGACGCCGGGGGACTCCTGCACGGCTGTGCGGAGCGCCGCGCCGAGCAGCGGCCCCATGCGCCGCAACCGGGGCGGGAAGGTCGGAGCGAGCAGCACGAGGGCCTGAACGCGCTCGGGACCGCTTACGGCGGCGTGCAGCGCCACCTGGGCGCCGGTGGAATGCCCGGCCAGCACCACGGGCCGGCCCGGCACCTCCGCCAGCCACCGGGCGACCGTGTCCGCGAGCGCCTCGATCGTCTCCCCGCAGACGGGCCCGGCGGGATCCCGGAAGCCGGGAACGTCCAGCAGCCGTGCCGGCCCCGGCCGGGCGCACCGCTCCAGCGTCCGCAGCAGATAGCCGTGCGCCCCCAGCCCCGGCACCAGGACCACGGGAGCGCGCCCGGTGCCGAGACGCGCCGTGCCCATGCTCCGGACCGCGATGGCCCCGGCCCGGTCGTGCGTGACGTACAGAAGCGGCTTCCCGTGGCGCGTCATGATCGACGAGTACCCGGCTCCGCGCGGAGTCGTCCCGCGACGCCCGCGCCGGCTCAGGCCGTGAGCGTGCCGCCGTCGACGACCGAGACCGTCCCGGTCACGTAGTCCTGGTCCATCAGGGCGAGGAACGCCTTGGCCGCGTCGTCCGGCTCCGCCACGCGGCCGAGCGGCAGGGACGCGGCGAGGCCGGCGTACATGCCCTCCCGGTCCGCCTCGGTCATGGCCGACCACAGCGGCGAGCGCACCACACCGGGTGCCACGGCGTTCACCCGGATCGGCGCCAGTTCCACGGCGAGGCTGCGCGCGGCGGACAGCACCGCGCCGGAGACCGCCGCCCCCAGCGTCCAGCCGGGGCCGCCCTTGTAAGCCGCTGTGCCGCTGACCAGGGTGACGGACCCACCCGGCGCGAGGTGCGGCACGGCGAGCCGGACGGCGTCGAGCGCGTGGAACAGGCGCAGTGCGAAGAACTCGCTCGCGCGGTCGACGGTGTAGTCGCCGAGGGGAAGGCCGGTCAGGTTCTCGCCGGCGGTGTAGGCGAGGTGGTCGAAGGTGCCGATCTCGCCGAACAGGGCCGCGACCGCGTCGGCGGAACCGGCGTCCACGGCCCGCCCCACGACACCGGCCGGAAGCTGTCCGAGAGCGCGCTCGACCGATGCGGCCCGGCGTGAGGCGATGGTCACCGCCGCTCCGGCGGCTGCGGCGCGCCGGGCCACGGCGAGGCCGATGCCGCTGGTGCCACCGAGGACGACGATGCGGGAGGAAGGAGTGAGGGTCATGGATTCAGGGTCCGGCCGGCGCTGCCTCCGCGTCCAAGACCCTTTCCGTCGTCAGTGATGCCCGCAGGGTATGAGCGAGCGTGATCGCGCGGCTGAGCGCGGCCGAGTCGCGTCCCGCGGCCCAGGCGACGCCGACCGCGCCCGGTGCCAGTCCCGCCACCGGGCGCACGACGACGTCGGGCCGCGTGTAGAACCGGGCCGTGGAGGCCGGGAGGAACGCCACACCGGACGAGGCCGCCACCCGTTCCAGCTTGATCTCCACCTCGTGGGGATGATCGCCCCCGGTCGGCACGGGCAGACCCCGCGCGACGCGGGCCTCGCACCACTCCGGAGCAGCCTCCGGAGCCTGGAGGAGGTCGAACTCGGCGAGGGAGCGCGGACTCAGCTCTTCGGCGGCGGCGAGGGGGTGCGCGGCCGACAGGACGGCGACCCGCTCCTCCCGGAACAGGGTCTCGACCCGCAGACCCCGGCGGGGGACGGGAAGCCGCACCAGACCGAGGTCGACGCGGCCGTCGAGGATCGTCTCCACCTGGTCGTCCCACGTCGTGCGGACGAGCTCGATCCGGATGCCCGGGAACGACTGCCGCAGGCCCTGCACGACCGGCGTGAGCAGCAGCCCCGGCATGAAGCCGAGAGCCAGCCGCTCGCCTGCCTGGGCGGCCTGCCGGGCACGTCGTTGCAGGGCGTCGGCCGACCGCAGCAGCCGGCGTCCGTCCTCGGCGAGGAGCCTGCCCGCGTCGGTCAGGTCGGTGCCCCGCGTCGAGCGCGCGAACAGGGTGACACCGAGCTCTCGCTCCAGCACCGCGATCTGCCGGCTGAGCACGGGCTGGGCGATGTGCAGGACCTCCGCGGCCCGGCTGAAGCTCAGGGCGTCGGCGACGGCCAGGAAGTAGCGCAGACGCCGCAGATTGAGCTCTGACATGCGGAAATCCTACGTCGGGGGCAGCGGCACGGACACGGCGCGCACGGGGGGCTGGACGAGGGACGGGGGCGGCGCGTGCGGGGCCCGGAAGGCGGCCCACCGGCACCGGTGGGTCAGCGGCCGGTCGAGCCGTCGATGAGTTCCCGGAGGATGTCCGCGTGGCCCGCGTGACGGCCGGTCTCCTCGATCAGATGGGTGAGCGCCCACCGCACACTGGGGGCGGGACGCCCCGGCCGGGCGCGGGGGAGCGGTGCCGCCGGGTCGGTGCACTCGTCGAGTACTTCGTTCGCACCGCGGACCGCCTCCCGATAGCGCCCGACGACATCGGCCACGGTGTCCGTCGGCGCGGCCCGGAACGTGGCCTGCCAGTCGCCGACGTGCTCGCCGAGGAACGTCGCCCGTTCGACCGCCGTCAGGTGGTGGAGCAGACCGAGCAGGTTCGTGCCCGACGGCACCGCGGCGGTGCGCACCTGCGGCTCGGGGGCGCCGTCGATCTTCGCGGCTACCGAGGTCCGCAGGTAGTCGAGGAAACCGCGCAGTACCTCGATCTCACCGCTCCCGGTGCGGGGCGGCGGAGCGTCGCGGCGGCGGCCGCGGCCCCTCCGTTCGGCCGGGTCCGTGGTGTTCATCCGGGCTCCTCGGGGTGCTCGTGCCGCGGGCGGTTCCAGTCTGGGCGGCCCGCCCCGGGACCGCACGGCTTGTTGCGGTTGCGGCAAAGGACCTGGGACGGCTTCCGTCCCGGAGGGCGGTCGACAGGCCGGAACGGGCGGCCCTGCCGGGCCGGCGTGCCGAGGCGCCGGACACAGCAGGGCCGCCGTGCTGGGGCCGAGGCGCCGGGCACCGCACGGGTACCCGGCGCCTCGGGAGCATGTCAGGCGGAGAAGGGCACGGCGTCGGCCGGGTCGGCGTGCCAGTTGGTCGCCTCCGGCCGGTCGACGGTCACCGTCTCCGGCAGTTCGAGGGTGACGGAGTTCAGCTCGTCGCCCATGACGGAGAGGTGGAGCCGGTCGAACTGCTTGCCGTGGTCGCCGGCGGTGGTCTTCGGGTTGACACCCGCGTAGGCGGCCCTGGACCCGGACAGGGTCACCCCGTCGCTGACGGCGTGCTCGGCCGGTCCCACCTCGGTGTCGGCGGAGGAGCCGAAGGACGCGGAGGGGAAGACGCCCCGCAGGTGGCAGGTGACGCCGGGCTCGGCCTTGGCGGTGAGGAGGAGGTATCCACCCGCCTGCGTCTCGGACGTGACCGAGAAGGACAGGTCGCCCGTGACGCAGGCCCGCGTGACCTGGCCACGGTCGGCGGCGGCGTGGGCGGTCGCCGTGGCCGTGGCGGTCAGCGCGGCGGCCGCGACGGCGGCCAGGACGAGGCGGGCGGACGGGTGAGCGAAGGGCGAGCGCATGTCGTGATCTCCCAGTGAGGAAGTGGTCGTCCGGCGGGTCGCTCGGACCACCGCAGCGTGGAACGCCCTCCGTCCCACGAGCCAGCGGACGCGCTCACTTCGGGACGCCGGAACGGTGGAACGCCCGCTCACCTGCGGCGATGCCGAGAGCCTGGAACGGGCGACCGGGACGGCCCGGGGGACCGGGAGGCCGTTCGGCCCGTGCCCGGTGCCGGCGGGCGGACGGGTGCGGCCCTCGGCCCGCGGGCGGCATGGGCCACCTCACCTGCTTCCTGCGCGACGGCGACCGCGCGTTCCTCACCTACTCCACGACCGGCCGGGGCAACGAGCGGGTCAACGGATCCCTCGGCCTGCTCGACATGACGCCCTACGGGCGAGGCGAGAGGTGGGAGGACACGCCCGACGGCCGGCCCGAGGGGCGCGACGCGTGCTGGTACTGGCGTACGGACGCGGAAGGCAGGGCGACATGGGGTCCGACCAGTCGCCCCGCACCCCAGTGGACCCGCCCCGGCGCGACCCCGGTGGAGACCCTGGGCCGGCACGGCCCCCACTACTGACGCGGCACCGGTCCGACTCAAGTGCAACCACCGGGTTGCGTAATGCCTCGCGAGGTGCAACTCTGGAGTTGCAGATGAGGCCGGACCGGACACGGAGGAATTCTCATGAACGAGGACCGGATCGAACGCGAAACCCTGATCGACGCGCCCCTGGAGCGGGTCTGGTCGCTGGTGGCCCAACCCGGGTTCTGGGTCGCGGACAAGGAGAGCCTGCCCGGCACGGCGGCCAGGGAGGGCGACGTGCTGGTGGTGAAGAACTCCGAGCACGGCGACTTCCCCGTGCGGGTGGAGAAGGTCGACCCGCCGACGTATCTGGCCTACCGCTGGACCAGTGCGTTCCCCGGTGAGGAACTGCGGGAGAACAACAGCACCCTGGTCGAGTTCACGCTGAGCGAGGAGAGCGAGGGCACGCGGCTGCGCGTCGTCGAGAGCGGGTTCACGGCGCTGGCCGGGTCCGAGGAGCTGCGCAGCCAGAACCTGAAGGACCACACCCAGGGCTGGCCCATCGAACTCGACGCGCTCAAGACCCGCGCCGAGCTGCCCGCCGCGTGACCGAGGAACGTCCCGGCGCCGCCGAGGTCGTCGACAGCGTCATAGGCGCGCTCGCCGACCCGACGCGGCGCCGGCTGCTCGACCTCCTCGCGGCGCAGGGCCAGGCCACCGCAACGACGCTCGCGCAGCAACTCCCCGTCTCCCGGCAGGCGGTGGTCAAGCACCTCGCGGTACTGGACGCCGCGCGACTGGTCACCGCCAGCCGGGCGGGGCGCGAGGTGCGCTACGCGGTGCGCCCGGACGCGCTGGACACCACGGCCCGGTGGATGGCCTCGCTCGCCGCCGAGTGGGACAGGCGCCTGGCGCGCATCAAGCGCATGGCGGAGGCGGCGGAACAGGGCACGGAACCGCTGCCTCCCGACTGACGCCCCGGGGCGGCGCCCCACGACCACGACGAGCAGCGGCCCCTGCTCGCCCGCATCCCGACCGGTTCGCCCGCGGCCCGCCCGCGGCCGCGTCCCACCAAGTGCCGCGCGCGGGGTCCTTCCGGTGTGGGACCCGACCTTCGTGCCGCCGCCGTCCGGTTCAGGGCGCGATGCCCACCGAGGGCAGCCGGCTCCACTGCCTCTCCTGCCGGGCGGTGAGGGCCGGCCAGTCCAAGCCGCCGGGGCGGGCGTTGACGCGGGTCGCGTACGGCCGGGGGACGAACGACGGCTCGTAGAAACAGCCGGTGCCGTAACGGGCGTCGTGGCGCGGGCACGCGGCCGCGATCGAGCCCGCCGTGGGCTTCCTGCCGCTGCGGACCCACGTGTCCAGCGCCGCGATGGAGGTGGCGTACTCGGACGGGCTCAGACCGCTGTGCTCGTGCTCGTCGGTGAAGGTCTGCACGAGGTGCCGGTCCCGCCCCGCGCCGCGCACAGTCGCCCGGTAGGCGGCCTCGTGCTCCACGAACGCCGTCGGGTCGTCGATCGCGTGCAGCGTGAGGACCGGGATCGACACCTTGCCGGTGAGGTCGCTGTCGTAGGAGAGGTCCCGTACCGCGGTCGGGTCCGCCGAGAAGCGCTCGACACCGGCGTTGAGGGCCGCGTCGTCGTGGGAGCCGGAGTAGACGACTCCCCTGTTGGAGAACGGGTTCCGCCCGCCCAGGCGGTGGTGCACGATGTCCCGGAAGGTGAACGTGGCGAACCTCAGATGCGACTCCAGTGTCCGCTCGGGGATCCGCGTGACGGCGAGGATGTCGTCGAGGTTGCGCTGCTGCAGGGCGGTGCGGTCCTCGGGCGGTGAGGAGAAGCCGGTGCACTCCTGGAGCCGCGCACGCAGACCGGACGAGGTCATCGTCGAACCCGCGCGCAGACCCGTCCACAGCGGATACGGCGTCTCCTCCGGCCGCGGGTGGTTCCGGCAGTAGTACTGGTAGACCACACGCAGATCCACTCGGTAGTCGTAACCGCGCGAACCACCACCGAGGACACCGTTGGTGAGCAACGCGCCGTCGTACGGCCCGTGGTTCTTCGAGCCGTACAGTTCGACGGCCTTCGCGGCCACGTTGCCGCCCCACGACTGGCCGTGGAGATACGTCCGTTCGGGCTGACGGAATCGCGCGACGAAGAGCCGGCGCAGGCTCTCGGTGACGGCGGCCGCCATCCTCGTTCCGTACCCACCGCGACGGTACGAGGAACCGGCCCAGGCGTAGCCCTGCTTCACCATGACCGACCAGCGTTCGAGGTCACCTATGCTGCGCTCCGGGTCGGACCCCTCGCCCAGGTCCGGCCCGCCGTGGGCGTGCACGACCAGGGAGCCGTTCCACTTCCCGGGCACGGCGATCGCGTAGTACGCGCCGTCCGTGCTCCGTCCCGTGTAACAGGTCGCCGTACCGGCCAGGTCGGCCGGACACGCCGTCGCAGCCGGTGCGTCGGAGGCGGCAGCGGGAGTGGAGAGCGCGGGTACGGCGAGCGCGGCGACAAGGGCCGTCGCCAGCGCACCGCGCACGGCAGCGCCCCGGCGAGCGGGGAGAACCGCCCGCATCCGTCCGGCCCAGGGCACGGCAGCGCCCCGGCGGGCGGGGAGAACCGCCCGCATCCGTCCGGCCCAGGGCACTTTCGGCGGCATGCTCATCAGGCGCTCCCTTCATCTCACCGCACGCGTCCCTCGCGCGGCGGGCCCGATGCTAGGGGGGGCGGACAGGCAACTGAACGCCCCGCCTGATTGATTTCATATTGGTCGAGGGACCGCCTCCCGATGACGAGGAGCCACGTCCACCGGAAGCGCCCGCTGTGCCACCCAGGCCCCGTCGCGCATGACGACTCCGCCGCGCAGTCCCGGCTCACCGCGCCCGGCACGCACACTCCGCGGCACCACGCATCCGATCGCCTCCCATGCCCCCGCCACTCCTCGATGGCGGAGCAGCCCGCGTCGCGCAGACCAGGGCGGGCATCGGCACGGCGCCGGAGCGCCGGGCCGGAAAGGAGAGGCACGCCGGCGTGGGCTGTGACAGGGTGCGCTTCTGCTGAGCACCCGTCCAGGCCGGTCGTCGTAGGAGCGTCGTATGTCCGTCCCACCGCGTCTGTCCCCGCTCCTGCAGCAGTTCGACTTCGCCCGTGTGCGTCTCACCGACCGGTTGACGGGCCCTGTCGTGGACAGCGGCAACGGCACGGACATCGAGGTCGGCCCGCTGACCGACGACGAGTACTTCTGGGAGCCGGTCCCCGCCTGCTGGTCGGTCCGGCGGCGCACGAACGGTCCGGGGGCGCGCGCCACGGACCTCGCCGGCGCGGGGGACTGGGGACGCGACTCCGCTCCCTTCCCGCACCCGTTCCCGCCGCCCTTCACCACCATCGCCTGGCGTCTGAGTCACCTCACCGAACTGCTGACCCTGCGTGCCGACCACACGGCGGGCAGCCATACGTTGACCAGGGACGATTTCCGCAGCAGCGGTGATGCGGCCGGGGCGGTCGGCGCCTTCGACGCCGCTGCCACGGCATGGCGGGAAGCCCTGACGAGTGTCGATGACCGGGCGCTCGACACGGTGGGGTACAGCACCTATCCCCACGGCAGCGACCCCGACGACCCGTTCCTGGAGACGGTCTGGTGGGTCAACCAGGAACTGCTGCACCATGGCGCCGAGATCGCTCTGCTGCGTGACCTGTACCGGTTTCTCGGCGCGCGGGCGGGTCAGATGCCGATCGACCCGTCGATGCGTTCGCGGAGCAGGTCGGCGTGACCGTTGTGGCGGGCGTACTCCTCGATCATGTGGAGCAGGACCCAGCGCAGCGACACCGCGCCGCGCCACGCGTCCTCGCCCTCCACCTCGAGGTGAGGCGCGCGATCGGTGAACCGCTCGGCGAAGTCGACCTCGGTGCGCCAGGCCTCCCACGCGGCCTCGATGACCCGCGGGTCGCCCGTCGCGCCGTCGAAGTCACCGTCGGGTTCGGCGGCGGACGAGAAGACCGGCGGGGCGTCCTGTCCGGCCAGCACCTGCCGGAACCAGCGGCGCTCGACGTCGGCCAGGTGCCGGACCAGTCCGAGCAGCGAGAGCGTGGACGGCTCCACGGAGCGCACGGCCAACTCGGCCGCCAGACCTGAGCACTTGAGCTCCAGCGTCGCCCGCTGAGCACCCAGCATGTCGACGAGCATGCGCCGTTCGTCACCCGTCGTCGGGCCCGTGAACCGACTCTCGTCGCCGCCGAACAGCTCTCCGCGTCTCCTACGTCCGCTCATGTCGTCCCCCTTCCGCACCGCCCTGTGCGTGCCTCGCCGCACCGGCGGAGTCCCTGTCTTCAAGGATGCGTGTCAGCGTCGGCCGATCCGCATGCCCGGACGCCGGCGGTGCACGGTCACGTACGCGAGGCCGCCCGCGCCCGCCGTCAGGCTGCGCACACTGCCGTGGGGGAGCCAGACCAGACTGCCGGGTTCCAGCGCCTGTTCCCGTTCCGCCGGGCCGAGCGTGCCCTCACCCGTGACGACGAGCAGCAGGACGTCCAGGTCCGGCTCGGCGTGGGCGTCGATGTGCCCGTGGGGCGGGACGCGCACGAGATTGGCGTCCAACTGCCGCCCGGGCTCGGCCAGCCGCCACAACGCCCCCGTCGACTCCGAGCCGGCCTCGGCGATCGACACGGTGTTGCCCAGAAGTCGCGGAAGGGGAGTGCCCTCGGTGCCGGGAGGCTCCTGCGGGTCAGTCATGGATCGCCTCCTTGTCCCCTGTGCGCCCTGCCCTGGCCGGATCCAGGAATCTAACATCGTGCTCGCCGCCCGTGACCTGCCGCCGGACGACGGGCCCTGGCGCTCGGCAGGCTGACGGCCCCTACGGCGATGCACGAACCACCGGCTCGCGTACCGGAGTCGGGATACGCTGCTCGCTCGTAAAGGGCCCGGGTCACCTGGAGTTCCGCATGGCTGATCAGCCTCTGCAAGCGCACTTCGTAGCCGAGCCGATCGTGCTCCCCGACGGCAGGAGGATCGGCGTCAGCGCCTATCCCGACGGCAGCATCCGGTTCCGTGTCGACGGCCTGCCCTATGTCCTCACCGAGGTGTGCCTCAGCGGTGACCCGGACAAGGACAAGGACAAGGCCATCGTCAAGCTGTCACCCGGCAAGCAGGGCAGCAACGCGGCTTACAACTACGTCGAGGAACTGGAGAAGCGCAGCCGGCGACAGGGCGCCTGACGCACCGCTCCCGCCGTGAGGGAATCCCCGGCGGAGATGGCCTCTCAGCCAGACCGTCCCCGGCACCGCAGCCAGCACAGACCGTCTGCCGGCATCGCCCGCCGCCCCCCTCGCGTGCCGATCACGCTCCGCTGGGTACACGGTCCCGCATGTCCGAGGTGATACAGGCAGGCGGCTGGGGGCTGCTCGCGGGCAGTGCGCTCCTGGTGGGAGCGGCGATCGGCTACGGCATCCGCGTGCCGCAACCCGTGATCGCGCTGGTGATGGCCTTCGGTGCGGGCGTGCTCCTCTCCGCCGTCTCGTTCGAGCTGGTCGGTGAGGCGTACGAGCAGGGCGGGCTGGCCCCGGCGGCGGTCGGGACGCTCGGCGGGGCCTTGGCGTACACGGCGGGCAACCTGTGGCTCGCACGCCGCGGGGCGCGCCACCGCAAGCGATCGGGCCACCACGCCGTGCAGGCACAACCGTCCGAGCAGCAGCAGAGCGGCTCCGGCCTCGCCCTCGCGCTGGGCGCGCTGCTGGACGGTGTGCCCGAGTCGGCGGTGATCGGCGTGAGCCTGCTGGACGGCGGAGCGGTCAGCCTCGTGACCGTCGCCGCCGTGTTCATCAGCAACATCCCCGAGGGTCTGTCCAGCTCGGCCGGCATGAAGAAGGCCGGGCGCGGCAAGCGGTACGTCTTCGCCGTGTGGGGCGCGATCGCGGCCGCGAGCACTGTCTCGGCGATCCTCGGCTACGTCGTCCTGGGCGGCTTCTCGGACACGGTGATCGCGGGAGTCACCGCGGTGGCCGCCGGGGCGATCCTCGCGATGATCGCCGACACGATGATCCCCGAGGCGTTCGAGGAGGCTCACCTGGCGATCGGGCTGGTCACGGTCGGCGGCTTCCTCGTCTCCTTCGCGCTGTCCCACGCCTGACATCTGACGTCCGACGCCCGAAGTCAAAAGCCTGACGCCTGACGTCTGACGCGGCGCGGCTCAACCCGCGTGCGGGCGGGCGCGATCCGGCCGTCGAGCCGGTACGTCGCAAGGGTTGAACGGGGGATCGGCGGGCTTCCGGGTCACGAGTTGGACAGGGGACGTTGGAGAACGAAATTCGGGGTACCTGCGTCGGCATGGCACCGGAAACCGATCACGCTGAATCCGTACGAGCCCTGCGGCAGCTGCGCAAGATCCGCATGTTCTACGCCGCGGGCGCGACCCTGTGGGCGGTGTCGTCCGCCTCGTCTGCCTGGGACGAGCCGGGAGGGCGCCAGATGTGGGTGTCGCTGGTGTTCCTGGTGGTCTTCGCCACCCTGCTGTTCATGTCGTCCCTGTGGCTGCGCCGCCAGCAGGCCGACGGTTCCGGCGACGCGGTGCATCACGCCGCTCCGCGACGGGCGGCCTTGGGCCGGCACGCCAGCGCCTGACTGCCCCGCCCCGACTCCTACGGATCGGCGGCCGGTCCGTTCCTCAGCACCGCACGGGTGGCACTGAGGAACGGACCGGCCGCCGACACGTGTGCCGCCGTCCGGGAGCGCGTGAGGGGGCCGTCGACCGTCCCCGGGGACAGGGGCCGCTCGGTGCCCTGGCCCTCGCCTGACGCTGATTGACGGATTGACTTCCCGCACGGTTGGGCAGGGGGAGGCCGAGAATGTCATGAGCACGACTGCCCTTTCCCCACGAGGAGGTCGATGATGCACGTCCGTATGGTGACGGGCGGCGTCGCCGCTGCCTGTCTGCTGTCCCTGTCCCTGGCGGGCGGACCCGCCGTCGCCGCCGTCCCCGATACGCACGCCGCCCCGCCCGCTGCCCGGGTCCTGACCTACGATGCCAGCGGCTCCGCGGAGTTCAAGAGCGCCGTCGACCGGGGCGCGGCGATCTGGAACGAGAGCGTCGACTCCGTCGAGCTGCGCCCGGTGGCCTCCGGCCAGCGTGCGAACATCCGGGTCCTGGCCGACAACGGCTGGCCGCGCGCCCTGCCCGCCGGCCTGGGCAACGGCACGGTCTACATCGGGCGGCAGGCCGTCGACCAGGGCTACAACACCGTCCGCATCTCCTCGCACGAACTCGGGCACATCCTGGGCCTCCCGGACCGCAAGCCCGGGCCCTGCTCCAGCCTGATGTCCGGCTCCAGCGCGGGGACCGCGTGCACGAACCCGTATCCGAACTCGGCCGAGAAGGCGGAGGTCGAGGGCAACTTCGGCGGTGCACTCGCCCCGACGCGGGCATCGGCCGTCCACGCCGGGGTGATCGTGGACTGAGGCGTCCGGACCGTACTGGTCCGGACCGTTGCCGTCCCGGTGGCCGTGGCCCCAGCACGCGTGCCGCCGGGACGGTCGGTCGCGCTCCGGGTGGGCGGTGAGCCGGCGTCCGTTTCTGCGTCCGGGCCTGTACGGCCCGCCTCGCGCAAGGACCACCGTGTGGAATGCCGTTCCCGTTCCCGTTCCCGCACCCGCAGCCCTTCATCGGTCCGCGCCAAACCTCACCCCGGCCAATGATGACTCGTCAGTAAGTTATGTCTCCGCGTGTCTTGACTCACCGTCCGCCAGTGGTCATCCTCGACGCATCTTGAGTGTGGTCATGACAAATGGGTCGCTCCCGGGCTCCCGCGTCCGGAGCCGGCCGATGTGTCGGCCGCGCCTTCCCGTTGACCGAGGGACGTGGGGCTGTGACCCGTACGAAACGCTCGTACCGCCGGCGTAGGCACATCACTGTCACGTCGCTCCTGCTGCTCGTGCTGGCCGTGCTGCTCGGGCCCACCCCGAGCTCCGCGGCGGGCGGCGCCTGGTGGGACCCGGCCGCGCGTCCCACGCCGGACTCCGGCGTCAACGTGACCGGGGAGCCGTTCACCGGCACGACCGCCGACGGCGAGGTGCGCGGCTTCGTCGACGCGCACGACCACATCTTCGCCAACGAGGCCTTCGGCGGCCGCCTGATCTGCGGCAAGCCGTTCTCCGAACAGGGCATCGCCGAGGCGCTCAAGGACTGCCCCGAGCACTACCCCGACGGCTCCCTCGCCGTCTTCGACTTCATCACCAAGGGCGGTGACGGCAAGCACGACCCCGTCGGCTGGCCCACCTTCAAGGACTGGCCGGCCCACGACTCCCTCACCCACCAGCAGAACTACTACGCCTGGATCGAGCGCGCCTGGCGCGGCGGGCAGCGCGTGCTGGTCAACGACCTGGTCACCAACGGCGTCATCTGCTCCGTCTACTTCTTCAAGGACCGCAGCTGCGACGAGATGACCTCCATCCGCCTCCAGGCGAAGCTGTCGTACGACATGCAGTCCTACATCGACAAGATCTACGGCGGTCCCGGAAAGGGCTTCTTCCGCATCGTCACCGACAGCGCCCAGGCCCGTGACGTGATCAAGCAGGGGAAACTGGCGGTCGTCCTCGGCGTGGAGACCTCCGAGCCGTTCGGCTGCAAGCAGGTCCTCGACATCGCGCAGTGCAGCAGGGCCGACATCGACAAGGGGCTCGACGAGTTGCACGCGCTGGGCGTGCGCAGCATGTTCCTGTGCCACAAGTTCGACAACGCCCTGTGCGGCGTCCGCTTCGACTCGGGCACGCTCGGCACGGCCATCAACGTCGGCCAGTTCCTCTCGACGGGCACCTTCTGGAAGACCGAGAAGTGCACCGGCCCGCAGCACGACAACCCCATCGGCAACGCGACGGCGGCCGAGGCCGAGAAGAAGCTCCCGGCGGGCGTGGCCGTCCCGTCCTACGGCTCCGACGCCCAGTGCAACGTCCGCGGGCTCACCGATCTGGGCGAGTACGCCGTACGCGGCATGATGCAGCGCGGGATGATGCTCGAGATCGACCACATGAGCGTCAAGGCCACCGGCCGCGTCCTGGACATCTTCGAGGCCGCGTCCTACCCCGGCGTGCTCTCCTCGCACAGCTGGATGGACATGGACTGGACCGAACGCGTCTACGGGCTGGGCGGGTTCATCGCCCAGTACATGCACGGCTCCGAGGGCTTCATCGCCGAGGCCGAGCGCACGGAGGCCCTGCGCGACAAGTACCGCGTGGGCTACGGCTACGGCACCGACATGAACGGCGTCGGCGGCTGGCCGGCGCCGCGCGGTGCGGACGCCCCCGACAAGGTGACCTACCCGTTCAAGAGCGTCGACGGCGCCTCCGTGATCGACCGGCAGACCACAGGTCAGCGGACCTGGGACCTGAACACCGACGGAGCGGCCCACTACGGCCTGGTCCCCGACTGGATCGAGGACATCCGCCGGGTCGGCGGACAGGACGTCGTCGACGACCTCTTCCGGGGAGCCGAGTCTTACCTGGACACCTGGGCCGCCTCGGAGCAGCACCGGCCGATGACCGATCTCGCCAAGGGCGCGACCGCGTCGGCGAGTTCCTCGGAGTGGGGCCTGTTCACCGGTTACCAGCCGCACCGCGCCGTGGACGGCGACCACGGCACGCGCTGGGCCAGCGACTGGAGCGACGACCAGTGGTACCGGCTCGACCTGGGCTCCACCCGGTCCGTCCGGCAGGTGACCCTCGACTGGGAGCGGGCCTACGGCGCGTCGTACCGCGTGGAACTGTCCACCGACGGGACGAACTGGCGCACCGTGTGGTCCACGACGGTGGGCGACGGCGGCCTGGACACGGCCCGCTTCACCGCCACGCCCGCCCGCTACGTCCGCATCCACGGCGTCCGACGGGCCACGGACTGGGGCTACTCCCTGTACGAGGTCGGCGTCCACGGGAGCTGAGTCCGGGGGCATCCGCAGGACGCGGCACCCGGGGCGGTGGCGAAACCCGCTGGTTCCGCCACCGCCCGGTGAGACACGATGGCGCCTTCACGACAAGAGGGGGAGGCCCGATGGGTTACGACCTGCACGCCGTGATCGGCGGTGAGGAGGCGCTGCGCCGGGCGGCCCGCGCCGTGCCCGCCGCCCGTTCGGTGTCCATCGCGCAGGGGCTGTCGCTGATGCCGATGACGGACGCACTGCTCGCAGCGCTCGAATCGGCTGATCGGGAACGGGAGTTGGGGTTCTGGCGGTTGCCGCAGGGGTTCGCGAAGGAACTCGGCGGCTGGTCGGCCGCCGGGCCGGTGGCGTACGTGGAGGCGGAGTACTTCGGCGGTGCGGGTGAGCAGCGGGCCGCCGTGTGGGACGGCGGTGCCCTGGTGTTCGGCCCCCTGGGGGTGGACGAGGGGGAGCCCTCCCCGCCGGCCGGCACCCCGATCTCCCAGGCGCTGCGCCGGCTGGGCGTCGTGGCCGGTGCCGGAGAGGACGAGTTCTCGGCTGCCGGCCTGCACCGGCATCGCAGCGACGAAGCCTGGATCGGCTGAGACCGCCGCCGGGGATCCGGGCCGGGGAAGACGTTGAACCGACCACTGCTGTTTCTCGATGTGGACGGGCCGCTCAACCCGTACGCGGCCAAGCCGGACAGCTCCGCTGGTGGAGCACGCCCGCGGCCGGCCCTTCGCCTGGGTGGATGACGAGCAGAGCGCTCGGGACCAGGCGTACGTGGCGGCACACCACCCCGCGCCCGGGTTCCTGCACCACGTCAACCCGCGGATCGGCCTGCTCGAGACCGACTTCCGCACGCTCGCCGAGTTCGCCCGCTCCCTGCCCGCCTCTTCCTGAGCACTTCGACCCGGCGCCTCGCAAGGCCACCGTCCCGCTTCGAGCCGGGCCGCGGGCCGCGGGCCGCCGGGAAGAATCATGCCCACAGAAGTGGACGGCACGTTCATTTTCTGTTTATATGGACTGAGCGTTCACTTCTTGGCTGGAGGAGACAGGTCATGACCACCACCCCGGACACCACAACCGGCGTCACCCGTGTCGCCCTGGTCACCGGCGGCTCCGGCGGTATCGGCAAGGCCGTCGTCGAGCGGCTCGTCGCGGACGGCTTCGCCGTCGCGGTGCACTACGCCGGCAACAAGGCCAAGGCCGACGCGATCGTCGAGGACGTCACCGCGTCCGGCGGCCGGGCGATCGCCGTGGCCGGTGACGTCGCCGACGAGCACGCGATGGAGGCCGCCTTCGACGCCGTCGAGAGGGCGTTCGGCGGGATCGACGTCGTGGTCAACACCGCGGGGATCATGGTGCTCGCGCCCATCGCCGAGCTGAACCTGGACGATCTGGACCGGATGCACCGCACCAACATCCGCGGCACCTTCGTCGTCGCCCAGCAGGCCGCGCGCCGCGTCCGCCGCGGCGGCGCGATCATCAACGTCTCGACGTCCGTCACCCGCACCCAGCTGCCGGCCTACGGCGCGTACGTCGCCAGCAAGGCCGCCGTGCAGAGCATCTCGCTGATCCTCGCCCGGGAACTGCGCGGCAAGGACATCACCGTCAACACCGTCGCGCCCGGCCCGGTGGCCACCCCACTCTTCCTCGAAGGCAAGGACGAGGCCACCGTCGCCGCCTTCGCCCAGGCCACTCCGCTGGAGCGGCTCGGCGACCCCGGTGACATCGCCGAGACGGTCGCCTTCCTCGCCGGCCCCGCCCGCTGGGTCAACGGCCAGACCCTGTACACCAACGGCGGGCTGGCCTGACCCCCGCCCCGCCGGGCACGGCGACCGACTTCAGCGACGAGGGAGAGACCACGTGACGAAGCAGGCCGAGGACTCCGCCGGGCGTCCGGCCCGCGGGCGGGGGCGCCGCCCGGCCGACGAGGTGCGCGCGGACGTCTTCCGCGTGGTCGGGGAGATCCTCATGACGGAGGGGATCTCCGACCTCACCTTCGAACGGGTGGCCCGTCTGTCCGGAGTCAGCAAGACAACGCTCTACAAGTGGTGGCCCTCCAAGGGCGCGCTCGCCCTCGACGGGTACTTCCACGCCGTGGAGGAGACGCTCGCCTTCGAGGACACCGGCGACATCCGCGCCGACCTGAGCCGTCAACTCCGCGCGTTCGCCCGGATCATGACGCAGAGCCCGGCCGGCCGGGTCGTGACCGAGCTGATCGGCCAGTCACAGACCGACGAGGACCTGGCCACCGCCTTCCGCTCCCTGTACTCCTCCGGGCGCCGACGGCTGGCGGGGGAGCGGCTGCTGCGCGCGAGGGAGCAGGGGCAGATCCGCGCGGACGTCGACGTTCAGGTCCTCGTCGACCAGCTGTGGGGCGCCGTCTACCACCGCCTGCTGGTCCCGGACGAGCCGGTGACCGAGGACTTCGTCCTGGCCCTGGTGGCCAACGTGCTGGACGGCGTCGCCCCCCGGCCCGGGGACCGCCCGGCCGGCACCTGAGCCGCCGAGGCGTGATCCGGGTGCCCGTGACGCCCGGCTGCGGAGCAGGCGAGAGGGCGGGGCGCCGGGCGCCCGTGATCCCCGGCTGGCGAGTCGGCGGGGCCGGTCGCTCGGGCACCCGTGATCTTCGGCTCCCTGGCCACCGCGCCTCCTGGGGCCGAGTGTCTGCGACCCGTGGCCGTCTCAGTGGCCGGCCGGGCCGACGGCGGGCCGGTGCGACGGCGGGGCATCGGCCTGATGGTGGCCGGTGGCCGTCCGGAGGTCGGCGGCGAGAGCGGTGAGCCAGACCTCCACGTCGATCAGCGACGGCAGCGCGCGCGGTGGCACCGCGGCCGCCACGTCGGGCGGCAGCGGGGTGAGCCGGATCATGAGGGCGTGCGGGGGGAAGTCCGCCACCTGCCGGGCAGCCGCCTCCACCTCGGCGCACGCGCGCCTGACCCAGTCCCGGGCCGCGGGCGGCAGACGGCTCCCCTCGCGCGTCCGCGGCAGCCAGAAGGCCCCGACGAGGACGCGTGCGCCGTAGTTGAGGGCGGCGAGCCAGTCGGGCCCGTCGGCATCGGTGCGCGGAGACGGCTCGGTGCGGTACTGCGCGTAGGCCCCCTCCGCGATGCGGAGCCGGTGCCGGGTCAGCCGAAGCGCTTCATCAGCGAGTTCTCGGCCCGCCTCGCCGCCCGGCGCCGCAGTCCGTGCATGACCGTGCGGCTCCGCCGTCTTCTCCTCGGCTCCTTGCCCCGCCGTTCCTCGGAGATCGTGCCCCCGCCCTCCCGGTGCCGCCGGACCCGGCCCCGTCGTGGCCGCGACGGCGGTCGCGCCGATCAGCGGTGCCGTGGACCTGAGCAGGACGGCGACGCTGTGCCGTACCTCGGCGCGGGCCCCGGCCGGCCAGGCCAGGAGACCGCAGAGCAGTCCGATCGCGCTGCCGGTGAGCACGTCGAGCAGTCGCGCCTCCGCCAGCCGCCACGACACGGGCGCGAGCTGCGCGAACGCCGTGGCCACGACGAGGGTGAACAGCCCCTGCGCCCAGGCCGGCCCCTCCATCGGCCCCACC
The DNA here is from genome assembly GCF_042878735.1 of Streptomyces sp. NPDC003456. NCBI lineage: Bacteria > Bacillati > Actinomycetota > Actinomycetes > Kitasatosporales > Streptomycetaceae > Streptomyces > Streptomyces sp. NPDC003456. Next base: position 654,561 of record NZ_JBIAOK010000002.1, read on the forward strand.
GTGAAGGCCACCAGCATCATCGGCACCAGCAGGTACTCGTACACCTCGGCGGTCCCACCCGCGCCGACGACGAGCAGCCCGGCGGCGAGCGCGCCCAGCAGCGTGCCCACCGCCGCCGACCGCACGACCGACCAGGTGGCGACCGCCGTGGTGCGCCCCAGGGTCAGCACCGCCAGCAGCACCCAGAAGCCGTGGGGCAGGTCGAGCGACCCCGCCACCAGCCGGGCCAGCGCCAGCCCCAGGGCGACGCGCCAGGCGTTCTGGAACACGACGGAGCGCCGGGTGAGATGCCCGGTCGCCCTGATCAGCCACAGCCGGACCGCCCCCGTCCGGGCGTACCAGAACTGCTCGCGGGGCAGCCCGTGCACCGGCGCGCGGCCGTCGTCGGCCAGGGCCACCGCCGTGCGCGCGGTCACGGCCGACACCGCCGCCGTCAGCACCGTCGACTGCCGCCGCAGCAGGGCGTGCGCGGCGGCTGTCCGCACGTCGGGCGGGGCCCCGCGCACGGCCAGGAAGTGGGCGATCATCTCCTCGATCAGCTCGGGACCGGCGGCGGGCCGGACCCGGCGCAGGGCCCCGGCCGTCTCCCGGCAGGTGGCCGCGACGCCGTGCTGGAGCGTGTCCGAGGCCAGATCGGTCGCGGCCGCGGGCAGCTCGGTGAGGGCCGCGAGCTGGTCCAGCAGCCGGCGCGTCGCCGAGCCGGCGTGGGCCAGCGCGCGGTCGGTGCGGCCCGGCCCGGTGGGGCGGGTGCCGGGCGGCTGCTGCGACAGGCGCAGGTCACGGCCCGCCTGCCGCAGCCGCCCGGCACCGACCGGCTCGGCAGCGGGGCTCCCGACGAGCCGCTCCGCCGCGTGGGCGGCGAGTTCGAGGGCTTCGGCCACCCGCTGCCGGTACGCGGGCTCCGCAGGGTCCGGCAGCAGGAGCAGCTCGCACAGCGCCAGCAGCACCATGCCGACGGCCAGGCCGGCCAGGCGCTGCGGCAGGGTGTCCGGGGCGTACGGGGGGAAGCAGGCGAGGATGTAGAACAGCTGGAGGCCGGGTGCGGTCCCGGCCGGGCGGGGACCGAACGTCGTGCCGAACGTGAGCACGAACCCCACCACGAGCATGCCCGCGACGGCCGACCAGGTCGACACGGCGAGGACGGTGCCGAGGGCGACCAGCGCGGCGGCGGCCGGCAGGACCCGCAGGACCGTGCCGGCGCGCCTCCGGCCGGACCCCGGGTTCGGCGACAGCACCCCGAAAGCGATCGGGGCGAACAGCGCGTAGACCGCGGTGACGGGCTGGTCCCACAGGTGGAGGGCGGGGTAGAAACCGACGGCGGCGGCGACGGTGACGCGCAGGGCCCGCCGCCCCGCCCGGGCGGATTCGGAGAGCGACGGCCGTCTCGGCATTGTGCGACCTCCACGTGCGCCCGCACCGGAACCTGGGACACCTCCTGTCCCACCAGTGTCACCCGGCTCCGCAGGTCACGCGGCGGCCCGCACCCGTTCGGCGGTGCCTGCTCTCCGCGCCGGCCTGTGCCGCGCCGGCCTGTGCAGCGCGGGCCTGTGCCGCGCCGGGCGTCGCTGCCTGTGCGGCTGCCTGTGCCGACGAGGCGGGCCCTTGTCGCCGGCCCCGCTCACCACCTCGTCCACGTCGCCCACCTCGCCGCCTCAGTCGACCAGGACGCCCGGGTTGAGCACACGCCGGGGATCGAGGGCGTCCTTGGCGGCGCGCAGCGCGAGCGCGAAGGGCTCGGGGCGCTGGGCGTCGTACCCGGGGCGGTGGTCGCGGCCCACGGCGTGGTGGTGGGTGATGGTCGCGCGGTACCGGCGGAGCACCTCGCAGGCGGCTGCCTTGATCTCGTCCCACACAGCCACCTCGTCACCGGGGCGTCCGGCGACGGCGACGGTGAAGTAGGGGGCGGCGCCGTCCGGGTAGACGTGCGTCAGGCGGCAGTTGACCGTGGCCGGGTTTCCCGTGGCCTTCAGCGCGGCGGCACCCACCTCGGTCCGTACGGCGTCGACGAGGTCGGGGACGCGGTCCCAGGTGGCGGCCGTCTCGAAGGTCTCCACCACGGCGCCCATCCGGGCCAGGCCGTCGCGCAGGTAGGGCATCCGCAGGAACGCCGAGCGCCAGGCGCTCACGGCGGCGTCGGCCGGGCCGCCGTCCCCGGCCGACGCCGCGTCGCCGGCACCACCCCGGCCGCCGTGCGCGCGGGCCAGTTCCAGCGCGTCGGCGAGACGGTCCCCGACCGGGGCGGTGGCCGACTCGAAGCCCAGGACCAGGACCGAGGAACCGTCCTGCGCGGCCCCGGAGAGCAGTGCCTCGCCGGGGTCGAGCAGGCGGCAGTTGGCCGGGGCGAGATCGGACTGCGCGACGGCGCGCACCGCTTCCAGCGCCCGGTGGAAGTCGGTGAAGGCGACGGACGCCGACGCCTTGAAGCGGGGGCGTTCCTGCAGGCGCATCCACGCCTCGGTGATGACCCCGAACGCTCCTTCCGAACCGAGGAAGAACCGGTCGGGCGACGGTCCGGCGCCGGACGCGGGCAGACGCCAGGACGTGCCCGACCCCGCGGGCGTGACCACGGTCATGCCCTGCACGAAGTCGTCGATGCGGGTGCGCTCGGTGGCGTAGTGCCCTCCGGCCCGGGTGGCCAGCCAGCCGCCCAGGGTGGAGAACTCGAAGCTCTGCGGGAAGTGGCGCAGCGTGAGCCCGTGGGGCCTCAACTGCCGTTCCAGCGCCGGTCCGAGGGCACCCGCCTGGATCCTGGCCGAGCGGCTGACCGCGTCGACCTCCAGGACCCGGTCCATCGCGGTCAGGTCCAGGGACAGCACCGCGCGGTGGGTGTCGCCCCGATACTCCACGCCGCCGACCACGGAGGTGCCGCCGCCGAACGGCACGACGGCCACACCCTGTCCTCCCGCCCAGTCCAGCAGGTCCGTCACGTCCGTGTCGCGCAGCGGGTGGGCGACGAGGTCGGGGATCCGGCCCGGCCGGCCGCGCAGGGCCCGAGCGATGTCGCGGTACGCCCTGCCCATGGCGTGGGCGGCTCGGACGTCCGGGTCGGTGCTGATCAGGTGGTCCAGCGCGGGAGGCGGTGCGACGCCGGGACGGTCGATCCGCAGGTCGGCGACCCGCGGCAGCGGCAACGGGCGGGGGTGCGTGCCCGGCAGGAGGGATCCCAGGGCGGTGCACTCGGCATCACCGGGGTGGGCGTCGGCGTAGCCCCAGCCCCACCACGAGCGGATGCGGGAGGAACCGGTACCGGACGGCGCGGCGGACGAGGACATGCGTGTGCTCCCGACGGGACGCAGGAAGTTACCCGACGGAAAATTACCCTAGGGTAATATCGGTGTCATGCCAACGGTTCCCTCACGCGCCGGCACCAAGGGAGTGCCCAGGGCCGCACGCGAACGACAGATCCTGGCGGCCGCCACCGAGGAGTTCGGCCGCCGCGGCTACGAGGCCACCACCATGGCCGCCGTCGCCGAACGGGTGGGCGTCACCAAGCCCCTGCTCCACCAGTACTTCGGCGGCAAGCAGGACCTCTACCTGGCCTGCCTGGACCCGGTCGGCACCCGCCTGCTGGACGCCGTCCGCAGCGCCCTGGCCGAACCCGCCCCGGGTGCACCGCCCACGCCCCTGCGGGTGCTGAACGCCCTGTTCACAGCTCTGGACGGGCAGCGCGAGGCCTGGTTCGTCCTCTACGACGCGACCCTGCCGCCCGGCACCGCCGCCGCCCGGCGCGCCGCGCACCACCGCGACGCCATCGACGAGCTGGCCGCCGTCGGCACCGCCGACCTGCTGCGCACCGCGGGGTCCACCGACCCGCTCGACGCCGACGCCCTCACCTACGCCTGGCGCGGCCTGTGCACGGCCCTGGTCCGCTGGTGGGTCACCCACCCCGACCAGACACCGCAGGCCATGACGGAACGCTGCGCACGCCTCTTCACGGCGGGCCGCGCCATCCTCGCCGGGGACAGCGGGACCGGCTGAGCCCCGCGACTCGGTGGGCACTCCCGTCGTGTCCAGGTGCTCGCCATGCGAGGAACCCCTCGGCCGGTGCCGCCGGGTTGCTCGCGACGGCGCGTGCGCTGCTCAACTCGCGCGAGCTCGACGGCCCTTCCCGAAATGGTCCGGGCCTGCCGGGCGTTGAGCATCGCATGACTCACCGACCCACGCCCCGCTCCCTGACCGACGAGGACGCCACCAAGCTGCTCGCCGCGCAGCAGTTCGGCACGCTCGCCACCGTGAAGCGCAGCGGCCATCCTCATCAGACGACGATGGTCTACAGCTGGGACGCCGCGTCGCGCACCCTGCGCTTCTCCACGACGGCCGATCGCGTCAAGGTGAAGCACCTGCGTCACGACCCGCGCGCGTCTCTGCACGTGCAGGGCCCGGACATGTGGTCCTTCGCCGTCGCGGAGGGCGAGGCCGAGATCTCCGAACCCACCACGGTCCCCGGCGACGCGGTCGGCCGTGAGCTGCTCGCCATGCTGCCCGGGTTCGCGAAGGCCGGGGACGAGGACGCGTTCCTGCGGCAGCAGGTCGACGAGCGCCGCGTGGTGATCCGGCTGAGGGTGAACCGCCTCTACGGGACGGCGATCGACGGCGCAGGCCAGGAGCGCCGGATGCCCCCGCGGTCGTACGGCACCCTGGTGCCGGCCACGGGTACGGGCACTTCCCAGGCGGCCCCGACCGTTCACCCACCCATCCCATAACCTCGTGCATGAGAGGCGCGACGTCCTGAGGAGGTCCTGGTGCTCGGAAGAGGCCCGCGGTTGCTCGCCGGTGCCATGGCCGCGGTGTGCTTGCTGCTCATCGGACCCAGCGCCCCGGGCGGCGGCCTCATCGGCAGCTCCTCACCCGTCGAGGCCGCGAAGGACGTCGTACCCGGCCGGGTCATGACGTGGAACATCTGCAACCCCTGCGAGGTGGGTGACGTCGAGCGGGCCGCGGAGATCGCCGCGTACGCTCCGCAGGTCGTCGGCATGCAGGAGGCGTGCGTCCGGGACGTCGAGAGGATCCGCGACTACCTGGAGCACCGGCACGGGCTGGTGTACCACGTGGCGTACGGGTCGGTCCTGCGGAGCTGGGGGCGTTGCGGGGGCCTGCCCTGGAATCCCGGGGGCTTCGGCCAGGCGATCCTCTCGGCGGCCCCCCTGTCCGACCTCGTCACGGACGAGTATCCGGACGGCGGATCCGAGGACCGCGGGTACATGGCGGTCACCACGACCGTGGGCGACCGCCCGGTCCGGGTCTTCAACACCCACCTCGCACAGCGGCGCCAGGAGGAGGTCCGCGCGGGCCAGGTCGGGGTCCTCACCGAACAGGTGGCGCGGCACGAACGGGCGATCGTCCTGGGCGACTTCAACGCCGTGCCGGAAGCACCCGAACTCACCGGCATGTGGGCGCTGGCGACGGACACCGACCCCCGGTGCCGCCCCGAACCCACGGGTACCTGCCGGCCGACCACCGACTGGCAGAGCAAGTTCGACTACGTCTTCCTGCGCGGCATCACCGCCCGCGACCATCAGGTCCACCCCACCCCCGCGTCGGACCACCACGCGGTGTACGCCGACCTGGACCTGCCGCAGCCGGCGGACCGGCCCTGACCGGCGCGCGCGGGACGACAGCCGCGCACTCGTGCCGGACGAAGTCAACGGTGTCCCGGGCCAGGGCGCCGGTGTACCGGGCGAGGCCACCGGGCTTACGGCCCTGGCGGTCCGTCGGTGGAAACGGGCTCGCGCTCGGGGGCGGCTGGGGCCCAGACTCGGGGCATGGGTGACATGGGGGCGTTCGAGGACGCGGTGGCCGCATGGGCCGTGGGCGGTTCCGGCGGGCCCGCCCGCGAACTGGCGTCCCGGCTGGGGGTGCGGGCCGCCGTCCTGCTCGAAGGGCGCCGCGACGTGGCGGCGGTCAACGCGCTGGCGGCCGGCCGGGGCCGGGACCTGGCGGCCGAGGGGGTGTGCGTCCTGTCGATCGGCGGCGCCATGAGCGTCGGGCGCTACGCCCGCCTGCTGGGCTCGCCCGGGCTGGGGCTGCGCCTCACGGGACTGTGCGACGAGGCCGAACGGGACTACTACGCCCGCGGTTTCGAGGCGGCCGGGGCGGCACAGCGCGACTTCTTCGTCTGCGCCGCCGATCTGGAGGACGAGCTCATCCGCGCGCTGGGCGTCGCGCGAGTGGCGGAACTCGTCCGGGAGGAAGGCGACGGGCGGCCCCTGCAGACCTTCCTCCGCCAGCCCGCCCAGCAAGGACGCGCTCCGCAGCAGCAGTTCCGGCGGTTCCTCGGGACGAAGAAGGGCCGCAAGATCCATTACGGTCGCGCCCTGGTCGAGGCGCTCGAAGCGCACCAGGTGCCGCAACCGCTGGAGCGCTTGCTCGCCGTGCTGTGAGGCCGGCGGCCGCAGGCGCACCAGCCGCCGCACAGGCCCCCGCCGGTCCGCCGTCCCCGCCTGCCCGCCGTCCCCGCCTCTCGCTTTCCCGCGTGTCCGCCGCCCTCGCCTACGCCGTCGGCTCCTCGGTCCGGGCCTCGATCGCGCGAAGGACCGCGACCATGTCCTCGCCCCCGTGCCCCCGCCGCACCGTCTCGTCGTAGAGGGCGTGGCAGACGTCGAGGAGCGGGGACGCCAGGTCGGCTTTGCGGGCGGCCTCCGCGATCAACCGGTTGTTCTTCAGCACGTCCGCCGCGGCCGCCTGGACCGAGAAGTCACGCTCCAGCAGCTTCGGAGCCTTGACCCGTGAAACGGCGCTGGCCATGGGGCCCGCGTCCAGGACGTCCCGCAGCAACTCCTGGTCCAGCCCGTGCCGTTCGGCGAAGTGGAAGGACTCCGCCAGCCCGGTGACCAGGGTGATCAGGAACAGGTTCACGGAGAACTTCATGAGCAGCGCCCCCGGGACGGGCCCGCACAGGAAGGTCTCCCGGCACATCGGGGCGAGCAGCGGCCGCACGGCCGCCACGGCGTCCTCGTCCCCCGCCAGCATCCCCACCAGCTCACCCCGCTCGGCGGGCACGCGGCTCCCGGAGACCGGCGCCTCGACGTACCGTCCGCCCGCGCTGCGGACGTCGTCCCGCAGCGCGCGGGAGTACTCGGCCGAGGTCGTGCCCATGTGGACGACCGTGCGGCCGGCCACGCGCGCGCCGAAGTCCGGTGTACCGCGCCCGAGCACCGTGTCGAGGGCGGCCTCGTCGGCCAGCATGAGGAAGACCGTGCCCGCCCGGTGGAACACCTCCCCGGCGTTCGCCGCCACGTCGGCCCCGGCCGCGCGCAGCGGCTCGCACCGCCCGGCCGTGCGGTTCCACACCACGAGCCGCGTCCCGGCACGGGCCAGGTTCAGGGCCATGGGCTGTCCCATGACCCCCAGGCCGATGAAACCGACGTCCATGACGCACCGCCCTTTCCGCCCGCCCGCAGGGCAGGCCGCCGCCGGGACCCCCGGCTATGACCGTCGTCATAGTAGCCGTCGTCATGACGACCGTCATAGGGTGCAACGGGGACGGGACGGCGAGTGCGGGCGGCGAACGGAGACGGCGATGGCGGAGGGCGCACGGGGACCGCGGGAGCGGATGGTCTTCAGCGCGGCCCAGCTCATCCGGCGTGACGGGGTCGTCTCCACCGGCATGCGCGAGGTCGCCGTCGACGCGGGCGCCCCGCGCGGTTCCCTCCAGCACTACTTCCCCGGCGGCAAGACGCAACTGGTCGACGAGGCCGTGGGCTGGGCGGGCGGCTACGCCGCCAAGCGGGTCGCCCGGTTCCTCGCCGCCCTGCCCGAGCCGACACCGAGCGGACTGTTCGCCGCGATGGTGCGGCAGTGGACCGACGAGTACGAGACGGCCGGGTTCGCCGGCGGCTGCCCGGTCGCGGCCGCCACGGTCGACTGCGCGCACACCGCCCCCTCCACCCGCCGAGCCGCCTCCGCCGCCTTCGGCCGGTGGACCGCGGCGGTGGCCGACGCCCTGACCGGCATGGGCGTGCCGGGGGAGCGGGCGGGCGCCCTCGCCACGCTCATGATCAGCAGCCTGGAGGGGGCCGTCCTCCTCGCCCGCGCCGAGCAGGACGTGCGCCCTCTGAAGACCGTGGCCCGCGAACTGGGCCCCGTCCTCGACGCGGCGGTCGCGAGGAACGACGGCTGAGGTTCCCGGGCACGCTCCGCCGCTGACCCCGCCGGGGGCACCGCTCGCCCGGACCGGGCAGCGCTCACTCCGGCCAGTCGGAGCGGCTGACGACGTCCACGAAGTCGACGCGGCGGAAACCGGGCACGAAGTGTGCGAGCACGTCCGCGTCGACCGTGCCGAAGGTGGTCGCCGGGCGGTGCCGGAACCCGTCCGTGAACGTCTTCATACCGTCGAACAGGAGGACACCGACACGGTGCTCGCTCGGCCTCGTCGTCCTCACCCCCGGACTCCCGGCTCCCCGGCGGAAGCACCCTTCGTGTCGTCCCGCCGGGTCGTCCGGAAGCGCCTCTGGTAGGCGGCAGGGCTCAGGGACACCTCGCGGGCGAAGACCCGGCGCAGGCTCTCGTAGCTCGGGAAGCCCGCGAGGAGCGCCGCCTGCGTCGCCGTGTGCCCCTGGTCGAGCAGCGACTTCGCCAGATCGAACCGGATGGACTCGACGTACCGGGCGGGCGTGGTGGACAGCTCGTCGCGGAAGAGCCGTGTGAGGTGGCGAGGGCTCATGTTCAGGTGCCCGGCGAGATCGGTGAGCGAGTGCCGGCCCGCGGGGTCGGCCAGCACCAGGTCCGTCACGGTGCGCAGCGCGGGAGCCTTGGGCGCCGGCCCCCGCAGCGGGGCGGAGAACTGCGACTGGCCCCCCGAGCGCTGCACGTAGACCACGAGCGCGCGGGCGACCTCGCGGGTGAGGTCGGGGCCGTGGTCCTCCTCGACCAGGGCCAGCGCGAGATCGATGCCCGCGCTCACACCCGCCGACGTGTAGACCGTGCCGTCGCGGACGAAGAGGGCGTCCGGTTCGACCCGCGTCCTCGGGTGGCGTTCGGCGAGCTTGTGCGTGACCTTCCAGTGGGTCGTGGCGCGCCTGCCGTCGAGCAGGCCGGTGGCGCCGAGGACGAACGCCCCGGTGCAGACGGACGCCACCCGTCCCGCGCCGAGGGCCAGCGCCCGCGTCGCCTCCACCAAATCGCGGCCGATCGGGGTGCGCGGGTACACGTCACCGCCCGGCAGCACGAGCGTGCCCGGGGGCTGCTCCGCCGCCGCCGCTCCGTCGACCGCGACCCTGATGCCGATCGACGAGGTGACGGGAGCGCCCGCGGGCGACAGCAGCCGGACCCGGTAGCCGGCGCCGAGCCGGTTGGCCTCCTCGAACACCTCGGCGGGACCGGCGACGTCCAGCAGCTTGACCCCGTCGTAGACGAGGATCGCGACGTGGTGCGCGGTGGATCTCACGATGGCCCTTCCTGCCTGTCCTGATTCGGGTGGTTCATGGCCGGACCGGGGCGGCGCCCCGGGCGGCCGCACGGCACGGTGGAGGCAAGGAACACATCCGCACCGGCGCACCACCTCCCTCGCACCGGCGGAACAGCACTCCGCCGGTGACGTCCCGGACGCGCTGGTGACACCGGAACCGACGCGGGTGACATCCGGAACATGCCGGTGCCGCCCGGACCGACGAAAGAACGAACGTCATGACCGACACAGTCGCTGGAATCGCGTTCCCCGTGACCGCGGCGACCGACGAAGCCACCCGCCGCGTCCGGGAAATGGTAAGCCCTCTGGTCTTCCATCATTCCCGGCGGGTTTTCCTCTTCGGCTCCCTCCATTCCCGGGCGCTCGGCCTCCGGCCGGACCCCGAGCTGCTCTGCCTCGCCGCCCTGTTCCACGACACGGGCCTGCTGACGCCGTTCTCCGGCGCCGTGCAGCGGTTCGAGCTCGACGGGGCGGACCACGCCCGTAAGTTCCTCCTCGACCAGGGCTTCTCCGCCGCTGCGGCGGACGTCGTGTGGCAGGCGGTGGCCCTGCACACGACGCCGGGCATCCCCGCCCGGATGGGGCCGGAGATCGCTGCCACCGCTTTCGGCGTACTGACCGACGCCATCGGCTGGGGACTGGACGAGCTGGACGCGGATCAGGTGCGGGAAATCACCGACGTCCACCCGCGCGGCGACTTCAAGCGGGAGTTCCTGCAGGAATTCGTGGCCGGCCTGAAGAACCGACCGGAAACGACGTACGGCACCGTGAATTCCGATGTCCTCGAGCATCTCGTCCCCGATTTCCGGCGCACCGGCATGGTCGAGCGTGTCACCGGGTCGGCCTGGCCGCAGTGATCACCCCACCCACGTCCCCTGCACGATCGGCGAAAGGAACCGCCATGCACGCCGTCACCGTCCGAGACCGCTCCGCCGGGATCGCCGGGCTCTCCCTGACCGAGATCGACCACCCGCACGCCGCCGAGAACGACGTCGTCGTGCGCGTGCACGCCGCCGGCTTCACCCCCGGGGAGCTCGACTGGCCGGCGACCTGGACGGACCGCGCCGGCCGGGACCGCACCCCGAGCGTCCCCGGGCACGAACTGTCCGGCGTCGTCGTCGGACTCGGCTACGGCACCACCGGACTCGGCGTGGGCCAGCGGGTGTTCGGCCTCGGCGACTGGGCCCGCGACGGGTCGCTCGCCGAGTACGTCGCGGTCGAGGCCCGCAACCTCGCCCCCCTCCCGGCGGACGTGGACCACACCGTCGCAGCGGCCCTGCCGATCTCCGGACTGACCGCCTGGCAGGGCCTGTTCGACCACGGCCGCCTCACCACCGGCCAGACCGTACTCGTCCACGGCGCCGCGGGCGGGGTCGGATCGCTCGCCGTGCAGCTCGCCCGCGAAGCCGGGGCACGGGTCGTCGGCACCGGCAGGGCCGGCTCCCGCGAGACGGTGCTCGGGCTGGGCGCGGACGCGTTCGTGGACCTCCGGAGCGACCGGCTGGAGGACGTCGGCGAGGTCGACCTCGTCCTCGACGTGCTCGGCGGTGAGATCCTGGACCGCTCGACCGCGCTGGTACGCGACGGCGGCACCCTGGTCACCGTCGCCGAACCGCCCCGGATCCGGCCGGAGAACGGCCGGGCCGTGTTCTTCGTCGTGGAACCCGATCGCGTCCGGCTCGCCGACCTGGTCCGCCGCGTACGGGACGGACGGCTCCGGCCCCTCGTCGGGGACGTACGGCCCCTGTCCGAGGCGCCCGCGGCCTTCGCCCCCGGCGGCAAGCGCGCTCCCGGCAAGACGATCATCCGGGTCTCGGAGGACTGAGTCACGAAGTCGCCGCCGACGCCGCCGACGACAGGGAAGACCTCGCCGGTGCCGGTGAGCCGGGCCACCCGCAGCCGCCCGGACGGGCGGCTCGGGGGCCGGGCCCGGCGCCACCCGGCGGGCGCCGGCACGATGGTGCGCTGCTCGGCGGTCGACATGCCCGACGAATGGGCCCGCTACCAGTGGGTGTTCACCACACCGGACGGAGGTCCCCGTCTCGTGGGCACCGATGTCGTCCATCTGCGCCGGAGCCTCATCGACCAGATCATCGGCTTCGCGGGGGAGATCAAGCCGCCCGCCCCTTGAGCTGCGGCACCGGGCGGCCGGGGGCGGCGGTCAGCCCGTCAGATGGCGCTGGATCCAGTCCGCCGCCGTGCGGCGGAAGAAGCGGCGGTTGTCGGCACGGCGGAAGTCGTGGCCCTCGTGCTGCAGGACGACCAGTTCCGCCTCCACACCGCGCTCCCTGGCCGCCCGCACGAACTGCTCGGACTCGCCCGGCGGCACGTTGGTGTCGTGCTGACCGTGCACCGCCATCACCGGCGCCCGCAGGGCGTCGATGCGGCTCATCGGCGACAGGGAGCGCAGCAGGTCCCGGTCGCGGTCCGGATGCCCGTACTTGTGCGCCGCCGACCGGGCGATCCACGGCTCCGTGCCGGCGAAGAACGTGGCGAAGTCCGACATGCCGCAGACGGCGACGCCCGTGCGGAACAGGTCCGGATGCCACACCAGCGAGGCCAGCGTCAGGTAGCCGCCGTACGAGTGGCCCATGACGGCGAGCCGCCTCGGATCGGCCAGGCCGGCCAGGATCGCGTGGGCCGCGCAGTCCGCGACGTCGTCGATCGCGGCGAACCGCCCCGTGCCCAGGTCGGCGTCGACGAAGGAGCGCCCGTAGCCGGAGGAGCCGCGCACGTCGGGTGCGAAGACGTCCAGGCCCCGGCCGACGAGCTCGTGGTACAGCGGATCGAAGACGGGGCGTTCCTGGTCCTCGGGGCCGCCGTGCAGGTGGATGACGCAGGGCGCGGGCTCGCCGGGCGCCCGGCCCGGTGCGCGGTAGTACCAGCCGCCGAGGGTGAGCCCGTCCCGGGCGGTGGGCCGCATCGGCAGGGGCCGCACGGGCGGACGGTCACCGGGGACCGTGTCCTCGTCCCGGGAGGACCAGGGGGTGCGCAGGGCCGTTCCCTGGTGCAGCCACCACAGACCCGGGCGGCGCTGCGAACCGGACAGCGCCACCACCGGGCCGTCGGGGTCGCCGGTGGGGGCGACGCGGGTGACGACCTCGTGGGGGAGCGGCACGCTGCGCGCGGGTCCGACCGACGCGGCGGGCCCGGCCGCGACGGGGGAGCCGGCCGCCGGGGCCGTGGCCCCGCCGCCGGGACCCGTCCTGCCCGCGGCCCCGTCCACGCGCTCCGCTGCCGCCGCCGTGTGCAGCGCGACGATCTCCAGTTCGCTCACGCCGCGCACGTTCCAGACGAGTGCGGCGCCCCGGCCGTCGCGGTCCACGGCGAGCACGTCGAGGCCGCAGTCCGGGCGTTCCGCCGCCACGGAGAGACCCGTGCGCCGTCCCCGCCCGTCGAGACGCAGCGCGTACAGGGCGGCGAACTCCCGGTCGTGGTCGCTGCGCAGCCACACCGTCCGGCCGTCGGGCGAGAAGCCGCCGATCCAGGGATCGCCGTCGGCGACGTGCAGGGCGCAGGTGATCCGCATGTCGCGGGTGTCGACGACCAGCGCCTCGCGGCGGCCCCGGGGCCCGCGCCGCAGCAGGGCCAGCCGTCCGTCACGGCTCAGGTCGCACACCCGCAGGGTGGCCGCGCCGAGCTCGCTCGCGAGGAACACCGGCGCCGAGGCGCCCTCGGGGTCGACGAGGTACGTGGACAGCGTCAGCGGCACCGGTTCCTCACCGCCCGGCCGCTGGGCGTCGGGGGCGCGGTCGTCGCCGGTGAGGGCGAACGAGGGGGTGGGGGCGGACGGCTGCCCGCCCAGCAGGACGGCGGGGCCGTCCCGCGTGTCCCAGCCGGGGGGCAGCGACGGGCCGGGCGCCCCGCTCTCGGCCCGTACCGGTGCCGCCTCCGGTCCGCCCGTACCGGTGCTCGCCGGAGGTTCCGCCACGGTCACCGCGACGGCCGAACCGTCGCGCCGCCAGCACCCCAGATGGGCGGAGCTGCCCGGCTCGGCCCCGGCCAGGACGCGCCGCCCGGTGCCGTCGGGGCGCACGCACAGCACGCGGGTCAGCTCGCCGCCCTCGGGAGCGGTCGTGTAGGCGATCCACCTGCCGTCGGGGGACCAGGACACCTCGATGACCGGGTCCGGGTCGGCATCCAGCAGGTGCACGTCCCCGTCGACGGGCCCGGCCCACAACTGCGGTACTCCGCGCCGGTCGCAGATGAACGCCACCTGCCGGCCGCTCGGGTCCGTCGACGGATACCAGCAGCCGTGCCCCGCGAGCACCGTGGGACCGTCGTCGGGCGCCGTGGCGTCGGGCAGGTGCAGGGGCGCCGGCGCGGGCGCGGCCGGCGTGCCGCCGGACGCCGGGTCCGCCGCCGGACCGGCGTCCAGCAGGTCCCACAACCGGGCGGCGGTGTCCCGTCCGTCCGCCGCCGGCCAGGGTGAGCCCGGAGCCGGGGGAGCGGTCGTCCCCGGCGCCCCGGCCCGGGGGGGTGAGGCGGCCCGCTCCGCGCGCCTGCCGGTCAGTTGATCCCGTGCGTCTGCAGCCATATCTCCAGCAAAGCTACCTGCCACAACGTGTTCGCCCCACGACGGGTGCGGTGCGCGTCGGGCGCGGCGAGCAGTTCGGTCACGTACTCCTGACGGAACACCCCGCGGCCCTTGGCCTCGGGTGCGGTCAGGGCCTCGCGGACGCGGTCCAGCACCGGACCGGCCATGTGCTTGATGGCCGGCACCGGGAAGTAGCCCTTGGGCCGGTCCACGACCTCCCGGGGCAGCACCTTGCGCCCCGCGGCCTTCAGGATGCCCTTGCCGCCGTCGGCGAGCTTCAGTTCCGGCGGGCAGGCGGCGGCCAGCTCGACCAGGTCGTGGTCGAGGAACGGCACGCGCGCCTCCAGACCCCAGTCCATCGTCATGTTGTCGACGCGCTTGACCGGGTCGTCGACCATCAGCACGTGTGTGTCCAGTCGCAGGTCCGCGTCCAGCGCGGTCTCGGCGCCCGGGCCCGCCATGTGCCGCCGTACGAATTCGGCGGACACGTCCCGCGCGGGGAGCAGGGCCGGCTCCAGGATGCGGGCGAGGTCGGCGTGCGAGCGGTCGGAGTAGGTGTCGATGTACGCCTCCGCGGCCCGCGCGCGCGGGACGTCCGCCATGGCGGGGTACCAGCCGTAGCCCGCGAACACCTCGTCGGCGCCCTGGCCGCTCTGCACGACCTTGACCTCCTTGGCGACCTGCTCGGACAGCAGGTGGAAGGCGACCACGTCGTGGCTCATCATCGGCTCGCTCATGGCGGCGATCGCCCCGTCGAGCGCCTGGGACACCCGGTCGGAGGGCACCATCAGCTGGTGGTGGTCGGTGCCGAAGTGGCGCGCCACGAGGTCGGAGTAGTGGAACTCGTCGCCCTCCTCGCCCCCTTCGGACTCGAAGCCGACGCTGAAGGTCGCCAGGTCCCGCTGCCCCTCCTCGGCCAGCAGGGCGACGATGAGGCTGGAGTCGAGGCCGCCCGACAGCAGCACGCCGACCGGCACGTCGGCGACCATCCGGCGGCGTACGGCCGTGCGCAGCGACTCCAGTACGGCGTTCGTCCAGTCGTCGGCGCTCATCCCGGCGTGCTCGGGGCGGCGGACGTACTCAGGCTGCCAGTAGCAGTGGTCGCGCTGCGTGCCGTCCGGCTCGAGGACCCGGACGGTGGCGGGCGGCAGCTTGCGCACGCCGTTCAGGACGGTGCGCTCGCCCGGCACCGTGGCGTGCCAGCTGAAGTAGTGGTGCAGCGCGACCGGGTCGAGGGAGGTGTCGACGCCGTCCCCGGCCAGCAGCGCGGGCAGCGACGAGGCGAAGCGGAGCCGGTCGGCGGTCTGAGCGAGGTACAGCGGCTTGATGCCCAGCCGGTCCCGGCCCAGCACGACCCGGCCGGTGTCCTGCTCCACCAGGACGAACGCGAACATGCCGTAGAAGCGCTCGACGCAGGCGGTGCCCCACTCCTCGTACGCCTTCAGCACCACCTCGGTGTCGGAGTCGGAGAAGAACATGTGGCCGAGGCGGCGCAGTTCCTCGCGCAGCTCGCGGTAGTTGTAGACGCAGCCGTTGAAGACGCCGGCCACCCGGCCGCCCGGGTCGGTCATGGGCTGGGCGCCGGTCTCCGACAGGCCGATGATCTTGAGCCGGCGATGGCCGAGGGCCACCGGCCCCTGGGACCACAGTCCCCGCCCGTCGGGACCCCGCGGCGCGAGCCGGTCGGTCATGCGCTCGACCGCCGCGATGTCCGGCTTCCGCCCGTCGAAGCGGATCTCACCGCTGAGACCGCACATCAGGCACGCCCCCCTTCTTCTCCGTCCACGACCGAAGCGGGCCGGGGCACGGGACGGGCGGCGTGCGGCGCCGGGGAAAGGGGCCACGAGCTGGGCATGGGGGAACAACTCCTTGATCGCGACGGTGATGCCGGCGGACCGGCGCAGCCCGGTCTGCCGGTTCGGCGGGAAGCCGGGGAGAGCGGAAGAAGAAGGTGGTGCGGCACGGGACTCAGCCTGCGACTCCTCCGGCAGCGCTCCGGCGGAGCGCCGGGCGGGCCAGGGCCGTACCGCCGCCGGCGACCGGCCGCAGGGCGGCGGGGGCGGTGCGCCGCAGGGTGCGCCCGCCGCGCGTCTCGTCGACCAGCAGGTCGACGCTGGCGAGCAGGTCCTCGGAGGCCGCCACGCGGCGCAGCCGCTGTGCGGCGCTTCCGGCGGCGAGGGCCTCGTCCAGCAGGGTGCTCACGGTCTCCCAGTCGCCGGCGGCCTGCAGGGCCGGGCGCAGTCGGTCGCGCATCCGGCGCAGCACCGCGGGGGCCGGGGCCGCCCGCCGCGTCCGCGGGTCGACCAGGGGTCCTTCGAGGCCGGAGCGGGCGGCGCGCCAGGTGGCGGCGCGCAGCCACTCGTGGTGGCCGTCGCAGACCGGGCCGCTGTCCTTCTCCAGCCGTTCGCAGGCGTCGCGCACCAGCGCGCGGAACAGCCCGGCGATGAGCACGACCGTCTCGGCCCGCGGGCAGGCGTCGCAGATGCGCAGCTCCAGGGTCTTCTGGTGCGCCGACGGCCGTACGTCGTGGTAGAGCATCCCGGGGTCGCTGATGACGCCCGAACCGATCAGCTCGGCGACGGCGGCGTCGTACTCCTGGGCGCTGCCGTGGCAGCCGGCGGGGCCGGTGGTGGGCCAGCGCTGCCACACCATCGTGCGCCAGCTGGCGTAGCCGGTGTCCGAGCCCAGCCAGAACGGCGAGCTCGCCGACAGTGCGAGCAGCGGCGGCAGCCAGGGCGACACCAGGCACATGGCGCGCACGGCGGTGTCCCGGTCGGGCACGTCGACATGGATCTGGGCGCTGCAGACGAGCTGCTCGTGCACGAGCTTGCGGTACTCGTCGGCCATGTTCCGGTAGCGGGGGTCGTCGGTGACGTCCTCGGAGCCGAGCCGGGCGAGGGGGACCGTGCCGGCCGCCACCACCGCGAGCCCGAGGGAGGACGCGGCCGCGTCCAGCCGGCGCCTGGCCCCGACGAGGTCGGCGTGGAGGGCGTCGAGGGTGTCGTGCACCTCGCTGTTGCGCTCCACCGACGACCGCTGGAGCTCGGTGGTGAACCCGGGTCTGTCGAGCCGCTCGAGCACGGCTCGTCCCCGTGGCACCAGGCGCCCGCTCTCCACGTCCACCACGTGGAACTCTTCTTCTGCCCCGATACGCAACGTCACGGTCTCTCCCCTTGGCGGGTCTTACGTCGGCCGCCGGAGGGCCGCGGCCCCTGTGGCCGCGGCGGTGGCCGATCCGCGCCTACCGAGTGCCCTGACCTGGGCCGTACACGCATGCGATTCGCCGCATGGGGCTCAGCAGCCTCAGATGAGCACGGCGAACCCACGGGTCCCACGGCAGGTGAGGGGGGCGTACCGGTCAGACGGTGCCGTTGCGGCCGTGCCAGTCGAGGCACATCACCGTGGCGTCGTCCTCGGGATGCCCGTCGCACGCGTCCTTGACGGCGTTGGTGAGGACCTGCACCGCCTGCCGGGGGTGCAGGTCGCGGGTGTCGCGCAGCAGGGCGCGCAGGTCGACGGCGGCGGCCCGGCGGTCCTGCATGCCGTCGGTGACCAGCAGCAGCCTGTCCCCCGGGCGCAGGTCGATCTCCTGGATCCGGTAGGGCACCGGCGAGGGGACGCCGAACGGCAGGTTCACCGAGAGGCGGATCTCCTCCACGGTGCCGTCGCGCAGCCGCAGCGGCCAGGGGTGGCCCGCGTTGATCAGCTCGACGCGCTCCTCCTGGAACTCGATGCACAGCAGCTGCCCGGTGGCGAGCGCACCGCGGCCGTGCGCCAGCATCGCCCGGTGCGCCTGACGGGCCTGCTCCAGCACGTTGCACCCGGCCCGGCGGGCACCCCGCAGGGCGCCGAGCAGCAGCGTGGCCAGGAGGGCGGAGTCGACGTCGTGCCCCATGGCGTCGGTCAGCGACAGGTGCAGGGTGTCCCGGTCGAGGCAGTAGTCGTAGGTGTCGCCGCCGATGTCGTCCGCGGGGACCAGGGCGCAGGCGACGGTGAACTGCGGCGCCTCGCAGGAGGACGCCGAGGGCAGCAGCTGGTGCTGGATCTCCGCGGCCAGGGTCAGGGGGGTGGTGCGCTGCCCCCACTGGTAGAGGTCGGTGAAGCGCCGGTCGGTCACGATGATGTACGCCAGCGCGTGCGCCGCCTCGGTGACGTGCCGCAGCACCGTCTCGTCGGTGTGGGGGAGCGTCATCTCCAGTACGCCGACGCAGTCGCCGCGGTTGGTGACGGGGGCGATGACCCGCTGTCTTCCCTCCGCGTCCGTCTCCTCGTGCAGCCGCTGCGTGCGCAGCACCCGGTCGTAGGGGCTGTCGCGCAGCGGGGTGCGCTCGGCGCCCGTGTCGTCGGAGCCGGTGCCCGCCGCCTTGAGCCGCACCAGTTCCTGGCCGACGAAGTCGAGGAACAGGAAAGAGGTGGACACCGCACCGAAGCGCTTCTGCAGATAGCCGGCCACCACGTCGACCGACTCCATGGGAGCGGCGTCCTCGGCAGCCGCCAGCACCTCACCCAGATCGAATTCGACGGCCACGGCAACCCCCTTCCGGTCGCCACCTCTTTTATCCCGCTTCGAGGTGTGCACACCTGGCGCGCCGCCCCCCCGGCCGTGCCAGGACCTCGGGCGGCGCCGAGCGGCAGCCGAAAGGACCGGGGTCCGACGGCGGTGCGCCGTCGGACCCCGGGAGCGGGTCAGGAGTGGGCGGTCAGCCGGAACCTCCGCCCGGCCGTGGAGAGGGCGATGGCGTCGGACGCGGGGCCCGGACGGCGGCGGGGGCGGCCTGTCCGGCGTGGGCCGGGGCGATCAGCCCCGGCAGGCGCCGTCAGGAGCAGCAGCCGTGCCGCGAGCCGCCTCACGGGTAGCTGACCAGATTCGCCACGTTGGTCGAGGAGTTCGACGGCCCGCCCCGGTCGTTGATGACGTGCCGGATGGTGCCGGTGCCCCCGAGCGAGACGGTCACCATGTTCCGGAAGCGGACCTCGGGCCGGTTCGGCACCTCGAAGGCGCGCTCGGCCGTGACGGACGGGTTGACGTTGAAGTAGCAGTAGCTGCCCAGCCCGTACGCCTGGTGGCTGGTGACGGAGTCGGCGACCTTGTAGGCGGCGTAGCCCTGCGTCGAGCCGTTCATCCAGGCGGCCTGGCTGGGCGGGTCGTAGGGCATCTCGTTCTGGTAGAAGTACGTGCGGCCGCCGTTGCCGTTCCAGACGGTCTGGTGCTTCTGGTAGTGCTCGACGAACAGGCCGTACATGGTCACGTCGTCACCGTTCACCACGAGTCCGGTGTCGGCGGTGTTGGTGTTCCAGCCGATGCCCGCGCCGTGGTCGCCGCGCCAGATCCACATGTGGTCGCCGATGACGTCGTCGCTGTTGACCACGAGGCTCGTGGTCGCCTTGCCGACGGCGGCACCTCCCACGCGGAAGTACACGTCGTGCAGCGAGGTCGGGTTCGCCGCGTGGTCCGCGGACGCGCCGGACGGCCCGATCTCCACCAGGGAAGAGGAGTTGGTGGTGCCCGCGTCGAAGAGGACCCCGGCGATCTTCACGCCGTCGACGTCGGCGACGGTCATGGCCGTGACGCCGTTGTCCGGGACGAAGGTGGCGAGCCCCAGGCCGAGGACCACGGTGTTCGCCCGGGTCACGCGCAGGGTCTGGTTCAGGTGGTACACGCCCGGAGTGACCAGCAGGTTCTTGCCCTCGGCGAGGGCGGCGTTGATCTGCGCCGCGGTCGCGCCCGGCTTGACGACGAAGAACTGGTCGATGCCGAGTGAGGTGCCGGCCGCGTTCCCGCCGACCCACGTGGTGGCGGAGGAGTCGGCCCGCAGCGACGGGACGAACACCCGGTAGGCGCCGGCTCCGTCGACGTACAGGAAGGGCTTCTCCCGGACGGTCGGCGTCCGGTCGACCGTCGTGTAGGGCGGGTTGGGGAAGCTGTTGCCCGGGACGCCCTGGCTGCCCACGAAGACCATGTTCCAGTTGGAGCCGGTCCAGCTGCCGAGCTGCGAGTTGCGGGTCAGCCACTGCTGCTGGCTGCCGGAGCGCACCTGGCCGTCGATCTTGCTGTCGGCCATGAAGCCGCCGCTGGACCAGCCGCCGTCGCTGAGTTCGAGGTTGCCGCGCACGTGCATGCGCCGGTAGCCCGATGCCTGGGACACTGCCCAGCGGTCGGTGCCGCCGGTGGGGTTCACGGACAGGTTCTCCGCGCCGCGCCAGAAGTTCTGGGTGGCGTTCTGCGGCGGGAACCAGTCCGCCTCCACGTGCACGGCACCGTTGATGGTGACCGAGTCGGGCGATTGGCCGAGGCCGAGCACCTGTGTGTAGAAGCCGACGTTGACGTCGTTGCTGTAGGTGCCCGGCTTGAACATCACCGCGTAGCGCTGCGAACCGAACTGGTTGGTCTCCTGCTGCCGGAAGATCGAGTCCAGCCGGCTCTGGATCGTCGAGGAGGGCATGCTCGGGTCGAACACGGCCACGTTGGGGCCGAGGTCGGCGTCTCCCGGGGCGGTGTTCACCGGGGCCACCTGGAAGCGCTGCGCCGCCGTGCCGTTGCAGGTGTACTGCACCAGCTGGACGCTGTCGGCCGTCGACGCGCCGGGGACGTCCAGGCACTTGCCGCTGTGCCGGTTGACGAAGCGGTAGGCGCCACCGCCCTCGTCGACGGCACGCCACTGCTGGTTGGCGCCCCCGCCGTACGTCCACAGGTGGACGGCCGCGTTGTCGGCGGTGGAGACGTCGCTGACGTCCACGACCTGCCGGGCGTCGTTGCGGTTGTCGATGCGCACGTAGCCGTCGCTGGTCGGCGTGAAGCTCCACTGCTGGGCGGTGCTGCTGTTGCAGGTGTACTGTTGCACGGCCGTGCCGTTGACGGTGGCCGCCGCCCGGGCGTCCAGGCACTTGCCGCTGCCGCTGTTGACCACCGTGGACCAGCTGTCGGGCAGCGCGGCCGCGGCGGTGGGGGCGGCCGGGGCGGCCTGCGCCGGGGGAACGGCGCCGACCAGCGAGAAGACGGTGGCGGCAGCCGCCAGAGCGGCGACGAGGTGTCTGCGCGCAGCGGTGCGGGCGGGACGGGGAGCAGGAAGCATGGCTTCTCCTGTGCCGGGGGTACGGCAGGGGTGGGGGAGGGGGAAGGTCAGCCGTCGCTGGGAGACGCCCGAGCGGGTATCGGCCCCGCCGCCCGAACGACCTGTCCTGTAGTGCAGTGCACATGACAGATCGCTTGCGTCGGGACTGCCGCGGTGCGTCGTGGGGGTCTTATTTCAGTTCATGATTTAAGAAGTGATGCAAGCGCGTGTCAAGGTTCTGGTACGGGCCAATTCGGCTCCTGCGGGGCGCTGTTGGCAGAAGCCGGCCAGGGGCTGCCTGCGTTCCCGCACCACGGTCCCGCCCCGCTCCGGAGGCCCATCTTCCGTAACGGCACGAGCAGTTGACGGCGTGCCGGCCCCGGCGCCGGGTATCCGGAACCCCCACGGGAGCACACACCCTCACCTCATGGGAGGAACCGGTCATGTCGCGTCACGACGCGCCGCAGCAACATGGACTCGGCACCCTCGAACCCGGCACCAGGCAGCGCGCCCAACTGCCCACCCGTATCGCCGACATCGCCTGGACCGCGCTGGCCGTGCTGGTCGCACTGTGGGCCGTCTGGGCCTCCGTCGGCGCGGTACGCGGTACGACCGCGTGGGGCTACTGCGCCGTCGCCTGGGTCCTGCTGGCCGTCGCCCTGACGATGCGGGTCCTCACCGTCCGCCGCCGGGCGAGGGTCTGAGCGAGGAGCCGCGCCTGGAGCGGATCAGCACCTGCCTCCTCGGCACGTGCGGCCCGGGCAGGGGGCATTGTCAGTGGGGGCTGCGAGGCTGAGCGGCATGAACGGAGACGAGCAGCTGCTGCGGGGCCGGGTCTACGGCCACGACCACGACGATCCCGACCCGGGACCCTCGCCGCACCAGACGTACGCCGCGCTCACGGGAGGGCCGCTGGACGGGCTGCTGCTGGACATCACCGGCTGGCGCCCGGAGGAGGTCGACGACGGCGCCGCCCTGCCCACCGAGCTGGGACGGTTCCCCGGCGGCCGCTCCCTGTACGACCCGCGGCCCGGCGAGCCCCGCAGACCCGGCCCCGGAGTGAGCTGCCGCTTCCACCACACCGGGGACATCCCCTGACCCTCGCCGACGCACCCGGACCGCCGTCACCGCGCCCGCTCGCCGGGCCCCTCGAGGTCCACTCGCGGACGCTGCGGAAATTGGGTGCGCATGTATGCGTGAAGTCGGGGTAGACGGGCTTGCGCCGACGCGAGACGTTGTCGGTGCCGAGCTGGACGGATGGGGAGGGAAGCATGATGGCGACAGCCATAGCTGCAGAAACGGACACGGACGAGGTGCGTCTGCCGGAGGTCGCCGATCCGTCCAAGGTCGCGCCCAAGGACGCCCGCGAGCTGTCGCGGATGTTCTTCGACCAGCTGGCCGTGCTGGAAGAGGGCACGCCCGAGTACCAGTACGCGCGCAACACGCTGATCGAGATGAACATGTCCATGGTCCGCTTCGCCGCCGGCCGGTTCCGCAGCCGCGGCGCGGAGGAGATGGAGGACATCGTCCAGGTCGGCATGATCGGCCTGATCAAGGCGATCGACCGTTTCGAGCTGACCCGCGAGGTCGAGTTCACCTCCTTCGCGATCCCCTACATCGTCGGTGAGATGAAGCGGTTCTTCCGCGACACCACCTGGGCCGTGCACGTGCCCCGCCGTCTGCAGGAAGCCCGCGTGCAGCTCGCACGCGCCACCGAGGAACTGCGCAGCCGGCTCGGCCGCACCCCCACGGTGAAGGAACTCGCCGAGCTGATGAGCCTGTCCGAGGAGGACGTCCGCGAGGCGCAGATCGCCTCCAACGGCTACAACTCCTCCTCGCTGGACGCGGCTCTGAGCACCAGCGACGACGGTGAAGCGGTCCTGGCCGACTTCATCGGAGCCGACGACCGCGCACTGGAGCTCGTGGAGGACTTCCACGCACTGGCTCCGATGGTCGCCGCGCTGGACGAGCGGGACCGGCAGATCATCCACATGCGCTTCGTGGACGAGCTCACCCAGGCGCAGATCGGCGAGCGTCTCGGCGTTTCGCAGATGCACGTCTCGCGGCTGCTGTCCCGCTGCCTGGCCCGGCTGCGTGAAGGCATGCTCGCCACCGGCTGACACCCCCTCCCCGCCCCCCTCGGATGTGTCGCGCCGCCAGGCCGGCCGGACCCGCTCCGGCCGGCCTGGCGGTCTTTCGCGCACCTCATGGGCAGGGGCGTCAAACGTGCTCCCTCGGGTACGCGGGACGTGTGAACGGGGAGCGAGGACTCACGGTGGCCCTGGACGGAGACATAGCCAAGGCCCGTCATCTGGCTGCCGATTTCCTGGCCCGGCGCCAGGCGGAGCAGGGACTGCACATCTCCCAGCGGAGCGTGGACCTGACGCAGCTGGTGGTCAGCGAGCTGGTCACCAACGCCCGCAAGTACGCGCCGGGCCAGGCCCGCATGGATCTGCGGATCGAGGACGACGCGGTCGAGGTGACCGTGTGGGACTCCGATCCGGCGCTGCCGGTGGCCAGAGCCTCCGACGCCGGACGGGTGGGCCAGCACGGCCTGGAGATCGTGAAGGCCGTCGCCCAGGACTTCCGGGCGCGCCGGGAGCCGGTCGGAAAGAGCATCACCGCACGCGTCGCCCTCATGGACGGGCCCGACAACCGGCGGTAGATCCCGAGCGACCGGGCGGCAGCGCGAGAACGACCGCGCGGCAGATCACGGGCGAGCGTCCGGCAGACCACGGGCGCCCGGCCGGCCTGTCCGCCTCGGCTGCCCCCGCACTCGCGCCGCCCCGGAACCCGCGCCGGACACGACGAAGGGCAGGGATACCTCTCCCTGCCCTTCTCAACGTATAGCGCACCGGGGGGCTTGCGGCAAGGCCCCCGTCCTCCCGCACAATCGTCGACCGAGGCCGCGACCTGCACAAACGGGGCAAGAGGTGCGCGTGCCGCTGACGGAAGGCAACGGGAGATGACCGAGCAGTACCTGCTGGACCTGCGGGGGATCGACGCGACGCGGACCGCGGCCGTCGGGGGCAAGGCCGCACACCTGGGGGAGCTGACACACATCGAGGACCTGCGGGTCCCGGACGGCTTCTGCGTCACCACGGACGCCTACCGCCGCGTCGTGACGGGCATGCCGTCCGTCGAGGAGCACCTTCAACGGCTGTCGCGCACCCACCCGGACGACCAGGAGGCCGTCCGCACGCTGAGCGCGCAGATCCGCCGGGCCGTCGAGGAGAGCACCGTCCCCGACGACCTGGCCGCGGCGGTCACCGCCGCCGTCGTCCGGTACGGGGAGCAGGACGCCTACGCCGTCCGCTCCAGCGCGACCGCCGAGGACCTGCCGACCGCCTCCTTCGCCGGTCAGCAGGACACGTATCTCAACGTGGTGGGACCGGCGGCGATCCTCCGGCACATCAGCCGGTGCTGGGCCTCGCTCTTCACCGAGCGGGCCGTGACCTACCGTCAGCGCAACGGCATCGACCACCGGACGGTCCTCATGGCCGTCGTCGTGCAGCGCATGGTCGTCCCGCACGCGTCCGGGATCCTCTTCACGGCCGACCCCGTCACGGGCAACCGGAAGGTCGCCACCGTGGACGCCGGCTTCGGCCTCGGCGAGGCCCTGGTCTCCGGCCTGCTGAACCCCGACGTCCACCGGGTGCGGGACGGCGAGATCGTCGACAGGACGATCGCCGTGAAGGAACGGGCCGTACGGGCACTGCCGTCCGGCGGCACACGGCAGGAGGCCGTCGACCCGCGGCGGCACCGGCAGCCGGCGCTGACCGACGCGCAGGTCCTGGAACTCGTGGAGACCGGCCGTCGCATCGAGGCGCACTTCGGCAGCCCCCAGGACATCGAGTGGTGCCTCGCCGACGACGGCTTCCACATCGTGCAGAGCCGGCCGATCACCACCCTCTACCCCGTCCCGCGCGCCGGTGACCAGGACAACCACGTCTACGTCTCCGTCGGTCACCAGCAGATGATGACCGACCCCATGAAGCCGCTCGGCATCTCCCTGTGGCAGCTGACGGCCATGGCACCCATGCACGAAGCCGGCGGCCGGCTGTTCGTCGACGCCACCAAGGCCCTGGCCTCGCCCACCGGCCGCGCGGGGCTCCTCGACGTCGCCGGCCGCTCCGACCCGCTCGTGCGGGACGCACTGGAGACCGTCCTGGACCGCGGCGACTTCGTCCCGTCGCTTCCGGACGCCCCGCCCGCGGGCCGGGCCGCCGGCCGGCCGGCCGGAGCGGCGCCCGCCCCCGTCCCGACCGACCCGGCCGTCGTCACCGAGCTGATCGCCCGCAACGAGGCGTCGCTGGCCGACCTGGAGCGCACCATCCGGGACAGGACGGGACCGGCGCTGTTCGACTTCCTGCTGGAGGCGTTCGAGGAGCACAAGCGCATCCTCAGGGACCCGCTGAGCATGCAGGCGATCATGGCGGGCATGGAGTCCACGTGGTGGCTCAACGACAACCTGGGGGAGTGGCTCGGCGAGAAGAACGCCGCGGACTCCCTCACCCTGTCCGCCCCCGGCAACATCACCTCCCAGATGGGTCTGGAACTGCTGGACGTGGCGGACGCCGTCCGCCCCCACCCGGAGGTCGTGGCATTCCTGCGCACCGTCGAGGACGGCCACGGCGACGGCTTCCTGGACGAACTGCCCCGGCTGCCGGGCGGAACCGAGGCACGCGACGCCATCGAGGCCTACCTCGACCGGTACGGCGCGCGCTGCGCGGGCGAGATCGACATCACGCGGCCACGCTGGCGCGAGCGTCCCGGCACCCTGGTCCCGGCCCTCCTCGACAACGTCCGCAACTTCGGGCCGGGCGCCGCCAAGGCGCGGTTCGAGCAGGGCCTGCACGAGGCGCGGCAGAAGGAGCACGAGGTGCTGTCCCGGCTGCGGCAACTGCCCGACGGGGACCGGAAGGCCGACGAGACCAAGCGGATGATCGACCGGGTCCGCACCTTCGTCGGCTACCGGGAGTACCCGAAGTACGGAATCGTCCGCCGCTACTTCGTCTACAAGCGGGCCCTGCTCGCGGAGGCCGACCGCCTCGTCCGGGCCGGGGCGCTCCCCGAGCGGGAGGACGTCTTCTACCTGACCTTCCACGAGTTCCGCGAGGCCGCCCGCACGCACCGGGTGGACCACGGACTGGTCCGGCAGCGCAAGGGGGAGTTCCGCTCGTACCACGCGCTCACACCGCCCCGGGTCCTCACCTCGGACGGTGAGGTCCTCAACGGTGCCTACCGGCGCGACGACGTTCCGGCCGGTGCCCTGATCGGCCTGGCGGTCTCCACCGGGACCGTCGAGGGCAGGGCCCGCGTCGTCCTCGACATGGCGCAGGGCGACCTGGAGGCGGGCGACATCCTCATCACGCCCTACACGGACCCCAGTTGGTCGCCCCTGTTCGTCGGCATCGCGGGTCTGGTGACGGAGGTCGGCGGCCTGATGACCCACGGCGCGGTGATCGCCCGGGAGTACGGACTGCCGGCCGTCGTGGGCGTCGACCGGGCCACCCGGCTGATCCGCGACGGACAGCGCGTCCGCGTCCACGGGAGCAGCGGCTACGTCGAGGTCCTCGCCTGACCGGCCGAGCCGTACCGGAGGCCCGACATCCGCGTCCGCTGCCGCCCTTCGACGGTTACGTCGGGCCGCAGCGAGCCCTGCACCAGCAGTCGAGACGGTCGGTCGTACGAGCACGCGTCGACCCATGGGTCCATGCCTCGGCCGCTTTCCAGCTCTCCTTCGCGGCCCTGATGACCGTCCACTTGCTGTCACCGATGCGCGAACTGCACCTGTCCGGCGCGGTGGTTGGCCGGCGCTCGCGACGCCGCCAACTCCCGTCCTTTTGAGGGGAGTCGGGGATGGTCCGACGGCCCCTGAGCGCCGGCGATCTTCGCGGTCCCCGCCCGCTCCCCGGCGAAAACCTGACAAGGAATTCAGGTCAGGGACGTTTGTTCGGCCGAATCCGGCGCACCCGTTGAGCTAACAAGTTCTTTATACGACGAAGTGGAGACGCACCATGGGCATCATTGCTTGGATCGTCATCGGGCTCCTCGCCGGCGCCATCGCCAAGGCCCTGATGCCGGGCAAGGACCCGGGCGGCATCATCATCACCATGCTCATCGGCATCGCCGGTGGTCTGCTCGGTGGCTGGCTGGGCAAGGTCATCTTCGGTGTCGACTCCGTCGACGGGTTCTTCAACCTCTCCACGTGGATCGCCGCGATCGTGGGCTCGCTCATCCTGCTGGCCCTCTACCGCGTCATCACCGGCAACCGTCACTCGCACCGTCACGCGTAACCCGCTTCTCCCGGCTCACGCCTGCCGGGCGCTGCGCACTCATCTGAACGGCTCCCTCCCCTCGCGGGACGGGAGCCGTCAGTGCGTCCGGGGCCGGCCGGCGGGCGACGTACCCGGGTCCCGCCCGGCCGTCAGTCGTGTGACACGGCGTAGGCCAGGGCCCGGCTGCCCGGGACGGCCGGGGCGGCAAGGGCATCCTGGTAGCCGCCGCCGGTCGCGCTCGGCACGGACACCGCGGCGACCTCTGGACTCCGTGCGGCGACAGGCGAGGGGTAGCGGGTGGCGGACGACCGGCAGGCTGACGACCGTCCCGAGGCGGATGCGGGAGTACGGGCGGACCGCCTGAAGGAACGCATCTACGCGACGATCACGATGATCGCCGTGGTGGTCGGCCTCTCCCTCGGCGAAGTCGGCACCACCGGCGCTCTCGCCACGGTCCTGACGACGGCGCTGGGACTGTGGCTCGCGGCGTTCGTCGCCGACCAGCAGGCCCACCGTACGATCCACCGGCGCTTCGCCACCGGCCGCGAGCTGCGACGCATGCTGTACGTCAGCAGCCCGCTGCTGTCGTGCGCCGTCGGCCCGGGTGTACTGATCGGCCTCGCGGCCCTCGACGTCCTGTCCCTGGACACCGCACTGTCGGTCGCGGCGGGCGTGGCCGTCGTCTCGCTGTTCCTCTGGGGCTGCCTGGGCGGGCTGCGCATGGGCGGCGGTGCGCTGACCGCGATCGCGGCCGGCCTCGTGGACGCGGCGATCGGTGTCGCGGTCGCCCTGGTGAAGGCGGCGGCCGGGCACTGACGTCGCGCGCCGTGCGCCGCCCCGCGGCTCCGGGGTCTCCGGGCTCTCCGGGAACGCCCTCGGTCAGCTCTTCTGCTCGACCAGCCGGCTGAAGGAGGTCATGCACGGCGTGCAGTGGCGGTCGGCCTCGACCTCATCGGGTTCGGCCGGCTCCAGTGGCCGTCCGCACAGGGTCACGGTGCCCTGCTTGGCCTTCACGTGCCACACCATGGCCGTACCGGGCTCGTCGGGGCCGGGGCACATCTCGTACATACTTCCCCCATAGGACAGGCAGTTGCTCAGTCCAGCAGACCGCACCGGCCCGGGCCGCGCCCCGCGAGGGCGGCCGTCCGGGTGAGGCGGTCGGCAGCTGCGGACCGGCCCGCGGAATATCGATGGCTTCCCCGCGTCCACACTCGCTAGCCTGGCCCGCCGTGAAGCAGCGAAGGCAGAAGAAGCTCTCCCGCCTCCTCTTCGAGGCGGTCGTCTCCGGTGACGCCGGACGTGTCGAGACGCTGTTGCGCGAGGGAGCGAGTCCCGAGGGACGGAACAGCGAGGGCACCACCCCCCTGTACCTCGCGGCGGTGCAAGGAGAAGCCGAGGTGGCCCGCTTGCTGATGCGGGCCGGGGCGTCACCCGACACGGACAGCAGGGGAGCCGGGGCGGACGGTACCCCCTTGTGCGCGGCTGCCTGCTGGGGGCACGCCGCAACCGTCCGGGAACTGCTGGCGCACGGCGCCGATCCCGGCCTCCGCGAGGACGGGGGCGCGGGCTGGTCCCCGCTGGACTGGGCGAACCGCGGTCCCCACCCCGGCACCGCCGAGATCCTCAGGGCGGCGGGTGCACGCTGACGAGGGCAGCCCCTGAGCGGTGACCGGTCCGGTGGTGCGCGGGCAGGTGGCCGATCGAGCGGGGGCCGGCCGCGCGCTGGTGCCCCCCTCTCGCACCACGGTGACGGACCGACCCAATACAATCCGGTCGCATGCCGAAGCCTGACGAGCTGATCGTTGACATCGCCGCCCGTGTGGAGTCCGGGCAGAGCACTCGGATGTCCCTGACCGTGGTCACGGGTGGTGCCGTGATCACCGGTCGCCTGGCACCCGAAGCCGTATGGCGCAAGCGGGTGTCCGAGGTGCTGACCGACTCCGCCCACCTCGGCGAGTTCTCCGCCGCGTTCGACGCCCCCGACAAGAAGGACGGGCCACCCACGCATCTGCACTTCCACGTCGCCCGGATCCTGCAGGGGACCGTGGGCATCCCCGAGACGGGCGGGATGTACCGCGTCGCGATCGAGGACGTCAGCGCCTGGACGGTGGGTGACTTCAGCTACTCGGACCAGACGACGCGCTGATCCCCCGTCGCGTAAAGGGCGCCTGTGACGCCCTTGCGACCCGATCCGCGAGGCCCGGCCGGTGCCATCCGGCCGGGCCTCGCGGGTTGCAGGGCACCCGCGGGCGAGACCGCGGCGGCCCCCACCGGCATCGGAATTCGGCCTTCCGGCCCGCCGCATCGCGACAAAGTGGCGTCGTGACGCGTTGCAGGGTCCATCGGTCACCGCCGGGGCGGTCAGCGCGTTCGTGTGGGGAAACGGCGGCGACCCGGCTCCCGTGCGCCGCAAAGGTTGAAGCGTCGGCCCGGCCGCGCGGAGCGGGAACGGCGTCGGCGCGGGGTTGTCGGCCGGGCGTGCCTGCAAGACGCTCCCTGTCCGGAACGCGTGCCTTCTTTTGCGTTCGGCGTGTGGAGAAGACAGGTTCAGGTCTCGAACACGCCATCGCCGCACGGACGGCGATTGCCGACACTGTTCGAAACCACCCACGCAGAAACGCGGAGTTGATTCATGATCAAGCGGATGAAACGGACCTGCTTCACTGTCCTCGCCGTCACGCTCTTGACCTCCGCCCTCTCCGGTGCGGCGCAGGCCACCTCTCCCACCCCGGCCCCCTCATGCGTCGCCGTGTACCAGAGTTGGCGGTATCTCAGCGCTTCCAACGACTGCGCCGACACCGTGGACGTGAGGGCCGTCTACCAGGACGGCGCCACGGGCGTGTGCCACACGCTCGCCCCGGGGGCCGTGAGCACGATCGGCGAGGGCTACCTCGGGCAGCACGGCCGCGTCGGTCACCTCGCGCTCTGCGAGGGCGTATGACGTGCCGGCTCAGCAAGGCGCGCGCCACACCCCGAGTTCCGGCTTCTTCACCATGGACGACAGCCCCAGCCGGCGGGACTCGGCGCAGAAGCCGCTCCGCGGCTCGGTGTACTCCACGTGGAACACCGCCTTGCCGGCCTCGATGAACGGGGACAGGGCGCCGCACTCCTCGTACTGCGCGCACTCCTCGTTGACGGCGAAGTCGAAGTGGTCCACGAGCCGGGGGATCTGAGGCAGGTCGTTCTTCAGGCCCACCGACAGCCCCCGCTCGTGGGCGGCAGCCGCGATCATCCGGTTGTACCTGAGCTGGTCACGTGCGGTGAGCGGGAAGCCGGTGTCGTTGCCGTAGCCCTCCACCAGGTCGGGCTCCACGGCGTCGAAGCCCTTGTCGCGGCACATGTCGAAGCGGCGCTCCATGATCGGCCGCAGGACGTCGATCCGCCGGATGTCCAGCCACCGCTCGCCCTTCCAGCCGTTGGGCCGGCCGCGTACCGAGCGCGGGAACGCCTTCCGGTCCGGCCGGAAGTCCTCCCACGCGCCCACGTTGATGTAGCAGATGACCTTCCGGCCCGCGCGGTGCAGCCGGGCGACGTCCGCGGCGGAGTTCTCGAAGCCGTCGATGTCGTACACCGGTACGTCGGCCGACGGGTCCGCCCTGCCGTCGAGCTGCCACTGCCAGGCGAGGCCCGGGCGCGGCTTCCAGCGTGGTCCGGCCGGCGTGGCGGGCGCAGAAGCCGTCGCGCCGCCGTGCGCGCCGGCGGGCGGGCCCTCCCCGCCGGAACATCCCGTCAGGGCGGCCCCCACGGCCCACGCGGTCAGCAGGGCGGCCCGGGACCGGGTCCCCCTCACCGCTCCGCCCCGAGCAGTGCGGGTGTCAACTGCGCCCAGGGGTTGGGTGGTTCGCCCGTCACCGGGCCGCAGACGGCCGCTCCGCGTCCGTGCGCGGTGCGCACCGCGAGCGGGACGAGAGCGTCGGGCACCCCGTACACCAGGTGGCAGAGCCGCTCGGGCGGCTGCCGTGCGGCCCACGCCGGGCGGCTGAACGCCGAGACGTACGTCGACCAGTGCCCCTCGAAGGTGACCGTCAGGTCGGCGAGGCGGACGTAGCCCGGCTCCGGGTGGACCCCGGGGTTGAGCACGACGGTCGCCGCACCCGCCCTGCGCAGCGTCCGCACGAGCCGGCGGCAGCCCGCGAGCCCCTCCGCGGTCGCGGGCACGCGGTCGAGGAAACAGCCGTCCGTCCCGTACCACTCCCGGTGGCGGAGCATGTCTTCGACCACGTCCCCCGGGTCCCGCACGCCGTAGTCCGTGTCGGCGTAGCCCAGCAGTCGTGCCCCGGCCTGCCGCAGGGCACCGGCCGCCGCGGTGAAGGCCGGGTCGGGGGCCGCGCCCGGACCGCTCGCCGGGTTGAGGACGACGCCGTACGTGCGGGGCGCCGCGGTGATCAGCCGGTGCCAGGCCCCTGGATCCTCGGCCGGGTGGACGTACAGCGGGACCAGCAGGTTCACGATGCCGGGCCGCCTTCCCAGAGCGCGGTCAGCGCGTCGTCGAGGGTGTGCACCGGGCGCCAGCCCAGGGCCTCCTCGGCGGCCGTGATGTCGGAGCACTGCCACGACACCCGCGCCGAGCGCGAGGAGCCCGCGGTGCTCGCCGCGGTCTCCTCGACACGTCCCCGGAACCCGGCCCGCGCCGTCAGGTCCCGTACCAGGTCGCGGACCGGGAGGGCCCGGCCGCCGCTGATGTTGAGGACCGGCGGCAGCGGGCCCGGCGCGGTGGCCGCGAGGACCGCGGCCCGGGCCACGTCGCGTACGTCGACGAAGTCGCGGTGGGCGGACAGGTCGCCCAGCCGCAGCACCGCCTCCGGGTCGTCGCCCGCCTCGCGCAGCAGGGCGGCGATCCGGCCGGGCAGGCCCGTCGGCGGCGCGCCGGGGCCCACCGGGTTGCCCACGCGCAGGACCACCGCGTCCAGGCCGGAACCGGTCACGGCGACGGTGCCCGCGAGCTTGGTCGCCCCGTAGGAGCCGACGGGGCGGGTGGCCGCCGACTCCCTGTCCCGGGTGCCGGGCGCTCCCGGCCCGTACTCGGCGGCCGAGCCCAGGTGCACCAGGCGGGCCGCGGGGGCCGCCTCGCGCAGGGCGGCGCACAGCACCGCGGGGCCGCGGGCGTTGACCTCGGCGAGGGTGGCGGCGTCACCGCCGGTCGCGCCCGCGCAGTTGATCACGGCGTCGGGCGCGGTCCGGGCGAGGTCCTTCGCCAGGTGCTCCGGGCGGACGCGGGCGAGGTCCACGTCGACGTCGGCGCCCGGTGACCGGCCGCCGCCGAGGACCAGCGCGCCCGGCAGGGCGCGCAGCCGCTCGGCGACGTGGGCGCCCAGGTAGCCGGTGAAACCCAGCACGAGAAGGCGCATGAGGTGCTCAGGCTCCCTTGAGCAGAAGCGACTTGCGGGTGGTGAACTCGGCGTTGGCCTGGTCGTAGTCGTCCGGTCGGCCGATGTCCAGCCAGTATCCGTCGAAGTCGTAGGCGTGCGGCTGGTTGTCCGACTTCAGCAGGTCGAGGACCAACTCGTCGAAGCCGAGGGGCAGTCCGGGCGTGTAGGCGTCCAGGGTGGAGCGGGACAGGCCGTAGACCCCCATGGACACGCGGTAGTCCATGCTCGGCTTCTCGGTGAACGCCACGACCCTGCTGGCGTCGGTCGTCAGCACCCCGAAGTCGATGTGCACCTTGCGGGCGTAGGTGGCGATGGTCAGCGGCGCTCCGCAGGCGCGGTGCCGGTGCAGGACGTCGGCGTAGTCGAGGTCGGTCAGCACGTCCCCGTTCATCACGAGGAACGTCTCGGGCAGCCGGTCGCGCAGGGTGAGCAGCGGACCCATGGTGCCCAGCGGGCTCTCCTCGGTGGCGTAGTCGACGTCCAGGCCCCACTGCGAACCGTCGCCGACGTAGGCGCGGATGATCTCGCCGAGGTGGCCGATCGCGAGGGTGCAGCTGGTGAAGCCGGCGGCGGAGAGCTGGCGCAGCACGATCTCCAGGATCGCGTGCTGGTCGCCGATGGGGACGAGCGGCTTGGGCAGCGCCGTGGTGTAGGGCCGCAGCCGGACGCCCTTGCCTCCCGCCAGGATCACTGCGTGCATGGTGGGCTCCTCCTTCGTGAACGCGTGGGGACGTGCGTGAGATGTGCGGACGGGCCGGACGGCGTCCGCCGGGGATCAGATGTTGTAGATGCCGGTCTTGTAGCGGGCGAGGTTGGCCGGGTCCCGGAAGAACGCCACGGTGTGGGCGAGGCCCTCCTCCAGGGTGTGGGCCGGCTGCCAGCCGGTCGCGGCGGCGAGCCGGCTCGCGTCGGCGACCAGGCGCATCACCTCGGAGTTGGCCGGGCGTATACGGGCCTCGTCCTCCCGCACGTCGAGCGGGGTGTCCATCACCTTGCCGATCAGCGCCACGAGGTCGCCGACCGAGATCTCGCCCCCGGTACCGGCGTTGAAGGTGCGGCCCACGACCTCCCGGGCCGGTGCCGTGCCGACGGCGAGGAACGCCCGGGCGGTGTCCTTGACGAAGGTGAAGTCCCGGGTGGGGCGCAGGTCCCCGAGCGTGATGGTGCGCTCCCCGGCGGCGACCTGGCCGATGACGGTGGGGATGACCGCCCGCATCGACTGGCGCGGCCCGAAGGTGTTGAAGGGCCTCAGGGTGACGACGGGAGTGGCGAAGCTGGCGTGGTAGCTGTCGGCGAGCCGGTCCCCGCCCGCCTTCGACGCGGCGTACGGGGACTGGGTGTTGATGGGGTGGTCCTCGGTGATGGGCACGGTCTGCGCGGTGCCGTACGTCTCGCTGGTGGAGGTGTGCACCAAGCGGGGCGTGCCCAGGGCCCGGACGGCCTCCAGCACGTTGAGGGTGCCGGTGACGTTGGTGTCCACGTAGCTGTGCGGCGCCTGGTACGAGTAGGGGATCGCGATGAGCGCGGCCAGGTGGTAGGCGGTGTCGGCGCCGTCGAGGAGGCCGCGGACGGAGCCGGGGTCCCGTACGTCGCCGAGGACGATCTCCACCTGGTCCAGCACGTCCGGGTGCAGGGTCTCCAGCCAGCCGTAGGAGGAGAAGGAGTTGTACTGGGCCATGGCCCTCACCCGGTGGCCGGAGGCCACCAGGGCCTCGGTCAGGTGCGAGCCGATGAAGCCCTCGGCTCCGGTGACGGCGGCGAGCGGTGCGGAGGTCAACTGAGTGGTCCCTTCGACGGGTCGGGAGGTGGGCGGGTCCGGAACGGGGGTCAGGCGTGCGGGGAGGGCCGGCCGAGCAGCCACAGCACGCACGCCGCCAGACACAGGGCGGCGGCGCCGCAGCTGAGCGACAGCGCCGCCGCGGTGCCCGGTGGCAGCCGCAGGAGCGCGACGGCCGCCGCCCCGGCTGCTGCCGCGAGACAGATCCCGGCCGGTGGCCAGGCCACCCCGAAGGCCTGCAGCAGCAGTGCGGTCCACAGCACGGCCGCCAGGAGCAGCAGCGCCACGGGGTCGGCGTCCAGCAGCAGGGCCGCGGGCAGCAGCAGAGCCGCATGGGCGAGCAGGCAGAGGCCGAGGATGCCGGCCGAGCGCACCAGGAAGGCGGCGGGCGTGGCGGTGGCGCGCAGCGCGGCGACCGACAGCCCGCGGTAGCGGTACAGCAGCCATTCCGCGGGCCCCATGCCGAGCGTCAGGACGATCACCGCGTACGGCTCCTCCCGCCCCTGAAGCAGCACCAGCACACCCGCGGCCAGCCCGAACAGGCCGTACGGCAGCGACCGGAGCAGGCGCGGCCGGCTCGCGCCGGTGACGGCCGGGGCCCGGAGGGCGCCGCGCAGGACCCGGGCGGTGACGGCGAGCGTGGCGAGCAGCGCCAGCGCGGGCAGGCCGGTGCGCAGCACCCTGCCCGGCTCCCACCAGGGCAGCACGGCGGCACCCGCGAGCAGCGGGCTGAGCGCGGCCAGCAGCAGCCGCTCCCGCCCCAGCACCAGCAGCACACCGGCCGCGGCCAGATAGGCGGACTGCGCGGCGGCCACCAGCGTCACCGGTCCGCCCTCGGCGGGCAGCGCGGCGCTCGCCGTGGCCAGCACCGCCCCCGCGGGGGCGCCGGCCAGCAGGGTCAGGCCCGCCTCCCGGCGGCCGGTCGCCATCCGCAGGTACGCGCGATGGCCGAGGGCCTGCCCCCACGCCCAGGAGCAGAGCCCGGCGACGACCAGAGGGGTAACGTTTCCGCCGGCGTCCCACAACGGTGCCGTCAGGAAGTAGGCGAGCCCCGGCAGGGCGAACAGCACACCGCGCAGCAGACAGCGCACGGTGTCGGGACGCCACGGGTCGGCCGCCGCGGCGGGTTCGGGGAAGGTGCGCGGCACCCGCTCGTACAGGGCGGCGGCCAGGGAGAACAGGTTCGGGTGACCGTACCGTTCGTCGATCGTGGAGGCGGACAGCCCCTCCGCCTCCAGCAGCGCGGCCACCTCGTACGGGTGGACGGCAGGCCCTATGCGGTCGGCGAGTTCGGCGGCGAGTTCACTGACCGCCCGCTCGTCGGGGCCGCCGCGCGGGAGCCGGAGGGCGAGGGTGGCCTCGTCGAGGGCCCAGCGCGGACGGCGGCGGGGCGGCCGGGTGCCGGCCAGCCGCATGGCCAGGGTGTCCTGCTCGGAGCCCCCGGGTTCGAGGGATATCGGCCCGCTCACAGGACGAGACTTCCTGCGCCTGCGCCGTCGACGGCCGGTGCGGGGATCCTGACCGCGGTGGGCATGACCGTCGAGTGCCTTTCCGGGTGGGCCAGTTCCCGGTAGACGGAGCGGAAGGTGTCGATGGTCCGGCGGAGCGTGAACTGTTCGACGACCCGCAGCCGCGCCGCCTCGCCCATGGCCCTGCGCCGGCCCGCGTCGCCCAGCAGCTCCAGCGCTGCCGCGGCCATCGCCCCCGGATCACGCGGAGGCACCACGAGCCCGGTGTCCCCGACGGCCTCGCGCACTCCGCCGACGTCGGTCGAGACGGTCGCGCGGCCGCAGGACATGGCCTCGATCAGCGTGAACGGGAAGCCCTCGCTGATACTGGAGAGCATCACCACGTTCCCCGCGGCGTAGGAGTCCTTGATGTCCTCGACGCGCCCCTCGAAGGTGACGGCGTCCCCGTGCCCGAGCTCGGCGGCCAGGGCCTCGCAGCGTTCCCGGTAGGACTCCCCACCGCGCGGGGTCCCGCCGAACAGCCGCAGCCGCGCCTGCGGGAGCCGCGCCCGCACGAGGGCGAAGGCGCGGATCAGCGTCTCCAGGTCCTTGATGGGGTCGACGCGGCCCGCCCAACTGAGCGTCGGCACCTCGGGTTCCGGTCCGGCCGCCGGGAAGGCGGCGGGGTCGACGCCGTTGTAGACCGTGCGGATCGACTGCGGGTCGGCGCCGCCCTCCTCCTCCCACAGCCGGTTGTAGCGGTTGCCCGGGGTGATCAGCGCGGCCTTCAGGTAGCTCTCCCGCGCCAGCAGCCGGAAGAACCCCAGGATCACGGCCTTCACCGGCCACCGGTAGGGCGCCGTGCGGTAGCCCAGGTAGCGCTCACGCAGGTAGACGCCGTGCTCGGTGAGCAGCAGCGGAACGCCGTGGTCGGCCAGGGCGGCGAGCCCCGGCAGGACGGCGACCCCGCCGCTGACCGCGTGCGCCACGCCGCTCACGGGGGCCGGGGCGGCCAGCGGGCGCAGGGCGTGCTCCAGGAGCGCGGTGGCGGTGAGCGCGTCGTGCAGGGTCGGCCCGGCTTCGCGGACGGCCAGCCCGGGCCGGTTCCACAGGGCGGCGAGGATCCTGACGGCCCGGTCCCCGCGCAGGAACGCGCTCAGCGTCCCGTCCGGTGCGGTCCGCGCCAGCGCGTACAGGGCGGGCGCGAAGCCGTCCTCGGCGCCCGGGTCGAGCAGCGCGGTCACGAACTGCTCGTAGGCGGCGGCGAGTCGGTTGCGTGCCCGGCCCCGGGGCGGGCGTCCCTCGGGCGGGGCGCCCCACAGGGGGACCGACAGGACGCCCGACACGTGCGCGGGCAGTTCCCACACGACCGGCTCACGTCCGGTGCCGGTGACGGCGATGACGTCGAAGGCGAGGTCGGGCATGCCCTGGACGAGCTGGTCGCACCAGACGCTGACACCGCCGTGGCTGTGCGGGTAGGTGCCTTCGGTGAGCAGGGTGACGCGCGTCGCTCCGGTGCGTCGCGCGCCCTGGGAAAAGGGCATCGGTGTGCTCCACGGCTGAGGTGCGGGAGGTTCGGGCCGGACCCGGCCGCCCCCAGGGGGCGGCCGGGCCTTCGGTCGGTGCGGGGCGCGGGGGCGCCGCTCAGCCGTCTGCGGAGTGACCCACCGGGTCGGTCACGCCCGCGGGGACACGGGCCTGCGGCAGGGTGACGCCCGCGGAGACACGGGTCCGCGGGTCGGTCACACCCGCCGGGACGCGGGTCCGCGGCGCGGGGCGGGTGACCTTCGCCCGTCCGGTGGCGGCGTCGGCGGCCGGAGCGGCCGACGCCGGCAGGGTGAAGACCAGGGGGGTGCTCCCCGAGGCGGTCCAGCCGGACACGGCACCCGCGTACGCCTGGCCGAAGGCGGCTCCGCGCAGCGTGCTGCCGGCCGGCAGGGTCGCGGTGACCGCCAGACCGGACGGGGCGTCGACGCTCACCGTGGTGCCGACACGGTAGGCCGTGACCTGCCCGGCGCCGAGCGCGGCCCGCCAGTCGGCACGGCGCTTCAGCTCGGCGCCGATGTCGCGCATCCGCGGGTTCACCAGGGGCGTGTCATCGGCGAACAGCGCCCGGTAGCCGTCCAGTACGCCGTCGAGGACGGGGTAGGCGATGCGGTCCTCGGCGAGGTTGGACTGGTGGATGAAGTGCGGCTTGGGGTCGTTGGACAGGACGTGCCCGAGGGCGATCCGGGTCTCCAGCGGCACGATGTGACCGGCATAGCCGGTCGCGGTGTCCAGGGGGGCCGGGAGGCACGTGGTGGTGCCCGGGTTGTCCTCGCAGATGCCGCTGCCTCCCTGGGCGCGGCTGGTGTAGATCCAGTTGTACTCGTCGACCTGCTCGGCCGCGCGGCCGGCGTTGTAGAAGACGTTCATCGGGTGGCGCGGCACGGTCGTGGCCGGGCCGACCCGGCGCTGCGCGGGCTCACGCGAGTTGTCCGAGCCGAGCCAGGCGATGCCGTTGTCGCCCAGGGCGGGGGCCAGATGGGGGTTGTCCTGGGGCTGCTGCGGAAGGACCTTCATGCCCGAGTGCTCACCGGTGACCAACTCGTCGTTCACCAGCGGGAGTCCGGCGATCTGGCCCCAGACCCGGTTGACCGCGATCTCGTCGGAGATGTCGTTGCGGCTCGTCCAGCGGATGCTGCCGTCGGGGTCGGTGGCGCACTTCCACGGCACCACGGAGATGTCCTGCACGCAGCCGAGGAAGGGGTGCGAGTAGGTGTGGTTGATCCAGCGGAACTCGTCCCGCCGCGCGATGAGCCGGTCGGCGAGCGGATCCCGGCCGCCGTTGTCCTCGCGGTGGTCGACGCTGCCCGCGCCGTTGTAGGCGAAGTCGAGCGTGAAGTCCTTGCTGTTCTGCCACGCGGCCGCGTGGTCCACGTCGGCGGCCGTCATCCGGATGGGGTCGGGTGTGGCGTTCGGGTCCGTGCAGTCGACGTCGCCCGGTGTGCAGTCGAGCGTGCTGTTCCACCGGTCGTCGGCGGCGAAGACGTCGTCCACGTGCACCGAGAAGTAGTTCCGTGAGGCGCCCAGGTGCACCCCGCCGGTCATCCACTCCACGATGCCCCGGGCCAGAAGCCGGAACTGCTGCTGGTACCGGTTGTAGACGAACGTGACGACCAGCTCGCGCCGCCCGTCGTGGCGGTACTCGCCCACCAGCGTGCCCGTGGCCGTCTGCCCGGGGATCGCGGCCTCCACGTACGGGGTGAAGTCGGCCCCCGCCGCGGGCCTCGACAGGTAGGCCCAGCTCTCGCCGACGGACGGGTCGTTGTCCTCGAAGGGCACGGGTCCGTCGAGGTAGCCGAAGGGGCCCGACCTGCCCGCGGCGGTCACCTGGGCCTGCCGGCCGTCGAGGCTGCCGGCGTAGCCGCCGTCGACCGGGTACTGCAGACCGGCCTCGGGACGCGCGTAGGTGTACGCGTCGACCTGCGGGATGTCGTAGGTCCGCTCGTACGCCGCGAGTGCGGCCATCTCGGCGGAACCGGCCGGGAACGGGTTGTCGTCGGGCAGCACCACGGCCTGGAACTTCGCGCGCGGCCGGCCGTCGACGGTGTCCGCGAGGAAGCCGGCGTCGATCACGGTCCGGCCGGGCTGCGTGAGGTCCACCGTGGTGTACGGCGTGCCGGCCGCGGCCAGTTCGGCGGCGATCGCGTCGGTGGACGGGCCGCCGTCGCTCACCACCAGCACCCGCAGGTCGATGCGGGGCACGGGATCGGCGTGGGCCGGGCCGGCCGGCAGGCCCAGTGCGGCGATGAGCGCGCCCACCGTGACCACGGTGGTGCGTATGGTCCGCTTCATGCGGTGTCTGTCCCCTCCCGGGCAGGGATGAGCACGGCTCCCGCGGAGCGGACGCACCCCCTTGCGTGCCGCCGGCGTCCCCCTCAGAAGCCGGTGCGGCACGCATCCGTCGCGTCACATAGTGAGGTCTGTGTGGAGATTTCGCGGTCGTGTTGCGCAACATGACGAAAAAGCGCAGGTGACCAACTGGGTTCCTCGGGACAGGGGTTGACGCGTTCGGGCCCCCGGGGGTGCGCCTCTGGGGTGCGGCCCGCGCGGGCTTCGCCACTGGTCCGGGCGCTGCGTGGCCGACCGGCGGGCCGCGGCGGTGCGCCGGTGGCCGTTCCCATGGTCCGGTCCGGTGCGGGGAACCGGGCGGGCGACTTTCAGGTCACGCGCGCCGGCTCCCCCAGGGTGTGTCAGGCGCAGAGCACGCGGGTCACCGGCGTGAAGACCGGGCCGCCGCTGACGTTCGTGGAGTCGCTGAACTCGGCGTAGAAGTAGGAGTAGAAGCCGATGTTGCCGTTGCAGCCGGAGTCGGCGGCGATGTCCAGCTTCAGGGTGACCGTGCGGCTCTGGCCGGGCGGGACGGTCGTGCCGTAGTTGCCGCCGAGATCGGCCGGGCCGGTCCCGGCGCAGGGGGTGGCGCCGTCGGCGGTGGCCAGGGTGCAGCCGGCGAAGCCGTACTTCAGGTCGGGCCGCTGCGTGGTCAGCCAGGTCGGCTGGATGGTCTGGTACACGAACCAGACGTCGTGGGTGTGGTGGTTGGTGAGGGTCATCGACAGGTTGACCGTGCCGCCGGGCGTGGTGGTGGCGCTGTCGGTGGCGAAGGTCAGCTCGGCCGGTGCCGGATCGACCGCGGTGGCGGTGGGGGCCAGACCGGACACGGCCAGGACGGCCGCGAGGAGGGCGCCGAGACCGAGGCGTCTCATCAGGGGTGATCGCATGGCCAGGGAGGCTAGGCAGGGCCCGGCCGGACGTCTGCCCCACGGAACGGGGGCCGCGGAGCGCCCGGCCGGAAGTGTTCACGGCGTGCGCGAGAAGTGAGGGAAAGGTGGAGTCGCCGGGGTTCGCGCAACCGCCCAGGTGATCGGCGCGGAGGCGGACGCCCGCGGAGCGCCGCACTTCGTCGGCCGTTCCCACGCCGCCGGATGGCGACATTGGCGCGTAAGGGCCAGGAACCTCCCACCCGCCGTCCGCACGGCCCGTGACCATCTCGGCCATCCAACGGATTCCGGCCGGTGACCCGGCCACCCGCTACCGGCCGCGGAGCGAGAAGTCCTCGTCCGCGCCGCCGTCCACCGCGTACGGCTGCGTCACCCTCCGCGACCGCTCGGCGTCCAGCGGCGCGATCTCACCGGTCACGAAGCGGAGCACGAAGACGCTGTGGCTCATCCGCACGCCCTGTCACCACCGTCGGCCGCCGGACACCCTCCCGCTGACATGCGGCGATGTGACGCGGGCCATCGGTGCTGCGGCTCCGTGCCGGGCGTGCACCGGCCGGTACGGGGGACACGGGGCGGTATGGCGAGAAACGGCGGGAACAGAGTGCTGGCGACATCGGCGGAGCGGGGAGCGGCTCCGGAGAGCACGGCGCTCAAGCGCGCGCTGACCACGCCGCTGCTGTACTTCTTCATCCTGGGCGACGTGCTCGGAGCGGGCGTCTACGTCCTGGTCGGGCAGGTCGCGGCCGACGCCGGGGGAGCGGTGTGGGTGCCGCTGGCCGTCGCGCTGCTGCTGGCACTGCTGACCGCCGCCTCCTACGCCGAGCTGGCGACGAAGTACCCCCGGGCCGGCGGAGCCTCCCACTACGCCACGCGCGCGTTCGGGCCGTTCGCCGGTTTCGTCGCCGGCTTCTGCATGCTGGCCGCCGGCGTCGTCTCCGTGGCCGCCCTCGCCCGCGGCTTCGGCGGCGACTACCTGTCGGCCTTCGTCACCCTGCCCGTGGCCCTCGTCGCCGTGGTGTTCCTGGCCCTGCTCGCCCTGGTCAACGCGCGGGGCATCAAGGAGTCCACCCGCGCCAACGCCGTCGCCACCGTCATCGAGGTGGGCGGACTGGTCGTCATCGTCGTCCTCGGCGCGTGGCTGCTGCTGCGCGGCGACGGCGACGTCGGACGGCTCACGCAGCTCGGCACGCCCGAGAAGGGCGCGGCCGCCGCCGTCCTGAGCGGCTCCGTACTGGCCTACTACTCCTTCGTCGGGTTCGAGACCTCCGTCAACGTCGCCGAGGAGACCCGCGACCCGCGGCGCTCCTACCCCCGCGCCCTCTTCGGCGCCCTCGCCACCGCCGGGGTCGTGTACGTCCTGGTGGGCATCGCCGCGTCCGCCGCGGTGCCGACCGCCCGGCTGGCCGAGTCGAGCGGCCCGCTGCTGGAGGTCGTGAAGGAAGCCGGAGGCGTGCCGACCCGCCTGTTCAGCGCCATCGCGCTGGTGGCCGTTGCCAACGGGGCGCTGCTCACCGGCATCATGTCCTCCCGCCTGGCCTACGGCATGGCGAAGGACGGGCTGCTGCCCGCCGCGCTGACCAGGGTGCTCCCGGGCCGCCGTACGCCGTGGGCCGCGATCGCCGTCACCACGCTGCTCGCGATGCTCCTCGCGCTCACCGGCAGCGTCGCCACCCTCGCGTCCACCCTGGTGCTCCTGCTGCTGATCGTCTTCCTCCTGGTCAACACAGCCGTGCTGGTGCTGCGCCGTGACACGGGCGAAGCCGACCACTTCCGGGCCCCGACCGTCCTGCCGGTCCTCGGCATCGCCTCCTGCGTGCTGCTGGCCACGCAGATCGAGGCGGAGGTGTGGCTGCGCGGACTGGTGATCGTGGCCGTCGGCATGGTGCTCGGCGCGGTCGGCGCCGCGCGGCGCGGCAAGCGGGCCGGCGAGGGCGTGCGCGACCCCGGCTGAGCGCGGGCGGACGGGGCGGCTGGTCCGGCCGGAACCGCCGGGCATGAGCGGCGGCAGCCGGGGCACACGTGGTCGAGCGTTGAGTGCCGGACGCGGGCCGCGCCCGCCTGAAGGAAGGACGTGGGTGTGCCCGGGGTGCCTGGCCTCCTGCTGAGGAGAATGACCGCCGTGTCGTGCCGGACGAGGCGGACGGTGCGCACGGCCGTGCACA
Source organism: Streptomyces sp. NPDC003456 (assembly GCF_042878735.1). Classification (NCBI taxonomy): domain Bacteria; kingdom Bacillati; phylum Actinomycetota; class Actinomycetes; order Kitasatosporales; family Streptomycetaceae; genus Streptomyces; species Streptomyces sp. NPDC003456. Next base: position 697,356 of record NZ_JBIAOK010000002.1, read on the forward strand.
CGGCGCTGTCCACGCTCAGCGAGGTCCGCTCCTGCCCGTACTGCCGTGCCTGGACCGCGCCCCGCAGCGTCGTCTGCCCCAGCGGGCACCGACTGAGCTGACGACCCCGCTCGCCGGCACCGGGCACCACTCGTGCCCGCGAGCCCGCTCCGGCCCCCGCCGCGGGCGCCGTCGCGGACGGCGGTCGCCGAGTGGGCACCGCGGGCGTTTCGGAGGGACGCTGGAGGAGGGCTGCGACCGGCATGCCCCGGGCGGCGGCCCCCGGGCCGCCGGGAGGGCCGCGGCCGGCGCGGCGGCGGATGGGAGAAGAGCCATGAGGGTCGGAGTACTGACCGGCGGCGGTGACTGCCCCGGCCTGAACGCCGTCATCCGCAGCGTCGTCCGCAAGGGCGTGCAGGAGCACGCGTTCGAGTTCCTCGGCGTCCGGGACGGCTGGCTGGGCCTGCTCAAGAACGACGTCGTCCCGCTCGACGTCAGCAGCGTGCGGGGGATCCTGCCCCGGGGCGGAACCATCCTCGGCTCCTCCCGCACGAACCCGCTCAAGCACGAGAACGGTCTGCAACGGGTACGCGAGACACTCGCCGCACACGAGATGGACGCCCTCGTCGTGATCGGCGGCGAGGACACCCTGGGGACGGCCACGGAGCTGAGCCGGCAGGGGATCGACGTGGTCGGCGTGCCGAAGACCATCGACAACGACGTCTCGTGCACCGACTTCACCTTCGGCTTCGACACCGCCGTCGGGATCGCGACGGAGGCGATCGACCGCCTCCACACCACCGCCGAGTCCCACATGCGGGCCCTGGTGGTGGAGGTGATGGGGCGGCACTCGGGCTGGATCGCCCTGCACGCGGGCGTCGCCGGCGGTGCCAACGTCATCCTCATCCCCGAGCGGCCCTTCGACCTGGACGAGGTGTGCGAGCAGGTGATGCGCCGGTTCGAGATCAACTACGCGCCGATCGTCGTGGTGGCCGAGGGGGCCGTCCCCAAGGAAGGGCAGATGATCGTCAAGGACCAGTCGCTGGACGAGTTCGGCCACGTGCGGCTGTCCGGCATCGGCGAGTGGCTGGCGCAGGAGATCACCGCACGCACCGACAGGGACGCCCGCACCACGGTCTTGGGCCACATCCAGCGGGGCGGCACCCCCAGCGCCTTCGACCGGTGGCTGGCCACACGCTTCGGACTGCACGCCGTCCAGGCGGTCGCCGACGGCGACTTCGGCTGCATGGTCGCCCTCGAGGGCACGCGGATCGTCCGGGTGCCGCTCGCCGACGCCACCGCACGGAACAAGGTGGTGGACCCGTCCCTGTACGACGAGTTCGAGGTGTTCTACGGCTGATCCGCCGCCGCTCCCGGCGGCACCACCGCGACGGGGCAGCGGACGTGGTGCAGCACGGCGTGGGCCACCGGACCCAGGCGCCCCCCGGCCGGCGGCGCCTCGGCGCACCGCCCCACGACGAGCAGCTCCGCGTCCCGGGACGCGTTGAGCAGCGCCTCGGCGGGGTGCATCAGCCTCAGGTCGAGAGCCGCCCTCACCTGCGGGTACTTCTCCTGCCACGGGCGCACGGCGTCGGACAGGTCCAGTACCTCCCGGTCCTCCCAGGTGGCCCGGTCCTCCTCCGTCACCACGAACGAGCGCGGTGAGACGGACTCGGCGGGCAGGACCCACGCCTGCACGACACGCAGGGTGGCGGAGCGCAGTGCGGCGGCCGAGAACGCGAAGTCCGTAGCTTCACCCGTGGGGTGGTGTGCGTCGAAGCCGAGGACGACTCGGGGGGCGTCGCGGCCCGCGACGGGCCCGTCGGGGAACGTGCCGGGGCGGGGAGGGACGAGGACGACGGGGCAGGGAGCCGCTGCCGCGACGCGCAGAGCGGTCGATCCGACCGCCAGGTCCCGGAAGCCGCCCGCGCCGCGGGTGCCGGCCACGAGCAGCCCGGCGTCCCGCGCCGCCGCGTCGAGGGCGGCGTCCGCTTCGGCCCCTTCGGCCTGCGCGCCCTCGACGTCGAGATCCGGATAGCGCCCGGCGAGGTCCTCGACGGTCCGCCGCACCAGCTGGGCGCCGATCTCCCGCACGTGATCCTTGGCCGCCACCGGGACGGCGGTTCCGGGAAGCCGCGGGACCACGTGCAGCAGGCGCAGCGCGACGCCCCGCAGTCCTGCCTCGCGCGCGGCCCACTCGGCCGCCGCAGCGGCACACTCCGAACCGTCGATGCATGCCAGTACAGGGGAACGCATGCGGCCTCCTTCGCCCGGCTGTGCCGTCGTGGGCGGCGCCTCCCGCTCTCCCTCCACTGTTCCACGCCCGGGCTCTCCCGGCTCACCGCGGCCGGGTCGGCGGCGGCCCGGTCATCGCCGCACGCGGTAGCGGAGGTAGACGAACTTCGCGTTGAAGGTGCGGGTCTCGGCGAGATCGAGATCCACCCGGCGCTCGCCCTGCGGGAAGAAGGAGACGCCGCCACCGACGAGGACCGGGTAGACCATGGCCCGGTACTCGTCGATCAGATCCGACGCGGCGGCCTCGGCGGCGAGCGTCGCACCCCCGATGGCGATGTCGCCTTCCCCCGGCTCGGCCCGCAACCGCTCGATCTCCTGCGCCACGCTGCCGGAGGCCAGACGGGCGTTGCCCTGCACCGTCGCCAGGGTCGTCGAGAAGACGACCTTCGGAAGCGGATTCCACAGCCCTGCCCACTCGCGTTCCGCCTCGTCCAGCGAGCCGTTCTCGTCGGCGGTCTCCCAGTACAGCATCGTCTCGTACAGCCGCCGCCCCATCAGATGGACGCCGACCTGCCGGATGTCGTCCATCCAGAAGCGGAACACCTCCGGGTCGGGCGCCGACCAGTCGAAGCGGCCGTCGGGGCCGACGATGTAACCGTCCAGTGAGACGTTCATCGAGTACGTGACGCTGCGCATGAGAAGTCCTCCTCCGTACCGGGTCCGACAGTACGACCGGGGAACGCCCCGGAACTCATCGCGGCGCGCCGGATTCCCGGATGCGCGTCGAAGCCGTCACGGGCACGGCACGGGACGGGCACGGCACGGGGGACGGGTCACCCTGCGTCGCGGAGCTGGAGGAGGTACCGGGCGGTCAGGGCGACCGCCCGGTCGCCGTCGTGGGACAACGTCGCCAGGGCCTGTGCGGCGGTCGTGCCCGGGATGTCCGCCAGGGCCTGGGTCAGGCGGCCGCGTGCTGCCGCCGCCGTGGTGTCCCGGGCGAGACGGTCGACGAGTTGGGCCGCGATCCGTTCGGCGGTCGCGGCATCGCTCGACAGGGCGCTCAGCGCGTCCGCCGCGTCCGTGTCGTTCCTGCCCGCCACGATCATGTCGATGAGCGTCGGGATCGCTTCGCCCACTCCCCGCGTCCCCAGCGCCAGGGCCGCGTACCCCCGCACCCCGGGATCGGGATCCGCGACGGCGTGCCGCAGGTACGCGGTCGCCTCCTCGCCGGGCATCTCGGCGAGCGACCGCACGGCCCGGGTCCGCACCGCGGCCACCGGCGAGTCGAGGCCCTTCGCCAGCAGGGCGGGCGCGTCGTCGCCCGACTGCGCCAGCGCCCAGCGCAGGGCGCCGGCGACGTTCGGCTCCGTCTCGCTCAGCGCCGCCTCCGCCAGGGCCTCCACCGGCACGGCGACCCCGTCGGCGGACGACAGGGCCGCGCGCTGACGCACGTCCGCGCTCTGCGACCCCAGTGCCTGGAGGAGCGAGACGACCCGCAGGACCTCCTCCCAGTCGGCGGGTTCCGCGGAGTCGATCCTGCTCAGCCGCGTGAGCAGCTCGGTCTCGGCGGCGATGCGCTCGCGTGTCCGGCGGACCAGGTCGCCGACGAGCGCCGAGGGCGTGAAGCCCGGGTCGTCCAGGGCGCGCCCGATCTCCCGCAGGGACAGGCCCAGCGACCGCAGGCTCTCGATGTGGAAGATGCGCCGGATGTCCTGCGCGGAGTACTCCCGGTAGCCGGAACCGGTACGGCCCGAAGGCCGCACCAGTCCGAGCGTCTCGTAGTGCCTGAGCATGCGGGCACTGACCCCGGACCGTCTCGCCACCTCACCGATCAGCACGGTCCCAGTCTCCCTCCGCAGGGGACCCGGGGGAAGGAGTCCTTCCCGGGGCCCCCGTGAGGGCCACTATGCGCCTGGCCTCCTCGATCGCCGACGCGAAGCCCGCGTCCGGTTCGCGCAGCAGCCGCTGTGTGGCCAGCGCGTGCGCCCGCACCCCCGGGTCGCCGGCCGCCGCCGCGGCGCGCAGCACCGGCACGCTCACCTCGCCCAGCGCGACCAGCGCCTGGCTGAGACTCAGCTGGACCCTCCGGTCGCCGCGCCCCAGCTGGGTCACCAGGACGCCGGCCAGGCCGGCCTCCTCGCCCTCCGGCACGAGCACGACCGCCGCCCGCCACGCACTGCGCGCCACCTCGTCGTCGGCGTCGGACAGCAGCGCACGGGTGATCGCCGGCCATGCCCCCCGGTCGCCGATCTTCGACAGGGTGTGCAGCGCCTGGCTGCGGGCCTGCGGACGGTCCGAGCGGAGTTCCCCCCGCAGCGCCGGAAGCGTCAGGGACGCCGGGTGGCGGGTGAGCGCCCAGGTGAGCATGTCCCGGACGAAGAACTCGGGCTCGACCGCGCATCGCTGCACGAGTCCGCCGACGTAGGCGGGGTCGGGCGTCGAGCCGACCGCCATGGCCGCTCGCAGCCGCACGGACGAACGGTCGTCCTCCAGCCCCCGCAGCGCCCGCTGCACCTCTGTTTCCCGTGGTGCCGTGGTCATCGGACCACCTCCTCGGGAAGCAGTGAAGACCTTGTCACCGTGTCAAGGTCAAACGGCACCGTGGGCAGGGCCGCCGCACGCGCGCGACCCCGGCGGGCCGGGCTGCCGCCTGCGGGCGAGCCCGCCACCGCCGGCGGTCGTGACGGTGGCGGGCCCGCTCGGCCGGTCCGCGCCGGCGGCTCAGGCGGTGTGCAGCCTCAGTCCGTAGCGGTTGAGGATCTCGTTGACCGGCTGGTGCCAGGTCTCTCCGCCGCTGCTGCAGTTGCCCCAGCCGCCGGAGGTGACGCCCTGGGCCTGGTCACCGCTGAGGAAGGAGCCACCGGAGTCGCCGGGCTGGGCGCACACGCTCGTCTTGGTCATCTGGTGGACGGCGCCCTGGCTGTAGTTCACCGTCTCGTTCTTCGCCAGCACCCTGCCGCAGTGCCAGTGCGTGGTGGAGCCGGAACGGCAGATCGAGGCGCCCACCGGGGCCTCGGCGGAGCCGCGGACGAGCTGGTCGGGGACCGTGCCCCAGCCGAGCACGACCGGTACGGTCCACCAGCCGCTGCCGACGTTCACCCAGGCGTAGTCGTTGTCCGGGAACGACGACCCCTGGAAGTTGCCGACGTAGGAGCGGTCCCAGCCGTAGACGGCCGAGCCCGGCGAGCCGCAGTGCCCGGCGGTGACGAAGCCGCCGTGCACGGAGAAGCCGATCGAGCAACGGACGTTGCCGGTGTAGTAGGGGTCGCCGCCGACGGTCCCGGCGGCGAACGTGCGGGGTGCGGCGGGAGTGTGCCGCACCGTCACGGGACCGGCGTCACGGGCCCGGGCGAGGAAGGCGCGGACATCGTTGTCGTCCCGGTGCTCGGCGACGACGTTCACGACGACCTTGTTGGCCTTCGGATCGACGTGCCAACTGCCCACACCGGCAGGCGCGGACAGGGCGTCGATCCTCGCCTTCGCCGCGTCGAGCTGCCGCGCGCTGTGCCGCACGACGCGCACGGCCGCCCCGGTGCCGCGTACGGCGTCGGCGGCTTCCTCGCCGGTGACCGCCACGGTGAGACGGCCGCGTTCGGCGTCGAACCAGGAGCCGCCGTAGGCGGCACCGGCGGCCTCGCGCGCCCTGCGTTCGGTCGCCGTGGCCTTCTTCTCGGCGGCGAGGCGTGCCACGGCCGCGTCGCGGCTCAGCCCCAAGTCCCGCTGCATGGCGTCGAGAAGCCCGGGGGAGGCCGGCGCCTGGGGGGAGCGCGCGGGGGCTTCGGCCGCGGAGGCAGGCAGGGCACTGGCGGTGGCCCAGGTGCCGATCAGGAGGAGTGCGGACAGCGCGGTGCGCAGACTTGTGGTGCGTCTCAAGGGATGCCCCTTCGTTGTTCCAGCAGGGTGGGGGTGGAACAGCCGAGCTTGAGAGCGCTCTCTGAGGTGCGCGGCAGAGCCTAGCCCCTGATCAAGGAAAGGTCTATGCCATGGACGGGGGCGTCTGTTGAGGGGGAAGAGAGGGCATGTTCTCCGGCCAGGAGGGGAGTTGGGCCCAGGGGTCGGCGTCGGGTTCTGCCAGGATGGCGCCATGGCCGATGTCCTGCGTCTTCCTGAGCCTCCGGCGCGTGAGGCCGACTTCGACGACGACTTCACCGCCCCGCACCTCAGGCGGGACCTGTGGGTGGATCACTACCTGCCGCACTGGACGACACCCGAACGCTCGCGGGCCCGCTACGACATCGACTCCGCCGGACTGCGGCTGCGGATCGACGCCGACCAGCCGGACTGGCGCGAGGAGGACGCTCCGCTCCGGGTGTCCAATGTGCAGACCGGCGTCTTCTCCGGGCCCGTCGGGTCGCGGCGGGGAACGCACCGGCACCGGCCGGACGGGCTGGTCGTCCGCACGCAGACGCCGGAGAGTCTGCTGTGGGCGCCCAGCGCCGGACGCGTGGACGTGACGGTCAGCGCGAGCCTGGACCAGGGGTGCATGCTCGCCGCCTGGCTCGTGGGGACGGAGCACCTGTCCGGGCAGGACACGGGGGAGCTCTGCGTCTTCGAGATCGACGCCGACGCCGTCGGAGCGCGGGGCAGCCGTGCCCGTTGCGGCGTGAAGGCCCACTCGGACGGGAGGCTGACGACCGACATGGCGGAGGTCGCCCTGCCCCTGGACGCGTCCGAGCCGCACACCTGGACCGTCGTCTGGGGGCCGTCCGGGACGCTCATCGGCTGCGAGGGCGTCGTCGTGAAGCAGTCGTCCCAGGCTCCCGGGTATCCCCTCTTCCTGCTGATCGACCTGTTCGAGATCGGCCCTCGGCCGGAGACGGACGCGGCGTATCCGAAGACGGCTCGCGTCCACCGCGTACGAGGGTGGGACCGCGGAGCGGGAGCCGGCGCACCGTAGGGGTGCTCGCTCAGGGGAACTCCTTGTCTGGAGCCGTCGTCCCGGGCACTGCCGGATCCGCTGCCCGGAGGGTCAGAACGCGTAGCGCACCCGCAGCCAGGGAGCGTGGCGGTCGATCAGGGCGCGCAGGGTGCGCACCGCCTCACCCTTGATCCCGTTGCGGTAGCGGACGTTCAGCGCGCCGTTCTCGGAGCGCTTGGCCTGCTGGAGCTCCGGCCGCCACAGGGCCTGCTCCGCCCGCGGGTGCCAGCCGAGGTTCACCTCGTGCAGCTCCTGGTTGTGGGTCAGCATGATCACCTCGGCGGCGGCCTGCTGCTTCACCCGGAGCGGCAACACGTCGTCCAGGTGGGTCAGCAGCTCGGACCAGGCCTCCTCCCAGCCGGGGCGGAGAACCACGGGGGAGAGGTTGAAGTGCACCTCGTACCCCGCGTCGAGGAAGTCCGCCGCGGCGGCGATCCGTTCCGCGACGGGCGAGGTGCGCACGTCGAGCAGCCGGGCGTCGTCGGGCGGCATCACCGAGAAGCGGATGCGGGTACGGCCCCGAGGGTCCAGGGCCAGCAGGTCGGGGTTGACGAACTTGGTGGCGAAGGAGGCCTTGGCCGTCGGCCACTGCCGGAAGGCGTGCACCAGATCCGCGGTGTTGTCGCAGATCAGCGCGTCCACCGAGCAGTCGCCGTTCTCGCCGATGTCGTACACCCACGCCTCGGGGTCGCACTGGTTCGGCTCGGGCTTGGGCCCCTGCCGTGCGATGTGCCGGCCGAGGTGGGCGATGATCCGGTCGATGTTGGTGAAGACGGTGATCGGATTGGCGTAGCCCTTGCGGCGGGGCACGTAGCAGTAGGCGCAGGCCATGGCGCAGCCGTTGGAGGGACCGGGGGCGATCCAGTCCGCGGAGCGGCCGTTCGGGCGGGTGGTGAGGGTCTTCTTCTCGCCCAGGACGAGCGTCTCGCCCTTGACGCGCACCCAGCGGTCGACGTTGCCCTCGTTGCCGTGCAGGCCGGGGATGCGCCAATGGGAGTCCACCGTGGTCAGCCGTGCGTCGGGGAACCGGGCGCGGATCTGCCGACCGCGCGGGGACGCGGCCGCCGCCGGCTCGGCGTAGATGTCCCGCACGGGCAGCAGGCGGCGGGCGGTGGCGGAGGTGCGGAACGAGGGGTCCTGGCGGTCGGTCGTCGCGACGGATCCGGGGGAGAGCGCGTCGAGACCGAACAGCGCCCCGGAGTCGTCGTCCGGGACGCCGGACGGGTGGTGCATGGGTGCTCCTGTACGGACGGGTGCCAGGAGGAGAGAAATGTCCCCTGCACACAACTGTACGGGGCTCCCGGTCCTCGGGTCAGGCGTTGAGCTGCCAGATCGCCAGGTTCAGCGCGGCCGCGTACAGCGTCCACAGCGCGTACGGCACGAGAAGGAGGAACGCGGCCCGGCTGCGGCGCCGGAAGAGCAGCATCGTGACGCCCAGCGCGGCGAGCAGCAGGCAGATGTCGAGGAACGCGAGACCGTACCGGCCGGCCCCGAAGAACAGCGGGGTCCAGGCGAGGTTGAGCAGGAGCTGCGCGCCCCACGCGACGGTCTCGGCGCGGACGCTCGCCGGGGTGCGTCCGCGCAGGACCAGCCAGGCGGACACGGCGATGGTGGCGTAGAGCACCGTCCACACCGGCCCGAACAGCCAGGACGGCGGAGCCCACGCGGGCCGCTCCAGCGACGCGTAGATGCTGCCGGCGTCCGCCGCGGCCGTGCCGCCGACGGCGGCCACGCCGTAGCACAGCCCGAGCAGCAGCAGGAGCAGCAGCCACTGCGAGAGGCCCTGCGGTCGGTGGCTGCGGTGGTGCGCGGCTTCCGTCACCGGCTGTCTCCTTCCGGGGAGGCCGTGCGGGTGCGGCCCGTGGATCTCGGGTAACCGGCGGGCGGGCGCCCATGCCCGGCGCCCGTACCGGTGGACCGCACGAGGCGCCCGGCGGCGCCGCCGGGCCGCGGGCCGCCGGCGACCCGCGCGCACCCCGGCGTCCTTGCAGGGCGGTCACCGGCTGCGCCCGCGGCTGCGCGCGCGGTACCGGCGGGAACGAGCCATGGCCATCCGTGCACCGCGCATCTACCATGGAAAGCGCGACCCCTGCCGGGCCTGCGGCGTCGTCGTGCCGCAGCCCATCCACCGGCTCAGCCGGTGCCACGCGGAGGTGCGCCGTGCCCGAAGATCGCTGGTTGCTGTACCGCGATGCCGTAGCCGAGGTACTCGCCGGCGGCGGACGCGCATGGCTCCGGGAGGCCGCCTGCATCGGCGAGGACCCCGAGCTGTTCTTCCCGCTGGTGGAGCGCGAGACCGATGCCCGGGTCGCCGAGGCCCGTGCGGTGTGCCGCCGCTGCCGTGTCCTGCTGGCGTGCCGCTCCTGGGCCATCGAGCACGGCGAGGACGCGGGCATCTGGGGCGGCACCACGGCCCGGCAGCGCCGGGCCATCAGCCGGGAGATGCGCATCGGCGGCGGCGAACGGCCGGTCCCCTGAGCGCGGGGGGATCCGTACGGCCCTCCTGGAGGGGCAGCCGGTCCTGTGCGGTGGTTGCCTGACGGGAGACGTCTTCCCCGCCGGCAGGAGAAAGGTACGGCCGTGGCTCCTGAGTCCTCCCTCCACTACACCGTCCCGGGCATGACCCCCGAGGACAGCTCCGAGATCATCGCGCTGCTCCAGCAGCGGCTGCACTCGCTCAACGATCTGCACCTGACCCTCAAGCACATCCACTGGAACGTCGTCGGCCCGCACTTCATCGCGGTGCACGAGATGCTGGACCCCCAGGTCGAGCAGGTGCGGTCCATGACCGACGACCTCGCCGAGCGGATCTCCACCCTGGGCGGAGTGCCGCAGGGCACACCGGGCGCGCTCGTCGCCGACCGGTCCTGGGACGACTACTCCATCGGCAGGGCCGAGGCCATCGAGCACCTGGGCGCGCTCGACGTGGTGTACACCCGGCTCATCGAGGACCACCGCGGGGCGATGGAGGCCACCGAGACCTCCGACCCCGTCACGCAGGACATCCTCATCGAGCAACTGCGCGGGCTGGAGCTGTTCCAGTGGTTCGTCCGCGCCCACCTGGAGAGCAGCGGCGGCCGCCTGAGCACCGCGGACGCCAGGACCGAGCAGGCGGCGGCGGACCAGGCCGCCGAGCAGGCCCGCCAACAGCCCTGATCCGCGGGCCGCGTTGAGCCCCCGCCCGCGCGCGGTGGGGGCCGTCCGGTGCAGGCGTTGCGTGCGAGAATGCCGCCTGTGACCGGTTCGTCTTCTCCGTCCGTCGTCGAGAGCGCGCCCCGCCGTGCCGGTCTGGGCCCCCGGGCCGCAGCGGCGCTGGTGTTCGGGTCCTCGGCGGCCGTCCTCGTCATCGAGATCGTCGCGCTGCGGCTGCTCGCCCCGTATCTCGGACTGACGCTCGAGACCAGCACCATGGTGATCGGCATCGCGCTGAGCGCGATCGCCTTCGGTTCCTGGCTGGGCGGCCATGTGGCGGACCAGGTCGATCCCCGCCGGCTCATCGGGCCTTCGCTGGGCGTGTCCGGAGCGGTGGTGGCGCTCACCCCGGCCGTGCTGCGCAGCACCGCCGAGTGGGCGCCCGTGGTGCTCCTGCTCATCGCGGGCCTGACCATCCTGGTGCCGGGCGCCCTGCTCTCCGCCGTCACACCGTTCGTCACGAAACTGCGTCTGACCAGCCTCGCGGAGACGGGCACCGTGGTCGGCCGGCTGTCGGGGGTGGGCACCGTCGGGGCCATCGTCGGCACGGTGCTCACCGGGTTCGTCCTGGTGTCGCGGCTGCCGGTCAGCGGCATCCTGCTCGGCCTCGGAGCCCTGCTGGTCGCCGGCTCGGCGTGGTTCGAGTGGCGCACCCGCGGCTGGAGCGGCGCCCCGGCCCTGACCCTCGTGGTCGTCGCGGGGGGCCTCGCCACCACGGTCGCGCCCGGGGGGTGCGACGTGGAGACCAAGTACCACTGCGCGCGGGTCGTCGCGGACCCCGGCGGGGGCGGCGGCCGCACACTCGTCCTGGACGGCCTGCGGCACTCCCACGTCGACCTCGCCGACCCGACCCGGCTGAAGTTCGCGTACGTGCGGGCCATCGCCGCGGTGATCGACGCCGCCTTCCCGCCGGGGCAGCCGCTCGCCGCCCACCACGTGGGGGGCGGCGGACTGACCCTGCCGAGGTACCTCGCGGCCACGCGGCCCGGGACGCGCAGCGTGGTCTCCGAGATCGACGGCGGGGTGGTGCGCCTCGACCGCGACCGGCTCGGGCTGCGCCCCCGGGCAGGCATCGACGTGCGCGTCGAGGACGGCCGGCTGGGTCTGCGCCGGATGGACACCGGCAGCCGTGACCTCGTCGTCGGCGACGCCTTCGGCGGCGTCAGCGTGCCGTGGCACCTCACCACCGCCGAGGCGATGTCCGACGTGCGGCGCGTGCTCGACGCGGACGGGGTGTACGTCGCCAACCTCATCGACCACGGGGACATGGACTTCGCCCGCGCCGAAGTGGCCACCCTCGCCGGGACGTTCGACCACGTCGCCGTGGCGGGCGAGCCCGCCGACATCGGCCTGGGCCCGGCCGCCGGAGCGAAGGGCGGCAACCTCGTGGTCCTCGCCTCCGACCGGCCGGTCGACCTCCGCGCGGTCCGGCGGGAACTGGACGCCCGGCGGACCGGCTGGCGCGTCACCTCCGGCGACGCCCTCGACTCCTGGACGGGCACGGCCGCACGCCTCACCGACGACCACGCGCCGGTCGACCAGCTCCTCCAGCCCTTCGGTCCGCAACGCGGCTGACGCCGGCGAAGGGCCGGTCGGCCTCGCGTCAGCCGCTCGCGCCGAGCGCCTCCGCGACCAGCCCGCGGACGACGCCGAGCGCCTCGGCCCGGTCCTGCGGGACCAGGCCGATGCGGGTGCGCCGGTCCAGCAGGTCGGCCTCGTCGAGGGCGCCCTCGTGCCGCAGCGCCCACAGCAGTTCGGCGCCGGTGACGGGGTGTCCGGGCACGACGGGCTCGCCCAGTCCCGGGTTCCGGGCGGCCAGGGCGTGGACCGCCGGTGCCTCGGTGCCGTAGCGCTGGACGAGGCGGCGGGGGGCGCGCAGCGCGGCGAGCGCCGAGGGAGCCGCGGCGCCGACCAGGGGGAGCGCGGCGGTGGGGGAGGGGCCGGCGGCCAGACCGCGTGCGCCGACCGCTGCGTCCACGGCGTCCTCGGCCATCCGGCGGTAAGTGGTGAGCTTGCCGCCGACGACGCTGACCACACCGTCCGGTGACGTCAGCACCGCGTGCCTGCGGGAGACGTCGGCCGTGCGCGGGGCGGCGCCGGGCTGCGCGGTGGGCGTGGTGTCCAGCAGGGGGCGCAGTCCCGCGAAGGCGCCGACGATGTCGTCGCGCCGGACCGGGACGTCCAGGACCGAGCCGAGGACGTCGAGCAGGAAGCCGATGTCCGTCTCCGGGACCTCGGGCACGTCGGGGACGGGCCCGTCCAGGGGTTCGTCGGTCAGTCCGACGTAGAGGCGGCCGTCGTCCTGGGGCAGGACCAGGACGAAGCGGTTGGTCTCCCCGGGGACGGGGATGTGCAGACCGGCGGGGAGCGGGCCGATGCGGTCCGCCCGCAGGACGAGATGGGTGCCCCGGGAGGGCCGGATGCGGAGGCCGTCGACGAGGCCGCCGGCCCACACCCCGGCGGCGTTGATCACCGCACGGGCCCTGATCTCGCCCTCCTCGCCGGTGAGTTCGTCGCGGACGCGGGCGCCGGACCCGGTGAGCTCCAGGGCCCGCACACGGGTCAGGACACGGGCGCCGCGCGCGGCGGCGGTGCGGGCCAGGGCGGTCACGAGGCGGGCGTCGTCGGTGAGCCGTCCGTCCCAGGAGAGCAGTCCGCCGCGCAGACCGCCGGAACGCAGCGCCGGGGCCAGATGGCGGGTCTCGACCGCGGAGAGCCGGCGGGGGGCGGGCAGGGTGGCGCGGGCGGTGCGCGCCGACAGCCGCAGGGCGTCGCCGGCCCGGAAACCGGCCCACGCCAGCGCGGCCTGGCCGCGCGAGACGAGTCCGGTCAGGGGCAGCACGAAGGGCTGGGCGCGGACCAGGTGGGGCGCCGTCCGCTCCATCAGCACGCCCCGCTCCACGGCGCTCTCGTGGGCGACGTCGAACTGTGCCGAGGCCAGGTAGCGCAGCCCGCCGTGGATGAGCTTGGAGCTCCAGCGCGAGGTGCCGAAGGCGAGGTCGTGCGCGTCGACGGCGACGACGTCGAGACCGCGGGCGGCGGCGTCGAGGGCCGCTCCCGCGCCGGTGGCGCCCAGGCCGACGACCAGCACGTCCACCACGCGGCCGTCGGTCGCCTCGGACAGCTCACGGGTGCGCCGGGCCGCGGACAGGGAGGCCCCGCCGGCCGGGGCGGTGGTCTGGCTCATGGGGTGAGGGTCCTCTCCAGGACGGTGCGCAGTTCCGCGAGGAACGCTTCGGAGGTGAGGCCGGCGTCGTCCTCGTCGGTCATGGTGCGCAGGGACAGGGCGAAGGACTGCAGGATCAGCAGCACCGTCCGCGCCTGCAGCCGGGCGGGTGCCCGGCGCACCGAGCCGTCCGCGTGCCCCTCCCGCAGGGCCCCGGCGAGCAGCTCCAGGAGGGCTTCCTGGCTCGCGCCGCGCCGGTCGAGCACGTAGGGCAGGAGCAGTTCGGGGTCCACGTCGACGATCTTCTGGAACAGCGGGTGGGCGCGGAACGCCGTCACGCCCGCGACCAGGCCGTCGACCAGCGGCGGGCGTGTGCCCAGCTCCGGCCGCCTCTCGGGCATGGCCCCGGTGGCCACCGCGATCCACTCCCGGGTCATCAGATCGCCGACGAGGGAGCGGACGTCGGGCCACCGGCGGTAGAGCGTCATGCGCGAGACACCCGCGCGGCGGGCCACGTCGGTCATGGTCGTCCGGCGCACACCGACGGCCAGGACGCAGTCGCGGACGGCGTCGAGCACCACGTCGTTGTCGGAGGACTTCTGCCGGTCGGAGCCGTTGTGACGATTAGGCGTCATGTGTAACAGTGTAACGCGCAGAGCCGCTCCGGCGGCAACCCCGACGACCGGTGAGGACGACACGCATGGACATGCTGTGGAACGGCTGGGGCGACCCGGCCAGGGCGACGCCGCTGCCCGGCACGGTCACCGGGCTGCTGCGTGACTGGCTCGGCGTCACGCCACAGCCCACGGCACCGGCCCGGCTGGAGGAGATCGAGGTCTCCACGCCCGCCCTGGACGGCGCCCCCCTCAAGGCCCTGCACACCGCCCTGGGCGAGCGGGCGGACAGCGTCCGCACGGACGCCGAGAGCCGGATCCGGCACACCCGGGGCAAGTCCACCCCGGACCTGCTGCGCCTCCGCGCCGCCGACACCACCGACGCCCCGGCGGCCGTCGCCCTCCCGCAGAGCCACGACGAGGTCCTCGCCGTGCTCCGCGTCTGCGCCGAACACGGCCTCGCCCTCGTCCCGTTCGGCGGCGGCACCTCCGTCGTCGGCGGTCTCGCCCCCCGGGGCCGGGCGCCGTTCGTCGCCCTGGACCTGCGCCGCATGAACCGCCTGCTCGACCTCGACCCGGTGTCCCGCACCGCCACCCTGCAGCCCGGCCTGCGCGCACCCGAGGCCGAGGCGCTCCTGGCCGAACACGGCTTCACCCTCGGCCACTTCCCCCAGTCCTACGAGTGGGCCACCATCGGCGGCTTCGCCGCGACCCGCTCCAGCGGACAGGCCTCCGCGGGCTACGGACGCTTCGACGAGATGGTCCTGGGCCTCACCCTCGCCACCCCCGAGGGAACCCTCGACACCGGCCGGGCACCCCGCTCGGCCGCCGGGCCCGACCTGCGGCAGCTGATGCTCGGCTCGGAGGGCGCCTTCGGCGTCATCACCTCCGTCACCGTCCGCGTCAGGCCCGTGCCGCGGACGCGCCGGTACGAGGGCTGGCGCTTCGCCTCCTTCGACGAGGGGACCGCCGCGCTGCGCCGCCTCGCCCAGGACGGGCCGCGCCCCACCGTCCTCAGGCTCTCCGACGAGACCGAGACACTGATCGGCCTCGCCCAGCCGGAGGCCATCGGCTCCTCCGTCGAGCGGGGACACGCGGGATGCCTCGCCGTGATCGGCTTCGAGGGCACCGAGGAGGACACCGCGCAGCGCCGGGCGGCGGCCGCGGCCGTACTCACCGAGTGCGGCGGCGAGTTCGCGGGAGACGAACCGGGGGAGCGCTGGGCCCACGGCCGGTACGCGGCACCGTACCTGCGCGACGCGCTCCTCGAGGCGGGCGCCTTCGCCGAGACCCTGGAGACCGCCGCCTACTGGTCGAAGCTGCCGGGCCTGTACACGGCCGTCCGGGACGCCCTGACCGCCACCCTCACCGAGAGCGGCACCCCGCCCCTGGTCATGTGCCACATCTCGCACGTCTACGAGAACGGCGCCTCGCTGTACTTCACCGTCGTCTCCGCCCAGGGCGAGGACCCGGTCGTGCACTGGACGCGCGCCAAGCACGCCGCGAACGACGCCATCCTCACGGCCGGCGGCACGATCACCCACCACCACGCCGTCGGCACCGACCACCGCGACTGGTACGTACGCGAGGCCACCGACCTCGGGGTCGCCGCGCTGCGTGCCGTCAAGCAGCGGCTGGACCCGGACGGCCTGCTGAACCCCGGCGTCCTGCTGCCGGCCGACTGAAGCCGGCCCGGCCCGCCCGACCGCGCACCACCCCACCCTCACGACAGCCCGGCACCACCCGTCAGCCCGGAGGCACATCGATGCGACAGTTCACCGCGGTCGTCAACCCCACCGCGGGCGGAGCCACCAGCGCGGCGGCGCTGCTGAAGGTGGCCCGTCTGCTCCGGGAGGCGGGAGCCGAGCTGGAGACCGAGTACAGCCGCAGCCTCGCCCACGCCCGCGAACTCGCCCGGACCGCGGGAGAACGCGGCCGGGTGGTGCTCGCCGTCGGCGGCGACGGCATCACCGGAAGCATCGGCGGAGCCCTCAGCGGCACCGGTGCCCTGTTCGGCATGGTCCCGGCCGGCCGCGGCAACGACTTCGCCCGCGCCCTCGGCCTGCCCGGCGACCCCGAGGGCGTGGCGCGCGTCCTGCTCCACGGCACCCCGCGTGCCGTGGACACCATCGAGGTGACCTCGGCCGTCCACGCGGCCACCGTCGTCCTCGGCAGCGTCTACGCGGGCGTGGACGCCCTGGCCAACCAGCACGCCAACCAGTCCCGGCTGCTGCGCGGCTCGGCCTCCTACTACGCCGGGGCCCTGCGTGCGATCAGCACCTGGCGCCCGGCGCGCTACCGCGTCACCGTCGACGGCCGCGACCACGCCTACAGCGGCTACACCGTGGTGGCCGCCAACTCCAGCTACTACGGCTCCGCGCGCCGCATCGCCCCCGACGCCCGCCCGGACGACGGCCTGCTCGACGTCGTGATGATCCGCGACGCGCCGCGCCGTCTGTTCTTCACACTGATGAGGGAGCTGGACACCGGGGCCCACGTCCACCGCCCCCAGGTGCAGGTGGTGCGCGGCCGCGAGATACGCATCGAGGCCGACCGGGACCTGCCCTACGGCGCGGACGGCGAGATCGAGGCCGTCCTCCCCGTCACGGCCAAGGTGCTGCCCGGCGCCCTGCGGGTGCTGTGCTGAGGAGGACCGCCTGCGGGCGGGCTGCCCCGGGGCTCACTCCCGCGGGGCCGTCCCGGGCCGGGCAGAGTGGTCGGGGTGGCCACCGGTGCGCCGCTTCTCCTTGAGCTCGGCCTCGAACAGGTGGTCCTTGCCCTCGGCCAGCTCCTGCCGCGCTTCCTTCTCGGTGGCCTTGAACGGCTCGTAGTAGGTGTCGTTGTAGGCCTCGACGATCTGGAACGTCCAGTGCCCCGGGATGACGTTGCGGCCCAGGATCTCGTGCTGGACGCGATCCGCCCAGGCATGGTGGCCCGCCTCGCGCAGCAGCCCGACCGCACGGTCCAGCTCGAAGTCGGCCCCGCCGGTCAGCTGGTGGAAGGCGTACAGGTGCCCCCGGGCGCGCTCGGTCGTCTCCAGCGCCTTGGACAGGGCGCCCAGGGCCTGGACGGTGGTGTCGGACACGCCCTGCGGTCGGCGGTGGGCCGCGTCGGGACCGTCGTGGTGATCACTCATGCAGGAGCGAGTGCCCAGGACGGGGCCGCTCACATCGGCCTGTTCGGGGGACGCGCGCGGCGGAGCGGGAACAGCCGTCCGGCTGCATCCGTCACAGCCGCCGGTCCGGAAGGACCGGCAAGGGTGCGGGACACCGTCCCGCACGAGAGCCCGCCGGCACGAGGGATACGGGCGGCGGCGCACTCCCCGGGTCCCCGGCGCGGCGGCGCGGGGGACCCGGGTCCGACCACCGCGACCGCGCGGGGGATGCGGGTCCGACCACCGCCGTGGACTCCGGGCCGGCTCGTGCGGGGACGCCGTCTCAGGCGGCGCTCTCGTGCCCGCCCTCGTCCGGGAGCCCCGGCGGCGGCCCGACCTCGCCGTCCTCCGCCGCCCTGCGTCCCGGCTCGGTGCAGTCCAGCTCCCAGTGGTGCCGGCACTCCTCGCAGCGGGGACCGTCCACCCTCACGTCGAGCACCTCGCCGTTCGGGCAGTCCGTACCGTCCCCTCGTCCGGCACACGGTTCTTCGCGGACCTCCATGGGTCCGACGGTGAGCCGACCGCGACGCGCACGGGAGGGCGCCTGTGGGGGCGCACAGGAGCTCGGGCCGTTACAGCGCCCCAGTGGCGGTCCGCAGCAGGTCGTCCACGCCGTTCAGGAGCGTCTCGGAGATGAGCGCCGGGTCGAACAGGCAGCCCGCTGCCATGGCGCCGTCGCGGAGCATGACGAAGTGCCGTCCCGCCGTCTCGGCCGGATCGCACCCGGCCCGCCCCAGCAGCTCCGTGACGGTGTCCAGGAACCACTGCCGGTGGGCCAGTACGGCCCGGTGGACGGGGTGCGCCGGGTCGGGGAACTCGGCCGCCGCGTTCAGGAAGGCGCACCCGCGGAACCCCTGGCTCTGGATGCTCTCGGCGATGGACCCGGCGACGGCGCGCACCGTGTCCGCCGGCGTGAGGTCCTGGTCCAGGACGGCCTCCACCTGGCCGCGGATGCCCCGGTCGGCCAGCTGGAGGTAGGCGAGGATCAGGTCCTCCTTGCCCTTGAAGTGCCGGTACAGGGTGGCGCGGGTGACCTGCGCCTCGGCGATGATGCGGTCCACGCCGACCGAGTGGATCCCCTCGGCGTAGAAGATCCGGGTCGCCGTGCCGAGCAGCCTCGACCGTGCCGGTGAGGTGCTGCCGCTCCCTGTGCTCGCGCTCATGGCAACCACCGTACCAGCGCATGAGGGAGAACGTTCGGTCTTGACAGCGGAGTGCGGCCGGGCGTTGGATGAGCGGTGTCACGAGGTAGACCGAACGTTCTCCCTCGCCCATGCGTGTCAGTCCCCCTCATCCCTCATCACCGAGCAGGAAGAAGCCGTCATGGCCAGCTCCGTCGCACCTCCCACTCCCTCGCCCGCCCCGGCAGCGGCTGCTGCCGCGCCACTGCGCCGGCTGTACTTCGTCCGCTTCGCCTTCGCCGCCGTGTGGGCCGCCCTGCTGTTCACCACGGCACGCAGCCTCGGGCCGCTCGGGGCGACGCTGCTCGTGATCTATCCCTTGTTCGACGTGGCGTGCGCCGTCGTCGACATTCGTTCCGCGAGGGCCGGCCGCGGACCGCTGCGCGGCCTCTACGCGAACGTCGCGCTGAGCACCCTCACCGCCGCGGGCCTGGTCGCAGCGGTCGCCTCCGGCATCCCGGCCGTGCTGCGTGTCTGGGGTGCCTGGGCGATCACGGCGGGTCTCGTCCAGCTGCTCGTCGGCATCCTGCGGCGGGGCATGGGGGGCCAGTGGCCGATGATCGCCAGTGGCGCCCTCTCCACCCTGGCCGGGGCCTCCTTCGTCGCGCAGGCGGGCAAGGACGGCGCCTCGCTCGCCTCCCTGGCGGGCTACGCCTTCCTGGGCGGCGTCTTCTTCCTCGTCTCCGCGCTCCGCCTCGGGCGGACCGCGCCTGCCGGGCGGGGCTGAGACGCCTGCGGTGGACGGCCGGGGCGGAGGCCCGCCGGGTCAGCCCTCCAGGTGCGCGATCACCGAGCGCATCGCCCGGAGCAGGGCCGGGCGGGTTTCCTCGGGCGGGTCGAGCGTCTCGAAACCGTGATGCCCGTTCGGTACGTCGACCAGCTCCAGGCGCGCTCCGCAGTCCTCGGCCGCCGCGACGAACGACGCGACGGTGGCGGCGATCTCCGGTGTCTCCAGCCCGGCGCGCACCAGGACCACCGGCAG
Organism: Streptomyces sp. NPDC003456; assembly: GCF_042878735.1. Taxonomy (NCBI): domain Bacteria; kingdom Bacillati; phylum Actinomycetota; class Actinomycetes; order Kitasatosporales; family Streptomycetaceae; genus Streptomyces; species Streptomyces sp. NPDC003456. The sequence continues at coordinate 716,777 of NZ_JBIAOK010000002.1, forward strand.
GCCGCCCGCGTGGGCCACGGCCCGCACCGGGTGGAACCTGCTGCCGGTCAGGCCCCAGTTCGGCAACGGCGCGAGAACGGGATAGGAGGCGGCCAGGCAGCGCAGCCAGGCCGGCGGAGCGGCCAGCCAGTCCGCGCTGAGCAGACCTCCGCCGGAGAAGAACCAGAGGGCGATGCGGTCCGGATCGACGCGCGGGTCGGACCGCACCGCCTCGACCGCGTCGGCCACGTCCTCGGCTGCGCGCCCGTAGTCGGCGAGGTCGTGCAGCCGGTGGTCGAGGGTCGCGCCGACCACCCCCTCGGCGGCCGCCAGCCGGGCGTGTCCCACCAGGGCCGGCCAGTCCCGGGGCGTGGGCCGGGCCCCGGCCGGGACCGGGCCCCCGTGCACGAAGACCACGGCCGGACGTGGCGGTGCGCCCGCGGGGGCGTACAGATCGACCCTTCCCTTGCGGTCGCGGGCCACCTCGGGAAGGTCCAGGGGGAACGGACGCAGATGGGCGGGTGCCGAGTCCGCCCCGGCCGGCCGCAGGCGGCGTCCCCCGCCGGCCGCCGCCCGCAGCAGGGTCTCCGCGAGCTCCGCGGGGCAGGACAGCATCGGCCAGTGCCCGGTGGCCAGTTCGAAGAAGCCCACCTGGGGTTCGGCCAGCGCCGCCAGTGCGGGGTCACCGAGATCGACGAGCCGTTGCACCAGGTCGATGCCGACGCCGTTCCCGGTGCACAGCACCCCGCTGACCGGCACCGCGGCCACCGCCCCGCTCAGCCGCAACGGCTGCAGCAGAGTCCCCAGGGGCTGCGGTGCCGCGAGGGCGGACAGCCGGTCCAGCGCCGGGCCGGGGACTCCGGCGGTACTGCCCCAGCGCTGCCACTCCTCGCCGGTCGGCGGCGTCACCTCCCCGTCCGGCGAACCGCTCCGGCTCCGTTCGGCCAGCCGCGCACGCAGTGCCTGGTCCGGTACGGCGGCCAGCGCCGGAACGCCGTTTCGCGGCATCCCGCAGTCCAGATACACGATGCGCGCGATCCGCCCGGCCCGCCGGTCGGCCGCTCCGACGACGGGATGGATGCCGTAGTCGTGCCCGACGAGCACGATGTCCCGGCCCGCCTCCACCGCGTCGACCACCGCGAGCACATCCGCGATGTGCGTCTCCAGGTCGGCCGGCACCGAAGGCTCGGCGGGCCTGGCCGCGTCGAGTCCCGTCAGGGCGACCGGCAGTGCCGCGCCGCCGGCCGCGGCCAGCCGAGTGGCCGTCTCCTGCCACACGTGTGTGCCGGTGAACGCACCCGCCACCATGATGAACACCGTCATGGGTCTCTCCTCCCGGTTCGCCGCACGCCCGCGCCTCGCGCGCGGCCGAGCCCGAGGGACCCCGGACCCACGGCCGCGCCGTGCGCCGGTACCGTAGGAACTCCCCCTGAGGGAGGTTCAATCGCTCATGCCCGACGAGCAGTTCTGGAGCATCGGCGAGCTCGCGGAGCGCGCGGGCGCCACCGTGAAGACCGTCCGCTTCTACTCCGACCGCGGCCTGCTCCCCGAGTCCGCCCGCAGCGGCGGCGGGCACCGCCGCTACGGCCCCCAGGCTCTGGAGCGGCTGCGGCTGATCCGCTGCCTGCGCGCGCTCGACCTGCCGCTGGCGCAGGTGCAGCGGGTCGTCGAGGACGCGGGCGGAGCGGACCGCGTCCTGGAGGACGCCGTCGCGAGCCGACTGCGCGAACTGGGGCGTGAGGTGAAGGCCATGCGCTGGCGGGAGGCGGCCCTGAGGCTGGTGGGGGAGTGCCCTCCCGCGGAGCGCGCCGACCGGCTGCGGCTGCTGGGCGCGGTGAGCACCCCGCCGAGTACGGCACCGCTGGCCCGCTTCTGGCGCGGCTGGCTGCCGCCGCGGATGCCGGCGCGGGCGACCGCGGCGTTCCTGGAGGTGGCCGTCCCGGAGCCGCCCGACGAGCCGTCCCCCGACCAGGTCTTGGCCTTCGCCCGGCTGCACGCGATGACCACGGCGCCCTGCCCGGCCGGCCGGCGGCCCCAGCCGGACGTGCACCGAGTGGGCGGCGCCGACGGCGCGTCCCTGCTCTACGCCGGACTCGTCGAGGCGTTCGACCTGGCGGGTCCGCACCTGCGCCGGGCCCGTGACCCGTACCCGGGCGAAGCGCTGGACGCCTACGTCGCGGCGTACGCGAGCGCCTACGGCAGCCGCGACACGCGCACGTTCCGACGCCTGCTGGCCACGCGGCTCGCCGCCGAGCCGCGCCTGGATCGCTACTGGGAGCTGACGGCCGTGGTGCGGACACCCCCGTCCGGTGTGCCGGAGCCGACGCCGGGCACCGCGGACGACTGGCTGCGCAGGGCGCTGCAACGGGACAATGCCGCGGCGGCCTGAACACGACGGGTGAGCGGGAGCAGCTTTTTGCGGACACGTGTGTCACTAGCTGCTCGTCCGCCGCTCACGGAGGCATTCCGCTTCTCTGCTGCGCACTTCACGCCGGCCCCGGACAACCGGCCGTGCGGTCCGGGCGACCGGAACGGATCAAGCGCCGAACAGCGAAGACATTCCCCGCGCCGGTACAGGGAGCAGATCACTCCGCCCGAAGGGCCGTCTTCGTGCCGCAGCCGCGCCCCGATCGGCGATCAAGAAATGAGTGGCATGCCCAACTGAGGTGCGTGAACGGGCTCTTGCGTGAATTCACTCGTGCTGGCAGGGTTCGAGGTCGGTTCGGCATTGCGTCGCGGGGGAGACTCGATGTTGCTCACCTTTCCGATGGCCCATGACAGCCCTTTCTCTCCTCGGTTCCTTGATGTGCCGCGCTGCATGACGTCATCCGCAACCGGATAGTCGTGCGGCGCCGGCAGGTCCGCCGGAGTTCGCTGGGGAGGAAGAGTGAGGGACCACGTCTCGGCCGTCACACGGCAGCCGACGCAACAGCACTCAGGTCGTTCAGAATTGTACTTCAGTGGGCTCCTGTCGGAGATCACGCGAGTACCGATAAACAGCGTCGTGGTCGTCGGCTCACTCCGTGCGTGCGGAGAGGACCCGCGGCACATCAGGGCGCTGGCCGAGGTCTGCTCCGAACTGCCGCCGATCGTGCTCCACCGGAAGACCATGACGGTCATCGACGGCGTGCACCGGCTCCGGGCGGTGGAGCGGAGCGGAGCCACGCACATCAGCGCCGTCCTGTTCAACGGGGACGAGCGACAGGCCTTCCTCCTCGCGGTCAAGCTGAACAGCAACCACGGACTGCCCCTGTCGCTGGCCGATCGCAAGGCCGCGGCCCTTCATCTGCTCGCCGACTTCCCCGAGTGGTCCAACCGGCGCCTGGCCGGTGTCGTCGGCCTGTCGGACAAGACCGTCGCAGCGCTGCGGCAGAGGTCGGGTGCGGATTTTCCGCACCCGACCTCCGTACGAGTGGGCCGCGACGGGGTGGCCTACCCGCCGGCCCCGGGCCAGGGCCGCAGCCGCGCGCTGGGGTACCTGGCCGAGAACCCCGGGGCGTCGGCGCGGGAGGTCGCGCGGGCCGCGGGCATCTCGCTCACCACGGCCAAGGACGCCCGCAAGCAGGCGCGCGAAGGCCAGGGGACACCGCGCCCGCAGGACCGGGCGCGGCCCGGCGGCGAAACGGTCCCCGAGGCCGCAGCGCGACCGGGCGGCGAACCGGTCCGGGAGGCCGGGGCGCGGCCCGTCGGCCCACCGGCCCCGGAGGCCGGAGCCGGCCACCGTCCCGCACCGGCGGAACGCCCCCGGGCACACCCGCCGTGCGGGGACCTGTCGTCGGCGGTCCGGCGCCTGCGGGCCGACCCCTCACTCCGGTTCACGGAAGTGGGCCGCAAGCTGCTGCGGACCCTGGACCCCTCGGCGACCCAGCCGCACGACTGGGCCGCGATGGCGAGCAGCCTGCCGATCCACTGCGCGCCGCTGATCGCGGAGCTGGCACGGCACCACGCCGAGAGCTGGCAGCTGCTGGCCGATTCGTTGACGGAACGGATCAACGGCCGGGACACTGGCCCCTGAGACGAACCACCGGGATTCCCGTCGTCGACGGCGCCTCAGGATCCACGCCTTCCGCTGAATACGCCGAAATGGCGGCCGCGCCATCGCGGACTTCTTCTGTGATCCCTTTCCGGATCTCCACGCGCTCGTGCTCTTTCGCAGATCACCGGCCATGAGTGCGGTACGGACTGTTCCGGAATCCGATTCACCGCGCCGTGAACGCCGCATTGGCAGTGGGAATGCCAAAACGCGTGATGGTTGAATAGTGATCTGACGTTCAAGTGGTTGCGCGGCCCAAGACCGCTACGTACGCTGACTCCCACGAATTCCGGAGTGGGGGAGCGGGGGGAATGTGACTTCGTACAGCCCAGGTCGGCTCGGGTACGAGATAAAGAGTGAATTCCGGTCCGCAGTTCCCGGCGGCCGGTCCTCGACGGGGATGCCGACCCACTGGTACAACTTCCTTCCGGATCTGCCGGCCCCGATGCCCGAGGCCAGGGACTCCGGGAGCCCCACCGCCGCGGAGATATCCGCGCAGGTCCGGCCGCAGGCCCTCATCGATCAGAACGCCCCCGAAGAGCCGTGGACGGCGATACCCGAACCCGTCGCGGAACGGCTGAGGCAGTGCGGCCGGCCGACGCCCCTGCACCGCGCGCACCGGCTCGAGCAGCATCTCGGCACGGGCGCCAGGATCTACCTCAAACGTGAGGACGTCCTCCCCAGCGGCAGTTTCAAGCTGAACACCGCGATCGCCCAGGCCTACTACGCGGCCGAAGAAGGGCGGACCACTCTCGTCACCGAAACAGGGGCGGGTCAGTGGGGCATGAGCGTTGCCCTCGCGGCACAGATGTTCGGTCTGCGGGCCGAGATCTACATGGTGAAGTGCTCCCTCGAGCAGAAGCCCTACCGGCGGCATTACATGGAGCTCCTGGGCGCCGAGGTGAGGGCGTCGCCGTCGCCCCACACCGCGATCGGACGGAAGATCCTCGCCCGGAACCCGGGTCACCCGGGCAGCCTCGGCACCGCCATCAGCGACGCCATCGAACACGCGCTGGGCAACCCGTCGGCCGCGTACCTCGCCGGCAGCGGGATGCCGCACGTGTACCTCCACCAGACGCTGCTCGGACTCGAAGTCGCCCAGCAACTCCGGGACGTCCACGGCGAGGAGCTGGGCGTCGACGGCCGCGGCGACCACCTCGTCGCATGCTCGGGCGGCGGCAGCAACCTGTGCGGTCTCATCGGCCCCCATCTGCGGGCCAAGGCGGACGGGGCGGACCTCCGCTTCCTCGCCGCCGAGTCCACGGCCGCGCCCCGCCTCACCCAGGGCGTCTACGCCTACGCCCGCACCGACCTCGGCGGCTTCACCCCCGAAGTGCTCGGCTACACCATGGGAGAGGACTTCGTCCCACCGCCCACCCACGTCGGCGGTCTGCGCAACCACCACAGCTCCGCCCTGGTCAGCCTGCTGCGGCACGAGGGCGTCCTGGACGCCGTCGCCTTCGACCAGCGGACCGCGCTGGAGGCCGGCCGGCTGCTGCTGCGGACCGAGGGCCTGCTGCTCGCCCCGGAAGCCGGCCACGCGGTCGCCGCGGCCCTGGACGTCGTGGCCAAGGCCGACGCGCAGCACCTCGAACCGGTCGTCGTGGTCCTGGCCAGCGGCTCCGGCTTCCTGGACCTGCGGGGATACGACGCAGTCCTGCTCGACGCGTAGCCGCACCCCCGTTCCCGGCGTTCTTCGCACCCTGCGATTGGGAAGCCACATGCGCTTGGCGACATTTCAGCCCCAGCACGGCGAGCACTGCGAGACGACCACCCTGCGCAACATGCTCCACCAGGCCGGAGCCGACCTGTCCGAGGCCATGCTGTTCGGCCTCGGCCAGGGGATCGACTTCCAGTACTGGGACGCCCCCGACCCCGGCCGTGCCGCGCCGATGCTCACCGGCCGGATCGAGCCCGCCCGGCTGTCCCGCAACGCCTGCTCGGCCCTGGGCGTGGAACTGCACGCCCTCCGGGCGCCCGACGCGGAGACGGCGCACACGGCAGCGGCGGACCTGCTGCGCTCGGGACACGTCGTGGGCGTGTCCGTCGACATCTTCCACCTCGACTACTTCACCTCGCGGAGCCATTTCGCCGCCCACTACATCGCGCTGTACGGACTCGACGACACGCACGCCCACGTCGTCGACACCGGACAGCAGGGCGGAGCCCGGACCCTGCCGGTGGCGTCGCTGCGCCAGGCCCGCGCCTCCGACGAGGGGTTCATGCCCTCGCCCCACCTCTACCTCTACGTCGAGCAGGTGCCGGAGCGGCTGGCCACCGACCCGGACGCGGTGCTGCGCGAGCAGATCTGGCACGCCGTCCGGACGACCGCGGAGCGGATGACCGAGGACCGCGGACCCCGCTACGGCATCCCCGCGCTGCGCCGGGCCGCCTCCGAGGCCGCCGGCTGGCACGACACACTCGCCTCCCCGCAGGAGACGGTGCCGGGCGTCGGCCGCTTCTGGCGCTTCGCCGGGACGGGAGGAGCCAACTTCCGCACCCTGTACCGCGCGTTCCTGCAGGAGGCCGCGCGGCTGTGCGACGACGGCGAACTCGACGTCTTCGCAGCGGAGTTCAGCGACGTGGAGCGGCAGTGGGACGAGGCGATCGAGTTGCTGACGGCCTACCCCGGTGCGGACGGGCGCAGGCAGCTGCAATCCGTCGCGGCCCGGCTGGAGGCCATCGCCGACGCCGAACAGGCCCTCTTCAAAGGGCTGCTGGTGCCGGCCGCGAAGCGGGCAGGTGATCCGGCTTGACCGTCACCCGTGTGAAATCCGTCTGCCGCATGTGCCACGGCGGGTGCGGCGCCCTCGTGGAACTCCGGGACGGTGTGCCCGTCGACATCCACGGCGACCCGGACAGCCCCACCAGCGAGGGCTACTTCTGCATCAAGGGCAAGGCGTCACTGGACCTGCTCAAGAGCCCGGACCGGCTGACGACACCCCTGGTGCGGACCGGCCCGCGCGGCTCGGGGACGTTCGCACCCCTCGGCTGGGAAGCCGCCCTCGACCGCGTCGCCGCGCAGCTCACCGCGACCATCGACCGGCACGGCCCCGAATCCGTCGTCCTCGCCCAGGGGACCGATCGCAACTACCAGGAGTGGGTGTTCCGGCTCGCCAACGCGATCGGCACCCCGAACGTGGTCGGCCCGGCACACGTCTGCTTCTACCCGCGGGTCATGGCCTCGATCATGACCTACGGCGCCTTCACGTTCTGCGACTACGACGGCGACCCCGAGGTCATCCTGCTGTGGGGCAGCAACAAGCCGGACACCCACTCCGACGGCGTGATCGGCATCAAGTTCCTGCGCGCCGTGGAACGGGGCAGCCGCGTCATCGCCGTCGATCCCCGCCGGACCCGGACCGCCGCCCGCTCCGGCCTGCACCTGGCGATCCAGCCGGGCACCGACTGCGCCCTCGCCCTCGGCATGATCAAGATCGTCATAGACGAGGGCTGGTACGACCACGACTTCGTCGCCGCGCACACCTCCGGCTTCGACGAACTCGCCGAGCACGTCAAGGCCTACGACCTCGACCGGGTCGCGCGGATCACCGGACTCGAACCCGGGCTCGTCGTCGAGGCCACCCGCTCCTACGCCCAGGCCTCCAGGGCGTGCATCGAGGCCGGTACCGGGCTCTCGCAGAACGAGAACTCCTTCGACACCCACCGCGCCATCGCCCTCCTCGCCGCGATCTGCGGAAACATCGACGCCCCCGGCGGCGACGTGATCTGGGAGCCGATGCCCATCGAGGGCCGGCGCGCCTTCCCCCGCTCCGACCTGCTCCCCGAGGAGCAGGCGAGGAAGCGGATCGGCGGTGACAAGCACAAGATCCTCTCCATGTCCGGCTGGGTGGCGCCGGGAGACCTGCACGAAGCCGTCCTGACCGGACGGCCGTACCCGGTCACCTCACTGGTGGTCTTCGGGAGCAACATCCTGGCCTCGCACGAGAACACCGCACGGGTCCGCGCCGCCCTCGGCAAGCTCGACCTGGTCGTCGTGTGCGACCTGTTCATGACGCCGACCGCCCGCTGCGCCGACATCGTCCTGCCGACCTCCAGCTGGCTGGAACGGGACCAGATCGTCGAGTTCAACTCCTACATCGCGGCCCGGCAGAAGATCGCCACGGTCGAGGGCTGCCGTTCGGACGAGGAGATCATCCTCGCACTCGCGCAACGGCTCGGCCTGAGCGAGCACTTCCACCCCTCCGTCGAAGCCGCCCTCGACGCCAAACTCGCCGGACTCGACCTCACCTGGCAGCAGTTCGCGAAGATCGGGCACCTCCGCAACGAGAAGCGGTACCGCAAGTACCGCGAGGGCGGATTCCGCACGCGGTCCGGGCGGGTGAACCTGATGCACCACGGGCTGCGGGCCATGGGCTACGAGCCCTTCCCCGTCCACCGGCACCCCCCGCAGGCGGACCCCGCCCTGCCGTACACGATGACCAGCGCACACCCGCGCCGGTTCTACAACACCGAGTTCCACCAGCTGCCGACCACCTCGCGGGGCCAGACCGCGGCCCGGGTGACCGTCCACCCGGACACCGCGAAGCGGGAAGGGCTCGCGGACGGCGAGGAGGCGGAACTCTTCACCCGGGCCGGCGCGCGCGGAGTGCGCCTGACGGTCAGGATCTCCGACTCCGTCGCACCGAACGTCCTGGTGGCGGACGCCGGCTGGTGGTATCCGGACGAACCCTCGATCGACGAGTCACTCAGATCCTCGGTCAATCTCCTGACGACCAACGACCGTTCCGACGTGCACATGGGGAGCGCCACGATGAGAGGTGTAGCAGTGGGCATACGGCGGCCGGGGCAGGACCATGGCTAGCGCGCGGGGCACCGTCGCCGCCCGGGTGCCGGAGACCGACGAGGGCCTCCAGGGCGACGAACTGGCCCTCAAATACGACGAGATGCAGCGCCACATCCGGGACAACGGCTGGCTCCGGGAGAAGATCGACGACATCCTGGCGGCGGAGATCGACTCCGGCGAGGTCCTGGAACTCGGATGCGGCCCGGGCTATCTGGGCCTGGAATGGCTCACCCGGGCGAGCGACTCCGCCCGGCTCGTCGGCCTCGACATCTCACCGGCCATGCTCCGCCGCGCGAGCGCCAACGCAGACGGGTACGGCGTCACCGAGCGCTGCGCCTACGAGTGCGGCACGGTGCTGGCCCTGCCGTTCGAGGACGACCGCTTCGACCACGTCATCAGCGCCTCGTCGCTGCACGAGTGGGCGGACCCGGTGACCGCCCTGACGGAGATGCACCGCGTGCTCAAGCCGGGCGGCCGCTACTGCGTCTCCGACCTGCGCCGGGACGTCGACCGGACGACGTTCCAGTTCATGAAGGCGAACATCGCGGCCGACATGCGCCCGGGCTTTCGCACCTCGATCCGCTCCTCCTACATCAGGAGCGAGGTCGAGGAACTGCTGGCGAAGACCGCGCTCGGCACGGCCGTCGTGACGGAAGTGCAGATGGGGATCGTCATCACGGGCAGGAAGGAAGCGCCATGAACGCACGCGCGGGAAGTTCCCCGGCCATCACCGCCACGCGCGACGGTCGCTTCCCCGACCGCGCCGGCTTCGACGGGTCCTGGCAGGAGATCCTCACGACGTCGAGCGCGTGGAAGGACCTCGACTGCGGTCGATACCTGTCGGCCTGGTGCGGCTACGCGCCGGACCACGTCGTGGAGAAGCTCGCCGGGGTCAACCACGTCGGCATCTACATGGGCGACTACGACAGCGACGAGCAGGTGTTCCACTGGAACGCCTACCTGAACGACCACCGGGCGTCCGGCCTCGTCACCACCGTCGAGATGGGTCCGTCGTACATCTCGCCCCGCCAGTACGGCACACCGGGCTGGTGGAACTCGATCACACTCGCCGACGGACGCGTCGTCGAGATGTTCGCCTGCCGCCGCTTCGGGCCCTGGGCACGGCGCCCCGCCGCCGAACGCGGGCGGCTCATGTCGCACGTCGCCATCGACGTGCACACCGACGACGACGTGCGCTACCTCCTGGACGTCCTCGACCGGGACGTCGACCACCTGGAGAACATCGCGTTCACCGAGGCCGACGAACTGGGCCACACCTACGGGCACCTGCGCAACAACGACAGCGGCTCCGTGCTCGAGATCGTCCACGAGGCGCCGCGCGGCGGAACGGGGCACGGCGATGGCGGTCATTGAGATCTCGCCGTACTCCGGCGAGCACTGCGAGTCCACCGCGCTGCTCAACATGCTGCGCAACCACGACATCGAGCTGAGCGAGCCGCTCATCTTCGGCCTGGGGCAGGGCCTGTCGTTCCTGTACTGGCACTCGCAGCAGATGCCCAGCCCCTTCCTCGCCGGCCGCGTCAAGCCCGACCACCTCATGCGCAACGTCGCCGACGCGCTCTCCCTCGACCTGCGCACCCAGGAGACGACCTCCCCGGCCAAGGCCGAGGACACCCTGGTCCGGGCGCTCGACGAGGGCGACGTGGTGGGGCTGAAACTCGACCGCTACCACCTCGACTACGCCCGCGAGAACCACCACTTCGCCGCGCACTACCTCGCCTGCATCGGCTACGAGGACGACCGGTTCGTCGTCGTCGAGACCCGCTCGCTCGGCGTCCAGTCGACCTCCCGGGACAGCCTCGCCCGGGCCCGGGCCGCCAAGGGGCCGATGTCCTCGCGCAACCTGTCGGTGCGGGTGGACCCGCGCGGATACGACGAGTCGATCCTCGCCAAGGCGTGCCAGGCGTCGATCCTCGCCACCGCACGGGAGTTCCTGACGCCGCCCATCACCAACATGGGCTACAAGGGCATCGCGAAGGCCGGCCGGCTGATGCGCGGGTGGCACGAGCGCCTCGACCGTCCCGTGGAGGCGATGGCCGCGGTCGGCACCAGCATGGAGGAGGGCGGGACCGGCGGCGGACTCTTCCGCACCCTGTGGGCGCAGTTCCTCGAGGAGGCGCACGAGCTGACCGGCATCGCGGCCTACGACGACCTCGCCGTCGAGTACCGCCGCATCGCCCGCCGCTGGACGGACGTGGCCGACCTGCTGCGCGACACCGACGACTCCGGTGCCCGGCAGGCCCTCGACGAGGCGGCCCTTGTCCTGGACGGCCTGGCGACCGAGGAGCGGGCGGCGATGGCGCGGCTCGAGGAGGCCTCCCGATGACCACGATCGCCCGGCCGGCCGGGTACGACCCGCGCACCAGACTGCGCGACACCCTCGTCTCCCGGGTCGGCATCGCACGCAAGGTCGCCGCCGTCACCGCCCTGGACCGCGCCGCACTGGACGCCTGGGTGGCGCAGGCACGCGCCGCGACCGTGGAACACGCCTGCCGCAACTCGCCGTTCTACGCGGCCTTCGTCCCCGCCGACACCGCCCGGGCGGCCGCGCAGGGCCGTCCGGACGCCTTCGAAGCCCTGCCCTTCACCAGGCGGGAGCACCTGTCCGCGGCCTACCCGCTGGGCATGCTGGCCGTGCCGCGGCGCGAGGTGATCCGGTTCGACGAGAGCTCCGGCACCGGCAACGGGCGCCCGATCGCGGCCTTCTTCACCATGGCGGACTGGCTGGAGAACAACCTCACCGTCGCCGGGCTGCTGTCCGCCGTCCTCGACGAACGCGACATCGCGGCCATCGCCGTCCCCTACGAACTGGCCGGAGTGGGCCAGGACCTCGACCGCGCCGTCGAGATCCTCGGCTGCACGATCGTGCCGCTGGGCGCCGCCTCGCCGTCCTGCACGCCGGACCGGATGGTCGACGCCCTGCGGCGCTCGGGCGCGACGACGCTGGTGTGCTCCGGCACGCGCGCGCTCTTCCTCGGCGAGATCGCCCGCCGCCGCGGCATCGACCCGCGGGTCGACCTCTCAGTCTCGAAGATCCTCATGGCGGGAGAGGGCGCGTCGCCGGCCAAGAAGCGGCGCCTGGCCGACCAGTGGGGCGCCGTCGCCTACTCCATGTTCGGCATGACCGAGACCAACACGCTGGCCATGTTCTGCCGCGAGCGGGAACTGCACCTGGTCGAGACCCGGACCTACTTCGAAGTGGTCGACCAGGAGTCCGGCGAGCGGCTGCCGGACGGTTCCGTCGGGGAGCTGGCCGTGACGACCCTGGCCAGCCGGGCCATGCCGCTGCTGCGCTACCGCACCGGCGACGTGTGCCGGATCGAGGCGGCGCCCTGCGCGTGCGGGTCCCCGCTGCGCCGGCTGCAGCACCGCGGCCGGACCGGCGACCGGATCCCCGTCGGTGACCGCTGGACGTCCCAGCTGGAGATCGAGGACATCGTCCTGGGCGCCATGACCACCGGCCCCTACTACTTCGCCTTCGACGTCGACGGCGACGTGCTGGAGATCGCCCTGCCGCCGTCCGGCTCCGACGAGGCGACCCGGGCTGCCGTGACGGCCGGTGTCCGCAACCGCCTCGGCGCGTCCACCCGCTTCGGCGTGCTGGACACCGAGCGGTTCGAGACGGCGCTGCGGACCTCGGCCAAACCGACGATGCGCAACTTCAGTGCCTACGGGGGAGGAGGAACCGCCCGTGAGAGTTGAACTGCCGCTCCCCACGCGCGTTCCCATCGACGGGCGTTTCGAGATCGACGACACCTGCATCGACTGCAAGCTCTGCAACGACCTGGCACCCGACAACTTCGACGCGGACCTCGACCACGACGTCCACTACGTGTGCAAACAACCCGAGACACCCGACGAACTCGAACGAGTCCTCGACGCCTTCGACTCATGTCCCACCGAATCGATCCGGTACTCAGCGGCACCCAGCGAGGAGTGATGGCGCAATGGCAAGCCTGGACGATCCGGTGACAGCCGACATGTGCGCCGGACGGAAGACGACCGCACTGGGGCCGGTGGCCGAGAGCTACGACCAGCTGCACCGCATCGACCTGCTCGGCGAGGCACGGGCCGCACGCGGGGTGCCGGAGGGCAGCTACGACTCCACCGTGTGCGCCGTCCTCCAGGCGGCGGAGGTGTGCCTGCTCAACCTCGCCCGCCTGGCGGGCAGGACGCAGCAGTGCCTGCTGGCCGGTGACGTGCCGGCCGCCTCCCGCTACGTGCAGTGGGCCGTCGGCTTCCACCGGCTGCTGCGCCGGCTCGGCACCGTGGCGTTCGACGTGCGCAGCGTCTTCGGGGCCGCCGCGGCCGCGGGGCCCGCGGCCGTCAGCATCTCCGAGTCCGCCGGCTACGCCGCCTACGTGGAGTCCCTGCGGGGCCTGGAGGACGTGGCCAAGGGCGCGCTGCTGACCGGAGCGCCCGAGCTGACCCGCACCACCATCGCCACCAAGAGCATCGACGACTCGCTGTACCGCGTCCTGCACGGCATCCGGACCGGGTGCCACGACGCCACCAAGTGGGAGAGCGACCTCACCGCCGTGCCCATCGGGGCGGGCCGGAGCACCGACGAGCTGATCTCCTGCGAGACCCTGGCCCGAGCCGTCGCCGCGACCGAGCTGGACCCGGCGACGCTGCACGGCGAGTTCGTCGCCCTGCACCAGGTGCCGGAGATCCTGTGCGCCGAGGCGAACGACCATCTGGAAGTCGCGATCAGGGCGATCCGTGCCCGGGCCCTCAGCCGGGCGGCGCAGCACCTGACGGCCTGCCGGGAACTGCTCGACCCGGTGGTCGAGGCCCAGCGGGTGATGGCCGAACACCTGGCCACGGGGGAGTACCACGGCTTCCGCACCAACCTCGGGCCCGCCAGCGGCACACACTCCCTGTCGATCAAGCAGCACATGTTCCGGGACCTGTTCAAGCACATGTGGAACGACCTGGAGGCATGGCTGCACTCGCTCGGCGGAGCGTCCCTGGACGAGACCCTCCGCGACATCGACGCACGCCGGCACGACGACCCCGCGGCATGGCTGCGGCACACCGTCGTCGACCAGGCGTTCAAGCTGCACTCCGCCCACCAGCAGTGGCGGCACGAGCACCTGCACATGCCGCGCAACTGCCTGGGCAGCGGCGGCACGAAGTCCATGATCGGCATTCCGGACGGGCCGCAGGCCGTCTACAAGATGCGGGACGCCGCCAACGCCCAGCACGCGCTCGCCACGATCCACCGGGCGCGCCGCACGCCCCTGACGAACGCCGTGCCGGACTCGCCGCTGGCCAAGCTCATCACCGACCCCAGCTCGCTCGACTCCGAGCTGATGCGGGTCGTGGGCGAGGCGACACGCGAGTACTTCCCGCAGGTGCAGGAGCAGAGCTACCAGCCCTTCCGGTCGGGTGCGGCCGAGCGGAACCCGTAGGAGCGCGGACGGTGACCACCACAGGACCCACGGCCTCTGACAGCGTCATGCCCACCCACGAGACCCCCACCGCGCCCGGCTCCCTCACCGGGGCCTGGCGGGGAGCCGAGTACATCGCCAGCCTCAAGGACGAGCGGGAGATCTGGAGCGACGGCCGCCGCGTCGACGTGACGGGCGACCCGGGCTTCCGGCCCATGCTCACCACACTGGCCGGCCTGTACGACGCCCAGCACCTGCCCGACCGGGCGGACGAGATGCTGTACCGGTCGGAGACCACCGGCAACCCCGTCAGCCTCTCGTACCTGGCACCCGCCGACCGGGACGGCCTCAGCCGCAAGTGGGCCAACTCCCACCGGTGGGCCCAGGCCTCCCACGGCCAGCTCTCCCGGATCCCCGACTTCATGTCGAACGTCGTGGTCGGCCTGTACGACTTCCGGTTCGAACTGGCCAAGGTGAACGACGACTTCGGGCGCAACGCGGAGCACTACTACCACCGCTGCCGCGAGAGCGACCTCACGCTGACGCACGGCCTGGGCGACCCGCAGATCGACCGCTCCGCCACGCCCGCCGACCGGCCGGAGCTGGGCCTGAGAGTGGTACGCCGCGGCGCCGACGGCATCGTCGTACGGGGCGCCAAACAGATCGCCACGCTGGCGCCGTACGCCCACGAGGTGCTCATCTACCTCTCACCCGCCAACTACCTGCGCGAAGACCCCGGCTACGTCTGCTGGTTCGCCGCGCCCCTGGCGAGTGAGGGCCTTCGCGTCCTGTGCCGCACGTCGTACGCCGATAGCTCCGGCGGCCTCTCGGCCCGCTACGACGAGCAGGACGCCATGCTGGTGTTCGACGACGTGTTCGTGCCCATGGACCGGGTGTTCCTGCTCGACGACTCCCCGACGGCCGTCCGGGGCTTCGCCGAGCTGAACAAGTGGTCCCTGTACACCGGCCAGGTGCGCTACTACCACCGGCTGCGCACCATGCTCGGGGTCGCGTCGCTGCTCGCGCAGGCCATCGGCGTCGCCTCCTTCCGGCAGGTCACCGACCTGCTCGGCGAACTCACCTCGTACGTGGAGATCGTCCGGCTCGGACTGGCCGCAGTCGACGCCGAGAGCCGGCCCACCGCCTCGGGCCTGCTCGCCCCCGGCTCCACCGCCGCGCTCGACGCCGTCGCCGGCCGCTTCTCCACACGGGCCTCGGAGATCATCCGGCAGATCGGTGCCTCGGGCCTCATCATGCAGCCCTCGGAGGCCGACCTGGCCACGTCCGAACTGCGCGCGGTGCTGGACACCTACATGTGCGGGCGCGAGATGGGCGTGGACGAGAAGTCGCGGATCTTCCGGCTCGCCGCCGACCTGGCCGTCGACCGGTTCGGCATGCGCCAGGAGCTGTACGAGACGTGGAACCGCGGCGACCCCGCCCGGGTCCGTTCGATGCTCTACAGCCGCTACCCCGACCTGCGGCGCTGCGAAGACCGGGCCCGCGACCTGGCCGAAGGGCGGAGCGACCACACATGAGTCTCGACAGCATCCGGCTCGAAGGAGTCACGACCCACAACCTCAAGTCGGTCGACGTCTCCTTTCCCAAGGGACAGCTGGTCGTCGCCGCGGGCGTCTCCGGATCGGGCAAGTCGTCCCTGGTCATCGACACCCTCTTCGAGCACTCCAAGACGCTCTACCTGGGGGCCCTGTCCAGCAAGTCCCTCGACATGGGCGACGGCGACTACCAGTTCGACCGGATCGCGGGGACGCAGCCGCCGGTGGCGTTGCGCCAGCGTGACGGCGGCTCCTCCAACCCCCGCTCCACCGTGGGCACCCTCACCGGACTCGACGGCCTGTACCGGCTGCTGTTCGGCGCCGGCTCGCGTCCGGTCTGCCCCGCCTGCCTGGGCCCGACCGGCGCGGACCTGTTCTGCGACGACTGCGGCTGCTTCGCCGAGCCGCACTCCGCCAAGCACTTCAGCCCCAATCGCAAGGAAGGCAAGTGCCTCCAGTGCGACGGCATCGGCGAACTCGTCGGCTTCTCCCTGGACAAGATCATCCCGGACCGGTCGAAGACGCTCACCGAGATCTGGGACGGGGCCGACCCGGGCACCTTCGCCGTGCCCAACGTCCGCAAGGCCTTCGAGGCGATGGCCGCCGACATCGGGCTGGACCTCCACGTGCCGTTCGAGAAGCTCGGCCCGGAGCAGACCGAGCGGGTGCTGCACGGCTCGGACACCGTCTACACGCTCAAGATCCGCAAGGTCACCAACGACGTCCGCTTCGAGGGCATCCTGGGCTTCCTGGAGCGGGCGTACCGCAACGCCTCGTCGGCCGCCCGCAAGAACGCCTTCATCAACTACCTCGGGCGGGAGGAGTGCCCCGCGTGCCACGGCGGCAGGCTGCGCCCCGAGTCGCTGCGCGCGACGGTGGCCGGGCACACCTTCCCCGACTTCCAGGGCGACGAACTGTCCCGCTCGATCGTCCGGCTGCGCGAGGGACTCACCTCCGGCAAGGTCCCGGCACAGGTCCGCGAACTGGCCACCGCGATCGTCAAGCAGAGCGCGAACATCGAGGACGTGGGCCTGGGGCACCTGCAGCTGCGGCGGCCGGTGACCACCCTCTCCGGCGGTGAACTGCAACGGCTGCTGCTCGCCCAGCACCTGGCCAGCGACCTGACCGGGGTCATGTACGTGCTGGACGAGCCGACCGCCGGCCTGCACGAGGCCGACACCGGCAGGATCCTCGACTCGCTGCGGCGCCTGCGCGACCTCGGCAACACCGTCATCGTCATCGAGCACGACGAGTCGGTGATCCGGGCCGCCGACTGGATCGTCGAACTGGGACCCGGCGCCGGAACCCGCGGCGGTGAGATCGTCTTCGAGGGCCGCTTCGCCGACCTGCTGACGTGCCCCGGCTCCCCGACGGCGACCGCCATGGCCTCGAACGGACCGGCCCGCACCACCACGGACCTCTCCGGCGCGCGCTGGCTCGAGGTGCGCGGCATCACCCGCAACAACGTGCTCGACCAGACCGCCAGACTCCCGCTCGGCGCGCTGACCTGCGTCTCGGGGGTGTCCGGCGCGGGCAAGAGTTCGCTGGTGGCCGGCCTGCACGCCGCGGTCTCCCGGGCCGTCGCCCAGCGGCGGGCCGGTACGGCGGCCGGCGGCACGGGCGTCCAGGGCGCCGAGTTCCTGGACGACGTCATCCACGTCGAGCAGCGACCGCTCGGCCGCTCCAGCCGGAGCACGCTCGTCACCTGCATCGGCATCAGCGACCACATCCGCGACGCCTTCGCCGCCAGCGCCGAGGCGGTCGAACGCGGTCTCGGACGGGGCGAGTTCAGCCCGAACGTCGCCGGCGGCCGGTGCGAGCCCTGCAAGGGACTGGGGCTGGCCGAGATCGAGATGACCCTGTTCAAGAGCGAATTCGTCGTCTGCCCCGAGTGCGAGGGCCGCCGCTTCCAGGAGCACGTCCTCGACGTCAGGCTGAACGGCAGGAACATCCACGACGTGCTGTCCATGACCGTCGAGGACGCCCTCGCGTGGTTCGACGCCGACAGCAGCCCCAAGGTCGTCCAAGCGCTGCGCGTCCTCGCCGAGTTCGGTCTGGGCTACCTGCAACTCGGCTGTTCGACCACCACCCTGTCCGGCGGCGAGGCACAGCGGCTCAACCTGGCGGGCGAGCTGCTCAAGCAGCGCCGCAGCCGCACGCTGTTCATCTTCGACGAGCCGACCCGAGGACTGCACACCGCGGACATCCGCCATCTGCTGGCCCTCTTCGAGCGGTTGATCTCCACCGGCAACACCGTCGTGGTCATCGAGCACAACGTGAAGGTGATCGCCCTGGCCGACTGGGTCGTCGACCTCGGACCCGGCGCCGGCCGCGAGGGCGGCCGGGTCGTGCACAGCGGGACGCCCGAGGCCCTCGCGGACAACCCGGACAGCGTGACCGGCCGGTTCGTGCGCCGACTGCGCGACGAACCCGCGGCGGCGCCGCCCGCGCCGGCCGAGGACGGCTCGCGGGCCGTCGAGGCGCCGGACCTCGGCGTCATCGGCGAACTCCTGCCCCGGGCCGTCACGGTGGTCGCCGGCACCACCCGGCAGTCCCAGCGGAAGCAGCCGACCCCCTACGGGCTGGTGATCGGCTCCCTCACGGTCGTCTCGGACGAACTCGCCCTGATCGGCTTCCTGGTGCGCGCCGGCAGCACCAGCTGGAACGCCATCGCGGACACCGGCCGCTTCTGCGTGAACATCCTCGGCGAGGACCAGCGAGACGTCTCCGAGGCCTTCTCACAGGGCAGGCCGGACAGCCGCTTCGACGCCCTGGCCTGGACCCCCTCGGCCAACGGCTGCCCACGGCTCCCGGACGCCCTCGGCACCATCGACTGCGACCTGAAGTCGTCCTACCGGATCGGCGACCACGAGTTCGTGCTGGCGACGGTCGTCAGCGCCGACCTGGAGACCGGCACCGGCCGACGGCCCCTGATGCGGGCCCGGCAGGGCGACAGCGTTCTCGACGACTACGGGTGGCGCCGGTTCGCCCGGGAAGCGGAGGCCCGGTGACGACGGCCACGTCCATCACGGCGCACTACGAGCAGTTCCTGGACCTGCTCGTCCGCGACGCCCAGGACGCACGGGACGCCCGCGACCCGGCGCGGGCCCTCGCCGGCGCGGACGGCCGCAGCGGTGCCCGCGCCCGCTACGGCGAGCGGGCCCACCCGTCGGGCGGAACGCAGCCGGTCGTACTGACCCGCGAGGAATGGATCCGCAACCAGATCGACCTCACACTGGCTCTGGGCCGGCAGCTCACCGAGGACGACGTCGTCGTCTCGGCCGTGCCGTACGAACTGTCGTTCATCGGCGCCGAGGTGGACCGTGTGATCGAGATGGTCGGCGCCTCGGTGATCAGCGTCGGCACCAGCGGCACCATCTGCCCGATGCCGCGCCTGCTCGGGTTGATCGAGCAGTACGAGGTGACGGCACTGGTGTGCTCGCCGGGTTTCGCCGCCGAACTGGCGGGCCTCGCGGTGTCCCTCGGCAAGCCGCCGCAGGACACGACGGTCCGCACGATCGTCTGCGTGGGCGAGGCCTGCTCCAGCGAGCGCCTCGAGCGCATCGGCGCCACCTGGGCGGCGCGCACCTGCGCGCTCTACGGGACACCTTCGGCTCCGACGGTCGCCGTGGCCTGCGAGCACGGCGCGCTGCACCTGTGCGACCACCGGCTGCGCGCGGAGGTACGGGGCGGCCGGCGGGGCGAACTGCTCCTGGACGGCGTCCCGACCGGCGAGGCCGCCGAGCTGCGGCCGGCCGACCACCGGTGCGACTGCGGCTCCGCCAGCCGGGTCCTGGTACCGCTCGGCAGCATGTCCTGCGCGGTCCGCGGACCGGACGGACTGGTCACCGCGCTGGACGTGGAGCGGGTCGTGTTCGGCCACAGGCGCCTGGCGCCGCACTTCGCCTGCGTCCTGCGCGACGGCACCTTCCACGTGACCTGCGCCGTGTCCGACCCCCGGGCGCCCGACGCGGACGCGATGCGCCGGGCCGTCCGCGGGGGCATCGGCGAGGCGCTCGGCGTCGAGGCGGAGGTCGCCGTCGTCGGCGTGCAGGACTGGAGCACCGCCACGTCATGACCCGCACCCGGCCGTGGCAGGCGAGCCGCCGCGGCCGATCCACCGGTGGCATCCCGAGGAGACAAGACGCATGAGGGTAGCGGTAGTACAGACCCAGTGGGTCGACGACCACGAAGACGGCGTGCGCAACGCCTGCCAGGCGATCGAGGACGTCTGCGGTGCCGGCGACATCGACCTGGTGTGCTTTCCCGAGTTCCTGCTCGGCCCGCCGTGGTACATGCCGGGGCAGGACGGGCGCAGGGGGCTGACCGACACACCCATCCCGGGGCCGGTCGTCGACGGCTTCCAGTCCCTGGCCCGCAAGCTCGATACCCACATCCTGCTCGGCTCGCTCGTCGAGGACCTGCAGGACGGCATGTACCGCAACACGTCCCTGCTGATCGGCCGGCAGGGCGTCATCACCGGGCGTGCGGTCAAGGCACACGCCTTCGGCAACGAGATGGTGGTGTGCCGCCAGACCGATTCCCTCGGCGTCCTGTCGACCGAGTTCGGCCGGATCGGCATCGCCGTCTGCTCGGACTTCTGGATCCCCGAGGTCGTCCGGATGCTCGCGCTGGCCGGAGCGCGGACGGTGTTCGTGCCCGGCGGCACGCTCGGGCAGAACCAGCCGCTCATGGTGAACGCCCTGCGCACGGCGGCCTACCTGAACGACGTCAACATCGTCTACGCCAGCTCGGTCGGTGTCGTCCGCGGCAAGCGCGGGGACCGGCTCGTGGAGATCCACTTCGCCGGCACCAGCCTGGTCGCCGGCCCCGACGGGGTGATCGCGCAGGCGGGCAGCGACGAGCCGGAGACCCTGGTCGTCGACATCGAGGAGCCCGCGCCCGGCGACGGCCGCCGCTGGCAGCGGCTGCGCCGGCCCGAGGCGTACCGGGCGCTGCTGAGCCCGTACGTCGGAGCGGACCGGGACCTCGCCGCCGAACTGCGGGCCAGCCTCACCGGCGGCGGCCCGCAGCAGGGCCGGCCCGTCGCCGCGACCAGCACACATGAGGGGACTCGTCCGTGACCATCTTCGTAGCGCAGCACGCCCGCCGGGCCACACCGGAGGCGACGGCCTCCGCCGTACTCGACGATCTGGACGGCCTGGTCACCGACGAGGCGTCGTTCGTCGTCCTGCCCGAGAACGCGTTCACCACCGGCGACGACGTCCGGGCGCTGCCCCTGCCGCTGCGCGAGCGGTGCCTGGCCCGTCTGTCGGCACTGGCGCGCACCCGCGGCACCTACGTGCTCACCGGGTCCTGGGCGGAGGAAGGCCCGGACGGCGCCCTGGTGCAGGTGTCCAGGCTGCTGGACCCGAGCGGGTCGGAGTGCGCCCGCGTCGAACGGCCGGTCCTCGCCGACGGGACCACCGGCACCGGCGACGACTTCCCCGTCGTCGAGACGCCCTTCGGCACGGTGGGGGTGCTCCTCGGCCCGGACTTCTGGCTCGTCGAACCGCCGCGCATCGCCTGTCTGACCGGTGCCGAACTGCTGCTGGTCGCCGGGTCGCTGGACGGCCGGCAGCAGGAGTCGCAGCGCGCCGCGGTCTGGGGCATCGCGACCCTCAACACCGTCGCCGTCGCCTTCGCCGGGTCGCTGAGCCGACGCTGCGGCGGAGGCAGTGCCGTCGCCGTGCCCGAGGGGTTCGCCGTCGAGGCGGGCACCGGTGAGGGCGTCGTCCGGGCGCCCTGGGACGTGGAGCGGATCCGGCACCTGCGCCAACCCGACCTGCGGTTCCAGCAGACGTTGTGGTTCGGGCTGTGGGCGCGCCGGACCGAGCTGTACACGGACCTGACGGCGCAGGTGAGTTGAGATGCGCGCAGCCGGTGCCCCCGCCGCCGACGTCCGGCGGCGCATCGCCGCCGAGATGGCCGACGACGTGCCGTGGGAGAGGGTGCTCAACTCCATCTGCACCGAACCCCACGCGCTCGGTGTGGAGATGGCCTCCGCCGCCGCGCACACCAATCTGGGTGACGTGCGCATCTTCCGCGGCACCAAGCGGATCGAGCGCAAGGTCGTCGCCCTGCTGCTCGACCTGCTCGGCAACCCCGGCGGGTCCGGGAGCCTGGTGTCGGGCGGGACCGAGGCGAACCTCATCGCCATGCTGGTGGCCCGCGAGTCCGCCCGTGCCCGGGGAAGGCTGACCGAACGGCCCGAAGTCGTCGTCAGCAGCACCGTGCACTTCTCCTTCACCAAGGTCTTCTCCCTGCTGGGACTCACACCGGTCGTCGTGCCGGTCGACGCGTCCCTGCGGCTGCCGGCCGCCGAGGTGGCCCGGAGCATCGGCGAGCACACCGTCGCCGTCGTCGCGACCGCGGGCAGCAGCGAGTTCGGCGTGGTCGACGCGGTCGACGAGATCGGGCCGGTCGTCGCGGGACGGGGCGTGCACCTGCACGTCGACGCGGCCACCGGCGGATTCATCATTCCCTTCGCCCGCGAACTCGGCCACGACCTGCCGCAGTTCGACTTCACCGTCGAGGGCGTCGACTCCGTCACCATCGACCCGCACAAGTACGGACTGGCCAACGTCCCGGCCGGGGCGATCCTGTTCCGCGGCGCGCAGGACGCCGGACGCTTCGCCGTCGACTCCTTCTTCATCGACACACCGGTCCACCACACCCTGCTCGGCACCCGCCCCGGCTCGGCCGCGGTGTCGACGTACGCCGTGCTGGAGCACCTCGGGCGCGACGGCTTCCTGGACCTCACCCGCACCAACTACGAGGTGACGCGGTACCTGGTGGACGGGTTGCGCGCGGCGGGACACGAACTGTTCACCGCACCGCAGCTGAACATCGTCGTGGTCACGATGCCCGACGCGGCGCGGATCTCCCAGCTGCTGGAGGCCCGCGGCTGGATCGTCTCCACCTCGAAGCGGTTCGGCGAGACCCTGCGGCTGGTCGTCACCCGCCATGTGACACCCAAGACGGTGGACGAGTTCCTCCCCGAGCTGGAACGGGCCTGCCGGGACGCGGCTGCCGAGGCGGCGCCCCGATGAGCCTCTTCCGCGGCGCCCGCACCCGGCTCGCCGCCCTGCAGATGCGGATCGAGCCCGGGCAGCGGGACGACAACCTGGCACGGGCCGCGAAGCTGCTGTCCACAGCCCGCGAGAGGGAGGCCGACCTGGCGTGCCTGCCGGCCACCTTCGCCACCGGCCTGAACTTCCCCACCCTGCGCACCGACGCGACCGGCGAGGACGGTCCGGTCGTCGCGTTCCTCGCCGAGCAGGCCCGCACCCTCGGCCTGTACATCGCCGCGGGCGTCCTGCTCTCCGCGGGGCGGGACGTCTACGACGCCGCCGTGCTCGTCGGACCCGGCGGGGACCCGCTCGGCTGGTACCACCGCGCCTGCGTGTGGGAGGGCGAGTCGGACTACATCTCCACCGGCTCGCCCGGCGAGGTGATCGACACCCCCGTCGGGCGGATCGGCCTGCAGGTCAGCTACGACCTGCGGTTCCCCGAGGCGAGCCGTCAGTACCTCGCCCAGGACGCCGACCTCGTCGTGTGCGTGGCCAACCTGTTCGGGCCGTTCTCGCACCCCGTGCGCTCCCTGTGCCGGGCCCGGGCCGCGGACAACGAGTGCGCGCTGGTGTTCGCCAGCGGAGTGGGGGAGAACCGCTTCGCGAACATGACCTACGTCGGCCGCAGCATGATCGTCGACGGCCTGCTGCAGGACGCCCGCCAGGACCCGGACGCGGACATCCTCGCCGAGGCCGCCCCGGGCGGTCAGGAAGCCGTCCTGCACGCGGACGTCCACTGGCGGCAGCGGCGCAAGGTCCGCGCCGGGCTGCCCTTCCACGACGACCTGCGCTCGACCTGGACCACGATCCACGGAGGGCGCGCCTGATGAGGGCCACACGTATGCAGCCGGAGTCCGGGTGGCTCGGCGACGTGCTCGGCCTCGTCGTCATGGACATGCGGCAGTTCTTCGACAACCGCCTGTTCGCGGTGTCGACGCTGCTGACCTCGGTCTCGATGGTGCTGGCCTTCGGGGCGGCGACCGACCAGATGGTGAGCCCGGCACCGACGGCCGCCACCTACTTCGGCTTCGTGTTCCCCGGGATCATCGGCGCCGGCATCATGTTCAGCTGCACCTACACCGTCGGCTACACGGTCATCATCGACCGCAACCGCCGCACCATCGAGGACCTCATCCTCTCGCCCCTGTCGTACTCGGGGTTCCTGCTCGCCCGCATCATCGGCGTCGTCCTCAAGTGCCTGTTCCAGTTCGTGCTGGTGCTGCTGCTCGGCGTCGGCGTCTTCGACGCCCGCATCGCGTCGGTGCCGATGTTCACGCTGGGCTTCTTCACCGCCTGCACGGCCTTCGCCGGCCTCGGCATCCTCATCGCCACCTACACCAACGAGATCTCCTTCCCGGCGGTGGTCAACATCATCGTGATCCCGCTCATGTACTTCGCCGGCATCTTCTTCCCCCTCGACAACCTCGGCACCCTGGGCGACGTCTTCGACAAGCTGCCCCTCGCCGTGCATGTCGACATGTTCCGCGCTGCCACCTCGCCGGACGTCTCGGCCACCGGGGCGTCGGTGCTGGCGGTGGCCTACTCGTTCCTGGCCCTGTCCGTCGCCGCATGGGCCTTCCGCAGGAGGATCGGTCATGGCTGACACCCCGAGCACCGCGGCACCGGTCCTGTCGGTCACCCGCCTCGACCACCGGGTGAGCCCCGACTTCGCCCTGCGCTGCCTCACCTTCTCGGTGCACGCGGGCGAGGGCGTGGCCGTCATCGGCACCAACGGCGCCGGCAAGACCACGCTCATCCGGCTGGTCGCCGGCCTGCTGCGCCCCTCCGGCGGCGAGGTGCGCGTCTGCGGCACCCCGCCCCGCCGCTGGGGCCAGGTCGGCCGCCACATCGGCTACGTCCAGCAGGCCAAGGACCTCCCGGACGGCGTCAGCGTCGAGACCTACGTCAAGCACCAGCTCAAGCTCCGGCGGGCCGACCCCGGCCGGTACGAGGAGCTGATCGCCCTGGCCGGTCTGGAGCGCCACCGCCACCAGTACGTGCGCAGCCTCTCCGGCGGCAGCCAGCGCAAGCTGCACGTCATCTGCGCCGTCGCGCACCGCCCCGACCTGCTGATCCTCGACGAGCCGACCACCGGCCTCGACCCGGCGGCGCGCGAGACGCTGCTGGAACTGCTGGCGGGCCTGAAGAAGGACGGCGTCGGGGTCCTCTTCGCCAGCCATCACCGGGACGAGCTGGTCGCGCTGGCCGACTCGGTCGTGGTGCTCCACCAGGGCCGGCAGATCGAGGACGCCTCGCTCGACGCCGTCACCCGGTGGGGCGAGCGCTCCAGCCTGATCCTCGAGGCCTTCGCCGACACGCAGCTCGCGCGGCTGCACGACTGGGCGCGGCAGCAGGCGGAAGCCGGCGGCCTCGTCCGCTGCGCGGTCACCGCCGAGCAGGGCGTGCGGCTGGACCTGGCCGACGGCGACCACCGGGGCACCCTGGCCGAGGTGGTCGCCCGGGCCCACGCCGCCGGCCTCGCACTGCGTTCCGCGTCCTACTTCCAGCCCACTCTGGCGGACGTCGTCCGTTCCATCGTCGACCGAGTCGAACCGGAGGACATCGCATGAGCATCACCACCACGACCACGAGCATGCCGTTCTGGAAGGAGTACCCGGAGCGCGACAGCGAGTGGGTGCGGCAGTACCCGACCAAGCACGTGCCGGTGAACGAGGACGAGGTGTTCGCCCGCAAGCCCATGGGCGTCTACGTCCACATCCCGTTCTGCAACCGGCTCTGCTTCAGCTGCCCCTACATCAAGCACCAGACGGACCGCGACCTCACCCGCACGTACCTCGACGCGCTGAAGACGGAGATCACCAACTACGCCGAGCGGCCCTACATCCAGGACCACGTCATCACCCTCGGCTACATCGGCGGGGGCACCCCGACCGCGCTGACCGCCCCCCAGCTCGACGACCTGCTCGGCCACATGTTCAGCAGCTTCGACATCGAGGAGGGCGCGGACTTCTCCATCGAGACCACCCCGGTCGACATCACCGAGCGCAAGGCCAACGTCCTGCTGGAGCGCGGGATCCGGCGCATCAGCCTCGGCGTGCAGACCTTCGTGCCCGAGGAGCTGAAGAACATCGGCCGGCCCAACGACCCGGAGATGCTCAAGGAGAGCATCCGGCTGCTGCGCCGGTGCGGCTTCGAGAACATCAACATCGACCTGATGCACGGCATCAACGGGCAGACGATGGAGAGCTGGGAGCACAGCCTCGACGTCGCCATCGACCTCGGGGTCACCTGCATCTCGTTCTACACGTACATGGAGTTCGCCCAGGTCTCCACCAAGCGCAGGAAGCTGCCGCCTGTGCCGGAGAAGGCCGTGGTCGACGAGATGTTCCTGTTCGCCGCGGAGAAGCTGTCCAAGAACGGCTTCCTGGGCTACTACGGCGACTGCTTCGCCAAGCCCGGCTACCAGCCCAAGTACGGCGAGACGTCGTGGAGCGAGGACATCCCCATCATCCCGCTCGGCCCCACCGCCACCGGGCACCTGCGCGACCACTGGTACTTCAACGAGCCCGACATCGGCCGCTACATCCAGACGGTGATGGAGGGCCGGCTGCCGATCTCCATGGGCAAGCACATCACCAAGGCGGAGTCGATCCGGCGCTCGATGGTCCTCGGCGTCAAGGCCGGACGCGTCAACCGCGAGCGGTTCCGGCGCCTGCACGGCGTGGACTTCATGGAGATGTTCCGGGCCGAGATCGACGACCTCGTCGAGAAGGAACTGATCACCGCCGACGAGAACGGCATCGAGGTGACCGGCCCCAAGGGCTGGTACTACCTGGACAACATCTCCAAGGCGTTCTACTCGCCGGAGTACCGGCGCTACCCGCAGCACCTGGGAGCGGACATCTCCGACTTCATCTCGCGCCAGCCGATCCCCCTGCAGCTCACCACGCGCCCGAAGGACGAGGAGGCCGGCTGTGACCACTGCTGAGACCCGACTGCTGAACCTGAGCGAGCGCGTGCCGCAGGCCTCGCCGCACGACGACATCGACAAGGTGCGCTTCTACGACCTGGGCATGCGCCGCTCGGCCCTGATGGCCTACAAGCGGCCGAGCGACCGCATCCTCGCCCACGTCCGCGAGGGCATGACGGACCTGGTCGAGGTCGGCTTCAACACCGGCCTGCTGTCGCTGCACGTGGCCGGCAGGCTGCCGGACCTCGCGGTGTCCGGCGTGGAGGAGAACCAGAACCTGGTGGATGTCGCCGAGGACAACCTGACGCTGGCCGTCTGGGCCAACAGCGCCGGTGACGTCGAGTTCGAGATGGCCAAGCTGAACCGGCTGCCCTTCCCGGACGACTCCGCCGACATCGTCTTCTCCTTCTCCTCACTGCACCGCTGGCGCCGGCCCGTCGAGACGCTCAAGGAGTGCGCCCGCATCTGCAAGCCCGACGGCGTCGTGATCATCGAGGACATGAACCGGCACGCCGAGGAGGGCCACATCACCTTCATCCTGCAGTTCGTGAAGGAGGGCGGTGAGGAGTTCATGCGCTCGCTGCAGGCCGCCTACACGCCCGAGGAGGCGGCCGCACTCCTGCGGGAGGCGGGCCTGACGGACTGGCAGGTGGCCGAGGAGGACCTCGGCCTGGTGATCTCCTCGCGCCCCCTCGAACCGGTGAGCATGTGATGCCGGGAACGAGGATCGCCGTGGTCCAGATGGAGTCCAAGCTCGGCAAGCCGGCCCAGAACCTGCGCCGCGCCGAGCACTACATCGGTGAGGCCGCCGCCCAGGGAGCGCACCTGATCTGCCTGCCGGAGGCGTTCTCCACCTCCGGCAACATCCTGGAGGTCGCCGATGTGTCGGTGCCCGTCCCGGGGCCGGAGACCGAGTTCCTGTGCGCGCAGGCCCGGCAGGCCGGAGCGCACCTCGTGGCCGGCCTGCTGGAGCGCGGCGGCGACGGCCGGTACTACAGCACCTCGGTCCTGTGCGGCCCCGAGGGAACCGTGCTCGGCTGCTACCGGCGCGTGCACTGCCACGAACTGGAGGCCCGCTACCTCACCGGCGGATCGGAGTACCCGGTCTTCGACGTGGAGTTCGGCCGCATCGGGCTGATGCAGGGGTACGACATCAACTTCCCGGAGGTCGCGCGGGAGTACGGCCGACGCGGGGTCGACGTCATCGTGTGCTCCGCGCTCGTGCCGGAGATGTTCGCCTACGTGGCGAACATGCGTCTGCCGGTCAGGGCCGTGGACGCCGAGTGCGTGGTGGCCTTCGCGTCCGGCATCGGCAACAACCTGTACGCCGGATTCGGCTACATGGGGCGCAGCCAGGTCCTGGCGGACCCGCTGTTCCTGGAGGCCGAGCGGTTCGACTTCGTCGACGGCGACGAACGGATGGTGGACCTCGGCAAGGAGCCCGGCGTCGGCGTCGTCGAGGTCGACCTGGACCGCATGCGCCGCTACCGCACCAAGGCCACCCTGAGCGGCGATCTGCAGCCGGCGACGTACTGGCAGTCCTGACGAGAGTGAAGGCCCATGCGCGTACTGCTCATCTCCACCAACAAGATCCGGGTACCGCGGCCGGCGCTGCCCATCGGCATGGCCTACATCAGCGCCGCGCTCAAGCACGCCGGGCACCACGTCGACGTCCTGGACCTGCTCTGGGAGTCACGCGAGCTGAAGGCGGTCCGCGAGAAGCTGACCGCCGAGACGTACGACGTGGTCGGCATCGCCGTGCGCAACCTGGACAACCTGACGTTCATCGACCCGGTCTTCTTCGGCCCGATGACCGAGAAGATCGTCCAGTGCGTCCGCAAGTACACCAGCGCCACCGTCGTCCTCGGCGGATCGGGTTTCTCCGTCGAGCCGCTGTCGTTCTTCGAGTACGCCCAGCCCGACTACGGCATCGCCGGTGAGGGCGAGGCCGGCATCGTCCAGCTGCTGGACCACCTGGAGTCCGGCGGACCCCTGGAGTCGATATCGGGGCTCTGCTACCTCGACGAGAACGGGAAGTTCTGCCAGAACCAGTCGAGCCAGGCGTTCGACCTGGGCGCCCTCGAACCCGACCGGTCCGTGTACGACCCCCGCTACTTCGAGGAAGGCGTCTCCGCGGCCTCCGACCTCACCCGCGACCACCAGCCGGCCATCGAGACCCTGCAGACCAAGCGGGGCTGCAAGCTGTTCTGCTCCTACTGCATCATCCGCAAGACCGAGGGCAAGGGCGACCGCTTCAAGGAACCCGCGGAGGTCGTCGGCGAGATCCAGCGGGCCATGGCGGACAACCCGGCCGTGCGGGAGTTCGAGATCGTCGACGCGACCTTCAACTACCCGATGGAGTACGCCGCCGAGGTGTGCGAGGAGATGATCCGCGCCAAGCTCGACGTGCCCTGGTACTGCCAGCTCACGCCGAACGCGGTCACACCCGAGTTCGTCAAGCTGCTGCACGCGGCCGGCTGCATCCGCGTCGACCTCGGCACGGACGCGCTCACCGACGAGGCCCTGGCGGACCTGATGAAGGGCTTCGACATGGCCCGGGTCCTGGAGATCGACCGCCTGTTCACGGCCAGCCCCATCGAGCACACCCACTGCGTCTTCCTCGGCGGACCGGGGGAGACCCCGCAGGCGCTCAGGGAGTCCATCCGCTTCACCGAGCGCCACCTCAACCCGGCCCAGATCTACGCCAACCTCGGCATCCGCATCCTCAGCGGCACCAAACTCCAGCGCCAGGCCGTCAAGGCCGGGATCCTCCAAGAGGGCCAGGGCACGTTCGTCCCGGCCTTCTACGTGGAGCCCGCGATCCTCGCCGACCGGGACACGCTGGACTTCGTCCGCAACGCCTACCTGAGCCACAAGAACTGGTACCTGTGGTGGGGCCTGGGCGGGCAGAACCTGACGGACCGTTCGAGGGACACCATCCGGGCCGTGGCCGACATGCAACAGGAGTACGAGTACGTCATGCAAGGCAAACCCCGCCTGGAACGCGCCCCGAAACCGCTCCCCGCCCAGCCCCTGAAACTCACGATCGGCACCCCGTGATCCATGTCCCAGCCGCCGCCGACGACCTGGCGAAAGCGCTCGCCGCCCGCGCCGACCCGGAGTTCGCGGTGCGCATGCAGCGGTACTTCCCGCACGAGATCAAGGCGCTCGGCGTCAGCAACGCCGCCGTGGCCGAGATCGCCGGCCACTACTTCCGCGAGCGGCCCGGCGTCCCTGCCGCGACGCGGTTGCGGCTGGCCGAGGAGGTGCTGGCCCGCGCCGAGTACCACGAGGAGGTGCTGCTGGGCTTCGCCGTCCTGCACAAGGTCGCCAGGACCGGACTCGGCCCCGAACTGCTCGACCGCTGCGAGCACTGGCTCGCGACGTACGTGTCCAACTGGGCGCAGTGCGACGACATGTGCCTGAAGCTGCTCTACCCGTTCTTCCTCGGGCACCTGGAGCTGATCCCGCGCACCCGGGAGTGGGTGGGCTCGCCCTCCCCCTGGGTCCGGCGCGCGGCGAACGTGGCGGTGGTGAAGTTCGTGCGGCGAAAGGTGGGCCGGACGGTCTTCGAGCTGCCGACCTCGCACGTCTTCGGCAACTGCGTCCGGCTGATGCACGACCGGGACGTGTACGTGCAGAAGGGGTCCGGCTGGCTGCTCAAGGTCACCGCCGAGGCGCATCCCGACGAGGTGGCCGAGTTCCTGCGCACCTGGCACGAGGAGATGCCCCGCGACACGTTCCGGTACGCGGTGGAGAAGATGGACCCGCCGGTGCGGCGGTCCTTGATGGAACTGGGACAGGGGTGAGGGCATGAACGCGACCGGCCGCTACGTCCACCGGCGCGGCCTCCACTGCGAGTCGGCCTGCCAATGCGCCGTCCTCGCGGCCGCCGGGTACGAGGTGGACGAGGAGACCGTGTTCGGGCTCGACGGGGGCTTCGGGTTCTCGTTCTTCCCGGCGAGCGGCAACGCCCCGGACATCGTGGTCGGCAAGCAGGCGGTCATGCCGCTGCGGGCCGTGCGGCTGATGGGCGTCGAGGTCGTCCCCCACGCCCCGAAGTCCGGCGCCGGCCTGGCCGGGCTGCTGGAGTCGGCGCCGGCCGTCATGACCCGCGTCGACCTCGGCCTGCTGCCGCACTGGGGACTGGAGGGGCGCTCCTCCTTCGGGGGGTACTTCGTCAACGTCGTCCGTCCCCTCGGGGCCGACGCGTTCGAGGTGTCGGACCCGGCGTTCGACGAGCCCGTCTCCATGGGCACGGCCGAGCTGCAGGCGGCCCGGTCCAGCCGCAACTCCCCGCCGCTCAACCCGGACTGGAGGGTCTACGTCTTCGGCGCGCCGCGGCGCACCCCGCAGCTCGACCGCGTCGGTCCGGTGGCCGTGCGCACGCTGTGCCGCGAGGTCCTCAAGCCCGGCAGCCGCAACCTCGGCCTGCCCGGGATGAAGCAGCTCGCCGCGGCGGCCCCGTCCTGGCCCGACTCCAAACGCGGCGAGGTGGAGGACGTGGACCTGACCGGCCGGGTGATACGCACCGACGCCCTGGCGCGTCAACTGCTGCACCTGGGACGGCAGATCGAGTCCTTCGGCACGGGAGGCGGACTGTTCCGCCCGATGATCGGCCGCTACCTGGACAAGGTCGCCGACAGCACCGGCGAGGCTCGCTACGCCGAGGCGGCCGCCGGGTTCCACGACAGCGGCCGGCTGTGGTCGACCCTGGGATCCGCGCTGCTGACGGCGGGGACCGTCACCGCCCGGGGCGACCTCACCGCGCTCGTGGACGCCGTGTCGGACACGGCCCGCTCCGCGACGGACGTCGAGAAGCGGGCGCTGACCGCCCTCACCCCTCTGTAGACGCGAGGTCGACCACCATGCCCACCGAGGACGAGACCATCCTGCTCCAGGGGCCCCGGCACTGGAACGAGCACGCCCGCCGGTGCCGTGCGCAGGGCGCCTTCCGGCCCGATCTGCGCAAGGCGGAGCTGCGCGGAGCCGATCTGCAGCGCGCCGAACTCGCCGACGCGGACCTCACCGACGCGGTGCTGTCCGAGTCGTACCTGATCTCCGCGGATCTGAGGGGCGCGAACCTCGAGGGCGCCGACCTGTGCGAGGCGTACCTCATCCTGGCCGAGCTGAACGGCTGCCGCCTGGTCGGCGCCAACCTGGACGGCGCGGACCTCAGCGGCGCCGATCTCACCGGCGCCGTCCTCGACCCGGACTTCCGGCGGTCCGCCGTCATCTCGGACTACCTCACGATCTGGCCATAGCGAAAGGAGCTCCTCATGATCGTTCTGGGCTACAACGGGTTCGGCAGGTCTGCGGAAATCTTCGGACGCCTCTTTCGCGCCACCGGCATCGACCGCCATCTGCTGTACGGACACGACTCCGCAGCCGCCCTCCTCGTCGACGGCGAACTGGTCGCGGCAGTGGAGGAGGAACGGCTCAACCGCGAGAAGAAGACGTCGAGCTTCCCGGTCAACGCGATCCGCTGGTGCCTGGACTCGGCCGGCATGTCGTTCGACGACGTCGACACCTTCGCGTTCTCCTGGCAGTTCTCCGAGGACGTGCTGAACAAGATGATCGCCGAGATCACCGAGGACCCCGCGGCGTCCGCCGAGCAGAAGTTCGCGCGTCTGCAGCGCCTGGCGGAGACGCACGCGGCGATGTTCAGCGAAACCGCGACCCTGACCGACTTCGAGGAGCACACCGGCCACCGCCTCGACCCGGACAGGCTCGTCCGGGTGCCGCACCACCTCGCCCACCTGATGACGGGATACCACCTGTCGGGCGGCGGGGACGCGGCCTTCCTGGTCAGCGACGGCCGCGCCGAGTGGCTGTCCGCGATCATGGGGGAGGTGCGGGACGGCGAGGTGAAGATCTTCGACGACATGACCGTCGACTCGCGGCACTCGCTGGCCATGCTCTTCTCCGTGGTGACGCGCTACCTCGGATTCGTGCCGAACAACGACGAGTACAAGGTGATGGGCCTGGCCGGCTACGGCGCGCCCCCCGAGCCCAACCCGTTCCTCGAGCACGTGGTGGAGACGCGCCCCGACGGCACGTACCGGATCCCCTTCCCGGCGAACGCCGTACCCGCCTACTACGAACTCTTCGACCGCATCTTCGGCGGGGACGAGCACACCCGTGAGGAGTTCGGCTACCGGGTCCGTGTGGCGTGCGCGGCGCAGCACATGCTCGAGACGGTGACCGCCGGGCAGTTCCGCACGCTCGAGGCCCGCAGCGACCTGCCCCGCGTGATCTTCGAGGGCGGGCTGGCCCTCAACTGCGTCAACAACAGCAAGCTGCTGGAGCGTTCGCGTTTCACCGAGATGGATGTCAGCTTCGGCGCGAGCGACGTCGGCGTGGCCATCGGAGCCGCACTGTGCGCCGGCGCGCAGGCCGGCACACCCCCGAGGATCAGCACCTCGCCCTACCTGGGCCCCAGCTACGACGACGCGGAGATACGGGCGGCGCTCCGGCAGTTCGCCGACCGGGTCGTGTGGCGGGAACTGGACCCCGCCGACCTGCCGCGGGAGGCGGCGGCCCTGATGCGGGACCGGTGCGTCATCGGATGGTTCCAGGGCCGGATGGAGTACGGGCCGCGCGCCCTGGGCAACCGCAGCATCCTGGCCAACCCCGGGTTCCCCGACA
Source organism: Streptomyces sp. NPDC003456 (assembly GCF_042878735.1). Classification (NCBI taxonomy): domain Bacteria; kingdom Bacillati; phylum Actinomycetota; class Actinomycetes; order Kitasatosporales; family Streptomycetaceae; genus Streptomyces; species Streptomyces sp. NPDC003456. Next base: position 750,215 of record NZ_JBIAOK010000002.1, read on the forward strand.
TCAAGGACATCATCAACGAGCGCATCAAGCACCGCGAGCAGTTCCGGCCCTTCGCCCCCGTCGTCCTGGAGCACCTCGCGCCGGAGGTCTTCGAACTCGGCAAGAAGACGTCGTCGCCCTACATGACCTTCGTGGTCCCGGTGCGGCCCGAGTACCAGGAGAAGATCCAGGGCGCCTGCCACGTCGACGCCACGTCGCGGATCCAGACGGTCACCGAGCAGAGCAACCCCCTGCTCGCGCGGCTCCTGCGGGAGTTCAAGGAACTGACCGGAATTCCCTGCCTGATCAACACCTCGTTCAACGTCGCCGGCGAACCCATCGTCTGCTCGCCCGTGGACGCCCTGTCCTGCTTCCTCAAAACGGAAATGGATCACCTGTTCCTCGGCAACCACCTGGTGTCCCGCATGTGAGCAGGCGAACGCCTCCCCGATACCTGCATCCGCAATCGAACTTTCGCGGGCTGCGCTACCCTCTACGCGACGGAAGGGAGATGTGGACAGGTGGCCCTCTTGGCAGCAGAACCGTACGTCGGTCAGCATTGCGAGTCGACCACACTCGTGAATTTGCTGCGGCAGCGGGAAGTCGATGTGTCGGAGCCGTTCGTCTTCGGGCTCGCCGGCGGCCTGTCGTTCATCTACTGGCGGACGAAGCAGATGCCGACGCCGTTCGTCGGCGGCCGCATCAAGCCCGACACCCTGACGGAGAACCTCGCGCAGGCGCTGAAACTGCGGCTGTCCGTGCACGAGACGTCCTCCGAGAAGCGGGCCAGGGATCATCTGCTGGCCGAGCTCGGATCCGGCACCGTCGTCGGACTGAAGCTCGACCGCTACTGCCTCGACTACTCCACCGACGACTTCCGCTTCGCGGCCCACTACGTCGCCTGCGTCGGGACCGACGACGAGGGCCGGTTCGCCCTGGTCGAGACCCGGCCGCTCGGCCTGCAATGGGCGTCCGGCGACTCCCTGGCGGCCGCACGGAATCCGGGCGGCCCGATGAGTTCCCGCAACCGCGCCTTCACCCTGGACCTCCCGAAGGCGGGACTGCCCGATCTCGGGAAAGCGGCCCGCAAAGGAATCAGGACGGCGGCCGAGACCTTTCTGAATCCACCGATCTCCAATTTCGGCCACAAGGGCATGCACAAAGTCGCCGATCTCATGCCCCAGTGGCTGGACGACCTGGAATCACCCGCCGAGGGCCTCGCCGAAATCGCCACGATCATGGAGGACGCCGGAACGGGCGGAGGACTGTTCCGCAAAATGTGGGCGGAATTCCTCTCGGAGACCGCCGGAATCACCGGAATCGACGAGTACCAGGAAACCGCGGACGCCTATCGTGAGGTGTCGAAGAAGTGGACCGAGGTGGCCGCCCTGGTCGGCGAGGCGGGCGCATCGTCGTCCCGCGAAGCGCTCCACAGCGCCTCCAAGATCGTCCATGAGGCGGCGGACAAGGAGCAGCGGCTGATGGAACGCCTGCTGGAGCTGTCCGGCTGAGAACGGGGCCGGGACGGCCCGCCGCCGCGGCTCCTCCGGCGCCCGGACCGTGCCGGCCGCCGGAGGAAGTGTCCGCGCGACACGCAGCGGCGCTAGCAGCCACCGCAGTTGTAGTACGTGACGTCCCAGTGGTTGCCCTCGTCGGCGTAGATGTTGCCCGAGCCCGAGCGCCACTGCGGAGCACCGTCACCGCGCACACCGATGTAGGTGAAGGTGTTCTTGATGTAGCTGCCGAGGCAGGTGTACTTGCTGAAGTCCAGCTTGTAGCCGTTCCAGTGCGAGTAGGTGCCGGAGGCGTGCCCGGTCTCGGTGCCGCCCGTGATGTTCAGGGCGCAGCCGCTGGCCCGCTTCAGGGTCTGCGCGCCCTGGGCCGAGGCGAGGTTGAGCTGCTCGAAGGACGTACAGGTGGCGTTGTTGCGGTTCGAGCAGTTTCCGGACGACGACCAGGTGATGCCGACCTCACGGAACATCGAGGTCGCGGTGGCGTGACTGATCTTGGTGACGGCGAACGCCTCGCCGGCGGTGCCGACGACGGCCGCGCCGGGTGCGACGACGAGCGCCAGAGCGGTCAGCAGGGAACGGAGCTTCGGGGCGGGGAATGCCTTCATGGGGGAGACCTTCCTGCGGTGGGCCATGCTTCGTGCGGGGCGGCTGTGCAGGCGGTGCAGACCGATGATGCACGCGGTCTACGCGCGTCCGCCAGAGGACAAAACGGAATGCCCTCCTCGGCGCGCCGCGGCCTGCGCGTCCAGGCGTGTGCACACGATCTTGATTCCGCAGCCCATCTCCGTTCATGACACACGTGACGTGGGGTACCGGTGGGTGGCCACCGCGCCGGGTGGCACGTGAGGAGAAGGGTGGCGGACACGTGACGAATCCCGACGCGGTCTTCGCTTCGCTCGGAGTGGGCGCCTTGCTCGCGTCGGTGCTGCCCCGGGTCCTGGCGGGACGGCCGCTGTCCCTGCCGTTGTTCTTCCTGCTGTGCGGCTTCGGCATCTATCTGCTGCCCCTGCCGCTGCCCGCGATCGACCCGGTGGCGGACCGGATGATGACCGAGCACGTCACCGAAGTGGTCGTCATCATCTCGCTGATGGGCGCGGGGCTGGCGCTGAACCGGCCCGTGGGGTGGCGCCGCTGGCGGGTGACCTGGCGGCTGCTGGGCATCACCATGCCGTTGACCTTCCTGATCACCGCGGGCCTGGCGTGGTGGTTGCTGGACTGGCCGCCGGCCGCGGCGCTCCTGCTCGGCGCGGTCCTCTCGCCGACCGACCCGGTGCTCGCGTCGGAAGTGCGGGTGGGGGAGCCCACGGACGACGAGCACGACGAGGACGAGGTCCGGTTCGCCCTGACCAGCGAGGCGGGGCTGAACGACGGTCTCGCCTTCCCGCTGACGTACGCCGCCATCGGTCTGGCCGCCGTCGCGGGCACCGGCTGGTCGACCGGGTGGATCGGTTCGTGGGCCGCCCAGGACGTGGCCTACAAGTGTGTCGTCGGTGTGCTGGGAGGGCTCGTGGTGGGCCGGCTGCTCGGCTGGCTGTTCTTCCGGGCGCGGTCGAGGTCGCTGCGGTTGTCCCAGCACCGGGAGGGCTTCGTCGCGCTGGGCGCCACCTTCCTGTCCTTCGGGCTGACCGAACTGGCCGGCGGTTACGGCTTTCTCGCGGTGTTCGTCACCGCCTGCGCCGTCCGGGCCGCCGAGCGGGCCCACGGCTACCACAACGTCCTGCACGACTTCATGGAGCAGGTGGAGCGACTGCTCACCGCCGCGGTGCTGTTCGTGCTGGGCGCCTTCATCGCGTCGGGCGGCCTGTCCGCGCTGACCTGGCAGGGCGCGGTCGCCGGGGTCGCCGTGCTGCTGATCGTCCGTCCGCTGTCCGGGTGGCTCGGACTGCTGCGGGCACCGCTGGGCAGGAAGGAGCGCTGGGTCGTCGCGGCGTACGGGGTGCGGGGCATCGGCTCGCTCTACTACCTCGCCTACGGCCTGGGCCAGCACGGCTTCGGTGTCCCGCAGCGGGAGCTGTGGGCGGTGGTCGTGTTCACCGTGCTGCTCTCCGTGGTGCTGCACGGCGTCACCGCGGGGCCGGTCATCGCCCGCCTGGACCGGCTGCGTGGCATTCACGCCGCTTAGCCGGAACCGCGTCCCGCACCGCCCGCGTCGCGCGCCGTCCGCGTCCCGCACCGCCTGCGGTCTGCGTCCCGGATCGCCTGCGGTCCGCGACGGGCAGCGCCGCAGGCGGGACACGGGGTGACGGGAGGCGGGTCCGGAAGTCACCGGCCCACGGGGTCGCCCTCGGCGCCGTCGGTCCGGGTCCGCAGCGTCATGTGGCCGCCGTGGTGCAGCGGTGTGCTCAGACGCGAGCGCGCGGCCTCCTGGCCCGTCAGCGCATCGACGAGGTGCACCTCGCCGTGGCCGCCGCGGCTGACCGCGACCCAGTCGGCGTCCGGCGATGCCGCCACCGCCCGGCGCTGCACCCCCTCCCAGGGTGTGCCGCCCCGGCGGGGAGCACCCTCCATCGCGGGCAGGGGGACGCGGTGAACGGCATCCCGGGAGTCGACGAGGAGCAGTTCGTCGCCGTCGGGGTGGATGCGCGTGAACGCGGTACGGCTGCGGGCGAAGGCCAGCCGGAAGACCAGTCCGCTGCCGAGGTCCGTGCGGTGTGTGCGGCCCGTCCCCAGGTCGTGGCGCCATGCCTGGTTGGTCCACCCGGGCCAGCACCGCGGGTCCGGATCACCCCCGCGCAGTGTGCTCCACAGGGCCGGCCGCCGCGTGTCGAGCCGCAGGTACCAGCCGCGGGCGGGCGCGTCCCAAGGGACGACCGCCTCGGCGGCGAGGGTGTCACCCGCCCTCCCGGCCCGGTGCACCCCCTCGCCGGTGGCCGCGAACACGTGGGACGTGCGCGGCACATGGGCGTCCCCGTGCCCGTCGTCCGGGAGGGGCAGGAGTGCGAGGGGCGGCACCGCGGGACAGCCGGGCGGAGCCGCGAGCAGGTCGGCGAACCGGTGCACCGCCAGCGCGCCGGGTTCCCGGTGCCGCAGCACGACCAGGGGATCCCCGCCGCCCAGTACCGTCACGCCCGGCTCGCCGGTCCGCGTGCGCACCCGGGCGGCCTCTCCGGTCGCCAGGTCGACGACGGTGAGGAGGTCCGACCAGGCTTCGCTGTTCCTGCCCAGGCCGGTGGTCACCGCCACCCGGCGGCCCTCCGGGTCGCACGCGAGGTGTTCGGCCGGCACGGCGACCGGGACGGAGCGTTCCACCAGTTCCTCCCCGTACGGGTCGAGCACGAGCAGTTCCCCTCGGCGGTCGTCGACGCACGCCACCCGTCCGCCCGGCAGGGCCAGGAAGCCGGCGTGTTCGGAGAGGTGGCGTCCGGTGAGACGTCCGACGACGGTGCCGTCCGGCACGGTCAGCACGTGGACGGATCCCTCCATGTGGTCGGAGACGAGCAGGACGGGTGTGTCGGCGGGCACGGGTCCTCCGGAAGTCGAGTTGATGAAAACGATTATCATGTATCTTCGGTGCGTTCCCAGCACCTGAGAAGAAGCGAGGGCATCGATGCTGCGCTCACCGTCGAGATTCGTCCGCACCTGGATCGCCGCCGCGCTGGCCGGTTCCGTTCTGGCCGGCTGCGGTTCGCCGTCCGGCGAGACCGCGAGCGACCGGGCCAAGCCCGCGGCGAGGACCGAGGTCACCGTCGAACCCATCAAGGCGACCACCGAGTTGACCGACACGAAGGGTGCGAAGGTCTCCCTGTCCGGGCAACCCGAGCGCATCGTCTGCCTGTTCGCGCTGTGCGACGACATCCTGACCGAACTGGGCATCGTCCCGACCGCCACCAACAGCGCCCTGCTGTCCCACCCCCGCTTCCTCGGGGAGAAGAAGGCCCGGAAGGTCGACGTCATCCCCGGCGGCTTCATCGCCCCCGAGGTGGAGGCGATCCTCGCCCACAAGCCCGACCTCGTCATCGGGCTGGGCGATACCCACGGCAAGCTCGCCCCGGCCCTGAAGGGCGCCACCACCTTCTGGTCCATGCAGCCCGAGACCTGGCAGGACAGCGTCGGCTACCTGCGCGACGCGGCGGCGCTGACCGGCCGCACGTCGCAGGGCGAGAAGGCCGAGAAGACCTTCCGCACCAAGCTCGCCGCCGCCGAGAAGGCGCCCAGCGGCAAGACCGCGCTCATCATCTACGGCAGCGACGAGAACTTCGGCGTCGCCACCCCGGAGACCGACGTGGCCGCCAGCCTGTTCCCCAGGATCGCCCGGTACCCGTGGAAGTCCCGTGGCGTCGAGGGCAGTTACAGCCTGGAGGAGATCCTGGCTCAAGGCGTCGACGTGCTGTTCGTCGAGACGATGAGCTTCGGCGGAAGCGACGGCAAGCTCTCCGGGAAGCTGGCCGCGAACCCCCTCTGGGGCAAGATCCCCGCTGTGCGCAACGGCGACGTCCACGAGGTGAACCCGGAGGTGTGGGCCAAGGGACGAGGCACCCGCTCGCTGGGCATCGTCCTCGACGAGGCCACGGCCGCGCTGCGGTGAGGCGGTCCCCCCTCACGCCTCCCGCCGCGGCCGGCCGGTCCGCGGCGGGCGGGCGGCGTCCGTCGCGCGGCGCGCACGGCCGGCAGTCGCTCCCGGTCGCCGTCCTGCTGGCGCTCTCCTCGGTCTGCGCGCTCAGTCTGGGCACTCCCTACGTGCCCGTGCACCGGCTGATCGGCGCGGTGCTGGACGGGGACGGCAGCCTCGCCGGGATCGTCGTCACCCAACTCCGCCTGCCCCGCCTCGTGCTGGCGCTCGTGGCCGGTGCCTGCCTGGGGGCGGCCGGACTGGTCCTCCAGGAGGCGCTGCGCAATCACCTGGCGGTGCCGGAGATGCTGGGAGTGTCGTCCGGGGCGGCGCTCGGCGTGGCCGCGCCCCTGGTGCTGGCCCTGTCCCTGCCCGCCGCCGTCCAGCCCTTACTGGCCATCGGCGGTGCCGCGCTCGGCGGCGGACTGACCCTGCTCGCCGCCGGGTTGGGCCGCAGCCCGTCCGCCGTACTGCTGACCGGGGCAGCGGTCGCCGCCGCGTTGCAGGCCGCGTTGCTCGTCCTGATGGTCATGGCCGACCAGCTCGACCTCCAGCTCATCTATCGCTATCTCCTCGGCTCCCTGTCCGCCCGGACCTGGGACGACGTCGAGGGGCTGTGGCCGTGGCTGCTCGTCGCCGTGCCCGCCCTCGTCCTGTGCGCGCCGGTGCTGTCGGTGATGCGGCTGGGCGACGAGGACGCCGAGGCGCTGGGGGTGCGCGCCCACCGGGCGCGCCTCGCCGCGCTCGGCATCGCCGTCGTGCTCATCGCCCCGGTGACGGCCGTGTGCGGGCCCGTCGCCTGGGTGGGGTTCCTCGCGCCGCACCTGGCCCGCTGGTTCGCCCCCGGCGCGGGCGCCGTCCGCTGGCTTCCCTGGTCCGCCGCCTGGGGCGGCGCCGTCGTGACGGTCGCCGATGTCCCCGCGCGGCTGGCCCTGGCGCCCGTGGAGACGCCGGCCGGCGCCTGGACGGCCCTGCTCGGAGTGCCGGCCGGGGTGGCCCTCATGCGGTCGGGAGGCCGCAGACGCCAGACCCCCGCGAGCGCGGCGCTCCGGCGATCCCGGACGGCCGTACCCCACCCGCCGGGGGCCGCGCCCCCGTCCCGCGACGCCCGGACGGAGACTCCACGATGACCCGGCGGTTCACGGCGCTCGCGGCACTGGCCGTCCTGTGCGCCGGCGTGGAACTGGTGGCCGGGCGGGGCATGTCCCCGGCCGCGGCCTGGGACGTCCTGAACGGCGGCGGTGACCCGACGGAGCGCCACATCCTCCTCCGACTGCGCCTGCCCAGACTGCTGGTGTCCCTCGGTGCGGGCGCGTGCCTGGCCGTGGCGGGGCTGGTCCTGCAGTCCGCGCTGCGCAACCCGCTCGCCGGTCCCGAGGTGACCGGCGTGACGCCGGGCGCGGTCCTCGGGGCGGTCACCGCCACGGCACTGGGTCTGGCCGGTTGGGACTCGCCGCTGGCCGTGGTGATCGCGGCCTGCGCGGGCGGGTGCGCCGGTGCGGCCCTGCTGTGGCTGCTCGCCGGGCGCGGCCGCGGGGACCCGGCGCAGACCGCGGTGCACGGGGTGCTGGTGTCGGCGGTGCTCGGCGGGCTGACCGCCATGGTGCTGCTCGTGGAGCCGGGCGAACTCGGCAGCGTGGTGCAGTGGCTGGTGGGCACCACCGAGGGCCGGGTGTGGCAGCACTGGCACCTGCTGTGGCCGTGGGCGCTCGCCTGGGGAACGGCGGCCTGGCTGCTGGCCGGTCCGCTGACCCTGCTGCGCTGCGGCGACGACATCGCCCTCGCCGCCGGGCTCGCCGCTCGCCGGGCCCGCACCCTGGCTCTCCTGTGCGCGGTCGCGCTGACGGCCGGCGCGGTGGCCGCTGTGGGCGCCCTCGGCTTCGTCGGGCTGCTCGTTCCGCACCTGGCCGTGGCGCTCTTCGGGGCCGATCTGCGCAAGAGCCTTCCCGGCGCGGCCCTGGCAGGGGCCCTCGTGGTGTGCGGAGCGGACGCCGCGGCGCAGCTGTCCTCGCGCCTGCTCGCCCAAGGGCTGGGCTCCGGACGGCTCACGCTGCCCGTCGGTGCGCTCACCGCCTGCCTCGGCGCCGCACTGCTGCTGGTCGTCGTGCGCCGCACGCCGAGCCGTACGTTCTGACGTCGAATCGAGGACAGAGCATGACCGAACCCCTGGGGATCCACGTCGAGTCGGTCCACTTCGGCTACCCCGGACAGCCCGTGCTGAGGGGCGTCGACCTGACCGTCCGGCCGGGCGAACTGACCGCTCTCATCGGCCTGAACGGCTGCGGCAAGTCGACCCTGCTGCGGCTCGCCGCCGGACTGCTGCGTCCGGACCGCGGGCGCGTCCGGCTCGGCGGCGACGATCTGGCCGCGCTCTCCAGACGGGCCACGGCACGCCGGGTGGCGCTGCTGCACCAGTCCGCCCCCGCCGTACCGGGTATGACGGTCCGTCATCTGGTCCGGCAGGGGCGGTACGCGGCGCGCGGACCGCTGGGCATGCTGCGCGAGGGCGACGACCCCGTCGTACGGCGTGCGCTGCGCGACGTCGGGGTGGAGCAGTGGGCCGACCGCGACGTCGACGCGCTGTCGGGAGGCGAGCGGCAGCGGGTGCGGCTCGCGATGGCGCTCGCCCAGGACACCCGGGTCCTGCTGCTCGACGAGCCGACCACCTATCTGGACCTGCACCACCAACTCGACGTGCTGCAGACCGTGGTGCGTCTGCGCGAGGAGCGCGGGCTCACGGTGGTGACGGTGCTCCACGACCTGGCACACGCGGCCCGGTTCGCCGAACGGATCGTCGCGCTGCGCGACGGCCTGGTGGTGGCCGACGGCACGCCGAAGCGGGTCGTCACGCCGGGGTTGCTGGCCGATGTGCTGAACGTGGCCGGCCGTGTCGGCGAGGACCCCGAAGGGGGGTGGCCCGTGTGTTATCCGGATCACCCCATCCGAACCCTTGAATATGAAAATCAGATTCATTAGCGTGTGACCCACGGCGCTCGACCGAACGCCGTACCTCCCTGACATGAAGGAGAGTTCATGGACAACGAGCAGGTCTTCGCCCCGATCGTGGACCCGGGCCAGCTGGCCCACGACTCGGCCTCCCACTCCAACGCGCTCGTCGAGAACCCCTTCGAGGACACCGAGGAGTAAGCGAGGGGCTCAGCCTCCTCCATCGCGGGCCCGCCCGATGCCTTCCGGGCGGGCCCGCACCCGTCCCCGACCCGCCGTCAGGAGAACCGCCGTGTCCCGCAACCGACTCGTACCCGGTGCCGAGATCGTCGCCGTGCCCGGCCGAGGTCTCGCCGTCCGCACCCCGGAAGGGGAGTTCCTCACCGTCAGGACCGGCGGAGCCGACCAGCAGTCGCTGCTCTCCCGCCTGGCAGGCGAGGACACCGGCCCCCGGGCGGACGAGGAACTCGACCGCGTCGTCCGCGGGTTCGAGCAGGCGGGATACCTGGCCGAGGAAACCCGGCCCGCCCCGTGGCCGGCCGACCGGCGGCGCGTCCTGCTGCTCGGGGACCGGACGCTGACCGGACCGCTCGCCGCACACCTGGCGGACCTGGGCGCCGACCCTCGCACCGACCCGCGCCCGAGCGCATCCCCCACCTCACCGGTCTCCGTCGACGACCTGCTCGCCGCGGACCCCGCCGCCGTCGTCTGGTGCCTCGGCACCCCCGCGCCCGACGGGCTCTGGGACGCCGCCGACCGGCTGCCCGAGCACGGCGTCGCCTGGCTGCGCTGCCACCGCGAGGGCTGGCAGGCGTACGTCGAGCCGCTGGCCGCCGGGCCCGGGGACGTCACCTCGGGCCACGTCCGCGCCCGCCGGCTCGCCGCCACCCCCGCCCATCGCGAACTGGCGGCGTACTGGAGCGGGCCCCGCACCCTCGGTACACCGGTCCGGCTGACCGTCGCCGCCGCCTCCCTCCTCGCCGCGCTGCTCGCCGACGACCTGTGGCGATGGGCCACCGGTGTCCGCGAGACCACCGGCCTCCCGGCACGGCGCCGGCTCCGCCGCGTCGACCTGCGCACCCTGACCGTCACCGAACACCCCGTGCTGCCGGTCCCCGACGTCGCACCGATGCCGGAGGCGCGCGCGTGACGGCCCACGACACGGTGGTGGGGGGCCTGGCCACCGACGTCCGCCTCCCCGCCGGCGACGGCCCCTTCCCGGCCGTCCTGATCCGCACCCCCTACGACCGCACCCGGCACCGGTCCGAGGCACACGGCTGGGCCCGCCACGGTTTCGCCGCCGTCGTGCAGGACGTACGGGGCCGCTTCGCGTCGCCGGGGGAGTGGCGCCCCTACACCGGCGAGGCCGCCGACGGGGCGGCCACCGCCCGTTGGATCCGGCGGCAGCCGTGGTGCGACGGCCGGCTGGTCGCCGCCGGCGCCTCCTACGCCGCCCACTGCGCCCTCGTCCTGGCTCTGGAGGCACCCGGCGACGCGCGAGCCGACGCGGTCGTCGCGGCCGTACCGGCTCTCGGCCTCGCGGAGACGGCACGGGAAACGTCCGGCGTGGAACGGCTGTTCACCCGCGCCGGCTGGTGGGCCGCACACGGAGACCGGCGGGACTCCGACGAGAACGCCCTGGCCGCGGCCCTCGCGGCCGACCCCGGCCTGCTCGCGCACCTGCCGCTGACCACCCTGCCCGAGCGGCTGGGCCGCGACCTGCCCTCCTGGACGACACTGTGGGCCCACCGCGACCGAGGGCGCCTCGTGGCGGAAGCGGTCCACGCCGAGGTGCCCCTGCTCGTGGTGGGCGGCCACCACGACCACTTCGCCGACGACACCGTCGCACTGTGGCGCTCCTGGGGCGGCCCCTGCGCACGTCTGCTGCTCGGCCCCTGGCGGCACGGTCTCGTCGCCACCCCGGGCCCGGACGCGGGCCCCGCCCACCGACTCGGACTCGGCGATCTGTACGCGCGCTGGGCGCGCCGCGCCCTGGCCGGCGCGCTCACGGCCGGCCGCCGCGGCGCCGTGGCCCTGGGCGGCGCCGACATGTGGCTGCCCGCGAGCGCCGACGGCGAACCGAGCATCCGGCGCCTGCGGCTGCTGCACGGCTCCACCTTCACCGCCGACCCGGACCGTCCCGTCCGTTCGGACGACCTGACCGTCCCCACCGACGGTCCGCCCGACCGGTGCCTGCTGGCCACACCGCCCCTGCCCCGCCCCCTCGACGTGGTCGGCCCCGTCGGCCTGCGGCTGCGGGCGACCGCCCACACCCCGTCCGCCGACTGGGCCGCCCGGCTCGTCGCGCTCACCCCTGCGGGCACCGCCGAGCCACTCGCCGTCGGCGTCGTCCGATCCGGCGAGACCGCGGGCCGCCAGGCCCCGTTGCACATCGGACTCGGCCGGCTCGCCCGCCGCCTGCGCGCCGGCACCCGGCTGCGTGTCGAGATCGCCGGACACCACTTCCCCGCGCACGCCCGCAACCCCCACACCGGCGACGACCCGGTCACCGCCCACCGCCTGATCGCCTCCCGCCGCGACATCGACCCGGCCGGTGCGGCGCTCACCCTGCCCGTGCTCCCGTCCCGCCCCACCCCCACCGACCCCGCCGAGGAGATCCTGCGATGACGGCGCTGCCCCTGGACGCACTCGTCGACCCCGTCTGCGGCATCGTCCGCAAGGTCAAGCCCGTCGAGCACCCCCCGGGCACCCCGCCCCGGTACACCGCCCTCACGGCCGAGGTGTCCGACGCCCGCAGACTCGGGCTGTGGCCCGCCGACCGCGTCTCGCTCGGCACCACCTTCGGCGACCCCGGGCAGGCCCGCACCGCCGCGATAGCCGAGGGCGTGGAGCGGTACTGCGGCAACCGCCTCCCACCGCCCGGCCACCCGGACGCCCCCCTGCGCGCCAGCGCCGCCGACCTGGCCGACAAGGGCCTGCGCCTCTACGGCCCCGGCGAACTGCCCGCCTACGCGCCCTGGCAGTACGCGCGGGAGAAGTTCCCCTACCGCCCCTTCACGGCAGACACCCCGGCCCTGTGGACCCGCGGAGCCGAACAGCGGGCCGACGGGACCACCGCCGAGGTGTGGGCCCCCGTCTCGCTCACCCACCTCAACTGGCGCCAGGGCGAACTGCGCGCCCTGCCCCGCACCCACCACCTCAACTACGCCGGGATAGCCACCGGTCAGGGCCTCGACGACGCCGTCGAGCGGGGACTGCTGGAGATCGTCGAACGCGACGCGCTGGAACTGTGGTGGCACCTGGACGGCCCGGCCCGCGGCATCGACCCGGCGAGCGTGCCCGGCCTCGCCGACGACCTCGCCGGCTGCGCCCTCGACGTCCACATCGTCGAGATGCACTCGGAGTTCGCCCCCTGCATGGCCGCGCTCGTGCACGACCCGCGCCTGGGCCTGTACGCCGCCGGGTTCGCCTGCAAGTACGACCCGGCCGAAGCCGCCCGCAAGGCCGTCCTCGAAGCCGTCCACACCTGGGTCTTCACCCAGGGCCTGACCGATCCGGACGGCTGGGTGTTCCAGGCCGTCGAGACGGGGCTGCTCGCCCGCGGGCTCTACCTGGAGCACCGCGCCGACGGCCGCTACCTCGACGTGTGCGGCGAGCAGTTCGAGCACGTGCGGGACCTCGGCGCACACGTGCAGGTGTGGCTCGACGAACGGATGGCGGCCGAGGCGAGACGGTTCACCGAGCCCGCCCTGGGGACCGTGCCCGTGGCCGCGGTCGAGCCCGGCGACCGGCAGCGACTGGATGACGCGCTCCGCGCGGGCGGCCACCGCGTCATGACCTTCGACCTCACCACCGAGGACGTGGCCGAGACCTCCCTGCGCGTGGCCAGGGTCCTCGTCTCCGGGCTCCTGCCCAACGCGCCCGCTGCCTTCGGCTACTTCGGCTGCCCCCGTCTCGCCGAGGCCGCCCTCGCCCGCGGGTGGCGCACCCGGCCGCCCGCCGGGCCCCGTGACTTCACCCTGGCCCCTCCGCCGCACATGTGAGGCCGTCGTGCAACACCCCTCTGACACCATCCCGGCCGACCTCGCCGCCGCCCTCGCCCTCGCCCGCTCCCCGCAACCCCCGGGCCCCGACACCCCGGCCGGAGCGGCGGTCCGGGCCTGGCCGGGGACGCCGGTCCCCCTCCCGCAGGCCGGACCCGCGGACCTCGACCTGCACGCCCTGCTGCGTCTGTCCCTGGCCGCCTCGGACCCCTCCGGGCGGCTGCGGCCCGCACCCTCCGCCGGCGCCCTGCACCCGGTCGACACCGAACTGACCGTCGGCACAGGGTGCTCCCTGCCGCCGGGGCGCTACGGCTACGACCCGCTGCGCCACCGGGTGCACCACCTCGGCCGGCAACCGGCGGGCACGCCGCCGGGGGCGACGGCCGCCCTCACCGTCACCGCGCAGCGCACGGCCTCCCACTACGGCCACCGGGCGCGGCCCCTGCTGCTCCTGGACACCGGCCACGCCGCCGCCGCACTGGTCCTGGCGGCCCGCGCCCTCGGAACGGGCGAGCCGCGCCTGCGCATGGACGGACGCACCGAGAGCCCGCTGGCCTCCGTGCACGTTCCGCCGCCGGCCGGACGGGGGCCGGGACCAGCCCCGGACGGCAGCCGCGCCACCGGGCGGCGGGAGCAGCCTCCCACCGCCGCCGAGCTCCTGGCGCGCCGGAGTGCTCCACCACCGTTGCGCGGTGCCCCCGCCCCGGACGCCTTGCGGACGGTCCTCACCGCAGCCGCCCGGGCGGGCACCGCGGACCTGCGCTGGTCCGTCGCGGTGGGCCCGCCACGACCCGGCCTGGCCGCGCGGGCAGCCGACGGCGCGGCCCTGCGGCACTACGCCACGGGAGACGCCCGCCCCACCCTCGCCGCCTGGGCCGCGGGCCAGGCATGGATCGCCGACGCGGGCGCCGTCCTGCTCGCCCACGGCTGCCCCTCCGACGCCGACGCCCCCCGCATCCGCCGCGCCCACCTCCGGGCGGGCTTCGCCGTCCATCTGGCCCACCTCACCGCCCTGCGCCTCGGACTGGCCGCCCGGCCCGTCGGCTCCTGGCAACAGGCCGACCTCGGGGCCGCGCTCGGCGCCGCCCCGGGCCGGGACTGGATCGTGCACGCCCTGGCCCTCGGCACCCACTCCGCCGACGAGGAGAACACCACGTGATCGTCCACCCGGAGCTGCGCCGCGCCGCACGGCGCGCACGGCGCCCGCTGCTCGGCGCCACCCTCCTGCAAGGTGCCCTCACCCTCACCTACCTGGCGCAGGCCGCCCTGCTGGCCCTCGCCCTGGCCGGCCTGGCCCGCGAGGACACCGGCGCACTTCCCTGGCTGATCGCCGCGGTGCTCGCGGTCGTCGCGGCCCGGGCCGGGCTGACCCTGTGGCAGCGCCGCACCGCCACCAGGGCCGGGGCCCGGGTCCGCATCGCCCTGCGCGACGACCTCCTCGCCCAGCTCGGCCGGCTGGGCCCCGCCCACCTGACCACGGCGCGCGCGGGAGCGGTCCGCACCACCCTCGTCGACGGGGTCGAGGGCGTCGACGCCTACGTCTCCCGCTACCTGCCCCAGCTCCTGGTCACGCTCGTGGTGCCGCCCCTGATCCTGGCCGCCGTGGCCGTCGTGGACCCCCGGGCCCTCCTCGGCCTCGTCCCCGCCCTGCTCCTGGCCCTGGCCGGACCGCGCGCCTGGGACCGGCTGCTCGCCGCCCGCGGCAAGGAGCACTGGGACACGTACGAAGGACTGGGCGCGGACTACCTGGAAGCCCTTCAGGGCATGCCGGCGCTGCGCGCCGCGGGAGCGGTCGGGCGCACCCGCGCGCGACTGGAGGAGCGGTCGGCGGCACTGCACCGGGCCACCGTCGCCAAGCTGCGGGCGTCCCTGGTCGACACCGGCATCACCGACCTCGCCATCCAGGGCGGCACCGCCGCCGCGGCCCTCCTCGCCTGCTGGTCGGCCGTCACGGGTGCCACCACGGCCACCGGCACCTATCTGGTGCTGCTGCTGGCCTCCGAGTGCTTCCGCCCCGTGCGTGACCTCGCCCGGGAGTGGCACGCCGGATACCTGGGGGCGTCGGCCGCCGACGGGCTCGCGGCCCTGCGCACGGCCCGGCCGGCCGTCCCCGACTCCGGAACGGCCCCGGCCGACTGGCAGACCCCGCCCGAACTCCGCTTCCACGACGTCCGGTTCACCTACGACGGCGCCGCTGGCCCCGCTCTGGACGGAGTCTCCTTCACCGCGCGAGCGGGACAAACGACCGCGATCGTCGGGCCGTCCGGCGCGGGCAAGACCACCCTCCTGGCCCTGCTCCTGCGCCACCACGACCCCCAGGACGGCCGCATCACCCTCGACGGCCTCCCCACCACCGCCCACTCACTCGACTCGCTGCGGCGCGGCATCGCCGTCGTCTCGCAGGAGACCTGCCTCTTCCACGCCACCGTCGCCGACAACCTCCGTCTGGCCCGGCCCGGCGCCACGGACGACGACCTCGTGCGGGCGGCGCGCGTCGCCGGGATCCACGACGAGATCACCGCGCTCCCGGACGGCTACGCCACCCTCCTCGGAGAACGGGGCGCCACCCTCTCCGGAGGGCAGCGACAGCGCCTCGCCCTCGCGCGGGCGCTGCTGGCCGACGCCCCGGTCCTCGTTCTCGACGAGGCCACCAGTTCGGTCGACGAGCGCCACGAGGCGGACATCGTGCGGGAGTTGGCGACCGCCGCCCGCGGCAGGACCGTCCTCGTCGTCGCCCACCGGCTCGCGGCCGTCCGGTACGCCGACCGCATCGTGGTGCTCGACGAGGGGCGGGTGGACGCCGTCGGTGACCACAGCGCTCTGATCGCCGCCGGGGGCGTCTACACCCGGCTGGTCGAGGCCGGCCACGCCCATCGAGGAGAACTCGCCGCATGAGCACCGCCACCCCGCCGGCAGCCCCCCGCACCGGCATACCCGCCCGGGGCGCGCTGCGCGCCCTGCTCCCCGCCCTCGCCGCGCACCGGGCCATGACGGCACGCACCTGCGCCGCCGCGCTCCTCGAACAGGGCTCCCTCGTCGCGCTGCTGACCCTGGCCGCGCACACCGTGGGCACCGCCGTCATCGAGCAGCGGACACCCTCGGCCGGCACCGTCACCGCCCTCGCCGCCCTGGTCGTGCTGCGGGCCCTGACGACCTGGCGGGAGATGGACCTCTCCCACGACCTGGCCTACCGGGTCCTGGCCGCGCTGCGGGTACGTGTCTTCGACGGCCTGGCCCGCAGCGCACCCGCCCGGGTCGCCGGCCGGCGCAGCGGTGATCTCGCGGCCACCGCCATGGCGGACGTGGAGGCACTGGAGTTCTTCTACGCCCACACCACCGCCCAACTGCTCGCGAGCGGCACGGTGTTCACGGCCGGCTCGGTGGTCCTCGCCGTGCTGGAGCCGTGGCTGCCGGTCGTCGTGCTGCCCGTCGCCGTGCTGCTGGCCGCCGCGCCCTTCGCGGACGCACGCGCACGCTCGGCGCGCGGCAGCCGCACCCGTACGGCCGCGGCGAGGCTGTCGGCCGACACCGTGGAGACCGTCGACGGCCTGCGCGAACTCCTCGCCTTCGGCGCTCTGGCGGAGCGGCGCAGGATGCTGGGGGAGCGGGGGCGGCAGGTCGGGGACGCCCAGCGCGCCGAGGCCACCTGGGAGGCCGTCGCCGCCGCCGTGCGCGACCTCCTCATCGTGGCTGCGGTCCTCGGCGTGGTGGCCGTGGCCGGGTACTCCGTGACCGCCGGACGACTCCACGGGGCGTGGGCACCCGCGGCGATGGCGCTGGCCCTGTCCCTGCTCGGCCCGGTCGCGGAATCGGCTCGTGCCCTGAGTCAGGCCGTGGCCCTGCGCGCCGCCGCCTCCAGGGTCGGCGCGGCCGTCGGCGCCCCCGCACTCGCGCCCCCGCCCACCGCGCCCCGTCCGCTGCCCCCGGGGCCGCTGGGTGTCCGGCTGCACCGTGTGCGCTTCGACTACGGCGGCGCACCCGTGCTGGACGGCGTGGACCTGACCGCCCGCCCGGGGCAGACCCTCGCCCTGGTCGGCGCCTCGGGTGCGGGCAAGTCGACGTGCGCGCACCTGCTGGCCCGGTTCTGGGACCCGGCCGGCGGGCAGGTCCAGTTGCTGCCGCCCGGAGGGGACCCCGTGGACGTCCGGCAGGTGAGCGACGGGGACCTGCGGCGGGCGGTGATGCTGGTGGGGCAGGACACGCCCCTCTTCCACGGCACCCTGGCCGACAACCTGCGGCTCGCGGCACCCGACGCGGACGACACGGCGGTGGCCGAGGCCGCACGGCGGTGCGGTGTCGACCTGATCGGCCCGCCGAGCACACCGGTGGGCGAGCGCGGCGCCACCCTGTCGGGCGGCCAGCGGGCCCGCATCGCGCTCGCCCGCGCCCTGCTGGCCCGGCCGAAGGTCCTCGTGCTCGACGAGTCCACCGCGCATCTGGACAACACCGGCGACGCCCAGCTCGCCACCGCACTGGTGGCGGAGAATTGGACGACCATCGTCATCGCGCACCGACCGGCCACCATCCGCCGCGCCGACCGCATCGCCGTCCTGGAAGGAGGACGCATCGCGGAGGAGGGCACCTGGCAGGAACTCACCGACCGCCCGGACAGTGCGCTGAACCGCATCCTGGCCGCCTCGCCGGGCAGTTGACGCCCCGGCCGAGCGGCGAACACCGACTCCCGACCGCCCGGGCCGGGAGCCGGTGTTCACCGCCCGGCGTCCGGAAACAGGCTGACGGAGCCAGACGGTACGTTGTG
Organism: Streptomyces sp. NPDC003456; assembly: GCF_042878735.1. Taxonomy (NCBI): domain Bacteria; kingdom Bacillati; phylum Actinomycetota; class Actinomycetes; order Kitasatosporales; family Streptomycetaceae; genus Streptomyces; species Streptomyces sp. NPDC003456. The sequence goes on from NZ_JBIAOK010000002.1 coordinate 767,966, forward strand.
GCCATGTGCATCTCCACCGGTGAGGCCGCCTTCTCCGGCACCATCGTGTACTGCGGGCGGCAGCACCATCCCGAGCACGGCCTCATCCACGTCCTCGGCTACCAGAACACCGCCGTCAACCTGGCCGACGGCCCCAACGCCATGCTCCTGCACCTGCCCACCCGGCAGCTCTCTCCCCGCCACTTCCTCCCGGCCGGACGCACCGCCGGCATCCTGCACCGGATGGTCGACGCCGTGGACACCCCCGCGGCGCCGGACGACGGCATCGCATGGATGGACGCCGGTCCCCGCCCCGTCCAGGTCTTCGACCACGACGTCTACACGGTGCTCCTGGCTTCCGATCCCACCGCCGTCCCCGCCGCGCTGCGGCACGTGCCGCCGCACAAGCGCCCCGACCTCGACCCGTCCCTCCTGCGCTTCTACGCCGAGCACTTCCCCGACCACACCATCGCCGTGTGCTGCTTCGACAACGCCGACGCGCGACAGGCCAAACCCCTGCTGCTCTGGTACGCGCCCCTGCACCCCGACCGGCTGACCGTGCCGTCCCTGGACGGTCATACCGGCGGCGCACCGGACCCGGACGCCGACGTGCCCGTGGACCACTGGGTCCTGTTCTCCACCGACCGGGCCCCCTCCGGCTGGGGAGCCACCGTCACCTATCCCCGGGACCTGCGCCACCGCCTGCGCAGCTTCCTCCCCGCCACCGTCGTGGGCCGCCGCTACGGTCCGGGGCAGGAACTGCCCAACGGCGACTTCTCCATCGGCCACGACGACCTGCTGGCCGGTGACCTCGACCGCGTCGAGCGACGCCGGCCGGTCCGCCGCTGAGGGGGCCCGGCCCGCGGGCCGGGAGCGGCGCATCACGCGGCGGAGAACCTGTTGGCGGGCCGCGGCGGCCCCGGGCGAGGCCGTGCCCCCGGCCGCTGCGCACTCCACCGTCCCACCCCGCGTAGCCTCGTGCTGTGCCGTCCGCCTCCCGTCTTCACCGTGTCGCCGTCCTCGTGCTCGAAGGTGCCAAACCGCTCGATGTCGGCATCCCCGCGCAGGTCTTCACGACCCGCGCGAGCATGCCGTACGAGGTGCGGGTGTGCGGGGCGACACCCGGGCTCGTGACCGGCGGCGACGGTCTGGCGTACCACGTCGCCCACGGGCTGGACGCGCTGGAGTGGGCCGACATCGTCTTCGTCCCCGGCTTCCGCCACCCGGACCGCGAGGACCCGCCGCGAGCCGTCGTCGACGCCCTGATCGCCGCCCACGAGCGGGGTGCGCGGCTCGCGGCGATCTCCACCGGCGCGTTCGCCCTCGCCGCCACGGGGCTGCTCGACGGCCGACGCGCCACGACGCACTGGCACTACACCCGCGCCCTCATGGCCAAGCATCCGGACGTCCGCGTCGACGAGAACGTGCTGTTCGTCGACGAGGGCAGCGTGCTCACCTCCGCCGGCGCCGCCTCGGGCATCGACCTCTGCCTGCACATCCTGCGCGGCGACCTCGGAGTGGCCGCCTCCAACCACGCCGCCCGGCGACTGGTCGCCGCTCCCTACCGCAGTGGCGGCCAGGCCCAGTACGTGCCGCGCAGCGTGCCCGAACCGCTCGGCGAGCGGTTCGCCGACACCCGCGAGTGGGCGCTGCACCGGCTGGGCGAGCCCCTGACCCTGGACATCCTGGCGCGTCAGGCGGGTGTGTCGGCACGCACCTTCTCCCGGCGCTTCGTCGAGGAGACCGGCTACACGCCGATGCAGTGGGTGATGCGCGCCCGCATCGACCTGGCCCGCGAACTGCTGGAGCGCTCCGAGCGCAGCGTCGAGCAGATCGCCGCCGACATCGGCCTGGGCACCGGCGCGAACCTCCGCCTGCACTTCCAGCGCATCCTCGGCACCACGCCGAGCGAGTACCGGCGCACCTTCACCCGCGGCGAGTGACCGCGCGTGAAGGCCGCCCGAGCGCTGCCCGGACCCGCGCGTGGCGGGATCCTTTCGAACCATGGCGATAGCGCCACTGTCCGCCCCGCCGTCCGCGAGCGAGCCTGGTGGCGAAGGGAAGGGACACCACTCATGACTCGCATCGCCATCAACGGTTTCGGCCGCATCGGACGCAATGTGCTGCGCGCACTGCTGGAGCGCGACAGCGCCCTGGAGGTCGTCGCCGTCAACGACCTCACGGAGCCCGCCGCCCTCGCCCGGCTGCTCGCCTACGACAGCACGTCGGGCCGGCTCGGGCGGCCGGTGACCGCCGACGGGGACCACCTCGTCGTCGACGGGCGCCGGATCAAGGTGCTGGCCGAGCGCGAGCCGGCGCAGCTGCCGTGGGCCGAGCTCGGCGTGGACATCGTCCTGGAGGCCACCGGACGCTTCACCTCGGCCAAGGCCGCCCGCGCCCACCTCGACGCGGGCGCGAAGAAGGTGCTCGTCAGCGCGCCCTCGGACGGTGCCGACGTCACCCTCGCCTTCGGTGTCAACTCCGACACCTACGACCCCGACCTGCACACCATCGTCTCGAACGCGTCCTGCACGACCAACGCGCTCGCGCCGCTGGCGAAGGTGCTCCACGACCTCGCCGGTATCGAGCACGGGTTCATGACGACGGTGCACGCCTACACGCAGGAGCAGAACCTGCAGGACGGCCCGCACCGCGACGCCCGTCGCGCCCGTGCCGCCGGCGTGAACATCGTGCCGACCACGACCGGCGCCGCCAAGGCGATCGGCCTGGTGCTGCCCGACCTCGACGGCAAGCTGTCGGGCGACTCGATCCGCGTGCCGGTGCCGGTCGGCTCGATCGTCGAGCTCAACACGACCGTGGCCCGGGACGTGTCCCGTGAGGACGTGCTGGAGGCGTACCGCGAGGCGGCGCAGGGTCCCCTGGCCGGCGTCCTCGAGTACTCGGAGGACGCGCTCGTGTCGACCGACATCGTGGGCAACCCGGCCTCGTCGATCTTCGACTCGGCGCTCACACGTGTCGACGGCCGCCACGTCAAGGTCGTCGCCTGGTACGACAACGAGTGGGGCTTCTCCAACCGCGTGATCGACACGCTCGAACTGCTCGCCGGCCGCTGATCCGGCATCGGGGCGGGACGCCTTCCCGGGCGACCGCCCCGGCCGCTTGCCTCGGGGCGCTCCGGCCGGCCGTTCGCGCCGGCCGGGGCGCTCACGCGCGTCCACTCCCGGCCGGGCGGACCCCGCGTGGCCGGTGTGCCCGCGGCCGCTCCCGCCCGGCTAGGCGGGCTCCGGTTCGGCCGGGGCGGCGGCGACGGTGGCCGGACGCCGTACGGTCAGCCGGCTCACCTCGTAGGACATCTCGGTCGTCTTCGGCTGCGGGGGAGGGTGGTAACGCCCGGCGCAGACCGACAGGTTGACGATCAGGTAGGCGTGCCAGCTCCGCCCCACCCCTCGTCCGTCCGCGAAGACCTGTCTGCCGTTGAGCCACCAGCGCACCGAGCGGGCCCCGAACTCGGTGCGCAGGTCCACCCACGCGCCCGGACGGACCGCCTCGTCGTGGTGGTAGAGGTTCGTGCCGCGCACGTGGTTGGTGAACTCGAGCAGGTCCGGGTTGTCCGGGTGGTACTCGAAGACGTCGATCTCCTGGTCGCCGTCGCGCCAGGTCCAGATCGCCGGCCACGCGCCGATCGCCTCGGGCAGCCGGACCCGGGCTTCGAGCACGTCCCCGGCGCGGACGGTGAACCCCTCCTGACTTCCCTCGGTGGTGAGCAGCCCGGTGTTCCACCGCCCGTCGCGCCGTCGTCTGGCCCGGAAGACCCCCGAGCGGCTGTACGCGGCGTCGGACACCAGGTGGTCCAGCTTGTCGTCGCGCGGATTGATCGGGCCCCCGTCCGGATACGCCCAGGAACGCCCGGCGACCCATTGGGTGGGGGAAGCGAAGTCGGCCGTGAAGACGACCGGAGCGGCAACCGGACGAGCCGGTAAGGATTCGGTCATGTCGGATGTCTCGCCTCGTCTTCAGGGCACTATGCGCCGAACCCGCAATCTGCAACCGGTTTGACCCTTTCGAGTGAACGGCCCCGGAATTCCCCGTCCCTTCCTCCCGTCCGCTCACGTGGACGACTCTGTGAATGCCGCTCCTCGTGTGGACGTGTCGGCCCTCTTGATGCCGTGGGGCAGCTCTGCTTCTCTTCGGTTAGGAAAGTTTCCTACTGGTCATGCGCCTGAACGGAGTTCACATGAGGGCCCCACACCCGTCGCTCCGCCGGGCAGTGGCAGCCGCCGTGCTCAGCGGCGTCCTGCTGCTCCTGCTCGGCCTCGTGCCGACCGGATCCGCGCACGCGACCGTCACCCCCCGCGCCGCCGCCACCCCGGTCGCCGCCAACGGCCAGCTCAAGGTCTGCGGCACCAAGCTGTGCAACAGCCGCGGCAACCCCGTCCAGTTGCGGGGCATGAGCACCCACGGCACCCAGTGGTACCCGCACTGTCTGACCAGCGGCTCGCTGAACGCCCTGGCGAACGACTGGAAGGCCGACGTCCTGCGTGTCTCGACCTACGTCCAGGAGGACGGCTACGAGACCGACCCGCGGCACTTCACCGAGCTCGCGAACTCGCTCGTGCAGCAGGCGACCGACCGCGGCATGTACGTGATCGTCGACTGGCACATGCTCACCCCGGGCGATCCCCACGCCAACCTCAGCCGGGCCCGGCAGTTCTTCACGGACATCGCCCACCGCAACAAGGACAGGAACAACATCCTCTACGAGATCGCCAACGAGCCCAGCGGCGTGAGCTGGTCGCGGATCAAGAGCTACGCGGAGCAGATCATCCCGACGATCCGTGCCATCGACTCCGACGCCCCCGTCCTGGTCGGCACCCGCGCCTGGTCGTCGTTCGGTGTCTCCGAGGGCGCCGACGAGTCGGAGGTCGTGAACAACCCGGTCAGGGCCTCCAACATCATGTACACCTTCCACTTCTACGCCTCCTCGCACCGGGACGAGTACCTGGCGACCCTCTCCCGCGCCGCAGGCAGACTGCCCGTGTTCGTCACCGAGTTCGGCACGCAGAACTACGCCGGCGAAGGCGCCGACGACTTCGCCATGTCCCAGCGCTACCTCGACCTCATGGCCGACAAGAAGATCAGCTGGGTCAACTGGAACTTCTCCGACGACCACCGCTCGGGAGCCGTCTTCAAGACCGGCACGTGCGACAGGTCCGGGCCGTGGACGGGCACCGCGCCGCTGAAGCCGGCCGGGGTCTGGATCCGCGAACGCATCAGGACGCAGGACGACTTCCCCACTGCGTGACGGCGCCCCCGCGCCGACGGCCGGATCGAACCCGCGGACGGGATCAGCGCCCCGCGGCCCCCGGCGGCCGCAGGGGAACCGGCCGAGAACAACCCCCGGTCGCCGGGCTCCCGTTCACGAGCCCGGCGACCGGGCCACGCCGTCACCGTCACGGAGCCTCCTCGCCCCGTTCCGCCTCCTGCCGCAGCACCTCCTCGAGATCCCCCAGCCGCTCCAGCCCCTGCACCGCGCGCCGCATCCGGGCGTTGCCCGACAGCCGGCGCCGGTGCCGGTGCAGGAAGGCCCAGTACCCGGCGGTGTAGGGGCACGCCCGCGGGCCGGTGCGGTCGGTGGGCCGGAAGGCGCAGCCACCGCACAGGTCGCTCATCCGGTGGATGTAGGCGCCCCCCGAGGTGTACGGCTTGGTGGTCATCCGGCCGCCGTCGGCGTACTGGGACATGCCCACCACGTTGGGCAGCATCACCCAGTCGTAGCCGTCGACGAAGCAGCGGTGGAACCAGTCGGTGACGGCCGCCGGGTCCCAGCCGCGCTGCAGGGCGTGGCTGCCCAGCACCATCAGGCGGGGGATGTGGTGCGTCCAGCCGGTGTCGCGGACCTGCGCGAGCACCCCGGACAGGCAGCGCGCGGTGACCGCGTCCGCGTCGAGCTCGGCGAAGTAGGCCGGCAGCGGCTGCGTGTGCCCGAGGGCGTTGCCCTTCCGGTAGTCCTCCCCGAAGTGCCAGTACAGCTGCCAGACGTACTCCCGCCAGCCCGCGACCTGCCGGACGAACCCCTCGGCGCTGTTCACGGGGACTGAGCCCGCCCGCCAGGCACGCTCGGCGTGGTCCACGCACTCGCCCGGGTGCAGCAGCCCCAGGTTCATCGAGGACGACAGCAGACTGTGCGACATCACCGGGTCGCCGGACAGCATCGCGTCCTCGTAGGGACCGAAGGCGGCCAGCCGGTGCGTCACGAAGCGGCGCAGCGCCGACAGGGCCTCGCGCCGGGTGGCGGGGAAGAGGCGAGGGCCGTCCCGGCCGACGAACCGCACGCCGTCCTCGCGTTCCCACCGGTCGAGGTCCTCGCGCACCTCGGCGTCGATGTCGTCCTCCCGCGGCCGGTACGGCGCCGGCACATCCAGCGCGGCGGCGCCGCGCGGCGGGGGTTCGCGGTTGTCGTGGTCGTGGTTGAACCGGCCCCCGGCCGGCCGGCCGCCGTCCATCAGCAGGTCGTGCCGCTCCCGCACCCAGTGGTAGAAGTTCTCCTGCAGCAGGCGCCGGCCGGCCAGCCCCTCGGCCCACTCGGCGAACTCCTCGTGCGCGACCAGGAAGCCGCGCGCGGGCAGCACCCGCACCCCCGGCAGGGAGCGCACCAGCCGCAGCGCCGCGTACGAGGTGGGATGGCACACGGTCACCGGCGCGTCCCCCACCGCCCGCCGCAGCCCCTCCCGGTAGGTCTCCGCCCGCACGTACGTCACCCGCTCGCCCAGTTCCGCCGCGCGGTGCCGCATCGCGGAGAGGACCAGATGGGCCTTGGCGCGGTGGAAGCGCCTGCGCCGGAAGACGGACCGCGCCTCGATCATGACCACGGGCGCTGCGCGGTCCGGGCCCTCCGAGCCGGCGGGGGAGAGGAAGTGCGGGCCGAGCTGGTCGCCGAACAGCCAGTGGGGGGTGGTCATGGCAGGGCCTTCCATGAGGGACCGGGGCGTGCGCGCGGGCCGTCAGGGCCCGGCTCGCCGCCCGTCGTCACCGTTCCCGTCCGCCGGGAACACTGAGACAGGTTTCGACACCTCGCGCGCTACCGGATGCGGACGGCCGCCGACGTCGCCCGTTCGGACGTCACTGCACCGGCCGTGCCGCACCGGCGGCCCCGCCCTCAGTCGCGCATCCGACTCCGCCGGCGTCCCGTGCGCGCACCGGTCACGGCACGCACGGCGGCCCCTGCTTCCGGCTCGACTCGCCCATGTCGAACGCACCGCACACCAGCACCGCCTGCGGCTGCGTGCCCAGCTGGCGCAGGATGACCAGCGTCTTGTCCGCGGGGGGCGCGTTGACGTCCGGCGCGTAGGCGATGTACCCCGTGGCCCCGTTGAAGGGGGTCACGCCGCCCGCGAGCGTGATCAGCACCGAGCGGCGCTCGATCCGCTCGTCGCGCGAGCGGGCCTGGTTCACCGCCTCGGACAGCACGTGGAAGGCGTCGTACGAGACCGCGGAGTGGCCGTCCTGCCTCCAGGGGTCCGCCCCGGCACCGTAGGTCCGCACGAAGGCGTCGTACCGCGACAGGAACTGCCGGGTCTCGGCGCTCAGGGACGGGTGACCGCCGGGCAGCCGGTGCGCCGAGTAGTACAGCCGCAGCCAGCTCTGCTCGGCGTAGGCACCGGTCTGGGCCACGTTCGTCAGCTCGTTGCCGCCGAGGACCGTGACGGGCCGGTCCACGCAGGTGCCGCGCTTGTCCATCGCGCTGATGAACGCCGTGAAGTCCTTGGCCCGGGCCGACCAGTACACGACGGACCGCGGCTCCTCGGCGAGCGCCTTGCACAGCTGCTCGGCGAGCACGCTCGCACTGGTCAGCGTGGGGGCGCCGTCCGGGGGCTGCGGGCCGAAGTCGCCCTCCTGGTTGAAGTCGAACACGCGAGTGGTTCCGGGGAACGCCGACACGAAGCGCCCGGCGAGGCTGCGGCTGTAGAGGTCGGCGGAGTTCCTGATGACGACGGCGCGCCGGGCGGGGGAGCAGGTGTCGTGGTCGTCGCGCCGGGCCACGATGTCGGCGCCGGCGGCGAAGGCCGCCTCGATGCGGGCCTCGCGCTCGTTGTCCGGGGTGAAGGGCCAGTAGCTCCTGGTCGCGTCCCCGGCCAGCATCTCGTTGGCGGTGGCCGTCGTGCCGACGGTCGGGACGCCCTCCTGGCCGAGCACCTGGAGGGCGGCACGCGTCTCGTCCCGGCTCTGCGCGTACGCCAGGACGCCGACGATCCTCTCGTGGTCCTCGGTGCCCTTCTCGTCGCGCACCTCGGCGACCAGCTTCCGGGCCTGCGGCACGGCGTCGCGGTACGCCTCACCGGTACTGCGCACCTCCACCCGCAGGGGCACGGTGTTCTCGTCCGAGCCCGCGTCCTGGTTGAGCTGCTGCTGCCACATGGCGATACCGCGCAGTTCCGGGATCGTCCCGTCGAAGCGCATGTCGTCCTCGGTGCGCGGAGGGCTGGAGACGAAGGCGACGACGGTGCGCACGTCCCGGCCCTTCGCGGCGTAGGCCTCCGCGCGCCGGTTCTGGTCGGCGATGGCGTCGAGCGCACCCGTGTACCAGCCCTTGGCGTTCAGCGGGACGGGCCGGGAACGCGCCCGGTCGGCGACGGACGCCGCACCGCCGACGCAGCTGTGGTCGCCGTCGTCCCGGACCCGCTCGACGGCGACACCGCCCGCCGTCAGGGCGAGGACGGCCGTGGCGGCGAGGAACGCGGTGGTGGTGCGCCAGCTCGTGCGGAAGCGGCGGTGCGGTTCCACCCGGGCGATGGGCAGCCCCGGACCGGTGAGGGACGCCTCGTCGAAGGTGAACGCGACGGGGGTGGCGTCCTGCGAGCCGAGCGCGGTGGCGGCGTGCGAGAGGGTGGACTCACGGGCGCCGAGTTCGGCCAGCAGCGCCTCGTCCGGCCGTCCGACGGCGATGACGAGGGGGCCCGGTCTCGGGGCGGTGTCGCGCAGTTCGTGCAGGACGCGCAGGAACCGCTCGGCACGGCGGGCGCCGTCGGCGCCGGGCGGCGGCACCTCGACGAGCAGCACCGGGCGCGCGGTGCGCCGTCGCCGTTTGGGCAGGTACCGGCCGGTCCTGGGTGTGGCCAGGTCCTCCAGCAGGGCTCTGAGCAGCAGCTTCTCCAGCGTCTGCAGGGCCTGCTCCCGGCGCCGCTCGTCCGATGCCATGCGCAGCCGCGGCGCCTGGGTGGTGGCGACGTGCGCCATCACCTGGTACAGGTCGCGGCGCCCGCCCGCCTCCCGCATCCGGCCGAGCCAGCGCCGCATGACCTTCCGGGAGACCAGGCGGGACCAGACCCAGCGGGGCAGATGGCAGGTGAACGACAGCCAGAAGACCCTCAGCAGCCAGCCCTTCACGTCTCCGCCGTCGGGCGCCACGTCGGTCGAGGCCGCCCTCGGCAGCCGTCCGAGCAGACCTCGCCGCTCCGCCTGCTGCCGGTCGCAGGCGTGCCGGCGCAGGTCCTCGGCGTAGCCGCCGGCCGACTGCTGGGGATGGTCACGGATGTGGGCGACGAGCGACCGGACGACCGCGAAGTGCGGGTACCTGTCCGGCGTCATGCGCCGCGGCGTGCCGTTCTCCAGCAACTGCCCCGCCTGCTCGGTGAGCAGCACCGGCTCCTCCGCGGCCGGCACGAGCGCGTAGGGGACGAGCGGACCACGGTCGTCCAGGGGCCCGCGCAGCGCGCCCAGCACCCGCCTCGTGCCCTCCTCGCCGGCGGGGCCGTCCGCGGCGACGCGGAAGACGAACAGGGGTGGCCGGGTGTCCAGGCGGGCCGGGTCTGCCGGGGTGATGGCGGTCGGATAGTCGCTGACGAAGATCTCAGCCCGGGCGTTCACCGGGTCCGGGAAGAGCTCGTCGGATGCACCACGAAACGACGTCATGCGGAAGGCCCCCGTTGCCGACTGCTGTCCGCGCTCTGCGGAGTGCAGAGGGTATGCCCCGAACAAGTCTGCTTACAACGGGTATTGACGCACCATCAGGTCCGTCACCGGGTGACGGGTGGGCGCACCGGGACGGGTTTGCCGAAATCGGTGAGCGTCACGGTGGCGTGGATGTCGGACCCGGACCCGGACTCGACGTGGATGATCTGCCGCACGCGCACGACGCGGCCCTGCCCGTCGATCCAGGCGTCGGCGTCGATCGCGCCGGCCGGGCCCAGGTTGCGCCCGGCGATCTCGTCGACCGATGCGATCTCCCGCGGGGTGAGCCGGGCGGACACGCGCACGGCCTCGCTGCCCTGCCGTATCGAGGTGCTGTGGTCCAGCATCAGGCGCACGTACTGCGGAAGCCGGTCCACGGGCAGGCCGCCCTTGGCGGTCGACGCGGGGAACTCCTGCCAGGCGCCGTGGGCCCCGACCGCGCGGCGGTACACCGTCCGCTCGGTGATGACCACGTCCTCGGTGTACTGCTGGGTCCTGTCCGTCGTGCGACCGGTGAGCGGGGCGTTGAGGTTGATCCGTCCCACCGTGAGCTGAAGGCGCTGGGAGCCGGACCGGGTGACGGCCCGGAGCGCGGCCGAGTAAGGGGCGCCGTCGGCCGAGGCCAGCCGGTCGCGGACCGCCTCGCGGTCGGCCGCCGGTCGCCCGGCCGGGCCGGCGGAGCATGCCGTCAGCATCAGACCCGCCAGGGCCAGGAGGGCGGTCACCGTCCGGTGCTGGATCAAGAGGTCCCCCGTGGTGTGCGGGGCCCGGGCGGAAGGCGGCCGGGCCGTGTGCGGTGTGGAAGGCTCATCCTGATCACCGGGGAAGAGGGAACGGCGAGCGGGGGAGCAGGTGTGATCGGCCGTGTGCCGAACGGTTACGCAATCGATCTCCACGGCCCTGCACACGCCCCGGGGTGGAAGGGCGGCACCGCGCGACCTGCCCGCCGGAGCGTCGCACGCGCGTTTGACTCGGCGAATAGGGGTCATCCGCATGCCATGCCTGCCTCCCGGCGGGAGCAGCCCGGACAGGGCCATGCCCAGAGACGACGCGGACGACGAGGGGTGAGACGCGATGACCGTCGCGACACAGCAGGGTGGCGGGGGCGGTTCCAGCGGTCTCTACGACGTTCTGGAGCTCATTCTCGACCGTGGCCTGGTGATCGACGCGTTCGTGCGCGTCTCCCTCGTCGGCATCGAGATCCTCAAGATCGACATACGGATCGTGGTGGCGAGCGTGGACACCTACCTGCGCTTCGCCGAGGCGTGCAACCGCCTCGACCTGGAGGCCGGGCCGCGCAAGCCGGCCGGGCTCACGGAGCTCGCGGGCAAGGTCACCGAGTCCGGCGCCCGCGGCAAGACCAAGGGCGTCCTGTCCGGCGCGGCCGAGACCATCGCCGACGCCTTCCAGCAGGCCCGCGACGAGGGCCGCGAGCGCCAGACGGGACGCGGCCGCTCGTAGGAGACGTGTTTCGCACCGCTGCGGGCAGGGGACCCGAGGGCTCCTGCCGCCCGCTCCGGCGTCCGGAGGCAGCGGATGCGATGTCCGCTCCCTCCCACCTCCCCGGACCGGTCCGCAGGAGAGGAGGCCGCGCCGCTCCTGCGACTGTGCCGGAGTGAGGTGACGGTCGCACTGAGGTGTTCCTTCGGATCGCGGAGTCCGTCGCCCCGGTGGCACGACAGGAAGCCGACCGAGAAGGCCAGTGAAGGAACCCCCGATGAGCCCCGGTGACGCTTACGACGGCAACCGCATCCCCCAGTTGCTGCTCCGGACCGACTCGCTGGAGGGTTTCCTCCAGGCGCTGGCTGACACGGCCCTGGAGCTGGCCCGCTGCGAGGGAGTCGGACTCACCCTGGAGCGCCACGGACGGCCCGCGACCGTGGTGAGCTCGGGGCCACCGGCACCGAAGCTGGACGAGAAGCAGTACGGCCAGGACGACGGCCCCTGCCTGCAGTCGCTGCGCACGGGCCAGGAGGTCGCCGTCCGCGACATGCGGGAGGAGAGCCGCTGGGGCGACTATCCCGCGTACGCCGCCTCGCACGGCATCCGCTCGTCCCTGTCGCTGCCGATCGCCCCCCGTACCCACACCGCCGGCGCTCTCAATCTGTACGCCGAGTCTCCGGCCGCCTTCGAGGGGGCCGATCTCTCCGCGCTGCGCGACCTGGCCTCGCAGGCCACCGGTGGCATCGCCCTGGCCCAGCGCATCGCCGACGCGGAGGAGTTCGCCGAGCAGCTGCAGAACGCCATGCGCTCCCGCGGGGTCATCGACCAGGCCATCGGTGTGGTCATCGGCCGCAACCGGTGCACCGCCGAGGAGGCGTTCAAGATCCTGCGCTCGGCGTCGCAGCACCGCAACATCAAGATGCGCGACCTGTGCACCGAACTCATCACCAGCCTCGGCGGCCGCCCTCCCACCACGCCCGACCTGCGTCACCGCCCCTGACGCCACCGGACAGCCGACGCCGGGCGGGCAGCCGGGCCGGGTCCCCGTGTACCGGGAAGCACGGCAGCCACGGCCGGGGCGGGGAGCCGGGAGACACCGGGAGCATGAAAGTGCCCGACTCTTGTGCGGAAGATCGAATAGTCGAGCCGACTTCGGGGTAGAACGGTGCTCGGGTCTCTTCCCGGAGCGGAAGGGCCCGTCACTCACCCGGCCGGTACACCCGGCGAGATCGAAGGACTCTGTATGGCCAGCGGCACCGTGAAGTGGTTCAACTCCGAAAAGGGCTTCGGGTTCATCGCCCAGGACGGCGGCGGACCGGACGTCTTCGCTCACTACTCGAACATCTCGGGCAACGGGTACCGCGAGCTGGTCGAGGGCGAGCAGGTCACGTTCGACGTCACCCAGGGCCAGAAGGGCCCCCAGGCCGAGAACATCGTCCGCGGCTGACGTGCCCCGCCGGCCCCTGGAGCCCGGCCGCGCAGTGACACCACCGACGTGGTGGAGAAGCTCGGCGGCACACCGGCTCACTGTCCAGAGGCCGCAGGTCTGAATCCCGCATCGCACACGTCAGGGGCCCGGCACCGGCCGGGCCCCTGACGCGTACTCCACGCGTTCTCCGGCCGGTCGGCCCCGCCCTGAGGGGCGCCAAGGCTGTGACACGGCTGGGGACGGCAGGGCCGTGAGACGCCTGCGGGCGGCGCCCGCGCCGTGAGCGCGGACGCCGCCCGCAGCGACGTCAAGGGCGAGGAAAGCGAAGGAACTCGAGGCAGAAAGGAATGAGAAGGAAGCCCCTTCATGGCCTCGCCGAAGCCAACGCTAGCACTCAGTCCGGGATCAGGTCGCGCAGGTTTTCGAGGGTGATGACCCGGGAGCCCGCGGCCAGCCCTTCGGGACGCTCGAGACCGATGTACGTCACGGGCTCGTCCGGGACGGCCCCGCCGTCCCACAGCTCGACGGCGGTGGCGCCGCCGGACAGCAGACCGGCGAGGTAGCGCACCGTCAGGTACTCGCGCTCGACCAGGGCGCGCACCGCCTTGGACACCGACACCTGGTTCTCCTCGACCCGGTTGGCCGACGCGACGCCCCGCAGATACAGGTGCAGCCACCTCGCGGACCACCGGCCGTCGTCCTCCTGCCGGAACGCCAGCGGCAGCGCCACCCGGCCCACCCCGCGCAGCTCCGACTTCATGCGCACCGTGCGCGGCTCGAACGGCCGGCCCTTCTGCTCGCCGTCGCGCACCATGAAGCCGAAGAACGACTCCTCGGTCTCGTCGAAGCCCTCCCCGGCGTAGACGTTGACCTGCGGCACGATGAAGGTGCTGCGCACGCGGCCCAGGGACAGGTCGATGAACTCCGAGGCTCCGTCGGGTGCTTCGGTCACATCGCCCGAGTGCCGCCCCCCGACAGCCCGGAGCGAGGTGTACGACAGCCAGGAGTCGGTGCTGTAGTCGCTGCGCAGCAGCAGGGCCGACAGGTCGTAGTCCGTGCGCCGCCGGTCCTGCTTCCAGTACACGAAGAAGCGCAGGCGCTCGCCGTCGACCGCGGACAGCGAACCGCGCGGCAGCACCCCGAGACCGGCCGCGGTCGCCTTGCCGCTGAGCGGGAGTGCCACGTCCAGGACGTCGGGGTCGAGCAGCAGCCGGCCCGGGGCGGGGAGCCTGCGGCGCATCTCGGCGTCGAGCGCGCCGATCAGGCGCTCGCGGGCGGCCGCGGGCACGGGCGGTCGCGCGTCCGGAGCGACCCAGCCGCGGCCCCGGCGGTTGACGAAGAGCCGGGACCGTCCGCTGTCGCGCTCCCGGTTCTGGAAGTGCTCGCGCACCGACAGCACGACCCGGCCGGAGACCTCGGGAGCGGCCTGCACCGCGGCGGCCACCACCGCGTCCCGCTCCTCCTGGCTGACAGCGGCACGCAGCAGGCGGTCCAGGGCGCGGAACAGCTTGCCGGGCGCGGCCCGCAGCAGGTGCGCGGCGCCGACGACATCGGACTCGCCGAGCAGCTGCTCGACGCGGCTGTCGAACGACCGCGCCTCCTTCTCGCCCCGGGCCACGGCGAACACATCGGCCGCGTGCGGCCACTGCGGGTACTCGTGCGGGTGCAGACGCTCCCCGAGCCGCTTGAACGGCTCGCGGTGGGGGTGCACGTCGGCCAGCTTGGCGGGGTTCGCCTCGACCAGGGCGTCCAGGCCCGCGAGCAGTATGCGGCGCACCGGCCGGGGGAAGCCCCGGAACCGGGTCGGCTCCTGCAGCGTCACGTCACCCCCGGAGAGGGCACACGCCAGCCGCAGCACGTCGACGACCGTGTCCAGCAGCGGGTCCGCGCCGACGGCGAGACGGGCCGCGTTGACGACGGCGCGGTTCTCCCTGACCGGGATCGACTCCGGCTGCGGTCCGAGCGCGCACGCCTCGGCGAGCACCTGGAGGTCGCGCAGGTGCTCCTCGCCCAGGGGCGTCGTGCTTCCCGCCAGGGCCAGGTAGAGATCGGTGACTTCGTCGTCCAGGTCCCGTCCGAGGTGCAGGACGGTCACCCGGTCGCCCGCGGAGGCGATCAGCTCGTCCTGCGCCGCGAGCATCTCCTCGTAGGTGTGCTGGTAGCGGCCGTACGCGGGCAGGCTGAGCAGATCCAGCACGCCGTGCGCCAGGTGCTTCAGCACGCGTCCGCGCGACGTGTCGTCGCCGAGCGCCCGGGCCACGCACCGCATCCAGAACTCCTCGGTGTCCGGCACGTTGGCCGGGAAGTCGATGAAGTACGCGTTGTGCCGGACGTGGTCGCCCACCATCTCCTGGACCGTGCGCAGCGTCCGCTTGGCCGTGTGCACGACCGCGGCCCCGGACAGCGCGGACAGCCGCGCCAGCAGCTCCGCCGAGAGTTTGAAGCCCACGGACGCCAGCGTGGCGTCGAACTGCCGCGCGGCGGTGGCGCCTTCCCCGGCGGAGCCCTTGGGGGAGGGGATGCGGTGGGTGTGTCGGAGGACGAGTGATTCCAGACCGTGCGCCATCCGGGGATGATCGCAGAGGTGTGCGAACCGGCGCACGGCAGTTTCCTGCTGACCGATGCGTCCTGCGGGGCCTCCGCGCGCCGGCCGTCGTCAGGTGAGGGGCTCGTAGCAGTCGTAGGTGCGCTGCGCGACGATCCTGCCGTCCCGGAAGTCGAGGAAGGCCGCAATGTGGGCGCGCAGGACGTGGCCCGCGGGCAGCTCGCCGAAGCCGACGGCAAGCGTGCCGGACCACTTGATCTCCAGGGCGACCTGATCACCGCGGGCCACCGCGGTGACGACGTCGTAGCTCTGTGCGGCCAGCAGCGTGCGGGCCCGGGCGGACGCGGAGAGCGTCTCGGCGAGATCGCGGTCGGCCCCCGTGGGGAACAGGGTGTTGGGCAACTGGGAGTGCGTCATGTCCGGGTGCAGGAACTCCGCGAGCTCCTCCGGCGCGGCCAGCCGGGCCACCGCCTCGTGATAGCGGAGCGCCGTACGGACGTGGGGATGCTGTTCGGTCGTCTGCGTCATATGAACAACCTTAGTTGCACAACCATGGTTGTCAAAGGGAGAGTGGGGGCATGCGCGAACCAGTTGACCCCTCCGCCCTCGACCTGGGGAGCCTCGCCCTGTTCGTCGGCCTCGCCGCCGGCACCGCGGTCCAGGCCGATCTCGCGGCGCAGGGCTACGGCGACCTGCGGATGTCGCACGGCTACGTCTTCCAGCACCTCGTCGACGGCCGACCGACCGTGAGCGACCTGGCGGCGAAGCTCGACATGACGCAGCAGGGAGCCTCCAAGGCCGTCGCGGAACTGGAGCGGCTCGGCTACGTCGAACGCCTGCCGAGCCCTCGCGACGCCCGGATCCGCCATGTCGCCCTGACGGCCAAGGGCAGGGACGCCGTCGCCGCGGCACGGCACGCGCGCGAGCGGCTGGAGGTGCGCCTGCGGGAGCGGTCCCAGCGGGCCGCCGTCGACGGGGCGGGCGGGACGGCCTTCGACGTGACCCGGGCGGTGCTCGTCGACCTCCTCGGTGAACTGGGCGGCACCGCGGCCGTCCACCGGCGCGACGTCAGGCCGCCGCGCTGAGCAGGGTCGTGGTCCGCGCGGGAGGTGAACCGCTCTCCGTCCGGCGAGCGCGGCGCGGCCGCCGGGCCGGGCCGGACCGGCCGGATCACCGCCGGGGGTGCGCCCGAGGGCGACTCAGGCGAGCCTGACCGTGATGCCGCTGTTCTCCAGCGCGCCGGTCTCGTCCGAGGGGGCGTCGGCGTCCGTGACGAGGATGTGCACCGCGGTCGGGGGGCCGACGTAGGCCTGAGCGGTGCGGCCCAGTTTGCTGCCGTCGGCGGCGGCGACGACGCGGCGGGCCGAGGCGATCGCGGCCTTCTTCACCACCGCCTCGTCGAGGTCGTAGGCGGTCACGCCGTCGGCCGCGGTCAGACCACACAGGCCCAGGACGGCCGTGTCGAAGCGCAGCGCCGCCAGGGAGGCCAGGGTCAGCGGCCCGATGAGGGCCCCTTCGGCCGCGCGCGGACGACCGCCCGGGACGAGGAGCGAGGTCGGCTCCGGCGCGTCGCTGAGCGCGTGGATCGCCTGGAGCGACAGCGGCATCACCGTGACCTGCCGTCCCCGCAGCAGTCGCGCGACCTCCAGGCAGGTCGTGCCGCTGTCGAGCAGCACCGTCTCGCCGTCGGAGATCAGCGAGGCCACTTCCGCCGCGATCCGGCGCTTGGCCTCGACGGCGTCGTGGGCGCGCAGCGAGAAGGGCGGTTCCTCCCCTCGCAGCAGGAGAGTGCGCGCACCACCGCGGAACCGTTCGAGGACACCCTGCGCGGCCAGGTGGTCCAGGTCCCGGCGGACGGTCATCTCCGAGGCGGCCGTCAGCTCGGCGAGTTCGGTCACGGTCGCCCGGCCGGCCTCCCGGACGGCCTGGGTGATCAGCCGATGACGCTCCACGGTGTTCATACGGCGATTCAACACCACGATCGTCGAACACAGAAGGTGTTCGAACCTCACGGTTTTGAACAGAGAGCATGTTCGTTAGGGTGGGTGCATGGAGAGAACGCTGCGCGTCGCCCGCGCTGTGACAGTCGTCTACTTCGTCCTCAACGGCACGTTGCTCGGCATGTGGGTGGTGCAGATCCCGGCGGTCGAGGAGCGCGTCGGCATCTCCCACGCCACCCTGGGCGGTTTCCTCGTGCTGCTCGGCGCCGGAGCCTTCGCCGGGATGCAGGTCGGGGGCCGCCTGTCCGACCGGCTCGGCACCCGCACCGTCGTACCCCTGGCGGGAGTGCTGTGCAGCGCCACCCTCGTCCTGCCCGGCCTGGCGCAGGAGCCCTGGGCCCTGGGCGCGTCCCTCCTGCTCTTCGGCTTCGGGAACGGCACCCTCGACGTCAGCATGAACGCGCACGCCGTGCAGGTCGAGAAGGCGTACGAGCGGCCTGTCATGTCCGGCTTCCACGCCACGTTCTCCGTCGGTGGCGTCCTCGCCGCGCTCGCCGGCGCCGCGGCCGTCGACATCGGCTGGTCCCCGGCCACCACCCTGGGCGTCGCCGCGGCAGCGGGAGTCGTCGTCGCCCTGGTCTCGGCACGCGGCCTGCTGCCCGGCACGGCGACCGCCCCCGGGGCCGACGAGGTGAAGGGCCCCGAGCGGCCCGAGGCGCCTGTTTCCGGCCGCATCCGGCTCCTGGCGGTCCTGGCCCTGCTGATCATGCTGTGTGAGGGCGCCGCCAACGACTGGAGCGTCCTGCATCTCAAGACCGTGCTGGACGCGCCCGAGAGCACCGCCGCCTTCGCCTACGGCACGTACGCGACGACCATGACCATCGGCAGGCTGCTGGCGGACGGGATATCGGGGCGCTTCGGTCCGGTCGCGGTGCTTCGGTGGGGCGCGGCTCTGGCCGCGGTCGGCATCACGGTCGCGGCCCTGTCCCCCTGGGTCTGGGCGGCGCTGACCGGATGGGCGCTGTTCGGTCTGGGGCTGTCGGGCTGTGTCCCGCAGCTGTTCAGCGCCGCCGGGCACGCCGACCCCGCGGCCGCGGGCACGAACGTATCCCGGGTCGCCGGGCTGGGGTACATCGGCATGCTGGCAGGCCCCGCCGTCATCGGCTGGATGACCCACCTCGTTGCGCTCAACCACACCTTCCTGCTGCTCTCCCTCTTCTGTGTGACCGCCGTCGTCGCGGCCGGCGTCCTGCGTCCCGTTCCGGAGCGGACGCGCGCGGCCGAACCGGCTTCCTGACCGCCTGCGCGGCGCGGCCTGACCCCGCGCCGCGCAGGCTCGCCGCACCGCGCGCCCGGCGAGGGATGGGGTCCGTCCGATGCGGACGGCCGACGGTGCGCCGTTGTCCAGGTCGAGCAGACGGGGCCGCTGCGGGGTGTCCCCTCGAGGGACCGGGAGTTGGCCACCGAGCCGTGCGCGCGGACCGCCGGGGAGCAGTGCTGCGCGTGCGTGCCACCTGGCAAGGGCCGTGTCACCCACATCCCGTAGGCTCCCGGCCATGAACGAGGGGGAATCCGGCAGACGGATCATCGACGGGCGGTTCGAACTGCAGGCGCGACTCGGTGGCGGCGGCATGGGCCTGGTGTGGCGGGCTCGCGACGTCGTCCTCGACCGGGCGGTCGCGCTCAAGGAGGTACGGCCGTCCGATCCGGGCCTCGCCGAACACGACCCGGCTGCGGCGGCGATGCTGCGGGCCCGGGTGCTGCGCGAGGCACGCGCACTGGCCCGCGTCGACCACCCGAACGTCGTCACCATCCACCACGTCGTCGACGCCGGGGAGCACACCTACCCGTGGCTCGTCATGGAGCTGGTGACCGGAGGATCACTCCAAGACCGGCTGGACAAGGGCCCGCTGGCGCCCCCCGAGGCCGCTCGGATCGGACGCGAGGTGCTGGCCGCACTCCGCGCCGCGCACGACGCCGGCATCCAGCACCGGGACGTGAAACCCGCCAACGTCCTGATGCGGCCCGACGGGCGCCCCGTGCTCACCGACTTCGGCATCGCGGCCATCAGGGAGTCGACCGCCCTGACCGCGACCGGCTCCATCATCGGCACGCCCGACTACATGGCCCCCGAGCGCATCTCCGGCGGCGAGGGCGGCCCGGGCTCCGACCTGTGGTCACTGGCGATGATGCTGTACGTCGCCGTCGAAGGGCATCACCCGCTGCGCCGGG
Organism: Streptomyces sp. NPDC003456; assembly: GCF_042878735.1. Lineage (NCBI taxonomy): Bacteria > Bacillati > Actinomycetota > Actinomycetes > Kitasatosporales > Streptomycetaceae > Streptomyces > Streptomyces sp. NPDC003456. The sequence continues at coordinate 787,443 of NZ_JBIAOK010000002.1, forward strand.
GCACCACCCTCGCGACGCTCGCGGCCCTCCTCAGCGAAGAACTTCCACCCCCTCGCCGGGCCGGGGTGCTGACCGGTTTCCTGAACGCCGTGCTCGTCAAGGACCCGGCCGCCCGGGCCGACGCGGCGACGGCGGACCGGATGCTCGCGGAGGCGGCCGACGGCTCCCCGCCTGCCGCCGGCGTACCCGGCGGAGGAGACCGGGCCACGTCCTACCGGCCGGCGGCTCCGCCGGACCCGGCACCCGTGCCCGCCGGGTTCGGACCTCCGACGGGTTTCGGGCCGCCGCCGGCCGGATTCCGGCCGGCGGGCCCGTACGACGCCGTCCCCGGGGCCGTCGCCCCGCCGACGCCCTACCCGGCGGGTCCCACCCGTCCGACGGCGCTGCGGCCGGGCAGCCGCGCGAGGAGCCGTCTCACCATCGCCTCGTCCGTCGTCGGCACGGTGCTGGCGGGCGTGCTGGTGTGGACGCTGCTGCCGGACGGAGAGGACGACGGCAAGGGGAAGGCGGCCGATCGGCCCGGTGCCTCCTCGACCCGGACGAACGACCCCACCCCGGAAGCGCCCGGAGCGTCGCGGTCGGCGCCCGCCGCACAGGCGGACGCCAGGACGGACCTCCTCACCCCGGACGGCATCCGGACCGCGGTGAAGGAGATCAAGGCCGCCACCGGCACGAACCGCGCGTGCGACTTCTCCGTCTATCCGGAATACGTGTCCGCGAAGATCATGCTGAAGGGGAGCGGCACCAAGTACGACACCTACACCTACCGCCCGGCTGAAGGTGTCAAGAAGGGCATCATCAGCGGCGCGATCATCGGGGGCGACCGGCCGTTCAGCCTGGACGACTTCGACTGGGACGTTCTTCCCCCGCTGCTGAAGCGAGCGGAGAAGGACCTCAACGTGGCGGAGCCGACGCTGCGTTATCTCCTCGTCCGGCCCGCCGACGACACCTTCGACACGCCCTTGGGGCTTGCCGTGTACTTCGCCGACGAACACGTCAGCGGCTACCTGGATGCCGACCTGAGCGGCAAGGTGACCAAGGTCTTCCCGGCCCAGGACTGAGCGCCGCCGCGCGTCCGGCCGAGAAGGGCCGGACGCGCGATGTGCGGGTGGCGGTGTGCGGGTGGGTCCGCCGGGGGCCGGCTACCCCTCCTGCGTTCCCGTTCCCTCGGACTCGCGCCCGGCTCCCTCCTCGGCCTCGACTCCCTCCAGGGGTTTGCCGGCCGTCGTGCCCTGGTCCGTCCGGTACCCCTCGCGGTTGCTCGCCGTGCCGGGTATCGAGCGGTCCTGCGCCTGGCTCTCCGCACCGGAGTGCGAGCCGGGCTCCTCGGGGTCCCGCGCGCGATCGTAGCGGTGGTCGGACTGGTCTTCGTGGCCGGACATGTCGGTGCCTTTCGCCGTCGGGTCGTCGGCGGGTGCCCCGGGGTGCGGCGCCGAAAACGGCCTGCGGGTCCGTGACCGGCGCCCGGCGCGGTTCCCCGGCGGGACGAGCGGATGCCTAGCGCTGTCGGCGTGTCTGATCGGCGACGCTCCCGGCCGAGTCACGAGCCTGGTCGGCCACGGTCCCCGCCTGACTGCGCGCTTCCTCCTGGGTGGCCTGGACGGCCTCACCGGCGGTGCCCTTCACTTCCTCCGCCGCGCTCTGTGCCGCCTCGCGGGCACCTTCCTTCAGGTTCTGCGCGGACTCGAGTGCGGCCTGCTTCACCGGTTCGAAGGCCTCCTGGCCCTGGTCCATCAGGCTGGAAGCGGCCTGCTGCTCGGCCTGCGACGCCGGCAGGAAGGAGGAGGCCAGCACACCGGCACCGAAGGCGATCAGCCCCGCGGCCAGGGGATGCCCCTCCGTCTGCCGCATGGCCTGCTCGGGTGCCTGCCGGACCGCGTCACCGGCCTGCTGGGCCACGTCACGGGCCGTGTCGGTGGCCTGACCGGCGCCCTCCTGCAGGGACCCGGCCGCCGAGCGGGCGCTGCCGACGGCGCCTTGTGCGGTGTCGTGGGCGGAGCCCATGACCCGCTCCCGCAGGCCGGTGACCCTGCCCCGGGCCCGGTCGGTGCGCCGCCGCACCATCTGCCGGGGGCTGACCCGGTCGGCGAGCCGGTTGACATCGGTGGACAGACGGTCGCGGGTGGCGCCGATGTCCGCCCTCATCTGGTCGGGTGACGTGCCCATCGGGTGTTCTCCTTCATCGTTTCGATGGTCTGCTCGGGCTTGGGGGAGACGGTGCGCATTCCGGCGCGGCCCCGCGCGTACAGCACGGCTGCCACCACGGCCCACACGGCGGTGACGATGAGGGCGGCCCAGCCGCCGTCCATGACGTTCGACAGGCCCAGAACGGCGGCCAGGGACGCGAACAGCACGACCATGTACCCGGCGAATCCGGCGCCGCCGTACATGCCGGCCGCCTTGCCCGCCTTGGCCGCTTCCTGCCGCACCTCGGTCTTGGCCAGCTCCACCTCCTGGTGGAACAGGGTCTGCACGTCCGACGTCACCTGCGAGACCAGGTCCCCCACGGAAGCCTCGCCGTCGTAGGGACGGGTGGGGTGGTTCGGCTGGATCGAGGACACCTCACACCCCCGGATGCGGCGGCGCGGGCGTGCGGCCCGGGGCCGGGGTCATGGGCGGCATGGGCGGTGCTGCCGGTGCCCCGGACGGCGGCGACACCGGCTGCGGCGGCGTCCATGCACCACCACCCGGCGCGGGCGTCGGCATGTCGGGGTCGGCCTGGTACTGCGGCTGCGTCCCCTGGGCCGGTTCGCCCTGCCCGTTGTCGCCGGACTGCTTGGCCTTGCTCGCCGCCTTGCCCATGCGCCCCGCGGCCAGCCCCGCCAGCAGCGCCCCGCCCAGGAACAGCCCGGGGCGCCGGCGGGCGAAACCCTGCACGTCGGCGAGGATGCCCTCGACGCCCTGCTTGTCCATGTAGTCGGCGGCCCGGTGCCCGCGGTCGGCGACCTGGCCGGCGACGCTGCGGGCGGGCGAGTCGCCGGGGGCGTTCTCCGCGAGCCCGGCCACGTCCTTCGCCCACTGCCGCAGGACGTCCGCGGCGCGGTGGGCCTGTCCCTCGGCCTCCTGCATGGCGCGGCCACGCAGATCCTGGACGACCGAGCCGGCCTGGTGCCGTACCTCGCCGGCGACCTCCTTGGCCTGCTGCGCGGCCGTCGTCGCCACCTGCCCGGTGGCTTGTCTGGTCTGATCGACCGTGGCGGACGCCTCGCTCCTGGCCGCCTGCCCGGCCTGCTGCAGCGTCCCGCCGCCGTTGTGCGTGGACTCACTCATCGGACACCCTCCTCGGCACCCCGGCTCCACGGATCTCGTGGGAACCTGCTCCGTCCGAGTGACTGCCCTGAGGTGATTCACACACCTTTAATGCGAATATGTCCAATTTTGCGGTGTGCTGTTCTGGACCGTGAAGTGTCCGAGAGTGCCGGTGACTTCCAGCAGTCGGCTGACCGGGGCGTTGAGCGGGCCGAGCAGGACGAACGTGCGGCCCGTTGCCTCGTGGCGGCGCCGGGCGTCCAGGAGTGCGTTCAACAGCATGCTGTCGGCGAAGGCCACCCGGGAGAGGTCCACGGCCGTGGTGGGCAGCCCGCTGCGGTCGGCGGCCGTCCAAGCGGCCTCGACGTCCTCCGCGTCCTCGAAGTCCAGCTCGCCGCGCACAGCGACGCACACCACCTGATCAAGGTGGGTGACGTGTACTTTCGTCGACTCGAAGGGCGCAGACATCGGCTCATCCTCACACCGGAGCGAAACGAAGATCCAGTGCCCCCCGGTGTGATCGCCATGACACCGGCAGCACCGCAGGTGTGCCGCCCAGGCATGCCGGGATCACGTCACCGGCGCCCCGTGAAGCTCACCGGAAGCTCACCGACGTGCTTTATCGTCTGACCATGGCTGCACGGCATTCGGCCCACGGACGACACCCGGTCGGCGACCCGGCTTCGTACGACCTCTCCGCCTTCGACCTCGCCGACATGGCCGAGTGCGGTGCGCGTCTACGGGAGGCCGTCCGGCCGGCGCCGACGCTCGACGCGGGGGCGCAGGCGCTGGCCGACTTCCTCCACGGCCGTCTGCGTACGGGCCCAGGCACGGGGCGCCCGGATGTCAGCGTGTGTCTCGCTCCCCGCGGAGTGCTCGGCCCGCTGCGGGAGTTCCGCCCGGACGCCGCCGAGCCGCCGGCCGATCCGCCGGACGCGAGGGGTGCCGCCGTCTCCTCCCCGTCGTCGCGAGCCGCGGCGGGCGCGTCCCCGGCGCGCCGGTTCCTCGAACGGGCCGACGGCCGGACCGGCACCGCTGACGACACACCCGTGCACGAAGCGGGCGCCGCCGTTCTGCAGCTGGACCGCGCGGACGGCGACTCGCCGCAGCACGGCAGGCGACCCGGTTCCCCTTGGGCCCTGGTCTTCGGCGGTCCCCTGACGGCGGGGGAGTGGTTCGTGGTGACGCTCACCTGCCCCGGCGAACTGCCCGGCACGACCGTGGAACTGTTCCGCCCCCTGGCAGCCGGCGCGCGCCTGGCCCTGCTGTCGGCCGGTGGCGCCCCGCCCGCGCTGCGGGCGGAGGCCGCGGACACCCTGGCGGACAGCCTGGACGGCGCAGTGGCGGAGCGGGCCGCCCGCCTGCAGGACGCCGTCACCGAACTGCGCACCACCGAGGCCCGGTTGCGCCGCTCGCAGCAGGACCTCCAGCAGCGCGAGAGCGAACTGCGCGAGGAAGCGGCCATCGTGGAACTGCTGCAGGAGATCGGCAGCACGCTCGCCGCGGAACTGGACCTCGACGCACTGGTCCAGCGTGCGGTCGACACCGCGACCCGCCTGGCCGGGGCGGCGTTCGGAGCCTTCTTCTACAACGTCCTCGGCGAGACCGGCGAGTCGTACCTGCTCTACGTCATCTCGGGGGTGGACCGGTCGGCGTTCGAGAAGTTCCCCATGCCGCGCAACACTCAGGTGTTCGAGCCGACGTTCCGCGGCCTCGGGGTCGTGCGGTCGGACGACATCACCGCGGACCCCCGCTACGGGCACAACGCACCGCACCACGGCATGCCGGAAGGACATCTGCCGGTGCGCAGCTACCTCGCCGTCCCCGTCGTCTCCCGCGGCACGGTGCTCGGCGGTTTCTTCTTCGGGCACGCCGAGCCCGGCATGTTCACCCCGCGCCACGAGCGCCTGGTCACGGGCGTCGCCTCGCAGACCGCGGTGGCCCTGCAGAACGCGCAGAGCTACCGGCAGGAGCGGGAAGCGGCGATGGAACTGCAACAGCACCTGCTGCCGCGCCTGCCCCGGGTGGAGGGTGTCGCCACCACGTCCCGCTACCTCCCCGCGGCCCGCAGCCGCGGCGCCGGCGGAGACTGGGTGGACCTCATACCGCTGCGCGACGGCGAAGTGGCCCTGGTGGTCGGCGACGTCATGGGCAAGGGCGTCAAGGCGGCCGCCGTGATGGGCCAGATCCGCACGGCCTGCCGCGCCTACGCCCACCTCGCCCTCAGCCCCGGCGAGGCCCTGGAGCAACTGAGCGACCTCGTCGACGACATCGCGCCCGGCTCCATCGTCACCTGCGTCTACGCCTTGCTGGACCGGGACCGCACCCACCTGCGCGCGGCCGTGGCCGGTCACCTGCCGCCCGCCCTGCGCGATCCGCACGGAGGCGTCCGGTTCCTCGACGAACAGGTGGGCCCGCCCCTGGGCGTGGGACGGCGGCAGTACGCCCAGACGGAGGCCCGCCTGGACTCCGGTGCCCGGCTGCTGCTGTACACCGACGGCCTGGTCGAACGCCGAGGGCGGTCCATCGACGAGGGCCTGCGGCAACTCGGCGAACTCCTGGCCGGCCCGGTGGGCGAGATCGAGGCCGACTGCGACTCCTGGCTGGAGGCCCTGGCCGACGGGCAGCACGACGACGACATCGCCCTGCTGTACCTCTACCGGCCGGAGGACCCCGCCCACCAGGTGGTGTCCGTCGTGCGGGACTACCCGCCCGTCTCCGGCGCGGTCCCCGAGGCCCGGGATCTCGCATCGCAGACCATGCGCGCCTGGGGGCTGCCCCACCTCGCCGACGACCTCATGCTCATCGCGGACGAACTGGTGGCCAACGCCGTACGCCACGCCAGGACCTCCATGCGCGTCGAACTCCGCCGCAGCGGCGAACGCGTCGTCCTCGAAGTCACCGACAGCAGCACCGAGGAGCCGCGTCTGATCGTCTCCGGTCCGGGAGAGTTCGGGCACCGGGGCATATTCCTGGTGGACGCCCTCGCGACACGCTGGGGCACCCGCTCGGTCGACGGCGGCAAGGTCGTCTGGGCCGAGGTCGCCACCGCATGACCTCCGCCCCGGCCCGGTCCGCCCGCCGCTGCACGCACCGCCCACCGCCCTGCCCGCCCCCTCCACCCGAGAGCCGCCCCCGATGACCCCGCCCCAGGAACCCGAGGCGCACCAGCCCACCAGCCCGGCACCGGCCGACTCAGGCAGTCTGCTCCCCACCGGGCCCTCCCTGACCCTCGCCTCCCATCGCGGCCCGCGGCACGCGGTCGTCGCCGTGACCGGCCCCATCGACTACCACACCACCCCCCAGCTGCTCGGGCACCTGGGAACCAAGGAGATGCAGGAGGTTCCCCTCCTGGTCCTCGACCTGAGCCAGGTCGACTTCTGCGACTCCAGCGCCCTCGGCGCGTTCGTCGCCCTGCACCGCAGCCGCACCGAAGCGGGTCGCCGCTTCGGCCTGACCGGGCTGCAGCCGGAGGTCCTGCGCATCCTCGAACTCACGCGTCTGACGACGGTGCTGCCGCTGTACGGCAGCGTCGACGAGGCCCTGCCGGCCTGAGACGACCTGCGGGTTCGACGTGCAGGGCGGGTCCCCGAGGCGCCGTGTGCAAGCTGGCGCCGGCGGGGTACCTGCGTCGGGTGGCCCGCCGCCGGCGGGTGTCCGAGCGGTGCGCGTGGGCGCGGTGGGGAGATCGAGGTGGGGTTGCGCGAGGTGCGGGGTGCACGGGTATTGCGGGGATGCGCGCGGATTCTGGCGGGCCGGTACCGGCTGGACGCGCTGATCGGTTCGGGCGGTGCGGCGGACGTCCACCGGGGGTTCGACCTGCGACTGCGCAGGCCGGTCGCCGTGAAGGTGTTCCGCGCCGGCACGGGTTTCGACACCGAGGAGGCCCTGCGCAGCGAGGCCGTCATCCTGGCCCGGTTGCAGCATCCGGGGCTCGTGACCGCCTTCGACGCCGGGCGCCACGACGGCGAGGCCTTCCTCGTCATGCAGCTGATCGACGGGCCGACCCTGAAGTCGCGCATCGCCGAGGGGCCGTTGGCGTGGCAGGCGGCGGCCGGACTCGGTGCGGCACTGGCCGATGCCCTGGCCCACGCCCACGAGGCCGACATCGTCCACCGGGACGTCAAGCCGTCCAACATCCTCCTGGACTCCGCGGGCCGGCCCCACCTGACGGACTTCGGCATCTCCCGGCTGCTGGACGCGACCACCCGCACCGCCACCGGCACCCTGACCGGGACCGCGGCCTACCTCTCGCCCGAGCAGGTGCTGGGCCGGCGCGTCGGACAGCCCGCCGACGTCTACGCCCTCGGCCTGGTCCTCCTCGAATGCCTCACCGGACGGCTCGAGTACGACGGCGGCCCCCTGGAGGCCGCCATAGCACGCCTGCACCGCCCACCCGTGATACCGGGCTTCCTGCCGGACGCCTTCGCGACCCTCCTCGAACGCATGACGAGCCTGGAGGAGGGCGACCGGCCCACCGCGGGCGACTGCTCCCGGGCGCTGACCCGTCTCGCCGGGGCGGACACGGCAGGCCCGGCCGCATCCACTCCGCAGCGCGCTCTCAGTGTCGTCCCTGCCGTGGTGACGGAAAAGGCGGACAGCACCCATCGGAGCCTGCCGCTCGTGGCGCGGGCGTCCGGTGCCTCCACCGCCGCACCCGGTGCCGCCGATGCCGAGGCCCGGCCCGCCGCCAGGCCCGGCCGTCTGCGAACGGGCGGTGTCGCGGCCGCGCTTGCTGCCGTGGTCGCGGCCGGTCTGGTGGTCACCGACGGCTTCTCGCCCCATGACGCCTCCGGGGAGGCGGCCCCGTCGGCCCCCGGCCGGGACAGCTCGTCGCGGACCGACGACACCGCCGTCCTGCGCGACAAGGGCTCGTCGTCCGCGCCGGCGACGCCGTCTTCGGGCAGCCCTTCGGTCTCCGCCCGCCCGGTGCGGGACTCCGGCGCCGAGCGCGCCGCCGACGCGCCCACCTCCGGCTCGGAGCCGGCCGGCCGGCCCGCCCCGGCGTCGGTCACGGCCGAGCGGCCTCCGTCGGAGAAGCCCCTCGAGGAGGAGGTCGCGAAGGGGGAGCCCGCGGCTCAGGGCCAACCACCCGCCCATGCGCGAGCGCGCTCGAAGGGCAAGAAGCCGGCACACGCCCGGTGAGGCCACGGGGCCACGAAGGCGCGGGGCGGCGGCCGGCTCGGGCGGAGGCGTCGGAGCCGATCGGGCCCCGACCCGGCGGCGGCGGCCCATGGCGCGGACGCACGTGTGTCGCGCGCGCGCCGGGCCCAATGGGGCGTTCCCGCTCGCGGCAGTCCGAAGATGCGCCCGGTGCGGCCTGCCGCGATCGTGGAAGCGTCGAGGCACCGCCCCCCTTCAGCCGACGGGAACGTGATCGTGGACAAGTCGCAGCTCAGCCAGATGACCGCTCGACGTGCCGCCGACGCCCCGGACGGCGGGCAGCTCGGCACGGACGACATCAGCCGGATTCTCGATCTGCTCTTCGGCACGGTCGAACGGGCGGGTGTCATCGCCGAGGCGCTCAAGGGGCAGGAGACCGTCACGCTGGGAAGCTTCGGCAGCTTCCGGGCGGACGACGGCGCGGCGACGTTCCGGCCGGGCACCGCCCTCACGGAGTACCTGCGGGGGCAGACCCGGTGACCGGTGCACAGGACCGGCCGCCGCGTCGGCCCGAGGCGCGGCCATGGCCCGTCTGACGCTGCACGCCACCGGACGGGCCTCCCCGGAGCTGGTCTGGGAGCGGTACGCGAGTCTCGACGAGTGGGCTGCCTGGTCCCCCCAGATCAAGGCGGTGCACTGCCCCCGGCGGCGGCTCACCTCCGGGATGAGCGGCACGGTCGAATCGGTGGCGGGCGTCCGCGCCGCGTTCACCGTGGAAGCCGTCGACCACCAGGGCCGGCAGTGGTCCTGGCGGGTCCGGCTCGGGCCGGTCGCGCTCCGGCTGGGCCACGAGGTCCGCGCCCAAGCCGACGGCAGCACCACGACCCTCACGACCCAAGGCCCCCGACTCGCCCTGCTGGCCTACGCCCCCCTGGCCCGACTCGCCCTGCACCGGCTGGTGCGGCCCTGACCGTGCCTCAAGAGCCGAGCTGACCAGGGATTCGTCCCGTGCAGCGGGGTACCCGGCGCCGGATCACAGGTCCCACCCCGCCGTGGCCGTACCGGCCGGGGTCGTCACGAAGCAGAGGAACGATACCGATGAGCCAGCCCAACCCCATCAAGCGGGCGGCGGACAAGGTCACCGAAGCCATCCAGGGCACCGGAGCGGGACCGGAGGAGGGCATCCCCGGCAAGCCGGCCCCGCAGTCCCCCTCCGTCGCCGAGCCGACGGAGCCGCGTGAGCCGCTGCCGCCCAAGCCCGACCAGAGCGGACCCGACACGATGTCGCCCACCGGGCAGGCGACCGGCGCCGCCCAGGCCCGTATGGCGCAGTCGGGCGCCTACTTGACGGACGCACAGGGCACACGGCTCCACGACACCGACCACTCGCTCAAGGCGGGCCCGCGCGGTCCCGTGCTGCTGCAGGACCACCACCTGCGCGAGAAGGTCATGCACTTCGACCACGAGCGCATTCCGGAGCGGGTCGTGCACGCCCGAGGCGCGGCGGCACACGGCGTGTTCAAGAGCTACGGAACCGCGTCCGCCGTGACGAAGGCGGCCTTCCTCGCCCCGGGCGCGGAGACGCCGGTGTTCGTGCGCTTCTCGACCGTCCTCGGTTCCCGGGGCTCCGCCGACACGGTGCGGGACACCCGCGGCTTCGCGACCAAGTTCTACACCGAGGAAGGCGTCTTCGACCTGGTCGGGAACAACATCCCGGTCTTCTTCGTGCAGGACGCCATCAAGTTCCCGGACATCATCCACGCGGGCAAACCGCACCCCGACCGCGAGATCCCGCAGGCCCAGAGCGCACACGACACCTTCTGGGACTTCGTCACGCTGCACACCGAGGCCACGCACCACACGCTGTGGAACATGTCCGACCGGGGCATCCCGCGCTCGTACCGCACGATGGAGGGTTTCGGGGTCCACACCTTCCGTCTCGTGGCGGCCGACGGTTCCACCACGCTGGTGAAGTTCCACTGGAAGCCGAAGCTCGGCGTGCACTCCCTGGTGTGGGAGGAGGCCCAGATCGCGGGCGGCGTCGACCCCGACTTCCACCGCCGCGACCTCGCCGACGCCATCGAGGCCGGTGCCCACCCGCAGTGGGAACTGGGCATCCAGACCTTCCCCGACACTCCCGACCAGACCTTCGAGGGGATCGACCTCCTCGACGCGACCAATCTCGTGCCCGAGGAACTCGCCCCCGTCCAGCCGATCGGGCTGCTGACCCTGAACCGCAACCCGTCGAACTACTTCGCCGAGACCGAGCAGGTGGCCTTCCACGTCGGTCACCTCGTGCCCGGCATCGACGTCACGGACGACCCGCTGCTCGCCGGACGCCTGTTCTCCTACCTGGACACCCAGATCACCCGGCTGGCCGGCCCGAACTTTCCGCAGATCCCCATCAACCGGCCGCACTCGCCGGTCAACGACATGCTGCGGGACGGCTACCACCAGGATGCCGTGCACCGGGGCGTGGCCCCCTACCGGCCCAACTCGCTCGACGGCGGCTGCCCGTTCCTGGCGGGTGCCGAGACGGGGGCGTACATCGAGACGCCGGTGCGTGTGCCCGAGGCGACGAAGGTGAGGGAGGCTCCGGAGTCGTTCTCCGACCACTTCAGTCAGCCGCGCCGCTTCTGGCTGAGCATGAGCGAGATCGAGCGCGAGCACATCATCGGCGCCTACACCTTCGAGCTGGGCAAGTGCTACGAGGAGGCCGTCAAGACGCGGGCCCTTCAGGTGCTCGCCAACATCGACGCGGAACTTTGCGCCCGGGTCGCCGAGGGCCTCGGCCTGCCCGCGCCGGAACCGACCGTGCCGCTGGTCGACGTCGAGCCCAGCCCCGCCCTGTCGCAGGTCGGGCAGACCTGGCCCACGGACGGACGCCTCATCGGCGTGATCACGACCCCGGACGGGGACCTGGACGGTGTGCGGGCGGTACGCGAGGCAGTGCTCGACGCGGGGATGGTGCCCCTGGTCATCGGTCCCACCGGCGGCAAGCTGGGGGCGGGCGACGACGCGGTGACGGTGCAGCGGACGTTCGCGACGGCCCGGTCGATCGAGTTCGACGCGCTTCTCGTGGCCGGTGCGCCCGCGCCGGGGGGCGACGCCTACGGCTCCCGCGACGCCAAGGCCCTGCCGGCCGGTGTGCCCGGGGCCGTGGACCCGCGGGTGGGACTGCTCCTGACCGAGGCGTTCCGCCACGGCAAGGCCATCGGTGCCTGGGCGGGCGGCGACGCGGCGCTGGACGCGGTCGGCATTGCGACCGGCGGGCCGGGCGTGGTGGTGGGCCGGGACGGCACCTCGGTGCTGGAGCAGATCCAGGAGCTGCTGGCCGCGCACCGCGTGTGGGAGCGCTTCGCCTCGACGCCCCTGACGCCCTGACGCCCTGGGGCGCCGTCGACGCCGGCTCGACGAGGCCCTCCGCAGGCGCTGCGACGCCGACGAGATCCGATGGCGACCCGGCCTCGATCGTCGTCGGCCCGCGGCGCGGCCGGTTGCGTGATCAGCTCACCGCGTCCACCAGGTGCGCGCCGTTGTTGCGGACGTTGTTGACCGCCGTGGAGACGGGGCGCGCCTGCAGGTTCCCGTCCGCGGGCCGGGTGAGCAGGGCGCGGAGGTCCGTGGTGTCCTGGTGGCCGGGGTCCAGCCAATCCGCGTAGTGCTCCGGGTGGAGGGCGAGAGGCATGCGCGGGTGCACCCGGCCGGCCTCGTCGGTGGCCTCCGTGGTGATGATGGTGCAGGTCATGAGCCAGGCGTCCGGATCGTCGTCGTCCCCGACCCCGGGATCGCGCCAGTACTCGTACAGGCCCGCCATGGCCATGACCTGCCCGTCGGCGGGGTGGATGAAGTACGGCTGCTTGCGGGTCCTGCCCGTGGCCTCGTCCTGCACCTGCTGCCACTCGTAGAAGCCGTCGGCGGGCAGCAGGCAGCGCCGCTTGGCGAAGGCGCGCCGGTAGGCGGGCTTCTCGTGCACCGTCTCGACCCGGGCGTTGATCATCCGGGCACCCGCCTTCGGGTCCTTCGCCCACGACGGCACCAGGCCCCACTTCAGCGCCCGCAACTCCCGCCGGACCTCGTTCCCCCCGTCCCGCGGGGCACGTTCGAGGACCGCGTAGACCTGGTCGGTCGGCGCGACGTTCCAGCTCGGGGCGAGGGTTTCCTCGGGGCGCCAGTCGGTGACGTCGAAGAGCTTGGTGAGGTCCTCGGGTGCACGGGTGGAGGTATAGCGGCCACACATACCGCCACTCTGCCACGACCGCGCCGCGCCGGGTGCGGATACCGCCGCGGAGGCCGCGCCCGAAACGCGGCGGGGCGGCGACCGCCCGTCCGCGCGCCGGGCGGGCAGAATCGTCCGCGTGGAACCACACCGCTCACCGGAGCACACCCCGGACGGGCACTTCGTCGTCGTCAAGGGGAGGAAGTGGCGGGCCACCGATCCGGCGATCCCCGAGGAGACCGCCGCCCGTCTTCGCCGTCACCTCATGTCGGCCCGTCGCGCGGTGCGCGCGGCCACGAGTGCGGCGGACGCGAACGCCGAGGCGGCGGCGCGCGCACGCGTGAACCGGGCGAAGATCGCCCTGGGGGAACGGGGCGCCCCCTGGTGGGACCAGACCGCGGACGAGCGCCGGCAACGCTGGGAGCAGGGCTTGGCGCACCTCGACGAGGAGGCGCGGAGCTGAGCGGCACCGGCGGTACGGCCGCGTGGGCTGCTCGCGCGCGGTCCTGCCAGGGGAACTCGACGTCCCGGGACTCAGATGCCCATGGAGGCGATCTCGACGGGTGAGCGGTAGGAGGCGGCGGCGGTGACCACGCAGGCCCGGTACGTCCGGTTCGCGTGGACCGCGCGGAAGTAGTCGCGCAGGTTCTGCCAGTAGCCGACCAGGTATCCGAGCCCGGGCACGAAGCCGGGCGGGCGCGGGACGAGGGCGAACGCCTCGCTGCACCGGAGGATCTCGCCGGTCGCGGTGGACAGGATGTCCGCCACCTCCGCGTTCATGTTCCAGCCGGCCGCGAGCTCCGGGCTCCATATTGCACCGGCCACCGCCCGCAGCTTCTCCTGCTCCTCGGGGGTCGGGTCGCCGAGGACGCCGGGTGCGGCGGTGACCGGCGCGCGTACCGGTCCGGCGGCCGGCGCTGCCGTGGCCGGTCCGGCCACGGCCGTCACGAGACCCGAGGCCAGTAACGCCACCAGGGCCGCGGTATGTCTGTGCCTGATGCTGCTCCTGCTCGTCGTCACCACGTCCGCCCTTCTGTCGAGTGACCACCCGCGACCGCGGGGGCGGTCCGAAGATCGCACGAGGTGAGGGGGTGGTCAACGGCGACAACCCGCCAGCGTGGCCGGGTGGTTGGAGCAGGGGGCAGACCGCCGGGTCGGCAACCTGCCCCCTGCTCGACGTACGCCGTGCGGTCGGCCGTCGACCCTCGGCCGTGAGGCCTCAGCCCTTCAGACCCGACCGGGAGACACCCTCGATGACCCACCGCTGCGCCACGACGTACAGCAGCAGGACGGGCACGCTGGCGATCACCGCTCCGGCCATCAGCAGGTCGTAGTGGATGCTGTTGGCGTTCTGGAAGTTGGCCAGACCAGCGGGCAGGGTGAGCGACTCGGGGCTCAGCAGCACGTACAGCGGCCACAGGAAGTCGTTCCAGTTGGCGAGGAACGACAGCATGCCGAGTGTGGTCAACGCCGGTTTGGACAGCGGCAGGACGACCTTCACGAAGATCTGCCACCGGTTGCAGCCGTCGAGTTCGGCGGCCTCCTCCAGTTCGGCCGGCACGGTGAGGAAGAACTGGCGGAGGAAGAACACCCCGAACGCGCCGGCCGCGCCCGGGACGATCACCGCGGGCAGACTGTCCACCCAGGCCAGCTCGTTGACGATCAGGAAGTTCGGGATGAGCAGCACCATGGGCGGCACGAACAGCGTCGCGACGATCGAGGTGAAGAACACCGTCCTGCCCCTGAACCGCATCCGCGCCAGGGCGTAGGCGGCCGGGGTCGCGGTGACCAGGACCAGCGCGGCGTGCGCGGCGGCGGCGAGGACGCTGTTGGCGAGCCACCGCAGGACCGGGCTGTCCGTGGCGGTGAGGATCTCCCGGTAGGCCTGAAGCGTGGCGGGGGAGGGGATCCACTGGGGATCCGTGGACCCGGCGGCCTCCCCGGTCTTGAAGGAGGTGACCACCATGTACGCGAGCGGGCTCAGGTACAGGGCCGCCACCACGGCCAGGACCAGGTGGAGCAGGGACCGGCGCAGGCGCCGCGCGGCCGCGGGAGGCGGCCCGCCGGCCTGACTCCTCCGGTCGGCGACGGGGGGCTCGGCCGCCCGCCACTGCTGGGTCTCCGTGTGGGTCATCGCCCCTCCTGACGCTCGCGGAAGACACGGAAGACCACCGCGCTGGCCGCCATCAGGGCGAGCGCCAGGATGAAGCTCATCGCGGACGCCGACCCCATCTCGAAGCGCCGCAGACCCGTCTCCGCGATGAGGAAGATGGCGGTCTTGGTCTCGTCGGCGGGAGCCCCGCCGGTGATGATGTACGACTGGCCGAACATGTTGGCCGAGGCCAGCAGCGTGGAGTTCACCACGAACAGCGCGACCGGCCGCAGCCCCGGGAGCGTGACGTGCCGGAAGCGCTGCCAGGCGCCGGCCCCGTCGACCTTGGCCGACTCGTACAGTTCGGCCGGGATGTCCTGCAGTCCGGCGAGGTAGATGACGGAGTTGAAGCCGAGCGTCCACCACACGGTGACCAGGACCAGGGCCCACCAGGCCGCCGGGGTGTCGGTCGTCCACTGGATGTCGTCGGGCAGACCGACGAGACCCAGGTAGTGGTTGACCAGGCCGATGTTGCCGTCGAGCAGGAACCGCCACAGCAGACCCACGACGGCCACGCCCAGGACGTACGGGGCGAAGTAGACGGCCCGGTAGAGGTTGCGGCCGCGGAACCTGCCGTTCATCAGCAGGGCGGTGAACAGCGGCACGACCAGCAGCAGGGGCGCCGAGAGCAGGGTGAAGATGCCCGTGGCGCGCATGGCCTGCCAGAAGCGGGGGGCGTCCACGCTGCCGGGGTCGAACAGCTCCCGGTAGTTGTCCAGCCCCACGAAGGGCTTGGCCGGCAGGTTGATGTCCCACTGGTGCAGGCTGATCCACAGTCCGTAGCCGATGGGGATCACCACGAAGGTGAGGAAGAGCACCAGGTACGGTGCCATGAACACGTAGGGTGTCCACCACTGGTAGGAGCGTGAGGCAGCCCGGACCGCGGTGGGGTCCGCGTCCCGCGCTCGCGGGTCCTTCGTGGCGGACGGGGTCGTCAGCCGTCGCACCGGGATCGCCTCACTTCGCGTACTTCTGCTTGTTGTCGGCCAGGATCTTGTTGGCGGTCCTCACCCCGTCGGCCAGGGCGTCGCCTGGCGACTGCTGGCCCAGGACGGCCTTCTGGACGGCAAGTTCGAGCGCCTTGCTCTGCACGTCGCCCAGACCGGGCAGGGCCGGCAGGAAGCGGAAGACGTCGACGTTCCGGGCCAGCGGGGTCTGCGGCAGCCGGGACACCTCGGCAGTGGCGCGAACGCTGTTGCGGGCCGGGATCATGCCGGCCTGGGCCCACTCCGTGGAGCGCTCACTCATGTAGTCGATGAAGAACTTCGCGGCCTGCACCTTGTTCTTGTCCCGGCCGGCCTGGGACGTCAGGACGAAGTTGTGGCTGGCCGTCCACACCGCGGGCGTGGACCCGATGGTGGGCACGGACGACATGTTCCACTTGACCTTCCCTGCGGTCGACTTGAGGTCGTTGATCTGCCAGATGCCGTCCCAGGTGAAGCTGACCTTGTCGTTCTTGAAGGCGTTGTACTGGGAGTCCTGGGCCACCTGAGCGGGGCTGTAGCCCTTGCGGATCTGCTCGGTCATCCAGGCCAGGGCCTCCTCGCCCGCGTCCGAACCCCACAGGGCCTCGGTGCCCTCCTCGTTGTACAACTCGCCGCCGAACTGCCACAGCAGGCTCATGAACATCAGGTGCGCCGGCCACTTGTTGGGCATCCAGAAGGGCTGCGCGATGCCCGCGGACTTCAGTTCCTTGAGCGCCGCCTCGTAACCGGCCCGGTCGTCGGGCGCCTTGTCCAGTCCGGCGCGGGTCAGGTGCCGCGCGTTCCAGTAGTCGGCCAGGCAGTGCACGTCCAGGGGGACGCTGTAGCGCTTGCCGTCGTAGATGCCGGCCTGCCACACCGCGGGGATGAAGTCGGACTCGCTGAGCTTCAGGGCGGAGACGACGTCGTCCAGCGGCATGAGCGTGCCGCGCACGGCGAACGTGGCGATCTGGTCGTTGTGGATCACGGCGATGTCCGGGCCCTTGCCCGCGCTGATGGCCGTGGGCATCGCCGGGTAGAGGTCCTCCCAGCGCCGGGTGGTGTTCTTGACGGTGATGCGGCCTTCGTACTTCTTGTTGAACGAGGCGAGCATGGCCTGCATGTGCGGGCCGTCGCCGCCGGTGAAGCCGTTCCAGTACTCCAGGGTGACCTTGGGGCCCTTGTACTCGTCGCCGCTGAACGCGGGGGCGTCGTCGGTGTTGTTCTGACCGGCACCCACCTTCGTCCCGCCGCCGCACGCCGTGAGGACGCCGGCCGCGGTGACACCGGCGGCCG
This sequence comes from Streptomyces sp. NPDC003456, assembly GCF_042878735.1. Lineage (NCBI taxonomy): Bacteria > Bacillati > Actinomycetota > Actinomycetes > Kitasatosporales > Streptomycetaceae > Streptomyces > Streptomyces sp. NPDC003456. The sequence continues at coordinate 804,424 of NZ_JBIAOK010000002.1, forward strand.
CGCCGAGGAACGTTCGGCGGTGGACGGGGGAGACGGGGGAAGCGGTGCTGTGCGTCATGTCGTGCTCCTGAGGTGGGAGTGCGGTGTCGAGGGAGGGGCGGTGCCGCTGCGGGCTCAGACCGCGGTGAGGCGGATCATGCTCCAGCTCACCGCGGGGAGGTCCGCGCTGAGGACGTGGTCGTCGATCTTGGTGCCGCTGACGTCCTGCGGCCTGACCCGGTCGGGTGCGGCCTCGGTGTTGGCCGCCTCGCGGTCCGCGTCGTGCAGGACGATGTGCTCCGCGACGCGGTGCCGGGGGAAGGCCCGCAGATCGACGGAGAGCGCGAGCTCCTCCCGGGCACTGCGGTTCACCGCGAACAGCACGACCTCGCCGCTCTCCTCGTCGTGGGTGGCGGTCGCCCACAGAGCGGGAACGGGGCCGTACTTGGCCGTGTCGACCAGCGGGGAGTCCGGCTCCACGCGCAGCACGGTGCCGCGGGCGTGACGGGCCGTGCGGGCGAAGGGGTGGAAGATCGTCTGGCGCCACGCGGGGCCGTCGGGCCGGGTCATGATGGGCGCGATGACGTTGGCGAGCTGGGCCTGGCAGGCGGCTCCCACGCGGTCGGCGTGCCGGAGCAGGGTGATCAGCAGACTGCCCACGACGACGGCGTCGGTCACGTCGTAGACGTCCTCGATCAGTTCGGGCGCCTCACGCCAGGGCAGGGAGGACTCGCCGCCGAACCGGTGCTGGTACCAGACGTTCCACTCGTCGAAGGACAGCTTGATCTTCTTGTCGCTGCGCACCCGCGCGCCCACGTGGTCGGCGGTCGCGGTGATCGCGGAGATCATGCGGTCCATCTCCTCGCCGCTGGCGAGGAAGGAGTCGACGTCACCGTTCTCGGGCTGGTAGTAGGCGTGCAGCGAGATGTAGTCGACGAACTCGTAGGTGTGCTCCAGCACCGTCGCCTCCCACGCGGCGAAGGTGTCGATGTAGGCGTTGGAGCTGCCGCAGGCCACCAGGTGCAGATCGGGGTCGAAGCGCTTCATGGCCCGGGCGGTCTCCGCAGCCAGGCGCCCGTACTCGTGCGCGGTCTTGTGGCCCATCTGCCAGGGGCCGTCGAGCTCGTTGCCGAGACACCACATGCGCACGTCGTGCGGCCGGTCCACGCCGTGGGAGCGGCGCAGGTCGGACAGGGCGGTGCCCTGCGGGTAGTTGGTGTACTCCAGCAGGTCGAGCGCCTCGGCGACACCGCGGGTGCCCAGGTTGAGGGCCATCATCGGCTCGACGCCGGCCTTGCCGGCCCACGCCATGAACTCGTTGAGCCCGAACGCGTTGCTCTCCAGGCTCCGCCACGCCAGGTCCAGCCGCCGGGGCCGCTCGGACACCGGCCCGACCCCGTCCTCCCAGCGGTAGTTGGAGACGAAGTTGCCGCCCGGGTAGCGCACGGTCGTGACGCCGAGTTCCCGCACGAGGTCCAGGACGTCGGTGCGGAACCCGTCCTCGTCGGCGGCCGGGTGCCCGGGCTCGAACACACCGGTGTGGACGCATCGGCCCATGTGCTCCACGAAGGAACCGAACAGCCTGCGGTCGACGGTGCCGACCTCGAAGGCCGGGTCCAGAGTGAGTCGGGCTGTGACCATGCGGCAGATCTCCTGGGGGTGTGACGAAGGGGAAGCCGGACGCCGCCGCCGTCCGTTCCGCCGCCGCGGACAGGGCGGAACGGGGACGACCACGACACACGCACGCCACCGGTGCGTTGCTTGTGGGAGTACGATTACATCGTTGAAACAGCGTCGTAAAGTGGTCGGACGACAGTTGCTCGAATCGTGGCCTCGAACCACGGGCGGGGCGAACGACGACCGGAGCGATCAACGCCTGTGCCAGGGTGGTGCTCGCCGCGTGAGTGAGAGCGCCCCGCGAGGCGCAGTGGAGGTGATCTGGTGGCAGCCAGTCTCAAGGACGTCGCAGCCCTGGCCGGAGTCTCGGTGAAGACCGTGTCGAACGTGGTGAACGGCTACACCTACGTCGCCCCGCCGACCCGGGAGAAGGTCGAACGCGCCCTGGCGGAACTGGATTACCGCCCCAACCTGTCGGCCCGCAATCTGCGCCAGGGACGCACCGGTGTGGTCGCCCTCGCCCTGCCCGAGCTCGACGCACCGTACTTCGCGGAACTGACCCGCTTCGTCATCGACGCGGCGACCGAACGCGGCTGGACCGTCATCATCGAGCAGACGGACGGGCGGCCGGAGCGCGAACGGCAGGTCCTCGCAGGGATCCGTGAACAGCGCATCGACGGCCTGATCTTCAGCCCGATCACCATCGGGCGCGACGAGTTGGCCGACCGCAGCGACTCCACCGCGCTGGTCCTGCTCGGCGAGCGGATCTTCGAGGGACCGACCCACCACGTCGCCATCGACAACCAGCGCGCGGCGCGGGAGGTGACCGAGCACCTGCTGTCGCTCGGACACACCCGCATCGCCGCGATCGGGCGCCAGACCAGCCCGAACGCCAACACGGCCCACCTGCGGCTGGCCGGCTACAAGGAGGCCCTGGCCTCCGCGGGACTGCCCTACGACGAGACGCTCGCGCCGCCGACCGACTCCTACCACCGCAGGGACGGCGCGGAGGTCATGGCGCGGCTGTTGGCCCTGGACGAACCCCCGCAGGCGGTCTTCTGCTTCAACGACCTCCTGGCCCTCGGCGCCCAGCGCACCGCACTCGCCCGTGGCCTGCGCATCCCGGGCGACGTGGCGGTCGCGGGCTTCGACGACATCGAGGACGGCCGCTACAGCACGCCGACGCTGACCACCGTCTCCCCGGACAAGGAACAACTCGCCCGCGTCGCGGTCGAGATGCTGGAGCAGCAGATCTACGGCTCCCGCCCCCCGGGCAGCCGCCCCCTGCCCCGGGAGGTGACGGCGGCCCACAGGCTGCTCGTCCGGGAGAGCACGAGCGGCCACGACGGATGAGGCGGGGAACCGGCGGCACCGCGTGTTAGCTCCCGGGCGCACGGGGCACTCATCGTCGCGCCCGGGCTGCTTGCAGCCCTCCGTTCACCGAGACCGAGGAGAGTGCCTCATGACGACGGCCCGCGAGATCATGACCGAGAGCGCCGAGTGCGTCGGCGCCGAGGAGAGTGTGCTCGACGCCGCGAAGAAGATGACCGAGCTGGGCGTCGGAGCCCTGCCGATCTGCGGCACGGACGACAAGCTCAAGGGCATGCTGACCGACCGGGACGTCGTGGTGAAGGTCCTCGGCGTCGGGAAGGACCCCGCCCAGGTGAAGGCGGGGGACCTGGCTCAGGGCGAGGCGGTCACGATCGGCGCCGACGACGACGCCGAGGAGATCCTGAGCACCATGACCCAGCACAAGGTGCGCCGCCTGCCCGTCATCGACGGCCACCGTCTGGTCGGCGTGGTGGCCCAGGCGGATGTCGCCCGTGCACTGCCGGAACCGAAGGTCGGCGACCTGCTCCAGGCGCTGTCGACGGACTGACGCACGACCCGCCGGCTCCCGGGCGTCCCGCCGTGCGCGAGGGCGGACGGGCCGCCCGGGCGAGCAAGGTGTCTGCGGGAGCAAGTATCCGGCCGTGCGCGGGGGCAGGTGCGTGTGCGGCCGGCACCGCCAGTGGACCAGGAAATGTCCCTGTGCCCCCCCCGCACCCGAAGCCGCGGAAATGCGATGGGCTCCTGACCGGGTCGCCGGTATTCTTCCGCGGTGGATACGACGGGAATGCCCCTCTTCTGTGACGTCGACCTGGCCGCGCGCATCGAGCGGGCCGAGGTGGAACTCATCACCCAGGGCAGTACGGCCGCCCATCGCCGGCAGGGAGAAGGGCCGGGGTTCCTCGCGCCCGTCATGGGGGGCGTGGCGTCTTTCGCCGAGGACGACTCGCCCCTCAACAAGGTCGCGGGGCTCGGATTCGGCGGCGTACCGGACGACGGCCTGCTCGACGAGGTCGAGTGTGCTTTCGCCGAACGGGGCGCCCCGGTGCAGGTGGAGCTGGCCCACCTGGCCGACCCGCAGATCGGTGCCAGGCTGACGGAGCGGGGATACCGCCTCACGTCCTTCGAGAATGTCCTCGGATTCCCTCTGCCCGGCGAGCACCCGCGCTTCCAGCCCGACGGAATCGAGATCAGGCCCAGCGGTGACGCCGAATTCGAGGAATGGCTCGACACCATCGCGACCGGTTTCGCCCATCCCGACACGCAAGGGGTCGCCTCGCACGAGGAGTTCCCGCGCGAGGTGATCGCCGCGGCGATCCGCGATCTCGTGAGTGCGGCCGGGATGAGGCGCTACAGCGCGGTGTCCGAGGGCGTGGTGGTGGGCGGTGCCGGCCTGCGTATGACCGACGGGATCGCGCAGCTGACGGGAGCGGCCACCGTACCGTCCCACAGGCGCCGAGGTGTGCAGACCGCCCTGCTGGCGGCCCGGCTCGCCGAGGCCGCCGCAGCGGGCTGCGACCTCGCGGTCGTCACGACCCGACCGGGCTCGACATCCCAGCAGAACGTCCAGCGCCAGGGCTTCCACCTGCTGTACACCCGCGCCGTACTGGTGAAGCAGGCCGAGCACGGGGGCGAGTGAGCCGCCGGGCGGCGGCCCTGCCCGTGCTACCAGGCGAGGTGTGCCGCGGAACGCGCACGCTCCCACATGCCGGGGAGCTGTTCGACCGGGCGCTGCTGCTCGCCGTGCAGGGCGTTGAGGACCACCAGGCATCCGGTCAGCGCCGGCACGGCCCACTGGGCGTAGGCCAGCTGCCGTCGCGCCTTGTCGACGTCGATCGGGTGCTTCTCGGCCTTCTCGGCGTCGGCGGGGTCGGTGGAGGAGGCCAGCTCGACCTTCTTCCCCAGGACGCGGGCGTACGCGGTGGCGGCCAGGGCCGCGGCCGTGACCACCGTCTTGGCCGCGGTGGAGGCGGTCACGCCCTGCTGGGTGGCGACGCGACTCGCGTTGGCGGCGAGCAGCCCGCCACCGCCGAACAGGTGCGCCCCGATCGCCGCGGCGTTGACGGGCGTCCACTTCGCCCATCCCGCGGAGGCGATGCGGTCACGGGTCGCCTCGGTGCCGCTTTCGTCCCGGGCCGCTCCGTTGAGGCCGACCGCCCCCATCAGCGAGCCTCCGAACCAGGCCGCCAGGCCCAGGTCGTGCAAACTGCGGATGACGGTGTTGCGTTCGGACATGGCAGTGCTCCTCGGTCCGGCGGTCACAGGGGTGTGGCCGGGCGGACGCGGGCCACCGGACCACCCTCACCCGGCTCCGGGCATCCCGCCATCACCGGCGGGCCAGTCGGATGCAGGCCAGGGCAGGGGCCCTCGGGACGCACGGTGGACCAGGAAGTTCGCACCCCGTACTCGGAGGCGCGGCCGGATCTGCCGGGGTGGCGCGGCACGAGGAGAGCGCATGGCACGCGGAAGGGCTCAGCGCAGCCGGCGCGCACGCAGCACCAGGTCGTCGGTGTGGTGCGCGCCGGCCCCGCCGTCGGGTGCCACACGTGGTCGCTGCTCGTTCACCTCCACCTTCCAGTCGTCGGTGAGCAGAGCGGCGACCATCGAGGGCCAGACGTAATCGGCCGGGTCGAAGCCGCTGTCGTGCGCCTGCTGGGTGTCCATCCCCGCGTGGTGCACGAGCAGCAGCACGCCGCCGGGCGCCACGGCGGCGAGCAGCGCTCGCTCGGCTGCGGCGTCGGGGGTGCGGAGCAGGGCCGGATACTGCGCGGAGACCAGGTCGAAGGAGGCCGGCGGGAGCGCCGCTTCCGTCAGCGCGGCATGTACCCGGCGAATGGCGACGCCTGCGTCCCGCGCGTGCCCGGCCGCCCGCTCCAGCGCCACGCCCGAGACCTCGAGCGCGGTCACGTCCCAGCCGCCGCGCGCGAGCCAGACGGCGTCCGCGCCCTCACCGCAGCCGACGTCGAGTACCCGCCCGGGTGTGAGCCCGGCGGCCTCGGCCACGAGCGCGCCGTTGGGCCGGCCGCTCCACAGTTGTCGTCGGTCGGCGTACCGGTCGTCCTACTCCGCCCGCACCGCGGGGTCTCCGACGTATCCGTCGCCGGGCAGGGAACTGTCAGACGCGGGCGATCCCGCTGTGATGTTGTCGTTCACCGGCCCAACGTCACCCGTCCTGGCCCGGTCACGCCACTCCTGTTGCCGCTCTGGCAATACGGCGATCGAGAGGGGAGGAACAGCCGGGAACAGGCACCTGCCGAGTGGTCGGCGCTGCCCGCTGCCCGCTGCCTGCTGCCGCAGCCGGGAGAAGGCGATGGTGACGGGACGGGCGCGGCGCCCGCAGGAGATCGGCGACGGATGCCACCCCTGACATGTGTCAGGACCTGACGGGCTCGACGCGGCCTACCGTGAGGCGCCGAGTCGGGACGACGTCTGGCCGCTGAGGCGGCTGTGGTCGACGCCTGCTCACCGTCGCACTGCATTGGAGATCATCATGCTCAAGCGAAGCTCCGCAGCCCTTGCTGCTTCTGCCGCCGTTCTCGGCGTCGTCGCCGTCGCGCCGAACGCAGCCGCCGAGCCCAGCCCTCCGGACTGCCCCACCGGCAACGTCTGCGCGTGGTCGTCCTCCGGCTACCACGGTCCTACGATCTTGAAGACGGAGGGCAACTGGTACGGGTCGCTGCGCGTGGGCTTCATCATGAACAACGGGCATCCCAGCCCTGGGTCCGACCACATCCAGGCCACCTGGGTCTTCGACGGCCGCACCTATGACAGGTGTTTGCACTTCAATCCGGGACCCGGGGAGTACAAGCTCTCCTTCCCGACGGGAGTGGAGCTGAAGAGCCTCGTCTGGCGTGGCGAGTGCTGATCAACAAGTCAGTCGGCAGGCCGTGACAGATCGGCTGCATGGGTGTCCGGCGCCGGGGCCGAGGGCTGTCCCTCACATATCCCTCGGCCCTGCTGCTGGACGTCAGCGTCAGGTGTCCTGGACGGACAGGGTGCCGGTGGGCGGGGTGACGACGGTGCGGTTGTCACCGTTCCCCCAGGTGACGGTGCCGTCGAGACGGTGTGCGGCGCGGGGACGAGGTGACGTGGGGATCTCACACCTTCATCCGTCCGTCGCCGCGTAGTAGCGGTGACAGGTGCGCAGCATGCCCTGCGCCGACAGGGTGAAGACGTCCACGAACTCCCGCTGCTGGGGCGCCAGTCGGCCCATCACCACCACGTAGTTGCCGTCGGCGACGATCCGGCTGATCAGGTGGCGGGCGCCCGGCGGCCGGGGTCGCTCCAGTTCCGCCCCCAGGGTGCCCGCGTCCAGGAGCGAGCCGTAACCGTCGATGTCTCCGGCGTCGAGATAGTCGTACGCGAGGCGGACGTGGTCGACCCCGGAGTCGGTGATGACGCGGCTGGTGCCGGGGCGGCGGGGCGGCGGAATGCTCATGACGGGTCCTTTCGTTCGGCTGCTCCGCGTGGCGACGGTGAGTGCGGTGCCGTGCGAACCAGGCTGGGGGATTCCCGCATTCCGCTGCTATCGCACGCCTATCACCGTCGAACGCGCCCCGGACGCCGGCCGCCGGCCCGCGCCGGACCCCGCACCCCGTGCGGTCGTGGCCTGCGGAGACTCGCCCGTCGTCCGCGTGAGCGGGGCGATCAAATCCGGCCAACGACGCTTCATCGTCATGAAATCTCCACACCATGGACAACGCCTGAACGTTTCAGCAAGACTGTGCCCGCTCCACCATCTGTCCAGGTGCGGCTCCTGCTGGGAGACTCATGACCGTTTCGCCCGGCGGGGCTCCGAGCGCCCCCGAACCGGTGGCTTTCTGCATCCTCGGCCCGTTGACGGTCGTCGGCGCGAGCGGTCCCGTGCGGGTTCCGCCCGGACGGCAGGAGATCATCCTGGCGGCGCTGCTGCTCGAGGCCGACCGCGTCGTCAGTACCGACTACCTCGTCGACCTCATCTGGGACGACGAGCCGCCGGACACCGCCCGCACCCAGGTGCAGATCTGCGTGTCGCGCCTGCGCAAGCTCTTCACCAAGGCCGAGATCGCCGCGGCCATCACCACCCGCCCGCCCGGTTACGTCCTCAGGACCGAGGGGGAGTCGGTCGACGCCCTGCTCTTCGCGCGGCACGTCGCCGACGCGCGCTCCGCGGCGCGGCAGGGCGATCTCCACAGCGCCGCCGATCTCCTGCGCGCCGCCGACGAGTTGTGGCAGGGGACCTGCCTCAACGGTGTGCCGAGCGAGACGCTGCGCAGCAAGGCGCTCCAGTTGGACGAGGAGCGGATGACCGCGGCGGAGACCCGCATCGACCTGGAGCTGGACCTCGGCCGGCACCGTCATCTCGTCGCCGAGATCCGGACGCTGGTACACGTGCACCCGCTGCGTGAACGCCTGCGCGGCCAGCTGATGCTCGCGCTGTACCGGTCCGGGCGGCAGGCCGAGGCGCTGGAGACCTACCGCGCCGGGCGCGAACTGCTGGTCGAGGAACTGGGCTTGGAGCCCGGCGGTGAGCTGCGTGCTCTGGAGGCGGCCATCCTTGCGGGCGAGGTGCCGCCGGCGTCCGCAAGCCCTGCGCCGGCCGGCCCTGTGTCACGCGCCGACCGGGATGCGCGAGGTGGCCGCACGGCGTACACGGACGACGGGTCGCACGCGGACGGCGGGCAGGCCGATGGCCCGCACAGCGGCGGCCCGCAGACCGACCGCTCACACAGCGACCGCTCACACACCGGCGGCCCGCACACCGGCGGGACGGCAGGCGGAAGACCAGTCGGTGTCGGGCCGGCCCCGCATGCGAGTGCGGCGTCGGAGGGTTTGCGCGAGATCCTTGCAGGGGCAGGGGCAGGGGCAGGGGCAGGGGCAGGGGCAGGGGCAGGGGCAGGGGCAGGAGGGGATGCTCACGCGCAGGGCAGGCCCGGCCCGATCCTGTCGGCCGTGCCCGGGCCGCGGTCGGCGGACGGCGGCGGCATCCCGGTGCCGGGCGCGACCGGCGTGGCAGGGGCACTCCCGAACGAGCCCGGCCGAGCCGGTGCCGCACGGTCGGGGAGAGCCACTTCGCCCGACGCCGCCAGCACTCCTTCGGGCGCCGCGGGGACGTCCGCCGCACACCCCTTCACCGCGCCTCCCGGCGAGGAGATCCCGCGGCAACTCCCGGCCGACACCTCCGACTTCGTCGGCGACCCGGAGCAGATCGCCAGGATCCAGGCCACCCTGCTCGGCGACGGCCTGCGCCGCTCCGTCGGGCTGGCGGTCATCGTCGGCAAGCCGGGCACCGGCAAGTCCACGCTGGCCACCCACGTCGCCCACCTGCTCGCCCAGCACGCCTACCCGGACGGGCAGTTGTACTGCGACCTGCGCGGCACCACCGGCGCGCCCGCCGCGGCCAACGAGGTGCTCGGGCGGTTCCTGAGGGCACTGGGCATCCCCGGGCCCGTCATCCCGGAGTCCCAGGACGAGCGCGCCGAGATGTACCGCACGCTGCTGGCCTCGCGCCGGGTGCTGGTCGTGCTCGACGACGCCGTGTCCGAGAGCCAGGTGCGGCCGCTGCTGCCCGGCAGCAGCCACTGCGCCGTGCTGGTGACCAGCCGCTTGAGGCTCACCGGCCTGCCCGGAGCCGAACGCGTCGAGCTGGATGTGATGGACACCGGGCGGGCGCTGGACCTGCTCGGCCGGGTGATCGGCACGGACCGGGTGGGCCGGGAGAAGCCGGCGGCCGAGATGCTGATCCGCACCGTCGGAGGGCTGCCGCTGGCGTTGCGGATCGTCGCGGCCCGGCTGGCCGCCCGCCCGCACTGGAGCCTCGCGTCGATGGTCCAGCGGCTGGCGAACGAACGGCACCGGCTCGACGAGCTGACGCACGGCGAGATGACCATGCGGGCCAGCCTCTCCCTCACCCATGACGGTCTCGCACCCGAGGACCGCAGACTCATGCGACTGCTGAGCCTTGCGCAGGCGGCGACGCTGCCGGGCTGGCTGGCCGGGGCCCTCCTGGACGATCACCGCCCCTACCCGTCGGACCTGCTCGAGCCCCTCGTCGACGTGCAGATGCTGGACGTGGTGGGAGTCGAGTCCACCGGCGGCTTCCGCTACCGCTTCCACGAGATCATCCGGGTGTTCGCGCGGGAGCAGCTCGGCCTGCACGACGAACCGGCCGTGCAGGCCGCGGCCCTGGAACGGATGACAGGCGGCTGGCTGTCCCTGGCCGAGCAGGCGCACCGCCGGATCTACGGCGGTGACTTCACCGTGCTGCACGGCACGGCCCCCCGCTGGGTGCCGCCGGAGAACTGTGTCGACGAACTGCTCGTCAACCCGCTGGAGTGGCTGGACAGCGAGCACGCCGGCCTCGTCCAGGCCGTCGAGCAGGCGGCGGCCGCCGGGATGGACGAACTGTGCTGGGACCTGGCGGCCACCCTGGCCACCCTGTTCGAGGGCAAGGGATACTTCGACGACTGGCAGCGCACCCACCAACTGGCGCTGGACTGCGCCCGCGCGGCCGGCAACACCCGCGGCACCGCGGCCCTGCTCAGCTCCCTCGGCGTCCTGCACCTCGGCCGCAGCCAGCACGAGGAGTCGCACGGAGCGCTGACCTCCGCCCTCGACCTCTTCCAGGTGCTCGGCGACCGCCAGGGCCTCGCCCTGTGCCACCGCGACCTCGCCCTGCTGGCGCGGATGCGCGGGGACGACGACCGGGCCCTGACCCTGTACGACCGGGCCCTGAGGGACTTCGACCAGGCCGGTGACGTCGTGGGCCGGGCCATCGTGCTCACGCAGAGCGCGCACATCTGGATGCGGCGCGGAGAGATCCCCGGGGCGCAGTCCCGGCTCGACGAGGCCCTCGCGATCTACCGGTCGGTCGGATACACGGGCGGAGTGGCGCGCACCCTGCGCCGTGCCGGACAGCTGCAGCAGGGACAGGGCCGGCACGAGGACGCCGTACGCACGTTCATCGAGGTGCTGGAGTTGTGCCGGGACCAGGGCGACGTCATCGGTGAGGGGCACCTGCTGCGCGATCTCGGGCACGCGCACGCGGAGTTGGGACGTGGTGAGGCCGCACGCGGCTTCTACACGCAGGCCCTCACGGTCCGCGAGCAGATCATGGACCACGGCGGGGCGGCACTGATCCGGCTGGACCTGGCGCGGATGCTCACGGCGAGCGACGCGGCGGCGGACCGGCATTGGTCCCGCGAGCAGCTGGGGAAGGCGGCGGCCGCGTTCCGTGAACGGCGGATGGTCGCGGAGCTGGCGGAGGCGGAGCGGCTGCTCGACGCGATGGGGCCGGCTCGTGCGAAGGGACCGGCGGGGGAGAGCGTCTCGGCTGTCGGGTGATCACCCCGGTCCCTGCGACCTCGAGACGCCGGTGAGGCTGCGATCGCGGTGAGTACGGTGACCGCGGCACCGGTGGCTGCGGCGAGCCCGGTGGCTGTGATGGCTGCGCCGGCTGCGGAGTTCGGATACGGGACCGGCTTCGGGTGCCGGCCTCGACGACGTCAGTCCCACGGGTTGGTGTCACCGGACGCGGTGGGCGACGGGGTGGCCTGCGGCGAGGTCACGGCCGTCGTGCCGGCCGTCCCGGAGGTGGTGGCGGCCGGGCCGTCGGCCTGGGCGATCTGCGCCCCCAGGAGGGTGGCTCCGGCAACGGCGACGGTGACGAGGGCGGCGCGGAGAACGGGGGTGACGGCCATGATCGGTGTCCTTCCGGTAGGGCGTCCCCGGCTTTCCGGGGCGCTTCCTTCTTCGTGGGCACCACGCTAGGAACGACCGGAATCCCGGCACCGCCCCCGCCCTTATCGCCGCGCTATCACGCCCCGCGCCGGCGTGGGGACGGCCGGTGATAGCGGCGCGGCGGGCGGACACCCGCCGCGCGATGTCGGCGGGATAGTGCCCTGCGGACGATGGGAAGCGGGAACCGGGCCGTGCCGTCCCGTCCCGCCACCGACCACCGCCTTCACCGGGAGCGTCACCATGGACAGCCTCGCCGCCCTCGCCACCCGCGCCGCCCGTGCCGCCGACCCCGCCCGCACCGCACCCGCTCGCCCGGCCGGCGCGTTCGGCCCTCCCCACGCCGCCTCCGTCATCCCCCTTCAGACGCAGGTCCGCCCGGTCGGCACCTTCCCCCAGGCCGCGCCCGTCGTCGCGGCTCCCGCCCCCGCTCGCGACACGCCCGCCCGGCAGACGACCGCGATAGGCGCGCTGATCCGTTCCCACCGGCTGCGGATCGGCCTCACACAGCAGGAACTCGCCGACCTGTCCACCATCAGCGTCCGGGCCCTGCGGGACCTGGAGCAGGGCAAGGCGAGACGGCCGCGCTCCGGCACCGTCCAGCTGGTGGCGGACGCCCTGCGGCTCGGTCCGCGAGCCCGGGCCGCGCTGGAGGAGGCGGCCCAGCAGGGCCGGGGCACGGGCCCCGGGCGGCAGGAGCCGACGGCACCCCCGACCGCGCTGCACGCGATGGCGGGACGCGAGGGGGAGACACACATCCTGGCAGCCGAGTTGGCGGAGTCGGGTACGGAACGGCTGGTCAACGTGGTGGGGCTGACCGGCGTGGGCAAGACCCGGCTGGCCCTCGCGGTGGCCGAACGGCTCCACGGCACGGGTCTCCCCGTGCATTGGTACGCGTTCCCCGGGCACCGCGGCGACTACCTGGCCCCGGAGGACGCCGCCCTCACCACCCGCCTCGCGGCCCTGGCCGGCGAGCTGTTCGCCCCGGACGGTCCCGGAGCCGACCCGGCAGTGAGGGGTGCGGCAGCCGCTGCCTCCCTGGCCGAAGTGGTCGGTGAGGGGCCCGCGTTGCTCGTGCTGGACGGCGCGCCGGCCGCACCCCCGAGGATCGACCGGCTGACCGCGCTCCTGCGCACCTGCCCCGGACTGCGGCTGCTCGTGACGTCCGACGCACCGTGGGGCATGCCGGGTGAGCGGATCTTCCTGCTCTCCCCGCTGGGGCTGCCCGGCGACGGCACCGAGGCGGGCGAGTCCCCGGCCGTGCGGCTCTTCCTGGACCATGTGAGGCGATCCCGGCCCGACTTCACGGCCACCCCCGCGGACAGGGACCGGGCCGCCACCGTCTGCCGCCTCCTCGACGGCCACCCCGGGGCGCTCGTCGCGGCCGCGTCCTGGCTGGTGGTGTACGACCTGGAGACCCTGTGCGGCTGCCTGGCCGCGGACCCCACCGCCCTGCTCGACCACCTCGACCCGGCCGGGGGCGCGGGCGACTTCCGCGCCCAACTGTGCGACCGCCTCTCCCGCTTGCAGCCCGGCCCGCGCGCCCTGCTCGACGCCCTGTCCGCGCCGGCCGCCCCCCACGGCGACACCCGCGACCGGGGACACGAGCTGAGCGACCTCACCAGGCTCACCGGCCTGACCCCGGCCGAGTGCGGCCGCTTCCTGCGCGACCTGCTGCTCAGCGGCACGGTGAGCGCGGTGTACCGGGACGGTGCCGCCCGCTTCCACGTCCTCGGCCTGGTCCGCGCTGCTCTCGCCCGGCCTGCCGAGGCAACTGCCGCCGCCTCCTGACCTGCTCCCGTATTGCCGGAACAACTGCCGCTCCCGCGTGCCGGCCAGGGCTTGTATGGCATCCGGCCGCGACGACCGCCCGGGCCGTCACCCGCCTCCAGCAGCCCCACGACTCCGAGGAGCACCCCCATGTCCCCGACCGCGTCGGAACAGGGCACCGCGTACGGGCCCTCCACTGTGCGGCTGCCGCTGTCGGCGGCGCAGCGCGACATCTGGATGGCACACGGCCTCGACACCTCCGGCTGCCGCTACAACATCGGGGAGTACCGCGAACTCACCGGACCGCTCGACACCGGCCTGCTGGCCTGCTGCTGGTACCGGCTCGCCTGCGAAGCCGACGCGCTGCGCATCCGAGGCGTGGGCAGCGACGACGACGGCACCCTGTGGCAGGAGGTGCACGCCAAGCCCCTCGGACGCAGTCTGAGCATCGTCGACCTGAGCGGCGAGCACGACCCGGTGGCGGCGGCCCGCGCCTGGATGGACGCCGAACTCGCCCGCCCCTTCGACCTGGCCCACGACTGGCTCACCCGCCACGCGCTGATCCGCGCGGGCCGCACCGAGGCGGGGGAGGAGCGCTGGTTCTACTTCCACGCCTTCCACCACCTGGCGATCGACGGCATGGGCATCGCCCTGCTCGACGAGCGCCTGGTCGAGCTGTACGACCACGCGGCGGCGGGCCGACCGTGGGGAGAGACACCGTTCGGGACGCTCGCCGACCTGCTCGACGAGGACGCGTCGTACCGCGCGTCCCCGGAGGCCGCCGAGGACCGAGCGTACTGGTCCGCGCACCTGGCCGACGTGGAGCCCGCGCCGAGGCTCGCCGAGGGCCACACCGCTGCGACCCGGGCCGGAGCCCTGCCGTTCACCCGCCGCACCGTCCTCCTCGGAGCCGAACGGTCCGACCGGCTGAAGGAGATCGCCCGCGCCCACCGGGCCCCCTGGACGATGCTCGTCCTCGCCCTCGTCGCGGCCTACGTGCACCGGGTCGGCGGCGCGGACACACCCGTGCTGGGGCTGCCGGTGACGAGCCGGCGCACCGAACTGGCCCGCCGCACCCCCGGCATGATGTCGAACGTCATTCCCCTGCGGGTCCCGGTCCGCGCCGGCGACTCCCTCGCCGAGCTGCTCACCACGGTGCGGACACAAGCCCGCGAAGGGCTGAGGCACCAGCGGGCCCGCTACGAGGACGTCTGCCGGGATCTGGGCCTCGGCGAGACGGCCCGGCGGATCGCTTCCCCGCAGGTCAACATCATGGCGTTCGCCCCCGGCAAGCGCTTCTTCGGCCTGCCGACCGTCCAGCACAACCTCGGCAACGGTCCGGTGGAGGACCTGGCGGTCGGGGTCTACGACCTCGGGCCCGACCTCGGCCTGCGGATCGACTTCGACGCCTCCCCCGAGGTCTGCGACCTCCAGGCGGTGGCCGGACACCAGGACCGCTTCGTGAGGTTCGCGGAACGCCTCCTCGCCGGGCCCGGCCTCGCGCTGTCCCGCACGGAGGTCCTGGACGCCGGTGAACGGCAGAAGGTCCTGGGGGAGTGGTCCGGCAGGTCGGTGCGGCACGGCGAGGAGCTTGTGCTGACGACCGGGTTCGAGGAGCAGGTGCGGTGCCGGCCGGATGCTCCGGCGGTGGTCTTCGGTGACGCGTCGTTGTCCTATGGGGAGTTGAACCGTCGCGCCAATCGCCTTGCGCGGCATGTGCGGGCGCAGGGGCTCGGGCGTGGGGACTTGGCCGGTGTGCTGCTGGAGCGCGGTCTCGACTTCGCCGTGGCCCTGATCGCGGTGGTGAAGGCGGGTGCCGGGTATGTGCTGCTGGATCCGGAGTTTCCCGACGAGCGGTTGCGCGGGACGGTCGAGGAGGCCGGACTGCGTGTCCTGATCACGGACGCGGCGCAGCACGCGCGGGGGATCGGCGGTCCGTCGGTGCTGATCGACCGCGAACACGAGGCGATCGAGGAGCGCGAGCAGGGCGATCTCGACGTGGCGCTCACGGGTGAGGATGCGGCCTGTGTGATGTTCACGTCGGGGTCGACGGGGCGTCCGAAGGGGATCGTGTCGTCGCACCGGAATCTGGTGTCGACGGTGACGGCGCAGTCGTATGCCCGGTTCGGGCCGGGTGAGGTGTTCCTGCAGTGTTCGCCGGTGTCGTGGGACGCGTTCAGTCTGGAGTTCTGGGGTGCGTTGCTGCACGGCGGGACGACGGTGCTCCAGGCCGGTCAGCGGCCGGAGCCCGCGAGGGTGGCGGAGTTGTCGGTCCGGCACCGGGTGACGATGCTGCAACTGTCGTCGAGCCTGTTCAACTACCTCGTCGACGAGCACCCGGACACCTTCGGGACGACCCGCATCGTGTTCACCGGTGGTGAGCCGGCGTCTCCGACACACATCAAGCGCCTGCACGCTGTTCACCCACACCTGACGGTCACCAACGGCTACGGCCCGGCCGAGTCGATGGGGTTCACGACCACCCACACCGTCGACCGGTCCGAGCAGTTGGGCGCGAGTGTGTCCATCGGCCGGCCGTTGGTGAACAAGTTCGCCTACGTCCTGGACGAGCGTCTGCGTCCGGTGCCGCCCGGTGTGACGGGGGAGTTGTATCTGGCCGGTGAGGGCATCGCGCACGGCTATCTGGCCCAGCCCGCCACCACCGCCACACGTTTCCTGCCCAACCCCTACGGCCCTGAAGGCAGTCGGCTCTACCGTACGGGTGACCGGGCGCACTGGGACGGCGACGGCAAGCTCCACTACGCCGGCCGCAGTGACGGGCAGGTCAAGATCCGGGGTTTCCGGATCGAGCCGACCGAGATCGAGACCGTGCTGACCGGGCACCCCGGCATCGCCCAGGCCGTCCTCCTGGCCACCGACCACCTCACCGCCTACGTGGTGCCCACTTCCCCCCTCACGCCCGCCGCCCTCCGCGCCTGGCTGCGCGAGCGGCTCCCCGAGCACATGGTGCCCGCCCACTTCGTACTGCTGGACCGGCTGCCTCTCACCCCCAACGGGAAGATCGACAGACGTGCACTGCCGCAGGTGGAAGCCCCACTGACCTCATCCGGCCGTGCCCCCCGCACCGAACTCGAGGAGCTGGTGCGCGACATGACCGGCGAGGTGCTCGGCTCGGCCGCGCCGCTGTCGATCGACGACAGCTTCTTCGACCACGGCGGGCACTCCCTGCTCGCCGCCCGCCTCATCCACCGCATCACCGCCACCTTCGGCGTCACGCTCACCCTGCGCGACGTCTTCCGGCACCCCACCCCCGCCGCCCTGGCCCGGCGCATCACGGAAGCCACCGGCCGCCCGGCCCTTCCGGCCCTCACCCGAGCCGTCGCACGCCCCGACCGGTTGCCGCTCTCCTCCGCACAACAACGGCTGTGGCTGGTGGCCGGGCTGCACGGACCCGACACGGCCTACAACGTGCCGATGGCGTTCCGGCTGAGCGGCGGCGAGGTGGACACCGCGGCGCTACGGGCCGCCGTGGGCGATCTCGTGCGGCGGCACGCACCGCTGCGGACCCGCTTCGCGACCGCGGAAGGACAGCCGTACCAGGTCGTCACGCCCGCCGAGGAGGCCGCGGCCGGCGTGTTCGTGGAGATCCGTGAAGTGACGCCGGCAGAGGCCGAGACCGAGCTGCACGCTGCGGCCCGGCACGCCTTCGACCTGGCCACCGAACACCCGCTGCGGATCACGCTGTTGCGCGAAGCCGACGGTCGGTCCACCCTGCTCGTCCTGCTGCACCACATCGCCACCGACGGGCAGTCCCTGCGCCCCTTGTTCGCGGATCTGTCCGCCGCCTATGCGGCCCGGACGGCGGGCCGCGCCCCCGACTGGGAGCCGCTGCCCCTCGACTACGCCGATTACGCTCTCTGGCAGCGCTCGGCGCTGGAAGGCAGCGTGCTCGACGAGCAACTGGCGTACTGGCGCACTGCGCTTGCCGACCTGCCCGAGGAACTGGCTCTGGTGACGGACCGGCCGCGGCCGGCGGTCGCCGGGCGGCGCGGTGACGGAATCCGGGTGGATTTCGGCCGGGACCTGCACAAGCGCGTCCTCGAACTGGCCCGTGCCGAACGCTGCACCCCGTTCATGGTGCTCCAGGCCGCACTGGCCGCGACCCTGACGCGGCTGGGCGCCGGTACGGACATCCCCCTCGGCTCCCCCGTCGCGGGCCGTCCCGACGAGGCGCTCACGGACCTGGTGGGCTTCTTCGTCAACACCCTCGTGCTCCGCACCGACACCTCGGGCGACCCCGATTTCCGGGAGCTGCTCACCCGCGTGCGGACGACCGACCTGGACGCCTTCAGCCACCAGGACGCGCCGTTCGACCTCGTCCTGGAGGCAGTGAACCCCGCGCGTTCCCTGGCCCGGCATCCCCTGTTCCAGATCTGTCTCACACTGGAATCCGGCGCACCCGTGCTTCCTGACCTCCCCGGGATCCAGGTCGTTGCCGCCGAGCCACCGGTCACCGGGTCGGTCAAGTTCGACCTGGAGTTCCTGCTCGCCGCCGACGAGGACGCCGGCCTGGCCGGGACAGTGCTGTACAGCTCCGACCTCTACGACCGCCCGACCGTCGAACGGATGGTGGCCATCCTGCGTCGCGTGCTGGAGCACGCGGTGGCCGCCCCCGAGACCGCCCTCTCGGAACTGGAGATCCTCGACACCGCGGAGCGCCGGCGGATGGTGGGGGAGTGGTCCGGCAGGTCGGTGCGGCACAGTGAGGAGCTTGTGCTGACGACCGGGTTCGAGGAGCAGGTGCGGTGCCGGCCGGATGCTCCGGCGGTGGTCTTCGGTGACGCGACCTTGTCCTACGGAGAGTTGAACCGTCGCGCCAATCGCCTTGCGCGGCATGTGCGGGCGCAGGGGCTCGGGCGTGGGGACTTGGCCGGTGTGCTGCTGGAGCGCGGTCTCGACTTCGCCGTGGCCCTGATCGCGGTGGTGAAGGCGGGTGCCGGGTATGTGCTGCTGGATCCGGAGTTTCCCGATGAGCGGTTGCGCGGGACGGTCGAGGAGGCGGGACTGCGTGTCCTGATCACGGACGCGGCGCAGCACGCGCGGGGGATCGGCGGTCCGTCGGTGCTGATCGACCGCGAAGATCGGGCGATCGCCGCACGTGACGGGCAAGACCTGCGCCTTCCGGTCGCGAGTGAGGACACCGCCTGTGTGATGTTCACGTCGGGGTCGACGGGGCGTCCGAAGGGGATTGTGTCGTCGCACCGGAATCTGGTGTCGACGGTGACGGCGCAGTCGTATGCCCGGTTCGGGCCGGGGGAGGTGTTCCTGCAGTGTTCGCCGGTGTCGTGGGACGCGTTCAGTCTGGAGTTCTGGGGTGCGTTGCTGCATGGCGGGACGACGGTGCTCCAGGCCGGTCAGCGGCCGGAGCCCGCGAGGGTGGCGGAGTTGTCGGTCCGGCACCGGGTGACGATGCTGCAACTGTCGTCGAGCCTGTTCAACTACCTCGTCGACGAGCACCCGGACACCTTCGGGACGACCCGGATCGTGTTCACCGGTGGTGAGCCGGCCTCTCCGACACACATCAAGCGCCTGCACGCTGTTCACCCACACCTGACGGTCACCAACGGCTACGGCCCGGCCGAGTCGATGGGGTTCACGACCACCCACACGGTGGACCGTGGCGTCGAGTTGGGCGCGAGTGTGTCCATCGGCCGGCCGTTGGTGAACAAGTTCGCCTACGTCCTGGACGAGCGTCTGCGTCCGGTGCCGCCCGGTGTGACGGGGGAGTTGTATCTGGCCGGTGAGGGCATCGCGCACGGCTATCTGGCCCAGCCCGCCACCACCGCCACCCGTTTCCTGCCCAACCCCTACGGCCCTGAAGGCAGTCGGCTCTATCGCACGGGTGACCGGGCGCACTGGGACGGCGACGGCAAGCTGCACTACGCCGGCCGCAGTGACGGGCAGGTCAAGATCCGGGGCTTCCGGATCGAGCCGACCGAGATCGAGACCGTGCTGACCGGGCACCCCGGCATCGCCCAGGCCGTCCTCCTGGCCACCGACCACCTCACCGCCTACGTGGTGCCCACCGCCGCTCCCGGCCCCGACCCGCAGGAGATCCGCCGCTGGCTGGCCGAGCGGCTGCCGGACCACATGGTCCCGGCGTTCGTGGTCGCGCTGGACCGGCTGCCGCTCACGCCCAACGGGAAGATCGACAAGCGCGCGCTGCCCGCCGTCCGCGCGCCTGAGCCGAGCGGCGGTGGACGTGCCCCGCGCACCCCGCTCGAGACGACCGTGCTCGACCTGTTCACCCAAACGCTGCCCGTGAAGGGCGTGCTGTCGATCGACGACAGCTTCTTCGACCACGGTGGGCACTCCCTGCTCGCCGCCCGCCTCATCCACCGCATCGGCACCGCCCTCGGGGCGTCGCTCACCCTGCGCGACGTCTTCCGGCACCCGACCCCGGCCGCCCTGGCCCAGCACATCGAATCCCGGCGGGCGACCGGCTCCGCCGCACCCAAGCGCGTGCGGCCCACCCTCCGCCGCCGCACCGACGACCAGTAACGGAGTTCCGCATGACCGACCACACCGCACCGACTCCCGCGCCCGACGACGTGGTCTGGGACCTGCCCGGTGAAGGACCGCAGCGCACCGCACTGCTGGTCCTGCCGCACGCCGGCGGCAACGCCCACGCCTATGCCGACTGGCGCGAGCACCTCCCCGCCGACGTGCGGCTGCTCATCGGCCAGTACCCGGGGCGCGGTGCCCGGTTCGCCGAGGACCTGCCGCGCGACATCGCCGACCTGGCCGGACCGGTGGCCGCCTGCCTGCCTCCCGGGGCCACCGACGACCTCGTCGTCCTGGGACACAGCATGGGATCCCTGGTCGCCTTCGAGGTGGTGCGGCTGCTCCAGGCGGCCGGCCGCACGCCGCGGGCGCTGGTCGCCTCCGCGTGCCGGGCGCCGTTCCTCGACAACCCGGCCGTCGTCCACCCCGAGCGGCTGGACGACGACCAGCTGGTGGCCGCCATCAAGGAGCGCGGCGGCACCGACGACGCCATCCTCGACGACCCGGAGCTGCGGGAGATCGTCATCCCGTCCATCCGCGCCGACTTCGCCATCGACGACGTCTACCGCTGCCCGGTGGCCGAAGCCCGTGTGGAGTGCCCCGTGACGGTGATCGGCGGGGACGCCGACCCGGTCGCCCCGGCCGCCTCCCTCGGCCGCTGGGCCGAGGTCACCGGCCGGGCGTTCACCCAGCACGTCCTGCCGGGCGGCCACTTCTACTTCCAGGACCAGCTGCCGCGGTTCTTCTCGGTGCTGTCCTCCGTCGTCGGCGCCCGCGTCACCGCCTCGGCCGCCTGACGGGCCCCGTACCCCGGCCGCCTGACGGGCCCCGCGGCCGACCCGATCCGCCTCCCGCTTTCCTCACTTCCAAGGATTCCTCATGACCCTTTACGCAGACGCCCCGGCCGTTCCCGCCACGGGCTCGATCACCCCGGTCCGCGAACCGGGCAAGCCCGTCGTCGTGCACGTTCCGGCTGCCGCGGGACTCGACGAGGCCGTGGCCTGGCTGACGGTCCACCGCGAGCAGATCCAGGCCGAGCTGCACCGCTCCGGTGCCGTCCTGCTGCGCGGCCTGCCCGTGCGGGACGCGGCGAGCTTCGCCGCCGCCCGTGACGCGCTGATCTCGCAGCGGGCCGGCTACAAGGAGAAGGCCACCCCGCGCACCGACTTCGGCGAGGGCGTCTTCTCCTCCACCGACCTGCCCGCCGTCCAGCCCATCCGGCTGCACAACGAGAACAGCTACACCCTCGACTTCCCCGGCGTCCTGCTGTTCGGCTGCGTCATCGCGCCCGAGGAGGGCGGCGCCACCACGGTCGGCGACATGCGGGAGGCGCTGCGCCTGCTCCCGCCGGACCTGGTCGCGCGCTTCGAGCGGATGGGCTGGCTGCTGGTGCGCAACTACTCCGAACTGGCCGGGCTGCCCTGGTACAAGACGTTCGCCACCGAGGACAGGAGCGTCGCCGAGGCGTACTGCGCGGAGAACACCGTCGGCTTCGAGTGGCGGGACGACGACTCGCTCGTGACCCGTCAGCGCCGCTCCGCGATCGTCACCCACCCGGTCACGGGGGAGCGGAGCTGGTTCAACCACTTCGCGTTCTGGAACAGCCGCACCCTCGACCCGGACGTCCGCGACGTGCTGGTCGAGACGTACGGCGAGGACGGCCTGCCCTTCAACACCTACCTCGGCGACGGCAGCCGCCTCACCGACGACGAGGTCGACGCCATCAACGCCGTCTACGACCGGGTGACGGTCCGCGAGACCTGGCAGGAGGGCGATCTCATGCTCGTCGACAACGTCCTGTGCGCACACGGCCGCGAGGCATTCAAGGGCGACCGCAAGATCCTCGTCGCCATGGGCGAGCCGATCGCGCTCGCCGACTGCGCCCCCACCACCGAGCCCGCCACAACCGTCTTCTCCGGAGAGTGACCGCCGCCATGACCGCCGTCCTGCCCGAGCGCCCCGCCTCCGCCACGAGCGTCGCCGAGCCTCCTGCCACCGCCACCACGCACACCACCGAGGTCCCCGCCACCGCTGCGCGTACCGCCGAGCACCTCGCCACCGCCACGCGCACCCCGGAGCGCGGCGCCGCCGTCGCGGACACCGCTGAGCGCCCGGCCCCGTCCGTCACCGACCTGCTGGACCGCCTGGCCCAGGCGCCCGCCGGCCGCACCGCCGTGGTCGCCGCCGACCGCGAACTGACCTTCGCCGGGCTGCGCGCCGAGGCCATGCGGATCGCCGGCCGGCTCGCCGCCCGCGGCATCGGCCCGGAGAGCGTCGTCGCCCTCGCCCTGCCGCGCGGCGCCGACCTGGTGACCGCCCTGATCGGCACCCTCACCGCGGGCGCCGCCTACCTCCCGGTCGACCCGAGACTCCCCGCCGAGCGGCGGCGCTACCTGGTGGCGGACTCCGGCGCCGACCTGGTCGTCGTCCCCGACGGCTGCACCGACGTCCTTGCACCGGGCACCGCGCATGTCACCGTCGGCCACCTCACGGCGTCCACGGGCGAAACGCAGACGCCGTACGAGCCCGTGCCCGTCCCCGGGGACGGACTCGCGTACGTCATCTACACCTCGGGGTCCACCGGCCGCCCCAAGGGCGTCGAGATCGGCCGGGCCGCGGTCTCCGCGCTGCTGGCCGAGCTGGAGTCCGAGGGCATCGCCGGCCCGGGCACCGGCCGGGTCGGCTGGAACGCCTCGCCCTCCTTCGACGCCTCGGTACAGCAGTGGGTACGGCTGTGCCGCGGCGACACCCTGGTCATGGTCGACGACGACACGCGCGCCGACCCGGCGCTGTTGGCCCGCTTCGTCGACGAGCAGGCCCTGACCGCCCTGGACATCACTCCCGCCCACGCCGAACCGCTGCTGGAGCTGCTGACGGCCGACGGCGGGCCGCGCCCCCTGACCCTGCTCGTCGGCGGCGAGGCGATCGGCCCCGCCCTGTGGCGGCGGATCGGCGAGCGGACCACGGCCGGCGTGCTGCGCGCGGTCAACCTGTACGGGCCCACCGAATGCACCGTGGACGCCACGGCGGGCTGGATCGACGGCGCGGACGAACCGCACATCGGCACGGTCCTGCCCGGCCTGCGCGGACGGGTCCTGGACGAGGCGCTGCGCCCGGTGCCGCCCGGCGGCAGCGGCGAGCTGTACCTGGCGGGCCCGCGCGTGGGCCGCGGCTACCGGAAGCGCCCGGCCCTGACGGCGGACCGCTACATCGCCGACCCGGACGGCTCGGGCGCCCGCATGTACCGCACCGGCGATCTCGTGCGGCTGCTGCCGGACGGCCGGCTGGTCTGCCTCGGACGGGCCGACGGGCAGGTCAAACTGCGCGGTCACCGCATCGAACTGCCCGAGATCGAAGCCGCGTTGACCGGACACGCACGGGTCGCCGAAGCCGTGGTCGTCCTGCGCGACGACGTCAACGGCGCCCCCGGCCTGGTGGCCTACCACCGCCCGCAGGACCCGGCGGCCGGCCCGGCGGACGCCGCGGCCCTGCGCGCACACCTGGCGGCGACGCTGCCCGCGTACATGGTCCCGGCGGCCTTCGTGGCCGTGGAGCGCTTCCCCACCACCACGCAGGGCAAGCTGGACCGGGCCGCACTGCCCGCTCCCGCCGTGCGGAAGGCGGCGCCCGAGGCCGCCGACCCGGCGCTGTCCCGGTCCCAGGCGCTGATCGCCGGGGTCTGGTCCACCGTGCTCGGAGCCTCCCGCATCGGGCCGGACGACAACTTCTTCAAACTGGGCGGACACTCCCTGCTCGCGATCAAGCTGGTGTCGCGGGTCCGCGCCGAACTCGGCGTCGCCCTGCCGGTGAAGGCCGTCTACGCCAACCCCCGGCTGCGCGACCTCGCCGCCCACATCGACACGCTCGTCGCCGCCGCGCCGGGCCAGGACGCGTAAGGACCATGACCGTGATCCCGCTGTCGTTCGCCCAGCGCCGGCTGTGGTTCCTGGGCCGCCTGCACGGGCCCTCCGCGGCCTACAACGCCCCCGTCGTGCTCCACCTGGACGGCGTGCCGGACCCCGATGCCCTGCGGACCGCCCTGGCCGACGTCGTGGAGCGGCACGAGGTGCTGCGGACCGTCCTGGCGGCCGGCGCCGACGGGGAGCCCTACCAGCAGGTGCGGCCGGCCTCCGCCGTCGAGCCGCTGGCCGTCGAGGACTGCGCACCCGCTGAACGCGAAGCGGCCGTCGCCGCGTTCGTCCGGCAGCCGATCGACATCACCGCCCGGCCGCCGCTGCTCGCCCGGCTGTTCCGGACCGGTGACGGGACCACGGGCACCGCCCCCACCGCCGGCACCGCCACCGTCCCCTCCCCGGCCACCTCCGTGCTCGTCCTGCTGCTCCACCACGTCGCCACCGACGGATGGTCCGTACGCCCCCTGCTGCGCGACCTGGCGGTGGCCTACGCCGCCCGGTGCGCGGGCCGGGCGCCGGCCTGGGAGCCGCTGCCCGTCCAGTACCGGGACTACACGCTGTGGCAGCACGAACTGCTGGGCGACCCGGCCGACCCGGACAGCCTGGCCGCCGAGCAACTGGCCCACTGGCGCGGCGCACTGGACGGAGCGCCCGCGCTGCTCGACCTGCCCGCCGACCGGCCCCGCCCGGCCGAGCCGTCCGGCCGCGGAGCCACCGTCACCGGCCGGCTGGACGCGGCCGCCCATGCGGGCCTGCTGGCCCTGGCCCGCGCCCGGAACGCCACGCCGACCATGGTGGCCCGGGCCGCGCTGGCGACCGCCCTGGCGGCCGCCGGGGCCGGCGAGGACATCGTGATCGGCACGCCCGTCGCGGGCCGCCCGGAGGAGGACCTGTACGACCTGGTCGGGTTCTTCGTCAACTCCCTCGCCCTGCGCACCGACCTGTCCGGCGACCCGGCCGTGTCCGCACTGGTCGACCGGGTCCGCGACGCCGACCTGGCCGCCTACGAACACCAGGACCTGCCCTTCGACGTGCTCGTGGAGCACCTGGCGCCGGAACGGGCCCTCGGCCACCACCCGTTCTTCCAGGTGATGCTGACCGTGGCGGCGGACGACGCAGGCCCGGATCCCCTCCTCCTCACCGGCGGCATCACCGGACGCACCGCCGACACCGGCCTGGACGCGGCCAAGTTCGACCTGACCTGGTACTGCGCCGAGCACCACACCGCGGACGGCCGCCCGGACGGCATCGACGTGGCCCTGACGTACGCCGAGGACCTGTTCGACGAGGACACCGCCCGGCTGCTGCTCGGCGCCTACCTCGAGGCTCTGGCCGCGTTCGCCGCCGACCCGCGGCGACCCGTCGGCGAGCTCCGGTTGCTGAGTGCCGGGGAACGGCAGGCCCTGCGGCGGCGCCCCGCCCGCACCGGGCGTACCGCGAGCGCCGGGCCCGCGCCCGCGGCCGTCCGGGCCGACGTGCTCACCCCGCGCGAGGAGATCCTGTGCGGCCTGTTCGCCGAGGTGCTCGGCCGGGAGACGGTCGCCGCGGACACCAACTTCTTCCGCAACGGCGGCCACTCCCTGCTCGCCGGCAAGCTGGTCAACCGCATCCGCGGGGCGCTCGGCACGGACGTGGGCATCCGCGACCTCTTCCTCGCGCCCACCCCGGCCGCGCTGCACCGCAGGCTCGACGAAGCGGCACGGACCGACCGCGCCGACGACCGGCCGCAGCTGACGGCCGTACCGGCCGGGGAACGCCCCGCCCTGCTGCCCCTGTCGGCCGCGCAGCGCGCCCTGTGGCTGCTCGGCCGTATCGAGGGCGCCTCCGCCGCCTACAACGCGCCACTGGTGCTGCGCCTCGACGGGGTGCCCGACCGGCGGGCGCTCGCCGCCGCGCTGGCCGACGTCCGCGCCCGGCACGAGGTGCTCCGCACGGTGTACGGGTCCAAGGACGGCGAACCCTTCCAGCGGGTGATGCCGGCGGACCTGATCCCCGACGGACCGCCGCAGTGGGAACCCTGCCCGCCCGGCGAACTGGACCGGCGGGTGGCCGCCTTCGGCCGCTCGCACCTGGACCTCGCGTCTGAAGGCCCCCTGCGCGCGCGGGTGTTCCTGCCCGGTGACGGCACCGCCGTCCTCGTCCTGCTCGTGCACCACATCGCCACGGACGGCTGGTCCCTCGCCCCGCTGGTGCGCGACCTGGGCGAGGCCTACACGGCACGCCTCGCGGGCCGCGCACCCGCCTGGCCGGCACTGCCCGTGCAGTACGCCGACTTCGCCCTGTGGCAGCGCGAACTGCTGGCCGGGCCGGCACGGGAGCGGCTGCTGGCCTTCTGGGAGCAGACCCTGTCCGGCCTGCCCGAGCGGACGGACCTTCCGTACGACCACCCGCGGCCGGTCGAGCCGTCGGGGCGCGGAGCGGCGGTGACGGCCGTCCTGGACGCCGGCGCCCACCGCGCGCTGACGGCACTCGCGCGGGAGCGCAGAGCCAGCCTGTTCATGGTGGTCAGGGCGGCCCTGGCGGCCGCGCTCCGTGCCGTCGGCGCGGGCCCGGACCTGGCCGTCGGAACTCCGGTGGCCGGCCGCTCCCACCAGGACCTGCACGAACTGGTCGGCTGCTTCGTCAACTCCCTGGTGCTGCGCACGGACCTGTCCGGGGATCCGGCCGTCGCCGAACTCGTGGACCGGGTGCGCGACGCCGACCTGGCCGCCTTCGACCACCAGGACCTCCCGTTCGACCTGCTCGTCGAGAAGCTCGCACGGCCGGGGCGCGCCCTGGGCGAGCACCCGTTCTTCCAGGTGATGCTCACCGTGCAGGAGACCGCCGCCGAACGGGCCGCTCTCGGCGCGCTGACCGCCACCGCGACCACCACCGATCTGGGCGCCGCCAAGTTCGACCTGTCGTTCCACTGCGCCGTGCGCCGCACGGCGGACGGCGGCCCCGCCGGGATGGACCTCCACCTCGGGTACGCCACGGACCTGTTCGAGGCGGACACGGCCCGCCTGCTGCTGGAGGTGTTCACACGCGCGCTGCGGTCCGTCGCCACCGACGCCGCGGCACGGGTGTCGGACCTCGGACTGCTGACGGCCGAGGAGGAGCGGTCCCTGACGGCCCGGCGCGAGCGGCTGGCGGCGACGGCCGCGCGGCAGCCCGCCGCGGACACCGCCGGAGCCGCCACCGCCGGGGCCGCCGCGCACGCCCCGCGCATGGAGATCCTCGCCGGGCTCTTCGCCGCGGCGCTGGGGCGCGACACGTTCACCGCCGAGGCCAACTTCTTCAAGTCCGGCGGGCATTCGCTGCTCGCCAGCAAGCTGGTTAACCGCGTCAAGGCGGTGCTCGGCGTCGACGTGGGCATCCGCGACCTGTTCCTCGCACCGACCCCCCTCGCCCTGCACCGGCGGCTGGCCGAGACCGGGGCGGACGACACGGTGTCCCGGCCCCGCCCGGTGGCCGTCCCCGCCGACCGGCGTCCCGCGCGGCTGCCGCTGTCGTACGCCCAGCGCCGGCTGTGGTTCGTCGACCAGATGGAAGGCCCGTCCGCCACCTACAACATCGCCCTGGTACGGCGGCTGGAACGGCCGCTGGACCCGATGACGCTGGCCGACGCGCTCGCGGACGTCGCCGAACGGCACGAGGTGCTGCGCACCGTCTACGGCAGCGAGGGCGGGGAGCCGTACCAGCAGGTGCTGGACGGGGCCCGCCCGCACCTCGAGCTGGGCCGGCCCGCCGATCCCGCGGCGGCCGTCGACGCCGCCGCCGCGCACGTCTTCGACCTGGCCCGCGACATCCCCCTGCGGGCCTGGCTGCTGCACCCGCAGGGCGACGGCCCGCAGACCCTCGTCCTGCTGCTGCACCACATCGCCGCCGACGGCTGGTCCACCGGCCCGCTGCTGGCCGACCTGGCGGCCGCGTACGAAGCGCGGGCGCGCGGACAGGCGCCGGACCGGCCCGCCCTGCCCCTCCAGTACGCCGACTACACCCTGTGGCAGCGGCAGGTGCTCGCCGACGGCGGCGCCGACGACGAACTGCGCTTCTGGCAGGACACCTTGGCGGAGCTGCCGCCGCTGACCGACCTGCCGACGGACCGGCCGCGCCCGGCCGTGCCGTCCGGACGCGGTGCGCTGACCGGCTTCACGGTGCCCACCGCCACCCACCGGGCCCTGGCGCGGACCGCGAGGTCCCGGGGCGCCACGCTGTTCATGGCCGTGCAGGCGGCGCTCGCGGCCTGCCTGACCCGGCTGGGCGCGGGGACCGACCTGGCGCTCGGCACCAGCGTGGCGGGGCGCGGCGACGACGCGCTGTCCGGCCTGGTCGGCTTCTTCGTCAACACCCTCGTCCTGCGCACCGACACCTCCGGCGATCCCGGCTTCGGCACCCTCCTGGAACGGGTGCGCGACGCGGATCTGGCCGCCTACGACCACCAGGACCTGCCCTTCGACCGGCTGGTGGAGCACCTCAACCCGCACCGCTCCACCGCCCACCACCCCCTGGTGCAGGTGATGCTCCAGGTCGACTCCCGTCCGGGACGGGAGGACACGTCGGCCGGCCCGCTGGCCGGCACCGAGCTGCCGCACACCTCGACGACCGCGAAGTCGGACCTCACCTTCGCGCTGACGGAACAGCCGGACGGCTCCCTTGCGGGCGTACTGGAGTACGCCACGGACCTGTTCACGCCGGCCGGGGCCGCCCGGCTCACCGATCTGCTGACGCGGGCACTGGAGCTGTACGCGTCCGACCCGGACGCACGCGTCGGAGACCTCCCGGCTCCGGCCGACCGGCGCGGCGAGCGGCCTTCGGTGAGCGGCTACCGGATCGACGTGCGGCACGTGGCGGCCGTCCTGTCCGCGCACCCGGCGGTGGACGACGCCCGGGTCCGGGTCGCCGAGGACCGCATCACGGCCCGGGTGACCGGCCGGGGGCTCGTCGAGGAGGACGTGCAGGCCTGGGCGGCGGAGCGACTGCCGGAGTACAGCGTGCCGGCCGTGATCACCGTCGCGCCCGACGACACCGCCCGCCCGCGGGAGGCCGTTCGGGACGCCCGCGACGACGTGAGCGGGCCGGGGGACACCCTGCTGACCGGGGTGCTGCGGCTGTTCGGGGAGGTGCTCGACGGGCGGGAAGTCGGCCCGGGCGACAACTTCTTCAAGGCGGGCGGCCACTCGCTGCTCGCGGTCCGGCTGGTCAACCGGGTCCGCACCGAACTGGGCCGCGAGCTCACCCTGCGCGAGGTGTTCCGCCACCCCACCCCGGCCAAACTGGCCGCCTATTTGGCGGCGGCCGCGGCCACCGCCGGTCCCGCACCGGCACCGCCGCTGCGCCGCCGCACACGCGGCGGCAGCCGGGTCCGTCAGCCGTAAGGGACGGGCGGCCCCACGCCCGGAGAACACCCGCGCCTCGCACGGCGTCGGCGAGGGAGCGGCCCGCGCCGCGACCGACCCACCGCCCGGAGCGACCGAAGGCATCCTCGGCCGCTCCGGGCTTCGTCGTGCCCGGCCACGGCGGAGGCGGGCGGCGGCAGGCACCGTGGAGAGGGGGCGGCGGAAGGCACCGCGGAGAGGGGCGGCGGACAGCACCGCGGAGAGGGTCGTCGGGAGGCACCGCGGAGAGGGTCGTCGGGAGGCACCGCGGAGAGGGTCGTCGGGAGGCACCGCGGAGACGAGACCGCCGTCCACCGCTGAGGCGGGCGGCGCCGGGCACGGCCGGGACGGGCGGCGGCAGCCGCGGCGGCAGTTTCGCGGTGGCAGCGGCAGGAAGCGGGTGCCGAGCCGCCGGGCAGCTGCCCCGCCGACTGCCCGCCGGGGGCACGCGCGCTGCCTAGCGTGAGAGCACGTCAGCCGGCGGCACACCCCGATCCCTCGCCTGGAGGCCCCGCGATGCCCTCGACCGTCCCCACCGCCTCCGCCGTCCTGGACGGCGGCCCGGCGCCCCGCACGGCGTCCCGCGTCCTGGACCGGATCGCCGGTCAGGACGCCGAGCGGACCGCCCTCGTGCACGGCGAACGCCGGATGACCTACGGGCAGTTGGCCCTCGCCGTGGCGTTCCGCGCCGACGAGCTGGCCGCCCGGGGGGCGGGGCCGGGCCGGCTGGTCGCCGTGCACCGGCCGCGCGGCATCGACGCCGTCGTGGGCCTCCTCGCCGCCCTGCGCACCGGCGCGGCCTACCTGCCGCTGGACCCCGGGGCCCCGGCCGCCCGCACCGCGGCCGTCCTCGCGGACTGCACGGGCACCGGCCTGACCACCGTCGACGGCGAACACGTCCTGCCGGGACCCGGCGTGGACCCGGACGCCGCGTACGTCATCTACACCTCCGGCTCCACCGGCACCCCGAACGGCGTGGTCGTCGGCCAGGACGCGCTCGCCGCCTTCACGGCCGCGGCCACCGACGTCTACGGCATCACCGCCGACGACGTGGTCCTGCAGTTCGCCCCGCTGCACTTCGACGCCAGCGTCGAGGAGATCTTCCTCACCCTGGGCGCGGGCGCCACCCTCGTCCTGCGCGAGGAGGACATGCTCGACGTCCCCGGGCTGCTGGCCGGCTGCGCCGCGCACGGCGTCACCGTGCTGGACCTGCCCACCGCCTACTGGCACGAGCTGGCGCACGCGGTGGCCGCCGGGCTCGCCGAACTGCCCCCCACCCTGCGCACGGTCGTCATCGGGGGCGAGGCGGCGCTGCCGGAGCGGGTGGCCCGGTGGTGCGCGGCCGTGGACCCCGAGCGGGTGCGGCTGCTGAACACCTACGGACCCACCGAGACGACCGTCGTCGCCACCGTCGCCGACCTGTCCCGCCACACCGGCGGGCCGGTGCCGATCGGCACGCCGCTGCCCGGGATGCGGGCCGCGGTGGTCGACGGCGAGCTGTGGCTGCTGGGTGGGCAGCTGGCGCTCGGCTACCTGGGCCGGACCGAACTGACCGAACGCCGCTTCGTCCGCCTCGGTGCCGAACGCGCCTACCGCACCGGTGACCTGGTGCGCGTCCGGGACGACGGGCAGCTCGGCTTCGACGGACGGGCCGACGACGAGGTGAAGATCAACGGCCACCGGGTGGACCCCGCCTCCGTGGAGTCCGTGCTGTCCGGTCACCCGGGGGTGCGCGAAGCCGCCGTGGTCGCCACCGACGCCCCGGGCGGCGGCAAGCGCCTGACCGCCTTCGTGGTCACGGAGGACCCGGCCGCGCTGCGCGAGCACACCCGGCAGGCGCTGCCCCCGGCCGCCGTGCCCACGGCGTTCACCCCGGTCCCGTCCCTGCCCCGCACCTCCTCCGGCAAGATCGACCGCAAGGAACTGCGCGCACGCGCCGCCCGCACGGCCGCCCCGGCCCCCTCCGCGGTCACGGCACCGGACCCGGCGTTCGACGTGTTCGCCGGGGAACCGCTGCCGGCCGAGGACCGCGTGCCGCTGTCCTACGCCCAGCGCCGGCTGTGGTTCCTCGCCGGGCTGGAGGGCCCGTCCACCACCTACCACCTGCCGGTCGTGCTGCGGCTCGACGAGGAGCCCGACCCCGCGGCCCTGACCGCCGCCCTCGGTGACCTGGTGGAACGCCACGAGGTGCTGCGGACGGTGTACCCGGCCGTCGACGGCGAGCCCTACCAGCACGTCCTCGACGAGCCGCCGGTCCCGCTCCACGTGCGCACCTGCGCCGCCGGCGACCTCGGCGCCGAGGTGACCCGCTTCACGTCCGGCACCTTCGACCTGGCCACCCAACTCCCCCTGCGTGCAGCGCTGTTCCGTACCGAGGACCCCGTGGCCGGGGACGGCCGTGCGCAGGCGACACTCGTCCTGCTCACCCACCACATCGCCACCGACGGCTGGTCCGTCGGCCCCCTGCTGCGCGACCTCGCCACCGCCTACGCGGCCCGCCGCGCCGGAGCCGCCCCCGCCTGGGAGCCGCTGCCGGTGCAGTACGCCGACTACACCCTGTGGCAGCGGGACCTGCTCGCGGACCCGGCACCCCTGCTGGCGCACTGGCGGGCGGCACTGGACGGCATGCCGACCGTGCTCGACCTGCCCGCGGACCGCCCCCGCCCCGCCGAGCCCACCGGCGCCGGAGCCACCCTCACCGCCCGGCTGGGCGCGGACGCGCTGCGCCGTCTCACCGCGCTCGGCGACGCCCGCGGGGCCAGCCTGCTCATGGTGGTGCAGCCCGCGCTCGCCCTCGCCCTGGCGGCCGCGGGCGCGGGGGAGGACATCCCCGTCGGCACCCCGGTCGCCGGCCGCGGTGACGAGGCCCTGGACGACCTGGTGGGCTTCTTCGTCAACACCCTGGTGCTGCGCACCGACGTGTCCGGCCGTGCCTCGTACGCGGAACTGGTGGAGCGGGCCAGGGACGCGGACCTCGCCGCCTACGCCCACCAGGACCTTCCCTTCGACCTGCTGGTGGAGCACCTGGCTCCGGAGCGGTCCCTCGCGGTGAACCCGTTCTTCCAGGTGATGCTCACCGCCGAGACCGAGGACGGCTCCGGCGCCGCCACGACCGGCCCGCTCGCCGGACGCTTCGCCGAACCGGGTCTGGAGGCGGCCAAGTTCGACCTCAGCGCCTCCTGCGTCGCCCTGCCCGGTGACGGCGGCCTGACCGTGTGGTGGCAGTACGCGGCCGACCTGTACGAACCGGGCACCGCCAGCCTGCTGCTCGACCTCTTCGTGCGCGCCCTGGAGCGGGCCGCCGCAGACCCTCATCTGCCGTTCGACGCGGAGGAGTTGCTCACCGAGGAGGAGAAGGGCCGCCTCACCGCGCTCAGGGACCGGCTCCGGCACGCCACACGGGAGCAGGAGGCGGCCGCACGGGCCGGCACCGCCACCGGGCAGCCGCAGGTCGAGAAGGTGCTGCGCACCCTCTTCGCCGAGGTCATCGGCCGCGAGGAGGTCGGCCCGGACGACAACTTCTTCTCGGTGGGCGGGCATTCGATGTTCGGGGTGCGCCTGGTCAACCGCATCCGCGCCACCCTGGGTCTGGAGGCCCGCATCCGGGACCTGTTCCTCGCCCCGACCCCGCGCGAACTGGCCGCCCGCCTCGCCGGGCAGGCCGGGTCCGCCGGCCGGCCCGGCCCGGCGCCCGTCCCCGACCGCCTCAGGCCCGAGCGGGTGCCCCTGTCGTACGCGCAGCGGCGGCTGTGGTTCGTCGACCAGCTGGAGGGCCCGAGCCGCTCGTACACCATCCCCTTCGCGCTGCGGCTGGACCGGCCGCTCGACCCGCACGTCCTCGCCGACGCGCTGGCCGACGTGGCCGGGCGGCACGAGGTGCTGCGGACGGTGTACCCCGCGGTGGACGGCGAGCCCTGTCAGCGGGTCCTGACCGGCGCCGCGGCCCGCCCGGCGCTCGACGTGGTCGACTGCCCCGCCGGCGAGTGGGCCGCGGCCGTCGACACGGCGGCCGGCCACGTCTTCGACCTGGCGGCCGACCCGCCGCTGCGCGCCACCCTCGTCACCGAGGAGGGCGCCGGGCAGATCCTGGTGCTGCTCGTGCACCACATCGCCGCCGACGGCTGGTCGACGGGTCCGCTGCTGACCGACCTGGCCACCGCCTACGCCGCCCGGCGCTCGGGGGCCGCTCCCGACTGGGAGCCGCTGCCGGTGCAGTACACGGACTACACCCTGTGGGAGCGCGGCGCCCTCCAGGACGCGGCCGCCGAGGAACACGTCGCCTTCTGGCGCGAGACCCTGGCGGGCGCCCCCGAGGTGCTCGAACCCACCCCGGCCCGGACCCGCCCGGCCGAGGCGTCGAAACGGGGCGCCGCGGTCCCGGTCGTCCTGGACGCGGAGGTGCACGCGCGCCTGGAGCGGCTCGCCCTGGACCACGGGGCCACCCTGCTCATGGTCGTGCAGGCGGCGCTGGCCGCGCTGCTCACCCGGCACGGCGCCGGCACCGACCTGCCCCTGGGCACCGTGGTCGCCGGCCGCGACGACGAGGTCCTCGACGACATGGTCGGCTTCTTCGTCAACACCCTGGTGCTGCGCTGCGACACCTCCGGCGACCCGGCGTTCGGGGAGCTGCTGGACCGGGTGCGCGCCACCGACCTGGCGGCCTTCGCCCACCAGGAGCTGCCCTTCGACCTGGTGGTGGAGCGGCTCAACCCGCCCCGGTCCACCGGCCGGCACCCGCTGGTGCAGACGATCGTGCAGGTGGAGCCCGCCGAGGCGGGCACGGGGGAGGGCAGTGCCCTGGCCGGCACCCCGCTGCCGACCGCATCGGGCTTCACCAAGTTCGACCTGA
Organism: Streptomyces sp. NPDC003456; assembly: GCF_042878735.1. NCBI lineage: Bacteria > Bacillati > Actinomycetota > Actinomycetes > Kitasatosporales > Streptomycetaceae > Streptomyces > Streptomyces sp. NPDC003456. The sequence goes on from NZ_JBIAOK010000002.1 coordinate 838,479, forward strand.
CGCTCTCCCTGCGCGAGACCCGCACCGCCGACGGCAGCGCCGCCGGACTGGGCGGCGTCCTGGAGTACGCCACGGACCTGTACGACGCGGCGACGGCCGCCGTGCTCGCCACCCACCTGGAGCGCATCCTGCGGGCGGTGGCGCACGACCCGGCGCAACGCGTCACCGACCTCGTCCTGCTGTCGGCCGAGGAGGAGTTCCGGCTGCTGACCGCGTACAACGACACGGCCGCCCCGTCGGCCGCATGCGGCCTGGTGCACGAGCGCTTCGCCGCCCGGGCCCGGCGGACCCCCGACCGCATCGCCCTGTCCTACGGCGACGAACAGCTCACGTACGCCCAGCTGGACGCCCGCGCCAACGCACTCGCCCACACCCTGCTCGACGCCGGGGTGCGGCCCGACGCGGCCGTCGCCGTGCTGATGGACCGCACCCCCCTGCTGCCGGTGGCGATGCTGGCGGTCCTCAAGTGCGGGGCCGCCTACGTGCCGATGGATCCCCGGCTGCCCGAGGCGCGGGTGCGCACCATGACCGAGGACACCGGCGCCGCGGTGCTCCTGACCCAGCGGGCGCATCTGGACTCGCCGTCCGTGACCGCCGAGGCGGCGGCCGGGCTGCGCGTGCTGGCGGTGGACGCGCCCGGCGCGTCCGACCCGGCCCGTACCGGGGACCCCGGTGTGCCGGTCGGCGAGGACGCGCTCACCTACGTGATGTTCACCTCCGGCTCCACGGGCCGGCCCAAGGGCGTCGGCGTGACCCACCGCAACGTGGTGGAGCTGGCGACCGACCGGTGCTGGAACCGCGACCACCACCGGCGCATGCTGGTGCACTCGGCCATCGGTTTCGACGCCTCCACCTACGAGCTGTGGGTACCGCTGCTGAGCGGCGGGCAGCTGGTGTTCTGCCCCGGCGACGGCACGGACCTCGCCGAGATCGACCACACCGTGCGCACCCACCGCGTCACCGCCGCCTACTTCACCATGGGCCTGTTCCACGTCATGGCCGACGAGGGCCTGGACACCCTCAAGCTGCTCGACGAGGTGTGGACCGGCGGCGACGTGGCCTCCCCGCAGGCGCTCCAGCGGGTCCTGGCGCACTGCCCGGACACCGTCCTGGTGCACAGCTACGGCCCGACCGAGACCACCTTCGCCTCCCACCACCAGCACTTCCCCGTCACCGAGCGCACCCTGCGGGGCGTGTACCTGGGGGCGGCACTCGACAACACCCGCGTCTACGTCCTGGACGAACGGCTGCGCCCGGTGCCGACCGGCGTGGCGGGGGAGATGTACATCGCCGGCACCCAGGTGGCGCGCGGCTACGTGGGCCGCCCGGCCCTGACCGCGGAGCGCTTCGTCGCCGACCCCTTCGGCGCCGACGGCGGGCGCATGTACCGCACCGGAGACCTGGTGTGCTGGACCGCCGAGGGCGAACTGCGCTTCCTCGGCCGGGCCGACGGCCAGGTCAAGCTGCGCGGCTTCCGCATCGAACCCGGAGAGATCGAGGCCACCCTGGCCCGCCATCCCGGCGTCGGGCAGGCCGCGGTGGTCGTCCTCGACGACGGCCCCGGCGGCAAGCGCCTGGTCGCCTACGCCGTGCCGCGCACCGGCCACGAGTTGACCGGCCCGGACCTGCTGCGCTGGGCGGCGGACGAACTGCCCGAGCACATGGTGCCCTCGGCGGCGGTGCTGCTCGACGCGATCCCGCTGACGGTCAACGGCAAACCCGACCGCAAGGCGCTGCCCGCCCCCGCACCGGCCGTCCGCACCGCCGGCCGGGCCCCGCGCACCCCGCGCGAGGAACTGCTGTGCGGCCTGTTCGCCGAGGTGCTCGGCGTCCAGGGCGTCGGCATCGACGACAACTTCTTCACCCTCGGCGGCCATTCCCTGCTCGGTGTGCGCCTGATCAGCCGGATGCGGGCGGTCCTCGGCCTCGACCTGGGCGTGCGGGACCTGTTCCGCACCCCGACCGTGGCGGGGCTGCTGGCCGACGAACCGACCGGCTTCGACCCGATGGGCGTCCTGCTGCCCCTGCAGACCAAGGGAAGCAGGCCCCCGCTGTTCTGCCTCCACCCGGGCACCGGCGTCGGCTGGACCTACGCCGGCCTCACCCGCCACCTGGGCCCCGACCAGCCCCTGTACGCCGTGCAGGCGCGTGCCCTGGCGGAGCTGGGCCACTCGCCCCGGTCGGTGGAGGAGATGGTCGACGACTACCTGCCGCTGATCCGCGAGGTCCAGCCGCACGGACCCTACCGCTTCCTCGGCTGGTCCTTCGGCGGCACCGTCGCCCACGCCCTGGCCGTGCGGCTCGCCGACCTGGGGGAGCGGTGCGACCTGCTGGCGATGATGGACGTGCACCTGCTGCCCACCGAGCCGGAGCGCCGCCGCATGACGCCGGCGCAGAAGCGGGACATGCTCGTCGGCGACGCCTCGGACGAGCCCGAGGACGCCCCCTTCGACGTCGAGGCGCTCATCGACCTGGTCCGGCTGAAGGACCCGGTGCTCGGCGCCTTCTCCGACGACGAGATCCGCTCGGTCATCGGCGCCTCCATCAACCACGCCGAAATCATGAACCTCTATGCCCCGCGCCCGGTGAAAACCGACCTGCTTTTCTTCGGCGCACTCGAAGAAGGAGAAACGCAGAACACCCTCGCGCAGAACTGGATCCCCTACATCGACGGCAGCGTCGAAAACCATCTGATCGGGGTTCCCCACACCAGAATGGGCGAACCCGAACCGCTCGCCCTGATCGGCCGCATTCTTTCCGACACCTTGAGGAGCCTGTCATGACCAACCCCTTCGACGACACCGAGGGCACCTTCCACGTGGTGGTCAACACCGAGGGGCAGCACGCCCTGTGGCCCGTCTTCGCGGACATCCCCGCAGGCTGGGACGCGGTGTGGGGACCCGGCCCGAGGGCCGCCGCCCTCGAGTACGTGGAGACCAACTGGACCGACATCCGCCCGCTCAGCCTGGTCGCACAGTATTCCTGACCCCCGCCGCACAACATCCGCAGAATTCTTCCGCGCCCCGTCCACCGACGGGGCGCGGCCTTTTGTGCCGGGTTCCTCCGGCCGTTTTCCGGCCCTCGCGGAGGCGGCTTTTCCTTTCCGGCATCCTGCCGCCGCAACTGCCTCTCCGGAATCCTCCGCAGCCCTATATTTCTGAGCATGCGACGACGGAATGTGAACACCCTGCTGACCGGCACGGCCTCGGATTCCCACACCTGGAACCTCGTCTGTCTCCAGCTGCTGCTGGAGGAGTGCGGGCACCGGGTGCGCAACCTCGGGCCGTGCGTCACCGACGGGCTGCTGGCCGGGGCGTGCGCGGCCGAGCGGCCCGACCTGGTGGTCATCAGCAGCGTGAACGGACACGGGTACCGCGACGGGCTGAGCGCCGTGCGGGCCCTGCGCGCCGCCGGCCCGCACCCGCCCGTCGTCATCGGCGGCAAGCTGGGCGTCGCCGGCCGGGTCGACCCCGAGCAGCGCGGCAGGCTGCTGCGGGCCGGCTGCGCGGCCGTCTTCGACGACGGCGACACCACCGCCCTGCGGGCCTGGCTGGACGCGACCTTCACCGGGCGGGCCGCCGCGTGAACACCACCGCGACGCTTCCCGCCCCGCACCGGACCGGTGCCGTGCGCGAGGAGCACACCGGCCCCGACACCGGCGGGGTGCACGGCTCACGTGCCCAACCCACCGCCTCCTTCGGGGAGTTCGTGGCCGCCGCGGCCGCCGCAGGCCGTCTCGTCGTCCAGCCCCGCATGGGCTTCGGCGACCCGCGGCGGATGCGCGAGGGTCTGCGGCGCACCCGCTCCGCGGTCGCCACCACCGTCGGCACCCTCACCATCGACAGCTACACCCGCACCGGCGATCTCGCCGCGGCCCGGGCCGCGCTCGCCGAGGGCACCCCGCTCAACGGCTACCCCATCGCCACCCATCCCCCGGACGTCACCCGCGACCTGCTGGACTCCCTGCGCGCGCCCGGCTTCCCCGTCCAGGTCCGGCACGGCTCCTCCCGGCCCGAGCCCATCGTCCGGGCTCTCACCGCGGCCGGACTGGACGCCACCGAGGGCGGCCCCGTGTCGTACTGCCTGCCCTACGGCCGCACCCCGCTCGCCGAGTCCGTGGACAACTGGGCCCGCTCCTGCGAGCTGCTGGCCACCCTGGTCCCCGCCCACCGCACCCCGCACCTGGAGAGCTTCGGCGGCTGCATGCTCGGGCAGCTCTGCCCGCCCGGTCTGCTGGTCGCGCTCAGCCTCCTGGAAGGACTGTTCTTCGTCCGCCACGGCATCCGCAGCATCTCCCTCAGCTACGCCCAGCAGACCGACCGGGCACAGGACGAGGACGCGGTCCGCGCGCTGCGCCGGCTGGCCGGGGAGTTCCTGCCCGCCGACGTGGACCGGCACGTCGTCCTCTACGCCTACATGGGCGTCTTCCCCCGCACCGAGCGCGGCGCCACCCGGCTCCTGGAGGACGCCGCCCACCTCGCCGTCCGGTCCGGTGCCGCACGCCTGATCGTCAAGACGGCCGCCGAGGCGCACCGCATCCCGACGGTGGGGGAGAACGTGCGGGCCCTGGAGACCGCGGCCGCCGCGGCAGCCCTGGCCGAACGGGACGACACCGGCGCCACGGACAGCGAGATCTACCGGGAGGCGCGCACCTTCGTGGAGGCCGTCCTGGAGCTGTCCGACGACCCGGGGCGTGCGCTGCGCACCGCGTTCGCCCGCGGTGTGCTCGACGTCCCCTACTGCCTGCACCCGGACAACGCCGGCCGCAGCCGCAGCTTCCTCGCCCCCGACGGCACGCTGCGCTGGTCCACCGTCGGACGGATGCCCGCCGTGCCGTACGCCGCGGCGGGCGCCCCCGGCGGCATGACCTCCACCGGCCTGCTGCGGGCCCTCAACACGCTGGCCGACCGCTACGACCGCCCCGAACCACCACCGGCGCGCACGGCACCCGCGCCCCCCACCCCGCCCGCCCGCCTCGCCACCCGCACCCCCGCCACCCGGCCCCCCTCACGACCAGGAGACGACATGGACGCCACCACCCCGCCCGCGCTGGGCGAGCACCTGGCCTCACCGCGCCTGCGCTCGGCGATGCTGGTCCAGCAGGAAGCCCTGCACGCCGCACGCGAGTTCCTGCGCGGCGAGGGCTTCGTCGAACTGCTGCCGCCCCTGGTCGGACCGGTCACCGACCCCGGCGGCCGGGGCGCCAAGGCACTCGACGTCGACTACTACGGACAGCCCTACAAGCTGATGACCAGCGCCATCCTGTACAAGCAGGCCTCCCTCGCGGGCTTCCCGCGCCTGTTCTACGTCGCCCCCAACGTGCGGGTGGAACCGCCGGAGACCGCCGGCACCGGCCGCCACCTGGTGGAGTTCCACCAGATCGACGTGGAACTGGCCGACGGAACCCGCAAGGACGCCCAGGACGTCGCCGCCGGGCTGCTCACCCACGTCGTCGAGCACGTGTGGACGGCCGTCCCCGACGTGCTGCGCGAACTGGGCCGCGACGAACTGGACTTCGCGGAGCTGAGATCGGGCAAGTTCGACACCCGCACCCACGACGAGGCCGTCGCCCGGCTCGTCGCCGCCGGCCATCCGCAGAGCCCCGACGCGGAGATCGACTGGACCGGTGAACGCCTGCTGTCCCTCGAGGCCGACCGCCCGTTCTTCGTCGACGACTACCCCAAGGGCTCACGCGGCTTCTACGACCGCGAGGACCCCGAACGCCCCGGCGTGCTCCGCAACTTCGACCTGCTCGCCCACGGCGGCTACGGCGAACTGGCCAGCGGCAGCGAGCGCGAGTCCGACTACGCGACGATCGTGACGCGGATGCGGGAGAGCGGGGAGAACCCCGCCAAGTACGCCTGGTACCTCCAGCTGGCCCGCGAGGGCATCCGCCCCAGCGCCGGCTTCGGCATGGGACTGCAGCGCCTGGTCCGCTTCCTGACCGGCCTCGACTCCCTGTGGCAGGTCAGCGCCTACCCGAAGCTGCCGGGGGTGATCGCGCCGTGAGCGCCCTGCACGCGCCGGGATTCCCCGAGCGCCGGATACGGGCACGGGCCCGGACCGGCACCGCCGACGTCTTCCCGGCGGCCGGCGAGTACGGCGGCGCCCTTCTCGGGGCCGCCGCCCCCGAGCCCTCCGACGCCCTGGACCGGCTCCGCATCGCACCGCCGGTCTTCATGCCCCGCCGCCTGGAGAAGCTGATCGACCTCGGCCGGGAACCCTCCCACGAGGACGTCGACCTGACCGGCAGCACCGGCGGGTTCGCCACCCCGCTGCCGTTGTACCTCTCGGCGTTCGGCTCGACCCGGGCCGGCAGCGGCGACCTCGCCCTGGCGGCCACCCGGCAGGCGGCACGCCTGGGCATCCCCATGGTGATCGGCGAGAACATGGTGCCGGTGCACGGCTACCGGCGCGGCGGGGACGCCGGCCGGGTGCGCTCGGCACTGCTGGAGCGCATCGCCGCCTACGCGGAGACCGTCCCCGACGGCGTCGGCGCAGTGGTGGTGCAGCAGTCCACCGAGGACGCCGACTCCGAGGTGTGGAACCTGCTCTACAGCGACCCCGGCACCCGCGCCCTGCGCGACTCCGGCCGCCTCGGCTTCGAGCTGAAGGCGGGGCAGGGCGCCAAACCCGGCCTGGGCGGCATGACCGTCGTCGATACCGCCGAAGGGGAGCGCCTGGCGGGGCAGTTCACGGTGCAGGACGTCCTGGGCGACCCCGGCCGGCGGCTGCGCTGCGCCACCCCGGGCACCTTCACCGAGGAGATCGTCCGCCAGCAACTGCGGTTCATGCGGAACAACTTCCCCCTCGCCCGCACCTGGGTGAAGTTCCACCCCGGCCGCGACATCGCGCGGGCCGCCGCCACCGCCTGGGCGGCCGGCGCCGACGCCGTCACGGTGGACGGCGCGGAGGGCGGCACCGGCTGGGCCCCGCGGGTCTTCCTCGACCAGGTCGGGCTGCCGCTCGCCGAATGCCTGCGGCGCGTCGGACCGCCCGCCGGGGACCTGCTGGCCACGGGCAGGATCTGGGAGGGCGGCCGGGCCGTGCGGGCCCTCGCCCTGGGCGCCCGCGCCGTCGGCCTGGGCCGGGCTGCGCTGCTCGCGGTGGACGAGGACCCCGAGGAGGGCCTGATCCGTCTCGCCGACGCGCTCGCCCTCGAACTGCGGCTGCTCGTCAGCGCGTTGGGCAAGTACCGGATCGCCGATCTGGCCTCCGAGGACCTCTGGGACCCCACCGCGCAGCCGGTCCCGGAGCCCGGCCGGGCGCCCGCCGTGACGGCCGGGGACCTGCCGTGAGCCGGGCGACGCACGGCGGGACACCCGGACCGTCACGGGGCATGCGGGCAGCCGGTCCTGCGGGACCGGCCCGGAGGCCACAGCCGGGCCATCCCCTGGATCCCGCGCGACGCACGCCAGGTCCGGCCCGAACCCGAGGCCGAACGGCCGGCGGCCGCACCGGGTCACCCGACTCCGCCCGTCGCGGCCCCGTTCGCGCGCTGGTCCGCGCCAGGTTCCGGCTCACCGATCCTGATGCGCCGCCCGGCGTCACCGTCCGGCCCGGTCCCGGCGCCGGGACCGCCGGGGCGGCCGCCACCCGTGCCCTGCGGGAAGCCGGACTCGCCCACCTGGGCGGACACCTGGACCTGCGCACGTACGGCCGCGCACCCCGCCAGGCCGAGACCGCCCGTGCCGTCCGTCAAGCCGTGCACCGCGCCCTGGCCACCCGCCGCACCTGACCCGGTCCCCGTCCGGGCGCCGGCCCCACCCTCTCCTTCCTCGCACAGAACAGGTACCTCCATGGACACCACCGCACAGCACCCGGTCCCCTGGGGCCGGGTCGGCTCCCTCGTCGGCGGTCAGGCCGCCGTCCAGCTCGGCAGTTTCGCGCTGCTCATCGCCATGAACTGGACGGCCGTCCAGCTCGGAGGCACCGGTGCCGTCACCCTGCTGATGCTCGCCGCGACCGTGCCGCGCGCCCTCATGCTCATCTTCGGCGGGGCCGTCGCCGACACCCTCGGCCCGCGCTTCGTGCTCCTGCGCACCACCACGGCCCGCGTGGCGCTCCTGGCGGCGGGCGCCGTGATCACGGCGACGACCGAGTCCCTCTGGCCGCTCGTGGTGATCGCCCTGATCGAAGGCGTCCTGCTGGGCCTGGCCGGGCCCGCCTCCGGCGTCCTGCTGCCGATGCTGGCCCGCGGCGACCAGCTGGCCCGCGCCAACTCCCTGTACGCCATGGTGCTGCGGGTGGCGCCCATCCTCGGTGCCCCCGCCGGCGCGTTCCTCATCTCCGTGGGAGAGCTGTGGCTGGCGCTGGCCGCCGGCGCGGTGACGGGCGTGATCTGGCTCGGCTGCCTGCTGCACGTCACCCACGGCTTCCGCCGGCCCGAGCCGGAACCCGGCGCCTCCCTGATGAAGCGCTCCGGTGACGGCTTCCGGCTGCTGGCGGGACACCCCCGGCTGCGCTGGATGTTCCTCGCCTCCCTCTCCCTGGACATGGCCTTCAGCTGGCCCGCCGAGGTCGCCCTGCCGCTGCTGGTGTCCGAGCGGGGCTGGGGCGTCGGTGCCGTCGGTGTGGTCCTGGCCGCGTTCAGCGTCGGCGCCCTGGGGTCCAGCGCGCTCGGCGCCGTGCTGGCACACCGCATCCCGATGTACGTCCGCCTGGTCGTCACCGGCGCCGGACTGGCCGCGGGCATCCTGGTCATGGCACTCATGCCGTCGGTGATGTCACTCACCGCGGTCGCGGCCGCCGTCGGACTGCTGTCCGGCCTCAACGGCCCGGCCATCGTGACCCTCTACCAGGAGGCGGCGCCCGAGGAGCGGATGGGCGCCGCGATGTCCACGCTCGCGCTCGCCGGCATCGGCACCGCCCCGATCTCCATCGCCGTCTTCAGCAGCCTCTCGCTCGTGCTGGGCGTGCAGACCACCTGGCTGCTGTGCGGCACGATCGCCTTCGTCTCCCCGCTGGCCGCCGTCCTCGCCCTGCGCCACCCGGCCCGCGTCCGGGAGCCCGGGCAGCAGGCCGCCGAAGCGCCCGTGCCGGCCGCCGTCTGAAGGAGGGCCATGACCGTCCTGACCGTCCCCCGCCTGCTGCTGCCCCGGCGGCTGACCGGCTCCGCCCCCGACCCCGGTGGCGGACCGGGCGGCACGCCCCGCCCGTCCCCGGGCCCCGAGGTGTGGCTCGTGGACACCAGCGAGTACCGCACGCACGCCGAGCGCCGGGCACCGGCGACCCTGGACCGCCAGGAACTGGCGCGTGCGGCCGAGTTCGTGCAGAGCGCCGACCGGGACTCCTACGTCTGCGCGCACGTGGCGCTCCGGCGCCTCCTCGGCCTCTACCTCGACGTCGCGCCGGGGGAGGTCGTCATCGAGCGGGCGCCGTGCCTGCACTGCGACGAACCCCACGGCAGACCCGTCCTTCCCGGCGGCACCCTGCACTTCTCCCTCTCGCACTGCACCGGCCTGAGCCTCCTGGCGTTCGCGACGGCTCCCGTCGGGGTGGACGTGGAGGAACTGGTGGCACCGGCGACCATCCTGGAGACCGCCGACGTCCTGCATCCGCGGGAGGCGGCGGAGCTGTCCCGGCTGCCCGCGGCGGAGCGGCCGACGGCCTTCACCCGGGTCTGGACCCGCAAGGAGGCCTATCTGAAGGGTCTGGGTGTGGGCCTGTCCGCCGACCCCTCGGCCGACTACGTCGGCTCGGGTCCCGAACCGGCCGCCGTGCCCGGCTGGTCCCTGGCGGACGTCACGGTCCCGGAGGGCCACTGCGCGGCGGTGGCCCTGCGCACCCCCTGACCGCGGCAGGCCACCGCGCACCGGGGCCGGGCGCCCCTGGCAGCCCGGCCCCGGTGCGCGCGCATACCGGCGGGATCCGAGCCGGCCCCCGGGAGGGAAACCGTGACGACGACCCGCTGACGCCCTGCCACCCCACCGCCCGCCCGTCGAAAAGCCGTTGCACCCCCTCCCACCCCCGCACACACTGACGGGCATGCGACAGCGCCCCGCACGGTCCCGCCTCACCCTTCGGCCGGCCACCTTGGAGGACGCCGCCGAGATCTGCGACCTGATCAACAAGATCGACGTGATCGAGACCGGCGCACCGGACACCCAGCCGGCCGAGGTCGTCCGCGACATGACGCTGTCGGGCACCCGGCCCGAGACCGACACCTGGCTGTCCTACGACACGGACGGGACACTGGTCGGCTACGCGCTGGTCTGCGACAGCCACGGCACCGGGCACATCGACGCCGACCACTACTCCCTCCCGGAACACCAGGACGCGGGAGCGGCCCTGCTCGACCTGATGGCGTCGCGTGCCGTGGCCATCGCGCGCACCAACGGCCAGGACGAAGCGGTCTGCCACCTGTACCTGCGGGAGCGGCCCACCCTCGACCCCGCCCTGCTGCGGGAGAGGAACTGGCGCCCCGTACGCCGTTACAGCCTGCTCAGCAGAGCCGTCGCGGCTGGCACCACGTCCCCGCCGCCCGCCGAGCCGGGTCTGTCGGTACGCCCCTGCGCATCGGAGGAGGACCTGCGGCTCGCCCACGACCTCATCGAGCAGGCCTTCACCCACCACTTCGCTCACCACCCGGTCACCTTCGAGCAGTGGTGCGAGGGACTGGCCACCCCCACCGGCGACGTCGATCCGTCCCTGGTGTGGCTGGCACACGTGGACGGGACCGGTCCCGTGGGCGCGCTGGCCGCTCACGACAACCGCAAGGCGATGGGCTGGGTCCGGCAACTCGGCGTGACCGGGGGCGCGCGCGGCCGCGGGGTCGGCGCGTACCTGCTGCGCACCGCGTTCGCCGCGTTCGCCCAGCGCGGCCGGGATACCGTGGGACTGGGCGTGGACACCGAGAACACGACCGGGGCACTCGCCCTGTACGAGAAGGCGGGCATGACGCCCCATCAGGCCGTCGTCACCTGGCAGTTGCGCACGGGCACCGCGCTGTGAGCGGGAGGCCGAGGACGTCGTGGCTCCTCAGCGGGCGAAGGGGCCGCTCACGGCTGCCCAGTCCAGGAGCCGGCGATGAAGCGCGCCCTGTCCGTCCGGGCCGCCGACACCTGTGTCCTGGCCTCCTCCGAGAAGCGGAATGCTCCTTCTGCCGCCTCCGGCGGGGGACCGGAACCCGCCTCCGTTTCGCACCGCGGGTGCCGAGGAACCTTCGCAGGCATGGGTGACTACAACGACACGATCACGGTCACGGTCGCACCGGACCGGCTCTTCGCCTACCTGGCCGACGTGCAGAACCTGCCCGCCTACCTGCCGCGCCTGACCTCGGCACGGCCCCACGGCGGTGACCAGGTCACCGTGACGGCTCACATCGACCCGCCCGACGCCCCCGAGCAGGACGTCACCAGCGAGGCGTGGATCCACGTCATCGAGGACGGCAGGACGCTCGAGTGGGGCGCCCCCGGCGCGCACGACTACCACGGCCGGCTGCAGATCGACCCGGGTGACGACGCCGCCACGTCCCGCCTCACCGTCCGGCTGCACACGGACAGCACCGAGGGCGCCCAGGTGGATCACGGCCTGGAAGAGGCTCTGCGGGGCATCAAGAGCGCCGCCGAGGCCGCCGATCGCTGACCCCGCGCCCCCGGCGAGCACACCCCGGCGCCGCTCGCCGCCTCGCGGGACGGCCCGCCCTGCCATAGGGTCTCGATGCCGCCGTGGCAACCGATCGCCATGGAGGAAATCACCGACGACCCTTCGCTTGCGTGCGGACCAAGTGATCGAGGAGCGCTCGTGTCAGGACAGTTCGAAGCCACCGTGGAGATCGACCGGCCGATCGAGGAGGTGTTCGGCTACCTCGCGGACGGGCGCAACGACCCCCAGTTCAGCCCCCGCGTGCTCCGGATCGAGCGCGTTCCCGAGACACCGACGGCCGTGGGGACGGTGTTCCGCAGCACGGTCAAGGACGCCGGCGTGAAGACGGCCCGCGAGTTCCGCATCACCGAGTTCGAGGCCCCGGTGCGTCTGCGGTGGACCGAGGTGTCCGAGAACAGCGTGTCGGTCACCGAGGGCGGCTACGACCTGGAGCCGCTGCCCGGCGGCAGGACGCGGGTCCGTCTCCACAACGCCCTGGAGGGCCACGGGTTCGGCAAGCTCCTCGTCGGCGTGGCCCTCAAGGCCGCCCGCAAGGACGCCCCCGCGTTCGGCGCCCGCATCAAGGCGGCGGCCGAGGCGGCCATCCCGGCGCGCTGAGTTCCGTCCCGGCCCCCTCCCTTCCCGCACCCCGGCGCCGGTGAAGAGCCCCTCGCCCTCTTCCGGGCGGCCGGGCAACCGAATCCGCCGCAACGGTGGTCTGGGGGGCGAGGGAGGGTGCTTGATGCAGGCCGAACAAGAGGATCGGTTCCAGGAGTTCGTCAGAGCGCGGTGGTCGCACCTGGTGCGCACCGCGTATCTGCTGACGGGTGACGTCCACCATGCGGAGGACCTCACACAGACCGCACTGGCCAAGGCGTACCGGTCGTGGCGGCGGATCTCGCGGGCCGACAACCCGGAGGCGTACGTCCGCCGGATGCTGGTCAGCTGCAACAGCGACCGGTTCCGCAAGCGGCGCGTGACCGAGTCCCTGACCGCCGCCCCGCCGGAGACCGCGGGGCGGGACGAGAGCGCGGGCCGCGTGGAGGAACGCGGCTCCCTCCTCGCCGGACTGGCCCGACTGCCCGCCCGGCAGCGGGCCGTGGTGGTGCTGCGGTACTGGGAGGACCTGTCGGAGGCGGAGGTGGCCGAGGTGCTCGGCTGCTCGACCGGCACGGTCAAGAGCCAGGCGTCCAAGGGCCTGGCCAAGTTGCGGGCGTATCCAGGGCTGTACATCGGTCGCACGGTGTCCGGCGGGCGGGGAGGCAGCAGGTGAACGGAGCCCGGGACAAGAAGGAAGAGGCCCTCGGCACGAGCCCGGCGACGCGCGGCGGCGAGACCGCCTTCGAGGAGCGCGTGCGCGCGCTGCTCGCCGAGGACGCGTCCGCCGTCGAGCCCTCGGCGGCGCCGTGGACGGCGATCCGGCGGCGCGGCGTGGCCGAGCGGCGGCGGCGCGCGGTGACGGGTGCCGTGCTGGTCTCGCTGGTCGCCGTGCCGGCCGGGGCGTACGCCGTGGCCTCGGGCGGCCCCGAGCGGGCGGGGCGGACGGCGGCCGGGGGGCCGCGCGACGGCACCGCGCGGACGCCGCCCCCGTCGACGGCGGGGCCCGGGCCCGCTCGGCCCGCCACCGACGGGCAGCTGCTCGACGGGATCACGTTCGCCCAGGCGTCGGACGGTCTCGCGAAATGCCTCGCCTCCGAGCGCGGGGGACCGCCGGCGCACCGCGAGATGCTGGGCGAGGCGGAGGACTACCGGATCATCTGGGCGGCGAGGAGCACGACCGGGGCGGCCACCGGCACCTTCCACGTCGTCGGCGTCAAAGACCGTCCGGCCGGGACGAGGGTGGTCTGCGACATCGAGGACGGCGAGGCCTCCGGCATCAGCACCGGCACCGCCGACAGTGATCCGCCCGACGCGGGCCCGGTCGTGCCCGAGGCCAACGCCGGCCGTCTCCACCAGCCGCCGAACGCGGACAAGGGCGGCTGGAAACTCCCCTTCCGGTGGGGGGTCGTCGGCACGGTCGAGCCGGCGGTGGCGGAGGTGACCGTCTCCTACGGCGGCGTCACCCGGCGGGCCGTCCTCGACCACGGCTGGTTCGTCGCCTCCGGCCTGCTGGGCCGGCAGGTCACGGACGCTCCGCACATCAAGGGGTACGACAGCGGCGGCAAGCTCCTGTACGACTCGGACCAGGACGAGCACTGGGACCGGACCCTGTCGTGAGGAGCCGGCCGAGGCGCCGTACAGGGGTCGGCGCCTCGGCCGGCGCGGCACCGCCCCCGGCGGCGGACACGGTCAGCGGCCCGCGCTCCCGCAGCGGCGGGCGGGGCTAGGGAGCCGTGCGCCACCCGTCGGCCGTGTGCCCGTCGCTGCCTGCGTTCCAGTCCAGTCGCAGGACGGCCAGGTCGTCGGTGTGCCGGTCGGCGTTGAGCGTGCGGGTCCGGGCGATGAGCCGGTCGAGGTGGGCTCCCGGGTCGATGGTCCGCAGCTCGTCCATGATGCGCAGCAGACCCTCGACGCCGAGGCGGCCCGCGGTGTCGGTGAAGCCCTCGATGAGGCCGTCGGTGTAGGCGATCAGCGCCCCGCGCGCCGGCAGGGTCAGGGTGGTGGCGGGCCACTTGCCGAGACCGGGGGCGATGCCGAGGGCCATCCCGTGGGCGGCCTCGATCTCCGTGGTGCCGTCGGGGGTGATCAGCAGGGGTGCGTGGTGGCCGGCCAGGTGCAGGGTGAGCCGCGAGGCGCCGGCGTCGAGGGTGATCAGGGTGCACGTGGTGAACAGGTTGCTGTTGGCCCGCTCCGCGATGTGTATCTGTTCCAGCAGGTGGAGCAGACCCTGGTCCCGGTGTCCGCCGAGGGTCAGCGAGCGCCAGGCGATGCGCAGGCAGACGCCGAGGGCGGCCGCGTCGGGGCCGTGGCCGCTGACGTCCCCGATGACGGCGTGCACCTGCCCGTCGTCGGTCTGGACGACGTCGAGGAAGTCGCCGCCCAGCAGCGCCTGGGCCCGCCCGGGGTAGTAGCGGCTCGCGGCGGTGACGGCGGTCGACGTCAGGAGGGGCTCGGGCAGCAGGCCGCGCTCCAGCCGGGCGTTCTCCTCGGCGCGCAGGCGGCCGATCTGGAGGGCCGCGTTGGCGCGCTCGGCCTGCTTCCGCTGGACGGCGTAGCGGACGGCACGCTGCATCAGGTCGGGCTCGACCTTGCCCTTGACGAGGTAGTCCTGCGCGCCTGCCGCGAGGGCGTCGACCCCGGCCCGGGGTTCGTCCAGGCCGGTCAGCACGATGATCGCGGCCTCGGCCTCCGCCTGGATCGCCTGGACCGTCTGCACCCCGGAGGCGTCCGGGAGGTGGAGATCGAGCAGCACGCAGTCCACCGGACGGGCGGCGAGTGCCGCCCGCGCCTCGGCGGCGGTCCGGCAGCGCGCGAGCGTGTGCGGCAGGTCGGTGTCGTGGAGGAGTTCCTCCACGAGCAGGGCGTCGCCGTCGTCGTCCTCCACCAGGAGGATGCGGAACCGTTCGGCCTGCCGGGCGGAGGGGGTGCTCACGGCTGCGCCCTTCTCTCCGCGTCGGTGTCGGTGTCGGTGCCGCTGTCCGTGCCGGGGTCGGTGTCGGCCGGGGTCACGGGGAGGGTGAAGACGACCCGGGTGCCCGTGGTGTACTCCGGGTCGATCGTGATGCCGCCGCCGTGGAACTCCACCACCTTCTTGCACATGGCGAGACCGATGCCGGTGCCCGGGTAGGCGTCCTTGGTGTGCAGCCGCTGGAACAGCACGAAGACCTTCTCGCGGTACTCCGGCGCTATGCCGATGCCGTTGTCGCTGACCGCGAACTCCCACTGCTCACCGGCGTTCGTGGCGCTGACGTGGATCCGCGGCGGCTGTCCGGGGCTGCGGAACTTGATCGCGTTCGAGAGCAGGTTCTGCCAGAGCATGCCCATCTGGCTGGCGTCACCGACGACGGTGGGCAGGGGGTCGTGGGTGATCTCGGCGCCGGTCTCCTCGATGGCGACGCCGAGGTCGTTCACCACGCCGTCCATCACCGCCTCCAGGTCGACCCTCTGGTGGTCGTTCAGCACCCGGCCCACCCGGGAGAAGGCCAGGAGGTCATTGATGAGGCTCTGCATCCGGTTGGCGCCGTCGACCGCGAAGGCGATGTACTGATCGGCCTTCGCGTCCAGCTGGCCCCCGTAGCGCCGCTGGAGCAGTTGGGTGAAGCTGGACACCTTGCGCAGAGGCTCCTGCAGGTCGTGGGAGGCGACGTAGGCGAACTGCTCCAGTTCGGTGTTGGACCGCTTCAGGTCCTCCGCCTGTTCGTCGAGCAGGCGGCGGGAGTCCTCGCTGAACTGCAGCTCCTCCACCAGGCGCCGGCGCATCGACTCCATGTCGGCGGCCAGCTGACGCAGGTCCGAGGGGCCGGTGACACTCAGGGTGCGGTCGAAGCGGCCCCGTGCCACGTCGCGGGCCGAGGCGCTGAGCCGGGCCAGGGGGCTGGTGACGCCGCGGCGCAGCCCCTCGAAGATGAGCGCCGCCACCAGCAGGATCACCAGGGCGATGACGGCGAACATCCAGTTCCGCAGGGTCTCGGCCTGCCGCAGCTGACGGTTGGTCGCCGTCCTCTCGGCCTGCAGACGGGCCTGCTGGGCGTTCAGGGTCCGCCGCAGCGAGTCGAACGTGGTCTTGCCCTCCTCGGCCCGTGAGGTGGCCAGCCGCACAGCGGAGTCGGGGGACGCCGACGAGACCGGGCCGGCCATGCGCTCCTGCCAACGGCGGGCCAGCTTCTCGACCTCGGTCAGGTCCGCCCGTGCCGGTGCGTCGTCCTTCACCAGGGGCCGCAGCTGGCGCAGGGAGGCCGCCTCGTCGGTCACGCCCTGCCGGTACGGCGCCAGGAAGTCCGAGCGGCCCGACAAGCCGTACCCCCGGACCCCGGTCTCCTGGTTGACCAGGGCCGCCTCCAGCCGCATCGACTCGATGAGCGCGGGGGAGCGGCGGTCGACGAGTTCGTCGGTGAGCTGTGAAGTGCGCCACATGGCCCACCCGCCGAGCGATCCGAGCACGGCGAGGACGGCCAGCGTCGAGGCCACCCCCGCGCGCAGCCATCGCCGAGTGGTCCAGCCCGAAATCGCTCCTTCGGACACGGACTGTTCGCTGTTCATGGCGGTTTGTTGCTCCCCCTCGGCGGGCCGGGATCGCGGCCTGGGACACGGCACGCCCACTGTACCGGCCGTGACAACACACGTTGTCTCGGGCGAGATCAACGCCGTAAGGTGACTCCATGCCTGCTCCGCCTCCCCCGCCCGTGCCGCCCGGCGGAGAGACGGCTGCGCTGGTGGGCGCGGTGGTGGAGGACATCACCCGGCGCCTCGCCCAGTACGGCCTCCACCCGCCGGCGGACCCCGGTGACGTGAGCGACGACGCCCGCCGACGCGCGCTCGCCCGTCTCCGGGTGATCAACGGCGTCAAGGAGGCCGTGCGGCTGCTCGAGGACGAAGCGGCCCACGCCGCCGCCGCGAGCGGAGCCGGATACCCGGAGATCGGCCAGGCCGTGAGCATGAGTCGTCAGGGGGCCCGGCGCCGCTGGCCCGGCCTCATCACCGGCAACACCTCCCTTTCCACCGCCCCTCCCACTCCACGGAGCCTGTGACCCATGGCCGCTGCCGCCGCAACCCGCCCCTACGACGTGCTGCTGGTCGAGGACGACGTCGCCGACGCGATGCTCATCCAGGACGCACTCTCCGAGCGCGGCACCCGCAACATCACCCAGGTCTCCGACGGCATCGCGGCCCTGGACTACCTGCGCGACCCCGCCAACGAGCGCCCCGACCTCATCGTGCTCGACCTCAACATGCCGCGCATGAACGGCCGCGAGTTCCTCGCCGTGGTCAAGGAGGACGCCGAGCTGCGCACGATCCCGGTGGTCGTGCTCACCACCTCGGCGGCGCCGGACGACGTCACCGGCGCGTACCATCAGCACGCCAACGCCTACGTCACCAAGCCGGTGAACCTCGAGGAGTTCGAGGCGGCGGTCCGCAGCATCGACGCCTTCTACCTCGACATCGCCGTGAAGCCGCCGAAGCAGTGAGGCTCCCGGGGGTGGCGGGCACTGCCGTCCCGCCGGTTCCCGGCACGGCCGAGGGCAGAAAAGGACGGCAGCAGGTGACGGCGTCCACAGCGGCGACCCGCGGGGCGTCCGGGGCGGCGAAGCCGCCGGAAGGCGCGGGAGGACCGGACGGTCCGGGATCAGGCGCGGGGGCGCGAGGGGGAGCAAGAGGCAACGTGATGGGTCCAGATGTTGGGTGACGGCATAGCTGCGCGCGTCGGCGAGCAGCCCCCTCGGATCTCGGTCGATCTCGACGGTGACGGCCTGCGCATCGCACACGCACGCCACCGCTCCGTCGACTTCCTCGAGCAGGTCAGGACCGCCCACGGCCTGCCCGTCTCACAGCGTGCGACGGACATCACGCAACTGGTGGTCAGCGAACTGGTCACCAACGCCGGGAAGTACGCGCCCGGCCCGGCGCGGCTGGAGCTGCGGATCGACGGCGACATGATCGTGGTGTCGGTGTGGGACTCCGACCCGGTGCTGCCGGTGGCGCGGGCCGCGGACGCCGGGCGCGTCGGCCAGCACGGCTTGGAGATCGTCATGGCGGTCGCGCACAGCTTCGAAGCGGAACGGGTCCAGGCGGGCAAACGCATCACCGCCCGCATCGCCCTCACCGACGACGCGGGCGGGCGCTGACGGCTCCCGCCCCGCCCGCCTGCCCCTTTCGTCCCCACCCGCGACCGTACCGCCACCCCGGGACGTGCCCGTGGGAATGAACCGCCCCGCGCGGGACACCCCATAGGCAAGTGCTGTGCCCGGCCCGGGGAAGTGGGGGAGTGTCGTGCAGGTCGTACCGAATCGCGAGGTGTTGATCGTCACCGCTGCGGCGGCCGTCGGAGCCGCACTCGGCGCACGCTGGTGGAGCGCCCGCGCACGCCGGCCGCACACCGTCCCGGACGTGCCCGCCGCAGACCGCGTCGAGGAACTGCACGAGGCCTTCCGCGACCCCACCGTGCCCCCCGACCCTGCCGACTCCCCGGCACAGACGCTGCACCGGTACTGGAACCACCTGCACCCCCTGGAGTTCGCGGAGTCCCCCGCCCCCGCACCCACCGCACCCCACTCGTTGCTGTCCCGCAGCGTGGAGTAGTGGGCCGGCCGGCGCCGCGGCGACGGGGCGTCCTCGCACTGCCAGGCATGGAATCCGGCGGCGGAAGCACCCGTAGGCACATGGACTGCGTGATCTATCAGGAGCGAACCGGTCAGTGCGAGCAGATCGGCGGCGGGGAGGCGGGCGCGTGCGATGCGGCTCTTGAGCGACTGGCCGGCTTGAAGCCGGACGAGTTCGCCTGGATCCGTCTGGACGAGCCCGGCCAGGAGAGCTGGAGCGGCTCGGCAAGTACCTGGACCTGCATCCCCTGGCCGTCGAGGACGCCGTCCAGGCGCATCAGCGGCCCAAGCAGGAACGCTACGGCGACGTACTGGCCGTCGCGATGAAGACGCTGTGGTTCGTCGAGGAGACCGCGGACGTGGAGACCGGGGAAGTGATGATCTTCCTCGGTCCGTCGTTCGCGCTGACCGTCCGGCACGGCGCGAACGATCCCGCACGGGAGGTCGCGCGGCGCCTGCGCGAGCAGCCGGAGATGGCACGGCTCGGGCCGGTCGCCGTGCTGCACACGGTGGCCGATGTCGTCGTCGACGCCTACGCGGAGGCCGCCGCCCAGGTCCGGAGGGACCTGACCGAGCTGGAGCGGTGCGTCTTCTCGCCCGCGCGGGACGACCTGACCGAGCGGATCTACTCCCTGAAGCGGGAGGTGGTGGAGTTCCGCGACGCGGTCCAGCCCCTCGTCCCCGTCCTGCAGCCCTTGACCACCGCGCGGGAGGACTGGCCGCGGCAGGTGCTGCCGTACTTCCGCGACGTCACCGACCACCTCACCCGCACCGACACGGAGGTCCGCGCGCTGGACGACCTGCTCGCCTCCGTCCTGGACGCCCATCTCGCCAAAGTGGGCACCTGGCAGAACGACGACATGCGCCGCATCAGCGCCTGGGCGGCCATCCTCGCCATCCCCACCATGATCGCCGGGCTCTACGGCATGAACTTCGCCCACATGCCCGAACTGGACTGGCGCTACGGCTACCCGTGCGCCCTCGCCGTCATGGCCCTGGGCGCGGGACTGCTGTACCGGGCCTTCCGCCGCAACGGCTGGCTGTGAGCGACGAGCCACGCCGAGAACCACTCGCCGCGCAGGCGACCGCCCTTCACGATCATGCCCCACGCGGGTTCTGCCCCGGTCGGCACACGGCCGGGGCACTCTCCTTCTCTAGGCGCTGTCCGTGAGGGCCTCGTACCCGCGTGCCCGGGCGCAGTGGGCGCAGCAGAAGAAGTGACCGTCGACCTGGTGCCCGTGCCCGAGGACCTTGCACTGGCAGTTGTCGCAGATCGGGGCCAGCCGGTGGGCGGCGCATTCGATGCTGTCGAAGGTGTGCACCGCGTCACCGGCCGTGTGCACCTCGAAGGACAGGGCGTAGTCGTTCCCGCATACCTCGCACACCGCCATGTCGTGCTCCTTTCCGAGCGGTGGCCGACCTGGCCGGCTGCGCTCACCCGACCGGGGCGTGTGTCCCTTGCAGTGTCCCGCCCGCGCGGCTCGGCCGCTTCTCCGTGAGGCGAACCGGTGACGTCCGCTGCGGCCGGTGACTACGTCGGGCCGGGCCGGACGGCGGCCGGGATGCGTTCCAGGACGCCGCCGGCGAAGACGTCGTACAAGGGCAGGGTCTCCAGGTGCACGTAGCCGATGTGGCAGTCGCAGACCGCCAGCGGGCAGGGCCGCGGGCGCAGGGCGGCCCGGTAGCTGCCGTCGTACAGGTTGCCGAGCTCGGCGCGGACGAAGTGGCAGCGGCGCACGGTGCCCTCCCCGTCGACCGAGATCACGGACTCGCCGGTGCGGCAGGGCAGTCCGGCGCTGGCGTGCGGGGTGCGGCTGTAGGGGAACAGCGGGTCCAGCGCCGTCCAGTCCTCGGCCTCCGCGTCGTCGTAGGTGTGTCCCTCGGCCGCGTTGACCCACAGGTACACGTGGTCCGGCAGGTCGGCGCGCAACCGGCGGGCGGCCGGCAGGTGTTCGGGCAGGCCGACCACGCCGACGCTGTGGCGCACACCGCGCCGGGCGAGGTCGTGGCACTTGGTGAGGAAGCGGTCGTAGGGCGTCTGGCCCGGGTGGTAGGTGCACCACAGGGCGAGGGTGTCGCGGTCGGCGGCGTCCAGCCAGTCGGTGCGGCAGCTGAGGTTGGTCTGGATGGCGACGCGGCGGATGTGCGGCAGGTGCGACAGCTCCGCGAGGGTGCGCCGGTACCAGGAGCGCACGAGTCCCTCGCCCCACGGGGTGAACAGCAGGGAGAGCCGGTCGCCGGTCTGCGCGGCGGCCCAGGCGGCGAAGCGGTCCAGGGCGGCCCGGTCGGCGCGGAGCCGGTCCGGGGAGTCGCGCCGCTTCGCGAACGGGCAGTAGGGACAGTCGTAGTCGCAGGAGGCGAGGGGGCCGCGGTAGAGGACGGTGAGATCCATGGCCGGACGTCACTTCCTTTCGTAGGCGGCCATGGCGGCGCGCACGGCGGGGGAGAACAGACGCGGACCGATGGCGTCGGAGTGTGCGAGGCCCTCGGCTGTCAGCCGCAGGCGGGCGCCGGTGGGGCCGGCCAGCCAGCCCTGGTGCGCGAGGGCGTCGAGTTCGGCGGCGAAGTCGTCGGCGGGCAGGGAGCCGAAGCGGGCGCGGTAGTCGGCGGTGTCCAGGCCGTCGGCCCGCAGGAGCGACTGCAGCAGGTGGCGGCGGCGTGCCTCGCGGGGGTCGATGCGGTAGCCGACCGCCGCGCGCGAGAAGTCGGTGGTGGCGACGTAGTCGTCGATGATCCCGCGGATCTCGTGCATGGCGACGGCGTAGTCGAACGAGTAGTGCAGCGCGGAGGTGTAGGAGCGGGCTCCGCAGCCGAGGCCGATCATGCCGTCGGTCTGGCATGCGTAGTCGTCGGCTCCCTGCGGCGGGGCGTCGGCCCGGCGGAACATCCGCATCGACTGCTGGACGTATCCCCGGGCCAGCAGGTGGTCGCGGCCCGAGCGGTACAGCCGCAGCCGCTGCTCGTCCCACGCCGGGTCGCGGCCGGAGTCCGGGCGGTGGCGGTCCAGGCCGGTCAGGGGACGGACGTAGAGCGGGTACAGGTAGAGCTCCTCGGGCCGCCAGGCGAGCGCCGCGTCCAGCGAACGCAGCCAGGTCTGCTCGGTCTGGCCGTCGATGCCGTAGATGAGGTCGATGTTCAGCACCGGTACGGCGGCGTCGCGGATGCGGCCCAGGGCCGCCTCCACGTCGGCGCGGCGCTGCGGACGGACGGCGGCCCGGGCCTCGGAGTCGACGAAGCTCTGCACGCCGAGGCTCAGCCGGGTGGTGCCGCGTTCGGCCAGCACGGCCAGGCGGTCGGCGGTGGCCGTGGCGGGCGAGGCCTCCACCGACAGCGGGACCGCGCGCAGGTCGGCGCCCATGCGCTGCTCGGCGATGTCGCAGAGCCGGTCCAGTTCCCGGGCGGTGAGGAACGTGGGGGTGCCGCCTCCGAAGGCGGCGGTGGCGAAACGGGTGCCGTCGCCCAGCGCGTCGCGCACGGCCGTCGCCTGCCGCTCCAGGGCGTCCAGGTAGGCGCCGGTCAGACCGCCGGGGGCGCCGATGCGGGTGAAGAGGTTGCAGAACCCGCAGCGCACCTCGCAGAACGGGATGTGCAGGTAGAGCGAGAGGGCGCTCTTGTCCTCCCTCGCCCACAGGGACGTCAGCGACGGCCGGTCGGGCAGGGGCCGGTAGGCGGTCTTGTGGGGATAGGCGTAGACGTAGTGCTGGTAGGGGCCGGTCGGCGGGGCGGTGGTCATCGGGCGGCCTCGGCGGGGTCGAGGAAGAAGTGGGCGTACGGCACGGTCCATACGCACTCGTGGCCGAGGCGGTGCCCGGTGTAGCCGTCGTCGCCGTAGGCGGTGCCGTGGTCGGAGCAGACGATCGCGAAACAGCGGCGCCGCGAGCTCGCGGCCGCGAACAGCCGTCCTATGTGCCGGTCGACGTACTCCAGGGCGGCGGCGTGGGTGGCACGCGTGTCACCGGCCTCCCGGGTGGCGCCGGGCAGGTGGAACCAGTTCGGCTGGTGCAGCGCCGAGACGTTGACGAAGAGGAACAGGCGCCGGTCCGCGGGGAGCCGGGCGACGACCTGCTCGGCCCGCTCGACCTGGTTCTCGAAGGAGCGGGGTGAGGTGACGCCGAACCCCGGCTCCCAGTGGGACTCCTGGAACAGGCCCGGCAGCACCGAGCCGAGCGGGCCCTGCTTGTTGAAGAAGCCCACCCCTCCGATGCACACCGTGTGGTAGCCGGCCTTCGCCAGCCCGCCGACGAGGTCGGGGGTGTCATAGACGAAGGTGCCTTCGGCGGTGGTCTCGCTGCCGGCGAAGCTCGCCGCGAAGAGCCGTGGATGCGGCCCGGGCGCGGCCGGGGTCGGCAGGAAGCCGGCGAAGATCGCCTGGTGCGAGGCGTAGGTGAAGCTGCCCGGCGCGTGCCGCTTCTCCCAGCGGCCACCCGGCAGATGACGCGCGAGGTGGGGGATGCGGCCCGCTGCCGCCAGTTCCTCGGCCACGTCGTGGCGCAGGGTGTCGAGGGTGACGAGGAGGAGGTCGTGCTCGCCGACGATGTCGTTCATGTCGGGCTGGGTCATGCGGTGTTCCTGTTCTGTACGGGTGCGGCGGCCGGCGGGGCCGGGCGGTGTCACACCGGCCGGGCGGGCGCGCGCGGGGCACCCGGCTGCGTGCCGGCCGGGTGACCGGGCGGGCGGGAGAGCGCCTGCGCCGTCGACCACGGGGCGTCGGGGCGGGCGGGTCCGCGCAGCACCGCCGCGACCTGCGCGCCGTAGGTGTCCAGGCCCTCCGCGCCGCTGCCGGGCAGGCCGGTGAGACCGGGCAGCAGATCGCCGAAGGCATTGACCTCGCCGACGACCGTCCGGCGCCAGCCGACGGCCGGCAGCAGGTCGACGCCGACACACAGGGTGCGCGGAAAACACGCGGCCGCCCGCTCGCACACCTCCAGCACGTCGCTCCAGCGGCCGCCCGCCGCCACGACGGCCGCACGGGCGGCGTCGAGGTCGCCGCGGCGTCCGCCCAGATGGAGGTTGGTCAGGGGCGAACGGCTGGTGCGCACCACGGCGTGCGTGGCCCGGCCGGCCACCACGACCACCCGGAAGTCGGTCGCGCGGCCCTGCTGGGACGCCTTGGGCACCCAGCGCTCCAGGTGCAGGCCGTCCGGGGCGAGCGCGTCGACGACGGCGGCGACGTCCCGCTCGTCCTCGTAGCGGCGCAGCTTGAGGGAGTTGTGCAGCCGGCCGTCCCCGGTCACCTCGACGGACGTGGTCGCCCTGATCCGGCCGCGGCCCGCCTCCACGGCGAGGACTCCGGACGCCGACGACCCGTGGGCCGGTTTGACGAACAGCCGCGCCATCCGGTGGGTGCTCATCAGCGTCCGCACGTCGTCCCAGCCGCGCACCGGGGCACCGTCCGGCCCGGAGGTGGGGGAGAAGGGCACCGGCACACCCGCCGCGTCCAGAACGGCGTGGCAGCGGCGCTTGTCGAACAGCACGGACACCTCGTCCGGGTCGTCCAGCCGGACGCCGCCGCGCAGACCGCGCAGCGCGGCCGTGAACCCGGCGTACCAGCGCGCCGATCCCTCCACCCGGGTGGGTTCCCCAGCGCCCCGCAGCATGCGGTCCACCTCGGGATCCTCGCCGGGCGAGTCGACGCGGACGATCTCGCCGGGGGCGAAGCGGGCGCCTCCCCGGCGCAGGACGTCCGTCCACGGCACCACGCGCGGTCCGGGCAGGCCCGCCGCGCGCACCGCGTCGGCGAACAGCGTCACGCGGCGGTTGGCCGGATTGCCGACCACCGCGAAGCGCACACCGCCCGCCGTCCCCGTGCTGCCGGCCGTCCCGCGACGCCCCGGGACCGGGTTGTCCGTGCTCACTCGCCGACGGAGACGTAGCGCCAGACCGTGCCGTCCTCCTCGGTCTCCTCCTCCGCGTCGTCGCGGTCGAGGTCGACCTCCACACCGGCCGGCTCCAGCACCTGCCGCACCCGCTCCTCGAAGGCCTTGCTCAGGTAGTGGTGGTGCAGGTCGAGCCTCTTCAGATGGGTCAGCGGCTGACCGCTCAGCAGCGCCCCCGCGCCCTCGTCGGTCAGCACGCCCATGGACAGGTCCAGGACCTCCAGGCGGGCCACGACGGGGGCGGCGGCGACGGCCGCGGCCACCGCGTCCTGCATCTCGCTGTTGCGCAGGGCCAGATGGCGCAGGCGCGGCAGCCGGGCGCCGGACAGGATCGGCTCCAGGTCGGCGGCTTCGCTGTCGCCGCCGTAGTCGGGCGTGCCCAGCCACAGGTCGAGGTGCTCCAGCGCGGGCAGGTCGCTGGCGCCGACGCCCCGCACCACCGACGCGGGCAGGCCGCCGGTCTCCACGACGAGACGGCGCAGCGCGGAGTGCCGCACGGCGGTGAAGCCGAGGCCCGACCCGCCGCGCACGCCGAACTCCTCCAGGGCGGGGAATCCGGCCAGCAGCGGTGCGACATCGGTCTGGTTGATCCAGGAGATCTCGCACTCCTCCATCACCATGTCGCCCAGGAAGAGCGCGCGCAGCGCGGGCAGCCGGTCGCGGGTGGCCAGCAGGGCCTCGACGACGTCGGAGGGGTCCGAGTCGTAGGCCTCCTCCCAGGCACCGACGATCAGGGCGCGCACCCGGGTGGTGTCGACGGTCTCGCAGAAGCGGGTGAACGCCGCGGTCCAGCTCTCGTCGGAGTCGTACACGTCCGCGGAGATCCGCCAGGCGACGGAGTCCGGCTCGGGCAGGCCGCCGGCCGGGGTGCCGGGGCCGGGGAAGGCGTGAGCGGGCAGCCGGTACAGCTCGTGCAGGTGGTCACTGATGGTCATGCGGCTGCTCCTGGAGGGAAGGGTGTGCGATCCGTGATGCCGCAGTTCTACCAACCGCCACCGACAGCACAGGACGGTGGGGCGGCTTTCGGGGCGTTGTCAGTGGGCGCCCCTACGGTCGTGGTCATGAGCCCGGTGCGCGGTGCACCCGGCGGTGAGGGGGACGGCTGTGTACCGGCAGGGAGACGTGCTGATCGTGCCTGTGGCGCAGGAGGCGGTACCGGAGCACGTGGCGCACGCGCCCAGGGAGCGGCGGGACGGGCGTGGCCGCCTGGTGCTGGCGCTGGGCGAGGTGACCGGGCACGCCCACGCGGTGGTGGGCCCGGGGGAGTTGGTGCGCGAGCCCGGGACGTACGGCCCGCTGCTGCTGCACCTGCCGCAGGGCGGCCGGGTCGTCCACGAGGAGCACGCGGCGATCGCGCTGCCCTCGGGCTGGTACCGGGTGATCAGGCAACGGGAGTACGTGCCGGGATCCGTGCGGATCGTCGCCGACTGACCGCGCGGCGAACGGAATCGGGGAGAGAAGACATGGCGACGACGGAGACGGACGACCGGATGACGGGCGTCGACGGGCTGAGTGGGCCGACCGGGCGGACGGGGCCCGGCACCCGCGCCGGTGACGAGGTGGGGGGACCGGAGAGGGAGGCCGACGGCCTGCGCCGGTGGCGCGCCCGGGCCATGGCGACCGCCCCCGCCGACCGCCCCGCCGCTGAGGAGGGTGTCCGGCGCGCCTACCGCCTGGCGGGCCTGGCCGAACCGGAGAAGGTCGTGTGGGTGGACTCACCGCGCGCGGCCGTGACCCTGATCCGGCAGCTCACCGACCGCGGCCCGGGTGTGCGCGAAGCGGTCCGCAGCGCGCCGTGGGCGCGAGAACGGCTGCGCCTGCGGACCGAGTTGGGGGCCCCGGGCTGGTCCGCCCACTGGGCGTCGACCGGCGGCCGGCTGTGGGAGTCCACCCAGGCCCTGGTGGACCGGATCCGGGCCGGTGTGCTGGAGGACCTGGTCGGCCGGGCCACGGGCGCGGAGGCCGCCGCGGTACGGCTGCTGCTCGTGGACGCGGTCCTGGGGCAGCACGACGCCCCGTGGCTGGCCGCCTTCCCCTCCGACGAGGGCCCGCTCGGGGCGCTGGCCGAGGTGTGCCGCAGCGCGGGCTGGTGGTGGCCGTTCACCCGGGTCGTCGTGCTGTCGGAACGCCCTGTGGCGCTGCACCGGGACGAGGCCGGCCGGCTCGACCGCGGCGACGGCCCCGCGCTCGCCTACCCGGACGGATTCGCCCTGCACGCGTGGCGGGGCATGCCGGTGCCCGCCTCCTTCCTCGCCGAGCTGCCCTCCCTGACCCCGGACCGCATCCGCGACGAGGAGAACGCCGAGTTGCGGCGCGTGATGCTGGAGTACTACGGCTACGACCGCTACCTCGCCGACTCCGGTGCCCGTCCCGTGCACCGCGACGAGACGGGCACCCTGTGGCGGATCGACCTGATCGGCGACGAGCCGGTGGTGATGGTGGAGGTGCTCAACTCGACCCCCGAACCGGACGGCACCCGGCGCACCTACTGGCTGCGCGTCCCCCCGTCGACAGGAACCGCGAGGGCGGGGGTGGCCTGGACGTTCGGCCTGGGGGAGCAGGTCTACGCGCCCGTGCGGGAGACCTGAGGAAGGGGACAGGAGCGCCGATCGGCCGGTGAGTCGCGGGCCCAGCCTGTGAGTGGCGGTATCAGGAGCAACGCCTGTCTGGTTGCCCCGGGCGTTGGCGGAAAGCATGGCCGGGCGGGGCCGCCCGGTGGCCCCGCGCTTCCGGCGCTTCTCCGAAAGGCAGTGATCCCCTGTGAGTTCGAGCGGACGTCCCGACGCCTCCGCCGATGCCGCGGCCGAGCCCGGGCAGGACGTGTTCAACCGGTGGCGGTACACGGGAGTGTTCCTGCTGCTGTTCCTGTTCGGGACGGAGACCTTCATCGTCTCCCCGCTGCTGCCGACCATCGCGGACGACATCCACGTCTCGGAGACCGCGGCCGCGCAGAGCGTGACCGCGTACGTCCTGGTGTACGCGGTCACCGCACCCTTCCTCGGGCTGCTCAGCGACCGTTTCGGGCGCAGACGCACCCTCCTCGCGGGTGCCGCGCTGTTCCTGCTGTCCAACGCCGCCGCCGCGCTGTCCACGGGACTGGCGCTGCTCATCGCCTCCCGGGCCCTGGCCGGGCTCGCCGCGGCCGCCGCGGGGCCCGCGATCTGGGCGCACATCGCCGAGACCGCCTCCGACCGGGTGCGTGGGCGCGCCCTCGGGCTCGGCATGGCGCTGTTCTCCTGCGGGCAGGTCGTCGGTGTCCCCCTGGGCGGGCTGCTGGCCGGTGCCGCGGGCTGGCGTGCGGCGTTCCTCGCCCTCGCGGTCGGTACCGCGCTGGCCGTCCCCCTGCTGCTGCGTCAGGTGGCCCCGGGAGCCGCGCCCGGCACGGCGAGCGCGGGAGGCGGGGCGTTCCGCTCGGTGTTCGCCGCCTGGGCGCACCCGGCGCTGCGCAGGTCCCTCGCCGTCAACACTGCGTTCCACGCCGCCAACCTGGGCGCGTACACGTTCCTCGGTGTCGTCCTGGTCGACCGGTTCGACCTGTCGGTGTCCGCCCTGGGGCTGGTCGGCGTCCTCGTCGGGGCCGGCGGCGTGGTCGGATCGCTGCTCGGCGGGAAGCTCGGTGACCGGGCCAGGGCGGCGGGACACCACCACTTCCCGCTCCTGCCGGTCTGGGGCGCCCTGCTGGCGGTCGGTGTCGCGCTCACGGCGAAGGGGCCCGGCATCGTGCTCGCGCTCCTGGGAGTGGCCGTGTGGTTCGTCGCGAGCGGGGGCTTCGTCATCGACCAGCAGACACTGGCCGCCACGGCCGCGCCCGACCTGCGGGCCACCTCCAGTGCCTGGCTGACCTCGACCATGTACGCGGGCACGGGGGTGGGCGCCTGGGCGGTCGGCGCCTTCGACGACGCCGGGACGGGACTCCTCGCCGTCGGCGTGGGCCTGGCCGCGGCCTCCGCACTGGCGGCCTTCGCCGTCAACGCCGGGCTCCGTTCCTCCGGGACCGCGCCGGCGGACGGGACGCCGGTCGAGGGACCGGCCGAGGGGGAACCGATCCGGTCCTGAGCCAGGTGCTTCGAGGAACGGCAGACGGGATCAGCCCGCCTGCCGCTCCGCCGTGTCCGGGTCGACCGCCCGCAGCGGCCGGTCGCAGAGCGCCGCCAGGTGCGTCCGGTCCTGCTCCGTCCGCGGGGTGAACAGCAGGACCAGAGCCGACGGGTCGTCCACCGGATGGAACGACGACAGCGACAGGGACAGCGGCGCGGACCCGGTCGGCCGCACGGTGACCGACCGCGCCGTCAGCTCGGCCACGGAGTGGCAGCTCCACCAGTGGCGCAGTTCCGGCGCGTCCTCCTCCAGCCGGTCGTACAGCTCGCCCGTGCGCGGGTCGGCGAGCGCGGGGCCGGCCTGGGCGCGGAAGTGCTGGAAGATGTTCATGGCCAGGGGCTCCCAGTCGTGCAGGACCGTCCGCAGCCGGGGGTCGGCCACCATGAGCCACATCAGGTTGCGCCGGTCTGCGGGCACGGACTCCGGGGTGCCCCACAGGGCGCTCCACGCCGCGTTCCAGGCCAGCAGGTCGAAGTGACGGTCCAGCAGGACCGCGGGGCTCGTCGGCCAGGAGTCCAGGACCGGGCGGACGGTGGCGGCCAGCCCGCCCGGTTCGGGGCCCTCGGCGGCGGGCTCGTGGTAGCCGGCCAGGCGCATCGCGTGCCGCAGCCCCGCCGCGTCGAGCCGCAGCGCCCGGGCGACGGACGACAGCACCTGCCGGGAGGCGGTGACCCGCCCCTGCTCCAGCCACGTGTACCAGGCCAGTCCCACACCCGACAGCGAGGCGACCTCCTCGCGGCGCAGACCGGGCGTGCGCCGCCGGACCGTGGCCGTCAGGCCCACGTCGGCCGGCTTGAGCAGTTCGCGGTGGGCTCGCAGAAAGGCGCCCAGTTCCTGACTGGGGCCCGGGGCGGGCGTGGACATGGGGACGGCTCCTCTGCCTGCTGTCGGTGGTCGGGGGACGTGCCGAGGGCCCGGGGCGGGCCCGGTGGGTCCGCACGGGCAGCCGCGCGGACCCACCGGTCTCTCACCCTAGGCGGTGGTCCCGGTACGCGCGGTCAGCTTCCACAGGCGCACCGGCATCGCGCTGACCCGGCCGCGCCGCTTCTGGCGCGCGAAGGCCGCACGGCCCACCGCGCGGAAGAACTCGGACCGCAGGCCGGGCTCCAGCACCGAGGCGTAGTAGTCGCCGAACGTCGCCGCGTGGAAGTGCTCGTACTGAGCGGCGTCCCGGACGGTGACCACGGCCTCGCGCTCCCAGGTCTCCTCGAGGGTGAAGAACTCACCCAGCAGCGCTGCGAGTACGTCCGCCGGCCGGGTGCGGGTGGCGATGGGCAGCACCTCGCGGTCGTCCAGGAGCCCCGGCACGCTCCCGGCCGGGATGCCGAGCGCGCCGAGCGCGTCGCGCACGATGTCGTCCTCGCCGCCCAATCCGTCGGCATCGCGCTGCGGGTGATAGGTCGTCAGCAGGAAGTGCCCGCCGGGCGCGAGGTGGTCGCGCACCCAGCCGAGGACCCGGTGCTCCACCGGGTACAGCCAGTGCAGCACGGAGGTCATGGTCACCACGTCCGCGCGGTACGGCAGCGGGGCGGGCGCCGTCAGGTCCGCCCGGTGCAGCACCACCCGCCCGCCGAAGGGCCGCAGCCGTTCGCCGGCCTCGTCGAGGCGGTGCTGCGAGCGCTCCAGCCCCACGGCCAGCCGCAGCGAGGGGTGGCGGAGCAGGGCCGCTTCCAGCAACTGGCCTATGCCGCTGCCGAGATCGACGAGCACGCCGGGTTCCCCGGCGACCCGGTCGAGGACCCAGTCGCGGTCGTGGACCTGGCGCAGCCTGCTCGCGTCGTCGTAGCCGCCGAGGGTGCGGGCCTGGGCCTCGGTGTCGGACAGGGTCATGGACGCTCCTCGGTCGATGCGGGGGACGGGGTGGCGGGGGCGGCGGCCGGAGCATCGGCGGGGCCGGAGACGAGGGCTTCCAGGCGCCCGCGCACCTCGCTCTGGTCGTAGCGCTTGAACAGGTTGATCCGGTTGCGGGCGAGGTCGCCGCGGTGGACGAGCTCGTACAGGTGCTGGCGTTGCCCGAAGCCGTCGCCGGTCAGTTCCCAGGCCAGGCGCAGCAGCCGGGACTTGCGTTCGGCGTCGATGTCCTTGCCGCGCATGTAGCGGTCGAGGAGGGGGCGCAGCCGGGGGTGGGCGAGGTCGTTGGCGGTGGGCTGCATGAGCAGTCCCGAGGCGCCGATGCGGCGCAGGACGTCGACCGCGCCGTCGGCCACCTCGGCGGACCAGACGCGGCCGGCGGCGGTGTCGCCCGGGGCGAGCAGTCCGCCGTCGGTGACGGTCGCGCGGGCCTCGGCGGCGTCGAGGAGGATCTCCGTGAGCTCGGCGTAGGACGCCAGCCGGCCGAGGTCCTCCTGGACGTTGCGGAAGCCGTCCACGCCGATGCTCTCGGCGACCAGGGTCGCGGTGGCCAGCAGGGTGCGCAGCCTCTCCCGGTAGCGCACGTGGCCGATGTAGGCGGACCAGGCGTTGATGCGGGCGAGCCCCGTGCGGGCCAGGGCGCCGTCGCGCAGCAGGAAGACGCGGTTCCACGGGACGAGGACGTCGTCGAAGAAGAGCATGGCGTCCTGCTCGTCGTAGCGCGCCCCCAGCGGGTGGGCGTGACCGAACGGCTCGGCGCCCAGGGGCTCCCGGCACAGGGTGACCAGACCGGGAGCGTTGAGCGGCAGCGCGAACCAGACGACGAACTGCTCGCCGCGCCGCTGGGTGAAGGACGCCGACAGGTAGACGAGCACCTCGTGGGCCAGGGGTGCCAGCGTGGTCAGCTGTTTGGCACCGCGTACGACGATGCCCTCGTCGTTCTCCTCCAGCACGCGCAGCGCCAGGTCGGGGTCGTCCAGCGGGTCGGCGGAGCGGTCGATCTGCGGATCGCCGAGCGCGTGGGAGAGGACGAGGTCGTTGGTGGCGCAGTGCCGGTACCAGGCGTCGGCGTGGCCGCCGAAGCCGGGACGGGCCTGGTCGAGCCGGTTGCGGAAGTCGTGGACGCCCACGGCGATCGACGCCATGAAGGCGGGGGAGCGTCCGTGCTGCCCGAAGGCGGCGGCGTGCCAGAACTCCGCGCTGCGGCGCTGGAGCCTCAGCTCCTCCAGGGTGCGGGGCGGCTGGTAGGCACGGGCCAGCCGCAGCCCGGTGTCCGGGTCCTTGTAGGTGAGCAGGTCCCGGTGCTCGGGGTCGTGCTGCAGGTCGAGCAGCCCGGCGAGGGTGTCGACGGCGGGGCGGAAGGCGGGATGCGCGGCGGGATCGGTGATCCGCCGGCCGTCGAGGTACAGCTCGCGGCCGTCGGCCAGTTCCTCGCGGTACCGGTCGCCGGTCAGCAGCCCCCGGCCGGTGCGGGCGGAGGTGTCCAGGAGGGTCATGTACGGGCTCCCGTGGAGGGTAGGTGGGGGCGGGCGAGCGCGCGGTACTCGCCGTGGTGGTAGATGAGCGGCTCGCCGGGGCCCGCGTCGGCCGCGACGACCCGGCCGACCAGGACGGCGTGGTCGCCGCCGGGCAGCACCGCGTGCAGCCGGCAGTCGAACCAGGCCAGGCAGTTCTCCAGCACGGGTGCTCCGGTGGCCCGCTCACGCATGGGGGCGACCGTGAACAGGCTCAGGGCGTGGCCGGCGCCGGGCGTGGCGAAGTGGCGGGCCAGTGGCTCCTGGTGGCCGGCGAGGACCGACACCGCGTAGCGGCGGCTGGTGCGCACGGCCGCCGCCAGCGGGCTGCGCGTGGTCACGGCGACGCTGATCAGCAGCGGGTCGAGGGAGAGCGTGCACAGTGAGGAGACGGTCTTGGCGAAGACCTCTTCGCCGTGCCGCGCGGTCAGTACGGCCACGCCCGTGGTCCAGCGGCGGGAGGCGTTGCGGAAGGCGTCGGCGGACGCGGCCTCACCGCCGCGTGCGTCGCCCGGCCCGCCCACCGGGAACCCGGTGCTCCCGGTCGCGGCGGGCGCGCCTTCCACGCCCGGGCCGGTGCTCATCGCAGCCCCACGCGGTAGGCGCGCAGCCACTCGTCCACCTGGACCAGGTGGTCGAGTCCGCCCACCGGGTTGGGCGCGGTGCGCGGACTGGGCAGGGTCCGTCCCTCGGCGAGGGCCCTGCGCACCGTCTCCCGGTCGACCAGGTCGAACACCGGGGCCGCGGGGTCCGCGAGCAGTTCGCGGGCGCGGTCGGTGAGCACCTGGGTGTAGCGGACGGCGGGGGTCGACGGATAGCCGCTCTTGGGCCGGTCGGCGACCTCGGGCGGCAGCAGGTCGCGCACGGCGTCGCGCAGCAGTCCCTTGGGGCGGCCGCCGGGCGCCTTGAGCGACCAGGGCACGTTCCAGGCGTACTCCACCAGCCGGTGGTCGCAGAACGGCACGCGCACCTCCAGCCCGACGGACATGCTGACGCGGTCGACGCGCTCCAGCAGCGGCGGGAGCCAGCGGGTCAGCGCCAGGTGGAACACCTCGCGGACCCGGCGCTGCGCGGCCGTCTCCCCGGACAGGAGCGGTGTTCCGGCGAGGGAGGCGCGGTACTGCTCGGCGGTGTACTCCTCCGGGCGGACCTCGGCCCGCACCTCCGGGCGCAGCAGGACGGCCGGGGTGGGGCGGTGGTGCAGCCAGGGGAAGGTCGGGGCGGACAGGGCGTCGGGGGAGTGGAAGTAGGGGTAGCCGCCGAAGACCTCGTCGGCCGCCTCGCCGGACAGGGCGACGGTGGAGCGCCGCCGCACCTCGCGGAAGAGCAGGTGCAAGGAGGCGTCCATCTCGCCCCAGCCGGGCCGGTCCCGGGCGCGCAGCACGGCCTGCCGGGCGTCGAGGAGGTCGTCGTCGGGGATGACGACGGAGGTGTGCAGGGTGCCGATGTGCTCGGCCGCGGCCCGGACGAAGGGGGCGTCGGCGCCGGTGCGCCAGGCGTCGGGTGCCCGGCCGGCGCTGCCGGGGAAGTCGACGGAGAAGCTGCTGACCTTGCCCTGTCCGGACCGTTCACGGGCCAGTGCGGCGAGCGCGGTGATGGCGCTGGAGTCGACGCCCCCGGACAGCAGGGTGCACAGCGGGACGTCGCTCATGAGCTGGCGTTCCACGGCGTCGGCGAGGAGTTCGCGGACGGTGTGCCGCGTCGTGGCGTCGTCGTCGGTGTGCGCCCGGGACACCAGCTCCCAGAACGGCGTCTCGCGGACGGTGGAGCGCCGCACGGAGACGAGGTGGCCGGGGCGCACCTCGCGCAGGCCGCGGAAGAGGCCGTGGCCGGCGGTGGGCGCGGCGGGCAGCGCGAACAGTTCGGCGATGCCCTCGGCGTCGAGTTCGGCCCGGAACAGCGGGTTCGCCAGTACGGCCTTGGGTTCGGAGCCGAACAGGACGCCGGTGGCGTGGGCGTGCCAGTACAAAGGCTTGACACCCAAGTGGTCGCGGACCAGCAGCAGTTCTCCGGCGCGTTCGTCCCACAGGGCGTAGGCGAAGATGCCGTTGAAGCGGCGGGGGGCGTCCGTGCCCCACTGGATGTGTGCGCGCAGCACCACCTCGGTGTCGGAGCGGGTACGGAAGGTGTGGCCGAGCGCTTGCAGTTCGCGGCGCAGCTCCCGGTGGTTGTAGAGCTCGCCGTTGTAGCTGAGCACGGTCTCGGGCTGCCCGGCGCCCAGCGGCTGGGTGCCGCCCTCCAGGTCGATGACGGACAGCCGGCGGTGGCCGAGCGCGGCGTGGCGGGAGAGCCAGACGCCGGACGCGTCCGGGCCGCGGCAGGCCAGGGTCTGCGCCATGGCCGCGACGGTGGCGCCGCGCGTGCGCAGGTCGGTCTCCCAGTCGATCCATCCGGTGACGCCGCACATCACTGCTCCTGGGCGGGGGTGTTCGGGGCGTCCGGGGACGCGGGGGCGGTGGCTTCCCAGCGGCAGCCGTGGCCGGTGGGCCCGGTGCGCAGGGTGTGCGACGGCTCGAAGCCCTTCGCGCGGATGTTCTCCGAGAGGGCCTTGGTGCAGTAGGTGCACGGGGAGGCGAGGGTCAGGCGGACCCCGGAGCGGCGGGCCTGTTCGCGGTAGTCCCAGATCGCGCAGTGGGTGATGGTGAGGGCCGCCCGGCTGTTGTCATCGGCGTCGGGGCTGTCGTCGAACTCGTAGTCCGATCCGTACAGTTCGGCCTGGCGGGCGATGCGGTGGACGGGGTCGGCGGCGCCCCTGCCGTGGTCGGGTTCGACGTCCCGGTGCACTTCGGCGATGGCGCGCGCCCAGGCGGTGAGGGCGTGTTCTCCGTAGCGTGCGACGAGGAATCGTTCCATCAGGGCCTGGCCGCGGAAGAAGACGCGCTGCCAGTCCCGTGCGCCGCCGCCGGCGGGGTCCGGCAGGTCGGCGAAGATCTGCGACTGGAGGGCGAACCAGTCCGCCAGGTGGGTGGGGTTGTGCCGGCCGGCCAGCAGCCGGGTCAGGCCCGACTCGGCCTCGTGGAGGCGCTGGCGCCACAAGGCCGACCGTTCGGCCTCCGGCATGGTCCGGTAGGTGTTGCGCAGGCGCTCGGCCGTCTCGGGGAGGGAACCGGCGGTGTGGGGGGCTCCCAGTACGGCGGTGACGGGGCGTCCGGTCTCCGGGGCGCCGGCGGCATCGGTGCGCGACGCCGGGCCCCTCTCGGAGCCGCCGCGCGCGATGCCTCCTGCGGGCGCATCGCTCATCTCGGATCTCCTTCATGCTGGGGAGCGGATCGGTCGTGACCTGTCGTCCGGCAACGCTATGAAGCCGCTGACCACGTCAGTAGCCCCGAACGGAGGCACCGGCGGCGACCTTCGGGGCAGGCGATCTGCTCCGAAGGTCGCCCCGGCGGGCAGGCCGCGGACCGGACGGTGGGCGTGCCGGTGAGCAGGCCGCGGACGGCTGGGGGACATGCCGGTGAGCACGTGGAGACCCGCCGGCCGAGCGCGCCGGCGGGCAGGCCGCGGCCCGGCCGGTGAGGCGGCCCGGCGAGCACCTCGGGGACACGGCGGTGGGCGGGCAGCCGCGGGTGCCGGTGGTCACCCGGGGCTGCCCGCCCACCGGCGCGCAGATGTGCCGTCGGCGTCAGCCGGCCAGTCCGTGGCGGTGCGCGTACAGGGCCGCCCGCAGCCGGTCCGACTGCCCTATCTTGCGCATCGCGCTGGTCAGATGCTTCTTCACCGTGGCCTCGGCAAGGGCGAGTTCGCGGCCTATCTCGGCGTTGCTGAGCCCGGCGGCCAGCTGCGCGAGGACCTCGCGCTCCCGGTGGGTCAGGCCGCAGTGCTGCGGCAGGGGTTCGGCGGTGTCCACGGCCAGGTTCGCCGCCACGACCCGGGCCGGCGGCGGCGCCGGAAGGAACACCGTGCCCCCGGCGCCCGCGATGCCGACCGCTTTGATGATGCGGTCCTCGGGCAGGTCCAGCGGGAAGCACCCGCTCGCGCCCGCGAGCACGATGCGGCTCGCCTCCGCCGTGCTCTCGGCCCTGCGCAGCAGCAGGAAACGGGCCTCGGGCACCACGTCGGGCGCACGCAGCCGGGCCACGAGCGCCAGGTCCTCGGCCAGCGTGCCGCCACGCCCCAGCAGGACCACGTCCGGCCGCACCCGGCGCAGGGTGTCCGCGAGCCGCAGCACGTCCCCGGAGCTGCCGACGACCACGGTGTCCGGGTCCGCGTTCAGCACGCTGCGCAGTCCCGCGCTCGCCACCGGGTGGCGTTCGGCGAGGAACACACGGGTGACGGGCGCGGGCCGGTGGGCGGCCGGTCCGGCGCAGGCGGGCTGACCGCAGCCGCAGCCGGCCGGCGCCCAGGGGCGCCGGGACGGCGACTGCCCCGGCGGCCGGTCCTCCGGCTCGCTCAGCAACTGGTGCCCGGCGATCAGGTCGAGCGGATTGTCGATCTCCGCGTGCAGGGCACGCGGATCACCGGCATCGGTCGCGGTGGTCAGGGTCGTCACCGGACTCCCGTGCAGGACACGGGGTTTGTTCCGGGTGCGGCGGTCGGTTCTCACGTGTGGTCCCCTCGGCGGTGGCGGGGCCGGGCCGTACCCGGCGGCGAGCGCGTTGCCCGGGGCCTTGAGCCGACCGCCCCGCACGCGGCACGAGGGCCGCAGGGACGGATCAGGCGAACGGCGAGCACCGGGCCGGAACGGAGGGAGGCGCCGGGGACGGACGATCCGTCCGCCTCAGCGCCCGGCACACGGGCGACAGGACTCGTCGAAACACCTGCGGTGCCACGAGCCGCCGATACCGACCAGGGTGAAGTCGGTTCGCCGTTTGACCATGCAGTCAGCGTAATTCGGCCAGTCAGCGGGGGTCAACAAGGGCCGGATCACGCGCATATGAGGGAACCGTGTATTCCGTACTGCGGATCCTATGACCACGGGTATCAGCATCAACACCTGGCTGGCTGGGGCCCGTCGTGGTCCCGCACGCTTCCGTCACGGCGACCCGGACCACCGAGGCGCGTCCCGGCGGGCAGCCCCACGGCCCGGTGACGTGCCGCATCCCCCCGGGCCCGTTCCCCCGCCGCCGCCCGGTTCGCCGCCGCCCGGTCCACCGCCGCGCGGCCCTCCCCGTTGCACGATCCCAGGAAGGAAGCCCGCATGACCGCCCACCCACGCCCGCCCGCCGGTTCCTCCGGCGCCGCGCACCGGGAGCACGACGGATGAGGCGGTACCTGCTGCGACGGCTGCTGCTCGTCGTCCCCACGCTCCTGGGCGTCACCGTCGTCGTCTTCACCGCCGTCGCCCTCGTCCCGGGCGACCCCGTGACCGCGCTGCTCGGCCCCGGCGCGCCCGCCGAGGCCCGCCAGCAGCTCACCGAACGCCTCGGACTGGGCCGGCCACTGCCCGAGCGGTACGCGCACTGGCTCGGCCACGCCCTCCGGGGCGACCTCGGCGTCTCCATCTCCGCCCAGCGCCCGGTCGGGGACCTGCTGCTGCCCGCCCTCGGGCAGACACTCGTCCTCACCGGCGCCGCGTTCCTCCTCGTCCTCACGGGCGGCACCCTCCTCGGAGCGCTGAGCGCCCTGCGCCCCGAGAGCCTCGCGGGCCGCCTGTCCCGCGCCGTGAGCACCCTGGCCGTCTCCGCCCCGCAGTACTCGGTGGCCCTGCTGCTCATCGCCGTCTTCGCCGTCACCCTGGGCTGGTTCCCCGCCGGCGGCACCCAGGACCTGTTCACCGGCGGCGGCACCGCCGACCGGCTGCAGCACCTCGTCCTGCCCGCGGTCGCGGCCGCGGTGGTCCCCCTCGGCCTCACCGCCCGTGTCTTCGGCACCGCCCTGGAGGACGTCCTGCACTCCGACCTCGCCGACGGACTGCGCGCCCGGGGCCTGCGCCGCGCGGCCGTCCTGCGGCACTGCGCCCACAACGCCTCGCCCGCCCTGCTCACCATCGGCGGACTCCAGCTGGCCTACCTGCTGGAAGGGGTGATCTTCGTCGAGACCCTGTTCGCCTGGCCCGGCGTCGGCCGCCTGCTGTACGACGCCCTCAGCGCCCGTGACCTGCCGCTGATCCAGGCGGGGGTGCTCCTCGTCGCCGTCGCCTTCGTCGGCGTCAACATCCTCGTCGACTCCGCCCACGCCCTCGTCGACCCCCGGCTGCGAGGTGCGCTGTGAGCCGCCTGCCCGAGCCCTGGCGCCGCCCCGGACTGCTCGTACCGGCGTTCCTCGCCGCCGTCCTGCTGGCCCTGGCGGTCGCCGGCCCCCTGCTCGCGCCGCAGGACCCCGACGCCGGAAGCCTGCGCGAGCGGCTGCTGCCCCCCGGCAGCCCCGGCCACCTGCTGGGCACCGACTCGCAAGGGCGGGACGTGCTCAGCCGGCTGCTCGTCGCTGCCGGCCCCTCCCTGCTCGGCGGTCTCCTGCCCGTCGCCGTCGCCACCGTGGCCGGAGCGCTGCTCGGCACCGCCGCCGGGCTCGGCGGCCGCCGCACCGAACACGCCCTGCTGCGGACCCTCGACGTCCTCTACGCCTTCCCGGGCGTGCTCCTGGCCATCACCGTCGCGACCGTGATGGAGCCCGGCCTGAACGCCACCGTCGTCTCGCTGTCGGTCGTCCTGACCCCTGCGGTCACCCGTGTCGCCTTCACGGAGGTGCGCCGCATCCGCACCGCCGAGTACCTGGAGGCCGCCCGCGTCTGCGGAGCCGGAGCGGCGACGGTCGCCCTGCGGCAGGTCGCCCCGGTCCTCGCACCCGTCCTGCTGGTCTACTCCTCGTCCCTGGTCGGGCTCGCCATCGTGTACGCGGCCGGACTGTCCTTCCTGGGGCTGGGCGTGCCCCCGCCCGCCGCCGAATGGGGCGCCATGCTGGACGAACTGCGCCCCGCCCTGCTGACCCACCCCGCGGTCGCGGTCCTGCCCGCGCTCACCGTCCTGGCCGTCTCCGTCGTCTTCAACGTCCTGGGCGAGGCGCTGCGCCGCGGCACCGGCGCCGGAGCCGCCCTGTCCACCGGAGCCGGACGATGACCGCCCGCGCCGCGGAACGCCTGGAGGTGCAGGACCTGGCGGTCACCCACACCACCCGGGGCGGCGACGTGCGGGCCGTGGACGGCGTGTCGCTGACCGTGGCGCCGGGCGAGGCGCTGGTGCTGCTGGGAGAGTCGGGCAGCGGCAAGTCCACCGTGGCCCGCACCGTTCTCGGACTGCCCGGTCGCGGCGCCCGGGTGCGGGGCAGCGTCCGCCTGTCCGGCACCGAACTGCTCACCCTGGGCGAGCGGGCCCTGTCCGACGTACGCGGCCGGCGCATCGGCTACGTCCCGCAGGACCCCGACGCCGGGCTCGACCCCCTGCGGAGGGTGGGGGCCCAGCTCGCCGAGGTGGTCCTGCGCCACGGCATCGCCGACACCCGTCGCGCCGCCCGGCGCGTCGTGCCCGCGCTCCTGGAGGAGGCCGGCCTCACCGACCCCGCCCGCGTCGCCCGCAGCCACCCCCACCAGTTGTCCGGCGGGCAGCGCCAGCGCGCCGTCATCGCTCTCGCGCTCGCCTGCGCACCCGGCCTGCTGATCGCGGACGAACCCACCACCGCGCTGGACGCCCTGGTCCGCGCCCGGGTCCTCGACCTGTTCGCCGGCCTGCTCACGGAACGGGGGATCGCCCTGCTCATGGTCACGCACGACATCGCCGTCGCCCGGCGGATCGGGCACCGCGTGGCGGTGATGCACACCGGCCGGATCATCGAGACCGGTCCCGTCGAGCGGCTGCTGGCCGAGCCGCAACACCCCTACGCCGCCCGGCTGGTGGCCGCGCAGCCGGGCACAGGAGGTGCCGCATGACCGGCGACCTGCTCGTCGTGGACCAGGCGTCCAAGCGCTATCGCCACGGCCCCCTCGCCCTCGACGGCGTCTCCCTGCGGGTACCGGCCGGGAGGACGGTCGGCCTGGTCGGCGAATCGGGGTCCGGGAAGTCCACCCTGGCCCGGCTCTGCCTCGGGCTGATCGCCCCGGACACGGGCACCGTCCGCTTCGACGGCCACGACACGCACCGGCTGCGCGGGCGGACCGGGCGGCGGATCCGCGCCCGTCTGCAGTTCGTGCCGCAGCAGCCGCGCGGCTCCCTCAACCCCGCCCTGAAGGCCGGTGAAGCGGTCGCCTTCGCCCTGCGTGTGCACGGCACACCGCGCGCCGAGCGCCCCGACCGCGTGGCCGAACTCTTCCGCAGCGTCGGTCTCGACCCGGCTCTGGCCCGCCGCCACCCGCGGCAGCTGTCCGGCGGACAGGTCCAGCGGGTGGCCATCGCCCGCGCCCTGGCCACCCGGCCCGACCTGATCGTGTGCGACGAACCGACCTCCGCCCTGGACACCACCGTCCAGGCCCAGGTCCTGGACCTGCTCGGCGAACTGCAGGAACGACTCGGCCTGGCCTGCCTGTTCATCTCCCACGACCTGGCCGTCGTACGGCACCTCGCCCACCGGGTCGTGGTCCTGCGCCACGGCCGCGTCGTCGAGGAGAACACCCCGGCCGGCCTGTGGAACGCGCCCCGCCACCCCTACACCCGCGCCCTGCTCGCCGCAGACGGCGGCAGCCCCGAACACCCCCCTGCACCGGCACCCGCCGACCGACCGGCACCCGTCGGTGAGCCCGCCCCTTGAGTGACGACGAGGAACCCATGACGCACCACCGCCCCGACCCCTGCGCCCACCCGTCGACCCGCCGACCACGCACACCCCGCATCCGCCGCCGACGCGCTCCGCTCGGCGTCCTCGGCCTCGCCGCCGCGCTGCTGCTGCCGTTCGCCGCCACGGGGTGCGGCACCGGCTCCGCCGCCGACGACACCGCCGGCGGCGCGAAGTCCGGCGGCACCCTCGTCATCGGCGCGACCGGCAAACTCCCCAACCCCGACACCGTCATCGGCGGCGCCGGGTTCGAGGGCAAGCGGCTCGTCAGCTTCCAGCTGTACGAGGGCCTCACCCGCTACGACCTGTCGAAGGCCGACGGCCCCGCGCCCATCACCTCAGCGCTGGCCACGTCGTGGAAGGTCGCGGCCGACAAACGGACCTGGACCTTCACCCTGCGCAAGGGCGTGAAGTTCCACGACGGCACCGCCTTCGACGCCGACGCCGTCCTCTTCAACCTCGACCGCTACCTGGACAAGAAGAGCCCC
This sequence comes from Streptomyces sp. NPDC003456, assembly GCF_042878735.1. Classification (NCBI taxonomy): domain Bacteria; kingdom Bacillati; phylum Actinomycetota; class Actinomycetes; order Kitasatosporales; family Streptomycetaceae; genus Streptomyces; species Streptomyces sp. NPDC003456. The sequence continues at coordinate 879,728 of NZ_JBIAOK010000002.1, forward strand.
CACTACACCGACGCCCTCGGCGCGGCGGCCGGGGAGTACGCCGGCGGGATCACCGAGTACACCAAACTCGCCGACGACCGCGTCCGGCTGGTCACCGGGAAACCCAACGGGCACTTCCCGCAGGACCTCGCCCACGTCCTCATCGCCAGTCCCACCGCGGTGAAGAAGACCGGCTCCGCGAAGTTCTCCGGCAACCCCGTGGGCACCGGTCCCTTCCGTTTCGTCCGCCAGCAGACCGGCGAGCAGATCGAACTGGCCCGCTTCGACGGCTACTGGCGCGGCGCGCCCAAGCTCGACAGACTCGTGGTGAAGGCACTGCCCGACCCGGCGGCCCGCACCGCGGCCCTGCGCTCGGGCGCGGTCAACTGGATCGAGTACCCCAACCCCGACGACATCCCGAGCCTGAAGGCCGACGGCGTCCAGCTCCTCACCAACCACTACGACCACCTCTGGTACTGGATCCTCGACACCACCGCAGGGCCCTGGAAGGACCCCCGGGTGCGCAAGGCCGCCAACTACGCCGTCGATCGCGAGGCCATCGCCGAGGACCTCCTGCACGGCACCGCCGCCCCTGCCGAACAGGCCGCCCCGAGCGGCACGTTCGCCTACGACGCGGCCAACGACACCTACCGCCACGACCCCGCCGAGGCCCGCAGGCTGCTCGCCGAGGCCGGCTACGCCAAGGGCTTCTCCACCTCCGTCACCGTCCCCACCGGCGGTTCCGGCAACCTCGTGCCCGTGCCCATCGCCGAGGCCGTCCAGCGCGACCTCGCCGCCGTCGGCATCAAGGCCGAGATCCGCACCACCGACTGGTCGACGCTGATCGCCGCCGAGGCCAAGGGGAAGGTGGCCCGCGGCTCGCAGGCCATCGCCCAGTCGACCACCCTCTTCCAGTCCGAGGCGCTGCTGCCGCTCTTCATCGGCACCGGCAGCCCCTTCTGGACCGGCCACTACAGCAACCCCAAGGTCGACAAGCTCCTCGCCTCCGCGAGCACGTCCACCGACCCCGCCGCACGCGAAGCCGACTACACCGAGGCGCTGAAGCTGGTCACCGAGGACGCCCCCTGGCTGTTCGTCGTCAACGACCGCAACCCCAGGGCCGTCTCCCCGAAGGTGCACGGCGTCGTCCAGCCGCAGTCCTGGTTCATCGACCTCACGACCGTACGGGTGGACCGATGACCCTCTCCCACCTTCCCGCAGTCGGCCAACCGCCCAAGTGGGGCATCACCCTGCCGCTGCCGGGCCTGACCATCGACCGGCACCGCTTCCTCGTCGAACGGCTCGCCGACCTCGGCTACACCGACGTGTGGAGCGCGGAGGGCGGCGGCACCGACGCCTTCACGCCCCTGGCCACCGTGGCCGCCTGGTCCCCGAGCCTGCGCATCGCCACCGGCATCGTCCCGGTGCAGACACGCGGTCCCGCCGTCCTCGCCCAGACCGCCGCGACCCTCGCCCAACTGGCGCCCGGACGGCTCCTGCTGGGCATCGGGGCCTCGGTACCCGCCCATGTCACGGACATCAACGGCATCCCGTTCGACGAGCCGTACAAGCGGACCCGGGACGTCCTGCGATTCGTGACCCGGGCCCTGCGCGGCGAGCACGTCGCCGGCGACTTCGACACGTTCTCCATCACCGGCTACCGCCTGCCGCACCCGCCGCAGGACCCGGTCAAGGTGATCCTCGGCGCCCTGCGGCCCGGCATGCTGCGGCTGGGCTTCCGCGAGGGCGACGGAGCCATCACCAACCTGCTGTTCCCCGAGGACGTGCCGAAGATCCTCGACGCGGTCGGCCCGCAACCGCCCGGCAAGGAGCTGGTGGTCAAGGTGTTCGTCTGTCCCACCGAGGACACCGACTACGCCCACCGCGCCACCCGCCCCTTCCTCGCCTGGATCCTCAACCGCGAGCCCTACCGCAAGTTCCACGAATGGCTCGGCAACGGTGAGCTGCTGCGCGAGTCCCACGAGCGGTGGGCCGACGGCGACGCCGACGGAGCCCGGAAAGCCCTCCCCGACGAGGTCGTCGACCGGCTGTTCATCAGCGGATCGCCGGAGGAGTGCCGGGAGAAGATCCTGCGCTACCACCGCCCGGGAGTGACCACCATCCAGCTGTACGTGTCGCTGCCGCCGGAGACGTTCGTCAGCCGGGCGAAGGTCCTGGACACCCTCGCCCGGCTGGGCCCGGCCGCCGCCTGAGTCCGGCCCGCCCGGTCCGGGGAGCCGCCGCCCGCGGGGGTGGCTCCCCGGTCCGGCACCCGCCCCTGGAAGGATCCGGATGGAACTCGATCTGCGGGGCGGTGTCCGCGCCGCGCCCGTACCCGGCGCCACGCCCGAGGAACGGCAGGTTCTCCGCTTCGCACCCGACCCCCGTGACCGTGACGCCGACCCGGAGCACATCGCGCGCACGGCCCGCGAGGCCGAACAGGACGGGCTGGACAGCGCCCTGGTGGTGCAGTCGAGTTCGTGGCCGGACCCGTGGCTCGTGGCCGGCTGGGCCCTGGCCGCCACCCAGCGGCTGCGGGTCGCCGTGGCCCACCGGGTCGGGACCACCTCACCCACCGTCGCCGCCCGTGCACTGGCCACCCTGGACCGGCTGTCGGGCGGCCGGGCCGGCGCACACATCGTCATCGGCTCCAGCGACGCCGACGTCGCACGCGACGGCGACCTGCTGGACAAGGAGTCCCGTTACCGCCGGGCGGGGGAGTACCTGGAGGTCTTCCGCCGGTCCCTGACCGAGCACCAGGACTTCGACCACGACGGCGAGTTCTACACCCTGCGCGGCGCCCGCTCGGGCCTCCGTCCCCGGCCGCGCGCCGAACTGCTGTCCTTCGGCGGCTCGTCACCCGCCGGCATCGACCTCGCGGCACGCCACGCGGAGGTGTACGCGATCCCCACGCTGCCGCTCAGCGCCACCCGCCGCCACATCGCGCGGGCCCGGGCGGCGGCGGCGCGTCACGGCAGGAGCCTGCGGATCTGGCGCCACGTCACCGTGGTCACCGCACCCACCGACGAGGAAGCCGAGGCACGAGCCCGCCGCATCCGGCACGAAGCCGTACGCCTGGCCTCGGGCCCGTTGGCGGAGCACTGGCTCGGCGCGGTCCAGCTCGACCGCGACCGCGAGCGGGGCCGGGCCACCGCCGCCGACGGGGCTCGCCAGCTCTCGGCGTACGTCGACCGGTCTTTGGCCGGGGCCTACGTCGGCTCCCCGGCGACCGTCGCCGCCCGCATGGGGCTGCTGCGCGCGGCCGGTGTCGGTGTCATCCAGCTCGACATGCCGACGGAGACGGAACAGGACCGCCACCTGCGCAGGGACCTGGTCGCCAGGCTCCGCGCCGCGTACCTCCCCCCTGCGCCGCGCGGCTCGGCGCACGCCTGGCGAGGATGGTGAGGCGGCAGGACGCACCGGCCGACCGCCGCGCCACGGCTCACGAGGTGCGAAGGAGGCCGGTTCCCGCGAGCAGTTCGGGCCAGAGGACGTAGTCGCCGGAGCCACCGTGATCACTCGCCCTCCCACCACCGAACGGCACGGGCTCCACCATGAGTACGAGCTTCTGCGCGACCGCGTTCCGCAGAAACCGGGCCCGAAAGGCAGCGAGGACCTGCGCGGCCGTGGCGAGGGAACCCGCCCGGACACCCTCGTCCGCGGGCGTGCGGGCGCCTATGGTGACGAGTCGTGCCGTTCCCCGACGGCCGGCCGGTGAGAGTGCGGGCACATGCGCCGGCACCGGCGCACGCCAGCGCGCGGGTGCGCCTGCCGGCGTCCGGTGCCGCGGATCGACGGGCACATGCTCGTGTTTTCGCGACATCGGCCGTGACCGACCCGGCGGCACGTTTCTCGCACGTGTGTGTGCTGCGTGCACTGTCGTGCGACACGTCCGTGCCGGCGAGCGGCCGATTTCCGACGAGGGAAGCGACCGGCGGCCGGGTGTGAGCGAGGGTGCGGACGCCCGCAGGGCAACGTTCGGAGATCGTTTCGGCTTCGAACGTGTGTAGAGCAGGCAACGGATCGCACACGGATCACACACGTTTCGGATGCCGTCCGGTGTCGGGGAGCCGGCTGAGCGCCCGTGCGGGCCCACTTGCCTTCCGCGACAGCAGTGATCTTGATGTGATGTGTCCGGAAACGTCGATGCCTCGGCCCCGCTGACGGGTGTTCCGGGCCCGTGATGAGCAGCCGCGCCGCCGGACAGGAACTCCTTTGACGGGGCCCCGTCACCTCCGTACGGTCTGCGTCTGGCCGGATCCGTGCGAGCCGGCCTTCGCAAACGATCCCTGGGGGGACGCAATGAACTGGTTCATCGAAGTCGTGAAGAAGTACGCGGTATTCAGCGGGCGCGCGCGCCGCAAGGAGTACTGGATGTACACGCTCTTCTACGTCATCTTCGCCATCGTGGCCGGCATCGTCGACGCGGTGGTCTTCGGATCGCAGATCCTCGGCATCGTCCTGGCCCTCGGCCTCCTGCTGCCGAGCCTGGGCGTCGCCGTCCGCCGCCTGCACGACACCGGCCGCAGCGGCTGGTGGATCCTGATCGGCCTCGTGCCGCTCGTCGGCGGGATCGTCCTCCTGGTCTTCCTGTGCCTCGAGGGCGAGGCCGGCAGCAACAAGTACGGCCACAACCCCAAGTTCGCCGACGCCGCCGTCTGACACGTCCAGGCACGTATCGAGGCCGCCCGGTCGTCCGGGCGGCCTCGCGTGTTTCTCCGGCCCCGTCCCGTGCGAGCGGACAGCCGGCGAACGGCACGAGTGATTTCGAGCCACGACGGCCGTGTGCGCGGCGCCGAGTGCTCCGGGCCCGAAGCAGTCCCTCCGGCCCGCTCCTGCCGCACACGGTTCGAGTCGCCGTCAACTCTGAATTCGGCCGATCGGGTGGGCCGGCGGCCGCATGGCCGGAACACCCAGGTCGGCGGGGGCGGCGCGCGGGCGTCCCGACCCGGCCCAACTTTTCCGCGCACCCCCGGTTTGAGGGTCAACCCCCGGGATACACGCCCTCATTGGTGGGTGCCGAACGGCCATCTCCCCTTCGATTTCGGGGGGTTGCCATCCGGTGACCCAACGTGAAAACTGTGAGCGCACTCGGCCCGGACGGATCGTGTCGCAGCGCGTTCTCGGCACGTGAAGCAAGGGACAGAGGAGTTCTGCGCAGGGTCACTGCGCGCGAAAGCAACTGGGGGGACGTGGTGGTGTCTGCTAGGTGCCGTGGGCGCGTGTTGCCAGGCTGCACACGTACGGGCCTGTCCGCTGCTCGGCGGGCGTCCGGCCCGCTGGGAACCGCCGCCCCGCCGGCCCTGTCGTGTCCTCGGGCCCACTGACGCCCCGGCCGGCTCCGCCCTCGGCGGCGGATCCGGTGGTCGCCTCCAGCCGGGCGACCCGGCCGACGCGGCCGAGCCGCGCGTCGGCCACCTGACGCCGGGCGGACCACCCCACAGGTGCGCACCGAAGCCCGCGCCGAACGGCCACCGCTGTCCCGCGGCCGGCCACGGCGCACTGTCGGTGGTCCGACGCCGGGCCCGCGCGTTCCCATCCAAGGAGAAACGGTGACAAGCACACAACTGACGGGTGCCGAATCGCCACTCGGCAAGTTACCCGAGCGCCGGCGATCCGCAGGCGACGCCGGCCCCGTGACCCACGAGAACGAGCGGCGGCCCTGGCACGTCGCGGACCACCGGGGCGTCTCGCCGGTCCCGTCCGAACCGGCCGCGCACCCCTCCGGCAAAGCGCCGGCGGCCCCCACCCGGCAGAACGCCGCGGCCCTCGCGCAGGGCGGCTTCCTCGCCGAGAACCCCCCGGAGCACCGCAGGCCCCGCACCCTGGTGAGCCGGGCCTCCACTCTCGCCCGCCGACTGCCGCTCATGGTGGTCGCCGGACTCCTCGGTCTCCCCGCCGAGGGCCACAAGCTGCTGCAGCGCTGTACCGCGACCCTGTGCGGCGGCACGCAGCCGGGCACCGGCCTCGACAGGTCCGGCCTCGCACGGGCCGACCGCGCCCCCTCCCGCTTCACCTCGCCGGACGTCACCGACCCGGCCCGCGGCCCCGAACCTCGTCGCACCTCCGGGCGCGGCATCCACTGCGGCCTCGGCGCCCTCCCGGCCCGGCTGGAAGCCCGGGTCGCCCCGCCGACGACGCGGGAACGTTTTTCCGACGCCCTGGTGCCGTCGTACGACGCCGTGCACCGGAAACCGGCCGTCGCCGTCGGCACGCGCCCGCTGCCCCTCGCCGTCACCAGGCCGTAAGAGCACGTCGACGCGCGGGTCCCCACCGCTCACCCACGGGCCGACCGCGCTTCCCTCCCCGCACCCGCTCTCATCAGGAGTCACTTCCTCATGCCGTACTCGACCACCGCTCCGGCCCCCGTCAGGCCGTCGTCCCCCTCGCACCACGAGTTACGCGACCACCTCGAATCCCTCGCGCGCGTCCACCGCGTGCCCGGCGCCCAGCTGGCCGTCCACACCGGCACCCATCTGCTCAGCGTGCAGACCGGCACGGCCGACGCCCTGACGAACACCCCGTTCACCGCGGGGACGGCCGTCCCCCTGGGTTCCGTCACCAAGACCGCCACAGCCGCTGCCGTCCTGGTCCTCGCCGACGACGGAGACCTGGACCTGGACGAACCCGTCGGCGAACTGCTGCCCGACCTGGCGGGCGAGATACCCGGTGTGACGGTCCGTCACCTGCTGAGCCACACCGCCGGTCTGCCCACCGGACCCGACTCCGACAGCGCGGCCGGCACGACCGCCCCCCGGTACCTCTCCGCGGTCTGCACCGCCCAATACGCCCTGTTCCCGCCGGGCACCGGATTCTCGTACTCCAACGCCGGTTACGTCGCCGCCGGCCGCATCCTGTCCGAAGTGACAGGCATGACCTGGCAGGAAGCGGTGGCGGCCCTCGTCCTGGAGCCCCTGGGCATCGTGCCCGCCTTCCTCGGCGACGCCGCACCCGCACGGCCGGTCGCCGGCGGCCACGCCCTCAACACGGCCACCGGCCTGGTCCGCCCGGCCCACCAGAACCTCGCCCCGGTGGAGGCCCCGGCCGGCGCCCTGCTGGCGAGCGCCGAGGACCTGGTCGCCCTGGGCAGGGCCGTGATCGGCAGATCCGCCGCGCTGCCGGCCGCCGTCGCCGACCGGATGCGGCGCCCCGAACCGGCCGCCGACCCCGGCCCCCTGGCCGACGCCTGGGGCCTGGGCCTCGCCCTCTTCCAGCAGGACGGCCGGGTGTGGTGCGGCCATGACGGCAACGCCCAGGGCACCTCCTGCCACCTGCGCGCGGACCCCGGCAGCGGGGTCGTCGTCGCCTTCACCGGCAACGCCGGCGCCGCCACCGCCCTGTGGCGCGACATCACCGCGGAACTCACCCGGGTCACCGGCATCCGCGTACCCGCCGCCCCGGCCGCCGGCACCCACCGCGGACCCGCCGCAGCGCTCCCGGACTGCGCCGGGACGTACCGCAACGGGGGCACCGAGTACACGGTCGAGCTCGACGGGGACGGCAAGCCGACCCTGTCCGTCGACGGCGACCGCCCCCTGCCGCTGCTGTGCTACCCGGACCTGTCCTGCGACCTGGTGGATCCGGCCACGGACCGGGTCGAGCCGGGCGGCCGCTTCCACCGGGACCCCGTCACCGGGATCATCGACCGCCTGCAGATCTCCGGACGCACCGCGCGCCGCACCGGCACCGGCTGACAGCACCGCCGCGCCGGCATCGACCGACCCCGCGACGCCGCGCACGCGTCGTCCGGCCGCGCGTCCGTCCGCGCCGTCCCACCGCGCGCGACCGCACGGCCCGACCGCGCGTGGCACGGGTCAGGCCGACCGCGCCCCGCACCAGCTCCGTACGCGAGGACCCCCGCTTCCGCTCCGGTGTGCCCACGGGCCGCCCGAGAGCGGCGGGGTGTGTCCGCGCGCCGCCCCCACGCCCGAAGGACTGCACGCCGATGACGGATCTGCATGCCCAGCGCCCCGCCCTGCCCGCCTCCGTAGCCCCCCCGGCCCCCGCCGATGACATCCCCCCTCACCTGTCGCTCGGTGAGCTGTTCGCCGGACGGGCGACGTCCGATCCGGACGCCCCGGCGGTCACCGACGGCCGGCGCACCTGGTCGTACGGCGAGCTGGCCCGGCGGGCCGGCCGGCTCGCCGCCCACCTGGCAGCGAGCGGCGCCGGGCCGGAGCGGACGGTGGCGCTGGTCCTGCCCCGCTCGATGGAGCTGATCGCCGCCGAACTGGCGGTGGCGCTCACCGGCGCCGCCTTCCTCCCCGTCGACCCCGGCTATCCGGCCCCACGACGGGCCCTGATGCTCGCCGACGCCTCGCCCGCCGTCGTCCTGGACGACCCGGACCGGGTCCGCGCCCTGCTGGACGACGCGGACGGGCGGCACAGGGAGGAGGCATTCGCCCCCCACCGGACGCTCCTCGACCACGCGGCGTACGTCATCTTCACCTCGGGCTCCACCGGCACCCCCAAGGGTGTCACCGTCACCCACCGCGGCATCGCCGGTTTCGCCGCGGCGGCCGCCGAACACTACGCCGTCGGCCCCGGCGACCGCGTACTGCAGTTCTCCTCGCCCAGCTTCGACGCCTCCGTGCTCGAACTGTTCATCTCGGTGCTCTCCGGCGCCACGCTGGTGATCCCGCCGCACGGACCGTGGCTGGGTGACGAACTCGCCGCCGTCCTCGACGAACACCGCATCAGCCACACCCTCATACCGCCGGCCGCCCTCGCCACACTGCCCGACCCGGCCGGCATCGGCGGCCTGCCCGCGCTGCGCACCCTGATCGTCGGCGCCGAGGCGTGCCCGGCCGCGCTCGTCGACCGGTGGGCACCCGGCCGCCGCATGATCAACTCCTACGGTCCGACCGAGGCGACCATCGTCGCCACCTGGACCGGGCCGCTGGCCCCCCACACCGGGACACCCGCCATCGGCGGCCCGCTGCCCGGCACCGAGGCCCACGCCCTGGACGCGGCACTGCGCCCGGTGCCGCCCGGCAGCGAGGGCGAACTGTACGTCGGCGGCGACGGTCTGGCCCGCGGCTACCTGGGCCGCCCCGGCCTGACCGCGACCCGGTTCGTCGCCCACCCCTCCGGGCCGCCCGGCGCCCGCCTCTACCGCACCGGCGACCGGGTGCGCCGACGCGCCGACGGCGAGCTGGAGTTCCTCGGCCGGGTCGACCGGCAGGTCAAGGTGCGCGGCTTCCGCATCGAGCCCGGCGAGATCGAGGCCGCCCTGCTCCGCGACCCGCTCGTCCGCGAGGCCGTCGTCGTGGTCCGCGACGAGGAGCCCGCCCGCGGCCGCCTCATCGGCTACGTCACCCCCGCCGATCCCGCGCGCGGGCCCGACCCGGCCCGGCTGCGCGCCGCCCTCACCGCCGCCCTGCCGGCCCACATGGTGCCCTCGGCCGTCGTCGTGCTCGACGCGCTGCCGCTCACCCCGCAGCACAAGATCGATCTGCGGGCACTGCCCGCCCCCGGCGGCGTGGCCGCCGAGCAGCACGTCGCACCGCGCACCCGCGAAGAACACGTCCTGGCCGCGATCTGGGCCGACGTCCTCGGCGTCGACGCCGTCGGCGTCACCGACGACTTCTTCGACCTGGGCGGCGACTCGATCCTCGCCGCCCGCACCCTGACCCGCGTCCGGGACGCGCTCGGCGCCCGGCTCTCCCTGCGCGACGTGTTCACGGCCCGGACCGTCGCCGCGCTCGCCCCCCTGACGGCCGGGCCGTGCGCCGGCGCCCCGCCGGAGCCGATCCCCGCCGCGCCGCGTTCGCAGCCCGTCCCGCTCTCCGGCGCACAGCGGCGCCTGTGGTTCCTCGACGACCTCGCCGACGGCGGCACCGAGTACAACACCGGCGTGGCGCTGCGACTGCGCGGCCCCCTCGACACGCCGGCCCTGCGACGCGCCCTGCACCGGCTCGCCGCCCGCCACGACTCCCTGCGCACCACCTTCGCCACCGTCGACGGACAGGGGGTCCAACACGTCGCCGCCGAGGCGGATGTGCCGCTGAGCACCGCCGACGTCGGGCACGTGCCCGCCGACCGGCGGGACCGGGCCGTCGAGGAGCTGCTGACCGAGGAACTGCGCCGGCCCCATGACCTGACGACCGGGCCCCTGACGCGGGCACTGCTCGTCCGCCGTGCACCGGAGGACCACGTCCTGCTGCTGGCCCAGCACCACATCGTCACCGACGGCTGGTCGGTCGGCGTCCTCACCCGGGACCTGGCGGCGCTCTACCGCGCCGAGGCCACGGGCGAACCCGACGGCCTGCCCCGGCAGGACGTGCAGTACCCCGACTTCGCACTGTGGGAGCGCGAGCGGCACACCGCCGGCGCCCACGCCGACGACCTTGCCTACTGGAAGCGCCACCTCGCCGGCCTCCAGCAGCTCGACCTGCCCACCGACCGGCCGCGCCCCGCCGTGCGCACCAGCGCGGGCGCGGCGCACCGCCACGACCTGCCGCGCGCGCTGGTGGAGCGGCTGCGGCAGTTGGCCGCCGGCCGTGACACCACCGTCTTCACGGTGTTCGCCGCGGCGGCCGCGGTGCTGTTCGCCCGCTGCTCGGGGCAGCGGGACGTGGCGTTCGGCACCGTCACCAACGGGCGCGACCGCCGTGAACTGGAGGACGTGACGGGCTTCTTCGCCAACACCGTCGTGCTGCGCGGCGAGGTCGACGACGCCGCCACGGTGGACCGCTTCGTGCAGACCGTGCGCGCGACCGTGCTGGACGCGTTCGCCCACGACGGCGTGCCCTTCGACCGGGTGGTGGAGGAACTGGCCCCGCCCCGGGACCCCAGCCGCACCCCGCTGGTGCAGGCGCTGGTGGTGCAGCAGGCGGCCCCCGCCCGGCCGCCGGCCGCCGCCGGGCTGCGCATCGAGGACCATCCGCTGCCCCGCCCGGCCGCCCGCTTCGACCTCGTGCTGGAGTTCGCGCCGCGCCCGGACGGCGGGCACGAGCTGACGGTCGAGTACAACACCGACCTGTTCGAGGCGGCGACCGCCGCCCGGATGGCCCGTCAGCTGCACCACCTGCTCGACGGCATGGCGGACGGGCCGCAGCGGACGCTGGCCGACCTCCCGCTGCTGTCCGACGAGGAGCGCCGCGTGCTCCTGGAGTCCTGGAACCCGCCCGTGCCGGACCGGGACCGGGCCGGCGGTGCCACGCTCCCCGCGCTCTTCGAGGAGCAGGTGACCCGGACGCCCGGCCGGACGGCGGTGACCTGCGGCGGGACCCGGCTGGACTACACCGGGCTGAACCGGCGCGCCAACCGCCTCGCCCGCCTCCTGGCGGCACGCGGCGCGGGACCGGAGTCGCTGGTCGCGCTGTGCCTGCCGCGCACCGCCGACCTGCTGCCGGCGCTGTGGGCCGTCCTGAAGTCCGGTGCCGGCTACCTGCCCGTCGACCCCGCCTACCCGGCCGAGCGCATCCGCTTCATGCTCGCCGACGCCGCCCCAGCCCTCGTCCTCGCCACCCGGGACACGGCGCACGCGCTCCCCGGGGACTGCGAGCCGCTGCTGCTGGAGGACGTGGCGCCCTTCCTCGCCGACGCCGCGGACCCGGCTCGGGCCCGCACCGACGGCCCGGCCCCGACGGACGCCGGCACCGGCGACGCCGATCTCACCGACGCCGACCGTACGGCGCCGCTCCACCCGGACCACCCCGCCTACGTCATCTACACCTCCGGCTCCACCGGCCGGCCGAAGGGCGTGGTCGTCACCCACCGCAGCGTGGCCGCACTGGCCGCCTGGGCCGGGGAGACGTTCGGTGCGCAAGGGTTCGCCCACGTCGTCGCCTCCACCTCCCTCAACTTCGACGTGTCCGTCTTCGAGCTGCTGTGCCCCCTGCTGGCCGGGGGCGGTGTCGAAGTGGTCGCCGACCTCACCGCCCTCGCCGACCTCCCCGCCCTGGCCGACTGCTCTGGACCGGCCGACGGCTCCGGACCGGCCGACGGCTCCGGATCGCCCCACGGCTCAGCCCCGGCCGACGGCTCCCTCCCGCGCCGGGTCGGACTGCTCAGCGGTGTGCCGTCCGCGCTGTCCCGGGTGCTCGGCGGTGACGGAACCCTCCAGGCCGACACCGTCGTCCTGGCCGGCGAGGCCCTGCCCGCCCGGACCGTACGGGACATCAAGGACGCCATGCCCGCGGCCGAGGTGGCGAACATCTACGGCCCCACCGAGGCCACCGTCTACGCGACCGCCTGGTTCGCCGGCGGCACCGTCCCCGAGCAGGCCCCGCCCATAGGCCGTCCCATCGCCCGCACCCGCGCCTACGTGCTGGACCGCCTGCTGCGCCCCCAGCCGCCGGGCGTCACCGGCGAGCTGTACCTGGGCGGTGGCGGACTCGCGCGCGGGTACCTGCACCGCCCCGGCCTGACCGCCGCGCGTTTCGTCGCCGACCCGTTCGGCGCGCCCGGGGACCGCATGTACCGCACGGGCGACCTGGTCCGCTGGAGCGCGGACGGGCGGCTGGAGTACCTCGGCCGCGCCGACGAGCAGGTCAAGGTGCGCGGCTTCCGCATCGAACTCGGTGAGGTCGAGGAGGCCCTGCGCGCGTGCGCGGGTGTCGCCGAGGCCGCCGCCACGGTCCGCGAGGGCGACGGCCACCGCCGCCTCGCCGGATACGTGGTGCCCGCCCCCGGCGCCGAGGTGGAGCCCGAGGCCGTGCGCCGTGAACTCGGGCGCACCCTGCCCGACTACATGGTCCCCGCGGCCGTCGTGGTGCTGCCCGCCCTGCCCCTCAACCCCAACGGCAAACTGGACCGGGGCCGGCTCCCCGACCCGGCCCCGGCCGCACACGCGGCCCGCCACATCGCGCCGCGCACCCCCACCGAACGGAGCCTCGCCGCCATCTGGGCCGGCGTCCTGCACGTGGAGCGGGTCGGCGCGGACGACAACTTCTTCGCCCTGGGCGGCGACTCCATCCTCAGCATCCAGGTCGTGGCGCAGGCCCGGCAGGCGGGCCTGACCCTCACCTCGCGGGACGTCTACCAGTACCAGACGCTCGCCGCCCTGGCCCGCCGCGCCGACGAGACGGGCCGCCGGCGCAGAACCGCCCCCTCCGCCCCCGTCGAGGCCACCGGCACCGCACCGCTGACACCCATCCAGCACTGGCTCTTCGACAGCGCCGCCGAGCGGGCCGGGCACTTCGCCCAGACCCTGTCGGTGGAACTGCCCGCCGGCGTCGAGGAGAACGCGCTGCGGGCCGCCCTCGACGACGTGGTCTCCCACCACGACGCGCTGCGCTCCCGCTTCCTCACCGACGGGGCGGGCATGCGGTGGCTGATCGACGGCCCGGCCGCGCCCTGCCGCCTCGTCCGCCACACCGGCCCGGACACCGACACCCCGCACCTCGGCCCCTACGACCTGAGCCGCGGTCCGCTGCTGCGCGCCGTCCTGCACGACCGGGGCGAGGGACGGCCGCCCGTCCTGCACCTGTCGGTCCACCACCTCGTCGTCGACGGCGTCTCCTGGCGCCTGCTCCTCGACGACCTCGAACGCGCCTACGAAGCCCGCCGCGAGGGCCGGGACGGCGCGGCCGCGCTGCCCCGCAAGTCCTCCCCGCTGCGGCAGTGGGCCGAGCGCCTGGCCGGCCACACCGCGGCCGGCGGCTTCGACGCGGAGAAGGCGTACTGGACCCGGCAGACCGAAGGCGCCGGAGCGGCCCTGCCCGCCGACCGGGAGGGCACCGCCACCTACGCCTCCCAGCGCTCGGTGACGGTGCGGATCGGCCCCGAGGACACCGACCTGCTGCTGCGGACCCTGCCCGAGACGTACCGCACGCAGGCCAACGACGTCCTGCTCGCCGCCCTCGGCCGGGTGCTGTGCGGCTGGAGCGGACACGAGCGGGTCCTGGTCGACGTCGAAGGGCACGGCCGGGAGGACCTCTTCCCCGACGTCGACACCAGCCGCACCGTCGGCTGGTTCACCACCCGCCACCCGGTCGCCCTGGCCGTCCCGCCCGAGGCGGACTGGGACGGCGTCCTCAAGCAGGTCAAGGAACACCTGCGCGCCGTGCCCCGGCACGGCATCGGCCACGGCGCCCTCACCCTGCCGGGCCGCGACGGGGCACCCCTCCCGGCGACCAGCGCGCAAGTCAGCTTCAACTACCTGGGCCGGTTCGGCCTGTCCGAGACCTCCGAGGGCCTGTTCCGGGGGCTGGTCCGCCCGCTGGAGCTGGACGCCGACCCCGCGTCGACCCGCCCGCACCCCCTGGAGGTCGTGGGCCGCCTGGACGGCGACAGCCTGGAGTTCACCTGGTTCTACTCCGACCGGCTGCACCGGCCGGAGACCGTCGCCGGCCTCGCGCGGCGCCACGCCGACGCGCTGGCCGGCCTCGCCCGGCACGCGGCCCGCCCCGGAGCCGCCGGCCGCACCCCCTCGGACTTCCCGCTCGCCCGGCTCGACCAGAGCCAGGTCGACCGCATCGCGGGGGAGGACCCGGCCGGTCTGGAGGACGTCCACCCGCTCACGCCCACCCAGTCCGGCATGCTCTTCCACCGGCTCTCCCAGGCCGATCGCGGTGTGTACTTCCAGCAGTTGACCTTCGTCCTGGACGGCGTGCCCGACCCGCGGGTGCTGACGGACGCCTGGCAGGAGGTCACCGACCGCACCCCCGTGCTGCGTTCGCGCGTGGTGTGGGAGGACGTGCCCGAGCCGCTGCTGGTGGTGCAGCGGCGGGCAGCCGTGCCGGTGGAGTACGCCGACTGGCGCGGCCTGACCACCGCCGAGCGGGACGAGCGGCTGCGCGACCTGCTCGACCGCGACCGCGCCCGGGGCGTCGACCTGACCCGCGCCCCGCTCCAGCGCCTGGTGCTGGCCCGGGTCTCCGACCGCGCGGTGCGCGTCGTGTGGTCCTTCGACCACCTGATCCTGGACGGCTGGAGCCTGTTCCAGGTCCTCTCCGACGTGTTCGCCTGCCACGCGGCACTGTCCGGCGGCACGCGGGTGAGCCTGCCCGAGCGCCGCCCCTTCCGCGACCACGTCGCCTGGCTGCGCGAGCACGCCGACGCCGCCGAGGGCGAACGGCACTGGCGCGCACGCCTGAACGGCCTGAGCGAGACCACCGCGCTGCCCTTCGACCGCGAGCCCCGCGAGAGCCACCGCGCGGAATCGACGGCCGCGGTGCGCGTCACTCTGCCCGAGGCGGCCACCAAGGCGCTGGAGGACGTGGCCAGGACGGCGGGGCTGACGATCAACACCCTCGTCCAGGGCGCCTGGGCCGTGCTGCTGAGCCGTCAGGCGGGCCGCGACGAGGTGGTCTTCGGCACCACCGTCTCCGGACGGCCGCCCGAGCTGCCCGGCTCCGACGCCATCACCGGCCTGTTCATCGCCACCCTGCCCACCCGTGTGGCGGTGCCGCGCGAGGAGCCGCTGCTCACCTGGCTGGCCCGGCTCCAGCAGGAGCAGAGCGAGGACCGGCGCCACGACCACGTCCCGCTGCACCGGATGACGGCGTACACCGACCTGCCCGAGCGGGCCGCGCTCTTCGACAGCATCGTCGTGTTCGAGAACTACCCGGTCGACGACGGCCTCGCCGCGGCGCACGGCCTGACGCTGACCGGCCTGGAGGGGATCGAGACCACCAACTACCCGCTCAGCCTGGTCGCCTACCCCGGCGCGGAACTCGCCCTGCGCCTCGGCTACGACCCGGACCTCTTCGACGCCCGCACCGTCGAGCGGATGGCCGAACACCTCACCGTCCTGCTGCACGGCTTCGCCGCCACCCCGCACAGCGCCCCGGCCCGCCTGTCCCTGCTGACCCCGGCCCGCCGCGAGCAGGTGCTGCGCACGTGGAACGACACGGCCACCGGCGCCCCCGCGACGACCACCGCGGACCTTTTCGCCGCGCAGGTGGACCGCACCCCCGGCGCCGTGGCGCTGCTGGCCGGCGCCGAGCGGCTGACCTACCGCGACCTCGACACCCGGGTGACGGCCCTGGCCGGCCGGCTGGCCGCGTTCGGGGTGCGGCCGGAGGCCGCCGTCGGCGTGCTGATGGACCGCTCGCCCGCCCTGGTGGTCGCCCAGCTCGCCCTCGCCCGCCTCGGCGGCGTGTACGTCCCGCTCGACGGCCGCGCCCCCCGGGAACGGCTGCGCACGATGCTCGCGGAGGCCGGCGCCGGCCTGCTGCTCACGGACTCCGCGTGGCAGGAGACCGCCGCGGACCTCCTCCCCGAAGGGCGCGTCCTGCGCCCGGACCTGGACACCGAGGGACCGACCGCGGACCTCGCCGCCGTGCCGCGCGTCCACCCGGACAACGTCCAGTACCTCATGTTCACCTCGGGCTCCACCGGCGCCCCCAAGGGCGTGGCCGTACGGCAGCGGGACGTCGCCGCGCTCGCCCTCGACCGTGCCTTCGCCGGCCACGACCTCGTCCTGGTGCATTCGCCGCACGCCTTCGACGCCTCCACCTACGAGCTGTGGGTGCCCCTGCTGCGCGGCGGCACGGCCGTCCTCGCCCCGCCCGGTGACCTCGACGCCGCCGCCGTCCGCCACGCGATCACCGAGCAGGGCGTGACCTGCGTCTTCCTGACGATCGGCCTGTTCCGGCTGTTCGCCCAGGAGGACCCCGCCTGCCTGCGCGGTGCCCGCGAGGTGTGGACGGGCGGGGAGGCCGTGCCCGGCGCCGCCGTCCGGCGCGTGCTGGACGCCTGCCCCGGCCTCACCGTCGTCGACGTGTACGGCCCGACCGAGACCACCACCTTCGCCACCCGCCGGGCCTTCCACGCCGGTGACACCCTGCCCGCGGCACTCCCCATCGGCCGCCCCCTCGACGACACCCGCGCCTACGTCCTGGACGGCGCACTCCAGCCCCAACCACCCGGCGTACCTGGCGAGTTGTACCTCGCGGGTGCCGGTCTGGCCCGTGGCTACACCGGACGCCCCGGCGCCACCGCGGCCCGCTACCTGGCCGACCCCTACGGACCGCCCGGCGGACGCATGTATCGCACCGGCGACATTGTGCGCTGGAGCGATGACGGCGAACTGCACTTCGTGGGACGCGCCGACGACCAGATCAAGATCCGCGGCTTCCGCGTCGAGCCCGCCGAGATCGAGGCCCGGCTCACCGCCCACCCGGCGGTCGCCGAGGCGGTGGTGTCGGTGTCCCGGCACGAGGGACGCAAGCGCCTGGTCGCCCACCTCGTCCCGGCCGCCGGCGCGGACGTGCCGCAGGCGGCCGTGCTGCGCGACCACGTCGCCGCCGAACTGCCCGACTACATGGTCCCGGCCGCCTTCGTCACCCTGCCCGAGCTGCCCCTGACCGCGAACGGCAAGGTCGACCGGCGGCGGCTGCCCGCCCCCGAGTGGTCGGCCGCGGCCGACGCCGCCCACCGCCCGCCGCGCACCGAGGCCGAACAGGTGCTCGCCGGCATCTGGGCCGAGCTCCTGGGGGTCGAACGCGTCGGTCTCGACGACCACTTCTTCATGCTGGGCGGCGACTCGATCGTCAGCATCCAGGTCGTCTCCCGGGCCCGCACCGCCGGGCTGGCACTGACCCCGAGGGACCTGTTCCGCCACCCGGTGCTCGCCGACCTGGCCGCCGCCTCGACCGGCGCCGCCCCGACCGTCGCGGACACCGGGCCGGTGTCGGGGGAGGTCCCGCTCACCCCGATCCAGCACTGGTTCCTCGACGCCGGACTCCCGCGCCCGGAGTACTTCAACCAGTCGGTGGTGGTCGAGACGGGCGAGGACGTCGACCCCGGCGCGCTGCGCGCCGCCCTGGCCGCGCTGTGGACCCACCACGACGCCCTGCGCGCCCGCTTCACCCGCGACGCGGACGGCACCTGGCGCCAGCACTACGCCACCGCCGACGCCGACCCGCCGGAACTGCTGCGGGTGCACGACCTGAGCGGCCAGGACGCCCCCGCCGCCGCACAGGCCGAGGCCCGCCTCACCCACGAGGCGCACACGGGCTTCCGGCTGGACACCGGACCGCTGATCGCCGCGCGACTCCTCACCGGCGGCGAGCGGCCCCCGCGCCTGCTGCTGACGGCCCATCACCTGATCGTCGACGGCGTCTCCTGGCGCGTCCTGCTGGAGGACCTGGAGACGGCCTACCGGCAGGCCCGGGCCGGCGAGCCGGTCCGGCTGCCGCAGCGCACCACGTCCGTACGCGCTTGGGTGCGGCGGCTCACCGCCCGGACCGGCGACGCGGACCTCGCCCCGCAGCGCGCCCACTGGGCCGCCGTCGCCCGGCACTGCGCCGAGCCCCTTCCGGCGGACCTCGACGGCGGCAACACCGTCGCCGACCTGCGCGCGGTGACCGTACGCCTGGACCGCCGGCGCACCGAGGACCTCCTGCGCAAGGTGCCCGGCGTGTACCGCACCCGGATCGACGACGTCCTGCTGACCGCCCTCGGCCGCGTCCTGGCCGGCTGGACCGGCCGCAGCACCGTCGCCGTGGGCCTGGAGGGGCACGGCCGCGAGGACCGGCACTTCGACGACGTCGACCTGTCCCGCACGGTCGGCTGGTTCACCAGCCTCCACCCGGTCGCCCTCGACCTGCCCGAGGGAGACTGGGGCGCCGCGCTGAAGGCCGTGAAGGAGCAGCTGCGGGCCGTGCCCGACCGGGGCATCGGCTACGGCGCACTGCGCCACCTCGCGGGAGACGAGCGGCTCGCCGCCGCGCCGCTGCCCGGCATCAGCTTCAACTACCTGGGCCGGTTCGACTGGTCCGCCCCCGACGCCCAGCTCGTGCGGGCCGTGCCCGGCGGCCTCGACGGAGCGGAGGACCCCGGGGCGCCGCGCCCGCACCTGCTGGACGTGGTGGCCCGCGTCGAGGACGACGAGCTGGAGATCACCTGGCACTACAGCGGCGGCCGCCACCGCGAGGAGACCGTCGCCGCCCTCGCCACGGGCATGCTGCGCTCCCTGGAGGAGATCGTCGCGCACTGCGCCGCCCCGCTCGCAGGCGGCCGCACCCCCTCGGACTTCCCGCTGGCCCGGCTCGACCAGGCGGCCGTGGACCGGGTCGTGGGCGACGGCCGCACCGTCGAGGACGTGTACCCGCTGACCCCGATGCAGGCGGGCATGCTGTTCCACAGCCTCCTGGACCCCCGGGGCCGCACCTACGTCAACCAGGTGCAGGTCGTCCTGCACGGCGTCACCGACCCGCAGGCCCTCGCCGCCGCATGGCAGGACACGGCGGACGCCAACGCGATCCTGCGCACCCGCCTGGTGTGGCAGGAGACGGCCGAACCCCTGCAGGTGGCCGAGCGGCGGGCCGCCGTGCCGGTCACCCACCACGACTGGACCGGCCGGACCCCCGAGCGGTGCGCGCACGACACTGAAGCGCTGCTCGACGCCGACCGCGAGGCCGGCATCGACCTCGGCGCGGCCCCGCTGATGCGGCTCGCGCTGATCCGGCTGGCACCCGACCGGGTGCGCATGGTGTGGACGTTCCACCACGTGCTCCTCGACGGCTGGAGCGCGGCCCAGGTCTTCGACGAGGTGTGCGAGCGGTACGCGGCCCGGACCGCCGGCCGCCGCCCGCAGGTGCCCGACCGGGCCCCCTTCGCCCGCTACCTGGAGTGGCTGGGCGGCCAGGACACCGCCCGCGCGGAACGGCACTGGCGCGACACCCTCGCCGGATTCGCCGTGCCCACCGAACTGCCCCGCGACCGGCGCCCCGCCGACGCCCACCGCGCGTCCTCCTCGGGCACGGTGCGGGTGACCCTCGGCACGGAGGTGTCGGCACGGCTGAGGGACACCGCCCAGCGGGCCGGACTGACCGTCAACACGGTGCTCCAGGGCGCCTGGGGACTGCTGCTGCACCACTACGGCGGCGGCGACGACGTCGTCTTCGGCACGACCGTGTCCGGCCGCCCGGCCGAACTGCCGGGCGTGACCTCCATGGTGGGCCTGTTCATCAACACCCTGCCCACCCGCCTGCGCGTCGACCGGCGGCGCCCCCTGCTGGAGTGGCTGCGCGACCTGCAGGCCGCCCAGTCCGAAGCGCGCCGCCACGACTTCGTGTCCCTCGCCCAGCTGCAGTCGTGGAGCGAGGTGCCCGGCGGCACCGGCCTGTTCGACAGCATCGTCGTCTTCGAGAACTACCCGTTCGACGCGGGCGCCCTCGCCCGGCACGGACTCGCCGTCGAGCAGGAGCGCGACGTCGAGCCGACCAGCTACGCGCTCAGCGTGGTCGTCGCCCCCGGCGACGACGTCACCGTGAGCCTCGACTACGACCCGGCCTCCTTCGACGCGGCCACCGTCGAGGGGATCGGCGCGAGCCTGCGCACGCTCCTGACGCAGATCGCCGCCGACGCCGGCCGCGGCCTGGCCGACCTCACCCCGCTCGAACCGGCCGACGGGCGCCGCCTGCTGGACCGCCTCGCCGGACCGGGCGCGCGGCTCCCGCGGCGCACCCTCCCGGACGTCTTCGCGGACCGGGCCGCCCGCACCCCGGACGCGCCCGCCGTCACCGCCGGCGCCGACCACCTCACCTACCGGCAGCTCGACCGGCGCGCCAACCGGCTCGCCCGCCTGCTGATCGAGGCCGGAGCCGGACCCGAGCGGTTCGTGGCCCTGGCCCTGCCCCGCACTGCCGACCTGATCGTGGCACTCCTCGCGGTCCTCAAGAGCGGCGCCGCCTACCTGCCGGTCGACCCCGGCTACCCGGCGGAGCGCATCGCCTTCCTCTTCGAGGACGTACGCCCCGACGCCGTCATCACCTGTGCGGAGACCTCCGCGCGGCTGCCGGACGGCCCGTACACGCGGATCGCCCTGGACGACCCGGCCTGCGCCGGCCGGCTGGCGGCCGCGTCCGCCGCACCCGTCGGCGACGGCGAGCGGCGCGCCGCGCTGCTGCCGGACCACCCGGCCTACGTCATCCACACCTCCGGCTCCACCGGCCGGCCCAAGGGCGTCGTCGTCCCGCACGCCTCGGTGGTGGCGCTGACCGACTGGGCGGCCGCCGAGTTCACCGGCCGCGGACTGGCCCACGTCGTGGCGTCCACCTCGCTCAACTTCGACGTGTCGGTGTTCGAGATCTTCTCGCCGCTGCTCGCCGGGGGCCGGGTGGAGGTGGTCCGCGACCTGCTGGCCCTCGCCGAGCGGCCCGAGCCGTGGCGGGCGGGGCTGCTCAGCGCCGTGCCCTCCGCCCTCGGCCGGCTGCTCGCGGAGGACACCGTGCACGTCGGCGCCGACACCGTCGTCCTGGCGGGCGAGGCCCTGCCCGCCCGCGCCGTCCAGCAGGTGCGTACGGCGATCCCCGGCTGCCGGGTGATGAACATCTACGGCCCCACCGAGGCCACCGTCTACGCCACCGCCTTCACCTGCGACCCGGCCGACCCCGACCGGGTCCCGCCCATCGGCCGGCCCGTCGGCGGCGCCCGCGCCTACGTCCTCGACGCCCGCATGCGGCCCGTGCCCGTCGGGGCGCCCGGTGAGCTGTACCTCGCCGGGACCGGGGTGGCCCGCGGCTACCTGAACCGGCCCGGCCTGACCGCCGGGCGCTTCCTCGCCGATCCCTACGGCCCGCCCGGCAGCCGCATGTACCGCACCGGCGACCTGGTCCGCTGGACCGCCGACGGCGACCTGCTGTACCTGGGCCGTACCGACGACCAGGTGAAGGTGCGCGGCTTCCGCATCGAACTCGGCGAGCTGGAGGCCGCGCTGGCCCGGCACCCGCAGGTCGCCGCGGCCGCCGCCCGCGTCGTGGAGCACGACGGCCACAAACGCCTCGTCGGCTACGCCGTGCCCCGTGCCGACGGCCTGCCGGCGGCGTCGGAACTGCGGGCCTTCCTCGCCCGCACCCTGCCCGACCACCTGGTCCCGGCGGCCGTGGTGCCGCTGGAGCGGCTGCCGCTGGGCGCCACCGGCAAGCTGGACCGGCGGGCCCTGCCGCAGCCGGAGTGGTCCGCCGCCGTCACCCCGCAGGACACCAGGCCGCCCGCCACCGCCACCGAGCGGACGCTCGCCGCGATCTGGGCGCAGGTGCTCGGCGTGGCCGACGTGGGCGCGACGGACAACTACTTCGCGCTCGGCGGGGACTCCATCCTCGGCATCCAGATCGTCTCCGCGGCCCGCCGGGCCGGACTGGCCCTCACACCCCGCCACCTGTTCCGGTACCAGACGGTCGCCGAACTCGCCGCCGCGGTCGACGAGTCCCCGGCGGGCCCCGCCACCGCCGCGGCCGACCAGGGCCCGGTCGTCGGCGACGTCCCCCTCACTCCCGTGCAGCACTGGCTGTTCGACACCCTCACCGGTGACCCGGCCCGCTTCACCCAGGCGGTCTCCTTCGAGGTGGCGCCCGGCACCGACGAGACACTGCTGCGCGCCGCCCTCGCGGCGGTGCTGGAGCAGCACGACGCGCTGCGCATGCGGTACGAGCCCGCGGGCGAGGGCCGGTGGCGGCAGGTGGGCACCCCGCCCGGCGCCGAGCCGCACCTGGAGGTGCACCGCGAACCGGCCGAGCCGGCCGCCGTGGCCGCCGCCCTGTGCTCCGGGTTCGACCTGGCGGCCGGGCCGCTGCTGAAGGCCGCCCTGTGCCACCGGGACGGCGACCGCCCGCCCGTCCTGCTGCTGGCCGCCCACCACCTGGTCGTCGACGCGGTGTCCTGGCGGGTGGTCCTGGAGGACCTGGACACCGCCCACCGGGCACTGCGCGCCGGCGGCACCCCCGACCTGGGCGTGAAGACGACCTCCTTCCGCGACTGGGCCCGCCGGCTGGCCGCGCTCACCGCCGACGGCGGCTTCGACGACGAGATCGCCCACTGGAGCACCCTGCAACCGACCGCCCTGCCGGCCGACCTCCCCGGCGGCAACACCGCCGCCGACGAGGAGACCGTGACGGTGAGCCTGGGCGCCGAGGAGACCGAGCGCCTGCTGAAGGAGGTGCCCGACGCCTACCGCACCCGCGTCAACGACGTCCTGCTGTGCGCGGTCGGCCGGGTCCTCGCCCGCTGGACGGGACAGGACCGGGTGGTGGTCGCCCTGGAGGGCCACGGCCGCGAGGACCTCTTCGACGGCGTCGACCTCTCGCGCACCGTCGGCTGGTTCACCACCCTGTTCCCCGTCGGCCTCGACGTGCCCCCCGACGCCGGCCTCGGCACCGCGCTGAAGACCGTCAAGGAGAACCTGCGGGCCGTCCCGCACGGGGGAGTGGGCTACGGCGCGCTGCGGCACCTGCACCCCGCGGGACCCGATCTGCCCGCCCTGCCTCAGGTGGGCTTCAACTACCTGGGACAGCAGGACTTCGGCACGGCCGGTGACGGTCTGCTCCGGGCGCCCCACGGAGGCCTGACCGGCGGCATGGACCGCGCCGCGGACCGGCCCCACCTGATCGACGTGCTCGGGCGGGTCACCGACAAGCGGCTCCAATTCACCTGGTCGTACTCCCGCGCGGTCCACCGGCCGGAGACGGTCGCCCGCCTCGCCGAGGAGACGGCCGAGGAACTGCGCCGGATCGTTGGGCACTGCGCCGAGCCCGGCGCGGGAGGGCGCACCCCGTCCGACTATCCGCTGGCCGCCCTGGACCAGGCCGCCGTCGACCGCCTCGTCGGCGACGGCCGTGACGTGACGGACGTCTACCCGCTCACCCCCACCCAGACCGGCATGGTCGTGCACGGCATGGACGAGCCCGGCGAGGGCCTGTACGTCGAGCAGATCACCTTCGTCGCCGACGGCGTGCGCGACCCCGCGCTGCTCGCCGACGCCTGGCAGCACGTCGTGGACACCACGCCCGTCCTGCGCACCGCCGTCGCCCTGACCGGGGTCCCGGTGCCGCTGCAGACCGTGCACCGCCGCGTCCCGCTGCCCGTCACCCGGCTCGACTGGAGCGATCTCGACCCGGAGCGCCGGGAGACCGCGCTGCGGCGGCTGCTCGACGAGGACCGGGCCCGCGGCATCGACCTCGGCCGCCCGCCCCTGCTGCGTGTCACGCTGATCCGGCTCGGCCCGGACGAGGTGCGCGTGGTGTGGACCTTCCACCACGTGCTGCTGGACGGCTGGAGCGTCTTCCACGTGCTGTCGGACGTCCTTCAGGCGCACGCCGCACTCGCCGCCGGGGCCGAGCCGGAGGTGCCGCGGCGGCGGCCCTTCGCGGAGTACGCCGCCTGGCTGGCCGGCCGGGACACCGCCGCCGCCGAGGAGCACTGGAAGGCCGCCCTCGCCGGGTACGCGGCCCCGACCCCGCTGCCGTACGACCGCAGGCCCGCCCCCGGGGCCGCCGCCCGGTCGGGCACCTGGCTGTCGCAGCGGCTCGACGCGGCCGCCACCGCCCGGCTCGCCGACTTCGCCCGCCGGCACCGGCTCACCCTCAACACCCTGGTGCAGGGCGCCTGGGCGCTGCTGCTGGCGCGCTCCGGCCGCGGACGGGAGGTGTGCTTCGGCACCACCGTCTCCGGCCGGCCCGTCGACCTGCCGGGCGCCGACACCATCACCGGCCTGTTCATCACCACCCTGCCCGCGCGGATCACCGTGGACGAGTCCACCTCGTGCACCGCCTGGCTGCGGGAGTTGCAGGCCGCCCGCGCCGAGGACCGGCGCTTCGACCACGTGTCGCTGACGGACCTCCACCAGTGGAGCGAACTGCCCCCCGGCACACCGCTGTTCGACAGCCTCCTGGTGTTCGAGAACTACCCGGTCGGCGACGCCACCGCGGGCGCGCACGGCGTGCGCGTCCACGGCCTCGACGCCCGGGAGGCGACCAACTACCCGCTCACCGTGGTCATCTCACCCGGCGACGAGCTGACGGTGGAACTCGGTCACGACCCGCGCTACTTCGACGAGACGACGGCCGAAGCCCTGGCCGCCCGGCTGACACACACCCTGACCGCGCTCGCGGACACGGAGGACCGCACCCCCCTGCACGCGGTCGACGTCCTGCCGCCCGCCGAGCGCCACCGGCTGCTGCACGGCCCCGCCCGCCCGCACCTTCCGCCGCCGCCCCCGGTCACGCTGCCCGTGCTGATCGAGTCCGCCGCCGACCGCTGGCCCGAGCACCTCGCGCTGGAGGCGGGGGAGTCGGCACTCACCTTCGCCGAGGCGGAGGCCCGCGCCAACCTGCTGGCGCACCGGCTCATCGCACGCGGGGCGGGGCCCGGCGACCTCGTCGCGCTGGTCCTGCCGCGCTCGGCGGACATGGTCCTCGCCCAGCTCGCCGTGGCCAAGGCGGGCGCCGCGTTCCTCCCGGTGGACCCCGGCTACCCGGCCGAGCGCGTCGCGCTGATGCTGCGCGACGCCGACCCCGCCGTCACCCTGACCGCCGAGGACGTCGCCGGCCTTCTCGCCGCACCGCCCGACGGCACGCCCGGCCACCGGCCCGCCGACACCGACCGGACCCGCCCGCTGCACCTCGACGACCCGGCGTACGTCATCTACACCTCCGGCTCCACCGGCACCCCCAAGGGCGTCGCCGTCACCCACCGGGGACTGGCCGCGTTCGCCGCCGCCGAGGCCGCGCACTACCGGGTCGGCGCCGGGGACCGCGTGCTGGCCTTCGCCACCCCCAGCTTCGACGCCTCGGTGCTGGAACTGTGCATGTCCCTGCCGCACGGCGCGGCTCTCGTCGTCCCGCCGCCCGGCCCGCTGCTCGGCGCCGACCTGGCGGGCGTCCTGCGGAGCGCGCGCATCACCCACACCCTGCTGCCCCCGGCCGCACTGGCCACCCTCCCGCCGGACACCCCCGGCACCCTGCCCGACCTGCACACCCTCATCGTCGGCGCGGACGCCTGCCGGGCCGAGCTGGCCGCCCGCTGGGCCCCGCACCACCGCATGGTCAACTCCTACGGGCCCACCGAGGCCACCGTCGTCGCCACCTGGTCCGACCCCCTGGCACCGGACGGCGAGGCACCGCCCATCGGCCGCCCCCTGCCCGCCACCGCCGCCTACGTCCTCGACGCACGCCTGCGGCCCGTCCCCGACGGCGTGCCCGGCGACCTGTGGCTCGCCGGACCGGCCCTGGCCCGCGGCTACCTGAACCGCCCCGGCCTGACGGCGACCCGCTTCACCGCCGACCCGTTCGGCCCGCCCGGCACCCGCATGTACCGCACCGGCGACCTGGTCCGCCGCGACGCCCGCGGCGAACTGCACTACCTCGGCCGCACCGACCACCAGCTCAAACTGCGCGGCCACCGCATCGAGGCCGGCGAGGTGGAGGCGACCCTGGTGCGCCACCCGGCGGTGCTGGACGCCGTGGTGAGCCTGCGGGAGGACGAACCGGGGCTGCCGCGGCTGGTGGCCCACGTGCTCGTCGCCCCCGGCGCCGAACCGCCGGCCGGCGCGGACCTGCGGGCCTTCGCCGCCCGCACCCTGCCCGGCCCGATGGTGCCCACGGCGTTCGTGGCGATGGACCGCTTCCCGCTCACGGAGAACGGCAAGACCGACCTCGCCGCGCTGCCCGCCCCCGGCCCGGAGACCCGGGCGCCGGACACCGGGCACGTGCCGCCCCGCACACCCACCGAGGAAGCCGTCGCCGCCCTGTGGGAGGAAGCCCTGGAGACCACCGTGGGCGCCGAGGACGACTTCTTCGACCTGGGCGGCGACTCCCTGCGCGCCCTGCTCATCGCCTCCCGCGCCAACGACACCTTCGGCGTGACCCTCACGCCCCGCGACGTCCTGGTCAACCGCACCGTCGCCGCCCTGGCGGACCTGGTGGAGGAACAGGTGCTGAGCGAACTCGAAGACGCCGCACGCGGCGACAGCGACCACGACGAACGGTGAGGACCGGACGACCATGACGTCTTCGAAGCGAAACCGTGCCGAGGCCCTCCCGCAGGACCTCCAGGAAGCACTCCGCCGCCGGCTGGCCGGACGGGCCGCGGCGGGCGCCGCCGGCACCGCCCGGCAGGCCGTCCCGCGCGCCGACCGGACCCGGCCGCTGCCGCTGTCCTTCGCGCAGCAGCGCCTGTGGTTCCTCGACCGGCTGCGCCCCGGCGACCCGCGCTACAACAGCGCCGTGGCGCTGCGCCTGACCGGCGCCCTCGACCGCGCCGCACTGGCCTCCGCCCTGGAGCACGTGGTGGCGCGGCACGAGGCGCTGCGCACCACGTTCGAGGAGCACGACGGCACCCCCGCGCAGACCGTGCACCCCGCCGGGCCGCTGCCGCTGCCCCTGCGGGACCTCACGGGCGAGGCCGGGTCCGCCGTGGAGGCGGCCCTGCTCGCCGAGTACGAGCGGCCCTTCGACCTGGAGGCCGGACCGCTGCTGCGCGCCCTGCTGCTCCGGGAGGACCCCGACACGCACGTCCTGCTGCTGACGGCCCACCACATCGTCACCGACGGCTGGTCCATGGGCGTCCTGCTGGACGAGCTGTGCACCGCCTACGACGCCCTCGCCCGGGGCGCGAGCCCCGACCTCCCGCCGGTGGCCACGCAGTACCCGGACTTCGCCGTCTGGCAGCGCGAGCAGCTCTCCGGTGCCCGGCTGGAACGCCACCTGGCGCACTGGAAGGAGAAGCTGTCGGGCGCGGTCGCCCCCGAACTGCCGCTGGACCGCCCGCGCACCGGTGAGGAGTCCGGCGCGGGCGCGGTGCACACCTTCACCGTCCCCGCCGCCACCACCGCCCGCCTGAAGCAGCTCGCGGCCGACCGGCACACCACCCTGTTCACCGCGCTGGTCGCCGCCTGCCAGACCCTGCTGGCCCGCTGGTCCGGGCAGGACGACATCACCGTCGGCTCGCTCACCCCCGGGCGCGGTCGCACCGACCTGGAGCGGGCCGTCGGATTCTTCGTGAACACGGTCGCGCTGCGCACCCGCGTCGAGACGAGCGGCACCTTCCGGGACCTGCTCACCGCCGCCGCCGACACCGTCAACGACGCCTTCGCACACGGCGACACGCCGTTCGAGCGGCTGGTGGAGGCCGTCGGCGCGACCCGCGAGGCGGGCCGCAACCCCCTGTTCGACGTGATGGTCCTGCTGCACCCCGCGCCGCCCACCGCGCCCGACCCGCACGGCCTGACCGCCTCCCCGGTCGCCGTGCCCCGGAGGGCCGCCACCTTCGACCTGAGCGTCGAGTTCGTGCCCGGCGCGGACGGGCTGACCGGCCTGCTGGAGTACCGCACCGACCTCTTCGACGCCGCCACGGCCGCGCGCATGGCGGACCAGCTGCTGCGCACGCTGGAGGGCGCCGCCGCCCACCCCGACCGGCCGCTCGGCGCCCTGCCCCTGCTCTCGCCCGAGCAGGAGCGGCAGGTGACGTGCGACTGGAACGCCACCGCACGCCCGGTGCCCGAGGAGACCCTGCCCGAGCTGTTCGCCCGGCAGGCGGCGAGCACCCCGCACGCCACCGCCCTCGTCGCCGGCGACGAGCGCCTGGACCGCGCGACGCTCGACGCGCGCGCCGACCGCCTGGCCCGTCACCTGGTGGCGCGGGGAGCCGGCCCCGAACGCCTGGTCGCCCTGCGACTGCCGCGCACCGCCGACATGATCGTGGCGATCCTCGCCGTCTGGAAGGCCGGCGCCGGCTACCTGCCCCTGGATCCGGCGCTGCCCGAGGACCGGGTGCGGTTCCTGCTGGACGACGCGCGGCCCGCGCTCGTCCTCGACGAGGCCGCCCTGCGGGAGGCCGACGACTCGCACGACGGCATCACCGGCGGCCCGTCGGCGCCCCCGCACCCCGACACCACCGCCTACGTCATCTACACCTCCGGCTCCACCGGCCGCCCCAAGGGCGTCGCGGTGGCGCACCGGTCGCTGGCGAACCTGCTCGCGGGTCACCGCGAAGGGTTCGTCGCCGAGGCCGGCGGCGGGCCGCTGAACGTGGCCCTCACGGCGTCGTTCTCCTTCGACACGTCCCTGGAGGGCGTGCTGCTGATGGCCGACGGCCACCCGCTGCACCTGGTCGACGAGGCGACCCGGCTGGACGCCGCCGCGCTGGTCGAGTACGTCGTCGAGCACCGCATCGACTTCCTCGACCTCACCCCCACCTACCTGCGCCAGCTGCTGCCCGCCGGGCTGCTCACCGACCCGCGCCACCGCCCGCGCGTCCTCATGCTCGGCGGGGAGGCCGTCGGACCGGCCCTGTGGCGGGAGCTGGCGGCGCGGCAGGACGTGGCGGCGTACAACTTCTACGGGCCCACCGAGTGCACCGTCGACGCGCTGGCCTGCCGGATCGAGGGCGACAGCCGGCCGACTGTGGGCCGGCCGCTGCCCAACGTGCGCGCCTACGTCCTCGACGACCGGCTGCGGCCCGTGCCGCCCGGCGTCGGAGGCGAGCTGTACCTGGCCGGTGTGCAACTGGCCCGCGGTTACAGCGGGCGGCCGGGACTGACGGCGGCACGGTTCCTGCCCGACCCGTTCGGGCCGCCCGGCACCCGCATGTACCGCACCGGCGACCTGGCCCGCTGGAGCGCCGACGGGCGCCTGGACTACCTGGGGCGCGCCGACGACCAGGTCAAGGTGCGCGGCCACCGCATCGAGCCCGGCGAGGTCGAGGCGGCCCTGACCGACCTGCCCGAGGTCGCCGCCGCCGCGGTCGTCGCCGTCACCGACCCGCACGGCCACATCCGGCTCGCCGCCCACCTCGTCCCCGCCGACCCCGCCGCGCCGCCTGTCGC
This sequence comes from Streptomyces sp. NPDC003456, assembly GCF_042878735.1. Taxonomy (NCBI): domain Bacteria; kingdom Bacillati; phylum Actinomycetota; class Actinomycetes; order Kitasatosporales; family Streptomycetaceae; genus Streptomyces; species Streptomyces sp. NPDC003456. Next base: position 909,204 of record NZ_JBIAOK010000002.1, read on the forward strand.
GGGCGACGTACGGTCCGCCGTACGGCGGGTGCTGCCCGACCACATGGTGCCGTCCTCCTTCACGGTGCTCGACGCGCTGCCGATGACCGTCAGCGGCAAGGTCGACCGGCGTGCCCTGCCCGCCCCCGACTTCGAGGGCGCCGAGCAGGAGCGGGAGTTCGTCGCCCCGCGCACCCCCGAGGAGGAGATCCTCGCCGGCATCTGGGCCGAGGTGCTGGGCGCCCGCCGGGTCGGCGTGACGGACAACTTCTTCGAGCTGGGCGGCGACTCCATCCTCAGCATCCAGGCCGTCTCCCGCGCCCGCGCGGCCGGGCTGCACCTGACCTCGCGGGACGTCTTCCGCCACCAGACCGTCGCCGACCTGGCCGCCGCCGCGTCCGGGCGCACCCCGCAGGTGCCCGCGCCCCGCCGCCCCGCCGAGCAGGGCCCGGCGCCGCTGACGCCCGTACAGGAGTGGTTCCTCGCCACCCACGGCCCGCTGCGCCACTTCACCATGTCGATGCTGCTCGACCTGCCGCACGACCTCGACGAGCCGGCGCTCGCCCGGGCCCTGGAGGCGCTGGCCGCCCACCACCCGGCACTGCGCACCCGCTTCGCCCGCTCGGGGGACACCTGGCTCCAGCACCCCGGCGAGGGCCCGGCCACCGGGCTGCTCACCCGCCACGACCTCTCCGGCGCCGCCGACCCGGCCGCCGAGCGCGAACGGGCCGCCGAGGCCGCCCGCGCCGCACTGGACCCGCAGACCGGCGCCCTGCTGCGCGCAGCCCTGTTCACCCGCAGCGGCGAGCGGCCCCGGCTCTTCGTGGCTGCCCACCACCTGGCCGTGGACAGCGTCTCCTGGCGCATCCTGCTCGCCGACCTGGCCGAGGCCTACCGGCAGGCCGCCGGGGGAGAGGCCATCCGGCTGGAGCCCGTCGCCACGCCGTTCACCGACTGGGCCGCGCACCTCGCGCGCCGGGTGCGCGACGGCGAGCTCGACGCGGACCTGCCGCACTGGACGGCCGAGGCCGCCGAGCCCCGCACCCCGCTGCCCGTGGACCGCCCGGGCACCCCGCTCGCCGGCTCGGTCCGCACCCTCACCACCCGCGTGGACCGCGCCACCACCGAGGCGCTGCTGCGCCGGGTGCCCGCCGTCTACCGCACCCAGGTCAACGACGTGCTGCTCGGCGCGCTCGGCCGGGTCCTCGCCGACTGGACGGGCGCCGAGCGGGTGACCGTCCTGCTGGAGGGGCACGGCCGCGAGGACGACACGCTGGACCTGTCCCGCACGGTCGGCTGGTTCACCGCCCAGTACCCCGTCACCCTCACGCCCGCCGGACCGGCCGGGGCGCCCGACTGGGGTGCCACCCTCAAGGCCGTGAAGGAGCGGCTGCGGTCCGTGCCCCGGCACGGCCTGAGCCACGACGCGCTGGCCCGCCTCGGCTCGCCCGACCCGGCCGCCCGCGCCCTGCGGGACGTGCCGCTGCCGCAGATCAGCTTCAACTACCACGGCCGGTGGGAGGCCCCCGAGGGCGGCGACTTCGCCCCGGCGGGCGAGGCACCCGGCCGCGACATCGCTCCCGACGCGCCCCTGGACCACCTGCTGGACGTCTCCGCCCTGGTCACCGACGGCGAGCTGCACCTCACCTGGCACTACAGCGACCGGGTGCACGACGAGGACACCGTCCGCGCTCTCGCCGACGGCATGACCGAGGCGCTCGCCGCGATCACCGAGCACTGCGCCCGCCCCGGCGCGGGCGGCCGCACCCCGTCCGACTTCCCGCTGGCCCGCCTCGACCAGGACCGCCTGGACCGCCTCGTCGGCGACGGCCGCGGCGTGGAGGACGTCCTGCCGCTCACCCCGCTCCAGGAGGGCATGCTCTTCCACCGGCTGGTCGGCGGCCCCGACGACGTCTACGTCGACCAGGCGGGCCTGCTGCTCGACGGCGTGACGGACCCGCACGCCCTCGCCGTCGCCTGGCAGCGCGTCACCGACCGCACGCCCGCCCTGCGCACCTGCGTGGTCTGGGAGGACGTCCCCGTGCCGCTCCAGGTCGTGCGCCGCGACGTACGGGTGCCGGTCACCCACCTCGACTGGCGCGACCTGGACGAGGCGGAACGCGCCGAGCGCCTGGCCCGGCTGCGCGCCGACGACCTGGCCCGGGGCATCGACCTGGCCGCCGCGCCCCTGATGCGGCTGACCCTGGTCCGGCTGCCCGGCGCCCGGCTGCACCTGCTGTGGACGTCCCACCACCTGATCCTGGACGGCTGGAGCCTGGCCCAGGTGCTGACCGAGGTGTGCGAGGAGTACGCGGCGCTCACCGCCGGCACCGAGCCCCGCCCGCCGCTGCGGCGCCCCTTCGGCGACTACGTGCGCTGGCTGGCCGACCAGGATCCCGACGCCGCCCGCGCCCACTGGCAGGGCGTCCTCGCCGCCTTCGCCGAACCCACCCCCCTGCCCGTCGACCGGCCCCTGCGCGAGGCCCACCGGGCCCGCTCCGCCGAGGTGCTCACGGCCGGCCTGGACACGGAGGCGTCGACCCGCCTCGCGCGCACCGCCCGCGCGGCCGGAGTCACCCTCAACACGCTCGTCCAGGGCGCCTGGGCCCTGCTGCTGTCCCGCTACGCCGCCGAGGACGACGTGGTGTTCGGCACCACCGTCTCCGGGCGGCCCGACGACCTGCCCGGCGTCGAGTCGATGGTCGGCATGTTCATCAACACCGTGCCCACCCGGGTCCGCGTCGACCCCGCCCGGACCGCCGGGGCCTGGCTGCGCGAACTGCAGGACGCCCAGGCCGAGTCGAGACGGTTCGCCGCCGCCTCCCTCGCCGAGCTGACCCAGCTCAGCGACGTGCCGTCCGGCAGCCCGCTCTTCCACAGCATGGTCGCCTTCGAGAACTACCCCTTCGACGAGGCCCGCACGGCCGGGTCCGGGATCCGCCTGGCCGAGGTGACCTCCCGCGACGCCACCAACTACCCGCTCGTCCTGCGCGCCTACCACGGCGAACGCCTCGGCTTCGACCTCGCCTACGATCCCGACCTCTTCGACGAGGCGACCGTCCGCGCGCTCGCCGGCCGGCTGTGCCTGCTCCTCACCGGACTGGCCGACGGCACCGACCGGCCGCTGCGCGCCCTGGCCTGGACGACGGCCGAGGAACGGCACCGCATCCTCACCGACTGGAACGGCACCGAGTCCGGCCGTCCTGCCGAGACCCTGGTGGACCTGTTCGAGGCGCAGGCCGCCCGCACCCCCGCCACCACCGCCGTCACCTGCGGCACCGAGCACCTGGACTACGCGACCCTCGACGCCCGCGCCGGCCGCCTCGCCCACCGGCTCGCCGAACTCGGCGCCGGACCCGAGCGGTTCGTCGCCCTCGCCCTGCCCCGCTCCACCGACCAGGTCGTCGCGGTCCTCGCCGTGCTGAAGACCGGCGCGGCCTACCTGCCGATCGACCCGGCCTCACCCGCCGAACGCATCGCCCACCTCCTCGCCGACGCCACCCCCGTCACCCTGGTCACCACCCGCGACACCGCGGCCCGCGTCGACGGCGCCGGTGTGCCCGTCGTCCTGCTCGACGCCCCGGACGAGGAGGCCGACCTCGCCCGCCGCCCGGCCACGGGACCCGCAACGGCCCGCCGCCCCCTCCCGGAGAGCCCCGCCTACGCCATCTACACCTCCGGCTCCACCGGCCGCCCCAAGGGCGTGGTGATCCCGCACGCCAACGTGGTGCGGCTGTTCACCCGCACCCGCCCGTGGTTCGGCTTCGGCCCGGACGACGTGTGGACGCTGTTCCACTCCTACGCGTTCGACTTCTCCGTGTGGGAGCTGTGGGGCCCCCTGCTGCACGGGGGCCGGCTCGTCGTCGTGCCCGACGAGACCGCCCGCTCCCCGGAGGACTTCCTGCGGCTGCTGGCCGACGAAGGGGTCACCGTCCTCAACCAGACGCCCTCGGCGTTCTACCCGCTCGTCCGGGCCGACGCCGAACACCCCGGCACCGGGGCCCGCCTCGCCCTGCGCACCGTGATCTTCGGCGGTGAGGCCCTGGACGTCGGCCGGCTGGCCGACTGGTGGGCCCGCCACCCCGCCGACACCCCGCGCCTGGTGAACATGTACGGCATCACCGAGACCACCGTGCACGTCACCCACGCCCCGCTCGACCCCGCCACCGCCGCCCGCGGCCCCGCCGGCCCCATCGGCGTCGGCATACCCGACCTCCGGGTGTACGTGCTCGACGCGGACCTGGCACCCCTGCCGCCGGGCGCGACCGGCGAGCTGTACGTGGCGGGTGAGGGCCTGGCCCGCGGCTACCTGGGCCGACCCGGCCTGACCGCGACCCGGTTCCTCGCCGACCCGTTCGGCCCGGCCGGCAGCCGCATGTACCGCACCGGCGACCGGGCGAAGTGGCGGCCCGACGGCACCCTGGAGTACCTGGGGCGCGCGGACGCCCAGGTGAAGATCCGCGGCTACCGCATCGAGCCCGGCGAGATCGAGGCCGCCCTGCACGCCCACCCCGCTGTCGCCGACACCGCCGTCGGCGTGTTCGAGGACACCTCCGGCACCCGCCGGCTGGTCGCGCACGTCGTCGGCGCCGGCGGCGACACACCCCCGGCGGCCGAGCTGCGCGCCCACCTGGAGCGGCTGCTGCCCGCCCACATGGTGCCCGCCGCCTACGTCCCGATGGACGCGCTCCCGCTCACCGTCAACGGAAAGCTCGACCGGCGCGCCCTGCCCGCCCCCACGGCGGACGGCTACGCCGCCGACACCGACCGGACCGCACCGCGCACCCCCGCCGAACGGGCCGTCGCCGCCGCCTGGTCGGACGTCCTCGGGATCGAGGAGGTGCACGCCGGGGACGACTTCTTCGCGCTCGGCGGCGACTCCATCCTCGCCGTCCGCGTCACCGCCCGGCTGCGCACCGCGTTCGGGCCCGACGTCTCCCCGCGGCTGCTCTTCACCCACAGCACGGTGTCCGCGCTCGCCGCCGAACTGGGCGACCCGGGCGGCGACCCCTGCGCACCGCCGGCCGACGCCATCCCGGTGACCGCGCCGCAGACCCCGGCGCCGCTGTCGTACGCCCAGCAACGCCTGTGGTTCCTCGACCGGTTCGAGCCCGGCAGCACCGAGTACACGACCCTGTCCGTGCTGCGCCTGCGCGGCCCGCTCGACGAGCGGGCCCTGCGCACCGCGCTGGACGGCCTCGTCGCCCGCCACGAGGCCCTGCGCACCACCTTCGCCGAACAGGACGGACAGCCACGGCAGTCGGTGCACCCACCGCACCCGGCCGCCCTCACCGTGGACGACCTCACCGCCGCCCCCGACCCGCGCGCCGCGCTGGACGAGCTGCTGGAGCGCGAGGCCGCCACGCCCTTCGACCTGGCGGCCGGGCCGCTGCTGCGCGCCCGCCTGGCCCGCACGGCGGACGACGAGCACGTGCTGGCCCTCGCGGTCCACCACATCGTCACCGACGGCTGGTCGCTCGGCGTCCTCGGCCGCGACCTGGGCGAGCTGTACGCCGCCGCCCGCGAAGGCCGCCGCCCCGAACTCCCCGAGCTGCCCGTCCGGTACGCGGACCACGCCGCCTGGCAACGCGCCCGCACCGACCAGGTCGAGCGCCAACTCGCCCACTGGCGCGAGCAGCTGGCCGGCGTCCCGCCGCTGGAGCTGCCCACCGACCGGCCGCGCCCCGCCGTACGCACCCGCGACGGCGCGCTCGTCACCTTCACCCTGCCCGCCGAGCTGACCGACCGGCTGCGCGCACAGGGCCGGGAGGCCGACGCCACCCTCTACATGACCCTGCTCACCGCGTGCACGGTGCTGCTGTCCCGCTGGGCCGACCAGGACGACTTCGCCGTCGGCACCGTCACCGCGGGCCGCGAGCGGCCCGAACTGCACGACGTCGTCGGCATGTTCGTCAACACGCTGGTGCTGCGCAACGAGGTCCGCCCCGGCACGTCGTTCCGCGCTCTGCTCCAGCAGGTGCGCGGCACCGTCCTGGACGCGTTCGCCCACCAGGACGTGCCCTTCGAACGGCTGGTGGACGCCCTCCAGCCCGAACGTGACACCAGCCGCACCCCGCTGTTCCAGGTCATGGTCGCCCTGCACAACCTGGGCGCCCAAGCCCCCGCGCTGCCGGGCCTGGAGGCCGAACCGGTCCTGCCGCCGGTCCGGCACGCCACCTTCGACCTGGCCTTCGACTTCGTCGAGAGCGACGGCGGCGTCACCGGCCATCTGGAGTACGACACCGGCCTGTTCGACGAGCACACCGTCCGCCGCCTGGCCGCCCGTCTCCGCCTGCTGCTGGAAGCGGCGGCGCGGAACCCCGACCGCGACGTGCGGGCGCTGGAGCTGATGACCCCCGAGGAGCGGCGGCAGGTCCTGCACGACGGGCAGGGAGCGCGCCTCACCGTCCCGGACACCACCTTCCCCGCCCTGTTCGAGGCCCAGGCCGCCCGCACCCCGCGCGCCACCGCGCTGGTGGCCCGGGACGCCACCCTCGACTTCGCCGCCCTGAACGAGCGCGCCAACCGGCTCGCCCACCACCTGCTGGCCCGGGGCGCCGGCCCCGAGCGGGTGGCCGCGGTCCGGCTGCCGCGCACCTGCGAGCTGATGGTGGCGGTCCTCGCCGTCGCCAAGGCCGGCGCCACCCTGCTGTACCTCGACCCCGACCTGCCCGCCGCACGCGCCGCCGGGCTCCTCGAGGACGCCGCCCCGCACACCGTGCTCACCGCCGACGCGCTGGCCGTCGTCCCCTGGGACCGGCTGCCCGCCCACGACCCCACCGACCAGGACCGCCCGGCCCCGCTGCGCCCCGACCACGCCGCCTACATCGTCTACACCTCGGGCTCCACGGGCCGCCCCAAGGGCGTCGTCGTGGAACACCGCCACCTGGTCAACCTCTGCCTCGACCACCGCGACGGCCTCGTCGCCCCGCACACCGCGGACGGGCAGCGGCTGCGCGCCGCGCTCAGCGCCTCCTTCTCCTTCGACACCTCCTGGGAGGGGCCGCTGCTGCTCGCCCTCGGCCAGGAGGTCCACCTCGTCGACGACGACGTACGCCTGGACCCCGAGGCGTTCTGCGCGCAGATCACCGAACGGCGCCTCGACCTGGTCAACGTCACCCCGTCGTTCCTGCGCGAACTGCTCGCCGCCGGACTCCTCGCACCCGGCCGCCACCACCCCCGCGTCCTGCTCGTCGGCGGCGAGGCGACGGGCCCCGGCACCTGGCGCGAGCTGTGCGCCGCAGCCGCACTCGGCGTCACCGCCTACAACATGTACGGCCCCACGGAGTGCACCGTCGACGCCACCTACGGGCGCGTCACCGACCACCCCGGCCGGCCGGTCGTCGGACGGCCCGGCGCCAATCTGCGCGCCTACGTCCTCGACGCGACCCTGCGCCCGGTGCCGCCCGGCACGCCCGGCGAGCTGTACCTCGCCGGCGCGCAGATCGCCCGCGGCTACCTGGGCCGCCCCGGCCTGACCGCCGGGCGGTTCCTCGCCAACCCGTTCGGCGCGCCGGGGGAGCGGATGTACCGCACCGGAGACCGCGCGCGCCGCGACGAACGGGGGGTGCTGGAGTTCCTCGGCCGCGCCGACGAACAGATCAAGATCCGCGGGTTCCGCATCGAGCCCGGCGAGGTCGAGGCCGCGCTGCTCGCCCACCCGGACGTCGCCGACGCCGTCGTCACGGCACGCGACCACGCGGGTCGGCTGATGCTCGTGGCGTACCTGGTGCCCACCGGGGACACCGCCCCGAGCGCCGACGAGCTGCGCCTGGCGCTGCGGCGCACCCTGCCGGACCACATGGTGCCGGCGGCGTTCGTGCCGCTGACCCGCATCCCCCGCACCACCAGCGGCAAGACCGACCGGCGCGCCCTGCCCGCCCCGCCCGCGCAGCCCGGCACCACCGCCACGTACGTCGCCCCCCGCCCCGGCACCGAAGAGACACTGGCCGGGATCTGGGCGGACGTCCTGCGCGTCGAACGGGTGGGCGCGCGCGACAACTTCTTCGCGCTCGGCGGCGACTCGATCCTCAGCATCCAGATCGTCTCCCGGGCCCGCCGGGCCGGACTCGCCCTGACCACCAAGGACGTCTTCCGCCACCAGACGGTCGCCGAACTCGCCCTGCGCGTCACCGAGTCGGCGCCGGTCACCACCGACACCACGGCCCCCGCCGAGGCGCCGCTCACCCCCATTCAGCACTGGTACCTCGACGGCCGCCGCCCCGGCGACCCGCTGCGCTTCACCATGTCGCAGCGCCTCGAACTCGCCCCCGGGACCGACCTGCCGGCCCTGTCCACCGCCGTCGACGCCCTCGTACGCCACCACCCGGCGCTGCGCACCCGCTTCCGGCGCACCGAGGACGGCTGGCGCCAGGAGGTCCTGCCCGCTGCGCAGGACGGCATCGTCGCCCACCACGACGTGACCGGCCTGGACGGCCCCGCACTGGACGCCGAGGCAGCCCGCCTCGCGGACGAGGCCCGCACCTGCCTCGACCCCACCGAAGGCCGGGTGGCGCGCGTCCTGGTCCTCGACCGCGGCCCGCACGTGCCCGCCCAACTGCTCTTCATCGTGCACCACTTGGCCGTCGACGGTGTCTCCTGGCGGATCCTGCTGGCCGACCTGGAGACCGCATACCGGCAGGCCGCCGCCGGACATCCCGTCGAGCTGCCCCCGGCCACCACCGCGTACGGCCACTGGGCGGCCCGGCTGGAGGCCCACACCCGCTCCGGCGCCCTGGACGGCGACCTGGACCACTGGCAGCGCACCACCGAGGCCCCCGCCGACCTGCCCGCGGGACGGCCCGGCCCCAACACCCACCGCTCAGCCGCCACGATCACCGTGGCACTGGAACCGGAGACCACCGAGGCGCTGCTGCGGCACGTCCCGGAGGTCTACCGCACCCAGGTGAACGACGTCCTGCTCAGCGCCCTCGGCCGCACCCTGGCCCGCTGGTGCGAGCGCGACAGCGTCCTGGTCGGCGTGGAGGGCCACGGCCGCGAGGAGCTCTTCGACGACCTGGACCTGTCCCGCACGGTCGGCTGGTTCACCGCCGAGTTCCCCCTCGCGCTGACCGTCGACCCCGACGCCGGCTGGCACGACACCCTGCGCTCGGTCAAGGAGCAGCTGCGCGCGGTGCCCCTGCACGGCCTGAGCCACGGCGCGCTGCGCCACCTGCTGCCCGACAACCCGCTGGCCGGCGCCCCGGCGCCCCAGGTCGGCTTCAACTACCACGGCCGGTGGGACGCCGACGGCGGCGGCAGCGGCCTGTACGGCGCAGCCCTGCCCCCGGCAGGCTCCGACACCGACCCCGACGCCCCCCGGCCCTACCTGCTGGACATCACCGGAGTGGTCCAGGACGGCCGGCTCGAACTCGGCTGGACCTATCCGCCGGGTGTCTACGACGCCTCCACCGTCCGGGCCCTCGCGGAGGAGATGTGCGCCGGGCTGCGCGAGATCGCGGCGCACTGCGCCCGCCCGGACGCGGGCGGCCGCACCCCGTCGGACTTCCCGCTCGCCGGGCTCGGCCAGAGCGAACTGGACCGCCTGGTGGGCGACGGCCGGCACGTGGCCGACGTGCTGCCGCTGACACCGCTGCAGGCCGGCATGCTCTTCCACGGCCTGGTCGACACGGCCGGCGCCTACGCGGACCGGGTGGCCGTGCGCCTGTCCGGGGTGAGCGACCCGCGGGGCTTCGCCGCCGCCTGGCAACAGGTCGCCGACCGCACCGAGGCCCTGCGCACCAGCGTCCACTGGCGGGGCCTGCCGCACCCCGTGCAGGTCGTGCACCGGCGCGTGGAGCTGCCCGTCACCCACCTGGACTGGCGCGGCCTCACCCCCGAGGAGCGCGCGGAGGCCACCGGGGAGCTCCTGGCCGCCGACCGTGCGGCGGGCACGGACCTGACCACCGCACCGCTCACCCGCATCACCCTGGCCGCGCTGCCCGGCGACGAGATCCTGCTGCTGTGGTCCTCCCACCACCTGATCCTGGACGGCTGGAGCACCGGACAGCTGCTCACCGAGGTGTGCGAGCGCTACGCCGCCCTCGCCGGCGGCCGGGCGGCCCCCGCGCCGGTCCGGCGCCCGTTCGCGGACTTCCTGCGCTGGCTGCACGACCAGGACGAGACCGCCGCCGAGGCCCACTGGGCCGAGACCCTCGCCGGGTTCACGGACCGCACCCCGCTGCCGTACGACCGCACGCCGGCCGAGGAGCACCGCGCCCGCGCCGCCGCCGTGACCGGCCGGCGGCTGGACGAGGACCTGTCGGCACGGCTGCGGCAGGGCGCCGCCCGGGCCGGGCTCACGGTGAACACCGTGATCGAGGGCGCCTGGGCGCTGCTCCTGGCCCGCCACAGCGGCCGCGACGACGTCGTGTTCGGCACCACCGTCTCCGGGCGCCCCGCCGAACTGCCCGGCGTGGAGTCGATGATCGGCATATTCATCAACACCGTGCCCACCCGCGTCCGTGTCACGGGCGGGGGAGCGGCGTCCTGGCTGCGCGAGGTGCAGGACCGCCAGAGCGACACCCGGCGCTTCGACTTCCTCGCCCTGCCCCGCATCCAGGCCCTGAGCGACACCCCGGCCGGCGAGGCCCTGTTCGACAGCATGGTGGTGTTCGAGAACTACCCCGTCGACGAGTCCGCCGCGGCCCGCACGGGCGTGCACGTGGAAGAGGTGCGCGCCGAGGACGCGCCCACCTTCCCGCTGTGCCTGCGCGCCCACCTCGGCGACCGTCTCGGCCTCGACCTCGCCTACGACGACGGCCTGTTCGACGCGGACACCGCCGAACGCCTCGCGGACCGCCTCGCGGTCGTCCTGCGCGCCCTCGCCGACGCCCTGGAGACCGGCGCCGACGTCACCGGCACGGAGGTGCTGACCGAGGCCGACCACGCCCTGCTGGACCGGTGGGGCACCACCGCCCGCCGGACCGAACCGGGCAGTCCCGTCGACCTGTTCGCCGCGCAGGCCCGCCGTACCCCCGAGGCACCCGCGCTGCGCGACGGCGACACCGAGCTGACGTACCGCCAACTGGACCGGTGGTCCGACGCCGTGGCCTCCCGGCTCCTCGCCGACGGACTGCGGGCCGAGGACCGGGTGGCCCTGCTGATGGACCGCGGCGCCGCACTCGTCGCCGCCCAGCTCGCCGTCCTCAAGGCGGGCGGCGCCTACGTGCCCGTGGACGCCCGCGCCCCCGAGGACCGGCGCCGCACGCTGATCGCACGCGCGGGCGCGACCGTCCAGTTGTCCGCCGCGGACGTCACCGCCGCCCGTACCCCCGTGCCGGACGCGCCCGCCGCCGCACCCGCGGACCCCGACCGGCTCGCCTACGTGATGTTCACCTCCGGGTCGACCGGCGAACCGAAGGCGGTCGCCGTGCGCCACCGCGACGTGGCCGCCCTCGCCACCGACAGCCGCTTCACCGGCGGTGTGTGCGAACGGGTGCTGCTGCACTCCCCGGTGGCCTTCGACGCCGCCACCTTCGAGGTCTGGGCACCGCTGCTCACCGGCGGCTGCGTCGTCGTGGCACCCCCGCAGCCGCTGGACGCCGCGCTGCTGCGGCGCCTGGTCCGCGACACCGCCCTGAGCACGCTGTGGCTGACCGCAGGGCTCTTCCGGCTGCTGGCGCAGGACGCGCCGGACTGCTTCACCGGGCTGCGCCAGGTGTGGACCGGCGGCGACGTGGTGCCCGCCGCGGCCGTACGCCGCGTGCTGGCCGCCTGCCCGGGCCTGACCGTCGTCGACGGCTACGGGCCCACCGAGACGACGACGTTCGCCACGTCGTTCGCGCTCACCGACGCGGCGGCCGTCCCCGACACGGTGCCCATCGGCCGCCCGCTCGACGACATGCGCGTCCACGTCCTCGACGCCCGGATGCGGCCGGTGCCGCCGGGCTGCCCGGGCGAGCTGTACCTCGCCGGCGAAGGCGTGGCCCGCGGCTACCTGGGCCGTCCCGGCGACACCGCGGCGCGCTTCCCGGCCGACCCGGCGGGCCCGCCCGGCAGCCGCATGTACCGCACCGGCGACCTGGCCCGCCGCCGCCCCGACGGCACCGTGGAATTCCTCGGCCGCGCCGACGACCAGGTGAAGATCCGCGGTTTCCGCGTCGAACCGGGCGAGGTCGAGGCGGTCCTCGCGGGCCACCCCGGCGTCACCGACGTGACGGTGCTGGCCCGCGAGGACCGGCCCGGCAGCCGCCGCCTGGTGGCCTACGTGGTCGGCACCGACGACGTCGAGGCCCTGCGCGAGTGCGCCCGAGGCTCCCTGCCGGACTACCTCGTGCCGTCGGCGTTCGTCGTCCTGCCCGCCCTGCCGCTCAGCCGCAACGGCAAGGTCGACCGGGCGGCGCTCCCGGCGCCCGAGCCCGCCGCCGGAGCGTCGCAGGACGCGCCGGCCGAGCCGCGCACCGACGCGGAGCGCCGCACCGTGGAGATCTTCGCCGACGTCCTGGCCGGGCCGCGTCCCGGCGTGCGGGACGACTTCTTCCAGCTGGGCGGTGACTCGATCCTGAGCATCCGGCTGGCAGTCCGCCTGTCCGAGGCGTTCGGCACCGACCTGTCCCCGCGCGCGGTGTTCACCCACCCGACCCCGCAGGCCCTCGCCGCCCTGCTCACCGAGGAACGCAACGGCGGTCCCGCGCCCGCCGCGATCGTGCCCGTCAGCCGCGACACGCCCGCCCCGATGTCGTACGCCCAGCAACGGCTGTGGTTCCTTGAGGAGTTCGCCCCGGGCAGCGGCGAGTACGTCACCGCGCTGGCCCTGCGGCTGCGCGGCCGGCTCGACGTACCCGCCCTCACGGCGGCGCTGCGCGCCCTGGTCGAGCGGCACGAGGCGCTGCGCACCACCTTCGACGCGGTCGACGGCCACGGCGTGCAGATCGTCCACCCGGCCGGGGACGTGCCGCTGACCCTGCACGACGTGTCCACCCTGCCGGGCGGCGCACGCGACGCCCGGCTGGCGGACCTGCTGGACGCCGAGCGCGCCCGCACCTTCGACCTGCGGCGCGGCCCGCTGCTGCACACAGGGCTGATCAGGATCGCGGACGACGAACACGTCCTGACCCTCACCCTGCACCACATCGTCACCGACGGCTGGTCCACCGGTGTGCTCACCGGCGACCTCGCCCACTTCTACCGCGCCGCACTCGGCGCGGCGGCGGGCGAGCTGCCGCCGTTGCCGGTGCAGTACGCCGACCACGCCCACTGGCAGCGCGGGCGCGGCACCGGCGACCACCTCGCGTACTGGAAGGAGCACCTGGCCGGGCTGGAGACGCTGGACCTGCCCACCGACCGGCCCCGTCCGCCGGTACGCACCCACCACGGCGCCTCCGTACGGCTCGTGCTGCCCCGCGACACCACCCGGCGCCTCGCCCGGGTGGGCCGCGACCGGCAGGCCACCCTCTTCACCACACTGGTCGCCGCCGCCCAGGCCTACCTGGCCCGCCTGACCGGCGGCGAGGACATCACCGTCGGCACGGTCACCTCCGGCCGCGACCGCGCCGAGGTGCAGCACCTCGTCGGATTCTTCGTCAACACCCTCGTCCTGCGCTCCCGCGTCGAACCCGGCCGCCCGTTCCCCGAGTTCCTCGACGAGGTCCGCGGGACCGTCCTGGACGCCTTCGCCCACCAGGAGGCCCCGTTCGAGCAGGTCGTGGACGAGGTGCAGCCGGTCCGCGACACCAGCCGCACCCCGCTGTTCCAGGTCATGGTGGTCCTCCAGAACGCCCCGGCCGCCGCCCTCGACCTGCCCGGCCTGGAGGTCACCGACGTCGACACCGAGCTGCGGCACGCCGCGTTCGACCTCACCCTGGAGTTCGCCGAGACCGCCACCGGCGAACTGCACGGAGTGCTCACCTACAACACCGACCTGTTCGAGGCGGCCACCGCCGCGCGCATGGCCGATCAGCTCGCCACCCTCCTGACCGCCGTCGCCGACGACCCGGACCGGCCCCTGGGCGCCCTGCCCCTGGCCACGGACGAGACGCTGAAGGCCGTGCTCGAGCAGGGCCGCGGCACCGCCCGGCCGGTCCCGGCGGCGACCCTGCCGGAGCTGTTCCAGAGGCAGGCCGCGCACACCCCCGACGCCGTGGCCCTGGCCGACGCCGACGGCCGGGAGATGACGTACGCGCACGTCGAACGCGCCGCCAACCGGCTGGCGCACCGGCTCATCGCGCAGGGCGTGGGACCCGAGCGGATCGTGGCACTGGCCCTGCCCCGCGGCGCCGAGACGGTCGTGGCGCAGCTCGCGGTCACCAAGGCCGGCGGCGCCTTCCTGCCCGTCGACCCGGACTACCCGCGACAGCGCCGGGAGTTCATGCTGCGCGACTCCGGGGCCTGGCTCGTCCTGGACGACCTCGCGAGCGTACGGGACGCGGACGGCCCGGACACCGCGCCCACGGACGCCGACCGCACGGCCCCGCTGACCGTCGACCACCCGGCGTACGTGATCTACACGTCCGGCTCCACCGGCACCCCGAAGGGCGTGACGGTGACGCACCGCGGCCTGGCCGCCTTCGCCGCGGGAGCCGCCGACCGCTACGCCGCGGGCCCCGGCGACCGGGTCCTGCAGTTCGCCTCACCCAGCTTCGACGCCTCGGTGCTGGAGCTGTGCGTGTCCCTGCTCAGCGGCGCCACCCTGCTCACCGGGGAGGAGGGCCCCCTGGTCGGCGAACGCCTCGCGCAGGTGCTCACCGAGCGGCGGGTCAGCCACACGCTGATCCCGCCCGCCGCCCTCGCGACGGTCGACCCCGCGACGTCCGACGCCCTGCCGCACCTGCGCACCCTCATCGTCGGCGCCGAGGCCTGCCCGGCCCACCTCGTCGAACGGTGGGCGCCCGGCCGGCGGATGATCAACTCCTACGGCCCGACCGAGGCGACCGTCGTCGCCACCTGGACCGGCCCGCTCACCCCGGGCACGGGCGCCCCGCCCATCGGCCGCCCGGCCGGCGCCACCCGGGTCCGCGTCCTCGACGCCGCCCTGCGCCCCGTCCCGCCCGGCGTCACCGGCGACCTCTACATATCCGGTCCCGGGCTGGCCCGCGGCTACCTCGGCCGGCCCGGCCTGACCGCCGCCCGGTTCGTCGCCGACCCCTTCGGCGCCCCCGGGGAGCGGATGTACCGCACCGGCGACCTGGCCCGCTGGGACGCGAGCGGCGAACTGCGCTTCGCGGGACGCGCCGACGCCCAGCTCAAGCTGCGCGGCTTCCGCATCGAGCCCGGCGAGATCGAGAGCGCCCTGCGCGGCAGCCCGCTGGTGCGCGACGCGGTGGTCACCGTGCGCGCCGGCGGCGGCGACCCCGACGGCCGCTCCGGCGCACGGCTGGTCGCCCACGTCGTCCCCGCCGACGGCACCCCCGAGGCACTGCCGGTGGCGCACCTGCGCGACCACCTGGCCGGATCGCTCCCGCCGTACATGATCCCGTCGGCGTTCGTGCCGCTGGCACACCTGCCCCTCACCCCGAACGGCAAGACCGACCGCAGCGCGCTCCCCGAACCGGGGCCCACCCACACCGCCACCGGACCCCACACGCCACCGCGCACCGACACCGAACGCCGCATCGCCCGCATCTGGGCCGACGTCCTCGGCGTGGCCGAGGTCGGGGCGCACGACAACTTCTTCCACCTGGGCGGTGACTCGATCCTCAGCATGCAGGTCGTCTCACGGCTGCGGCGCGACGGGCTGCACCTGACGACCCGTGACCTGTTCACCCACCAGACCCTCGCCGAACTGGCCGGTGCGGTCACCGCCGCGCCCCGGCACACCGGCGACCGGGCGGTGAGCGGAGAGGTGCCGCTCACCCCGATCCAGGAATGGTTCCTGACCGGCCCGCGCGCCAGCCACACCCACTTCAACCAGTCCCTGCTGGTGGAACTCGCCCCCGGCGTGGACGTCACCGCCCTCGAAGCGGCCCTCGACGCCCTGCTCGACCACCACGACGCCCTGCGCATGCGCTTCACCGCCGGCCAGGAGGGCTGGCGCCAGTACAACCCGCCGGCGGCCGACACCGACCGCGCGGGGCTCCTGACCCGCCACGACCTCGGCGGCCTGACCTCCACCGACGCCGACGCGGCGATGGAGAAGACCGCCGACCACCTGCACACCGGCTTCGACCTCGCGCGCGGCCCGCTGCTGCGGGCGGCCCTGTTCACCGGCGCCGCGGACCGGCCCGACTTCCTCCTCCTGGTCGCCCACCACCTGGTCGTGGACGCCGTATCCTGGCGCATCCTGCGCGACGACCTGGAAGCCGCCTACCGGCAGGCCGCCCAGGGCGAACCGGTCTCCCTCGGGGAACGCACCACGTCCTTCCGCGACTGGGCGCGCGGCCTCGCCGCCCACGTCGCGGCCGGCGCCCTCGACCACGAACTGCCGTACTGGGAGAAGGCGGTGAACGCCGAACCGCTCCCGGCCGAAACGCCCGCCGGGCCCGACACGGGCCCCGTCGACACCCTCACCGTCGACATCGACGAGGAGGACACCGAGGCGCTGCTGCGCGCCGCGCCGACCGCCTACCGCACCCGCGTCAACGACGTGCTGCTGGCCGCCCTCGCCCTCGCCCTGGCCCGCTGGACCGGCCACGAGGAGGTCCGCCTGGACCTGGAGGGACACGGCCGGGAGGACGTCCTCGACGGCGTCGACCTGACGCGCACGGTCGGCTGGTTCACCACCGTCCACCCCGTCGCCCTCCGGGTCTGCGAACCCGCGGACCTCGACCCGGGCCGCGACTGGCGGACACTGGTGAAGTCGGTGCGCCGCCAGCTGCGTGCCGTACCCGGCAACGGCCTCGGCTTCGGCGCCCTGCGCACCTTCGGACCGCCCGAGGTGCGTGAACGCCTCGGCCGCGCCGCCCACGGACAGGTCGTCTTCAACTACCTCGGACAGTGGGACGCCCGTCCGGAGACCCCCGGCGACGGCCTCGTCCGCGCCGAGCACGGCTCGTTCGGCCGCCACCACGACCCGCGCGACCACGGCTCCCACCCGCTGGAGATCGTCGGCGCCGTGCAGCGCGGCCGGCTGTCCTTCACCTGGCACCACCGGCCGGCCCTGCACGCCACCGACACGGTGCGCCGGGTCGCCGAGGACTTCGCCCGGGCGCTGCGGCACATCGCCCACCACGCCCGCGACCGCCGGTGACGCCCCGCCCCGTGGGCCGCGCCCCACCGCCGGCACCCCCTGACCGCCTCCTCCCGAACCGACCACCGTCACCGAACCAGAGAGCGAGACCCACCGACATGGACGAGAACACCCGCTACCAGGTGCTGCGCAACGACGAGGACCAGTACTCGCTGTGGCCCGCCGACGTCGAGGTGCCCGCCGGCTGGCAGCCCGTCGGCAAGGAGGGCACCGAGGCCGAGTGCACCGCCTACGTCGACGAGGTCTGGACCGACATGCGCCCGCGCAGCCTGCGTGAGCGCATGGAGAACGCCGAAGCCTGACACACCCGCGGAACCGTGCCGGACCGGGCCCGGGGCGCCTCGTCAGGAGGCTCCCCGGCCCGGCCCCGCCCGCCTGCCCGCACACCCCGAAGGAGCCCGCATGACACCGGTCCTGCACACCGAACGACTCACCTTCCGCCCCTACCGACCCGAGGACGAGGACCACTTCGTGGAGCTCCTGCGCGACGAGGAGGTCTGCCGCTGGATGGGCCAGGACCGCGTGCCCGAGGCGGACATCCGCACGCTGTTCCGGGCGATCCTCACCGACGTCTATCCGAAGCGGATGTTCGACGTGTGGGGGCTCTGGCAGGAGCAGCAGTTCGTCGGGCACGCGGAGGTCAAGAAGACCGGCAACGTCGACGGACACGAACTGGTCGCCGCGCTGGCCCCGCCGTACTGGGGCCGGGGCCTGGGCACGGAGGTGGTCCGCGGCCTGCTGCGCCACGCTGCGGACAACCTCGGCCTGAAGGAGGCCTGGGGCATGGTCGGCGCCGACAACACGGCGAGCCTGGAGATGTGCCGCCGCCTGGGCTTCCGGCACGTGCGCGACGTGGTCGGCGACGACGGCAAGGTCACCAAGGTGGTGGTGGTCTCCACGACGGAACGGGACTGACCGAGCGGCCGCCCGCCGCCGGCACCGGCCGGTGCGGGCAGCGGGTGGCCGCCGGCGCGAGGTCCGCGGCGGGACCGCCCGGCTCAGGGCGTGAAGACCTGCTCCAGCCGGTCGATGGCTCCGTCGGAGCCGAGGTGGTAGCGGAAGACGAGACCGCTGTCGGGGTGGGCCTCCAGCCAGTCGATGAACTTCTGCACGCTGATGGGCTGGTTCTCGGTGCTCGCCACGATGGGATCGGTGACGGTCACGTACGCGGCGTCGTTCAGGGGCAGGTATGTCTCCTTGCCGACCGTCTCGAAGGGTGCGCCGTCGGAGTCGGGGGTGCCGCACCCCCAGTTGCCGTGGCGGAAGATCAGACTCAGGGAACCGCCCTCGGGCGTGTAGCGGTACACCGCGATCTCGTCCGGCGAGATCGGCATCTTGTGGTCGCAGCCGTCGTCCGCACCCCCGGCGCCCGCGGAGGCCGTCGAGCCGGGGGAGGAGGCCGCGGGGGTGCCCGCCGGGGGAGGGGACACCTTGCCCCCTGCCGACGGCGAGGCCTTCCCCGCGGGCAGCGCCTGCGGGGAGGAGGCCGCGGCGGTGGCCTTCTTGCTCTGCGCCGGCGAGGAGGTGACGGTGGACGACGCCTCCTTGCCGTCCGCGCCGGGTGCGTCGGGGGAGCAGCCGGTGAGCGCCGCGGTGCCGGCCAGGCAGGCGGCCAGCGCGAGCGTCCGGATCATCCTCGGTCTGGAGCGGCGTGTGATCATCACGATGTGTCCCCCGTCGTCGTGGCGGCGACTCCTGCGTGTCCGCCTCGGTCGGGCGATCATATTCAGCCACCCGTGCGGCTGCTTCGGCTCTGGCGTCATCTGTTGCCGATCGGTGACGGTAATCAGCCCTCCGTGAGACGTGTGCGGGTGCGCCGCCGCGGCCCGGCGGCGCTCCGGGGCCGCGGCGCCGTCGCACGTGCAGCTCAGCAGCGGCGCGCGAATCGGCGGAGCCGAGGCCCTCGGCGCAGACGCCTCCGTCCTCGAAGACGGCGGGAATCCGGCCCGGAGTCGGGACACCGCGGTGGCCGAGGTCCGCCTGCGGCACTGCCGAAGCGTCGGCGCCGGTCGGCGACCGGGGCACACACCTTTGCAATAGTTCATGTGCTGCTCGAGGTGGAGCCGGGTCGTCGAGCGTCTCGCCGGCGGTGGCCGAGGGTGCCGTCGACGGGCGCGGCCACCCTGTCCGGGATGTCATCTCCTGAGGGGGGACGGAGGGCGATTTACGTCATGCGGTGCCTGCTCACCGCCCGCCCTCCTTTCTGCGCGGTCACGCCAAGTGGCGTCGAAAGGCCACTGTTTGATGCCCATTCACCTGCGAGATTGCTTATATGCGAGAAGCGTGTAGACGGCATTTGGTTCCGTGATCCATCTCACAATGTGACCCGTTGCGACTCAACCGAGTGCTCACGGATGATCACTCGGGGTTGGCCCGCCGACCGGTCCACGCCGGCCGGCCGGCCGACCCGTTCCGATCAAGGATGGGGGAGTCCTACATGTCCATGGCCCTTGATGTGCACACCCGGGAACTTGCAGAGCAGGGCTACACGCTGCTCGGGGGAATCCGTACGGACGAGGAGGCCGCCGCTGCCGTCGGCACCTTCGGCGATCTGGTTCCGCAGTACGACGGCTCGCTGCGCTACCAGGTGAAGGCCGCTCCCGGGTTCGAGGAGCGCCGCTACTCGAAGAGTGTCAACACGATCCTGGTGCACACGGAAGCGCCGGGCTGGAACCCGCCGCCCACCTACCTGGCGCTGCACTGCCGGGTCCAGGCCACTTGCGGCAGCGGTCACACCGAACTCGCCGACATGCGGGCGTTCGTGGCGTCGCTGCCCGAGCGAGACCGGGCCGCCCTCTACGGGCAGAGCGTCGAGTGGGTCGGCCACAACACCGGGGGAGTGGGCACCGAGGGCGTCCGCCGCCCCGTCGTCGACGTCACCGACAGCGGCCGGGAGATCCTCCGCTTCAGCTACAACCTGCTGACCACCGGCCAGTACGACCCGCCGGTCGACGCGTCGGTCGACCCGGAGGAGCTGCCGCTCGGCAGCTTCGGCATCCACCTCGCGGAGCAGGCCGAGGCCTTCTTCCGGGAGCACCGGGTGTCCGTGCTCATCCCCGAGGACCACGTCCTGGTGTGGGACAACCAGCGCATGGTGCACGCCCGTTCGGCCTACACCGACAAGCGGCGCCACCTCACCCGCTACTGGATCACCGCTCGGCGCTGACACGCGCGCCCGTCACCAGTCACCCGTCACCGGTGGCACCTGCACCGGTGGCAGAAACCGATCACGTGAGGCCCCCGCATGACTGACGACCGGAACGCGCCGGTTCAGGACGAGCAATTCCCCACCGGGCTGCCGGAAGAACTCCGTGGACTGCCCGAGGGCGTGCCCCGCCACGACCCCGACGACCAGATCGAGAGCGCCGTCATCCGCCGCCTGGTCGGCAACTGGCACCGGCGCGCCACCGTCAAGCGCGACGAGCCGAACCTCGACGACCTGTTCGAGCTCGACCGCCCCGACTACCCCGAGCGGATCCTCCCGTTCCACGACCACCCCACCTACCGGGCGCTCGATCCCGAGAAGCGGACCCAGTTGCTCAGCTGGGCCTGGATCGCCTACAACCGGCACACCATCATGGCCGAGCAGAAGGTGGCCAACCCGGCCTTCGCCCTGGTCATGGAAGGCGAGTATCCCGAACTGCAGGACGAGGCACTCAACATCTCGCTGGCTCAGGCGATGGTCGACGAGCAGTACCACACGCTGATGCACCTCAACGCCAGCGCGGTCACCCGGCGCAAACGCGGCTGGGCGATGCCCGATCACGACCTGCCGATCTCCCACACGGCGCGCGAGCACCAGCGCCTGCGCGACAGCGCGGACGAGCGCTGGCAGCAGTCGCTGACGACCCTCGCCTTCGCGACGGTGTCGGAGATCTCCATCAACGCGTACCTGGACCTGCTCGCCGACGACCCGGACATCCAGCCGATCAACAGCAGCACCGCCAAGCTGCACAACCGCGACGAGTACTGCCACGCCTCGATCTCCGCCGTGCTCGCCGAGGTCGTCCACGACCGGCTCGACGAGAAGAAGCAGCGCTTCTTCCGCGACATGCTGTTCGAAGGGCTGGAGGCCTTCGTGGCCACCGACTACACCACCTGGCACCGCATCATGGACCTCGTCGGAGTCGAGGGCGGTCACGAGATGCTGCACGACTGCCGGGCCGAGAAGAGCCGCAGCCGGCTGGTCCGCGACTACACGGGTCTGCACACCCTGATCGAGCGGATGGGCGTCCAGGAACTCGTCGAGTTCGACTGGTCCAAGTCCCACGTGGCGCGCTGAGCGGAATCGAGACGAACCGTGAAGCACTATGCGAACGAACGCCTCGCTCGACTCGCCCGCGACCGCGGCATGCCGGACGAGTACGTCCGCGATCTGCGCGTGGTCTCGAGCGTCCTGCCGTTCAAGGTCAACGAGTACGTGGCCGACGAGCTGATCGACTGGTCGGCGGCGCCCGACGATCCGATCTTCCGGCTCACCTTCCCGCACCGGGACATGCTGCCCGCGGAGGTCTTCGACCGGATGGCGGCACTGTCCGACGCCGGGGCGCCGCGCACCGAGCTGCGCGCGGCAGCCGCCGCCGCGCAGCTCCAGCTCAATCCCCACCCGGGCGGCCAGCTCGAATCGAACGTGCCGACCCTCGACGGACGCAGGCTCGACGGCCTCCAGCACAAGTACGCCGAGACCGTGCTGGTCTTCCCCTCCCAGGGACAGACCTGCCACTCCTACTGCGGCTACTGCTTCCGCTGGGCCCAGTTCGTCAGCCAGGAGGAACTGCGCCAGGCCCTGCGCGATCCGGCGGACCTGACGGGCTACCTGGCCCGGCACCCCGAGGTCACCGACGTGCTGTTCACCGGCGGCGACCCCATGATCATGCGCACCGCGGTGGTGCGCCGCTGGGTCGAGCCGTTGCTGGCGGCCGTCCCCACCGTGCGCACCCTCCGGTTCGGCACCAAAGCCCTGTCGTACTGGCCGGCCCGGTTCACCGAGGGCCCGGACGCCGACGACCTGCTGCGGCTGTTCGAGGAGTGCGTGGCGCGCGGCCGGCACGTCGCCGTCATGGCGCACTTCTCCCACCCGCGGGAGCTGGAGACGGACCAGGTGCGCGAGGCGATCGCCCGCATTCGCGCCACCGGTGCCGAGGTGCGGGCCCAGGCCCCGCTCGTCGCCCACGTCAACGACGACCCCGGCGCCTGGTCGCGGATGTGGCAACTGCAGGTCGAACTGGGCGTCGTCCCCTACTACATGTTCGTGGAGCGGGACACCGGGGCGAGCAGCTACTTCGGCATTCCGCTCGCCCGTGCCCTCGACATCTACCGCGAGGCCGTGCAGCGGGTCTCCGGGCTGGCGCGGACCGCGCGGGGACCCGTGATGTCCGCCGCGCCGGGCAAGGTGATGCTGCACGGCACGACGGAAGTGGCCGGGGAGAGGGCGTTCGTCCTCAGCTTCCTGCAGGCCCGCCGTCCCGACTGGGTGGGACGGCCGTTCTTCGCGGCGTACGACGAGCACGCGCAGTGGTACGACGAGCTGAAGCCGGTGTCCTTCGGCACCACCCTGCCCGCCTGTGAAGGTGAGCCGGGATGAGGCTCCAGGTGCACGACATCCGCCTCACGGACCACGACGTGTGGCGCAGCGCCCGCGAGGCGATCCCCGTGCAGCCCGGCGTGCTCGTCGAGTTGACGGCAGGCGGACGGTCCGGATTCGGAGAGGCCTCGGCCTTCATGACCGACCGCTACGACTCCTCGCTCGACGCCCTGCACGCGGCGCTGCGCCGTGCCGCGCCCCTGCTGCGGGAACTGCCGGCCGACGACCCGGAGGGCACCTACTCGGTTCTGGCGCCGGTGCTGGCCGGCTCGCCGTTCGCGCTGGCCGCGCTGGACGTGGCTGCACACGATCTGGCGGCCCGGCTGGCAGCCGTGCCGCTGTGGCAGAGACTGGGAGCGGCGGAGCCGGCCGCCCTGCGTTCCAGTTTCAGCATCGGCCTGGACGAGCCCGCGGTGATGGTGCGCAAGCTGAAGGAGCGGCCGGACTGGCCTGTCTACAAGGTCAAGCTGGCCCGTCCCGGCGACCTCCACATCCTGGAGGCGCTGCGCGAGCACACCGACGCGCCCTTCTTCGTCGACGGCAACTGCGGCTGGGAACCCGCCGCGACGCGCAGTGCCCTGGGCGCGATGGCGGACCTCGGCGTGACGTTGCTCGAACAGCCCTTCCCCCGCGCCATGTGGACGGAGGCCAGAGCACTCAAGGACACCTCGCCGATCCCCGTGTACGCGGACGAGAGCATCACGGGACCGCAGGACCTCGACGCCTGCGCCGAAGCGTTCCACGGCGTCAACCTCAAACTCATGAAGGCCGGTGGCATCACGCCCGCCCTGCGCATGCTGCGCGCCGCGCGGGCGGCCGGGCTGGGCACGATGCTCGGCTGCATGCCCGAGTCCAGTGCCGGCGTATCGGCCACGGCCCAACTGGGCTGCTTCGTGGACCACTTGGACGCGGACAGCATCGCGCTCCTCGCCGTGGACACGGGCGCCGGCGTCGTCCTCGACGACAAGGGCGGCATCACGCTCCCCGATACACCTGGTACGGGCTTCCGGCCCCTCTTCCGGGGACCCGCGTTCACCGTGCGCCCGGCCACGGCCGATGAAGCCCGCGGGTACGGCACGGCACTGTCCGTCTTCCGCGACGGCACCGAGCTCGCCACGGTGCTGATCCGGCGCAGGCCGCTGCCCGGCCGGGTGCCCTCGGACGCCTTCCGGCAGCTCGTCGGCCCCGACGGGCCCGCCGCCGAGGCGGCCGGCCCGGAGGAACTGAGGGCACTGATGCGCGGCGCGATCACGCGCGCGGTCGCCGACGGCGCGGACACGGTCTGGCTGCGCACCGGGCACACCGGGGTCCGTCAGGCCTGCCGCGCTGCCGGCTTCCGTCTCCTCGACGAGGTCCCCGGCGGGAGCGCTCGCGGCGACATCCCCGACGACGACACCCGCGCGGACGACGGCACCCCCTCGTCCCTCTTGGTCTGGAAGGCGGACCGATCCGCATGACCGAAGTGCAGGACACCGAAGTCCCGGGCGGCGCCGTCGCCGCCGGACCCCCTCCGATCCTCCCGGCGGCCACCGCCGAAGCCCTCGCCGAGACGGCCCTGACCCGAGCAGGACTCACCCCCGACGACGCCCGTGACGTGGCGCGGGCCCTCACCGACACCTCGCTGCGCGGCATCGACACCCACGGCCTGCGACTGCTGCCGCAGTACCTGGACGAGCTGGCGGCCGGCATCGCGACCGCCCGCCCGGACATCCGCACCGTCCGGGACACCGGGGCGGCCGTCATGCTCGACGCGGGTGGCGCGCTGGGGGTGGTGGCCGGCCTGGCGGCCGCCCGGATCGCCGCCGAGCGGGCCCGCACGCACGGTGTGGCCGCCGTCGGGGTCCGCAACTCCAACCACTTCGGAGCGGCCTCCGTCTACAGCCGCCGCCTCGCCCGTGCGGGACTGGTCGGTATCGTCACCACCTCCGCGGCCTCCCGGGTCGCTCCGTTCTCCGGGACCGAGCCGCTGTTCGGCACCAATCCGCTCAGTTTCGCCGCGGCCGTCGAGGACGACGAGTTCGCCCTCGACATGGCCACGAGCCAGGTCTGCTTCGGCGAGATCAAGGAGCGCCGCAAGCACGCCGAGCCACTCGACGCCGGCTGGGCCACCGACACCGAGGGCAGGCCCGCCACCGACCCGGCCCAGGCGTACGCACTCTCCCCCCTGGGCGGCTACAAGGGGCAGGGCCTGGCGATGGTGGCGACCCTGCTGGGTGCGGTGCTGACCGGCTCCCCGGCCGACTGGGAACTGGAGCACATCGGATCCTCCACCCCCGGCCGCAGCCGCGGCATCGGACACCTCGTGGTGTGCCTGGACCCGGCGGCCTTCGCCGGCAGCGCACCGTTCGCCTCGGGACTCAAGAACCTGCTGGACACCACGCGCGGCGCCCCGTCCGGGGCCGACGCCGCGCAAGCCGTGCAGGTGCCCGGTGACCCGCAGCGGCGCATCGCCGCCGAACGCAGCGAGAAGGGCATCCCGCTCGACCCGCACACCGCGCGGGCCTTCGCCGCACTCGCGGCCGAACAGGGCACGGGCCGGCCGGGGGTGGCGCCGTGATCCTCGTCCTGCTCAGCCCCCGCAACGCGGGCCTGCCCTTCGCCGAGTGGCTGCCCGAGGAGGCGGGGCGGCTGCTGGCCGTCACCTCCCGGGAGGTGACGGCCGGGCCCGGCTTCGCCGACGTGGAGCGGGTCGGCGACTACACCGACGACGCGTCGGTCCTGGCGTCGGCCCGGCGACTGGCGGGCCGCCACACCGTGACCCGTGTGCTGGCCCTGGCCGAGGTCGACGTCGAGCGCGCGGCACAGCTGCGCGACGAACTGGGCCTGCCGGGCCAACGGCCCGCGAGCGCCCGCGCGTACCGCGACAAGGTGCTGATGAAGGAGCTGGCGGCGGCCGGCGGAGTGACGGTGCCGCCCTTCGCGGCGGTGGCGTCCGCGGCGGACGTGGCGGCCTTCATGGCGGCACACCCGGGCCCGGTCGTGGTCAAGCCCCGCGACGGGTCCGGTTCGACCGGTGTCGCGGTACTGCACGACCCCTCGGAGATCACGCAGGTGGCCGACCGGGTGGCCGGCGGCGGCCACGAGGTCGAGGCGTACGTCAGCGGCCGCATGTGCCATGTGGACGCCCTGCACGTCCACGGGGAGCCCGTGGTGTGCGTACCGTCCGTCTACACCGATGGCGGCTGCCTGTCGCACTGGACGGACTCCGGCAACGGCAGCTGGACGCTGCCCGCCTCCGATCCGCTGCACGAGCGACTGGTGACGGAGACCTGGCGGCTGGTGGAGGCGCTGCCCGCGGCGCCCGCCCTGTTCGTGCACGCCGAGTTCTTCGTGACGGACACCGGCGACACGGTCCTGTGCGAGATCGCCGGCCGCGTGGGCGGCACACCCATCCCCGCCATGCTGCACGCCGTGCTCGGCTCGGACCCCAGGCACCTGTGGGCCAGGATCGAGTGCGGGCTCCCCGTGGACCTGGACGCGGTGCGCGCGCACGCCGCGGCCGCGCCCCTGGTGGCCAACTTCGGTCTGCCGCCACGCGACGGGCGGATCGTCCGGCTGCCCGCCCGAGCACCCGACGGTGCCCGCGACTTCTCCGTCCTCGCGCACCTCGGCGAGGACTGGGGCGGCGCCCGGTACGCGGGCCGCAAGTCCGGCGACTTCATCGCGACCTGGCTGGTGACGGCGGACGACGCCGACGAACTGCTGGCGCTGGTCGACAAGACCAGCGCCCACACGGAGGCGGGCTTCGGCTGGGAGCCGTCCGGCCGGCCCGCACGAGCTCAGGAGGCAGCCCGGTGAGCGATCTGACCGCCGAGATCCTCGACGCCGAGGCCCGCCCGACGGCCGCCGCCTTCCCGGCCCTGGCCGCGCCGGCGGTGATCTGGGAGGACGACCGCTGGTGGCGCTTCACCGAGCGCACCGACCTGCACGAGGTGCGCTACCTCGCCGTGCGCGAGGACGGCGACCTCGTCGCCCTCGCACCCCTGCTCATCACCCGGGACGGCGGGGGACTGCTCTTCTACGACACGCCGAAGATGACCGGCGACACGGGTGCCTTCGGCGCCCCGGAGCTGCTGGACGCCGGGCAACGCGGGCGCTGGGACGACCTGACCGGACGGCTGGCCGACGCACGTCGCGGTCAGTACCCGTCCGTCGCGCTCTCCGTCTTCGGCTCGCACCACGGCATCGTCCACGCCGCAGGGCGTGACGAGGCCGGACGGGCACGGGTCCTCACGGAGGTGCCCCGCCTGCTGGAAGAGGCCGCCGACCAGCTCGGCTGCCGCAGCAGCTCCCTGCTGTACGCCACCGACGAGCAGGCCGCCGTCCTCGGCCCGGCAGCCGAGGCACGCGGCCACATCCCGGCGGTCCTGGGCGCGGAGTCCGTCATGCGGCTCGACGCGCCGGACTGGGAGACGTACCTGGCCGGGCTGACGAGCCGCAAGCGCAGCCGTGTCCTGAACGAACTGCGCGGGTACACGGATGCCGGCTTCACCACCGTCGTCCGCGAGGGTCCCGGGTCGCTGTCCGACCCGATCGTGGACCTGCAGGTCAAGCTGCGGGCCAAGTACGGGCTGCCGGGCGGGCGTGCCCGCGTCCAGCGGGACTTCGACGCCCTCCGCGAGACCGTCGGTGACAGCTGCACGGTGATCAGCGCCGAACGCGACGGGGAAACCGTCGGCTTCGTCCTCTACCTGCGGGCGGGCCGTGCCCTGTACGGCCGGACAGCCGGCTTCCACGAGGACGCCAAGGGCGTCTACTTCGCCCTGACCTACCACGAGACCTACCGCTGGGCGCTGGCCCACGGCGTACGCGAGATCTGGTACGGCCTCGCCGCCTACCACGCCAAGAAGGTGCGCGGCTGCGACCTCGAGGCACGTCACGGCTGGTTCCGCTTCACCGGCGCCGGCGCCCCGGAGCTCGAGGAGGTCCTGCGGCTTCAGGGCACGAGCGAGACCGACCGGCTGCGCAGCCTCGGGTACGACAGCACGACCTCACAAGGAGACTGAGCACATGCCACTGACCCCGACCCCGCACATCTGGATGGATGGCGAGCTGGTCCCCTGGGACGACGCGAAGGTGCACGTGCTGACGCCGAGCCTGCACTACGGATGGGGCGTCTACGAGGGCATCCGCGCCTACGCCACCGACACCGGCCCGGCCGTGTTCCGGCTGCGTGAGCACCTGGCCCGGCTGCGCGACTCGGCCCGCGTCTACATGATGGAACTGCGCTGGACCGACGAGGAGTTGGCCACCGCCGTACTCGATCTCGTCAGGAACAGCGGCCACGACTCCTGCTACATCCGCCCCCTGGCCTACCTCGGCTACGGCGAGATGGGCGTCGCACCTCAGCTGGACGCGGTGCGGATGTCGATCGCGGTGTGGCCGTGGGGCTCCTACCTCGGGGACAAGGCCGAGACGGAGGGCTGCCGCCTCATCGTCAGCAACTGGCAGCGCAACTCGCACCAGACCGTGCCGCCGCTGGCCAAGGCCACGGGCGCCTACGTCAACAGCGCACTCGCCAAGGTCGGGGCGAAGCGCGCCGGTTACGACGACGCGCTGATGCTGACGGCGACCGGGCACATCGCCGAGGCCTCCGCCGCCAACCTGTTCCTCGTGCGCGACGGCGCCCTGATCACGCCTCCGGTCAGCGACGGCATCCTGCCCGGCATCACGCGCGACAGCGTCATCACCCTGGCGCGCGACCTGGGACTCGACGTGACGGAGCGCAGCATCCCGCGCAGTGAGGTCTACCTCGCGGACGAGGGGTTCCTGACCGGCACCGCCGCCGAGATCGTGCCGGTGGCCTCGGTCGACGAGCGTCCGATGGGCGTCAGGGGCGTCGGGCCCGTCACCAAGCAGCTGCGCGAACTGTTCAAGGACGTCGTCGCCGGCCGGCACGAGCCGTATGCGCGCTGGCTGGAGCGGGTGTGACCCCCACCGAACCGGCGATCGGTCCGGCGGGCCTCCGCGACGCCGCCGCACCGGCGCACAGGAACCCGGGGGAGCACGCGGTGCGCGCGGCGGTCGCACGTCTGGAGGCCGCCGCGGCCGGGCTGCGCGCAGTCCTGGTCGCACCGGCCGCCCACGCCGCGGCCCGCGCCGCCGGTGCGTCGGAACCCGCCGGGCGGGCCGCTCTGGACGAGGAACTGTGCGACCGGCTGGTCGACCTGGCGGCGGCCCGGGCCTGGGCCGCACGGGAGACGGCCCTTGCTCCCGCCGCAGAACCGGGCGACGATGCCGCCGCGGCCGTGCTGCGCGGATGCGCGCTGTGGGCCGTCGAGGCCGACACCCTGCGCGTCTCGGCCATGACGGGGACCGCCCCGCCCGCCAGCGGCACGGACGGGGCGGCCGACGGCGCAGCGACCACCGCGGGCCAGGTGACCGGCGGCTCCGTGCCCGCCGCCGTCAGGGCACACACCCGGGCGGCGGCCCTCGTCACCGCACTGGCCTCCGGCCCGCTGTACGACGCGGTGTGCGCGGGGCTGCGTGCGGCACTGGGCAGCCGCCCGACCGGCCGGGCGGCAGCCGCCTGGGACATGGCCGACACGGCCCTGTCGGGCCTGGACGCGACCCGCGGGGAGTGGGTCGACGCCGACCCGGCACACTCGTCGGCGGGCGGCTGGGTCCTGGTGGACCGCATCGGCAGGCTGACACTCGCCGTCGCCCTGCTGTCGTCCGCTCGCGAACTGCCGGCCGCTCAAACAGAACTCCGCGTGAACGCAGCGCGCCGGCACACGTGGAACCACCTGCGCCAGCCGCCGCCGGAGGCGGCGACCGCCCTGCACCTGCGGCGTACCGCGGAACTCGTGGACTGGATCGCCGGAACCGCGACGCGGAGCGGCACATGAAGGGGGAGAGGTGCCCATGACCGGGGACCCTGACAAGCGCGCGACCGGAAGAGCCGCCCGCCTGCTGCTGTCGATTCTGCCCAGGACACCGGCCGGGCGCCGACTGGCGGCGGGAGCCGCCGTCGACTCGGTGGGCTCGGGCATGTTCCTGGCCGCGTCCACCCTGTACTTCGTCACGGTGGTGGGCCTGCCCGCCGCCCGGGTCGGCCTGGTGCTGTCGGTGGCCGCCGTGGCCGGGCTCCTCAGCCCGATGCCGCTGGGCCGGCTGGCCGACCGGATCGGGCCGACGCGGGTGTACGTGGCGCTGCTGGCCCTGCGCGGACTCGGATACGCCGGTTTCGCCCTGGTGGAGAGCTTCTGGCCGTACGCGGTGCTGACCTGCGTGCTCACCGCGCTGGACCGGGGCTGCTCACCGTTGCAGCAGGTCGTCGTGGGCCTCATCGAGGGCAGCGAGAACCAGACCCGGACGATGGCGTCCATCCGCTCCGTGCGCAACATCGGCCTGACGGCGGGCTTCCTGCTGGCGGGTGCCGTCCTCGCGATCGAGGAGCGGGCGGCCTTCGTGGCCCTCTTCCTCGGCAACGCCCTGACCTTCTGGGTGATCGCCGCCGTGGTGGAGCAGTTGCGCCGCCGCACACCCGACCCCGCGCCCGTCGCGCGCACCGTCGCCGCGGCGGCCGAGTCCCCCGGACCGGACAGCGACCGGCCGGACCCCGCGAGCGTACGGACGCCCTTCAAGGACCTGCGGTTCGTGCTCTTCACCGTCTCCAACGGCGTGCTGTCGCTGCACGACTCGGTGCTGTTCGTCCTGCTGCCGCTGTGGCTGACCACCGCCACCACCGCGCCGTCCTCGGCGGTCTCCGTCCTGCTGGCCGTCAACACGGTGCTCACCGTGCTGCTCCAGGTGTACGTGGCCCGCTTCGCGGAGACCACGGCGGGCGCGCTGCGGCTCGTTCCGCTGGCCCTGGTCCCGCTGCTGGTCTCGTGTGCGGCCTTCGCGGGTGCCGAACACGTGCCGGTGTGGCTCGCGGCGGCATGTGCCGTGATCGCCGTGGTGCTGCTCACGGTGGGCGAGAACCTCCACTCCGTCGCCGTGTGGAACCTGTCCTACGAGATGTCACCGGCCCCGGCCCGCGCCCGCTACCTGGGAGCCTTCAGCCTCGGCATGACGGGTCAGCAGATCGTCGGTCCCGCGCTGATGACCGGTGTGCTGCTGCCCCTGGGCACGGCGGGCTGGGCCGTGCTCGCCGCCGTCTACGCACTGGCGGCCGCGGTCCTGCGGATCACCGGTGCGCCCCGCGCCGCCCACGCCGATCCGGTGTCCGCCGAGGCGTCCGTCCCCGCTTCCAGTTCTCCCACCGAGGTGTCCTCATGACCGAACACGTTCTCATCGTCGGCGGCGGCCGCGAGATCCCCGGCCTCGTCCGGGAGGTGGGCGGCCCCGGGACCGCCACGACCATCCTGTGCAGGATGGATTTCGTTCCCAGGATCCGCAAGCCCGGACAGCACGACCGGGTCCTGGCGCTGCGCAGCGACGCCCCCGACGAGGACTGGATCGCCCTGGCGCAAGCCGTCGACGCACGGCACCCGTTCACCCGCGTCGGCACGTTCGGTGAGCGGGACCAGGACCGGGCCGCGGCGGTCGCTGCCGCGCTGGGTCTGCCGTGCCACTCCCCGCGGACCGTCGCCTGGGTGCACGACAAGGACGCCATGCGGCGCAGGCTCGCCGAGCTGGGTGTGGACGACACGCCGGGCGGACGGGTCGCCGACGTGGCCGAGTTGCGGGCGTTCCTGACCGAGCACGGCACCCCGTGCGTGGTCAAGCCCGTCCGAGGGGCAGGCAGCTTCGGGGTCTCCGTCGTGCGGTCCGCCGAGGAGGCCGAGGAGGCCTTCGCGCGCGCCGCCCGGGACTTCGACCTCATCCCGGACGCGGGTGTGCTGGTGGAGCGCTTCCACGAGGGGCCTCAGTTCAGTGTGGAGGCCTTCTCCGAGGACGGTGAGCACGAGATCCTCGCCGTGACGCGGAAGTTCTCCGACCCCGTGGGCTTCGTGGAACTCGGCCACGTGGTCCCCGCCGGACTCACGGCCGAGCAGACCGACTCAGTGCACACCTACGTGCGGCGGTTGCTGGACGCCCTCGACATCGCGAACGGCGTCACCCACACCGAGGTGGTGCTGACGGAGGCCGGGCCGCGCGTCATCGAGACACATGTCCGGCTCGCGGGAGACGAGATCCCCTATCTGGTGCAGGACGTCACCGGTGTCGACCTGGTGGACTGCGTGGTGCGCCAGACGCTGGGCCGCCGGGTGCTCCCGGACATCCGGAAGACCCTGGCGGACCCGTCGGTGGACCGCCGTCCGGAGGCGATCTGGTTCGCGGTGCCGCGGGCACACGGCACGCTCACCCGCATCGACGGCCTGGACGAGGTCGCCGCGCGGCCCGGCGTGGTGGCCGCCGAGGCCCTGCTGGGCGCCGGTGACACGCTCGGGGACCTGGACAGTTCCGAGTCCCGCGCGGCCTTCGTCCGGGCGCGCGGCGCGGACGCCGACGAGGCCGTGAGCCGGGCCCGTCAGGCCGCGGCGGCCCTCCGGTTCGCCGTCACGGTCTCCGCCGGCGACCAAGCCCCCGGCACGCAGGACTGGGTCTGAGATGGCAGAACCCGATGCGGGGCCCCTTGCCGAGGAGCCCCTGATCCGGGCGGCGACGGACCTCGCGGGGCGGGCGAAGGCCGTCCTCCCGGCCGCCGCGTACGCCTTCTACGCCGCCGGATCCGACGAGGAGATCAGCGCCCGCGAGGCCGAAGCCGCCTGGCGCGGCCGGAGACTCCTGCCTCGCGTCCTGCGTGACGTCTCGTCCGTCGACACGAGCGTCGACCTGCTGGGCACCCGGCTGGCGGCGCCCGTGCTCGCGGGCCCCACGGCCTTCCACCGCATGGCGCACGACGAGGGCGAGACGGCCACGGCGGCCGGCGTCGCCGCGGCCGGTTCGCTGCTCGTGCTCTCCTCGCGCGCGACCCGCCACCCGGAGGAGGTCGCCGCGGCGGCCGGACCCTGGTGGTTCCAGGTGTACTGGCTGCGGGACGCGGAGGTGACCCGCAGCCAGGTCGACCGGGCCGTCGCGGCCGGCGCCCGTGCGCTGGTCCTGACGGTGGACGCGCCGTACGTACCGCCTCGGGTGACGCCGGGGCTCGCCTTGCCGCTTCCCGAGGACGACGCGCTGTGCCGGTCGGTGGGGGTGGGGACCCGGCTGCCCGGCTGGGAGCAGGACCCGTCGCTGGGACTGGACGCCATCGAACGGCTGCACCGGATGTCGGGTCTGCCGGTGCTGGTCAAGGGCGTGCTGCGGGCCGACGATGCCCGAGCGTGCGTGGCCGCCGGAGCTGCCGGGGTGATCGTCTCCAACCACGGGGGGCGCCAGCTGGACCGTGCGGTGACGTCCGCCGACGCTCTGCCCGCGGTCGCGGCGGCGGTGGGCGCCGAGGTCCCGGTGCTGGTCGACGGCGGTGTGCGCACCGGCACCGACGTCCTGGTGGCTCTGGCCCTGGGCGCCCGCGCGGTGCTCCTGGGGCGTCCCGTGGTGTGGGCTCTGGCGCTCGGCGGTCGGGCGGGGGTGACCGCCCTGCTCGACTCGTACCGTACGCAGTTGTCGACGGCCATGGCCCTGGCGGGCTGCGGGAGCCTGGAGGACGTCGGCGCGGACCTGCTGCACGGCGGTTCCTGAGGCGCCCGGGCTTCGAGGGAGGCCGCCCCGGGTACGTCCCGCGGCATCGTGCGGGCCCTGGTCCTCCCCGCACCCTCCGGGAGGGCCGAGCTGTTCCTCAGGAGACTCTTGTGCCTCTCTTAAGGCTTCTTGAAGAAGCCCTTCGAACAGCGGTTCCCGACTCGGACGGGCCCTAGGCTCTCGAACACCCCCCACAGGTCCGGTGGCCGCGCTCGCGGCCACCGGGCATGGGGGTCGAGTCAGCCGACCGACAGACCGAGGTGTCCTGCATGGGTTCCCGTCGAGCCGCCCGCCCGTCCCGCTTCCACGCCCGTCCCCGCGACGGGCGGAAGGTACGCCGTCCCGCCCTGGCCATCGGGGCCGTCGCCGCGCTCGCGGGCGTGGGGATCACGGTGGCGGTGGTGGGCGGCGAGGACGGCGGGGCCTCGGACCGCGTGGTCGCGAACAGCGCCGGCAAGGTGCCCGGCGCCGAGGACGCCGCCGTCAGCGCCGAGCCCCTCGCCTCCGGCTCGGCGAGCCCGAGTGCGAAGGCGAGCAGCTCGCCCCGTGCCAAGCCGAAGGAGAAGAAGAAGCGGACGGCGAGCCCCACCCCTCGCCCGCGGCGGACGACCGAGTCCGAGCGGCAGGCACCCGCCCGGACGGAGGCGAAGAGCGGCGGCGGTGGGTCGGCGAACGGAGCCGGCGGCACGGGGTCGGCGGGCACCAGGCCGGGTTCCGGAACGGGAGCCGGGTCGGGTGCCGGGGCCGGCGGGCCCGAGGCCCAGGTCCTGGCGCTGGTCAACAAGGAGCGGAGCGCGGCGGGTTGCTCGCCCCTCACGGCGAACGACCGGCTCACTCGTGCCGCCGACGACTACAGCGACGTCATGGCGAGCAGCGGCGTGATGTCCCACACCGGCCCCGACGGGTCGACCATGACCACCCGGGTCGAGGCCGCAGGCTACGAGTGGTCGACCCTGGGCGAGAACATAGCCCGGGGCCAGGCGGACGCCGCCTCCGTGATGAAGTCCTGGATGAACAGCCCCGGCCACCGCGCGAACATACTCAACTGCTCCTTCAAGGAGCTGGGCGTCGGCGTCCACTTCGGCGACGGCGGCCCTTGGTGGACGCAGAACTTCGGCGCCTCGCGCTGACACCGCGCACCGCGCACGGCCCGGGCGCCGCCCACCGATGCCGGTGAGGGCGCCCCGGGCCTGGTCGCGTGCTGCTCAGGTCTTCCGAACGGCCTCGGCCCCGGGCGCAGATGCCTGTGATCGTGCTCCGGCCCGGGCGGCGCCTGCTGGCACCTGTCATCGCGCAAAGGCCCCGGCGCCTCCGGCCGATGCCGGTCAGCGCGCACATTCTCGGCGCCGTCCGCCGGCGCCGCTCACCGTGCGCCGCCCCCGGAACCCCTCCCGTCCGCCAGGACGAACGACACCCGCACCCGCGCCCCGCCCAGCGGCGCGCGGGTGATCGTCAGTTCGCCGTCCGCCGCGCGCGCCGCCCGGGCCACGATGTCCAGGCCCAGCCCCGTGGAGCCGCCGACACTCACCCCGCGCGTGAGCGCCGCGTCCGGGTCCGCCACCCCCGGCCCCGCGTCGTCGACCGTCAGGTACACGTGCCGGTCCGCCCGCTCCACGCGCACGGCGAAGGCGGTGCCCTGCGGGGTGTGCCGGAAGACGTTGCCGATCAGGGCGTCGACGACGGCCGCGAGGTCGTCCTCGGGGAAGGCGACGGGCGCCGGGCGCGGGGTGAGGGAACGCTCGCAGGGCCGCTCCTGCTGGGTGGCCAGGACCGACCAGAACTCCAGGCGCATGGCGACCACCTCGGCCACGTCGCACGGCTTCCCCCCGCCGGCCGCCGCACGCGCCGGCGGGGCCGACGCCAGCGGAGTACGGGCCGCGGCGATGATCGCGTCCAACTCGCTCTCCAACTGGCCGGCCGCCTCCGCGACACGCCGCGCGCTGGGCGTCGAGCCCATCCGGTCGGCCTCCAGATACAGCGCGGTCAGCGGGGTGCGCAGGCGGTGCGAGAGGTCGGCGACCAGTTCGCGTTCGACCGCGAGCAGGTCGAGGACCCGGTCCGCCATCGTGTTGAACGCCGCACCCGCCTCCTGCAGTTCGGGCGGCCCGTCCGGCTCCACACGCACGTCCAGGTCGCCGGAGCCGAGCGCCAGCGAGGCGCGCTTGAGGCTGCGCGAGGAACGGACGACGCGAGCGCCGAGCCGGTCCGCGACGAGTACCGACCCCCCGACCAGCCCCAGCGCGAGCAGGGCCATCACCCCCCAGGACGCCGCCACGCCCCGGGTGAGGTCCGCGGCGGGCACGAAGGACTCCACGACCGCCACCCGGTCGCCCTGCAGGACGACGGGCTGGAGGTAGACCCAGCCGCCGGACGTGTCCGCGGCCAGGGTCTCGCGCCCCCGCACGGCCCGGTCGAGCGCCGCCCGGGGCGCGTGCGGGGTGCCCACGAAGCCGCCGTCGGGCAGCCGTACGACGAGCTGGTCGGAGGAGCCGAGTTCGGACACGGCCTGCTGCACGTCGGCGCGCCGGGTGGTGAGGGCGAGCACCGGGGACAGCGCGGCGGCCCGCTGCTCGGCGGCCGTGGTGGCCCGGTCCCGTGCCTGTTCGCGCACCAGGAGGGCGAGGGGGATGAGGAAGGACAGGGCCACCATGGAGGTGACGGCCAGGGCGATCCCGGCGAGGGCGCGTCTCATGGCGTGCTGACCAGCTTGATGCCCAGACCGCGAACGGTGTGCAGATAGCGGGGCTTTCGAGCCTTCTCCCCCATTTTGCGGCGGAGCGCGGAGAGGTGGACATCGACCGTCTGGTCCTCGACGTACGGCTGCTGCCACACCTCGGCGAGTATGCGCTGCCGGGTGACGACCTGGTCCGCGTGGGCGGCGAGGTAGGCGAGGAGGTCGAACTCGCGTCGTGTCAGCGGCAGTTCCCGTCCGGCGAGGTGCGCGGTGCGCGCGGTCGGGTCGATCCGCAGGTCCGCCACCTGCAGGACGGGCCGTCGGGCCGCCTGCAGGTCGGCGGGCACGGACCGCCGCAGGACGGCGGCGAGCCGGGCGGCGAGCTGACCGCCGGAGAACGGCTTCACCAGGTAGTCGTCGGCCCCCGCGTTGAGCAGCCGGATGATCTCGCCCTCGTCGTCGCGGGCGGTGGCGACCAGGACCGGCACACGGGAGATGCCCCGGATCATGCGCAGCACGTCGAGGCCGTCGAGGTCGGGCAGCCCCAGGTCCAGCACCACGATGTCCGGCGCGCTCTGGGTGATCTCGCGCAGCGCCTCGAAACCCTGGTGGGTGCTCCTGACCGCATAGCCGTGCCCGGTCAGGACCTCGATCAACGCAGCCCGGATGACGGGGTCGTCCTCGACGACAAGTACGGAGGCCATGAGCAGGCACGTTAGCCGGTCCGTCACTATGGTGTCGTGTCCCGCCTCCTGCGCTACCTGATCATATGGCTGGCCTGCACGGCAGCCAGTGTCACGGCTGTCATCCTCACGATCCATTTCGTGGTGGGGTCGACCCGGCCCACCGCGCCGGTCGCGCAGTCGGCGCCGAGTGAGCCGGTCGAGTCCCCGCGGCCGACCCCGTCGGCCACCGCGAAGCCCTCCCCGAGCCCCTCCGCGAGCAGCCGCAGGCCCAGCCCGCCCCCGAGCAGCAGGGCGGCGCCCCGGCCCAGCCCGACGCCCGAGCCCACGCGGGCACCCACCGCCCGCGCCACGGCCCCGCAAGCGCCGGCCGGGGCGGACGGGCCGGGGTGCGAGGACGGCGGCGCCGGCGTCTACACGGTGCCGTCCGAGGGCGGCAAGGCCACCGTGCGGTTCGGCGACGACGCGGTGTGCCTGATCTCGGCGGTGCCGAACCGGGGTTTCACGGTCAGTACGAGCCGGACCGGGGCGCAGACCCTGACGGTGACGTTCTCGGCGAGCCGCCACCGCTCGGAGATCACCGCCACGACTCGGCCGCAGAGCGGGGCGAACGTCCGCGAGGTGTCCTGGTGATGCCCGGCTCGCTCCCATGTGCTCGGTGATCGCCTACATCCTCATCCGCCCCTCGCGAGTCCAACTGCACGTATCACCCGCACACGACGTTGGGAGTGCAGCATGCAGGTGGGGAAACGAGCGGCCGTGACCGGTGCGCTCGCTGCGACGTTGCTGACGGCGGCGCCCGCAGCAGCCGCGGGCGGCCCGGGCGAGTCGTCCGGTGTGACCCGGGAGAAGGGGTACGCCGTGGCATGCCGGGCCGAGCGGGACGGGATGCAGGTGTCACTGGAGCTGTACGAGAACTCCGCCCACGGCACGCACGTCAGCCTCTCCGTCGAAGCGGACGGGACGCAGTACGGGGGAGGAGGACCCGTCGAGCCTGGTCTGTTCGACCGCGGTGTCATTTCCGGCCAAGTGCCCTACCGGCAACTGGAGGAGGACACGGCCGACCCGCAGGTCGCCCGCGTGCACGGCTCGTACGAGGCGTCCGGCCCGCGGGTGCGCGTGCGGGAAGTGCACCCCGAACCCTGGGGCGAGGTCGTGACCAAGGGCTGGCGCACCCCGCTGGCCGCCGAGGTCACCGTGACCGTACTGGACCGGCAGGTGCCCCTCACCTGTGGTGAGGCGTTCGCCTTCGACCTGCTCGTCCGGCGGGTCGGGGAGCCGGGCACCGACGGGCGGGCGCACTGAGCACACCGCGAGCGGGTGTGCGGGACTCGACTGCGGCCTCGCACACCCCTTTTGGGAGCCCCGCCTACCATCCCGCCGTCCCGCCCGCCATCCCGTCGGCAAGGGTCGGCCGATATGCGTCGGCGAGGACGCGACGTCCCCTAGCGTTGCACCAGGGAGGCCACCATGAACGGCACCGAGACCCACCGCACCGTGATCGTCGTCGGCTCCGGCCCCACCGGTCTGCTCCTCGCCGGTGACCTCGCCTCGGCCGGCGTCCCCGTGACCCTCGTCGAGAAGCGGCCGCGCACGCTCAGCAACCTCTCCCGCGCCTTCGGGGTGCACGCCCGCACCCTGGAACAGCTCGACGCCCGCGGCATCGCCGACGAGCTGATCGGCACCGGCGACACCATCACCCGCCTGCGGCTCTTCCAGCGCCTCTCCCTCGATCTGAGCACGCTGCCGTCCCGCTTCCCGTTCCTGCTCATCACCCCGCAGTACGAGGTCGAGCGGCTCCTGGAGCGACGGGCCCGGGAAGCCGGCGTGCAGTTCGCGTACGAGAGCGAGGTCGTGGGGCTGCGGCAGGACGACGAGGGGGTCGACCTCCACGTACGGGGCGCGGACGGGTCGGTCGTCACCCGCCGGGCGGCCTACGTCGTCGGCGCCGACGGACACCGCAGCGCCGTGCGGGAGGCGATCGGCCTGGACTTCCCCGGTGTCTCCGTCATCAAGTCGCTGATCCTGGCCGACGTCCGGTTGGCCCAGGCACCTGATGGCGTGCTCACGGTCAACGGCCGCGGTGACAGCTTCGCGATGATCGCGTCGTTCGGCGACGGCTGGTACCGGGTCATGGGCTGGAACCGCCGCAACGAGGTCCCCGACGACGCCCCCCTCGACCTCGACGAGGTCAAGGAGATCACCCGCCGCGCCCTGGGCACGGATCACGGCATGCACGACGCCCGCTGGCTGTCGCGGTTCCACAGTGACGAGCGCCAGGCGCCGCACTACCGGGTCGGGCGGGTCTTCCTGGCCGGGGACGCCGCGCACGTCCACTCCCCGGCCGGCGGTCAGGGGATGAACACCGGTCTCCAGGACGCCGCCAACCTGAGCTGGAAGCTCGCCGCGACCCTCCACGGCCGGGCGTCCGAGGGGCTGCTGGACAGCTACGAGACCGAGCGCCACCCGGTCGGCAGGGCCGTCCTGCGCAGCAGCGGCGGACTGGTCCGGCTGGCCCGCGCGGGGAACCCGCTGCTGCGCACCGTCCGTGCCGTGGTCTCCGCCTGCGCCGGCTCGGCCCCGCCCCTCCAGCGCAAGGCCCTGGGCCAGATCACCGGGATCGGCTACACGTATCCCGCCCCACGCGGCGCCCACCGCCTCGTCGGCAGGCGGGCCCCGGACGTCGCCCTCCGGGACGGCCGCCTCTACGAGGCGCTGCGCGGCGGCCGGTTCGTGCTGATCACACCGGGGAAGTACGACGGCCCCGGTGCCGGTGAGGGGTGGCTGACCGTGGAGCGCTGGGCGAGCGACCGGCGGACGACCGTCCTGGTGCGTCCGGACGGATACGTGGCCTGGGCGGCGGAGGCCGCGGACGCCGCGGAGATCGAGCAGGCGCTGGCCCGGTGAGCACCGCCGGGAAGCGCCCCGTGCGCGAGCGGGCGCCCGGTCCGGCTGCTCATTGCTCCAGGAACTCGGCCAGCGCCGCCAGCAGTCGGTCGACGTCCCGCGCGTCGTTGTAGGGGGCGAGCCCGATCCGCAGGCCGCCGGTGTCGCCCAGACCCAGGTGACG
This sequence comes from Streptomyces sp. NPDC003456, assembly GCF_042878735.1. Classification (NCBI taxonomy): domain Bacteria; kingdom Bacillati; phylum Actinomycetota; class Actinomycetes; order Kitasatosporales; family Streptomycetaceae; genus Streptomyces; species Streptomyces sp. NPDC003456. Next base: position 948,888 of record NZ_JBIAOK010000002.1, read on the forward strand.
GGACGTCTCGACGGCGTAGAAGTGGCTGGACGGGGCGTGGATGTCGCGAGCGGCGAGGAAGCGGTAGGCGTCGGTCGTGTCGTGGTGCGCGAAGGTCAGCAGCAGGGTGGGGGTGCGGTCGGCGGCCCGGGAGTGGACGGTGACGCCGGGGAGCGCGGCCAGCTCCTTCTCGAGCTGGGTGCGCAGGGTGGTCTCATGGACGCCGAGGGCCGCGAAGGAGGCCGCCAGGCGTTCGCGCCGGGTGCCCGTGGCGTCCGGGTCAAGGCCGGCCAGGAAGTCGACGGCGGCACGGGTACCGGCGAGCAACTCGTAGGGCAGCGTGCCCAGTTCGAAGCGCTCGGGCACCGCGTCGCTGGAGGGCAGCAGCTTGTCCGGGTGGAGAGTCTCCAGCAGCGCGGGCCGGGCGGCCAGGACGCCGTGGTGCGGACCGAGGAACTTGTACGGCGAGCAGACGAAGAAGTCCGCGCCCAGCGCCGGCAGGTCGACCAGCGTGTGCGCGGTGTAGTGGACGCCGTCGACGTGGGCCAGCGCTCCGGCCTCGTGGGCCAGGCGGCAGATCTCGGCGACCGGAGGCCGGGTGCCGATCAGGTTGGAGGCGGCGGTGACGGCGACGAGGCGCGTGCGTGCGGACAGGACGGCGCGTATGTCGTCGGGCGTCAACTCGCCGGTGGCGGGATCGAAATCGGCCCAGCGTACGGTGGCGCCGGCCCGCTGCGCGGCCTGCACCCACGGGCGGACGTTGGCGTCGTGGTCGAGCCGGGTCACGACGACCTCGTCGCCCGGCGCCCAGGAAGCGGCCAGGGTGCGGGCGAGGTCGTAGGTCAGCTGGGTGGCGCTGCGCCCGAAGACCACCCCGGCCGGGTCCGCGCCGAGGAGGTCGGCCACGGCCCGGCGCGCACCGGTGACGACCGTCTCGGCGTTGCGCTCGCCCAGCGAGTACTGCCCGCGGTTGGACAGCGGGTGCGCCAGCGCGTCGGCGATCGCGTCGATGACCGGCTGCGGCGTCTGGGTACCCCCGGGCCCGTCGAAGTGGACGGTACCCGCGGCCAGAGCGGGGAACAGCGAGCGCAGGGCGGCGATGTCGTAGGTCAAGGTGGGAGCTCCTGTCGTGGTCCGGGCCGGAGACACGAGTCAACCTCATCGGCCGGGCCGAAGCGAGATCACCTCCCGGCTGCCGCCGGGACGGGGTGCGCCTGCGCCGGTGGGCCGGGTGTCCGCCGGTCGCCGGGCGGAACCGGCCCACGGGCAGACTTCCCGCGGCGCGGGCGCACCGGGCCCGCGGGGAGCGCTTCGGCGCGGGACCGATCGCGCGGGGCCCGGCAGGATTCGTTCCGCGCCCGGGCGTCGTCAGCGCTCCGGGGCGGCGACCCCCGCCCGCAGCGCCTTCTTGTCCACCTTGCCCATCGGCGTCCGCGGAAGCCGCTGCGTCGGGATCAGCCGGTCGGGGATCTTGTAGGCGGCCAGGCCACGCGCCCGCAGGAACTCCTTCATGGCGGACGGGCGGACGTCCGCCTCGCCGAGGACGACGAACGCGTAGGTCCGCTCACCGAGCACGGTGTCCGCCACGCCGATCACGGCCGCGTCCTGCACGGCGGGGTGGGTGCGCAGGTGCCGCTCCACCTCCTCGGCGGAGACCTTCTCGCCGGCCCGGTTGATGACGTCCTTGATCCTCCCGACGATCATGATGTTGCCGTCGGGCCCGCGCCGCACCAGGTCGCCGGTCCGGAAGAAGCCGTCCGGCGTGAACGAGCGGGCGTTCTCCTCCGGGGCGCGGTAGTACCCGCGGATCGTGTACGGGCCCCGCACCTGCATCTCGCCCGCCTCCCCGTCCGGCACGGGGTTCCCCGACTCGTCGACGATCCTGACCTCGTCACCCGGCGACATGGGGCGGCCGTCCGTGTCGACGGCCACGTCGTCCGGGTCGTCGAGCCGGGTGTGGGTCAGCAGCCCTTCGCTGATGCCGTACCACCGCTGGATCCTGCAGCCCAGCACCTGGGCCGCGCGGCGCGCCAGGGCCGGGTCGAGCGGTGCGCTGCCCACCTGGATCAGCAGGCGGGACAGGTCGCCGGGCGGTCGTCCGGCGTCGGCCCACAGCCGCAGCACCGAGGGCACGACCGTGGTCACGGTGACCCCCTCCCGGCGCATCAGCGCGAAGACGTCGTCGGGACGCACGCTCGATGTGAGGACGGCCTTGCCGCCCAGCAGGAGACTTCCGAAGACCCCCGGACAGGCGAGAGCCGCCTGGTGCGCGACGGGGTTGACCGCGAGGTACACGACCTCCTGGCCCACGTGCATCGCCTCCGCGCAGGCCCGCATGACGTACTCGTAGTCGTCGTGCGTCCGGGGGATCAGCTTCGGCAGCCCGGTGGTGCCTCCGGAGAGCAGGAACAGCGCGGGGTCGGACGCGTCCACCCGGGGGAGCGGGACGTCCTGGTGGTGCGGTGCCTCCAGCGACTCCAGCGAGGTGAACTCCTGGGCGTCGCCGCTGACCACGACGTGCGGGACCGGCGGGATCTCCCGGGCGATCGTCCGGAAGTCGAACCCGCCGAACTCGTCCTTCACCACATACGCGACCGCCTCGGAGTGCGCGCACAGATGCGCGATCTCGGCCCTGCGGTGACCGGGCAGCGCCAGCACCGGAATCGCTCCGGCGCGCATCAGCGCGAAGACCAGGACGACGAACTCCGGGACGTTGGGAAGGTGCACCACCACCCGGTCCAGGGGTTTGACGCCCAGTCCGACGAGGCCGCGCGCCAGCCGGTCCGCCCGCCGGGCCAGCTCCGCGTAGGTCATCCGGTGTTCGCCGCAGACGACGGCCACGCGCTCGGCGTTCCGCTCGCACGACGCGAGCAGCAGGTCGCCGATCGGCCGGCCGAGCCAGACCCCGGTCCGGCGCAGTTCCTTCGCGAGGTGCTCGGGCCAGGGCACAACACCGTCAAGCATGGTCGCGTTCCTTTCGGCGGTCGGTCGGGGCGTGGAGCGAGGCGTGCCTGCGGGCGTCGGCGCCCCGCGGCCGGCGGACAGGTGCCTGGAGGCGGTGGCGGGCGGGTGTGCTTCCACGGCTCCCTGCCGTCCTGTCCCTCCCGGGCGGTCAGGTCCCCCGGCAGCGTGCGCTGACGTGGTGACGTCGGTTGCCCTGGAAATGGTCAGTGCCGCGGGCCACCGCCCCGTGATCTCTTGCCGACATCTGTCGCGGGCCGTGCGAATCCTCGGCTAGTGGAAAACATGGTGCGGACGGGACGACGGCTGCCGGGAGGGCGAACAGGATGAGCCGGACACGGGAACGCGGATGGGTGCGCTCGATGACCACCGGTGACCCGCTCGGCCTGCGGGTCGTGTGCTTCCCCCACTCGGGGGGCTCGGGTACCGCCTTCGGCGGGTGGGCCGCCGCGATGCCGCCCGGTGTGTCGCTGATGGCCGTCCAGTACCCGGGCCGCGGTGACCGTTTCGGGGAGCCGCCGGTGGACGACGTGGCCGCGATGGCGGACTGCGTGGCGGCGGAACTGCAGAGGATGCCGCCGGGCGAGCACCTTCTCTTCGGGCACAGCCTGGGCGCGCTGGTCGCCTACGAGACCGCGCTGCTGCTGCGGGACGCCGGCGAGGAACCCAGGGCGCTCTGCGTCTCCGCCGCTCTGCCGCCCGGCCGGATGACCGACAGGGACATCCACCGGGCACCCGACGACGAGTTCTGGACCACGCTGTGCGCGCTCGGCGGCATCGAACCCGCGATCGCCGGGAACGCCGAACTGCGCGATCTGCTCCTGCCCGTCCTCCGCTCGGACCTGCGTGCCCACGCGACCTACCGCCCCCGGCCCGGCACCCGTCCGCTCACCTGCCCCGTGCGCTGTTACCACGGGGAGGGCGACCCTCTGGTGGACCAGGGCCGGTTGGCGGGATGGGCGGCCGTCACCACCGGCGGCTTCACGGGAGCCGTGCGGCCGGGCGGGCACTTCCACGTCACCGCCGACAGCGCGCAACTCGTCGCGGACGTCCTGAGCCAGGGCCGGAAGTGAGGCGGCCTTGACCACCATCGCCGTGATCCCCGGCGACGGCATCGGCCCCGAGGTGATCGGGCCGGCCCTGGACGTCCTCGAGGCCCTCGGCCTCGGGACGCGCACGGACGTCCTCGACCACGTCAACGCGGACACGTACCTGCGCACCGGGGAGGCCCTGACGGGATCCGACCTCGACCGGATCAGGTCCAGCGAGGCGGCGCTCCTCGGCGCGGTCGGCGATCCCCGGCTCAGTGACACCCCGTACGTGCGCGCCGTCCTCACCACCCTGCGCCTCGAACTGGACCTCTACGTCAACTACCGCCCCGCCAGGCTCTGGCACGACAGGCTCAGTCCGCTGCGCGACCCGGCCCGCAGGGCGATCGACTGCGTGATCGTCAGGGAGAACACCGAGGGGCTCTACAGCGGCATCGGCGGCGGTGCGCGCACCGGGACCCCCCAGGAGATCGCCATGGACGTGGACCTGAGCACCCGTCACGGGGTGTCGCGAGTGCTGGAGTTCGCCTTCTCCGCGGCACGCAGGTCGGTGTGCCTCGTCGACAAGGCCAACGCCGTGCGCAACGGCGGTCAGTTGTGGCAGCGGTGCTGGAGCGAGGCGGTGGCACGGCACCCGCACGTCGAGACGTCCCACCTCTACGTGGACGCCGCCGCGCTGCGGCTGGCCACCGACCCGACCGCCTTCGACGTCATCGTCACCAACAACTCCTACGGCGACATCCTGAGCGACCTCACGGCCGCGCTCGCCGGCGGCCTGGGTGTCGCGGCGTCCGCCAATCTCAATCCCGTGACCGGAAAGGCGCTGTTCGAGCCGGTGCACGGCAGCGCCCCGGACATCGCGGGAACCGGCACCGCCAACCCGTTCGGCGCGATCCTCTCCGTGGCCCTGCTGGCCGAGCACCTGGGCCGCAGCGAGGAGGCGGACGCGGTCCGCCGGGCGGTCGCCGCCACCGTGGCGACCGGCCGCGTCACCCCCGACCTGGGCGGATCCCTCGGCACGAAGGAGGTGGGCAGCGCGGTTCTGGCGGAACTGCGGCGGCCATGACGACGGGTGCGGACGCGGACGCGGACCCGCCCGCGCACCGGCGGGCGGAGGAACGGACGAGGGACGGGACAGCATGAACGGCAACGTCACCAGCCGCACGAACGCGAACGGCACGCACGGCAACGTCACCAGCCCCACGGACGGCAACGGCACGCCCGGCACGCCGGGTGCAGGCACACGTGCCACCGACCGCGACGTCGCGAGCCGCACGATCCGCGACGGGGCGCACCGCACGGACCGCGACCCGGAGATCGTGATCGTGGGCGCCGGTCTGGTCGGCGCGGTCGCGGCTTGCTACCTCGCCCCCCGGTTCGGGCCGGTCACCGTCCTGGAGAAGCGGGCGGATCCCAGACCGGGCCCCGGCCCGCAACGGCGGTCACTCGTCGTGATGCTGTCGGCGCGCGGCTGGCGCGCCCTGGAAGACCTGGGCGTCGCCGACAGCGTGCGCCGGATGTGCGTCCCCCTGCACGGACGGTGCGCACACCTGCCCGACGGCCGGACGCGGGTGACGCCCTACAGCCGGGACGGACAGCCCATCTGGGCGGTGGAGCGCCGGCGGCTGCACCGGATCCTGCTGGACGCCGCCGAGGCCACCCCCGGTGTGAGCCTCCGCTTCGGGCAGCGCGTCCGTTCCGTGGACCTCGACCGGCCCGCGGTGCAGGTGGAGGACCGGCACGGCTCCCACCGGCTGACGTGCCGCCGCATCCTCGGCTGCGACGGTGCGCACTCCGCCGCCCGGGCCGCCCTCGAGGCGCGCGGAGCCCGGGTCGAGGTGCGCAGACTCGACCTGGCGTATCAGGAGATCGACGTGCCGGCCGGCCGGCTGGAGCCGGACATCACGCACGTCTGGCCCACCGGGAAGGCGATGTTCGCCGCCCACCCCCTGCCGTCGGGGAAGCTGTCCGGCTCCTTGTTCATGCGCCTCGACGGCCCGGCCCCCTCCTACGCGGCGGCCCGCGACGGCCGGGACCTGCACGAGATGTTCGCCGCCCACTTCCCCGAGCTGACCGGCCTCATCCCCGACATCGCGGAACAGCTCGACGGCAAGGCCGTCTCCACCCTGACGGCTGTCCGCTGCGACCGCTGGGTGTGGCGGGACACCTTCGCGCTGCTCGGTGACTCCTGTCACGCGATGGCGCCCTTCATGGGGCACGGTATGAACTGCGGCTTCGAGGACGCCCGGGTCCTCGTCGACCGCCTCGACGCCTGCGCGGACTGGTCCTCGGGCCTGGCCGCCTACGAGACGTCACGGACCGAGGACGCCGACGCGATCGCCGAACTCTCCTACCGGCACTACTTCGCGATGGCCGATCCACCCCGCGAGGAGAGCGCTGCCGACGTGCTCCGCGGGCGGCTGGCGGCCCTCTTCCCGGACCGGTTCGTTCCGCTGTACGAGCGGTGCGCGTTCACCGAGGAGGGCTACGCCTCCGTACTGCGTGACGACCGGCGTCTGGACCGGCTCGTGGCGGATCTGCTGGCCCGGCACGGCACCGGACTGGTCTCGGCCTCCGACGACCGGGTGCGCGCCTGCACCGCCGCCCACGCCCCGAACACAGCCACCCTGGAGGACTCCGGATGTTCGTGATCCTGTTCAAGTCGCACCTGTCCGAGCAGGCCGGCGCGGAGTACGAGGCCACCGAGGAGCGGATGCAGGAGCGGGTCCGGGCCATCGCCGGGTCCGACCCGGTGGAGGTCAAGCACTACACCGGGGAGGACGGGGAGCGTCTCGCCGTCATGATGTGGCGCGACGGGCAGACGCTGGACCGGTGGCGGTGCGACCCCGAACACCGGGTGGCGCAGCGCATGGGCCGTCAGCACTGGTACGCGGCCTACGAGCTGACCGTCGCGCAGGTGATCCGGACCAGCGCGCACGCCAACCGGAGCCCGGCCGAGGCCACCGAGGAACCGCGCCGGCAGGCACGCGGACCGGCGTGACGCCGTCCGGGCGGCGGGCCGGGGACGTGCCGCGAGGACGTCCGGCGCGGACGCCGGTCGGAGCCGGAAGGACACCTGCGCCGGGCGCGTGGCGGAGTCGTTCCGGGTGATGGCCAATTCCTTTTCGATCTCTGGCCAACATCTTTCATCGCAGTTGTTCGACCACCTGGACCGAGACAAGCATCGGGCACGGCAAAGGGGCCGTTGACCGGGAAACCACTGTGCTGGGGGCATCTGGATGGGTTGTACCGGCGTCACATCCGCGCAGGAAGCCATGTGGCTCGCGCAGGAGTTCAGCCCCGACGTACCGAACAACGTGGCGACCCTCTGGGACATCGACGGCGAGCTGGACACCGCCCTGCTCGCCGACGCCCTGCGCGCGGCGGTGGCGGAGGCCGACGCGCTGAGGGTGAACTTCCGCCGGGACGAGCACGGACTGCGGCAGGTCGCCCGGGACCCCGGGGCCTGGGAGCCGTTCCGCCTCGATGTCGGCGATGCCGCCGACCCGCTCGAGGCGGCCCGCGCCGTCGTCGCCGACCTCGTGCGCCGGCCGTTCGACCTGACCGAGGACGCACTGTGGCGGACGGGCTCCATCCGGCTGGGCCCCGGACGCCACCTGCTCGTGCTGGTCTTCCACCACGTCCTCACCGACGCGTACGGCGTGCTCACCCTGCTGTCCCGGCGGATCGCCGAGATCTACCGGGCGCTGCGCGCCGGTTCGGCGGTGCCGGAGGGCGCCCCGAACCCGCCGCAGGACGCGGCGGCGAAGGACGCCGCCTACCGGACGTCGACGCGGTTCGCCGACGCCGAGCGGTTCTGGCCCGACTACCTCGCCGGAGACCTGCCCGCCGCCCGTCTGCCCGCCGGTGTCCGTCCGCACGCCGACGCCCCCGCCGGCGGGCCCGGTCACTGGGACGGCCTGACCGCACCGCAGTCCATGTCCACCGTCACCGCGGCGGTCCCGGCCGCCGAACGCGCGGACTGGGAACGCGCCGCGACCGCGGCCGGCACCTCCGTCGCCGACCTGATCGCCTCGGCCGCCACCGCGTTCCTCGGGCACCTGTGCGGTCTGGACGAACCACTGCTGACCATCACCGTCAATCACCGCGTCGGCGCGCTGCGCCGCTCCCTCGGGCTGCTCTCCAACCGGGTGCCGCTGCGCTCGCGGGTGGACCCCGCGGCCGACTTCGTCGACCTGGCCGGGGCCCTGGCCAAGGAGCGGCGCCGGGTCCTTCGGCACGCGCGGCACGACATCTCCCTGATCAAACGCGCCACCGGCCACGCCGCGGACGCCCGCAGCCCGTACGGCACCGTCGTCAACGTCCTGCCCGCCGTGGAGGCGCTGGACCTGGCGGGCGCCACGGGGCACTTCGCGGGCGGCACCTTCGGCGTCATCGACGAGGTCATGATCTGCGTCTACACCGACGGACGGGCCGGCAGCGACCTGTACGTCAGGTTCGACGCGCCGCGTACCGCGTACGACCACCAGGACGTCGCCGGCCTCGCGGACCGGTTCGTCACGTTCCTGCGCAAGGCCCTGGCCGACCCGCACGCCCCGGTCGGGACCGTCACCGCGCTGCACCCCGGTGAGCACCCCGCGCTGCTCGCCGCGTCCGCCGGTCCCACGGTGACCCCGCCGCCGGCGACCCTGACCGAACTGCTGGACCGGCAGGCCCGCCTCACACCGGACTCCGTCGCGCTGGTCTTCGAGGGCTCCTCGACGACCTACCGGGAGCTGGCCGAGAGGTCCGGCCGCCTCGCCCGCCTGCTGACCGAGCGCGGCGCCGGGCCCGAGCGCTTCGTCGCGGTCGCCGTGCCCCGTTCCCCCGAACTGGTCGTCGCCTTGACGGCGGTCCTCAGGGCGGGCGCCGCCTACGTCCCCGTCGATCCGGACTACCCGGCCGCGCGCGTCGGCTTCATGCTCGCCGACGCCCGGCCCGCTCTGCTGCTGACGGTCAAGGACACGGCGGACCGGCTGCCGCCGACGGACGTCCCCGTGGTCCTCGTCGACGACGCCCCGCCCACCGACGGGCCCGTCACCCCCGCCGCGCACGGCCCCGGCCATCCCGCCTACATGATCTACACGTCGGGATCGACCGGACGGCCCAAGGGAGTCGTCGTCACGCACGCCGCGATCGTCAACCGGCTGCTGTGGATGCAGGACCGGTTCCGGCTCGACGGCGGCGACCGGGTGCTGCAGAAGACGTCCGCCTCCTTCGACGTGTCCGTCTGGGAGTTCTTCTGGCCGCTGATCACCGGCGCGGCCCTGGTGGTCGCCCGGCCGGACGGGCACCGCGACCCCGACTACCTCGCGGAGCTGATGGGGCGGACCGGCGTCACCACCGCGCACTTCGTCCCGTCGATGCTGGCCGAGTTCGTCACCGGCGAAGCGGCCGCCGCGTGCACCGGCCTGCGCCGGGTGGTGTGCAGCGGAGAGGCCCTGCCGGCCGACCTGGCCGAGCGGTTCCACCGCACCTTCGGCGTCCCCCTGCACAACCTGTACGGGCCGACCGAGGCGGCCGTGGACGTCACCGCCTGGGAGTACCGGCCCGGGGCGCGTACCGTGCCGATCGGCACCCCCATCTGGAACACCGCGCTCCACGTCCTCGACAGCCGGCTGCGGCCGCTGCCGCCCGGCGTCTTCGGCGACCTCTACATCGAGGGCGCCGGTCTCGCCCGGGGCTACCACGACCGCCCGGCCCTGACCGCGGAGCGCTTCGTGGCCTGCCCCTTCGGTGAACCCGGACGCCTCATGTACCGCACCGGCGACCTGGCGCGCTGGAACACCCGCGGCGAGCTGGAGTTCGCCGGCCGCGCCGACCACCAGGTGAAGATCCGCGGCTTCCGGGTGGAGCCCCAGGAGATCGAGGAGACACTGACGGAGCACCCTGCGGTGCTGAGGGCGGCCGTCGTCGCCCGGCCCGGCCGGGGCGCGGACGCGGCCGCGCAACTCGTCGCCTACGTCGTTCCGGTGACCGCCGGCGGCAGCGGCGCGAACGACGCCGACTGGGACCTCCACGCCGGTGTGGACCTCGCCGAACTGCGCGGCTTCGTCGCGGCCCGGCTGCCCGCCCACCTGGTGCCCGCCGCCTTCGTCGCGCTGGACCGCCTGCCGGTGACCGCGAACGGCAAGCTGGACCGAGCCGGGCTGCCCGATCCGGAGATCACCCGCCGGGCCCACCGGCCGCCCACGACGGGGGAGGAGCGCCTCCTGGCCGCCGCCTTCGCCGAGGTGCTCGGCCTCGGCGACATCGGGCTGGACGACGACTTCTTCGCTCTGGGCGGCGACAGCATCCGAGCCATCCAGGTGGTGGCCCGGGCCCGCGACGGCGGCCTCGCGCTCACCCCGCGCACCGTGTTCGAGTGCCGTACCGTCGCCGCACTGGCCCGGGCGGCGACCCGCGCCACCACCCCGGCCGCCCTCGCCGAACCGCAGGGCGGGGGCGTCGGGCTGCTGCCGCTGCCCCCCATGGCCCGGCTCCACGCCGAGCGGGGACCGGGCCTGGACCGCCTCGCCCAGTGGCTGGTGCTCGACGTGCCCGCGGCCGTGGACCTCCCGGGCCTCACCGAGGCCCTGCGCTGTGTGCTGGACCGGCACGACGTCCTGCGCTCACGGCTGACCGACGACGGCCTCCTGGTGCAGCCACCCGGCACGGTGGACGCCGGCGCGCTCATCGAGCGGGTCGACTGCCCGGGGGACTGGGCCGACGAGGCGTGGCAGACCGCGGTGCGCGCCCGGGCGGACGAGACCGTGGCGCACATCGACGCCCGGGCCGGGCGGATGCTCCGGCTGGTCTGGTTCCGGGGGAGCGCGGGCGGGCCCGGGCGGCTGCTGGTCGCGGCCCACCACCTGGTCGTCGACGGCATGTCCTGGCGGGTCCTGCTGCCCGACCTGGCCGCGGCCTGGCATCAGGTCCGAGAGGGCCGCACTCCCGCACTGCCGCCGGTGGGCACCTCCTTGCGGCGATGGCTGCAGGCGCTCACCGAGGAGGCGGCCCGGCCCGAACGGGCGGCGGAGGCGGCGTGGTGGCGCGAACGGCTCGCGGCTCCCGTCGCACCCGTGGGCTCCCGGCCGCTCGACCCCGCCCGGGACCTCACCTCCACCACCGGCACGGTCCGGGTGGACCTCCCGCCCGACCTCACGGACGCGGTCCTCACGTCCGTCCCCGCGGCCTACCGCAGCGGAGCGGACGACGTCCTGCTCACGGCCCTGGTCCTCGCCCTGGCCCGGGAACGGCGGGGCCTCACCGACGGCACGACGGTCGTCCGGCTGGAGGGGCACGGCAGGCAGGAGGAACTGGTGCCGGGCGCGGACCTGTCCCGCACGGTCGGCTGGTTCACCACGGTCACCCCCGTACGCCTCGACGTCTCGGGCATCGACGTCGACGCCGCCGTCTGCGGAAGGGCCGCCGCGGGCGAGGCCCTGAAACGGGTGAAGGAGCAGCGGCGGGCCCTGCCCGACCGGGGCATCGGCTACACCCTGCTGCGCTACGTCAACGACGACACCGCCGCGCTCCTGCGCCCGTACCCGGCGGACGACATCGGGTTCAACTTCCTGGGCCGCTTCTCCTTCACCGGGCCGGAGCCGGCACCCGGCCAGGGACCCGGCGAGGGCTCCGGATGGGTTCCGGCGCCCGAGTGCCCCGAGCTGGTCGCGGCACCGGCCGCGGACATGCCGGCGCCCAGCGCCCTCGAGATCAACGCCCTGGTGACCGGGACCGGCCGCGACGCCCGCCTCACCGCGCTGTTCACCTTCGCCACCGGGGTCCTGACCGCCGACGAGGTCCGCGCCCTCTGCCGTACCTGGTGCGCGGCCCTGCGCGGCCTGCGGGACCTGGTCGCATCCGGCGGACGGGGACTGACCCCGTCCGACGTCCCGCTGGTCACGGTCGGCCAAGAGGAACTCGACGACTGGCAAGGTCGGTTCGGAAGGATCAGTGACGTCTGGCCGCTCACGCCGCTGCAGGACGGGCTGCTCTACCACACGATGCTCGCCCGCAGCGCGTCCGAGGCGTACCAGACGCAGTTCGTCTTCCGCCTCGAAGGCCCGGTCGACCCCGCGCGCCTGCGGGCGGCGGGCCAGGCGCTGCTCGACCGGCACCCGAACCTGCGCGTCGCGTTCCAGCCGAGCGCCACCGGTGCACCCGTACAGGTCGTCGTGGACGACGTCCGGCTGCCCTGGCGGCACCACGACCTCACGGGCGACGACCACGCGGCCGAGCGGCTCGAGGAGATCCTCGCCGGGGAGCGGGACACCCGCTTCCACCCCGACAGCCCGCCGCTGCTGCGCCTGACGCTCGTCACTCTCGGCCCCCGGCACGCCGAACTGGCCCTCACCGCCCACCACGTGCTGCTCGACGGCTGGTCCGTACCCCTCGTCGGCCGTGAACTGCTGGACCTGTACACGGCCGGCGGCACGGGCGGCGCGGTGCGCTCGCACGGGTACCGCGACTTCCTGCACTGGCTGTCGCGGCGGGACGCGGCACGCTCCGCCCGCGCATGGGCCCGGGAACTGGCGGGTGTGGCGCAGCCGACGCTGCTGGCACCCACGATCGCCGGTGCCCGGCCCGCCGACAGCGGCAGTGGGCAGATCGACGTGCCGCTCACGGGCGAGGACACCACCCGGCTGGCGCGCCGAGCCGCGCAGTGGGGTGTCACCACCAACACCCTGGTGCAGGGTGCGTGGGCCATGGTGCTGGCGCAGCTCACCGGCAGCCAGGACGTGCTGTTCGGCGCCACGGTCGCCGGCCGGCCCACCGGGCTGCCGGGCGCGGACACCACCATCGGCCTGTTCATCGACACGGTGCCGGTACGGGTGCGCTGGACACCGTCCGACCCGGTCCCGGAGGTGCTCGGCCGGCTCCAGGACGCCCAGGCGGGGCTGCTCGAACACCACCACGTGGGACTCGCCGGGATCCAGCGGGCGACCGGGCTGAGCGAACTGTTCGACACGCTGGTGGTGTTCGAGTCGTTCCCGGTCGACCGGGCCGGTCACGCGGCGGGCCCCTCCGCGCGGTCCGGGTCGGCGCGGCCGGTGGTGACCGGTATCCGCCCGTACGCCCCGCCGCACTACCCGCTGACCGTGATCGCGGCGGCCGACCCGCTGCTGCGGATCTCCTTCCAGTACCGCCGCAACGTCTTCGGGCGGGCCGATGCGGAGGTGCTCGCCGACCGGCTGGTGCGGATCCTGCGCCAGTTCGCCGCCGGCTCGCCGCTCACCGCCGGTGCGCTCGACGTGCTGTCCGACGCCGAGCGCGCACAGGTGCTGCACGGCTGGAACGACACCGCGGTCACGCCCCCCGGGCGGACCGTACCCGAGCTGATCGCGGCACAGGCGGCCCGCACGCCCGGCACGGTCGGTGTCGAGTTCCGCGGGGACCGGCTGACCTACCGGGAGCTGGAGGAGCGGTCCGGCCGGCTGGCGCACTGGCTGGCCGGGCAGGGCGTCGGCCCGGAGTCCCGGGTCGTGGTGCTGCTGCCCCGCTCCGCCGACCTGGTGGTGGCCCTGCTGGCCGTGTGGAAGGCCGGCGGCGCGTACGTGCCGGTGGACCCGGAGTATCCGGCCGCCCGGGTGCGTGCCGTGGTCGAGGACAGCGCACCGGTCCTGGTCCTCGACGACGAGCGGCTGGCTGCGGTGGACCTGTCCGACCGCTCCCCGCACCCCGCCGAAGGCCCGCGGGTGCCGCTCGGCCCCGACCACGCCGCCTACGTCATCTACACGTCCGGCTCCACCGGCACACCCAAGGGCGTGGTGGTCCGGCACGGTGCGCTGGCGACCCTGCTGACGGGCATGCAGGAGCGTTTCGCCCTCACGCCGGACGACCGGCTCCTGGCCTGCGCCACCGTCGCGTTCGACATCGCCGCGCTGGAACTCTTCCTGCCCCTGCTCACCGGCGGCCGGGTCGTCCTGGCCGGCAAGGACGACCTCACCCGGCCGACGGCGCTGCCGGACCTCGTCGAACAGTCCGGCGTCACCGTCATGCAGGCCACCCCCGCGCTCTGGCAGAGCCTGGTCACCCATGCGCCGGCCTGCCTGACGGGGCTGCGCGTGATCTCCACCGGGGAAGCCCTGCCGCTGGGACTCGCCGAAACCCTGTCCCGGCACGCCGCGGAGGTCACCAACCTCTACGGCCCGACCGAGACCACCGTCTACGCCACCGCCGCCCGCGTCCTCCCCGGCCGCAGCGGCATGCCCCCCGCCGTCGGCGGACCCGTCGCCGGCACCCGGATCCTCGTGCTGGACCGGGCACTGCGCCCGGTGCCGCCCGGCGCCATCGGCGACCTCTGGATCGCCGGCGAGGGCCTGGCCCGCGGATACCACCACAGGCCGGGCATGACCGCGGAGCGGTTCGTGGCCTGCCCGTTCGGTCCACCGGGCGCCCGGATGTACCGCAGCGGGGACCTCGCCCGCTGGACGGCCACGGGCGAGGTCGAGTACCTCGGCCGCTCCGACCACCAGATCAAACTGCGCGGTCACCGGATCGAACCCGCCGAGATCGAGCACGCCCTGACCCGCCACCCGGCGGTGCGCCGGGCCGTCGTCGTCGCCCGCGAGGACCGCCCGGGTGACCGCCGGCTGGTGGCCTACGTGGTGCCGGAGACGGGTGCCGAACCCACCGCGGCGCTGCTGCGGGACGCGGTCGGACAGCGGCTGCCGGCGTACATGCTCCCGGCCGCGTTCGTCACCCTCGCGGAACTGCCCCTGACGCCCAACGGCAAGCTCGACCGTTCCGCCCTGCCCCGCCCGGAGTTCGCCGGGGACGGGTACCGGCCTCCTCGCACCGCCCGGGAAGAGAGGCTGTGCGCGTTGTTCGCCGAGGTGCTGGGCGCCGAACGCGTCGGCCTGGACGACGACTTCTTCCTTCTGGGCGGCCATTCCCTGACGGCCACCCGGTTGGTGTCCCGGGTGCGCGCGGAATGGGGCGTGGAAATCCCGATGAGCATCCTCTTCACCACCCCGACCGTCGCCGGACTGACCGCCCGCTGGAACGAGATGTCGGCCTCCACCCGAATGCCGCTGCGGAGAATGACCGAAAGGTAGGAGAAACCATGACCCCCCTGTCGTACGCGCAGCGGCGCATGTGGTTCATCAACCGCTTCGAAGGCCCTTCTTCCACTTACAACATTCCGCTGCTCCTGCGCTGCCGCGGCCCGCTCGACACCGTCGCGCTGCGGGCGGCGTTCCTGGACGTGATGGTGCGCCACGAAGTCCTGCGCACGGTTTTCGCGGAGACCGACGGCCGGCCGTATCAACGCGTTCTCGATCCCGCCGACATCGACCTGCCGTGGCAGGACTGGGGCCGGGTGGCCCCCGAGCGGGTGCCCGGCGTCGTGGAGTCGGTCAGCGGCAGCTGGTTCGACCTGGCGGCGGACGTGCCGCTGCGCGGCTGCGTCCTGCAGAGCGGCGACGAGGAGTTCTTGGTCGTCCTGGTGCTCCACCACATCGCCGGCGACGGCGGTTCGCTGGCCCCGCTGGCACGTGACGTGTCGACGGCCTACCGGGCCCGGGTCACGGGCACGGCACCGGACTGGCCCGAACTGCCCGTGCAGTACGCGGACTACGCGCTGTGGCAGCAGGAAATGCTGGGCGACGAAAAGGATCCGGACAGCATCGTCTCGGTGCAGAGCGCCTATTGGCGTGAAGAACTGGCCGGTGTGTCCACACCTCTTCCCCTGCCTCTGGACCGGCCCCGCCCGGAGGTGGCGAGTTTCCGCGGCGATTCGGTCCCGGTCGGGTTGCCGGCCGAACTGCGCACCGCCGTGGAAAGGTTGGCGCAATCCAACGGTGTGACGACGGCCATCGTCCTGCAGGCCGCTCTGGTGGTGTTGCTGCACCGGCTGGGGGGAGGCAAGGATGTGACCGTCGGCTCGCCGATCGCGGGCCGTACGGAGGAGGCACTGAATGAACTGGTGGGCTTCTTTGTCAACACGTGGACCTTGCGCGTGCAGGTGACCGCGGACCGGAGTTTCGCGTGGGTGCTCGAACAGGTCCGGAAAAAGGCGATCGCCGCCTACGATCACCAGGACGTGCCGTTCGAAAGGCTCGTGGAACTCCTGCGGCCGGAGCGGTCGACCGCACACCACCCCCTGTTCCAGGTCGTGCTGGCGTGGCAGAGCAACACCGCGCCGCACCTGGACCTGCCGGGCCTCAGCGTGACGATGGAACCGCTGCCCACCGGCAGCGCCAAGTTCGACCTGTTCTTCAACCTGGCGCCGGACGACGTGACCGGCTCGGTCGTCGGTGAGATCGAGTACGCCACCGACCTCTTCGACCGCTCCACCGTGGAGGACGTCGCGGCACGCTTCGTGGCCGTCGTCGAGGAGGTCGTGGCCGACCCGGCCGTCCCCGTGGGCACGGCCGTCACGAACGAACCCGGCCCGTCCGGCGACACCCTCGACGCCGCCGAGCGCCACAGGATTCTCGTCGAGTGGAACGACACCGCCCACCCCGTGCACTGCCCGGGACCGGTCCACCTGCTCTTCGAGGAGCAGGCCGCACGACGTCCGGACGCCACCGCCCTGCGCTGGGCCGCGGGCACCATGACCTACGGCGAGCTGAACCGGTGGGCCAACCGCGTCGCCTGGGACCTGAAGGCACACGGGGTCGGTCCCGAGACCGTGGTCGGCGTCTGCGTCCCCCGCGGACCGGCCATGATCGCGGCCGTCCTGGGCGTCCTCAAGGCCGGCGGCGCCTATCTGCCGCTCGAACCGGCGCTGCCCGCCGACCGCGTGGCCGGCATGCTCGAGGACGCCGGGTGCGCCCTCGTGCTGTCCACGCCCGACACCGAGCGCTGGGCCCCGCCGGACGGTGTGCGGCTCGTCGACCTCGCCGTCGCCGGCTCGCCCGGCGCCGACCACGACCCCCAACCGGTCGCGGGGCCGGACAGCACGGCGTACATCATCTTCACCTCCGGCAGCACCGGGAAGCCGAAGGGCGTCGCGGTCACCCACCGCCCGGTGCACAACCTGCTGGACTGGTGCTACCGCACGTTCGCGTTCGGCCCCGACGACGTCGTCCTGTGCGTCACCTCGCTCGGTTTCGACCTGTCGGTCTTCGACATCTTCGGCCTGCTCGGCTGCGGCGGCGGCGTCTACATCGCGGACGCCCTGCAGCAGCGCGATCCCCGACTCCTCCTGGACGTGCTGCTCACGGAGCCGATCACCTTCTGGGACTCGGTGCCCACCACCCTCAACCAGGTCGCCTCGCTGCTGACGCAGGACGACCGGTACGAGGGCACCGACGACCTGCGCCTGGTGTTCCTCTCCGGCGACTACACCCCGCTGTCGCTGCCCGACGAGGTCCGCCGCGTCTTCACCGGCGCCGAGATCGTCAGCCTCGGCGGCGCCACCGAGGCGACGGTGTGGTCCAACTACTTCCGGGTCCGGGAGATCGACCCCTCGTGGCGCAGCATCCCCTACGGCCGGCCCATCGACAACGCGCGCTACTACGTGCTCGACGAGCACATGGAACCGCTTCCCGTCGGCGTCGAGGGCGACCTGTACATCGGCGGCGACTGCCTGTGCGTCGGCTACGTCAACCGGCCCGAGCTGACGGCGGAACGTTTCGTCCGTGACCCCTTCAGCACGCGCGAGGGCGACCGGCTGTACCGCACCGGCGACCGGGCCGCCTTCTTCCCGGACGGCACCCTCTGCTTCCTCGGCCGCGCCGACAACCAGGTCAAGCTGCGCGGGTTCCGCGTGGAGCCCGGCGAGATCGAGCACGCCCTGGTCCGGCACCCGGCCGTCCGCCAGGCCATCGTGACCGCCCGCGAGGACCAGCCCGGCGACCTGCGCCTGGTCGCCTACGTCGTCCCGGACACCGGGGCCCTGCCACCCGCGGGTGACACCGGGGACCAGGTGGAGGAGTGGCAGGAGGTCTACGACCTGACCTACTCCGACGGCGGCGGGCACGAGTTCGGTGAGGACTTCACCGGCTGGAACGACTCCGCCACCGGTGAGCCGATCCCGCTCGAGGAGATGCGGGCCTGGCGCGACGCCGCGGTGGAAGGCGTCCTGCGCTGGTCGCCCGAGCGCGTCCTCGAACTCGGCGCCGGCACCGGCCTCCTGCTCGCCCGGATCGCCGGCCGGGTCACCGAGTACTGGGCCACGGACCTGTCCCGGGCCGTGCTCGACCGGCTCGGCGGCCAGGTGGCCCGGGCCGGCCTGGCCGACCGGGTCCGGTTACGCCACCAGGCCGCCGACGACCTGACCGGACTGCCCTCAGGCGTCTTCGACACCGTCGTGCTCAACTCCGTCGTGCAGTACTTCCCCCACGAGCGCTACCTGGCCCGGGTCCTGGAAGGCGCCTGGCGGCTGCTCGCCCCGGGCGGCCGGATCGTCCTCGGCGACATCCGGCGGGCGGCCTCCCTGCGCACACTCCAGGCAGGCGTCCAGCGGGCGAAGCACCCCGACGCGCCACCGGCCGTCCTGCGCACCGCCGTCGAGCAGGCCGTCCTGCTGGAGAAGGAACTGGTGGTCGACCCCGAGTGGTTCCTGCACTGGGCGCGGAGCGCAGGGGCGGCCGGGGCCGACATCCGCCTCAAGGACGGCGTCCACCACAACGAGCTGACCCGGCACCGTTACGAGGCCGTGCTGCACAAGCCGGGCACCGGCCCGGCGGGCAGCCCGCGACACCTCGCCGCCGTACCCGCCCTGGCCTGGGACGGCGACCCGGGCCGCCTCGCCGAGCAGTTGGCCGGCCGGCCCGAACCGGCGGTGCGGATCACCGGCATCCCGAACGCCCGCCTCACCGGCGAGGCCGCAGCGGCACGTGCTCTCGCCCTCGACGACCGCGCCGACCCCGGGCTGCCGCCGCTCGACCCCGCCGAGATCCGCGCCTGGGCCGCCCGGCACGGCTGGGACGCGGTGCCGACCTGGTCCGCCGACGCGGTCGACCTGCTCGACGTCGTCGTGCTGCTCGACGGCCCGCCGGCCGGGACCCCCCTCACCGGCACCTACCTGCCGGCCACCGACGGACGCACCGCGGCGAACGACCCCGCGGTCGCCGCGGCCGTCACGGCACTGCTGCCCGCGCTCCGCGGCCACCTGCGCGAGACGCTGCCCGAGTACATGATCCCGGCCGCCGTCGTGCCCATCGCCTCCGTGCCGCTGACCGACAACGGCAAGCCCGACCGGCGCGCCCTGCCCGCACCCGACTACACCGCCGGCGGCGGCCGGGCTCCCGCCACGCCGGAGGAGGAGTCGCTGTGCGCGCTGTTCGCCGCGGTCCTCGGCCTCGACCGGGTCGGCGTGGACGACAACTTCTTCACCATCGGCGGCCACTCGCTCCTGGCCACCCGGCTGGTCAGCCGGATCCGGGCGGAGCACGGCGTGGAGATCCCCATCCGGGCCGTCTTCCAGTCACCCACCGTCGCCGAACTCGCGGCGCACCTGACCACCTTGAACCGTCTGCGCCCGCCCTTGGTCCCCCAGACCCGGCCCGAACGGCTGCCCCTGTCCTACGCCCAGCAGCGGCTGTGGTTCATCCACCGCTTCGAAGGCCCCTCGGCCACCTACAACATCGCGCTGGCCCTGCGGATGCGCGGCGCCCTCGACGCGGCCGCCCTGCGCCGCGCCGTGCACGACGTCGTCGAACGGCACGAATCGCTGCGGACGGTCTTCGGCGAGGCCGACGGGCAGCCGTACCAGCGGATCCTGCCGCCGGCCGCGGTCGAGGTCCCCTGGGAGGAGCGCGAGGTGACCGAGGCCGAGCTGCCCGGCCTCCTGCGCGAGGCGGCGCGGCGCCCGTTCGACCTGGCGGCCGAGATCCCCTTCCGCACCTGGCTGCTGCGCACCGGCCCCCGCGAAGCGGTGTTCCTCGTCGGCGCCCACCACATCGCCGCCGACGGCTGGTCCGCCCTCCCGCTCGCCGAGGACCTCACCGCCGCCTACGAGTCCCGCCGCGCGGGCCGGGCGCCCGAGTGGGAACCGCTTCCCGTGCAGTACGCCGACTACACGCTGTGGCAGCGGGACCTGCTGGGCGACAGCGAGAACCCGGGCAGCCTCTACCGGCGGCAGCTGGACTACTGGACGACCCGGCTGGCCGGCCTGCCCGAGACCGTCACGCCCCCCACCGACCGTCCCCGGCCCGCCGTCGCGTCCTACGCCGGCGATCTCGTACCGCTCGCCCTGGACCCCGAGCTGACCGACGGCGTCCGCCGGACGGCCCGGGAGACGGGCGCCACGGTGTCGATGGTGCTCCAGGCGGCCCTCGCCGCGCTCCTCACCCGGCTCGGCGCGGGCACCGACGTGCCCATCGGCTCGCCCATCGCCGGACGCACCGACGAGGCGCTCACCCGACTGGTCGGCTTCTTCGTCAACACGTGGGTGCTGCGCGCGGACACCTCCGGCGACCCCTCCTTCGCCGAACTGGTGGGCCGCGTCCGCGAGAACAGCCTCGCCGCCTACGACCACCAGGACGTCCCGTTCGAGCACCTCGTCGAGGTGCTCAATCCCGTCCGCTCGCCCGCCCATCACCCGCTGTTCCAGGTGTGCCTGGCGCTGCAGAACAACACGCGGCCGGAGTTCCACCTGTCCGGCCTGACCGTGACCGAGGAGCCGTTCTCCCTCGGCACCGCACGCTTCGACCTGTTCATCAGCGTCACCGAACGGGACGAGGAAGGCGCGCTGCCCCGCATCGAGGGCTTCGCGGAGTACGCCACCGAACTCTTCGACGAGGAGACGGTCAGGAAACTGCTCGACCGCTGGCGCCACTTCCTGCGCCGAGCGGTCGCGGCACCGGACACGCCCATCGGATCCGTCGATGTCCTGACCGAGGAGGAGAGCAGGGCACTGAGCGCCTGGAGCGGCCCGGCCCGGGACGCCGGATTCCGGGCCGGCACCCTCGCCGAACGGTTCGCCGCGGCGGTCGCCGCGACACCGGACGCCACCGCGCTGGCCGCCCCGGACACCGCGCGCACGTGGACCTACGCGGAACTGGACCGCTGGTCCAACCGGATCGCCCACCACCTCCGCGCCCGGGGCGTCCGCCCCGCCGACCGCGTCGCGCTCGTCATGGAACGCTCGCCGCTGCTGGTCGCCGCGATACTCGGCGTCCTCAAGGCGGGCGCCGCCTACGCGCCGGTCGACCCCGCCTATCCGCCCGAGCGCATCGACTTCCTCCTGGCCGACCTCGCACCGGCGGTCACCGTGGACGAGGGACTCGCCGAGGAGGACCTGGCCGGGCTGCCCGGCACGCCGCCCGAGCTGAAGGGCGTCGACGAGCACGCCGCCGCCTACGTGATGTACACCTCGGGTTCCACCGGCCGGCCCAAGGGCGTGGAGGTGACCCACCGCAACGTCGTGGACCTGGCCCTCGACGGCTGCTTCCGCACCGGCGCCCATCGCCGCGTCCTCGTCCACTCGCCGCACACCTTCGACGCGTCGACGTACGAGATGTGGGTGCCGCTGCTGGGCGGCGGCACGGCCGTGCTGGCCCGCGCCGGCCGGCCGGACGCCGCGGAACTCGCCCGGCTGATCACCGAGCAGGAGGTGACGGCCCTGTGGCTGACCGCCGGGCTGTTCGCCGTCATGGCCGAACAGCACGCCGCGTGCTTCGGCGCCGTCCAGGAGATCTGGGCGGGCGGTGACGTCCTGTCGCCGACAGCCGTCCGCACGGTCCTCGACACCTGCCCCGGCCTCACCGTGGTCAACGGCTACGGCCCCACCGAGACCACCACGTTCGCCTCCCGGCACCGGATGACCTCCGCCGAGCAGTGCGGCGACCCGCTGCCCATCGGCACCCCGATGGACGGCAGCCGGCTCCTCGTGCTGGACGACCGGCTGCGGCCCGTGCCACCCGGCGTGGTGGGCGAGCTGTACATCGGCGGCGACGGAGTCGCCCGCGGATACACCGGCCGACCCGGCCTGACCGCCACCCGCTTCGTGCCCGACCCGTGCGCGCGGCCCGGGACCCGCGTCTACCGCACCGGCGACCTGGTGCGCTGGGACGCCGCAGGCCGCCTCCACTACGTCGGCCGCAGCGACGACCAGCTCAAGCTGCGCGGCTTCCGCGTCGAGCCGGGCGAGCTGGAGGCGGTGCTGCGCGAACAGGAGGGCGTGGCTCACGCGGTGGTCGCCGTGCGCCGGGACCGGCTCGGCGAACGCCGCATGGTCGCCTACGTGGTGCCCGACGGCACCGCCTCCACCGGCCGTGACGCCGCCGAACAGGTCGACGAGTGGCGCGAGGTCTACGACTCCATGTACGGCGGGACGGAGGTCGCCGCCGACACGGTCGGGGAGGACTTCACCGGCTGGAACAGCTCCTACACCGGCCGCCCCATCCCGCTGGAGGAGATGCGCTCCTGGCGCGAAGCGGTGCTGCGGAGGGTGCGGGACCTGCGCCCGCGCCGGGTGCTGGAGATCGGCGTCGGCTCCGGCCTGCTGCTCGGCCCGCTGGCACCAAAGAGCGAGGAGTACTGGGGCACCGACTTCTCGGCACCCGTGATCGACCGGCTGCGCGCCCAGACCGGCGCCGACCGGCGGCTCGCGGACAAGGTGACCCTGCGCTGCCAGCCCGCCCACGACGCCGACGGCCTGCCCGCCGGGTACTTCGACACGGTGATCCTCAACTCGGTCGTGCAGTACTTCCCGGACGCCGGCTACCTCAGCCGCGTCCTCGACCTCGCGATGGACCGGCTCGCACCCGGCGGGCGCGTCGTGCTCGGCGACGTGCGCAACCACCGCACCCTGCGCACCTTCGCCGCCGCCGTGCACCGCTGCCGGCAGCCCGCCGACGGCCCCGCCGCCGTGCAGGCCGCCGTCGAACGCGCGGTGCTCGCCGAGAAGGAACTCGTCGTCGACCCGGGCTTCTTCACCCGCTACGCCGAGGCCCGTCCGGACGCCGTCGCGGCCGACATCCGCCTCAAGCAGGGCACCTACCACAACGAGCTGACCCGCCACCGCTACGAGGTCGTGCTGCACAAGGCGCCGGCGAAGCCGCTGGACCTCGGCGACCTGCCCGAGGCGGTCTGGGGGGCCGAGGTCCGCGCACTGGACGACCTGGAGACCGCGCTCGCCCGGCGCGGCGGCCGGCTCCGCCTCACCCGTGTCCCCAACGCCCGCCTGGCCGGTGAGGCCGCCGAGTGGGGCGCCCCCGCCGAACTGGGCGGCACCCTGGACCCCGCCGCACTGGAGGCATGGGGGGCCGGACGCGGGCTCGCGGTGTACTGCACGTGGTCGGCCCAGGCGGGTGACTGCTTCGAGGCGGCCGTCGTGCCCGACGTCGACGCCGTCTGCTGCGACGGCCTCTACCGGCCCGTCGGCGCGCCCACGGCCCGGCAGGCCAACGTCCCCGCGGTGTCCCGCCGCGCCTCCCGGCTGCCCTCTCAGCTGCGCGGGCGGCTCGCGGGCCGGCTGCCGGAGTTCATGATGCCCGCCGAGATCGTCGTGCTGGACCGGCTGCCGCTCACCGAGAACGGCAAGGTGGACCGGGCCGCGCTTCCCGAACCGGACCCGGTCGGCGGGGAACACCGCGCGCCGCGCACCCCGCGCGAGGAGCAACTCGCCGCGCTCTTCGCCGAAGTGCTGGGCCTGGACCGGATCGGCATCGACGACGACTTCTTCGCCTGCGGTGGCCACTCCCTGCGGCTGACGCGCCTGGCCTGGCAGATCCGCGAGAAGCTGGGCGTGGACGTCCCGATCCGCACGGTGTTCCAGTACCCGACCGTCGCGGAGCTGGCGGCACAGCTGACCACCGACGCCGACGCCCACTTCGAGGACCCGTTCGCCGTGCTCCTGCCGATCCGCACCGAAGGACATCAGCCGCCCCTGTGGTGGCTGCACCCGGGCGGCGGGCTGAGCTGGCCCTACCTCGGCTTCGCCCGTCACGTGGACCCGGGCCGCCCGCTGTACGGCATCCAGGCGCGCGGCTTCGACGGCACCACCGCGCCGGCCGGCTCCATCGAGGAGATGGTCGAGGACTACCTCGAACAGGTGCTGCGGGTCCAGCCGAACGGCCCGTACCACCTGCTGGGCTGGTCCTTCGGCGGCACTCTCGCGCACGCCATGGCGGCCGAACTCCAGCGCCGCGGGCACGAGGTGGCGCTCCTGGCACTGCTGGACGCCGCGCCCTCCAGCCACTTCGCGGATCTCGAGGCGCTGGACGAGTCCGTGGTCCGCCGTTACCTCGCCAACTACATGGGACATCTGGCGGGGATGGAGGAATACCCGTCGCTCGTCACCACCGCTTCCTCGATCTTCATCGGACAGATGGAGCAGATGCGGCGGTTCACCTCACCGCGGTACCGAGGTGACGTCGTCTTCTTCAACGCACTCCTCGACCCGGAGACCCACGACAAGCGGGAACTGGACGAGGATCTCGACGTGCTCTGGCAGGACCACGTCGACGGCCGTGTGCAGCGCATCGACATCGCCTGCGCGCACAACGAGATGTACTGGCCACGCAACGCGGCCGAGATCAGCCGCACGATCAACCGGATACTGCGGGCGGCACAGCAGTGACCCTGCCGGAGCCCGCACCTGCTGAGACGAGATCTGGAGGACACAAGGTGAGCACCAACCCGTTCGACGACGACAGCGGCCGGTTCCATGTACTGGTCAACGGCGAGGACCAGCATTCCCTGTGGCCGGCCTTCGCCGAGGTGCCCGCCGGATGGCGCAGCGTCTTCGGCCCCGCCGCGAGAGCCGAGAGCCTCGCCTATGTGGAGGAGCACTGGACCGACATGCGCCCGCGCAGCCTCCGGGAGACGACGAACGGTTAGCGCCGCGCCGCGGACCGCGGCCTGCTGTGCCTGTCCGGCCGGCGTGCGAGCGCCGTCGGCCGGCGATGACGGTGACCACCTGTATGCGTCGACGGGGAGGCGCACGCTGTGCGATGTACGACCAGCGATGTCATGTTCGTCCGATGGCCGGCCCAGACGGACCTTCGGAACCGATGTAGGAGGGACGGCGTACCCCGCCTCCTCGTGGTGGAGGCGGGTGCCCGTCCGCCGGTGTGCAACGACCCGTTCGAGGACTGGGTCCGGGCGCCCATCTCCCGGGACGATCTCGACGCCCGGGTCAGGGCTCTGCAGAACCGGCTCGACAGCCGGCAGATACCCACCCTCGATTCCGCGGGGACACTCACCTTCGGAGCACACTCGATCACCGTCTCGAACGTCCAGACGGAGTTGATGGAGCTGCTCATCGAGCACTTCGGGGAGGTGGTCTACCGGCACGAACTCGCCCAACGGCTGGCGGAACGCGTGCAGCGGCCGACGAGGAACTCGCTCGACCTCCACATCATGCGGCTCCGCCGCCGCCTGTCACCGACCGACCTGGTGATCCGCACGGCCTGGGGCCGCGGGTACGCCCTGGAGGTCGAGACCCGCTAGGAACCGTTGTCCGCGTCATGATCCGAACGACAGGCCCTGGTGCCCCCGTCCCACTCCCGCTCGCGCCCGAAGGACCGGCCCCGCGGCGGCAGGTGTGTGCCGCGGAGGACGGCGTGCGAAGCGACGCGCAGCGGGTGGGAGTGTGACGACGGGGATCGAGCGCCGGGACATGATCCCGTCGAAGGAAGGTGCGCCGGTGACGAAGCAGGCGGAGACGACGGCGCGGGACAGCCTCTGGCGAAGGCGGGAGGTCCGGCGCGGCGGCCGCGGTGAGCGGCCCTCCGGCCTCGACCGGGAGCGGATCACCGCGGCATCGGTACGGCTCCTGGACGCCGAGGGCCTGGCCGGGTTCTCCATGCGCCGGCTGGCCGCCGAACTGAACGTCACCGCGATGTCCCTGTACTGGTACGTCGACACCAAGGACGACCTGCTGGAACTCGCCCTGGACGCGGTCTACGCCGAACTGCGGCTGCCCGAGGCGGACCGCACCGACGAGGACTGGCGCGGGCAGCTGCGGCGGCTGGCCGGGGCCTACCGGGCA
Source organism: Streptomyces sp. NPDC003456 (assembly GCF_042878735.1). Lineage (NCBI taxonomy): Bacteria > Bacillati > Actinomycetota > Actinomycetes > Kitasatosporales > Streptomycetaceae > Streptomyces > Streptomyces sp. NPDC003456. The sequence goes on from NZ_JBIAOK010000002.1 coordinate 974,751, forward strand.
CTGCTGGTCCGCCACCCCTGGCTGTCGCCGCTCGCCGGGCGCTACCTCAACATCGGACCCAACTCGCTCACGTTCGCCCGCGTGATCCAGCGGCTCGTCCACCGGGCGGGGCTGCCCGCGCACGGGGTGACCGGGGCGATCTCGGCCGTCTTCCAGTTCGTGTACGGCTACGGCACGATCGAGAGCCACTTCCTGACCCGGATCGCCGAAACGGGTCTGTCCCCGGAGGAGTACTTCCGGCAGTCCATGACGCTGGTGGACGAGCTCCCCGGCACGGCCGAGGCCGCCGGAGGGTCCGGGGACGTCATGGCGACCCGGGCCGGCGACACGGTGGCCGAGATGCTGGACCGCGACTTCGGCTTCGCCCTGGACCTGCTGATCGCGGGCATCGAGGCCCTCGCAGCCCGCAGCTGACCGCTCCGCCGGAAGCGGGCGCCGGCTGCGCCGGGTACTCCCTCCCCGCTGTTGCCGCCGCTGTCGTGGACGCACACAGGCGACGGGCGGGAGGCTAAGCGTGGTGCACCTTGCCGCGCAGCCGGCGGAGTTCGGGGAAGGGCCGGGTGACCCGGCGGGCGAGGAAGTCGACACCGCTCGAACCGCCGGTCCCGCTCTGCTCACCGATCATCTTCGACACCAGCGCCAGGTGAGCCACCTTCCAGTGCCAGTATCCGTTCCCCAGGTCGACCAGCGCTTCCGCGAGCCGGTGCAGCACCCCGCACTCCACGCCGCGCCGGCAGACCTCGTCGACGGACTGCCCGTGGTACTCGGCCGCCGCCGCGAACGCCTCGTACAGACTGCCCTGGTCGTGGCTGTTGCCGAGCAGGGCCGTCAGCCTCCGGAACTGCGCCGACTGCGCACCGCTCGCCGTGCCGAGATAGGCCCGGAACTCGGCGAAGTAGCGCAGCGGAAGCCTCTCCAGCACCAGCAACTGCTGCTGGAGCACCCGTACCACGTCGCCGGCCCGCAGCAGGAACTCCAGCCCCAGTTCCAGGTCGTGCGGGTCGCAGGGAGGCAGGAGCGCCTCGGCGGCGGCGTCCAGATCGGCACCGAGCTGCTTGAGCCACAGCTCGCAGGTCTGATGCGTGATGATGAAGAACTGCTCGGCCAGGACGACCGCGCGGCCGGCTGTGTGAGGGACGTGCGGCTCTTGGAGTGAGAGCAGGGTCTCCATCTGGAGATAGTCCCCGTACGTCAGAGTGCTCAGGACGCCGCCTCCTCGTCGTCGTGGTCCGCCCGCACCCGCACTGTCCGGCGCGTAGGAGGACCGGTGGTGCCGATCGTGACACGGGAGGGAACCGGCTGATCAGCAATCTTTCCTCTCTCATTCAGGGGAAAGACGTAGGCAAGAGCTGCCCGCCGTCCGCGCCCCCGATGTGACGATTCCGGCATGACCACCCCGACCGAGCTGGACCTGACCCGCGCGAGCGTCTTCGTCGAGCACGACGCCCACGCGTTCTGGCGCGACGTACGCCGGCACCGGCCCGTCTACTGGCACGAGGGGAACCCCGGCTTCTGGGTCGTCGCCCGGCACGCCGACGTGCAGTCCTGCTACACCGACGCACGCTCCTTGAGCTCCGCGCGCGGGACCGTCCTGGACGTCCTGCTGAGCGGCGGCGACTCGGCCGGCGGCAAGATGCTCGCGGTCACCGACCGGCCCCGCCACCGCGAGCTGCGCAACCTGATGCTGCGGGCCTTCTCCCCACGCGTCCTCGGGGCCGTGGAGGAGAAGGTGCGGGAGCGGACCTCACGGCTGATCGACACCGTGACCCGGCAGGGCGCGTTCGACTTCGCGGCGGAGGTCGCCGAGCACATCCCGATGAACACGATCTGCGATCTGCTGTCCGTCCCGGAGACGGACCGCGACAAGCTCCTGCGCTGGAACAAGCTGGCTCTCTCCTCGGACGCCGCCGAGTCGGACCGGCTGGACTCCCTGGAAGCCCGCAACGAGATCATCGGCTACTTCATGGACCTCGCCCGCCACCGCCGTGCCGACCCCGGCGACGACGTGATCAGCATGATCGCCGCAGCGCAGGCGGGCGACCACCCGCTGACCCTGGAGGAGGTCGCCCTCAACTGCTACAGCCTCGTGCTCGGCGGTGACGAGTCCTCCCGCGTGTCGGCGATCTGCGCGGTGAAGGCATTCGCCGAACACCCCGCCCAGTGGCAGGCGTTGCGCGAGGGGACGGCCGCCGTCGACACCGCCGTCGAGGAGGTGCTGCGCTGGGCCACACCGGCCATGCACTTCGCCCGCACGGCGACCCGGGACCTGCGGATAGGCGGCCGGCAGGTGCGCGCGGGCGACATCGTCACGCTGTGGAACACCTCCGCCAACAACGACGAGGAGGTGTTCGACCGGCCACGCCGGTTCGACCCGGCCCGCACACCCAACAAGCACCTCTCCTTCGGCCACGGCCCGCATTTCTGCGTCGGCGCGTTCCTCGGCCGGGCGGAGCTGCGCGCCCTGCTGAGCGCACTCGCCGCCTCCGTCGCCGAGATCGACATCTGCGGCGAGCCCGCCCCCATCTACTCCAACTTCCTCAACGGCTACGCCAGTCTGCCGGTCGCCTTCCGCTGAGGTGGTGTCAGCCGGGCAGGCGGCTTTCGACGACCGCGGCCAGCTCGGCGATCGAGGCGGCCTCCAGCACGGTCCGCATCGGCAGCGCGACCTCGAACCGCTCCCGGATCCGGGAGACCAGCCGGGTCGCCTGCACCGAGTGCCCGCCCAGCTCGAAGAAGTTGTCGGCGGTCGTCGCCTCCGGGGTCCCGAGGACGTCCCGCACGATCGCGCAGACCACGGCCGCGCAGTCGTCCGCCTCCCCGGGTCCCGACTCCCGCCCGCTGCCCGCCGGCCTCTCGGGGCCCGCCTCCGGCCGCGGCAGGGCCGCCCGGTCGATCTTGCCGTTGGCCAGCGTCGGGAACCGCTCCAGCACGGTCACCCGTGCGGGCACCATGTGCGCGGGCAGCGACGCGGCGACGTGGGCGCGCAGATCGGCGGAGTCGACCGGCGCCGTGGTGGTGACGTAGCCGACGACATGCGCGTCGGCCAGCTCACCCCGCACCACGGCCACGGCCACGTCCACCACCGGATGGGCGGCGAGCCGCGTCTCGATCTCGCCGAGCTCGACGCGGAAGCCGCGCACCTTCACCTGGCCGTCCGCACGGCCCGTGAAGAACAGCCGGCCGTCCGGCCCCCTGCGGCCCCGGTCGCCCGTGCGGTACATCCGGGTGCCCGGTCGCCCGAACGGGTCGGCGACGAACTTCGCCGCTGTCGCGGACGACCGGTTGAGATAGCCGCGCGCCAGCCCGCTGCCCGCGATGTACAGCTCGCCCTCCGTGCCGGACGGCACCGGGCGCAGGTGTTCGTCGAGCACGTGCACCTCCTTGCCCGCCCACGGTGTGCCGATCGCTACGTCACCGGCGTCCCGCACCGGCCCGGCGATCGTCGCCCCGACGGTCACCTCGGTGGGGCCGTACCCGTTGAACATCCGCCGCGTCCGCGACCACTTGCGCACCAGCGTCGGGGTGCAGCTGTCCCCCGTGGACATGACCGTCCCGCCGGGCAGGACGCCGTCGGCGTCGGTCTCGCTGAGCGCGACGGGGGGCAGGACCGCGTGCGTGATGCCGTACTTGAGCAGGGTGTTGCCCAGCGGGTGGCCCGGCAGCAACTCCTCGGCGGGCACCATCACGAGGGCCGCGCCGGACAGGAGCGCCAGGGACACGTCCCAGAAGGCGGCGTCGAAACTGATGGACGCCCACTGCAGCACCCGGTCACCCGGACCGGCCCCCAGGACGGCCGCCTGGGTGGCCGCCATGTCGCGCACACCACCGTGCGGCACGGCGACACCTTTGGGCGTCCCGGTCGACCCCGAGGTGTAGATGACGTACATCAGGTGGTCGGGGCGCAGCGCGGCACGGCGCTCGTGCTGCGCAACGTCGTGCCCCGGCAGGGCCGTGCACGCGGCGCGCAACGCCGGGTCGTCGAGGACGAGTTCCTCCGGGCCCGAGCCGAGGGGCGCCACCGAGGAGGACCGCAACAGCAGCACCGGCCGCGCGTCGGTCAGCATGAACGCCAGGCGCTCCGCCGGATACTCGGGATCGAGCGGGAGGTAGGCACCGCCGGCCTTGAGCACCGCCATGATCGCCACGATCAGCTCCCGGGACTTCGGTATCGCCACCGCGACGAGCGAGTCGGGACCGACACCGTGCGCGACGAGCCTGCGGGCGAGCCGGTTGATCCGGGTGTTCAGCTCCGCGTACCGCAGGGTGCCTTCCGCGTCGATGAGCGCCGGCTCCCCGCCCCACCGGGCGACGATCGACTCGAACAGTTCAGGAACCGTGTTCAAGCGCGCTCAGCTCCTTCGGGAGGCTCCCTGACCGACGGTGAACCTAACCTCCGGCGGCCGGGGAGCCCGGCGAATCCTTCCCGTCTCTGTCAGCGCTCGCTCCCGACGCCGGCCAGGGCGCCCGGGAGGTCCGCCGCGCAGGTGACGGCGGCGCCGTCGGGGACGTGCAGGACGGCGTCCGCGGTGTCCAGGACGGCCCGCTCGAGCGGGAAGTAGCCTTGCTGAGGGGTGGTGTCGGTCCGGGTCCGGGCGGCGGTGACCGAGCCGGCGGGGACCAGGGCCCAGTCGGTGACTCCGTCCCGCAGGACGCTCTCGTAGGTGCCCGGCTCGGGGTCGCCCAGCCCGACGGCCTCGCTGCGGCCCAGGCTGCCGGCGACGAAGACGTACTGCTCGCCCAGCAGCGGGGCCACGACGGTGCCGGCCCCCGGCCACTCGACGTGCAGCTCTCCCATGCTCCAGCTGCTCGGGGTCCGTTGCAGGTGCACGTTGTGGGCGAAGACCAGTGTGGGGCCCCGGCCGCCCTCGATGCTGCGGATGTCGAGGAGGTTCTGCGCCATGAGCGCGTCCCGGGTGGCGAACAGCCGTGACAGCCGGGCGTTCCTCTCCAGGCGCTGCGCCGCCTGCCGGTGGTAGCGCAGCAGACCGAGGCCGGCGGTCAGGTGGGTCCTGGCCCGCAGCCACTCCGCGCGCGAGGTCTGGGCGATCCGCTCGGCGGCATGGGAGTGGAGAAGGGTGAGCATGTCCTCGGCGAGGGAACGCAGTTGGGCGGCCTCCGGGGTGGCGCCGACCGACATGGCCGGGTCCGTCACCGCCTCCGTACGGCTCCACTGCTCGTCCGCGCCGGACAGCCCGCTCAGGTCGAGATCGAGCCCCAGGTAGTCCCGCGCGTGCTCCAGACAGCGCCGCGGGCTGGGCGCGCTGGTCGTCTCGGTCGGTACGTCGAAGCCGTGGAAGGTCAGGTGCTCGCGCGGGGGCAGGCCCGCGTTGTGCTCGCGCATCCAGGCGATGAGGCGCCGGTTGGTCTCCAGGTCGCCGAAGCCGTGGGAGAAGCCCTCCCGGGCCACCTCATCGAGGTCCCCCTCGCCGCCCTTGACGAAGTCGTCGACACGCAGCGCGGCCACGCGGTCGGTCTCCAGGGCGATCGAACGGAAGCCGAGGCGGGTCAGCCGGGCGAACAGCTCGTTGCGCGCCCATCCGAAGGCGGGTTCGCGGTGGGTGGGTTCGCCGAGCGCCAGCACGGAGCACGAGGTCAGGGGGAGGTCGTGGAAGTCCTTGCTCATGTCTGTCCATCGAATCATTGAAAGACCTGTTGAGGCTTCCGGCGAAGCCGCCGGTGCCGCGGCCGGACCTGCTCAGCCGTGAGGTCTCAAACCGCAGGTGGGGACTCGGGCCCAGGAGCGGGTGCCGCGGCCGCCCGCGGTCCGGCCGGGGCGATGCCCAGCAGGGCCACGTATCCGCCGAGGCGGGCCGCCGCGTCGAGCATCGAGACACCGCGGACGGTGAGCCGTCGACGCCAGTCGTCGAGCGCGTCGGAGAGTGCCTCGGTGCCGCCGGCCGTGCGGATCTGCCGGACCACCGTGCGGATGTGCTCCAGCGGGTATCCGCCGCGGCGCAGGAGATGGGTCAGTTCGGCGTCGCGCACGTCCGTGGCACCGAACGAACGGTGACCCGTCACCGGCTCCCGGGCGGGGGAGAGGATGCCCACCGCCTCCCAGTTGCGCAGGGTCGCCGCCGTGACCCCCAAACGGCGCGCGAGTTCGCCGATGCTGAGCGGCTCTCCGTCGGAGGAAGCCCGAGCGGAGACGCCGGTGTCGCGGGTCAGATGTTCCACCGCCCGCCCCACCGCGTCCAGCGTGCCGCGGTCGCGCAGCAGTTGGGCGTGGCCGCGGTCCACTGCGGTCAGCGCGGCGTCGAGGTCGCCGGTGTTCAGCGACCGCATGATCTCGCCGCCCGTGGCGTAGCCGTGGGCCTGGACGAGCGCCAGGTAGGCGCGCAGGGCCGCCGCGTGGACCTCGGTGTAGGCGCGGTAACCGGACGGCGTGCGCCCGGCGAGCGGGATGAACCCGTCCCGCTCGTAGTTGCGGACCGCCTGGGTGGAAATGCCGTGCTCACGGGCCAGATCGTGGGGACGCAGGTGCTTCACGCTTTGAGACTCTAGCGGAGATTCTCAGGGCCGATTCGGCAAAAGTCTCGACCGAGTTTGCAGGTATACGCTTGAACCCATGAACCGGGACGTTCAGGAACTCGTCACCACGTCACCTGACGAAGGCGTGCCGCGTCCGACCAACGGGAGGGACACCATGACCGCCGGCACGCAGACGGACACCCAGCCCGCGAAGCTGTGCGCCGCCGACAGCCACGACATGATCCGTGTGCACGGAGCACGTGAGAACAACCTCAAGAACGTGCAGGTGGAGATCCCCAAACGGCGGCTGACCGTGTTCACCGGAGTCTCCGGCTCGGGCAAGAGCTCCCTCGTGTTCGACACCATCGCCGCGGAGTCGCAACGGCTGATCAACGAGACCTACAGTGCCTTCATCCAGGGCTTCATGCCCACGCTGGCGCGGCCGGAGGTCGACGTCCTCGACGGGCTCACCACCGCGATCCTCGTGGACCAGCAGCCGATGGGCACCAGCCTCCGCTCCACGGTGGGCACCGCCACCGACGCGGGCACACTGCTGCGCATCCTGTTCAGCCGGCTCGCCAAGCCCTACATCGGCTCGCAGAAGGCCTTCGCGTTCAACGTCGCCTCGGCCGACGCGTCGGGTGTCCTCGTGGTCAACGGCAAGAAGATCGAGAAGGGCTTCAGCGTCGTCGGCGGCATGTGCCTGAGGTGCGAAGGCATCGGCTCCGTCTCGGACATCGACCCCGCCCAGCTGTTCGACGACTCCAAGTCCCTCGCGGACGGGGCGATCGTCGTGCCCGGCTGGAAGCCCGACGGCTGGGTGGTGCAGTCGTTCACCGAGTCGGGCTTCCTCGACCCGCACAAGCCGATCCGCGACTACAGCGAGCAGGAACGGCACGACTTCCTGCACCGGGACCCGGTCAAGGTCAAGGTCAAGGGCGTCAACACCACCTACGAGGGCCTCCTCGCCCGGGTGCGCAAGTCGTTCCTGTCCAAGGACAAGGAGACACTCCAGCCGCACATCCGCGCCTTCGTGGACCGGGCGGTGACGTTCTCCGCCTGTCCCGAGTGCCACGGGACCCGGCTCAGCGAGACCGCCCGCTCCGCGAAGATCGACGGCCTCAGCATCGCCGACGCCTGCGCCCTCCAGATCAGCGACCTCGCGGCCTGGATCCGCGGCCTCACCGACCCGTCGGTGACGACACTGCTCACGGTGCTCGGCCAGACCCTCGACTCGTTCGTCCAGATCGGCCTGGGCTACCTCTCGCTCGACCGGTCCTCGAGCACGCTCTCGGGCGGTGAGGCCCAACGCGTCAAGATGGTCCGCCACTTGGGTTCCGCGCTCACCGACGTCACCTACGTCTTCGACGAACCCACCGTCGGCCTGCACCCGCACGACATCCAGCGGATGAACGAACTGCTGCTGCGGCTGCGCGACAAGGGCAACACGGTCCTGGTCGTGGAGCACAAGCCGGAGACGATCGTCATCGCCGACCACGTCGTCGACCTCGGGCCCCTCGCCGGCACCAAGGGCGGCGAGGTCGTCTTCGAGGGCACCGTCGAAGGGCTGCGCGCCAGCGGCACCGTCACCGGACGGCACCTGGACGACCGGGCCTCGCTCAAGCCGTCCGTGCGTGAGCGGTCCGGTGTGCTGGAGGTGCGCGGCGCGAACGCCCACAACCTGCGCGACGTCGACGTGGACATCCCGCTCGGCGTGCTCACCGTGGTCACCGGGGTCGCGGGCTCCGGCAAGAGCTCCCTGATCCACGGCTCGGTAGCCGGCCGGGACGGAGTCGTCACGGTGGACCAGTCGCCGATCAAGGGCTCCCGGCGCAGCAACCCGGCCACCTACACGGGCATGCTCGAACCGATCCGCAAGACGTTCGCCAAGGCCAACGGGGTCAAACCCGCTCTGTTCAGCCCCAACTCCGAGGGCGCCTGCCCCACCTGCAAGGGCGCCGGCGTCATCTACACCGACCTGGCGATCATGGCCGGTGTGGCCACGACCTGCGACGACTGCGGGGGCAAGCGGTTCCAGCCCTCGGTGCTCCAGTACCGGGTCGGCGGCCGGGACATCAGCGAGGTGTTCGCCATGCCGGTGGCCGAGGCCGCCGAGTTCTTCCGCACCGGTGAGGCGCGGACGCCGGCCGCGTGCACCGTCCTGGACCGGCTCGCCGAGGTCGGCCTGGGATATCTCAGCCTCGGCCAGCCGCTCACCACCCTCTCCGGGGGTGAGCGGCAACGGCTGAAGCTGGCCGGCCACATGGGCGGAGCGGGCAGTGTCTACATCCTCGACGAGCCGACCAGCGGCCTGCACCTGGCCGACGTGGAGCAACTGCTCGCCCTGCTCGACCGGTTGGTGGACGCCGGCAGGACGGTGATCGTCGTGGAACACCACCAGGCGGTCATGGCGCACGCCGACTGGATCATCGACCTGGGCCCCGGCGCGGGGCACGACGGCGGCCGGGTCGTCTTCGAAGGCGTCCCCGCCGATCTCGTCGCCGCCCGTTCCACCCTCACAGGCGAGCACCTCGCGCAGTACGTCGGCGCCTGACGCCGGGAAGTCCGCGCCCCCGCCCGGCGACTCCGGGCGGGGGCACGACCGCGTCCCGGACTGCGTCGGTCCCGAGGAGCGGGCCCCGCCGGTGCGGGAGGGAGCCCGGCACCGGAGCGCCCACGCGGTCCACCGGGCAACCCACCGTTCCCACCGCGCCGCCGCGCCCGTGTCTGGCGCACCTCTTTCTCCGCCCCCTTCCACCACCGCGGTGGCGACCAGAATGCGGGCCGACGGCTTCCGCCCGCCGACCGCCCGCGCCGGTGTGCCCGTCGAGCACCCGCCCGACCGCTCGCCTCCTGCGCGGACCCGCTCATGCCGCCCGACGGAAGGGATCGACCGATGTCCTCACACGCCGACCACCCCACCGTGATCGTGGGAGCCGGCCCCGCCGGGCTCACCGCGGCACTGTGTCTGGCCCGGTACCGGCACCCGGTGATCGTCGTGGACAGCCCCGGCGCACCGCGCAACAGCGCGTCGGCGGGGGTCCACGGACACATCGGCATGGACGGCGTCACTCCCGCCGAGTTCCGGGCCCGGGCCTGGCGGGAACTCTCCCGGTACACGACCGTCGAGCGGCTGGAGGACGAGGCCGAGGGCGTGTCCAGCGCTCCGGACGGGGGCTTCCGGGTCGCCCTCGGCAGCGGTGGGACCGTCCAGGCCGGGACCGTCCTGCTCGCCACCGGTGTCGTCGACGTCCACCCGGCCGACGTGGCCGGCTTCGCCGAGTGCTGGGGCCGCAGCGTCATCCACTGCCCGTTCTGCCTCGGTGAGGAGAACGCGGGCGGAAGCTGGGCGACCGTCGCGGACAACGCGGAACTCGCGGGAATGTCGGCCGTCGCCTTCCGCGCCTGGAGCGAGGACACGATCGCGATCTGCCCCGAGACGATGCCCGGCCTGGAGACCGCTCGCGCGACGGCCCGCAGCGGGGGAGGGGACGTCGTCACGGGCACGGTCCGCCGCCTCCGCCACCGGGAAGGGGCCCTGTACGGCATCGAGTTGGCCGACGGCAGGGTCCTGGAGCGGCAGACCCTCGTGTGGACGCCCCGCCAACGCCAGCAACCCGTCGTCCAGCGGGTGGCCGACGAGCTGAAGCTGACCGTCGACGAGGCCGGCTTCGTCGCCGTCGACGCCTCCCAGTCCACCGGCGTGCCGGGTCTGTACGCCGCCGGGGACCTGACCAGTCGCTGGAAGCAGTCGGTCACCGCGTCGACCGCGGCGGGCGCCGCCGCCGCCGACGCCATCCACATGGCGGCCCTGCTCGCTGCCGTCCACCACTGAGGACCGGCCGCCGCCGGGCGCACCGGTGACAGAAGTCCGCAAGAGAACCGGGGAGGCGCCGGGGCCGCCGCAATCATGGCAGCCATGACTGAACCTGCCGGCGCACCCGACGCCGCCGCGGTGATGACCGAGGTGTTCGACGCCGTCTACCGCGGGGAGAGCCCCTTCGGCAAGCGCCCGCCCTGGGACATCGGGGCGCCCCAACCCGCGTACGTCGCCCTGGAGTCGGCGGGCCTCATCCGCGGCGCGGTGCTCGACGCGGGCTGCGGCACCGGTGAGGACGCCCTCCACCTGGCGGGCAAGGGCTACGAGGTGACGGGGCTGGACCTGTCCCCGACGGCGATCTCCCTCGCCCGGGACAAGGCCGGATCGCGCGGGCTGGGCGCCGTCTTCGAGGTCGCCGACGCCCTCGACCTGACGGACTACGCAGGGCGTTTCGACACCGTGATCGACTCCGGCCTCGCCCACACCTTCGAGGGCGACAGGCTGCGCGCCTACGCGGCGGCCCTGCACCGCGCCTGCCGCCCCGGGGCGGTGGCACACATCCTCTCGATCAGCGACCGGGGGTCCGCGGAGATGCAGGCGCGGCTGGCCGACGCCATCGAGGAGATCCCCGCCCCGCTCCCGGACGAGGACGAGCCGCCCGCCCTCAAGCGTTCGGCCGAGCACCTGCGCGACGGTTTCGCCGAGGGCTGGACGGTCGAGTCGATCGACGAGTCCCTCATGCGCGGCGTCATCCCGACCACGTCCGAACTCCTCGACGTGCACGCCTGGCTCGGACGATTCCGCCGCGACTGACCGCGACCACCGACCACGGTCCCCGAGAAGGTGAGGAACGATGAAGGTGCGAGTAGGCAAGTGGCTGCGGACCGCCGCGTCAGCCCCGGCCGGCCGGGCCGCAAGGCGGGCGATCGCGTCGCAGGCCACCGGTCCTGCCACGCCGAACCGGCTCGCGGCCGCCCGCACCGCCTACCGGTTCGGCTGCGTCTACACGGGCTTGTACTGCCTGACCTCCCCGCAGGTCTACCTGGCGCTGCGCGGGGGCGGCATGGGGCGTCTGCAGGAAGCGGCCGACGCCTGGGCGAAGCTCTGGGCCATCCGCCCGGTGCGCAACTGGATGTCCGTCCGGGTCCTCGGCAAGGAACCGGGTGACCGTTTCGAGGGCGGCGACGACGCGCACGCCTGGGCGGGGCAGCTCTGCTGGCTCGCGGGCGCCGCCGCGGCCACACCGCTGTGGTCCGTGCTGGACCGGCGCCGGACGGGCGGTGCGACGCCGGACAAGTGGCTCCGCCTGGCCGCCCGCTTCTGCCTCGCGGGCCAGATGTTCTCCTACGGCGCGGCCAAGGCCGTCCCGCTGCAGTTCCAGCTGCCGCCGTCCAAGCTCGTCGAGCCGCTCGGCGCGCTCAGCCCGATGAGTCTGCTGTGGGCGCAGACGGGATCCTCGACGCCCTACCAGATGGTCCTCGGCTGTGCCGAGATCGCGAGCGGACTGCTGCTCGTCGTGCCGCGCACGGCGTCGCTGGGCGCGCTGCTGTCCGCCGCGGAGATGGCGCAGGTGCTCCTGCTCAACATGACCTTCGACGTCCCCGTCAAGGTGCACTCCTTCCAGTTGCTCCTGCTCAGCCTGCTTCTGCTGGCCCCGCACGCGCCCCGCCTGGCCGAGGCAGCGCTCACGGAGCGCCCGCTGCCCGCGGCCGCCCTCACGGACCTCTTCCGTTCCCGCCGGGCCAACCGGATCGCCACCGCCCTCCAGGCCGGGGCCGGGCTGTGGCTCCTCGGCGCGCAGCTGCGCAACGACTGGACGTTCTGGAAGAACCACGCGGGCGGACGCGAGAAGCCCGAACTGTACGGAGTCTGGGACGTCACCGACTTCCGGGTCGACGGCGAACAGCGCCCGCCTGTGACGACCGACGGCCGACGCTGGCGCCGCCTCGTCGTGGACTCCGCCGACGCCGCGGCCGTCCAGCACATGGACGACTCGCTCGACCCCTGCATGGCGGCGTTCGACATGAACGCCCGCTCCCTCTCCCTGGTCAAGATGGCCGATCCCGCCTGGCAGGTGACGTTCGCCTTCGAGCGGCCCGCCGACGATCGGCTGATCCTGGAGGGCAAGGCCGACGGCTCCCACCTGCGCCTGCACCTGCGCCGCCGCCCCCCGGAGACCTTCCCTCTCGTCAGCCGCGGCTTCCACTGGATGCAGGACAACTCGTCCCTGCGCTGACGGACTTGAGGGCGCGGCTGCCCTCGCGTCGCGGTGACCGGACGCCCGAGGAAGGAGAACAACGGATGAAGGGCGACGCCGGCACGCTGGCCGCCGAGGTGGAAGGCCCCGTACTCCTGCCCGGCAGCAGCCGGTACGACGACGAACGGGCCGGATTCCAGGCCGGTTTCCGCCACCGCCCCGCTCTCGTCGTCGGCGCCACCCGCCCCGAGGACGTGCGTGCCGCGGTCCGGTTCGCCGCCGAGCGGAGGCTGCCCGTCGCCGTGCAGTCCACCGGACACGGCATCGTCACCGCCCTGAACGGCGAAGGCGTGCTCATCACCACGCGCAGGATGAAGACCCTCACGGTGGACCCGGACGCAGGGACGGTCACAGCGCAGGCGGGGGTGCTGTGGGGAGAGGTCGTCGAGCGGTCCGCCCCGCACGGTCTGGCCCCGGTCAACGGCTCGGCCCTCGGCATCGGTGTCGTCGGCTACCTCCTCGGCGGCGGCACCGGACTGCTCGGCCGCCGCACCGGTTACGCCAGCGACCACGTCCGCGCCCTCGACGTCGTCACCGCGGACGGCGTCCTGCGCCATGTCACGGCCGAGTCCGAGCCCGACCTGTTCTGGGCCCTGCGCGGCGGCGGCGGGAACTTCGGCGCTGTCACCGCCGTCGAAACGGCCCTCATGCCGCTCACGCGGCTCTACGGCGGCAGCCTCCACCTCGCCGCGGACCGCCCCCTCGACCTGCTGCTCGCCTACCGGGCGTGGACGTCGACCCTGCCCGACGAACTCACCTCCTCCCTGTGCCTCATGGCCTGCCCGCCGTGGCCGAACGTCCCCGAGCCGCTGCACGGACGCTACGCGGCACACATCCGGATCGCGTTCACAGGTTCCGCCGAGGAGGGCGAACGGCTCGTTGCGCCCCTGCGGGCACTCGGCCCGCGGCTGCTCGACACCGTCCGGGAGATGCCCTACACGCGGGTGGGCGACATCTACCGGGATCCGCACGCCCCGCACGCCTACTTCGGCGGCAACGTCCTGCTGCGCGCACTCGACCCCACGGCCCTGGGCACGGTCGTGGACGTGGCCGGACCCGGCGCGGCCGTACCGTGCAGCATCGAGATCCGCCACCTCGGCGGGGCCTTCGCTCGCCCGTCCCCCGACCGGGGCGCGGTCGGGACCAGGGACGCCGCGTACATGCTGCGCGTGATGACCGGCGGCGCGGCCGCGCCGCCCGCGGCCGCCCGGCCGGTCCACCGGCAGGTCTACGACGCACTGGAACCCTGGACCGTCGGCCGCAGCCTCAACTCCGTCTACCACGACGGCGGCCCCCTGTCACCGGAGCACGTGCGGGAGCTCTTCGCGGCCGGCGACTACGAGCGACTGCGCCGCGTCAAGACGCTGTACGACCCGCACAACCTGTTCCGGTCCACGCACAACATCCTTCCGCAACCGAGCGATTGACCGATCGACGGCTCCCTGCCGCCGGCCTGCCCGCCCCCCTCGCGTCCCGGCGGCGCCTCGCGGCGGTCACCGGCCACCTGGGAGTCGTCCTGCACGTCCGCCCGTGCCTGGTCCTGCCGGATCTGTGTCATGGTCGTGCGGCGGACACAGCTGTCCGGTCACCGACACCCTGCTCGGTCGAGTGAGAACCGCCCGGGACCGAACCGGCCGCGGCGCGCGCACCGGCCCCTGCGGGGTTCACTCCCCTCCCTCCCGCGCGCCGGCTTCCCGCAGGAAGCGGGCCTGCCGGTCGAGGAATCCCGCCGCGTAGAGCTTGCGCGGCGCGAAGACGGCGGTCGCGGTCAGCCGCCACGACGAGCGCTCGATGTCGTGATCCACCAGCGCGTGCGTGGCGTCGGGGAAGTGCGCGACGCTCAGTGCGGAGGCGGGCAGCTCCCTGCGGTACACCGCCCGCGTCTCCGCGACGTCCACGTTCACGTCGTGGCCGGCCAGCACGAGAAGGACGGGCGTCCCCCGCATGGCGCGCAGATCGGCGACCGCGTCGGAGGTGTGGTTCTCCGCGATGAACCGCCACCGGCCGGGAGTGATGTCGCCCGCGTCCCCCACGGTCGCGCGGTACTCCGCGTAGGACGCGCCCCGCCTCAGCAGCCGCAGCGTCGTCTCGCGGCGGCGCAGCTCCGTCTCGACACGCCGTCGGCCGGCGCCTTCGCGGCGGAGTTCGGCGAGCAGGTTGTACCGGCCCTGCCGCAGCCAGTTGACGGCCGGGGAGACGGCGATGACGAACCGTATGCGCCGGTCCCGCGCGGCGACCTTCGGCAGGACCCATCCCGCCTGGCTCGCCCCCCACAGCCCGATGCGACGGCCGTCGATCCCGGGACGCTCGCGCGCCCAGGCGACCGCGGCGAGCGTCTCCTCGGCGCGCTCGTCCATGCTCTGGTCGAGCCAGTCGCCCTCCGAGCCGCCCACGCCGGGCTTGCTGAACGACAGCGAGGCGTAACCCGCCCGCGCGAACGCCTCCCACACCGGCCGGTAGAAGGTGTCGTGGGTCGCGTCCACGGGCCCGTCCCCGTGCACGAAGACCACGAGCCCGAACGGCCCCTCACCCGAGGGCGGGCGGGCCAGTACGCCCTCCAGCCGGTGACCTTCGTGGCGCAGCACCACGCGCTCCTCCCGGAGTGCGTACGTGTTCTGCCACACCACGACCCCACCGAGACCCCCCGCCACCAGCACGGCGCCCACCAGAACCCACAGCAGCCACCGCCGACCACGCCTGGCGCGCACTGCTCCCCGTCGTACCGGCATCGGACCTCCGCAATCCGTCGTCCAGCAAAATCTATCGTTCGAAAAACGCTCGTGCCAGGAATGAACGTACTAGAATCAATCGTGGACGGTGACCGGGAAGGCAGGAGGAGCAGGAGCATGGAGCCCACGAGCCCGCAGCGCCCGACGGCGGAGGGCCCACCGGACGGCGGCCGGGGGGCCGAGGCCGTCGCGTGCCGGCGAGGTGTGCCGGAAGGAGCCGAGAGGGAAGTGGCCGCCCTCTACTGGGAAGCGTTCGGCCGCAAACTCGGCCCCGCCCTCGACCCCCCGGAAACCGGGCGGGAGTTCATCGCCGCCCACCTCAACCACGACCGGGGTGTGACCGCCCTCGTCGACGGAAAGGTGGTCGGCGTGGCCGGCTACCGGCTCGGCGGGCGCGCGCTCACCGGCGGCGACGTGCCGGACGTCCTGTCCACCTACGGCGTCCTCCGCGGCCTGCCCCGGCTCGCGGTCCTCGCCCTGTTCGAACGCACTCCCGCGAAGGCGGAACTCGTCATGGACGGCATCGCGGTGGACGCGCGGCACCGGGGCGGTGGGATCGGCAGCCTGCTGCTCGAGCAGGTCGCCGCCGTCGCGGCCGAGAACGGCTGTCGTCGCGTCCGCCTCGACGTCATCGACACCAACCCGCGCGCCCGCGCCCTGTACGAACGGCACGGCTTCGTCGCCGGGCACACCGAGCGGACGCCCTACCTGCGCCGCCTGCTGGGCTTCGGCGCCGTGACGACGATGTACCGCCCCGTCACCGAGGCGGACCGGACCGACGGGGGCGCGCGGTGACGGACGCCGGCACCCCCGACGCCGACGACCTCGGTGACACCCGCACCCCCGACGCCGACGGCCTCGGTGACACCGGCACCCCGGTCACCGGCGGGCGCGCCGCACGTCCGCCCCGGCCGGAGGTCCCCACCCGGCTGCTCGTGCACGCCCTCGTGCGGGAGGACGGCACCGTGGACGCCGCCGAGCTGTACGGCGTCGCGGGCCTGCTGGGCATGACCGACCAGCAGGTGCGCCTGTGCGTCAAACGCCTCGTCGCCGACGGCCGGTTCACCCAGGACGGCCGGGGACGCAAGGCCGTCCTGCGGGCCGTCGCCGACCCGACCGGAGCCCTGGCACCGGACGCGGAGTACGTACGCCACGCCTACCGGCAGGACGCCGGTCTCGCCCCCTGGGACGGCGTCTGGCACCTGTTCGCCTTCGCCGTCCCCGAATCCCGTCGGAGCGTCCGCGACGCCCTGCGCGACACCCTCCTGCACCTCGGCGCGGCGCCTCTCCAGGGCGGCCTCTACGTCACCGCCAACCCGGTCACCGGCATCGTCGAGGCCCACGCCCGCCACCTGGGCGTCCTGGACTCCATGACCTTCCTCACCAGCACCGACCTCCGCATCGGCTCCGTCACCGACCCGGCGGCCCTGGCCGCCGCGCTGTGGCCCCTGCCGGACATCGCCACCCGCTACGAACGGCTCACCACCTTCGCGCGGCACTGCCTGGCCGAGCTGGACGCACCGCGAGACGCCGAGAGCACCGTGGATGCGGCGGCCGGGCGGCTGGCGACGGCCGTCGAACTGGCAGCCGAGTTCACCAGGGCCATGAACCCCGACCCGCTGCTCCCCCCGGAACTGCTGCCCCGGCCCTGGCCCGGCGCCCACGCACGCCGCCTCACCGCCGACTGCTGGCAACGCCTGCGCGGAACCGGCACCGACGGGCCCGCGCAGCTGCGCCTGTTCCGCCTTTACGGCGACACGCTCGGCGCACCGCCCGAGGCCCCCTGAGGGCGCGGGGGCGGCGGACGGCCGGGACGCCCCACGACCCCGCCGGGGCGCGGACGCGAGGGCCTGCCCGCGGACGTGACGGCCACGCTGCGATCACGCTGTATGTTGCGCGGAGCGTTCGAGGAGTGAGGCGCCGAGCTGCGGTGCGGCGGTGCGGCGGCGGCGCCGACGACGGGGGTGGCATGAGAGTCGCGACGACGACGGTCCGCGCGGTGAACGGGTTGACCGCGCGGTGGGCGGGTGCCTCGGAGGGCGGCACGGTGTTCTCGGCGGCGGCGGTGTGGCCGTTGCTGGCACACCTGGCCGACGGAGCCGGGGGCCCGGCGCGCGCCGAGCTGACCGAGGCGCTGGGACTCGACGCCGGACAAGCGCCGGCCGCCGCCCGTGAGGTGCTCACCGCCATGAACGCCATGCGAGGACTGGACACAGCCCTCGGGCTGTGGACGCAGCGCACGCTGGAGCTGAAGGAGCAGTGGCGGCAGAGCCTGCCGGCCGACGCCCACGGGGTGCTCACCGGGGACGTTGCCACCGACCGGCGCGCGCTGGACGCCTGGGCGGCGAAGCGGACCGACGGGCTGATCGACCGCATGCCAATGGGGCTGACCCGCGACACGCACCTGGTGCTGGCGAGCGCGCTGACCCTGCGCACGCGGTGGCTGAGCCCGTTCGACGAAACGGAACTGGAGACGGCGTACGAGCCGTGGGCCACCACGCCGCGGCTGGGGCTGCAGCGCTCCAGTGCGGTGCTGGACCGGGTAGCGGTGGCGGACACACCCGGCGGACACGTCACCGAGCTGAAGGTGCTCGGCAACAACGCCCTGGACGTGCACCTGCTGCTCGGCGACGAGGGCATGGAGCCGGGGCAGGTGCTGCAGGCCGGGGTCGACATCCTCGCCGGCCGGCACGCGGTCGTGCCGGGCCCTCGGCTGCCCTACGGGCACGCCGGTCCCGGCCTGCGGGTGGAGAAGGTGCGCAACACGCGGCCCGAACCGCCGTCGCTGGACGTGACGACCGCGGCGTACGACATGTCCGCGTGCCACGATCTCCTGCTGATGCACCGGCTGTTCGGGCTCACGACGGCACGGGACACCTCGCGCGGGCACTTCCCCGGCATCAGCGACTTCCCGCTCGCCGTCGGGTCGGCCCAGCAGCACACGACGGCCACGTTCAACGCACTGGGTTTCGAGGCGGCCTCGGTGACGGCGTTCGGTGCCGTCGGCGGAGCTCTGCCCGACCTCCGCTACGTCACCACCCGGATCAGCGCCACCTATGACCGGCCCTTCGGCTTCCTCGCCCTGCACCGCCACACACGGCTCGTGCTGACCGCGGGCTGGGTCACGGACCCCTTGCCGTCCCCGCACGACGACGGGCACGACGAGCCGTGAGCCGGATCCCGCCACCCGTCGCAGTGGCCGCCTACGACGCCCTGACGGATGTCGGAGTGCCGGAAGACTTCTGCACCACACGCGTCAGCTTCTGACCTCTCGCTGTGGTCACCCGGCCATGGTCGCGCAGTCGAGAACGCGCCGTGGCCGGGCGGCTCCCCACGAGGGCTGCGCGAAGCGCTCGCGTGAGGTGATGCGTCCTTCGTCCACACGCCGTCGCGCAACGCCTACGCCCGTCGTCGGTGGAGGTCTACGCCATCGGTCGGTGGTGCGGGCCGGGGTCCGGATGCTCCCGCGCGCCCTGCTGCCGGGCCTTGCCCGCCCGTCCTCCCGGCGGGAGAGTCGGGCCCGCCATCGGGCGCCGCGCCTCCGCGGCAGCCCGTCCCGCGTCCCCCGGGAGGACTTGCACCATGAAACGATCGCGCCCCAGAGCCTGGCTCGTGGCCGTCGTCCTGCCCGTGCTGACCGCAGCACTGGCGTTGTCGCCCGCGCAACCGGCGGCCGCCGACCCCGCCGGAGTCCTGCGCACCCTCGACTGGGAACAGGCCGCCGACCGCACGCTCCCGGCCGCCGCGCCACCCAACTTACTGAAGCAGTGGGGAACCTCGTACGGCGCCACCAACGTCACCGGCCCCACACGCGACGGCTCGCACGCCGCCCGCTTCGAGCTGCGCAAGAGCGATCCCATCGTCTCCAGCAGCAAACGGGCGGAGATATCGCAGCGCGACGAGCAGCCGGCGAACGCCGAGCGCTGGTACGGCTTCAGCATCAATCTGGCGTCCAGCTGGGCCTACGACACCTCCGCCGAGATCGTGAGCCAGTGGCACCAGTGCGACGTCGGCTGCCCGGGCGGCTCCCCGCCCCTGGCGCTCCTCACCGACGAAGGACGCTGGAAGATCGACTTCCGGGGCCAGTTCCTCGATCTGGGCGCGTACACCACCGGTACCTGGGTCGACTGGGTCTTCCACGTCACCTGGCGCACGGACAGCAGCGGCGTGCTGCAGGTCTGGAAGAACGGCGAACGCGTCGTGAACCGCACCGGCGCCACCCACGACGGCGGCCCGCGCTCACCGTACTTCAAGTTCGGCATCTACAAGTGGGACTGGAACACCGGCGCCCCGTCCAGCACCACCCAGCGCGTGATGTACTACGACGCCCTCCGTCTCGGCGACGAACGCGCCGTCCACAAGGACGTCACACCGCAGCGGACCTGCACCCGGGCCGCACCCGTGACCTCGGCGACCGCCACCACCCACGAACCGGCGAACCCACCCGCCAACGCAGTCGACGGCGATCTGACGACCCGCTGGTCCGGCCAGGGCTTCGGCGCCGCGCTGATCCTGGACACCGGCACGCTGCGCCACGTGTGCGGCGCGACGGTGGCCTGGCACCGCGGCGATCTGCGGTGGAACGACTACACCCTGCACGCCTCCGCGGACGGCGTCGCCTACACCAAGGTCTGGGAGGGCCGCAGTTCGGGGACGACCACCGCGCCCGAGACGGTTCTCTTCACCACCGGGCCCGTGGACGTCCGCTATCTGAAGATCTCCTTCTGGGCGAACCCCGAGAACGACTGGGCGAGCATCACCGAGGCCGGCCCGCTGAGCTTCTGACCGGCCCACGGCGTCCGCGCCGCGCCGCCGGCAGGCAGTGCGTGGAGTCCTGAGAAGAGGGCGACCGTCGGCGGCCGGCCGGCGTCCCGGAACGGCGGGTGCGTGGGCGTCGCCGGCGGAAGAATGGCCGCCATGACGTTCGAAGGCTCCTTCATCGACCCGACCAAGCCGAGTATCGCCCGCGTCTACGACTACCTGCTCGGCGGCAAGGACAACTACGCCGTGGACCGGGAGATCGGCGACGTGTTCAAGCGTGACCTGCCGGGCTCGGTGGCCATCGCCTTCGCCAACCGCGCTGCCCTGGTCCGGGCGGTCGGCGAGATCGCGAAGACCACCGGCGTCCGGCAGTTCATCGACCTGGGCAGTGGCCTGCCGACCGCCGACAACGTCCACCAGGTCGCCCAGCGCCACGCTCCCGAGTCGCGGGTCGTCTACGTCGACAACGACGGCCAAGTGCTGGTTCACGGCCGTGCGTTGCTGGAGGACAACGACCGGACCCGGGTCGTGGCGCTCGACGTGCGCGACCCCGGAGGAGTCCGCTCCCACCCGGCCACGCGGGAGATCATCGACTTCACCCGCCCCGTAGCCGTCATCTTCAGCGCCATCCTGCACCACGTCAACGACGACGAGGACCCGGCCGGCATCGTCCGCTACTGGCGGGACCACGTCCCGAGCGGGAGCTACTTCTTCCTCAGCCACTTCCGCTCCGGCGACAACCAGGAGACCACCCAGGCCGAGAAGGTCCTCCAGCAGACCTTCGGCCGGGGCCGGTGGCGCACGGACGCCGAGATCGCCGCCCTGCTGGACGGCCTGGAGATCCTCGACCCCGGGATCGTCCCCGCGTCGCTGTGGCGTCCCGACGAGACCGACGGCCCGTGGGGGAGACGAGAGCTCACGGTATGGGAACACCTCATCGCCGCGGGCATGGCCCGGAAGCGCTGAGGATCACCTGGAAGCGAAACACCGGGCGGTCGCGACGCGGGCCGCTGTAGCGTGGCGCCGTGGACTATCTGGTCGAACTGCGGCGTGAGTTGGATGCGTTCGGTGCCCTGCTGGACGGCGATCTGTCGGTTCCGGTCGAGCACTGCGGCGCGTGGACGTTGCGCGATCTGGCCGTCCACATGGGAGCGGGGAACCTCTGGGTCGTCGCGGCCGTGCGGGAGGGGCACGGCGACGGCTACGCGGAGGACGCCGCACCCCGTGACCGGGCGGGTCTCAGGACCTGGTACGCCGAGTCGGCCGACGCGCTCGTGGCGGCCTTGTCGGTCGACCCCTCGACTGCGGCCTGGACGTTCTTCCCGCCCCGCACGGTCGGATTCTGGCGTCGCCGCCGCACCCAGGAGACGCTGATGCACCGGTGGGACGCCCAGCACGCACTCGGCTCGACGACTTCGCTGCCTCCCGCCCTTGCCTCCGACGGTGTCGCCGAGGTCTTCGACACCATGGCGCTCCGCATGATCTCCAGGGGAGCCGCCACGGCTCCGGAGCAGTCCGTGCGCATCACCGCCACCGATTCCGGCCGCTGCTGGACCTACGGAAAGGGCGAGCCGGTCGCGGAGGTCTCGGGCACCGCCGAGGACCTGCTGCTGATGCTGTGGGGGCGCAAGCCGCGCGATGCCGAGTCGGTGAGCTGGGCCGGGGACCGTGAGGCGGGATCGGCCGTGCTCGCCGGCCCGCTGGTTCCCTGACAGCACGTCAGATCCCGTCCTGCACAGGCAGGGTGCGGCCCCGCCGCGTTCCCAGGCGCCGGTGCGCGAGCCGATCAGGTCCGGCACCCCACCCCGGCCAGGAGGCTTCACGAGACGCTAGGGCCGCCGGTTCCGGGGCATCAAACCTGCGCGGCGCGCCAGTTCGTCCTCGGCCTGCGTGCCGCGGCGCTTGCCCGGCGTGGCGCGGACGACGTAGCGGAAGGGCAGCCCGCCCGGTTCGGCGACCATGCCGCCGAACCGGGTGTCGCCAGCGAACCACACCCGGTCCGCCGGGCGGGTCCCTTGCGGACGGGGGCCGTCCCAGCCGTCCGCGGGGACGGGGAACGAGCAGTGGCTCTGGCCGTCCGGCTGGAGCAGCACCACCCGCCCGTCCGTCCCCCAGCGCCGGCCCCGGACCCGCTGCCCCTCGGCGTCGACCACCCGGACGTCCTGGGTGCGCACGGGCCAGACCTGCCAGCCGTACGTGGACACCACCAGCCGTTCCCGGCGTCGGGCCCGGCGCCACAGCAGCGTCAGCCCGGCCGTGACCGCGATGACGGGGGCCAGACAGGCGGCGGTGACCACGCCCGCGGCGGAGTTCGGGCCCGCCAGGAACAGGACGGCCACCAGCAGCAGCGCTTCGGCGGTCAGCGCCCCGACGCCCCACCGCAGTCCTCGTTCACGCCGCCGCAGGACGTCGTCCACACCCGGGGTGTCGACCGCCACTCCGGGCAGCACCTCGTAACCGTACTCCGCAGCGATCATGGCGTGTCCCCTCCCGAGCGGCCCTGGTGCGGCGGCTCGTCGGCCGCCGCCCCGACCTCGGACGACGGCTCGCGGTCCCCGGCCGCGGCCAGAGCCTACTGGGCCCGGCCGGGCCGGGCCCCGGCGCACGGCGTCACGCCTTCGTCACACCATCGGCACGGGATTCGTCGTCCCGCAGTCCCGGACACCGTCCAGCCACGCCGGCCCCTTGATGTAGATGTTGCTCACCCAGGCCCGGTAGTCCGGCAGATACGACCACGCGTCGTTGTCGTAACCCTCCGCGCTGACCATCTCCGCGTGGATCTGGCACTGCACCCGGATGGTGGTGGAGTACGGGAAGGCGTAGACGCGCGCCGCGCCGAGCGAGGGCTTCTCCTTGGTCCACACGTCGGTGCCCCAGGTCTGGTGGATGTGACCGGTGACCTGGCCGGTGTTGACGCGGACGGCCCCGAAGTAGCCGTTCATCCGGACGTCGCTGACCATGAGCCGGGTGCCCGACTCCTTCGCCTCGACCATCTTGCCCGCGCCCAGGTAGATGGCGATGTGGTGCAGGTCCTTCGACGTGCCCCAGGCGAGCAGGTCACCGGGCAGCAGCGGGGCGAGGCCCTGCGCGGCGGTGAAGCGGGCCGCCGCGCGGTGCGTGTAGTACTGCTGGCTGGCGATGCCGTCGAGGATGTCGGAACCCGTCGCCTCGGCGTAGGCGTGCCGTACGAGACCGGAGCAGTCGAAACCGAGCCGCTCGGGGTCGTGCGCGCTGTCCGGGTCGGTGGGATCGACCTGCCCATAGGTGGCGCCCGGCTGGGAGCCGTGGCCGCCGCCCCACGTGTACCAGGTGCCGGCCGCCACCTCGGCGCAGGCGGCGGCGATCGCCCGCTCGGCCGCGGGCGAGGCCCCGGGCGCTTGGGCGCCGCACGAAGCGGCGGCCGCCCGCGGGGCGGCCGCCGGGCCGGGCGCGGCGGCGGCAGCCACCGGGGCCCAGAACATCAGGGCCATGAGAGCGATCAGTGTGCGGATGAGACCGGTCCGGCGGACCATGCCAGGACCCCCGTTTCCTGTAGGCGGTGAAGAAGTGGTCGCCAGCAGCCTGCTGGCCGCGCCGCCGGTCCGTCGACGTCCCGCCCGTCGACTCCTGCCGACGGGCAACGGGAAACACCTGGGAAACCCCCTGCGAGCAGGCGTGCCGCCTCAGTCCCGGTCGCAGGGATCCTCGTCCGAGAGGGGGACCCCCGGCAGGAGCGCGGCGCGTTCGTCGTCGTCCAGGTCCGCGCGCAGCCGGCAGATCTCCGCCAGCCGCGCCCCCGGGTCGAGGTCCCACAGCCGTACGGTGCCGTCGGTGCTGCTGCTGGCGACCGTGCGCCCGTCCGGGGCGAAGGCCACGCTCCACACCGCGTTGGTGTGTCCGGTCAACGTCGCCCACGGCCGCCTTCGGGCGACGTCCCACAGGCGCACCGTACGGTCGTTGCCGCTGCTGGCGAGCCTGCGGCCGTCCGGCGAGAAGGCGATGCCCCGGGTGGAGCCGATGTGTCCGGTGAGGACGGCCTGCGCGCGGCGCCGGCCGACGTCCCACAGCCGTATGGTGCCGTCGTTGCCGCTGCTGGCCAGGGTCCGCCCGTCCGGGGCGAAGGCGACGCTGCGGACCGCGCCGGTGTGGCCGTCCAGGGTGTCGAGCAGCCGTCGCGCGGACACGTCCCACAGCCGGACGGCCAGGTCGTCGCCGGCGCTCGCCAGGGTCCGGCCGTCGGGGCTGAAGGCGACGCCGTTGACGTAGTCCCGGTGGCCGGTCAGCGTCGCCCGCGGCCGGCGTGCGCCCACGTCCCACAGGCGCACGGTGCGGTCGGCCCCGGCCGAGGCCAGACTCCGCCCGTCGGGCGCGAAGGCGACGGAGAGCACCTGCCCGGTGTGGCCGGTCAGCGTCCTCAGCGGCGAACGGGTGGCCACGTCCCACAGCCGGATCGTGCCGTCGGAGCCCGCCGACGCCAGGGTGCGCCCGTCGGGGGCGAAGGCCACCGAGAAGACCGTCTCCGTGTGGCCCCGGAGCGTCCCCAGCAGCCGCCGCCCGCGCACCTCCCACAGGCGCACGGTGTGGTCGGTGTCGGCGGTGGCCAGCAGGGACCCGTCGGGGCTGTACCGCGCCTGCCACACCTCCGTGAACGGACGCGCCGTCAGCACCGGGCCGCCCAGGTCCCACAGCACCACGGACCGGTCGAACCCGGCGGTGGCCAGCAGGTGGCCGTCGGAGGTGACGGCCGCGCCCATGACGTAGTCGGTGTGACCGGCCAGCACGGCGGTCTGCCGGCCGCTGCGGACGTCCCACAGCCGGGTCGTGCCGTCACCGACCGCCGCGATGACGGTGGCGCCGTCGGGGGTGTACGTCACGGCGTTGATGTCGTCACTGCTCCCCGACAGCGTCGCGCTGAGCCGGCGGTCGCGCACGTCCCACAGCCGGACCGTCCGGTCGATGCCGCCGGAGGCCACCTCGCGCCCGTCCGGGGAGAAGGCGGCGCCCAGCACCTCGTCGGTGTGCCCCTTCAGCACGGTGAGCTGCTCCTCGCGGTCGGTGTCCCACAGCCGCACCGTCCGGTCGGTGCCGGCGGACACCAGGGTCCGGCCGTGCCGGGCGTACCCCAGGGCGTTGACCGATCCCTCGTGCCCGGTCAGGGTGGCGGTGCTCCGCGGGGTGCGCCCGGTGTCCCACACCTCGATCGCCCCGCGCGTGGTCGCGACGGCAAGTCTGCCCCCGCGGGGGTCGAAGGCCAGCGTCCGGGCGCCGCGCGTGCTGTCGCCCAGCACGGCCGTGCGCCGGGCGGCGGCGACGTCCCACAGGCTCACGGGTCCGAGCGCCGATGTCGCCGCCAGGAGGCGGCCGTCGGGGCTGAAGGCGATCGACCGGACCGGGCCGCGCACCGGGAGCGTGGCGGTCGTCCGCCGGTCGCGCACCCGGCGCAGCGTCACCGTCCCGTCCGAACTGGCCGTCGCCAGCGACCGGTTGCCCGGTGCGAAGGCCACCGCGTTGACCGGGCCCCGGTGGCCGCCCAGCCGGCCGGAGAACGGCTGGGACTGCGTGCTCAGCAGCGCGCCGCGCGCCTCGGTGGTGGCATGGGCCCGGTAGGCATCCCCGGCCAGCAGCATCGACGCCTCCGGCTGACCCCCGGCGAGCGACGCGGACCGTACGGCGAGGGCCTGGGAACGCGCGACGGCCTCCTGGTCGAGGGCGCTCTCGCGCTGCTGGTAGGCCAGGGCGCCGGCGGTCAGGGCGAGCCCCAGCAGTACGGCGAGGGTGGCCAGCATGGACTGCCGCAGCCGGACCTGGCGTCTGGCCTGCCGCTCCAGCACCTGCCGTTCGGCCAGGCTCGCCCGCAGGAACGCCTCCTCGCCGGGACTGAGCCGGCTCCATCCGTCCAGCTCCTCGGCCCAGGAACCCACGGTGTTCAGCCGGGTGCCGCGGTACAGGGCGGACGGATCGCGGCCCTCGCGCTCCCATTCCGCGGCGGCGTGGGCCAGTTGCTGGTGGAGCAGCAGTCCGGCGCGGTCGGCGTGGATCCAGTCGCGCAGCCGCGGCCAGGCGTGCAGGAGGGCCTCGTGGGTGATCTCCACGGTGTCGCTGTCCATCGTGATCAGCCGGGCCCGTACGAAGGCGTCGAGGGCGGCGGCGGCGCCGTCCGCGTCGGCGAGCTGCTCCATCAGCGCCGCCCGGCTCATCCGGCGACGGGTCGCCCCGGCCCCGTCCGCCACGTACACCAGGCGCGACAGAACGCGGCGGATCGTCTTCTGCTCGGCCGGATACAGCCGGGCGAAGACGTTCTCGGCGGTGCGGGCGATCGCGCCCTGGATCCCGCCGGCCCGCTCGTACCCGGCGACGGTCAGCGCGGAGCCCTCCCGCCGCTGCCAGGTGGCCAGCAGGGCGTGGGAGACGAGGGGGAGCGCACCCGAGGGCGTCTCGTCCGCGCCGGGCCGGTTCCCCTCGGCGGTGCCCGGGGGAGTGCCACCCGGTCCGTCGCGCAGCCCCGCGTCGCGCAGGAGCAGGGAGACCAGGCCCGGCTGGAGGGTCAGCCCGGCGAGTTCAGCCGGGCGCGTGATCGACTCCCGCAGCTCCGCCAGGGACATCGGGGGCAGCACGTACAGGCCGTCGGTGCAGACCGGCGCCAGCTCGGGCAGTTCCAGGCAGTTGCCGGTGAAGTCGGCCCGCATGCCGAGCACCACCACGGCGGGGCCGTGCCCGCTCCCTTCCGGCCAGGACGCCGCCAGGGCGCGGAGCACCCGGACGAAGGAGCGGCGCTCGTCCACGTCCGCGCAGAGCGTGAAGAGTTCCTCGAACTGGTCGACGATCAGCACCGGCCGGCAGGGAGGGGGCCGGCGGTTCCCCGCACGGCCGGACGGGACCTCGGTCGCCGTCCGGAGGGCCTCCGGCACCGCCTCGGGGCGACGCCGGGCCTCCTCCGCGGTGACGCCGAGGTCGGTGCCCACCGCCTTGGCGGTGCGCTCCAGCAGTTCGTCCACGGGCCGCGAGGTGGGCGTGAACGTGACCACCGGCCACCGGTCGGCGCCCGGCATCGGGAAGTCGCCGCGCCGCAGGGCGGGCACCAGTCCGGCGTTCAGCAGCGACGACTTGCCCGCGCCCGAGGGAGCGACCACCAGCAGCGGGCCGCTGCCCACCCGTTCGAAGACCCGTTCCACCAGGGCGGCCGTCGCCCGTTCCCGGCCGAAGTACCACTCCGCGTCCTGCGGGGTGAACGCCGACAGGCCGCGGTAGGGACACGGTTCGTCGGACCGGCGCCCGGTGAGCGCGGTCTCGGGGGCGTCGCCGCCGTCGGAGGGCGGTCTCTCCTGGACGAGTCTGAGCAACTCCCCGTGTGCATCGAGCACTTGGTCGCAGAGGCGGGCGACGTCGAGGGTCGCCCGCTTCGTCCCGGTCTCGATCTTGCTGAGATAGCCCTTGCTGTAGTGCGTCTGCCGTGCCAGATCGGTCAGCGACAGGCCGCGTGCCTGCCGCAGTCGTCGCAGTTGTGCGGGGAAGGAGCGCGTGGTCGGCGCACTCCCGTCCCGCCCGTTCCGGTCGTCGGTGTCATGCCCGTGCTGCGGGTCTCCCACGGTGTCCCCCATGGCAGTGCGTCCGTGAGACGGCGGATGCCCAGGCTACTGCGGGGGCGTCGAGGGCAGCCGGGCCTTTCCCCCGGCATGGCGAAAACGCGAACGTCCGGAACCGATGGGGCGGTTCCGGACGTTCTGTATGGCTCGCGGCGCCGGGTCAGGTCAGGAAGGCCCCGCAGGCGCTCCTGTTCACCCACCGGTGCGCGCTGATGGCGTCGCTCACCGGGGTGCCGTCGGTGAACCGGCTGTGGGCCAGATCGTCGGCGTACTGCTCGCCCGGGGCGAGGCAGGCGTGCCCGCCCGCGTAGTCGGGCTTGTCGTACACGGCCGCATGGTCGAGGCCACCGGTGTAGCCGCGGTTCATCAGGGACGAGGCCCTGTCGGCGGCCGGGCCCCAGTTCCAGCCGTTCGGGACCGCCAGCGGGGAGCCCTGGCAGTCCTGCGCGTCCCAGGCGTACAGCCGACCGTCGGGCGGGCCATATTGGGCGGCGCAGCCCGGCCCGGCAACGGTGGTCTGCGTCGCCTGCGCGGTGGCCGGAACGGTGAGGCCGAGCGCGGTGAGCCCCAGCACCGCCGCGGCGAAGTAGCTCTTGCGCATGGTGTTCCCCCTGGTTCAGGGCGGGTCACCGGAAGGACGGGGCGGCCCGCACGGTCGCGGGCCGCCCGCTTCCTTCCGGCCCGCGCGTCAGGTCAGGAAGGCCCCGCAGGCGCTCCTGGCCACCCAACGGTGCGAGGTGATGTTGTCGTTGACGATGACGCCGCTGGTGAACCGGTTGTCGGTCAGGTTGTCGGCGTACAGCTCGCCCGGCGCCAGACACGCGTGGCCGCCGGTGTGGTTGTCGTTCTCGTAGAAGGCGACGTGGTCCAGGCCGCCGGTGTAGCCGCGGTTCATGACGGAGGTGGCCTTGTCGTTGGCGGCGGTGCCCCAGTTGCTGCTGTTGCCCGGCGTGGCGATCAGCAGGGTGCCCCCGCAGTCCAGGTCCTGCCAGGCGTACATGGAGCCGTTGCGCGGCCCCCACTTGCTGTTGCAGCCGGGGCCCGGAACGGCGCTCTCGGCCGCCTGCGCCGTGGCGGGCACGGCGAGGCCCAGGGCCGCGAGCCCCAGGACCGCTGCGGTGACGCTGATCTTGCGCATGCTGTTTCCCCTCGTTTTCCTGTCACTGTTCGGTGTGTTGCCGGTCGTGCGAAGGTGCGGGTGTGCCGGGCCGGCGGCCCGGCGCATCGCACCGGTGAGCGGTGTCCGCTCCGGAGCGCCGAGTGGTCAGCGGCGCTCCGGAACGATCCGCACCGCCCGGTCGTAGGCCCGCTGACCGAGGTGCCGGTAGGTGTCGATGTCCTTGCCGAACCGGTCACGCAGGCGGTCCAGGTAGTACGTCTCCCGGGCCGTGGCCACGGCTCGCAGGGAGGCCCGCCGGGCACAGGTGGCGTCCGCGACGGCGGTCCTCCGCTCGGCGGCGAACGCCTCGTCCGACCGCTCGGGTCCCAGCCGGCCGGTGTCGGCGCGGACGGCGTCGCGGGCGGCCTGGGGATCCCGGTGGGCCAGCCCCGCCCGCTTCATGCACCGCGACCACGCCCGCAGCGCGGAGGCGAGCTGACGGTCCCCCATGAGCTGTTTCCCGTACAGGGCGTTGAGGCCCGTGACGATCTTGCCGGTACGGAACCAGGCGGCCGGGTCGCCGTAGAGCCTGCGCTCGGCCTCTTCCATGCAGCCGCCCAGCCGCTTGCGGATCTCCCCGCCGCCGGGCAGGGCCACCGTGAGCACGCGGGCGTCCGAACCGCCGTCCAGGGCGGTGTCGAAGGCCGCGCGCCGGCCGGTGGACAGGCTCCGGCGGTAGGTGCCGACCGGGTTGCGCGCATGGAGGGCCTGGCCCTTGGCCTCGATGCGGCCGCCGTAGCCGTGGGTACGGGCCCATGCCACGTCGTCCTGCACGAAGCGCACCGGCCGGCTCTCGTCGAGGGTCAGACCGCGGTCCTCCCAGAAGGTGAAGCCCTGGCGGTTCATGCACTGCTTGGTCAGACGCTGCTGCGCGTCGGCGACGCGCACCTCCTGCTGCCAGGTCAACGCCGCAGGACGCGGAAGGGGGTTCGGCGCACGGCCGTCGTCCTCACCGCCGCCGGTGCACCCGGCCGTGACGGCCGCGGTGGCCACCACCGTCGCGCAGATCGACACCAGGGCCCGTCGCATGGACTCCGCCTCCCTTCACCGCCGTCGGCTGACGGATCCAGAGTTGCGCCGCGGCGGTCCGGGGGTCGACGGGTTTCCTGTTGCCCACCGGCCCGGCGGCCGGGAAACCGTTCGCGAGCAGGCGGGACGCTGGGGCGGAGGCAACGCGGGGGACAGGGCCGGCAGGGGAGCGCGGAGGCGGGGAACGGCCGTCAGGACCGGGTCGCCCGTGCGGGGTGCGCGGCACCGGGGTGGCCGGTCCGGCCCGCCGGCCCACGGGACGCCGACGAGCCGGCCGCCACTACCTGCGGTAGCCGAGGACCGTCATCATCCCGCTCTCGGAGTGGTACAGGTTGTGGCAGTGCAGCATCCACAGCCCGGGGTTGTCCGCGTCCAGGTCGACCACCAGCTTGCGGTGCGGCAGCACGACCGCGGTGTCCTTGCGGGCGCCGGCGCCGTCCAGGCCGGTGAGGGAGAAGGTGTGCCCGTGCAGGTGCATCGGATGCCACATGTCGGTGGCGTTGATGAGCGTGAGGCGAACCCGCTCACCGGCCCGCACGGGACGGCGCCGCTGCGGCGAGTAGGCCTGGTGGTCGAAGCCCCAGTCGAAGTCCTCCATGCCGCCGGTGATGCGGATGCGCATCTCGCGGTCGGGTTCCCGGTCGTCGAGGGCCACCGAGTCGTCCGGCACCAGGCGGCGGGCCGGGACGGTCCGTCCGTCGAGTTCGTCCGGGCGGGTGCCGACCGGCGGGAGCGCGCGCGTCCTCCTCCCGGTGCGCAGGACGGCGAGGGCCCGCCCCCTCTTCCCCTCGGGCTGCGCCGCCAGGGGGAAGACACCGTCCCCGGCGGTGACGAGCACGTCGTACCGCTCCGCCATGCCGACCAGGAGGGCGTCGGTCTCCTTCGGTCGCACGGGATAGCCGTCGGTATGGGTCACCGTCATGGTGTGGTCGCCCAGAGCGACGCGGAAGGCGGTCTCGGCGCCGGCGTTGATGATGCGCACCCGGATGCGGTCACCGGGACGGCAGCGGAACACGGAAGGGTTCTCGGGCAGGCGGCCGTTGATCAGGTAGTGGGGGTACGCGACGTGGCCGGCCCGTCCGTGCAGCATCCGGCTGCGGGACCGGTGCAGCACCCGGGAGGGACCCGCGGTCTCCCGGCCGGTGGCCGGACGGTCCGACGGCGCTCCGCCGGAGCCCCGGCCGGGGCGCTCCGCACCCATGGCCCCGTGCCCCGGGGCCATCGCCCCGCCGGGTCTGAGCCGGCCCATGACCTCGTCCGGGGTGGAGCCCTCCACACCGTCGAGCCAGTCGTCCAGCACCACGATCCACTCCGCGTCGTAGGCGAGGGGCTCCCGCGGGTCGTCCACGACCAGCGGCGCGTACAGGGCCCGGTCCGACTGCATCCCGACGTGGGAGTGCAGCAGGTACGTCCCGGGGTGGGCGACGGTGAAGCGGTAGCGGAAGTCGGCGCCCGGCCGGACGGGCGGCTGCGTGAGGCCGGGGACACCGTCCATGTCGCAGCGCAGCCGGATCCCGTGCGGATGCAGTGTCGTCAGGGCCGGCAGCCGGTTGGCGAGCGTCAGGTCGAGCACCTCGCCGGCGCTCGCGCGCACCAGCGGCCCCGGAACCGCCTCGTCGTACGCCCAGGTCCGCACCGTGCGCCCGCCCAGGTCCAGCGACGCCTCGGCCGCGGTGATGCGGTACGTGCGCACCCGCCCGGAGCCCCGGGCGCGCTCGGCGGCGAGGACCTCCGGGCCGGACGGATCGACGTACCCGCGCGGGCCGTCCGGGACGAACGTCCGGCGGCTGCCGTACCCCTGGGGTCCGGAGCGCGCGTCACCGGCGGAGCCGGTGCAGGAGGACAGCAGGCCCCCGCCGGACGCGGCGAGCGAGGCGCGCAGCACGGTGCGCCGAGAAGGGTGGGACATGCCCCCATGAGACAGGGCGGCTGGTCACCAAGCTCTTCCATGCCGCCGAATGCCCGCAGCGCCGTGACCCGATTCCACCGGCAGGCGCAACGCTCACCCGTGGCGCCGAGCCCCCGGCGAGGGCTCCCGCCTCACCACAGGAGGGTGCCCGGGGCGCCCTTGAACGGCCCCCGCACCTCCGCGGTGATCCAACCGCCGTAGAAGTCGCCCTCCTGCGCGGTGACCTCCTCTCCGTCGACCGTGCAGCGGTCCATGCGGCTCGGGTAGAAGGCGAAGAAGTCCGCGAGGGCCGTGTAGCGGGGCTCGGGACGGGGATAGCTCCACGCGGCACGAGCGCGTACGTCGTCTCCCACGATGACGTCCCAGTACCGGGCCGAGCCCTTCCACTCGCACCACGTCCGGCCCGCGACCGCCGGGAACAGAAGCTCCGTGCGGACGTCCTGCGGAGGGATGTAGAACACGGGCGGATGACTGGTCTCCAGTACCCGCACGCTCCTGCGGGTCTCGGCCACCACCTGGCCGGCGCACTCCACCCGCACGTCACGGCCGTCCTCCCGCAGGGCGGGCGGGCGCGGGTAGTCCCAGACCGACTCCGGCGGCCGCGCGGAGGAGCGCGCCACGGGCTCTTCCGGCGGGTCCAGATACACCTCGTCCTCGTAGCACCAGGCCCAGCCCGGACCGTCTGCCAGGGTGCGTGCCACGGGGTGCGCGCTGGACTCGAAGTGGGCCGTGGCGTGAGCGCCGGGCCGGCTGTCGCTGCAGCCCACGTGGCCGCAGGTCAGGCACAGCAGCAGGTCGGCCGGTGCACGTCCGCGCGCCGCGCAGGACGCGCACGTCCCGCTCAGCGGGCGCGGGTCCGCCGTCCAGGTGTGGGAGCAGGCTTTCCCCCCGGGCCGTCCGCCATCGGGCCTGGGCGTCCATCTCGTCATCGGTGATCACCTGCCGGTGCGGTCGGCCTCACACGTCCCGGCAGTACGGCTCCCCGGCCCACGTCCGTGTCGCTCACGCTCACTCCTCTGCGGTCCTGGTCCTCGTACTGCTTCGCCCCGGCACCGCCCGGAGGATGCAGGCCACCGGAGAGTGCGTCCCCGGCGGCGAGGCCGCGCGCCGGAAGCACGCGCCCCCGGCACCGGCCACGTCGGCAGCGTCCGGGAGGCGCACTTGCCCTCGAGTGCGCTCCAGGTCATAGCGTCGGGACACGACGGCGCGCGAAGCCGCTCCCGGCGCCCGCTCCTCCTGGGATGCCGGGTGGTGGCATCTGTGTCTGGATGGACGCAGGACTTCGCGCGGCCCGGAGGACGATCACACGCGCAGGGAAGGCTGGGACACGACATGCACAAGCGTGGTTGCGGGAATTGCAGGTGTCGGCCATCGGGCTGGGGTGCATGGGCATGTCCGCCTTCTACGGCTCCGCCGACGAGGAGGAGGGCATCGCGACGATCCGGCACGCCCTCGACCTCGGGGTGACCTTCCTGGACACCGCACAGATGTACGGCCCGCTCACCAACGAGTCCCTCGTCGGCGAGGCGATCCGGGGACACCGCGACGAGTACGTGATCGCGACGAAGTTCAACTACCGGATGGACGGCGCTGTGCCGGGCGACATCTCCACGGTGGGCCCGCAGGACGGCTCGGCTGAGCACGTCCGCAGCTCCGTCCACGGCTCCCTGAAACGGCTGGGAACCGACCACATCGACCTGTACTACCAGCACCGGGTCGACCCGAACGTGCCGATCGAGGAGACGGTCGGCGCCCTGGGCGAACTGGTCGCCGAGGGAAAGGTGCGCTGCATCGGCCTGAGCGAGGCCGGCGCCCACACCATCCGGCGCGCGCACGCCGTGCACCCGATCACGGCCGTGCAGAGCGAGTACTCCCTGTGGTCGCGGGACGTGGAGGCCGAGGTACTGCCCACCTGCAGGGAACTGGGCATCGGCTTCGTGCCGTACTCGCCTCTCGGTCGCGGCTTCCTCGCCGGGCGGTTCACCTCCCCGGACGACCTGGACGCCGACGACTGGCGCCGCCAGAACCCGCGCTTCCAGGACGCCAACCTGGAGGCGAACCTGCGGCTGGCGGCGAAGGTGAAGGAGATCGCCGCCGAGAAGGACGTCACGCCGGCTCAGCTGGCCATCGCGTGGGTGCTGGCCCAGGGCGAGGACCTGGTGCCGATCCCGGGCACCAAGCGCCGTACCTACCTGGAGCAGAACGCCGCAGCCGTCGGCATCGACCTCACGGAGGACGACCTCGCCCGCATCGACGCCGAGTTGCCCGAGGCGGCCGGTGAGCGGTACGACGAGGCAGGCATGCGCTCCGTCAACCGGTAGGCGGGGGCACCGCAGTCCTGCCGGCCGCCGCAGACCGGGACCTCCGCCCCGGCTCCGCCGGGAACGGGCGGATCCGAACGGCGTGGCAAGCAGGGGCCGGTCGGCCCTGTCGAGCCCTCGCCGAACGGGGGAGGGTGAGGGTCGCAGGCCCCGCACAGCCCCCCACCCACCGTGCCTTCGACCCGAAGGGAACCCGGCATGTCCGTAGATCTCCAGCAGGAGTCCGGTTCACTCACGGACGAGGAACTGAGGACGCTGGACGCCCATTGGCGTGCCGCGAACTACCTGTCCGTCGGCCAGATCTACCTGATGGCGAACCCCCTGCTCACCGAACCGCTGCGTCCGGAGCACATCAAGCCGCGGCTGCTCGGTCACTGGGGCACCTCGCCCGGCCTGAACCTCGTGTACACGCACCTCAACCGGCTCGTCGCCTCCCGCGGGCTCGACGCCCTCTGCATCTGGGGACCCGGCCACGGCGGACCCGCGGTGGTGGCCAACTCCTGGCTGGAGGGGTCCTACACGGAGACCTACCCGGACATCACCCGGGACGCCGCCGGGATGGCCCGCCTGTTCCGGCAGTTCTCGTTCCCCGGAGGGGTGCCCAGTCACGTGGCGCCGGAGACGCCCGGCTCCATCCACGAGGGCGGCGAGCTGGGATACGCGCTCTCGCACGCCTACGGTGCGGCCTTCGACAACCCCGGCCTGCTGGTCGCCTGCGTCATCGGCGACGGCGAGGCGGAGACCGGTCCCCTGGCCGCCTCCTGGCACTCCAACAAGTTCCTGGACCCGGTGCACGACGGCGCGGTGCTGCCGGTCCTGCACCTCAACGGCTACAAGATCGCCAACCCGACGGTGCTGTCCCGCCTGCCGGAGTCCGAACTCGACGACCTCCTCAAGGGGTACGGCCACGAGCCGATCCATGTCACCGGCGACGACCCGCACGCCGTCCACCGGGCGATGGCCCGGGCCATGGACGCCGCGGCCGACCGCATCGCCGCGCTGCAGCGCGCCGCCCGCGAGGAGGGGGCGGCCGAGCGGCCCCGCTGGCCGATGATCGTGCTGCGCACGCCCAAGGGCTGGACGGGGCCCGCCGAGGTCGACGGCGCTCCCGTCGAGGGGACGTGGCGAGCCCACCAGGTCCCCCTGTCCGCCGTCCGGGACAACCCCGGCCACCTGCGGCAGCTCGAGGAATGGCTGCGCTCCTACCGGCCGCAGGAGCTGTTCGACGAACACGGAGCACCGCGCCCCGACGTCCTGGCGTGCGTCCCCGCCGGCGCCCGCCGGCTGGGCTCCACCCCGCACGCCAACGGCGGCCTGCTGACGCGGGCCCTTCCGCTGCCGCCGCTGGAGCGGTACGCCGTCCCGGTCGACAAACCCGGCGCAACCCTCCACGAACCCACCCGCGTCCTGGGTGACCTGCTGGAGCACGTGATGCGGGAGACCGCCGACCGCCGCGACTTCCGCCTGGTCGGTCCCGACGAGACCGCCTCCAACCGCCTCCAGGCCGTCTACGCCGCCAGCGGCAAGGCGTGGCAGGCCGGCACCCTCGACGTGGACGAACACCTGGACCGGCACGGCCGGGTGATGGAGATCCTCTCCGAACACACCTGCCAGGGCTGGCTGGAGGGGTACCTGCTCACCGGCCGGCACGGGCTGTTCTCCTGCTACGAGGCGTTCGTGCACATCGTCGACTCGATGGTGAACCAGCACATCAAGTGGCTGCGCACCACCCGCCGCCTGCCCTGGCGCGCCCCCATCGCCTCCCTCAACTACCTGCTGACCTCGCACGTGTGGCGCCAGGACCACAACGGCTTCTCCCACCAGGACCCCGGCTTCGTCGACCACGTCCTCAACAAGAGCCCCGAGGCCGTCCGGGTCTACCTGCCGCCGGACGCCAACACCCTGCTCTCCGTCGCCGACCACGCGCTGCGCAGCCGCGACTACGTCAACGTGATCGTGGCCGGCAAGCAGCCCTGCTTCGACTGGCTGACGATGGAGCAGGCCGAGGCGCACTGCGCGCGCGGCGCCGGCATCTGGGAGTGGGCCGGCACCGAGAACGGCGAGCGGGAGCCGGACGTGGTGCTCGCGGCAGCCGGGGACGTCCCCACCCAGGAGGTACTGGCCGCCGCGCACCTGCTGCGCCGCCACCTGCCGGAGCTGGCCGTCCGCGTCGTGAACGTCGTCGACATCGCCCGGCTGATGCCGAGCGAGGAACATCCCCACGGCATGACCGACTTCGAGTACGACGGGCTGTTCACCACCGACAAGCCGGTGATCTTCGCGTACCACGGCTACCCGTGGCTGATCCACCGCCTCGCCTACCGCCGCACCGGCCACCGCAACCTGCACGTGCGCGGCTACAAGGAGGTGGGCACCACCACCACGCCCTTCGACATGGTCGTGCGCAACGACCTCGACCGCTACCGCCTGGTCATGGACGTCGTCGACCGCGTCCCCGGCCTCGCGGTGCGCGCCGCGGCCGTGCGCCAGCAGATGGAGGACGCCCGGCTGCGCCACCACGCGTACATCCGCGAGCACGGTGTCGACCTGCCCGAGGTCGCCGACTGGTCCTGGGACGGCTGAACCCGGCTCGAGGGCCCGGGCCGCGGACGTCACGTCCGCGGCCCGGGCCCTTGTCGTCCGGTGGCCGCCTCCTCGTCACGGCCGCCGGCCGGGGGGCGAGCCCGGGCGGCCGGCGCAGGCGGTCATGCCGAGGGCGGCCGGGGGCGCCTCGCAGCGCGCACGGCTCATGGCGTCCGTCCGCGACTCGTGCGGCTCGAACCGGCACGGCGCAGCCGCCGCGCGGAAGCCTGACGGCTTCGGCGCGGCGGCTGGGGCCGCGGCCGCGTTCAGCCGTGGTACGCCCTGCGCATGAGCTCCTGCATGTCGTCGAGCATCGGCATGCGCGGGTTGGCCGGCGCGCACTGGTCCTCGTAGGCGTTGAGGGCCTGCTGGGGCAGCGCGTCGAGGAAGGCTTGCTCCTCGACACCCAGCGCCCGGAACGTCGGCTCGATCCCGACGGCGTCACGCAGCCGCTCGACGGCCGCAGCGAGGGACTCCACGCCCTCCGCCGGAGTGGCCGCGGGCAGCCCGAGGGTGCGGGCGATGTCCTGGAAGCGTTCGGGGGCCCGGTAGGTCTCGTACTTCGGCCAGCCGGTCAGCTTCGTGGGGACGGTGCCGTTGTAGCGGATGACGTGCGGCAGCAGGACCGCGTTGGTGCGTCCGTGCGCGATGTGGAAGGTGGCGCCGAGGGTGTGCGACATGGCGTGGACGATGCCGAGGAAGGCGTTGCCGAAGGCCATGCCCGCGATGGTGCCCGCGTTGTGCATCTTCTCCCGGGCTTCGGCCGCTCCCGCGCGGTCGTTCACGGCCGCCTCGAGGTGGCCGAAGACCAGGCGGACGGCGTGCAGGGCGAGCCCGTCGGTGAAGTCGTTGGCGTAGACGGACACGTACGCCTCGACGGCGTGGGTGAGGGCGTCGAAGCCGCTGTCGGCGGCGAGCGCCGGGGGCAGGGCCGTGGTGAGGAGGGGATCGACGATCGCGACGCTCGGGGTGAGGGCGTAGTCGGCGAGGGGGTACTTCTTGCCGGACTCGGGGTCCGAGATGACGGCGAACGGGGTGACCTCGGCTCCGGTGCCGGAGGTGGTGGGCACGCACACCAGGCGGGCGAGCCTGCCGAGGGTGGGGAAGCGGAAGGCACGCTTGCGGATGTCGGAGAACTTCTGCCGCATGTCCGCGAAGTCGATGCCGGGCTGCTCGTACAGCAGCCACATGACCTTCGCGGCGTCCATGGGGGAGCCGCCGCCGAGCGCGATGATCGTGTCGGGGCGGAAGTCCCGCATGAGGCCGGCGCCGTGCTGCACGGAGTCGATGCTGGGTTCGGGCTGGACGTTGTCGATGATCTGGAGGGTGACCGGCTCACGGCGCCGTTGCAGCACGCGGCTGATCCGGTCGACGAAGCCGAGGCGGGTCATGGTCGCGTCGGTGACGACGGTGACGCGGTGGACGTCCGGCATGGACGTCAGGTAGCGGATGGCCTGGGGCTCGAAGTACACCTTCGGCGGCACCTTGAACCACTGGAGGTTGTTGCGCCGGGTGGAGACCCTCTTGATGTTCAGCAGCTGCGCGGCCGAGACGTTGTCGGACACCGAGGTGCTGCCCCAGGAGCCGCAGCCGAGGGTGAGCGAGGGCAGCAGGCTGTTGTAGATGCCGCCGATCGCGCCCTGCGAGGAAGGGGAGTTGACGATGATCCGCACGGTCTTCATCCGCATGGCGTACGCCGCCGCCACGGCCGTGTCCTCGGCGTGGAGGACGGCGCTGTGGCCCTGGCCGTGGAAGGCGACCATGTCGGCGGCCAGGTCGAAGCCGTGCCGTTCGTCCTCGGCGCGCAGCACGGCGAGGACCGGGCAGAGCTTCTCACGGGTCAACGGCTCCTCCGGGCCCACCCGTTCGGCCTCGACCAGGATGATCGAGGTGTCCGCCGGCACCGAGAACCCGGCATGCTCGGCGATCCACGCCGGGCTCTGCCCCACGGCCGCGGCGTTGACCTTCGGCTCGCAGCCTGCGCCCGAACCGCCGGCGGCCGGGAACAGGAAGGCCTCCAACTGCGCCTTCTGGCGCGGGGTGGCCAGGTGGGCGTGCAGCGTGCGGAACTCGGTGATCGCCGCGTCGTAGATCTCGGTGTCCAGGATGACGGCCTGCTCGGAGGCGCAGATCATGCCGTTGTCGAAGGACTTGGACAGCACCAGGTCGTGGACGGCCCGGCGCAGCTGGGCGCTGCGGTGGACATAGGCCGGGACGTTGCCGGCACCGACCCCGAGGGCGGGCTTGCCCGCCGAGTAGGCGGCCTTGACCATGGCGTTGCCGCCGGTGGCGAGGATCAGCGAGACGCCGGGGTGGTGCATGAGCGTGCGGGTGGCCTCGACGGACGGAGCCTCGATCCACTGCACGCAGTTCTCCGGGGCTCCCGCCGAGACCGCCGCGTCCCGCACGATGCGGGCCGCTTCGGCACTGCACCGCTGGGCGGAGGGGTGAAAGGCGAAGATCACCGGGTTGCGGGTCTTGAGCGCCATCAGCGCCTTGAAGACGGTGGTCGAGGTCGGGTTGGTGACGGGGGTGATCGCCGCCACCACACCCACCGGTTCGGCGATCTCGATCATGTCCTCGATGTCGTCCCGGCCGATGATCCCGACGGTCTTCATGGGGCCCATGCTGTGCGTGACGTGCTCGCACGCGAACATGTTCTTGGCGGCCTTGTCCTCGAACACACCGCGCCCGGTCTCCTCCACGGCCAGGCGGGCCAGTGGGGTGTGCCGGTCCAGGGCCGCGACCGACGCCTTCCTGACGATGTGGTCGACCTGCTCCTGGGACAGCGAGTCGTAGTCGGTGAGGGCCTTGAGGCCGGCGGTGACCAGACGGTCCACGGCGACGGCCGTGTCGGACGGGGCGTCGGTCCGGACGTGGTCCCGGCTCCGCACGCGCTCCTCGGTCCTCGCGTCCTGTCGGGTCATGGTGGTGTGCCTCCGTTGTCGGGGACCGCCGTGCTGCACGGCCGAGCCGGGAGGAGCGGTACAGGGTCCCGTGCCGCTCCGTGCCTTCACCTTCCTCGCGGACGGCCGCTCGCGGCAGCCGCCGAAGGACCTCTCCCGCGTCCGTCCGGCCCGCCCCGGCAGGGACCATCGGTCCCGGGTCGACGCGGCTCGCGTCGCCCGGCGGCTAAGGGGCGCCGGTCCCCGCCGGCGGGCGGGGTGCGCAGTCGTCGACGCGGAACCCGAGGCAGTTGACGACGCCGACCACACCGTCGAGGCGCCAGGCGGCTCGCACCAGCACGGGTACCTGGCTGCGCAGTTCCACGCAGCCGTCCAGAGTGACCACTCCGTCCCGGACGCAGACGCGAACCGCCTCGGACGGCAGCCGCAGCATCGCGACGACGATCTCCTCGGTCACCTGGCGGGCGAGGTCGTCGTCCTCCCGCAGGAAGACCCGGAGGAGGTCGCGGCGGGTGGCGATGCCGATGAGACGGTCGGCCTCGTCGACCACGGGGAGCCGCTCGACGCCGTGGCGCTCCATGACCCGGGCGGCGTCCGGCACGCTCTGCTCGGGATGCACGGTGATCGCGGGGCTCGACATCACGTCGCCCGCTGTCACGGCGGGAGGAGGGGCGGTGCCCTCCCGGTGCGCCTGCGTGCGCACCAGGTCGCTTCCGGACAGCACGCCGAGGACCTTGTCGTCGGCGTCGACCACCGGCAGCCCGCTGATGCGGTGCCGGTCGAGCAACCGCACGACCTCCTTGAACGGTGTGGTCGGGCGGGCCGGCACGACGTCCCGGGTCATCACCTCACCGACGATGTGAGCGGCCATGGCGCAATCTCCTTCTCGAACACGGGCCCCTGCCCCAGGGCCGAGCGGCCCCCGCCTCACCTGCTGTCGTCTCCCGCGGTCCGCTCCACGGCCGCCCGGCCCGCCTCCAGCCGCGCCACCGGGACGCGGAACGGCGAGCAGGAGACGTAGTCCAGTCCGGCGGTGTGGAAGAAGTGCACCGAGTCGGGGTCGCCGCCGTGCTCGCCGCAGACCCCGATCGTGAGATCGGGTCGGGTGGCGCGTCCCTCGGCGACCGCGATGCCCACCAGCCGGCCTACTCCCTCGCGGTCCAAGGTCTCGAAGGGCGAGGCGGGGAAGACGCCCTTGTCGAGGTAGGCGGAGAAGAACTCCGCCTCGACGTCGTCGCGGGAGAAGCCCCACGTGGTCTGGGTCAGGTCGTTGGTGCCGAAGGAGAAGAACTCCGCTTCCGCCGCGATCCGGCCCGCCGTCAGAGCCGCCCTGGGCAGCTCGATCATGGTGCCGACGGGGCAGTCGACCCGGACCCCGGACGCCCGGGAGACGTCGGCCAGCACGCGTCGCACTTCCTCGCGCACCAGGTGCAGCTCACGGACGTCACCCACGAGAGGGACCATGATCTCCGCCTTCGGCGCGCCTCCGGCGAGGAGGCGCTCGGCGACGGCCTCACCGATCGCCCGCACCTGCATGGCGACCAGGCCGGGAACGACCAGCCCCAGGCGTACGCCCCGCAGCCCGAGCATCGGGTTCTCCTCGTGCATGCGGTTCACGGCGCCGAGCAGTTCGACGTCGTGCGGGTCCGGCTGCTCGCCACGGGCCCGGGCGGTGGCGATCCGCACCGCCAGTCGGGTGGGGTCGGGCAGGAACTCGTGCAGGGGCGGGTCCAGCAGCCGGATGGTGACCGGCAGACCGTCCATGGCCTCCAGGATGCCGACGAAGTCCTGTCGCTGGAGGGGGAGCAGGTCCGCCAGGGCCCGGTCGCGCTCGGTGCCGGTGCCGGCGAGGATCATCTGCTCGACCAGCTTGCGCCGCTCGCCGAGGAACA
Organism: Streptomyces sp. NPDC003456; assembly: GCF_042878735.1. NCBI lineage: Bacteria > Bacillati > Actinomycetota > Actinomycetes > Kitasatosporales > Streptomycetaceae > Streptomyces > Streptomyces sp. NPDC003456. Next base: position 1,016,147 of record NZ_JBIAOK010000002.1, read on the forward strand.
TGTGCTCGGTGCGGCACAGGCCGACGCCCTGCGCTCCGAACCGGCGGGCCCGGGCGGCGTCCTGAGGAGTGTCGGCGTTGGCCCGGACCTCCAGGCGCCGCACGGTGTCCGCGCGGGCCAGGGCGCGGGCCACCGCCTCGACCACGCCCCGCGTGCCGTCCTCGCTCCGGCCGGCCTCCAGGAACCGGATGACCGCCGAGTCCACCAGGGGGACCGGGCCCGCGTACACCGCTCCGGTGGAGCCGTCCACGGAGACGACGGTGCCCTCCTCGACGACGGTGCCGTCCGCGGTGGTGAAGCAGCGGGCCTCGACGTCCACGGTGAGCTCCTCCGCGCCGCACACGCAGACCTTGCCCATGCCCCGGGCGACGACGGCCGCATGGCTGGTCTTGCCGCCCCGGCCGGTGAGGACCGCTTGGGCGGCGATCATGCCGGGCAGGTCGTCGGGGGTGGTCTCCTGCCGGACGAGGACCGCCTTCTCGCCGGCGGCGGCACGGCGTACGGCCTCGGCGGAGTCGAAGACCACCGCGCCGACCGCTGCACCGGGAGACGCCGGGACGCCGCGGGCGAGCACGGTGGTGCTCGCCGACGTGTCGAACGCGGGGAACATCAGCCGGGCCAGGCCCTCGCCGCTCACCCGGGCCAGCGCCTCGTCGGGGCTGATGAGCCCTTCGTCGGCCAGCTCCGCGGCGATCACGAACGCGGCGTCGGCGGTGCGCTTGCCGACCCGGGTCTGCAGCATCCACAAGGTGCCGCGTTCGATGGTGAACTCGATGTCGCACAGGTCGCGGTAGTGGCGTTCCAGCGTGCGCAGGTGCGCGCACAACCGGTCGTAGGAGGTGGCGTCCAGGCGCTCGAGGTCGGCCAGCGGCACGGTGTTGCGAACGCCGGCGACGACGTCCTCGCCCTGCGCGTCGGGCAGGTAGTCGCCGTAGGGACCGGGGCGCCCGGTGGCCGGGTCGCGGGTGAAGGCGACACCGCTGCCGGAGTCGTCGCCGAGATTGCCGAAGACCATGCGCTGGACGTTGACGGCCGTGCCCAGGTCGTCGGCGATGTGCTCGCGGCGCCGGTAGAGGCGGGCGCGCTCGCCGTTCCAGGAGCGGAAGACGGCCAGGACCGCCCGGCGCACCTGCTCGGCGGGGGACTGGGGGAAGTGGTCACCGGTCTCGACCCGGATCAGGTTCTTGTACGTCTCGACCAGCCGAGCCAGGTCCGCCGCGGTCAGCTGCACGTCGTCCCGGACACCGCGCTCGTCCTTGAGGAGGGCGAGCGACCGTTCGAAGCGGGAGGAGTCGACGCCCATGACCGTGCTGCCGAACATCTGGACGAGGCGGCGGTAGGAGTCCCAGGCGAAGCGTTCGTTGCCGGAGACCTTGGCCAGACCGAGGACGGAGTCGTCGTTGAGGCCGATGTCGAGGATCGTCTCCATCATGCCCGGCATGGAGAACTTCGCGCCGGAGCGGACGGACAGCAGCAGCGGGTCGTCCGGTTGCCCCAGCGAGCGGCCCGCGGACGCCTCCAGGGCCGACAGGTGCGCCGAGACCTCCGCCCACAGCCCCTCGGGCTCGCCCCCCGTGTCCAGGAAGGCGCGGCACGCCTCGGTGGTGAGGGTGAAGCCCGGGGGCACGGGAAGTCCCAGCCGGGTCATCTCCGCCAGGTTCGATCCCTTGCCGCCGAGGAGACCGGCCATGTCACGGCCGCCCTCGGTGAAGTCGTACACGTAACGGACCATGACGCTGCGCTCCTCGCGTGGGGGCCTGACGATTCCAGCGTCGGACGCGGTCGTGCCGGGTGGGAGGTGCCGGCCGTCCCGTGCGGGGGACCGGTCGGCCCCCTTCGGGCGTGCCGTCCCGGCGGGACCTTCGGCGCCCTGCCGGGGCTGTACGGCCCGTGGAACGCGGGGACGGCGGGGAGGAGGCTCGAAGCACAGGAAGCCTTCGACCCGGGAGGGGACACGTCATGGCGCACGACATCGTGGTGGGGGTCGACGGATCGGCTGAAGGGCTCGCCGCCGCGCACTGGGCCGCCCGGGAGGCACGGCGGCGGGGGGCGGGGCTCGGCGTCGTCCACGTCTGGCACCGCCGTCCGCGCCCCGCGCCGTACATCCCCCTGGACAGCACCGAGCGGGAGTGGGCCGAGAAGCTCCTGGCCGGGACGGTGCGCAGCGTCCGTGCCGCCCACCCGGGACTGCGGATCACCGACAGGCTCGTGTGCGACGCGCCGGTGGCCGCCCTGCTCGCGGCCGCGGCCGACGCCGACCTGCTGGTCCTCGGCTCCCGCGGTCTCGGAGCCGTGGGCGGATTCGTCGCGGGCTCCGTGTCCCAGCGCGTCGTCGGCCGCTCCGCCCGCCCGGTCGTGCTGGTCCGCGCGGGGCGGTCCGCCGCCGACGAGCACCTGCCGGCCACGGACGGCGTCGCCCCCGAGGAGATACCGGAGACGCCCTACCGCCAGGTGGTTCTCGGGCTGCAGACGGACCGTCCCTGCGACGGACTGATCGAGTTCGCCTTCGACGCCGCCCTCCGGCGCGGCACCGGCCTGCGCGTGGTCCACGCCTTCCGGACGGCGTTCCGGCCCGCACCCGTTCCGTCCGTCCTGGTCGCCGCGGCCCCCGAGGGCCCGCCCCCGGTGCCGCGGCCGCCGGCCCATGAACTGGCCGAGGCGGAGCGCACCGTGGCGGCGGTGCTGCGTCCCTGGCGGGCGAGGTACCCGTCCGTCGCCGTGACCGAGACGGTCGCCGAGGGGCGCGCCGCGGCCGTCCTGATACGGGCCGCCCACGACGCGGGCCTGCTCGTGGTGGGCCGCCGCGGCACCGATCACCGGGCCGGTTTCCACACCGGGGCCGTCACGCACGCCGTCCTGCGTTACGTCGGATGTCCCGTCGCCGTGGTCCCGCACGACTGACCTCCCGCACGCCTGACCTCCCGCTCCGGCCGGCCGCCGCCCGCTCGCCGGGCCGTCCGGCCGGTGGCGCGCCGCGCGGCCCCGGAGCCGGGCCGAAGGTCCCGGCCCGGCGGGGCCGCACGGGACCGCCCGGTGCCCTGTCCGGCACTACGCGCCGTGGCCCCGCACGACGAGCATCGGCAGTGACGAGACCGTACGAGGAGAGGACCTGTGATGACCGCGACGGTGACAGCCGGCCCCCGGACCGCCGACCCCTGGCGGCAGTTCGCCGGCGACGCATGGCGTGCCCGGATCGACGTGCGCGACTTCATCCAGGCCACCTACACGCCCTACACGGGAGACGCCTCCTTCCTGACCGGGCCCACGGACCGCACGCGCGCGGTCTGGGAGAAGGTCAGCGCGCTGTTCCCCGAGGAGCGGCGCCGCGGGATCCTGGACGTCGACACCGCCACGCCCTCCACGATCACCTCGCACGCCCCCGGCTTCATCGACCGCGACCGCGAACTGATCGTCGGCCTGCAGACCGACGCCCCCCTCAAGCGCGCGATCATGCCAAACGGGGGACTGCGCATGGTGCAGAACGGCCTCGCGGCGTACGGCTACGAGGCGGACCCGTTCGTGTCGACGGTCTTCGGGACGTACCGCAAGACCCACAACGACGGCGTCTTCGACGCCTACACACCGGCCATGCGGGCCGCCCGCAAGGTCGGCATCATCACCGGCCTGCCGGACGCCTACGGGCGCGGACGCATCATCGGCGACTACCGCCGCGTCGCGCTGTACGGCACCGGCCGGCTCGTCGAGGCCAAGCGCGCCGAGCGCGCCCTGCTCGACGCCCGGCCCTCCACGGCGGAGGTCATCCGCGACCGCGAGGAGCTGGCCGAACAGATCCGGGCACTGGGCGAGCTGACCGAGATGGCCGCGACCTACGGCTGCGACGTCTCCCGCCCCGCCGCCACCGCGCACGAGGCGATCCAGTGGCTCTACCTCGGCTTCCTCGCCGCGGTGAAGGAGCAGAACGGCGCGGCGATGTCACTGGGCCGCACGTCCACCTTCCTGGACGTGTACCTGCAACGGGACCTGGACGAGGGGATCCTCGACGAGAGCCACGCCCAGGAGCTGATCGACGACTTCGTGATCAAGCTGCGCATCGTGCGGTTCCTGCGCACCCCCGAGTACGACGCGCTCTTCTCCGGCGACCCCACGTGGGTGACCGAGTCGATCGGCGGCATCGGCGCGGACGGCCGGCCCCTGGTCACCCGCACCTCCTTCCGGTTCCTGCAGACGCTGTACAACCTGGGCCCCGCCCCGGAACCGAACCTGACGGTGCTGTGGTCGCCGCGGCTGCCCGCCGGCTTCAAGGAGTTCTGCGCCCGGGTGTCCATCGACACCAGCGCCGTCCAGTACGAGTCGGACGACCTGATGCGCCCGCGCACCGGTGACGACACCGCCATCGCCTGCTGCGTGTCCGCGATGGCGGTGGGCAGGCAGATGCAGTTCTTCGGCGCACGCGTCAACCTCGCCAAGGCCCTGCTCTACGCCGTCAACGGCGGCCGCGACGAGATGACGGGCGACCAGATCACCCCGCCCATGGAGCCGCTGACCGGCGATCAGCTGGAGTACGAGGAGCTGGCGGCCGCCTACGACCGCGTACTGGACTGGCTGGCCGAGACCTACGTCGACGCCCTCAACGTCATCCACTACATGCACGACAAGTACGCCTACGAGCGCATCGAGATGGCCCTGCACGACCACCCGGTCCACCGCTTCATGGCCTGCGGCATCGCCGGGCTCTCGGTCGCCGTGGACAGCCTGTCCGCCGTCAAGCACGCCAGGGTGAAGGTCATCCGCGACGCGACGGGACTCGCCGTGGACTTCCGCACCGAAGGCGACTTCCCGGCGTACGGCAACAACGACGACCGTGCGGACGCCCTCGCCGTCGAACTGGTGGAGTCCTTCATGGCGAAGGTGCGCGAGCACCCCACCTACCGCGACGCCGAGCACACCCAGTCCGTGCTGACCATCACCTCCAACGTCGTCTACGGCAAGCACACCGGCAACACCCCCGACGGCCGGCGCGCCGGACAGCCCTTCGCCCCCGGAGCCAACCCGATGAACGGCCGGGACCGGCACGGTGTGGCCGCCTCCGCCCTCTCGGTGGCCAAGCTGCCCTACGAAGCGGCCCGCGACGGGATCTCCCTGACGACGACGATCACCCCCGAGGGACTGGGCCACGTGCCCGGGGAGCGGCCCGGCCACCTGGTCGGCATCCTCGACGCCTACATGTCCGCGGGCGGGTTCCACATGAACGTCAACGTCCTCGACCGCGCCGTGCTGGAGGACGCCATGGAGCACCCGGAGAAGTACCCGGAGCTGACGATCAGGGTCTCCGGCTACGCCGTCAACTTCGTCCGCCTGACCCGCGAGCAGCAACTCGACGTGATCAGCCGCACCTTCCACGGATCGCTGTGAACACCGTGCCCCCGACCGCGGCGCCGGGACCGGTCACCGGCCGCATCCACTCCTGGGACCTGTCCACCGGCGTGGACGGTCCCGGGACCCGGTTCGTCCTCTTCACCAGCGGGTGCCCGCTGCGCTGCCTCTACTGTGCCAACCCCGACACCTGGCACCTGCGCGACGGCCGGGTGGTCACCGTGGACGAGGTGATGGCGGAGATCGGCAGGTACCGGGGCTTCGTGAGCACGGCCGGCGGGGGCGTGACCCTCACGGGTGGCGAGCCGCTGCTCCAGCCGGCCTTCAGCGCGGCGGTGCTGCGCCGCTGCAAGGAGGCCGGGCTGCACACGGCCCTCGACACCTCCGGCTTCCTCGGCGCCCGTGCCTCGGACGCGCTGCTGGCCGACACCGACCTGGTGCTGCTGGACGTCAAGTCCTTCGACGTCACCACCTACCGGGAGCTGACCGGCGGCGCGCTGGCCCCCACCCTGAACTTCGCCACCCGGCTCGACCGGCTGGGCAGGCGCGTATGGATCAGGTACGTCCTGGTGCCGGGCTGGACCGACGACGAGGACGCCGTCGACGGGCTCGCCGGATTCCTCTCCGGCCTGGACTGCGTGGAACGGGTCGACATCCTGCCGTTCCACAAGCTCGGCGCCCCCAAGTACGACGCCCTGGGCATCCCGTTCCCGCTGCGCGAGACCCCGGTCCCCGACGCGGCGCTGCTGGACCGGGTGCGGGACCGGTTCAGCCGGCGCGGGCTCGTGGCTCACTGAGGCAGGTGAAACAGGGCCGACCGGCCCTGGACCTCGGCCATCCTGGGAAGAAAGGATTCCGACACAGGCCGAGGCAGCACTAGGAGTACTCGATGGCGTACGGCGAGCAGGGCGAGGGCGCGGGAAGCCCGATCAGGGTCTTCCTCCTGGACGACCACGAAGTGGTGCGACGAGGGGTGCACGACCTGCTGGACGACGAACCGGACATCACCGTCGTCGGAGACGCGGCGACGGTGGAGCAGGCGCTGGTGCGGGTCCCCGCCCTGCGGCCCGACGTGGCCGTGCTCGACGTGCGCCTGCCCGACGGGGACGGCGTGACCGTCTGCCGTGAGCTGCGGTCGAAGATGCCGGACCTCGCCTGCCTGATGCTGACCTCCTTCGACGACGAGGAGGCACTGCTGGACTCGATCATGGCGGGCGCGGCCGGATACGTCCTGAAGCAGATCCAGGGCTCCGACCTGGTCTCGGCGGTGCGGACGGTGGCCCGGGGCCAGTCCCTGCTGGACGCCAGCGCCACGACCAAGCTCATGGCACGGCTGCGGGGCGGCGGGCAGCAGCCCGCCGAGGAGCCGGAGACACTGCCGGGTCTCACCGACCGCGAGCGCGAGATCCTGGACCTCATCGGCGAAGGACTGACCAACCGGCAGATCGGTCAGCGGCTCTACCTCGCCGAGAAGACGGTGAAGAACCACATCTCCCGGCTGCTCGCCAAGCTCGGGGTCGAGCGCCGCATCCAGGCCGCCGTCATCGCCACCCAGGCACGCGACCGGATGCGGCCCGAAGGCCGGTAGACCGGGTGGGGCCCGGGCCGGTAGACCGGGTGAGACATGAGGACCGCCACCGGACGACGCCCGCGGCCGGTACCGGACGAGGGCCGGTGGACGGGCCGCCCACCGCGCCCCCGTCCGCCCGCCCCACCCGTGCGGCCGAGGACGACCCGAAGGGGACGTGGTGATCATCACCACGGCGGCGCCGATCTTTCCTCGTCTTCCTGTTCGAGCCGCTACCGTGGCAGTGGGACGGTCCGGTCCGGCAGGCCGTGAGGCGTTGGAGGAGCAGCGGTGCAGAACGCCGGGGAAGCCAGCGAGGCGCGGGTTCGACTGCCGCAGCTGCGGCTGGACGAGCTGCTGGAGGAACTGCAGGCCCGTCTGGACGCGGCACGCGGCACCCGGGACCGCGTCCACAGCCTCCTGGAAGCCGTGCTGTCGGTCGGCCGCGAGCTCGACCTGGAACAGGCGCTGCGCAGTATCGTCGAGGCCGCGGCCGCCCTGGTCGACGCGGAGTACGCGGCGCTCGGGGTGATCGGCCCGGACGGCAAGCGGCTGTCCGCCTTCCACACGGTGGGCGTCGACGCGGAGCAGATCGCGCGCATCGGCCCCTACCCGGAAGGCCACGGCATCCTGGGTGAACTGATCCGCCACCCCGAGCCGTTGCGCCTGGCCAAGCTGTCCGACCACCCCGCGTCCTACGGGTTCCCGGCCCACCACCCGCCCATGAACACCTTCCTCGGGGTGCCCATCCGGGTGCGCGGCCACATCTTCGGCAACCTCTACCTGACCGAGAAGCGCGGCGGGCAGCAGTTCGACGAGGACGACGAGTCGGTGCTGGCGACGCTGGCCGTGGCGGCCGGCGTGGCGATCGACAACGCCCGCCTCTACGAGGAGTCCCGGCTGCGCGAACGCTGGCTCCAGGTGAACGCGGAGATCACGCACACCCTGATGTCCGGCGCGGACCAGGGCGGGGTGCTGCCCCTGATCGCCGAACGGGCCAGGGAGATCACCGGTTCCGCCCTGAGCGTGGTGGCCATCCCGGTGACCGGCACCGACACACTCGCCGTGGAGCTCGCCCTGGGCCAGGAGGCCGACGCGTGGCGCGGGATCGTGCTGCCCGTCAAGGGCACTCTCCTCGGGCAGGCGTTCGCCCAGCGGGAGCCCGTGAGCAGCCAGGACATCTCCTGCGACTCCCGGGTCTCGGTCGGTCCGCCACGCTTCGACGGGCTCGGGCCGGCCGTCGCCGTGCCGATCGGCTCGGGCGACGAGGCCCGCGGTGTGGTGCTGCTGGTCCGGCGGTCGGGCGGCCAGGAGTTCTCGGAGAAGGAGACCGAGCCGCTCAAGGTCTTCGCCGCGCAGGCCGCCGTCGCCATGGAACTGGCCGAACGCCGCAGGGACGCCGAGCAGATCGCCGTCCTGGAGGACCGCGACCGCATCGCACGCGACCTGCACGACCTGGCCATCCAGCGGCTCTTCGCCACCGGCATGACCCTGCAGAGCGCCGGTCGCCGGGTCCAGGACGACATGGCCTCCGAGCGCATCCTGCGCGCGGTGGACGACCTCGACGAGACCATCAAGATCATCAGGTCGACGATCTTCGGCCTGCGCTCCCGGGACGACGACGCGGCGCCCGGCCTGCGCTCCCGCGCGGTGCGCGCGATCGGCGAGGTCGCCCCGCTCCTCGGCTTCGCCCCCAGCGTCCGCATGGAGGGCCTGCTCGACACGCACGTACCCGCTCCGACCGCCGACCACGTCATCGCGGTCCTCACCGAGTCCCTGACCAACGTCGCCCGGCACGCCGACGCGGACCGCGTCGACGTCGTGCTCGAGACCGACGGCAAGCACGTCCGCCTGACCGTCACGGACGACGGCGTCGGCATCCCCGAGGGCGGCCGCCGCAGCGGTCTGGCCAACATGGCCGAACGGGCCCAGAAGCTCGGCGGCGGCCTGGAGCTGGACAGCCCCGGCGGCACGGGGACACGGCTGATGTGGTACGCGCCGCTGGCTCTCGCCCCGGACCCCGTGAAGGGCGACCCGGCCGCCCGGTGACGCCCGGCGCCGGCGGACCCGCGGCCCTTTGACGCACCGTCACGGCGTCGGCGAGGGGCGGTCGCGGGGCCGGGAACCGGTCGGCGGCCTCCACCCGCCCGGGCGGCGTCCGCGCCGGGGAGGAAAGCCGGACCCGGCTCGGGGCGCACGCCGGGCACCGCACCGCGGGCGCGTTCGGCCCTGTGGGCGGTCGGGGCCGAACGTCCCTACGGACCAAGGCCGTCGGGACCTCCGCTGCGGACCTTCGGCGTCGGGCGCGGAGTGGGGGAGGACGGGAGAGTGAGGGGTGTCCGGAACCGACCGGGCCCTCTCCCAAGGAGTCACCGTCATGGCCGTGCAGCAGAGCACGCACCGCAGTTCGGGTTTCCACCTGCCGTCGTTCCGCACGAACCACGCCGTCCCCGCGCCCGGGCCGGCCGCGTCGGCGGATGCCGGCACGCTGACCGCACGGGCCGCGGCCCTGGCCTGCGCGCGTGTGGTCATGGGCTTCGTCTTCCTCTGGGCGTTCCTCGACAAGACGTTCGGCTTCGGCTACGCCACCCGGTCCGGCCAGGGCTGGATCGACGGTGGTTCGCCGACCGAGGGCTTCCTCGGCCACGTGGCGGTCGGGCCGATGGAGTCGACGTTCCACGCATGGGCCGGGGCGGCGTGGGCGGACTGGCTGTTCATGCTCGGCCTGCTGGGGATCGGGCTCGCGCTGACCGCCGGGGTGGCGCTGCGCCCGGCGGCTCTGGCGGGCACGGTGATGATGGCGTTGATGTGGGTGGCCGAGTGGCCGCCGGCCAAGCACCTGTCCGACGGGTCGGCGAGCATGTCGACGAACCCGTTCGCCGACTACCACCTGGTGTACGCGGTGGTGCTGATCGCTCTGGCCGTGACGGCGGCTGGTGACGCGCTCGGCCTGGGCCGCCTGTGGGCGCGCCTGCCGATCGTGCGCGACCACGGATGGCTGCGCTGAACTCGGCCGGCGGGGCGGGCCCGTCCGGGAATCCGCCCCCCGGCCCGCCGGCAGGGACTGTCGGCCCCGCCCGGGGGCCTCAAGGGCCCTGCCCCGTGAGGCCCCGGCACAAGACGCTGAGAGCACAACCGATCACTCAGGAGGTGGGCGCCATGGCCCGCACGATCACCGTAGGACTCGACGGCTCGCTGGAGAGCCGCGCCGCGGCGGAATGGGCGGCCCGCGAAGCGGCGCTGCGCCGCGTGCCGGTGAGGCTCGTCCACGTGTGGCAGCCGGTCCCCGAGCCCATGGCCCAGGCCCCGCTCCTGGGCGCCGAGACCCACCAGCACTGGACCGAGCGGATCCCCCGCGAGGCCGCCGAGGGCCTCGCGCTGCGGCACCCGGGCGTCGACGTCGCCACCGAGCAGCGGGCCGGAGTTCCGGCGGACGTCCTGCTCGAAGCCGCCCGTGACGCGGACCTGCTGGTGCTGGGCTCGCGCGCTCTCGGCGGCCTCACCGGCTTCCTGGTCGGATCCGTCGGCCAGTCGGTGATCGCCCGCGCCGAGACGCCCGTGGTCCTCGTCCGAGCGGGCGAACAGGCCGCCGACGAGCACGTGAAGGACCCCTCGGGCATACCGTCCGCCGCCACGGGCTTCCGGCCCGTCGTCGTCGGGCTGGACACCGGCCGCCCCGACGAGGCCGTCCTCGCCTTCGCGTTCGAGGAAGCACGGTGCCGCGGTGCCGCGCTGACCGCCCTGCGGGTGTGGAACCTGCCGTCCTCGTACGCCTACAGCGTGGCCGCCGGCTGGGACCCGCGCGAGGAACTGGCCCGGGCCCAGGCCGAAGCGCTCACCGAGGCGCTGCTGCCCTGGCGGGAGAAGTACCCCGACGTCCGCGTCACCGAGGAGTCCCGGCTCGGCAGCCCCGCGAGCCACCTCGTCGAGGCGGCCCGCGACGCCTCTCTCGTCGTCGTCGGCCGCCGGATGCGCCGCAACCCGTTCGGCGTGCACATCGGTGCCGTCACCCACGCCGTGATGCATCACGCCACCGCCCCCGTCGCCGTCGTCGCCCACGACTGACGCCGCCCACCGCACGGAAGCACTGAAGGAGCAGCCACCATGAAGGCAGCGGTCGTCCGGGAGTTCGGCGAACCCCTGGTCATCGAGGACCGTCCCGATCCCCACCCCGGACCCGGCCAGGTCCGGGTACGCGTCGAGGCGTCCGGCCTGTGCCACACCGACATCCACGCCGCCCACGGCGACTGGCCGGTCAAGCCCACCCCTCCGTTCGTCCCGGGCCACGAGGGTGTCGGGGTGGTCGAGAAGCTGGGCGAGGGCGTGACCCACCTCGCCGTCGGACAACGCGTCGCCGTGCCCTGGCTCGGCCGGGCCTGCGGACGGTGCGAGCACTGCCGGTCCGGCTGGGAGACCCTGTGCGAGAGCCAGGTCAACACCGGGTACGGCTGCGACGGCGGATACGCCGAGAAGATGCTGGCCTGGGCCGACTTCGCCCAGCCGGTGCCCGAGGGCGTCAGCGCCCTGGACGCCGCCCCGCTGACCTGTGCGGGAGTCACCACCTACAAGGCGCTGAAGGTCGCCGGCGTCGGGCCCGCGCAACTGGTCGCGATCTCGGGCGTCGGCGGACTCGGCCACCTCGCCGTGCAGTACGCGAAGATCGCCGGAGCGCGGGTCGCCGCGATCGACGTCACCGACGACAAGCTGCGACTCGCCCGGGAGCTCGGCGCCGACCTGGTCATCGACGCGCGCACCCAGGACGTCGCCGCCGAGCTGAAACGGCACGGCGGCGCCCACGCCGCCCTCGCCCTCGCGGTGCACCCCGCGGCCTTCGCCGCCGTCAACTCCGGCCTGCGGCGCGGCGGGAAGCTCGTCATGGTGGCCCTGCCCGCACACGGCACCCTCGAGGTGCCGATCTTCGACACCGTCCTCAACGGGACCTCGGTGATCGGCTCCATCGTCGGCACCCGGCAGGACCTCGCCGAGGTCTTCCAGCTCCACGCCGAGGGCCGCACGAAGGTCGTGAGGGAGACCCGCCCGCTCGCCGCGGTCAACGACTGCATCGACGAGGTCCTGCGCGGTCACGTCAAGGCCCGCATCGTGTTCGATCTCCAGGAAGAAGGCTGACGGCGATGCACCTGCCCGTCGTCGTGGGAGTCGACGGCTCCGAACCCAGCCTGCGGGCCGTCGACCGGGCGGCCGACGAGGCCACGCTGCGCGCCGTGCCCCTGCGGATCGTCCACGCCTACCGCTGGGACCGCTACGAGGGCGCCGCGCTCGCCCGGGAGATCGGCCTGCCGTCCGCGAGCGTGACCCCCGACGACATCCTCGTCGCCGCCGGCCGCCGGGCCCGCCGTCACCACCCGGACCTCGCCGTCACCCTCGAAGCGGTGGCCGAGGAACCGGAGTACGTCCTGCTGCGCGAGGCCCGCCACGCCTCCGCCGTGATCGTGGGCACCCGCGGGCGCGGCGAGGTCGCCGACCTCCTGCTCGGCTCCGTCAGCCTGTCCGTCGCCACCGCGGCGACCTGCCCGGTCATCGTGATCCGCGGAGACGACGGCAACCGGGCCGCAGAAGGCCGGCACGGCCGCGTCGTCGTCGGCGTGTCCGACGCGCCCACGGCGGCCGTGCGCTTCGCCTGCGAGGAGGCCCGCCGGCGCGGTGCCGCCCTGGACGCGATACGGGCGTGGCGATGCCCCACCCGCGAGACGGCCGATCATCCGCTGCTCACCGGGACGCCCGAGCGGCTGCACGAGGAACGGGCGGCCGAGGAACTGGAGGCAGCGCTCGCCGACGCCCCCGCGGACGTGCGCCTGCGCCGGCACACGGTCGAGGGACCCGCCCGCCGGGTGCTGCTCACCGCGTCCCGGGAGGCGGACCTGCTGGTCGTCGGCCGGCACCGACCCGGGCAGTACGGGCACCGGCTCGGCCGGATCGCCCACACGCTCCTGCACCACTCCGCCTGCCCGGTCGCGGTCGTGCCCGACACGCCGTGACGACACCGCGCAGCCACCGCGCGGGCGGGGGCCGGCCCCGCCGGGACGAGGGTCGGACCGCGACAAGCCAGGGACCATCGGCCCTCCCCGCCGGCCGGCGCACGCGCCGAGGATGGAAGGCACACCGGACGACACACGGAAAGACGACCGGCTGATGTACCGCAATGACGGATTCCGCGAACTGAACCGGCAGGAGAGCCTGCGCCGGCTGGCCCGGGCGACCGTGGGCCGCGTCGTGCACACACGCGACGCCCTGCCCGCCGTCCTGCCGGTCAACTTCCTCCTGGAAGCGAGCGGTGCCGTGCTGCTGCGCACATCGGCCTCCTCGGAGCTGGTCCGGGCGGTCGACGGCGCCGTGGTCGCCTTCGAGGCCGACGAGGTCGATGTCGCGGCGCACTCCGGCTGGAGCGTCGTCGTCACCGGCCCCGCCTCGGTGGTGACCGATCCGGACGAGCACGCGCATCTGGTCCGTACCGGCCCCCGGTCCTGGGTCCCCTGGCCGGCGGAGGTCTTCGTGCGGATCGAACCGGAACTGGTCACCGGCCGGGAGCTGGTCGGCGGACGCACCCTCTACGGCATCGACCTTCCGACGTGAGAACCGGATGCGCCACCGGGACGAGGCGTCCCTCCCGGTCGCCGTCGTCGCGCCGGACCGCCACCGCCCGGAGGAAGGGATCAGGATGACCGACCAGCCGCTCGTCGTCGGCGTGGACGGCTCCCCGTCCAGCCTTCGGGCCGTGGACTGGGCCGCCGACGAGGCCGCGCTGTACGGGGTCCCCCTGCACGTGGTGTACGCCTCGCTGTGGCAGCGCTACGAGGAGGCGGTGTTCCCGACCGCCTCGGGACGGTCGGAGCAGCTGCTCACCGACGTCCTCGTGGTGGCCGCTGCCGAACGCGCCCGGCGGCGCGTCCCCGGTATCGAGGTCACCACCCGGGTCGTGCCCGAGGGACCGGTGCCGGTGCTCCGCCGTGCGGCGGGCAAGGCGTCCGCTCTGGTCCTCGGGTCACGGGGCCGGGGCAGGGCCGCCGAGCTGCTGCTGGGCTCGGTCAGCCTGGCTGTGGCCGGGCATGCCGAGGGTCCGGTCGTCGTCGTGCGGGGCGAGCACGATCCCCGGATCGAGCCGGGGAGCGGGGGGTGGCGCGTCGTCGTGGGAGTCCCCGACCTGCCGGCGGACTCGCAGGCGGTCCGCTTCGCCCTCCGCGAGGCGGCCCGCCGCGGCGTACCGGTGGAGGCGGTGCGGGCGTGGCACGTCCCGGCGTACGAGGCGGCCGACCACGCCCCGTTCACCGGCGAACCCGCTCATGCGCACCGGCAGCGGGCCGCCGAGACCGTGCGGAGCCAGGTGCGCGCACCGGCGGGCGAGCATCCGGGGCTCGACGTCCGCCGGAGCGTCGTCGAGGGCCCCGCCCCCTCGGCCCTCCTCGACGCCTCGGCCGGTGCCGCCCTCCTCGTGGTCGGTGCCCGACGCCCGCGGGGACACTTCGGCCACCAGCTCGGCCGTGTCACCCACGCGGCGCTGCACCGGGCGCCCTGTCCCGTGGCGGTCGTGCCCGAACCGGGCTGATCCTCCCCGGCCGGCCGATGCGCGTGCCGGGGCCGAGGCCGTGACGTCGGCCCGCACCGTCGTCACCCGCTCACGGGCGCGGCTCTCCGGTCGCCGTTCCGGTGCGGTCCGGCGGGGGCCCGTCGGCCTCCGGGGCGCTGCTGCGGTGCCGCACCACGGCCACGGGGCAGTGCGCATGGTGCAGGGCCGCCTGGCTGACCGAGCCGAGCAAGGGGCCGGTGAAGCCGCCGTGGCCGCGTGCTCCGACGACGAGGAGCTGCGCCCCCGCGCTCGCTTCGACGACGCTGTGCCGGACGCGGCCGACGACGGTGCGCCGCGTGACCGTGACGTCGGGGTACCTCTCCGCCCGGCCGGCCAGCACCGTATCCAGGACGTGCTCGGCCTTGGTGCGCAGGAGCGCCTCGTCATAGGTGACGAAGGGAGGATCGGCCGGCCCGTCATAGGCTTCGGGGTCTCCTGGCCGGCACACATGGAGCAGGGTGAGGCCGACGCCTCGCAGGTGCGCCTCGGTGAAGGCGAAACGGGCGGCATGCCCGGACCCGGGGGACTCGTCGACCGCCAGCACCAGAGGACCCGCCGGGTGGGGCCGCCCCCGGGCCACCAGCACGGGGCAGTGGCTGTGCGCGGCCAGGTGCACGGACGTCGACCCGAGCAGCAGGCCGCCGACGGCCCCGAGTCCACGGCTGCCCACCACCACGAGGGATGCCGTGCGGGAGGCGATCTCCAGCACCGCCAGGGGATCGCCCAGGGTGACATCGCGGGTGACGGCCACGTGGGGTGCGGCGTCGCGCGCTCGCCGTTCGGCCACCGCCAGAGTGCCGTCGACCAGTTCGCGCACCCCCGTCCCGGCCGGACTCCACGGGGGACCCCCGGCCGGCAGGTGCGCGGACGACCGTCCGAACGCGTGCACCAGACGCAGCTCCGCCCCACGGATCCGGGCCTCCCCGCTCGCCGTCTCGACCGCGTCCAGACTCGAGGGCGAACCGTCCACGCCCACCACCACCGGCTTCGTCATGACGGAGCTCCTTCGGCACCTGGACCGGGTGACCTCGACGACCTCGTGAGGGCGCCTCGACGAGAGGGGAGCGGCTGCCGGACGCGCGCTGCCGCCGGCACCGCGTCGCGGCGGGCGCCCGGCCGCCGGAGCGGAGACGTCCGTCCGGGACGGCGGGCTCCCACGAAGGCGTCGGTCTTCTTCTGTCTACCCGGATCAGCGTCGACGACCACGCGGTCGAGGAGCGCGGTCGCCCTTCCTCGACTCATCCGCCGGTTCGCCCCCACTCGGCCCCGTACCTGCGCCATGCGGCCTCCCAGGCCCGGCCGCGCCGCCGGTCCAGGACGACTCGCGCGCCCCGGACACCGGCCGCGGCCGTCGCGGCGACGGCCGCGAAGGAAGCGGCGCCCAGGAAGGCCGCCTCGACGTCCGCCTCGCCGGGGCTCTGCGGTGCGAGGGTGGGCCGGTCGCTCCGGTCGAGCCACACGACGACCCGCTCACCGGCCTCGTGACCGGCCTCCACCTGCGCCCGGCCCGTACGGGACGTCCCGTCGGCGGAGATCCAGCGCACCGACGCGAAGACGCGCTCGACCGTGCCCCCGTCACCCCAGGCCGTGCGGGGTGCGTCGCGCAGCAGCGTGGCGGTCACCGGATGCCGCTCCGCGCGTCGCTGCGCGAGGCTGTCCACCGTGGCCCGGGCGCTGAGGACCGCCGCCAACGGGCCGAACAGCGCGACGAGGACACACGCACCCAGCAGGATCCACGCTTCCCAGACGTCCTCGCGGCGGCGCAACGGGTTCCGCCGCCACCGCCACAGCGGCGAACACCGGACGGTCGCACTCGTACCCATGGCGCCTCACCTCCCGGCTTCGGCTCGAGATCCACCGGTCACGGCACGGAGCGTGACGAGCCGGAGCGTTCAGTCCGAGGGAGCGGTGTCCGGCAGGGCGTCGTCGTGCCACGTCAGATGCGCCTCGACCGACACCACGCCGTCGACACCGCGGCACAGCCGCTCGATGACGGGGACGAGCCGTTCGGTCTCCACCCGGCCCTTGAGGACCACCCGGCCGTCCTGCACGTCGACCGCCACGTCGTTGGGCGCGAGACGGAGGGTGCGGTCGAGTACGTCGCGGGTGATCTCGTCGCGCAGGGCCTCGTCGCGCCGCAGGAACACCCGCAGGAGGTCGCCACGGCTGACGATGCCGACCAGCGTGCCCGCCTCGTCGACCACGGGCAGTCGCTTGACGCCTTCGTCGTCCATCTGGCGCGCGCCCTCCACGACGGTCCACTCCGGCCGGGCGCAGACCGCCGGCGCGGTCATGAGGTCCCCGGCCGTGGCGCCGACGTCCGCGGGGACGGCGCCGTTCCCGCTGCCCGCCGGCAGCGGTGCTCCGGCGGGGTCGGGCCGCGACGCGACGGTGCGCAGGAGGTCGGCCTCCGACACCACTCCCACGGGCTGATCGAGGTCGTCGACCACGGGCAGCGCGGTCACGCCGTGGTCGGCCAGCAGTTCGACGAGCCTCTTGAAGGGGGTGTCCGGTCGTACCCGGACGACGCCCCGGGTCATCAGCTCTCCGATCGTGCGGTGCTGCATGACGCGCCTCCCTCGGGTCCGCGGCCGCCGCGCCGCGCGTGGCCCGGCGGTCCTCCGCATGGGTTCTCACCTTCAGCCTGCTCCGCGTGCACCCGCGTCGGCTGGGGGCTTCGGTGCAGACCGAGGGGCCATACGTCCCGCAACGGTGGGGACCTCCGGGCCCTGGTGCGGACGGGGGGTGCCGGCGTGATGCTGGAGGAAGACAGCTGCCGACGGAGAGGGCACGGCCATGCACGCCCACCTTGGCGACCGGCTGATCGTGGAGAGCCCGGCCACCGGCGTCGTCCGGCGCGACGGGGAGATCATCGGCCTGCACCATGACGACGGGACACCGCCGTACGACGTGCGCTGGTCCGACACCGGCGACGTCACCCTGGTCTTTCCGGGCCCGGACGCCCACATCCAGGAGAGCACGAGCGCGCAGGCCACCGCCGAGACGGAGACGGCGGCCGCCGCCGCGCCCGGCGACCTCGGCCGGCGCCTCGCCCGGGCGCGCAAGAGGCAGGGCCTCGCCCTGGAGGAGACCGCCCGCCGCGCGCGCATGTCGCCCCAGTACCTCGACTACCTCGAGACGCACGCCTCGGACCCCGGCCTCGGCACCCTGCTGCGCCTGGCCGACGCTCTCGGGACCACGCTCCTCGAACTGCAGGGCGGGGACCAGGAGCGGCCTCCGGGACAGGGACAGGCACTTCTCCGTCCCCGCATGGTCCCTCTCGACGAGCGGGAATGCCGGGCGCTGCTCTCGACGCACGGGGTGGGGCGGATCTCCCTGACCACGGCCGACGGGCCGGCGGTCTTCCCCGTCAACTACGACGTCGTCGACGAGGCCGTCGTCTTCCGCACCGCGCCCGGGACGGCGCCGGCCGGTGCGGTGGGACACCACGTGGCATTCGAGGTCGACCACGTCGACGACGCGATGGGCCAGGGCTGGAGCGTGCTGCTGAGGGGCCGTGCCCGCGCCGTCGGCGATCCCGACGAGATCCACCGGCTCGACGAGCTGGCGCACACTCCCCCCTGGGTGGGAGGCGGGCGCACCTTGTGGGTGTCGATCGGCATCGACCGGCTGACGGGACGGCGCATCGCCCCCGCCGACGAAGTCTGAGCGTCCCGGAGACCGTTCGGCTCCCGAGCGGGGCCGTTCGGCCCGGGGGCCGCCGGTGCACCCGAACGCACCGGAACGCGTCCGGCCGGTACGGCGGACGCAGGCGACAGGGGAGCCGAGATGAACCTGAGAACGCGGTGCGGACGCACCATCAACGTCACCCGTTTCGCCCCGCAGGGTCTGCCGCCCTCGATGGGGCGCGTCGTCCTGGACACCTCGTTCGCGGCGCACGACGAAGGCGAGCTGTGGGCGTCCCTGACGGCGGAGGAGGCCCGGCGGCTGGCCGGGCTGCTGCTGTTCCAGGCCGAGGCGGTGGACCCGCGACCCGTCGGCCCTCCCGGCGTGGTGGACGTGGTGCCGATCGCCGGTGACGCCTTCGAGGTACGGGTCCGCGGCCATGTGCTGACGGTGGACCAGCCGCTGCCCGACGGGGGCAAGGACACGGCGCCCGCACCGGTGGAGCTGTTGGTCGCCGCCGTCGCCTCCTGCGCCGCCCACTGCGCGGGGCGCTTCCTCGACCGCCACGGCGCGGACCGTCACGGGCTCGCCGTCCGCGCGGAGTACCGCATGGCCGAGGACCGGCCGGCACGCGTGGACACCCTCACGCTGACCGTCCACGCCCCTGCTCTGGAGCCCGAACGGGCAGCGGCACTGCGAACGGTGGTCGCGCACTGCGCCGTGACCGACACCCTCGCCCGGGCCCCGGAGATCGAACTGGACGTGCGGTGCGGACCCGAGCACCCGGCCACCGTCGATGCCGATCCCGGAACCCGGTGAACACGGCGGCCGGGGTTCCGCCGGCCCGCCATGGGAACGCGCGTCCGCGGAGCGGCGGTGGCCCGGGCCCGGGCCGGTCCGGGTCACGGATGCGGCCGCCGGGGCGTGGAACGCTCCCGGCAGCCGCTCGCAAGGTGGCTGCCCGGTCCTGTTCAGTGCGCGGGATCCGCCTGCTGCCCGACCACGACGACGGGGCAGGGCGCGTGCTGGGCGCAGCGCTGGCTGACGGAACCGAGCATCGCCCGGGCGAACGCACCCCGGCCCCGGCGGCCCACGACGAGGAGCTCGGCCCCGTCCGAGGCCTGGATCAGCACCTCCGACGGGTCCCCTTCGACGAGGTGGCTCCGCAACCGTGCCGGGCGCGCACCGGGGAAGACGGCGTCCAGCTCCTTCGCGACACGCTCCCGCGCCTGCTGGAGATCGAAATCAGGATCGATCGCCGGTCCGCTGTATCCGACGCTCGACGGCGTGTCCCACACATGGACGGCGTCCACCACGGCACCGGTCATCCGGGCGTAGCGCTCGGCCCACCGCAATGCCGCATGGGACGAAGGAGATCCGTCCACACCCACAACCAGCCGGGGCACCGGCTCCGAGGATTCCATGGTCGCCTCACTCAGTAGTCGCCCCCCAGGAGATGCAGCCCCCCCGGTCATCTCCAGCTTCGCGCCCGAGAGCACGCCGGGAGTAGGGCCGACCGGCCCGGAGGAGTCCCCCGATGCCGTGGCGGCGCGACCCGGGCGCCGGGCCGTTCGGCCCATGCCGGCACGCGAGCCGTGAGCGAGGCTGTAGGTGTCGCAAGCCTCGCCGCGTGCCTGGGAGGACGTCATGCACGGCACCGTGTACACCGTGAGCGACGTGATGACGCGAACCGTCGTCGCTCTGGCCGCCGGTGCGGCCTTCAAGGAGATCGTCCGGACGATGGAGGGACGCCGCATCAGCGCGCTGCCCGTCGTCGACACCGGGAACCGGGTGATCGGCGTCGTGTCCGAAGCCGACCTGCTGCGCAAGGAGGAGTTCCGCGACAGCGCCCCGGACAGGGGGCAGCGGGCGCGGCCCCCGGCCGGCCTGGACAAGGCGCGGGCCGTGACGGCGGCGGACCTCATGACCGCGCCGGCCGTCACCGTCCACCCGGACGCGACGCTCGGCACGGCCGCCCGCGTGATGGCCCGGCGCAGGGTCAAGCGCCTGCCGGTCGTCGGCGACGACGGCGTGCTGCGCGGCATCGTCAGCCGCTCCGACCTGCTCCGGGTGTTCCTCCGCCCGGACGAGGCCATCGAGGAGGAGGTGCGCAGGGACGTGCTGGCCGGCCGGCTGCCCGACGGCCTCGAAGGGATCGACGTCGCCGTCCGCGAAGGAGTCGTCCGCCTCACCGGCCGCGTCCGCGACACCTCCGTCGTCCCTCTGGTCCTGCGCCTGGTGCGCTCCGTCGAAGGCGTCGTCGACGTCCGCGGCGAACTCACCGGGCCTCCGCACCGCCCGGCCCTCGAACCGGACCTGGCGCAGCAGGAGGACTCCGAGCGGCCGGCCTCCCGCACCAGCGTGTGACGCCCGTCCGGGAGCGGTGGCGGATGTGCGCACCACACCGGGTGCGCGGCCGGCGGGCACCGGCCGCGCACCTGCGTCACCGCCGGCAGGCGACCGGTCACCTGTCACCGCAGGCAGGCCACCGGCGGGACCACCGGCAGGCCACCTGCCTCACCACCGGCAGACCACCTGCCTCACCACCGGCAGACCACCGGCGGGCCGGCTCAGCAGATGCGCGGCAGTTGCTCGCCGAGCGGCATCTCCACCACCCGGCGCGCCCCGACCAGGGTGCGCAGGGTGACCCTGCCTTCGGCGCCGGACGCGAGAACCCGCCCGATGCGCGCCGCCTCCCGGCCCTCCGGCAGCGAACGCAGGGCGTCGAGCGCCCCGTCGGCGGCGGGCGCGGCGACGAAGGCCACCAGGCACCCCTCGTTGGCGACGACGAGGGGGTCGAGTCCCAGCAGGTCGCAGGCCGCGGCGACGGCGCGGGGGACCGGTACCGCCTCCTCGTCGATCTCGACCGGGACGGACGCGTCGCGGGCGATCTCGTTGAGGGCCGCGGCGAGTCCGCCCCTGGTGGGGTCGCGCAGGGTGTGCACCTGCTGTCCGAAGGGGGCCAGGGCGTCGACCAGACGGTGCAGCGGGCGGCTGTCGGAGACGATGTCGCTCTCGAAGCCGAGCCCCTCGCGGGTGGACAGCACCGTGGTGCCGTGGAGCCCTATCGGACCGGACAGCAGCACGGCGTCCCCCGGCCGGGCGAGCGCCGCGGACGGACGCAGGGCCAGATGCCGCTGGCCGATGCCCGTGGTGTTCACGAAGATCTTGTCCACGGCGCCGCGGCCCACCACCTTGGTGTCACCGGTCACGACCGGCACGCCGGCTTCACGAGCCGCTTTGCCCAGGGAACCCAGCACGTCCCGCAACTGCCCGAGCGGCAGCCCCTCTTCGATGATCAGGGCGACGGACAGGGCGATCGGGCGCGCTCCCCGCATCGCCAGGTCGTTGACCGTGCCGTGCACGGACAGGGAACCGATGTCGCCGCCGGGGAAGAACAGCGGGCTGACGACGAAACTGTCGGTGCTGATCACCAGGTCCGGGTGCCCGGGCAGCAGGGCCGCGTCCTCCAGGGCGCCGTGCTGCCCGTCCAGCGTGGGCAGCACCAGCGTGTCGAGGAGTTCCGCGGTGAGCCGGCCCCCGGCGCCGTGGGCGAGCAGGACGACGTCGTCCTCGTGATGCGGAGTAGGGCAGGCGAGGGTCATCACGGAAGCACCTCCTTGGTGCGGCCGGCGGCGTGGAAGGCGGCGCAGGTGCCCTCGGCGGAGACCATCGGCGCGCCGAGCGGGTGTCGGGGCGTGCAGCGGGTGCCGTACGCGGGGCAGTCCGTGGGCAGCCGTGCGCCCTTGAGCACGGCGCCGGCGATGCATTCCGCGTCCTCGGCCACGTGCAGCCGGCCGACGTCGAACCGGCGCGCCGCGTCGAACCGCGTGAACTCCTCGGCCAGTTCCAGGCCGCTGCCGGGCAGCTGCCCGATGCCCCGCCAGGCCCGGTCCGTGACGCGGAACACGGTACGCACCGCGCGCTGCGCCTCGGTGTTGCCCGAACGCCGTACGGCCCGCACGTACTGGTTCTCGACCTCGTGGCGGTCCTGCTCCAGCTGGCGGACCGCCATGAGGATCCCTTCCAGCAGGTCGAGCGGTTCGAAGCCGGTCACGACGATCGGCACCCGGTAGCGGGCGGCGATCGGTTCCAGCTCCCGCCAGCCCATCACCGCGCACACGTGCCCCGCAGCGAGGAAGGCCTGCACCTCGCAGTCGGGGTCCTCCAGCAGGGCGGTCATGGCCGGAGGGACCAGGACGTGGCTGACGAGCATCGAGAAGTTGTCCAGGCGCAGCCGCGCGGCGTGCAGGACGGCCATGGCATTGGCGGGCGCGGTCGTCTCGAACCCGACCGCCAGGAAGACGACGTGGCGCTCCGGGTGGTCGCGGGCCAGTCCCACGGCGTCCATCGGCGTGTACACGATCCGCACGTCGGCGCCGCGGGCCCGCAGTGACAGCAGGTCGGTGTCCGTGCCGGGCACCCTGAGCATGTCGCCGAAGCTGGCGAGGACCACACCGGGCCGGGCGGCGATGGCCATGGCGCGGTCCAGCGTCTGCAGCGGCGTCACGCACACCGGGCAGCCGGGGCCGTGGATCATGCGCATCCCGGCCGGCAGCAGTTCGTCGATGCCCTGACGGACCAGGGTGTGGGTCTGGCCGCCGCAGACCTCCATGATCCGCCAGGGTGCCGTCGCGGTACGCCGCAGCTCGTCGAGCAGTCGCCGGGCGAGCACCGGGTCGCGGTATTCGTCGAGATACCTCATCCGGGGTCCCTCACCCGCATGCCGCCCGACAGCGCCACGTCGACGTCGACGACGCCCTCGACGGAACGTACGAGGCGGGCGACGACCGGGACCAGCGACGTGTCCCGGACGCGGCCGGTGAGTGTGACGACGCCGTCGGCGACATCCACCCGCAGGGGCTCCGCCGTGGCGGGGAAGAGCGGAGCGAGGACCTCCTCGCGGATCTCCTCGGCGATGTCGTCGTCGGTGCGCAGGAAGACCTTGAGCAGATCCGCCCGGCTGACCACGCCTTCCAGAAGTCCCTCGTCGTTGACGACGGGCAGCCGTTTGACCTTCCGCTGGGCCATGATGCGAGCCGCCTGAGCGAGCGTGGCGCCGGGGTGGACGGTGACGGCGGGCGTGCTCATCACATCCGCGGCCGTCATGCCGCCGGCCTTGGCCAGGTCCGACAGCCGGCTCAGCTGGGTGAACCGGTCCGGGTCGCTGTCGCGGAACTCCTCCTTGAGCAGCAGGTCCGCCTCGGAGACGACACCGATCACCCGCCCCTCGCCCGCGAGGACCGGCACGGCGCTGACCTTCCACTCCTGCATCAGCGTGACGACATCCTTGAACGGGGCGTCACGGCCCACCGCCACGACGGTGTGGGTCATGACGTCACTGACGATGTGGGGACCGATACCCATGGCGTCCTCCTCGGTGCGTCAGGTGCGGTCGATGGTCAGGTCGAGGAAGTGCGCGGAGCACGAGATGCACGGGTCGTGATTGCGGACCGCCCGTTCGCACAGTCGCGTCAGTTCCTCGTCGGTGGGCTCGCCCTCGGCGAGCGCCCGTCCGACGGTGCGGGCCAGGTCGTCCTCGATGGCGCCCTGGTTCTGCGCGGTGGGCGGCACCAGCACCGCGTCGACGACGGTGCCCTCGGCGTCCAGCCGGTACCGGTGGTACAGCAGGCCGCGCGGCGCTTCCGTGGCCCCGTGCCCCGTGCCCGGACGCGCCGGCACGTCGACATGGGGACGGGCCGGCGGCTCGTAGGCGGCGATGATCCGCAGGGCCTCGTCGACCGCGTAGACCACCTCCACGGCCCTGACCAGCACCGAACGGTAGGGATTGCGGCACACCGCGCCCAGGGCGGGATCGCCGAGGCCGGCGTCGCGGGCCGCCTCTCGTGCCGCGCCCGGCAGCAGACGGCCGCTGACGGCGAACCGGGCGAGCGGACCTGTGAGGTGGCGCCGCCCGTCCAGGCGGGAGTGCAGGGCGGTCGAGTGCGGCACCTGCTCCTCGCGCACATGGCGGGAGAAGTCACCGACGGGGAAGCGGCGCCGGGAGCCGTCACCGCTCACCACGCAGGGCGTGCCGTCCTCGATCGCGTACGTCGCGGGAGCGGCCAGAGCCAGGAAGTCGGCGTCGAGGGAAGCGTCCGGGAAGTCGAAGCGTGCCACCAGGCCGACCGTCTCCCGGGCGTCGTCGGCGGCCCGCCGCAACCGCTCCCGCAAGGGCCGGAGTTCGTCGGGTGCCGGTACCCGGTGGAAGCCGCCGAGCCGGACGTTGACGGGGTGGATCGCCCGCCCGCCGAGCTGTTCGACGACCGCGTTGCCGGCCTGCTTCAGCCGCAGCCCCCGTTCCACGTCGGCGCGCCGGGTACGGGCGAGTTCAACCGCGCCGGCGCAGCCGAGGAAGTCGGGTGCGTGCAGCAGGTAGATGTGCAGGGCGTGGCTCTCGATCCATTCGCCGCAGTACAGCAGCCGGCGCAGGGCACCGACGGCAGGATCGACGGTGACACCGCACGCGTCCTCGATCGCCCGGCACGCGCTCATCTGGTAGGCCACGGGGCAGATCCCGCACACGCGGGCGGTGATGTCGGGCGGCTCGGTGTGAGCACGGCCCCGCAGGAACGCCTCGAAGAACCGCGGCGGTTCGTAGATCCGCAGATGCGCCTCCTCGACCCGGCGGCCGGCCACGCGCAGGTGGAGTGCGCCCTCGCCCTCCACGCGGGAGAGCGAACCGACGCGCAGGACGCGGGAGCCGCGGTGCGTCATGACCGCACCTCCTTGTCGAAGGCGGAGGCGTTGAAGGTCCGCAGCAGGCGCTCGACCGCCCTGTCGTCCATGCCGTCGCGGTGCAGCAACGGGATCAGCGCACGCAGGTTCGGCGACCCCGAGGGGCCGAAGCAGCCGTAGCAGCCGCGACCGTACGCGGGACACAGGGCACCGCACCCGGCGTGCGTGACGGGACCCAGGCAGGGCGTCCCGTGGGCCACGGTGACGCAGACGATCCCCCGGCGCTTGCAGGCGAAGCACACGCTGTGATCGGGGATGTCCGGCGCGCGGCCGGCCAGGTGGGCCGTGATCACTTCGAGGAGCTGCGCCCGGTCGACGGGGCAGCCGCGCAGCTCGAAGTCGACGCGCACGTGGTCCGAGACGGGCGTGGAGGTGGCGAGCGCGTCGATGTGATCGGGCCGGGCGTACACGGCACGGGTGAACTCCTCGACGTCTGCGAAGTTCCGCAGCGCCTGGATGCCGCCGGCGGTGGCGCAGGCCCCGATCGTCACCAGGCGGCGGGACCGCGCGCGGATCTCCCGGACCCGCTCCACGTCCGCGGCGGTGGTCACCGAGCCCTCCACGAGAGCGAGGTCGTACGGCCCCGGGGCGACCGCACTGGACGCCTCCAGGAAGTGGGAGATGCGTACCTCACCGGCGAGTGCCAGCAGCTCGTCCTCGCAGTCGAGCAGCGTCAACTGGCAGCCGTCGCACGACGCGAGCTTGAAGACGGCGAGGGTCGGCACGGAGGACATCTCACAACTCCCTGACCGCAAGCAAGGGCTCGGCCCGGTTCCAGCCGATCACGGGACCGTCGCGGCACATCAGCACCCCGCCGAGCTGGCAGTGGCCGCACGTCCCGGTGGCGCAGCGCATGGTGCGTTCCAGGGAGACACGGACGCGGTCCGCGCGGACTCCTCGGTCCACCAAGTCGCGGGCGGTGGCACGGATCATGACCTCCGGCCCGCACACGAACGCCGTGGTGTTCTCCGGGGTGAAACGCGCGGTGTGCAGCAACGTGGTGACGACCCCGACGTGCCCGCGCCAGCCGGGGGAGGGGCGGTCGACGGTGACACGGCAGTCCACGGGGCCGTGGGGGTCCGTCCAGACCCGGAGCTCGCCGCCGTAGAGCAGGTCCTCCGGCGCGCGCGCTCCGACGAGGAGGCTCAGCCGACCGTAGGCCGTGCGGCCCCGGGCGGCGGCGAGGACGAGGGGCCGCAACGGGGCCAGGCCGATGCCGCCGGTGACCACCACGACGTCCTGCCCGGCCGCCTGCTCCAGCTCCCAGCCGGTGCCGAACGGACCGCGCAGACCGGCCTGCGCGCCCGGGCGGAGCGCGCACAGTGCGGCCGAGACGGCCCCCACGGAGCGGACGGTGTGGACGAGCGTCCCCTGCCCGATGCGGGAGACCGAGACGGGGATCTCCCCGACCCCGAAGGCGTACACCATGGCGAACTGCCCCGGGGCGAAGGGAGGGAGCCGCTCCGCACCCGCGGGTGCCAGCGTGAGGCTGACGGTGTCGGCCGTCTCGCGCCGCACGCCGCTCACCAGGTGGGGGACGGGAACGGCGTTCATGCCCACCGCCCGCTCCCGTAGGGGGCGTACAGGTCGAGCAGCCGGATCCGGGACGCCTGGAGCCGGTGTGCCACGACCCGGCCCACCCAGGTCGCGATGGCCCGCCCGAACTCCGGGTCCTGGGCGCAGGCGGCCCGCACGGCCTCGGCGTCGAACTCCCAGGCGCGGACGGGGCTCAGGGTCTCGGCGCCCAGCTGCCACGTGTACGGCGCGAAGTGCCAGGACCAGCCGAGCAGTTCCCCGTGGCTCAAGGACTCGATGACGGCGGAGCTACGGCCGGGGATGTGCAGGTCGAGCTGGACGGTGCCGGTCCGGATGATCCAGAACCGGTCCGCGCGGCGGCCTTCTTCGAAGATGCGTGTACCGGCTTCGAAGGAGACCTCACGAGCGAGGCTCATCAACCGGTCGCGGTGCTCGGCCGGAAGAGCCATGGAGAGAGTGGTCGTGGAGGTCATCGTCCCGTCCCCTTCTGTTGCGCGAGCCGTGGTCGGCCGGCACGTTCGTCGTGCAGCGCCGCGGCTTCTTCGGTGATGTCGATGCCGACGGGGCACCAGGTGACGCAGCGCCCGCACCCCACGCAGCCGGAGCTGTCGAACTGCTCGTGCCAGGTGGAGAGTTTGTGGGTGAGCCACTGCCGGTAGCGGCTGCGCGCCGAGGCCCGGACGGGCCCGCCGTGAAGGCGCGAGAAGGCCAGGTCGAAACAGGAGTCCCAGCGCAGCCACCGCTCGGCGTGATCACCGGTGAGGTCCGTGACCTCCTCGGTGGTGGTGCAGAAGCAGGTCGGGCACACCAGGGTGCAGTTGCCGCAGGTAAGGCAGCGGGCGGCGACATCGTCCCAGCGGTCGGCCTCGAGGCTCTCGCCCAGGAGCGTGCGCAGGTCCACCGGCGGCATGGCCCGGCCCATGCGGTCCCGGGCGGCGTCGACGGCGGCTCGTGCCGCGTGCCGTGTCCGCGGGTCCGCGGGGCCGTGGGGGACGGCGGAGAGAACCTCCCGCCCCGCCTCGGTGCCGACGCGGACGAGGAAGCGGTGGCCGTCCCGGTCGAGGACCTCGGTCAGCGCCAGGTCGAAGCCGCGGTCCGCCGCCGGTCCGCCGCCCATGGACACGCAGAAGCAGGTGGCGCCGGGCTCGGTGCACTCGGCGGCGATCAGGAAGGCCCCGGTCCGCCGTTGCCGGTATCCGCGGTCGGGAAAGCGCCCGCCGGCGAGGACGCGGTCCTGGATCGCGACGGCCCGCAGATCGCAGGGGCGCACCCCCAGGAACGCGTAGGACGTCTGCACCGGCTTCTCCTCGGTGACCAAAAGGGCACCGTCCGGCCCGCGCTCGGCGCTCCACACCCTCTCCCGCTGGGGATGCAGGAAGGTCTTCCACGACTGGGGTCCTGCCGTGTGGGCGAAGGCGGCACCATCGGCGCGCGGCACGAGGCGGTAGCGGCCGGCCTCGACCTCCGAGCCCCAGCCGAACGGGAGATCGTCGGCCGACTCGATCTCGGCCAGAGTGATCGCACCGTCCCGGACCGTCGGGCCGACGACGGTGTGTCCCCGGGTGGCGAGGACCCGCACCAGGGCGCTGAGCCCGCCCTTGTCCAGGACGCCGGCCACCGGACTGTTCGTCATGACGCCCTCCGCGTACCTCTCCGTCCCCCTGCTCCCAGCCTGTTCCCCCCGGGGGGTGCGCCACCACGGGCCGCTCGGGCACGGACATGGGGCCCTTCGGCCTCTTCGGGACGGTGAGCCCGGTCCGTGCCGGGACAGGCCGCGCAGGGCGGGAAGGACATCCGCTTCTCGCGGATCCGGATTGCGCGGTGCGCGGTCGGAGCCCGCTTCCCCGCGTCTGTTCTCGTCCTTCCCGCCGCTTCCAGCACACCACCCGGACGGTGCGGCCGGCAGGGCCGGTCGGCCTCGACCGGCCCGCTGGGCCGAACGTCCCCGGTGAGGGCCGAAGCGCCCCTGCCGCCCGGGGCGCCGACGTGCGACCGTGACAGTAATGCCCCTGCTGCACGACGTGGCAGCCCGAAGGATTGGTGGTGGGGATCATGGAACTGCCCCTGGTCGTGGGCGTCGACGGGTCCGACGGCAGCATCCTGGCCGTCGACTGGGCGGTGGACGAGGCCGTGCGCCACGGCCTGCCGCTGCGCCTGGTGTACGGATCTCTGTGGGAGCGGTACGAAGGTGCGCTGCCCTCGGTGACTCTGCAACGGCCCTCGGAGCGGGTACTGGCGCAGCACATCGTGGCCTCCGCCGAGGAACGCGTCCGCCGTCTCGCTCCCGACGTCAAGGTGTCGGTCGAGGCGGTGGCCGCCGAAGCGGTCTCCGCGCTCCTCGGCGAAGGGGACAACGCCACTGCTCTCGTGACGGGCTCGCGCGGGCGCGGAGAGCTCAAGGGGGCCCTGCTGGGCTCCGTCGGGCTCGCTGTCGCGGCCCGCGCGTACTGCCCGGTCATCGTGGTGCGCGGCGACAAGGCGGGCATCGAGGGCACCCATGAGCGGATCCTGCTCGGTGCCGGTGACCCCGACTCCAGCCACGAAGCCGTCCGGTTCGCCTTCCGGGAGGCCGAGGCGCGCGGCTGCGTGCTCGACATCGTGCGCACCTGGCGCAGCCCCGGACGCGAGTACGCCGACCACCCGGTCGGCACCGACGAGACCGCCGGACAGGAGGCGCGGGCGTCGCGGTTGCTCGACTCCCTGGTCGCCGAGGTGGCGGCCGACCATCCGGCCGTGCGGACGAACCGGGTGACGGTCGAGGGACCGGCCCGCAAGGTCCTCGTGCACCGGTCGCAGGCCGCCGACCTGGTGATCGTCGGCGCGCGGCGCCGGTCCGGTCACTTCGGCCTCCAGCTCGGCCGGGTGAGCCACACCCTGCTGCACCACGCGGCCTGCCCGGTGGCCGTCGTCCCGCAGCACGTCTGAGACGGCGCCGGAGCTTGGCGCGCCGATGGGGCGTCCCGGTGTCCCGCGACACGGACGACAGCGTGCCGCGGGACACCGGGGCGTCGTCCGTTCCGGGTGACACTGGTCTCGCGGGCTCGACACCCGATGAGCCCGCCCTCTCGACCGCTCAGCCGTGAAGGGGGCAGCCGAATGACGGCCTGGACCTGGGAGTACGAGGGGTACGACCCCGCACAGGAGCGGCTGAGGGAGTCCCTGTGCACCCTGGGCAACGGCTGCTTCGCGACCCGCGGGGCGCTGCCCGAGTGCACCGCCGACGACGTGCACTATCCCGGCACCTACGCGGCCGGCTGCTACAACCGCCTCACCTCGTCGGTCGCGGGCCGCCGGGTCGAGAACGAGGACATGGTCAACCTGCCGAACTGGCTGCCGCTCCGCTTCCGGCGCCCCGGCGGTGCCTGGCTCACACCGGACACCGCGCCGGTGCTGGCCCACCGGCAGGCACTCAACCTCGACGCGGGGATCCTGGAGCGTGTCACCCGATACGGCCTGGACGAAGGACGGGTCCTCGCCGTCCGCCAGCAGCGTCTCGTGCACATGGCCGATCCGCACCTGGCGGCCCTGCGCACCGAGTTCACCGTGCAGGGCGAGCCGACGGAACTGGAGGTGGAGGCGGCGCTGGACGGCGGGGTGACCAACGGCGGTGTCGGACGCTACCGCGGTCTGGACGGACGCCATCTGACCCATGTCCACGCGGGCAGTGCCGACCCCGCCACGGTGTGGCTGCGCTGCCGTACGCGCACCTCGGACATCCGGATCGGCATGGCCGCCCGGCTGACCTGCGCCACACCCGTGACCGGGACGCACGAGCAGCCGCGTGCCGTGCAGCGGGTGCGCCTGGCGCTGGAACCGGGCCGCACCGTCACCGTCGACAAGACGGTGGCCCTGCACACCTCACGCGACCCCGCGATCAGCGACCCCCTGCAGACGGCCGTGGACCGGGTGAGCGCCGCCCCCGGCTTCGAGGCCCTGTCGCGATCCCACCTGACCGCGTGGGGCCAGCTGTGGCGGCGGGCGCAGATCGACGTCCCCGGGGAAGCCGGCGCCATCCTGCGGCTGCACCTGTTCCACGTGCTGCAGACCCTGTCCCCGCACACCGCCGACCTCGACGTGGGGGTGCCCGCCCGCGGCCTGCATGGCGAGGCCTACCGCGGGCACGTCTTCTGGGACGAACTCTTCGTCCTGCCCTACATGAACCTGCACTTCCCCGAGGTGTCCCGGGCGCTCCTCCACTACCGCCACCGCCGGCTGGACCGGGCCCGGGCGGCCGCCCGCGCCACGGGCCGGCGCGGCGCCCTGTACCCGTGGCAGAGCGGCAGCGACGGGCGGGAGGAGACCCAGCGACTGCACCTCAACCCGCGCTCCGGCCGCTGGCTGCCCGACCACACCCACCTCCAGCACCACGTCGGTTCGGCGATCGCCTACAACGTGTGGCAGTACTGCGAGGCCAGCGGCGACGCGGAGTTCCTGCACACCAAGGGATCCGAGATGCTGGTGCAGATCGCGCGTTTCTGGGCCGACTCGGCCGGCTGGGACGGCGGACTGGGCCGCTACCGCATCCGGGGGGTGGTCGGCCCCGACGAGTACCACGAGGCGTACCCCGACGCCGAGCGGCCCGGCCTGGACGACAACGCCTACACCAACGTGACGGCGGCCTGGGTCATCGCCCGCACGCTCGAGGTGCTGCGGGACCTGCCCGAACCGCGCCGACGCGAGCTCCTCGAACGGGTCGCGTTGGAAGACGGCGAACTGGAGCGCTGGGAGGCGGTGTCCCGCGCGCTGCACGTGCCCTTCCACGACGAGGTCATCAGCCAGTTCGACGGATACGGCGAGCTGGCCGAACTCGACTGGGACGGCTACCGCAAGCGGTACGACGACATCCGGCGGCTGGACCGGATCCTGGAGGCCGAGGGCGACACCGTCAACCGGTACAAGGCGTCCAAGCAGGCGGATGTGCTGATGCTCGGGTACCTCTTCTCACCCGGTGAACTGCAGGGTCTGTTCCAGCGCCTGGGCATCCGCCTGGACGGGGAGACCTGGTCGCGGACCGTCGACTACTACCTGGCCCGGACCAGCCACGGCTCCACCCTCAGCGGGCTGGTCCACGGCTGGATCCTCGCCCGGGCGCGGCGCAGCGAGGCCTGGTCGTTCTGCCAGGAGGCGCTCCGGGGCGACGTGGCCGACCTGCAGGGCGGCACCACGGGCGAGGGCATCCACCTCGGGGCGATGGCCGGCACCCTCGACCTCGTCCAGCGCGGCCTGACCGGGCTGGAGACGCGTCAGGGGGCGCTCTGGCTGGACCCGGTGCCGCTGCCCGAGCTGTCGTCGTACGGCTTCTCGCTGCAGTACCAGGGGCACTGGGGAGTGAAGGTGCGGCTGGAGAGCGGACGGCTGGAGATCGCCGTCCCGGCGTCCAGCGGCGCGCCCATCGACGTGCGGCTGCCCGACCGGGCCGTGGGCGTCGGCCCCGGCGAGACGAGCCACCTGCTGCTCGCCGACGGGGCGTGAGTCCGCCCCCGTGCGGACTTCCGCGCCGGCTCGCGGTGTCCCGTGCCGACGGCAGGGGCCGGACGGCCCCGCCCCGGGGTCACCCGGCCCGAGCGGTGGCCGCGGTTCTGGCCGAACATGGGTTCATGGGGCATCCCCCATGTGCTCCGTGCCCGCCCCAGCGGTTCGCCGACGATGAACGAAGGGCCGGAGACCGAGGAGGAACGGACATGAAGGGCTACGTTTTCCACGGCCCCGGGAAGTCCGCCTGGGAAGACGTTCCGGACCCGGGGATCAAGGACCCCACCGACGCCATCGTGCGGGTCGACACCGTCACGATCTGCGGAACCGATCTGCACATCCTGAAAGGCGACGTGCCGGAGGTACCCCCCGGGACGGTGCTGGGCCACGAGGCTGTCGGGGAGATCGTCGAGACCGGCAGCGACGTGCGCACGGTCCGGCCGGGAGACCGGGTCCTCGTCTCCTGCATCACGGCCTGCGGCCGCTGCCGCTTCTGCAAGGACGGCGCCTACGGGCAGTGCCGGGGCGGTGGAGGCTGGATCCTCGGCCACCTGATCGACGGCACACAGGCGGAGTACGTCCGGGTGCCGCACGCCGACCTCTCCGTGCACCCGCTGCCCGGCGCACTGGAGAGCAAGGACGCGGTGCTCTTCGCGGACATCTTCCCCACCGCGTACGAGGTGGGCGTGCTCAACGGCGCTGTACGCCCCGGTGACACGGTCGCCGTCGTCGGTGCCGGCCCCATCGGGCTGGCCGCGATCATCACCGCCCGCCTGTACTCGCCGGAACGGATCATCGCGGTGGACCTCGCCGACGCGCGGCTGGAGGCCGCCAGGCGGTTCGGTGCCGATGCCGTCGCCCCGGTGCGCGACGAACCGGAGCAACTGGTCGCCGATCTCACCGGCGGTATCGGTGCCGACGTGGTGATCGAGGCGGTGGGCGTGCCCGAGAGTTTCGAGATGTGCACGCGCATGGTCCGGCCCGGCGGACGCGTGGCCAACGTCGGCGTCCACGGCAAGCCCGCGGCCCTCCACCTCGAAGACCTGTGGATCAAGAACGTGACCATCACCACCGGTCTGGTGGACACGTCCTCCACCCCGACGCTGCTGAGGATGGCGGCCTCCGGGCGGATGCCGACCACCGATCTGGTCACGCACAGTTTCGCCCTCGACCAGATGGAGGAGGCGTACGAGGTCTTCGCCCGCGCCGCCGACACCGGCGCGCTGAAGGTCGTCCTGGGCGGCAAGCCGCACGACGAACTGGCCGTCCCGGCCGCGTGAGCGACCGGCCCTCGCCCATGGGGCCGAACGGTCCCGGGGCGGGACCTGCGACCCCTGCCCCGCGGCCGCCGCCCGGCGCGAAGCTGAAGGTGGGAAGCGAGTCAGGAGGTGGACAGCATGTTGCGCTACATCATCGTGGGCCTCGACGGCTCCTCCGAGAGCCGGGCGGCCGCCGAATGGGCGGCCCGTGAGGCCGATCTGCGTGGGCTGTCCCTGCGGTTGGTGCACGTCTGGGAGCCGGTTGCGCAACCGATGGCGCAGGCACCGCTGCTCGGGACGCAGACCCTCAAGCACTGGAGCGAGCAGGTTCCGCGCGGAGCCGCCGAAGGGCTGGCGGCGCGTCACCCGGGAGTCGACGTGAGCGCGATCCGGCTGAACGGGGTACCGGGCGACGTGCTGGTGGACGTGGCCAGGGACGCCGAACTGCTGGTCCTCGGGTCCCGGGGACTGAGCGGGCTCGGCGGGTTCATGATCGGATCCGTCGGACAGGCCGTCATCGCGCGGACCGAGACACCGGTGGTGCTGGTGCGCTCGGGAGAGCAGGCGGCGGACGAGCACGCCATGGATCCGGCCGGGATACCGTCCGCGGCGACGCGGTTCCGTCCCGTGCTGCTGGGGCTCGACACGCGCAGCCCCGACGACACGGTCGTCGCGTTCGCCTTCGAGGAGGCGGCCCGCCGCGACACCTCCCTGCGCGTCCTGCACGCCTGGACACCCCCGCCGTACACCCTGCACGGCCTGTCCGACCACGTGAGTGTCCGCGACGAACTCGCCCGGGAGTACGCGGCCGACCTCAGCGAGGCACTGCGTCCCTGGCGGGAGAAGTACCCGGCGGTCGAGGTCATCGAGGCCTCCCGCGCCGGCAGCGCCGCGGACCAGCTCGTGAGCTCCTCCCGCTACGCCTCGCTGGTCGTGGTGGGGCGGCGGACACGGCGCAGCCCTCTCGGGGTGCACATCGGCCCCGTCGCGCACGCCGTGCTGCATCACGCCGTCGTCCCCGTCGCCGTGGTGGCCCACGGCTGACCCGGCCCGGCGGGCGGCGTGGCATCGACAGGGGGCGGCCCGGGAGGCCGCCCCCTCACAGGTGTGCCGCGTGGTCGGGGACGTAGGCCTGCAGATCGCGCGGAGGACGCCGGTATCCCGTCGAGGGCGGCCGGTCGGGCAGTTCCAGCACCGGCGGGGGCACCTCGTGGTACGGCACGGTGTCCAGCAGGTGCGCGATCATGTTGAGCCGGGCTCGCCGCTTGTCGTCGCTCTCGACGACGTACCAGGGAGCCTCCGGGATGTCGGTGTGCACCATCATCTCGTCCTTGGCGCGCGAGTACGCCTCCCAGCGGGTGATGGACTCCAGGTCCATGGGCGACAGCTTCCAGCGGCGCAGCGGGTCCTCGAGGCGCTTGCGGAAGCGCTCCTGCTGCTCGGTGTCGCTGACCGAGAACCAGTACTTGCGCAGCAGGATGCCGTCCTCCACCAGCATCCGCTCGAAGAGCGGGCACTGGCGCAGGAAGAGCCGGTACTCCTCCGGCGTGCAGAAGCCCATCACGTGCTCGACGCCCGCCCGGTTGTACCAGGACCGGTCGAACAGGACGATCTCCCCGCCGGCGGGCAGGTGCTCGACGTAGCGCTGGAAGTACCACTGGCTGCGCTGGCGCTCGGTGGGCCTGGGCAGCGCCGCGATCCGCGCGACACGCGGGTTGAGGTGCTCGGTCACCCGCTGGATCGTGCCGCCCTTGCCCGCCGCGTCCCGCCCCTCGAAGACGACGACCAGCCGTGCGCCCTGCGCACGCACCCACTCCTGGAGCTTCACCAACTCCATCTGCAGACGGGTCAGTTCCTTCTCGTAGGTCTTGCGGGGCAGTTTCGCCGCCTTGCTGTCCGTCATGCCGTCTCCCGCTCGGGGCTTGGTCGCGACACCGTGCAGGCACCGTACTGTCGGACGGGCGGCAACGCACGGCGGGCCGTTCGGCCGGGTCACTCCGCGGGGACGGTCAGCTCCCGGGCGACCCCGGCCGCCCAGGCGCTGATCCGGTCGAAGTCCCGGTAGTCGCCGCCCTTCCCCGAGTTCACGATCATCCGGGCCAGGCGGCCCTTGACCTCGCCTTCCAGGCGGCCTCCGAACGTGATGTGGCCCCGGGAACCGATGCGGTCGGCCACGCGCTGCACCCCCGGCGCCGCAGGGATGTCGCGTTCGGACGCCGACGGGTCCAGCGGGCCGCTGCTGAACAGCCACACCGGCCGTGCGGCGAGCGCCGTGCGGTACCTCCGGGCGAAGCGCCGGGCATCGCGCTGCCAGCGGCCCGCGTAGAGGCCTCCGCCGAGGACGACCGCGTCGTAGCCGGCGACATCGGTGACCTCCGAGGCGGCCCGCACCTCCACGTCCAGGCCGCGGCCGGCCAGGACCTCACCGACACGGCCGGCGATCTCGGCCGTCGATCCGTTGGTGGAGCCGTAGGCCACCAGTACCTTTTTGTCCATGATCGTCGAGCCTCCTCACGGCTTGTGCTGCCAGTGGTGGGGGATCACGTGCAGGGCGGGTTCGCCGGGCGACGACCGGGAGTCGTCGAAGCGGTGGGTGAGGTGGTCGACGACGGCGACCACCCCGTCCAGGTGCCGGCACATCTCCACCGCCGCGGTGCTCTCGACCCGGCGTTCGAGCTGCCCGCTCAGCGTGACGACGCCCTCGCGCACGTCCACGTCGACGGCGTCGGCCGGCAGCCACAGCGCCCGGCCCAGCACCTCGTGCCGGATCGCGTCCCGGATCTCCGCGTCGGGGCGCATGAACACCTGCAGGAGGTCGCGGCGGGAGACGATCCCGACGAGGCGCTCCTCGTCGTCGACGACCGGCAGTCGCGCGACGTCGTGCCGGGCCATGATCCTGGCGGCCTCCACCACGGTCGCGTCGCTGCGGACCGTGACGGCGGGCGTGGACATGAGCTGTCCCGCCGTACGCGCGCGTGCCCCGCTCCGGCGGGCCCCCGCCCCCGGCAGCCGGCGCCGCCCGCCCGCGGGCCCGTACGGGCCGGCAACCTCGGCCTGCCTGAGCAGCACGTCCGTTCGGGAGACGACACCGAGGACCTTCTCGTCGTCGTCCACCACCGGCAGACCGCTGATTCCGTGCCGGGCGAGTCGCCGGGCGACCTCCTTGAACGACGTCCCGGGTTCGGCGCGAACGACCTCGGCCGTCATGAGCGCACCGACCTTGCTGTGCTTCATGGTCTTGCGCCTCCTTCGGTCCACACCCGGACGTTCGGGTTCAGCGGAGCCTGCGCAGATAGGGGTCGTGGGCGCGGCGCGGCAGGAGCCGGATCCGCGCGTCGAGGGCGGTGACGGCCTCGTGCCGTGCGAGGACGGGGTTGAGGTCCAGCTCCGCGAGTGCGGGCAGGTCGCCCGCCAGGCGCGAGAGCCGCAGCAGCAGGTGTTCCAGCCCGGTGACGTCGACGGGGCGGGAGCCGTCCTGCCCGAACAGCAGCGGTGCGCAACGCGGTGCGGTGATCAGGTCGCGCGCGTCCAGATCGGTGAGCGGGGCGAGCCGTGCCGCGTGGTCGGCCAGGACCTCCGTCGCCGTCCCACCGAGACCGAACAGGACCAGCGGCCCGAACACCTCGTCCTGCACCACGCCCGCGAACAGTTCGATGCCGCGCGGAGCGAGCGGCTGGACGACCACCCCGGTCATGACGTGACCGAAGCGGACATCGAAGTCCCGGAAGGCGGCGCGCACCTGTGCCTCGCCGCGCACGTCCAGGTGGACCGCGTGGTGGGCCGTCTTGTGCACGAGGCCCGGCCAATGCGCCTTCAGGACGACCCGCCCGTCCGCACCTCCGAGCCGGTCGGCGGCCCGGACCGCCTCGTCCTCGGTCTCGGCCCAGGCCCACGGCGCCTGCGGGACGCCGTAGCAGCCGAGCAGTTCGGCGCACAGGCGCGGGTCCAGCCACCCGCCGTCGGGACGCTTCCGCAGGAACCGGTCCACCAGGCTCCGCGCCCGTGGCGTGTCGACGCCGTCCAGGGCGGGGACGGTGCCCGGCGGCCGGGCCAGCCGGCGGGCACGCTCCACGGCGTGGGCGAGGGCGCGGGCCGCCGCCTGCGGATCGGCGTAGGCCGGCAACCGGCCCGTGTCCGTCGGCAGCAGCCGCACCGGCACCTCCTGGTCGAGCAGGACGGCAGCGGTCGTGCGGGAGCGCCGCGCCGGCGCACGGGTGACGGCGCGGACCAGATCGTCGCCGGTGGCCGCCGCGACGGCGGTCGGGACCAGCGCGACGAGGATCGCGTCGATGCCGTCGTGGGCGGCCAGCCGGTCCACGCAGGAGCGCAGCTGTCCCTCCGAGACGGCCGCCGTCGCGTCGACGGGGTTGGCGGTGCTCGCCCCCGGTGGCAGCAGGCTCCTCAGGTCGTCGACGAGCCCGGGCGGCAGCGGCGGCAGGACCAGTCCGGCCTCCGCGCAGGCGTCGGCGGCCAGCACTCCCGCGCCGCCCGCGTTGGTGACCACGGCGACCCGGCCGTCGGCGGGCAGCGGCTGGGCGTGCAGCAGGGCCGCGGCCTCCAGCAGTTCGGGGACGGTGCGGGTGGCGGTGATCCCGGCCTGGAGGAACAGGGCACGCCGGGTCATCGTCGTCGTGGCGGCAGCCGCGGTGTGGGAGGCGGCGGCCCGGCGGCCCGCCTCGGTGCGGCCGGCGTCGACGGTCAGCAGGGGCATGCGGCGGGTGACGCGGCGCGCGGTACGGGAGAAGGCCCGCGGGTTCCCGAAGGACTCCAGGTGCAGCAGGGCCAGTTCGGTCCGCTCGTCGGACTCCCACCACTGCAGCAGGTCGTTGCCGCTGACGTCGTACTTGTCCCCGAGCGAGACGAAGCTGGACACGCCGATGCCGAGTCGTGCCAGACCGCCCAGCAGGGCGATGCCGACGCCACCGGACTGCACGGCGACGCCGGCGCTGCCGGGTGCGGGGTGGGCGGCGGCGAAGGTCGCGTCGAGACGCACCCCCTCCTCGGTGTTGGCCAGCCCCAGACAGTTGGGGCCCACCAGACGCATGTCGTGATTGCGGCAGGCGGCGAGCAGGTCTCGCGCCTGACGGGCGTCGAGACCGGCGGAGACCACCAGCAGCGCTCGGACACCCGATCGCCCGCACTCCTCGGCGACCTGCGCGCACGCCGCGGCCGGGACGGCGACGACCACCAGGTCGGGAACCTGGGGAAGGGCACCCACCGACGGGTAGGAGCGGACGCCGTGGACGGACGTCGCCGTCGGGTTCACCGCGTACAGATCACCCGGGAAGCGGCCGGTCGTCAGGTTGTGCAGCACGGCCCGGCCCACCGATCCCGGCCGGCGCCCCGCCCCGACGACCGCGACGCACCGGGGCCGCAGCAGCGGCACGAGACTGGCCACGTCGGCGGCCTGCCCGCGCAGTTCGACACGCCGGAGGTAGTCCTCGGTCTCGTCCAGGGGGATCACGCAGTGCACCTCGGGCCCGTCGAACCGCCGGTCGGTGCGCAGACCCAGGTCGGAGAAGACCTTGAGCATGTCGTGGTTCTCGGCGAGTGCGACCGCGGTGAAGGTCGTGACCCCCCGCGCGCGGGCGGCGGAGACGAGGTGCTCCAGCAGGAGCGTGCCCACTCCGCGGTGGTGGCGTCCGTCGGAGACCGCCACGGAGACCTCGGCGGACCGCTCGGTGCTTCCGGGTTCGGTCTGATACTCGGCGATCCCGATGATCCGGCCCGCGTGCTCGGCCACCAGCGCGTGGTAGCCGGATTCCGGGGGCCGGGCGAGTCGCGCGGCGGCCTGCTCGGCGGAGCGGCGGCTCACGGAGAAGAAGCGCAGGCGCAGGTCGGCCTGCGACATGTCCGCGTACAGCTGGAGGACGGGCTCCTGGTCGTCCGGCCGGGCCGGCCGGACGCACACCGTCGTACCGTCGGTGAGCAGAGCGTGCACCCGTTCGCCGGATGCCGGGATGACGGTCATGGCGTGCCTTTCGTCGGCAGGTCCGCACCACTCAGCCTCGCTCGCGCGCGGCGCGGGATCGATGGGCCGGTCGGGCACGCCGGCGGGTCCACCGGCCCGGGCCCGTGTCCGACCGGCCCGTGTCCGACGGCCCGGGACGGCGGCTCAGGGCAGGGGCTCGCCGAGTTCGGTCTCGACGGCGTCGGCCATGGCCCGCAGCACGTCGAGCGTGCGCCGCGCCTCGGCCTCGTCGATCTCGGTGATGGCGAAACCGACGTGCACGACGACGTAGGAGCCGACGCCCGCACCGGGTGTGTAGGCGAGGCAGACCTCGCGCCGTACCCCGCCGAAGTCGACCGTCGCCATCCGCAGTCCGCTCTCCTCCCGCACGCGCAGGACCTGACCGGGGATGCCCAGGCACATCGTGCTCACCTCTCCGTTCCGAGCCGGGCCGCCGCCACCGCGGCCTGGCCGTAGCTGATGCCGCCGTCACCGACCGGCACCTCGTGCCCGACCAGGACCCGCAGCCCCTGGGAGCGCAGCAGGCGCCGCACCTCCGCCAGCAGGCGGCCGTTGACGAAGCAGCCCCCTCCGAGGCAGACGGTGCGGGGCGCGCCGCCCTCGACGGCCCGGGCGACGAGGTCGGCCGTGACACGCGCGAGCGTGAGGTGGAAGGCGGCAGCCAGGTCCCGCGCCTCTTCGCCGTCGGCCAGCCGCTCCAGCAGCTCGGTGAGGGTGACGGCCGAGTCGTACACCCACAGGCCGCGCACCCGGACCACCCGGTGGGCCAGCGGCACGGCGTGCGCCGCCCCCGCCATGGCCTCCAGCCGGACGGCCGCCTCGCCTCCGTAGCTGACGGGACCGGCCGCCGTCCCCAGGAGCGCCGACACCGTGTCGAACAGGCGTCCCGCACTGGACGCCCGGGGACAGTTGACCCGGCGGGCCACCATCGCCCGCACCACGGCGGCCTCATCCCGGTCGAGCTGCTCGGTGGCGCGGCGGACGAGCGCGGGGGAGGGGAGGGGTGTGCCCAAGGGCTCGGGGTCCAGGAGGTGGCCCAGGGCGGCACGGGAGGGGTGGCGCACGGCCGCGTCACCGCCGGGCAGGGGTGCGGTCGCGAACCTGCCCACCCGGCGGTAGCCGCTCAGCCCGGCGAGCAGGATCTCACCGCCCCACAGGGTGCCGTCGTCGCCGAGGCCGAGACCGTCGTAGGCGACCCCGAGGAAGGGGCCGCTCACCCCGTGCTCGGCGGCGACGGCGGCCACGTGCGCGTGGTGGTGCTGGACCCCGATGCGCGGCAGGTCCTGCTCCTGCGCCCACTGAGTGGACAGGTAGCCGGGATGCAGGTCGTGCGCCAGCGCGACCGGCTCGATCCCGGTCAGCCGTTTCAGGTCGGCCCAGGACCGCAGGAAGGCCTCGTACGTCGCCGCGTCGGCCAGGTCGCCGGTGTGCGGCCCCAGGTACGCCCGCCCGTCTCCCGCGAGCGTGAACGTGTGCTTCAGCTGGGCGCCCACCCCGGCCAGCGGCGTCCGGACGGTGAGGGGGAGGGGCGCGGGCGCCAGCCCGCGGGCCCGGCGGACGGTGATGCGCTGCCGGCCCCCGATCAGCACCACCGAGTCGTCGTAACGGGCCCGGATGGGCCGGTCGTGGGTGAGGAACCCGTCGGCGACGGAGGCGAGCGCACCGAACGCCTCGGCCTCCCCGACGGCGATCGGCTCGTCCGCGAGGTTGCCGCTCGTCACCACCAGGGGGCGGTCCACCTCGTCCAGCAGGAGGTGGTGCAGGCCGGTCGTGGGGAGGAAGAGGCCGGTGCGCGGGACTCCGGGGGCGACCTCGGGCGCGATGAGGTGCTCGCGCCGCGGCGCCAGCAGCACCACCGGACGTGCCGGCGAGACGAGCACCGCCCGCTCGGTGCGGCTGACGCGGGCCAGCCGGACGGCCGCCTCCATGTCGCGGACCATGACCGCGAACGGTTTGGCGGGCCTGTGCTTCCGCTCGCGCAGCGCCGCCACGGCCTCGCTGTCCGTGGCGTCGCACACCAGCTGGTAACCGCCGAGTCCCTTCAGCGCGACGACGGCTCCCGCCGAGAGCGCCTGCGCAGCGGCCCGCAGGGCAGCCGGGCCCCTCAGGCCGCCGTAGGCGATCCGGGGCCCGCACGCGGGGCAGGCGACCGGCTCGGCGTGGA
This sequence comes from Streptomyces sp. NPDC003456, assembly GCF_042878735.1. NCBI lineage: Bacteria > Bacillati > Actinomycetota > Actinomycetes > Kitasatosporales > Streptomycetaceae > Streptomyces > Streptomyces sp. NPDC003456. The sequence goes on from NZ_JBIAOK010000002.1 coordinate 1,057,397, forward strand.
AGCGCCTGTTGCCGGGGTCGGCGTATTCGGCGGCGCAGTCGCGGCACAGCGGGAAGTGCCGCATGGTGGTGCGGGCACGGTCGTAGGGGAGATCCTCGATGATCGTCGCCCGGGGGCCGCAGTCGGTGCAGTTGATGAACGGATAGCGGTAGCGCCGGTCGGCGGGGTCGTACAGCTCCCGCAGACAGGCGTCGCAGATCGCGGCATCGGGCGGGATCTCCCGAACCGGGCTGCCCGTGCGGCCGGACGCGCGGCAGGACGTGCTCTCCCGGACCCGGAATCCCGCGCCCGGGCTGTCGTCGGCGCCGGTCAGTTCGACCCGCCGCACGCGGGCCAGGGGCGGTGCCTGCGTGCCGAGGCGGGCGGCGAACTCGTCGATGACCCGGGAGTCGCCGGCGACCTCGCCCTCCACATGGCCCGCCACATTCGCGACCCAGCCGTCCAGTCCGAGGGCGTGGGCGGTGCGGTACACGAAGGGGCGGAAGCCGACACCCTGCACGACCCCGAAGACACGGAAACCCCGTACGGTCATCGCCCGCTCCCCGTCTCCGCGGCACGGTGACGGAGCAGCTCGCCCTCGATCGCGTCCGCGAGGATGTCGACGGCGTCCGCCACGGCAGGCGTCAGGCCGGTGCCCAGGGACGAGTCCGAGCCCTCCACCGCGTACACGACGAGGCGCCCCGGCAACCGCCCCAGTGCACGGGCCATGTCGACGGCCTCACCGAGACCGAGCCCGTGCGAGCTGGTCGTCGCGGCCCGCCCCGGCCGTTCGTCGCCCAGTGAGATGCGGTGGATCCGGCCCGGAGTCGCCGGCTGCGCGTACGCGGCGTCCACGACCACAGCCAGCCCGGCGCCTTCCCACAACCCGATCAGCCGGGCCGGGTCCCCGTCGCACACCGACACCACGGTGCCCGGCGGGAGGGCCCCGGTGGTGGCCCGCTCCGCCAGCAGAGCGGCGACCGCCCGGCCCGCACCGTCGTCGCGCCGGAACTCGTTCCCGACGCCGATCACGACGATTCGTCCTGACCCCATGACTCCACGCTGGGCCCTGCCCGCGCGCCGATCCAGGGCCGAAGGGCCCCGATGCACCGGGCGGAGCGCCCATGAGGCTGGTGGAGCGCGGGCAGCGGCGAGCGGGTCGCCGGCTGAGGACTCCTCCGGCCGGAGAAGCCGTCCAGCGCGCACCTCACGGGTGCATGCCCCGCACCACCGCGACCGGGCAGTGAGCGTGATGCAGCACCGCCTGGCTGACCGAACCCAGCAGCAGCCCGGCGAACCCGCCGCGCCCGCGCGCGCCGACCACCACGAGCTGAGCCGACCGGCTCGCCCTGATGAGGGCTTCCCTCGTCCCGCCGTGCACCGCCTCGCCCCGCACCGTCACACCCGGGTACCGCTCCCGGGCGTCGGCCAGTGCCTCCCGCAGCAGGATCTCCGCCCTCTCGGCGAGCGCCTCCGAGGGATCCACCGGCGACCCCGAGGCGGCCGGCGGCGCGGGCGCCGTGGGACTCCACACGGTCCAGCAGTGCAGGGCCACCAGCGGTGCCTTGCGCAGGGCCGCCTCCGTGAAGGCGAAGTCGACGGCCTTCGCCCCGGTGACCGAGCCGTCCACTCCGAGCACGACCGGGCCGTCGGCCTGCGACGCCTCGCGCACGACGAGCACGGGACACGCACCGTGTGCGGCCAGGTGCACCGCCTTCGAGCCCGTGAGGAGCCCCGCGAAGCCGCCTCGGCCCCCGGAGCCGACGACCACCAGGTCCGCACCCCGTGACTGTGCCTCCAGGACGGTCACGGGCTCGGCGTCGATCACGACCGGGTGCACGGCGACGCCGGGCGCCACCGCCCGGGCCCGTTCGACCGCCTCGTCCACGTGCTGCTCGGCCGCACCGCGCAGCTCGGACTCCGGCAGCCCGGTGGACGACGCCGACCGTGCGAACGGCGCGGGCAGGACGAACGCGTGGACGACGCGCAGTTCGGCCCGGCGCCACCGTGCCTCCCGGGCTGCCTGCTCGGTCGCGGCCAGCCCCGACGCCGAACCGTCCACCCCCACGATCACCAGACCAGGCACCATGACTCCCTCGCCGCCGAAGCCGGTTCCACCTCTCCAGCTTCACCCCGGCGAGGCCCTCCTGCCTCCAGGGCGCGGCGACGGCCGGCCGTGGCCGCCAGAAGCCGGACGGGTCCGGAACCGGCGGGCCCCGTCACTCCCGGTCCGGGGCCGACGGATCGAGGCCGGCCAGCCGGAGCCAGCGGATCAGCCCCGCCGCATCCGCGCCACCGCACTGGAAGCCGACGTGTCCGTCCGGGCGGACCGCCACCATGCCGCGGCCCGGGCTGCTCGTCAGGCGCAGGACGGAGACGTAGGACCCGGTCGGTGCCGGCGGCGGGGCAGCGGCGTCGCGCTGCAGCAGCAGGTGCGCACCCGGGTGCGCCAGCAGCTCGTGCAGCCGCCCGGGGGAGCCGGCCACGTCGACAGCGGCGTCCGGGACGCGGTCGCCCGGGCGGGGGGCGCCGCGCAGCACGGGCGTTCCCTGCACCGACAGAGGGCTGCGCCGGTACGTCACCCGCAGCTGCGACACCACGCGTACGGCTTCGGCGACCAGGCGGCGCCGCCGCAGCAGCGCGGGCACGACCGGAGCCGCGTACGGGGCGGCCGCACCACGCAGCCAGGACGGGATCCGCCCGGAGGACGCCTCCGCCCAGAACGCCGCGTGCGTCAGCAGGAGCCGGTGGTGGGCGGCCGGCCTGCGCTCCTGCTCGTACGAGTCCAGCAGCGGGTCGCCGTCGGCTCGGGTGGGGGAGTCCCCTCCGGCCCGCTGCGACGCCAGCGCGAGCTTCCAGCCGAGGTTGACCGCGTCCTGGACGCCGGCGTTCATGCCCTGGCCGGTGGCCGGCGAGTAGTTGTGGGCCGCGTCCCCGGCCAGGAACAGCCGTCCGATGCGGAAGCGCCGCGCCAGACCGCACCGCAGGGGGACTCGCGCGGACCACGCCAGGTTCTCGATCCGGGTCCGCGTGCCCGCGTCCGTCAGCAGCTCCTGGAGCTCGTCCCGTGCGACGGCGTCACCCGGCTGCCCGAAGTCCTCGGCGGTGCCGCCGGCGCTCCTCCGTGTCGCCAGCAGTCGCCAGGCGGCCTGCTCGCCGAGCGGGAAGAGGAGCACCAGTCCCTCACGCGCGGGGAACACCTGGGCGCCGGAAACCAGGGACCGGCCGGAGGCGCTCGTCAGGTCGAGGTCGGCGAGGACGACTTCGACCCGGTACGGCCTGCCGCGCCACCCGAAGCCGGCGGCGGAGCGCACCGTGCTGGCCGGGCCGTCGCAGCCGGCGAGGTAGCGGCAGCGGACCTCCTCCACGCCGCCCGGGGTCCGCAGGACGGCCTTCGCGCCGTCGCCCTCGTCACGGGCGCCGAGCAGTTCGGTATCCCGTTCCACCCGCACTCCCCGGTCGCCGAGTGCCCGCGTCAGCACGGCTTCGACGTCCGCCTGGCGCACGAGGCTCAGGTGCGGGAACGCCGTTCCGGGCAGGTCGAAGTCGGCCAGCGCCGTCTCGACGCTGCGCGGACCGAGCCGGAGGAGCACGGTCGGAGCGGTGTCGGCCCGCTCCAGCACGGCGCCGGTGACGCCGAGGGGGCGCAGCACCTCCAGGGTGCGGGGATGCACGATCAGGGCCCGGGAGGGGCGGAAGGCGTCGGGCCGCCGCTCGACGATGCGGACCCGGGCACCGTGGTCGTGGGCCTCCAGCGCGAGGGTCAGACCGGTGGGCCCCGCCCCGACGACCAGGACGTCCGGGCTCATCGCCGTGTTCCGTCGCCCGCCGGCCGGGCCCACGCGGGGACCTCCTCGTCGGGGGCCGCGGTGCCGGCCAGGCCGGGGTCCGCGAGGACGGCGTCGCGGCGCAGCCCGGGCAGCACGGTGTACCGGATCGAGCCGGGGACGCTGACCAGGGCCAGCACCCGCCACAGGGCGCGCGCGTACCGCTCGGCGCGTTCCGGGCCGTCCCACTCGTACACGCCGCGGTAGCGGCCGTGCTCGTCGTCCGTCAGCCACAACTTGGAGGTGAAGCCCGGGAAGCCGACGAACAGCGGTGTGTTCAGCCAGCTCTCCGCCCGGAAGAAGGCGTGCCCCCGGCCCCGGATCAGCCGGAGGCGGAACACGACGACCAAGGTGCACGGATCCGCGGCCAGACCGCTGCCGAGGCGGGTCTCGCGGTACACCCGCGCCGAGGAGCCGTCGGCGAAGCGGACTGTCGATCCCACGCGCTCGCCCGGCACGTGCACGAGCCCGCGGGCCAGCAGCACCCAGCAGACGAGGAAGCAGGCAGCGACGGCCCGCCAGGCCTCGAACGGAGCGAGCGGCTTCTGTTCCCGCATGACGAGGCTCCTTCCGGCCGTGCCGTGTCCCCTCTCCGAGGATCGCTCCGGCCCCGCCGCCGCGCATGCGGGCGGCGACCGGTGCCCTCGGCGGTCGCGCCGGTGGCCTTCCGGGCCGCGGCCATGGCGGGCGGGTGACCTCGGCCGTGTCGCGGCGACCCCCACGGCCCGACCCGTCTGACGCCGCACATACGAGGGAACATGCACGAGAGAATTTACGCGAAAAAAGTTTCGCTAATCTGTTGACCTCCACGCGACGCCCAGGTGACGCTGGAGGGGCTCCCTCTTCCGTCACGGGAAGGTGCGACGGTCATGAACTCCCTTGCCTCTGCGCCCTCGACCGCTTCCGCCCTGGACGCACCGCTCGGCCGCCGCCGGCGGTTTCCGGTGGGCGCGGTGCTCGCCGACCGTCTCGACGACGCCTCCGTCGTGGACGTGGCCGTCCGGCTCGCGGTCGCGCATCGCGGTCCGCTGCTGCTCATCGCGCTGATGCCACCGCTGCCGCCGCGGGGTGTGGCGCTGCGCCCGGAGCGGGCGGCCGTGCGGGCGGTGCTGGGGCGGGCTCTGCCGCGCGTCCTCCGGGCCGGCATCTCCTACGACGCGGCCGTCTGGCACCGTCCCGCCGAGCGGGACGGCCGGCTGGGTGCCGCCCGGGCGCTGCTCGACCTCGCGATGGCTCAGAACTGCGCGTCGCTGGTGATCTCGCGCACCGGGCCCGCGGGGCTGGACGCGTGCACCGTGATGGAGGCGGCCGCCCTGCGCGGTGGCCCCGTCGTCCGGGCGGCTTCCCCCGTGCCCTGGGCACCTCTGACCGCGCCCTGCCCTCCCGTGCATCGGGCCTGACGCCGGCCCGCCCGTGCGGCGGGTCCGGCACCTGCCTGCTCGTGTGACGGGTCCGGGCCGCCCGCCCGTCAGGGTGACGCGTGCTCGGCTTCGCTGTCGGCGTCGGAGCTGTCCTCGCGGTGCAGGAAGGTGGTCAGCAGGTCGCCGACGGGGTGGTCGGCCTCGCTGGGGTGACGCAGGGCGACCGTGGGGTCGATCGTGTAGCGGTTGCGGCGGCCGACCCGGGTGCGGGTCAGATACCCGGCGGCTTCTAGGTCGGCGACGATCAACTGCACGGCCCGCTCGGTGATGCCGATCCGGTCGGCCACGTCCCGCAGGCGGGCCTCGGGGTCGTTCGCCAGGAAGATCAGGACCCGGGCGTGGTTGGTGAGGAAGGTCCAGTGGTCACCGCGTGCGGAGGAAGGCCGGCTCATGGCCACATCCTAAGGACTGTGCCGCCTCGCGCCCACGGCAGTTCGCGAAACGTCATTGACGAAAACTGTTTCGCGTAACTCTTGACGTATGTGGCGGTGCCGGGTGAGGCTGGACATATCCCCCCTCTCGCACCTTCGCCGTCGCCGAAAGGGCGTGCCGATGTCTGCCTCCACCCTTCGCCGGTCCCGCCCTGCCGTCGGCACGCCGCCGCTGCCGCCGTCCCTCCCGCGCCCGGTCACGGCGGTGCTGACCACCGGCGGTGACGATCAGGCCGTGCTGGAGGTCGCGGTGCGGCTGGCCGCCCCGCGCCGGGAACCGGTCCTGCTGGTGGCCCCCCTCGTCCACGCTGCCACCCCCGCCCCGCACGTGACGCGGACGACGAAGGAGGTGCATGCCCATGTGATCGGGTCGCGCGGGCCCGGCTCCCCTCCGTAACCGCCGGGCCCGGCACCGTCCTGCTCTCCTCCGTCCCCCGACTCCAAGCCCGAGGGAAGCCGATCCGCCATGAATGACCTGTCGTTCACCGTCCCGCTGTGGGTCTGGGCCGCCGTCACGCTCGTCATCGCCGTCATGCTCGCCGTCGACCTGATCGCCCACCGCGACAACCACGTGATCGGCTTCAAGGAAGCGGCCGTCTGGTCCGGAGTGTGGATCGCGATCGGTCTCGCCTTCGGCCTGGTCCTGCTCGCCTGGAAGGGAGGGGAGGTCTCCTCCACCTACTACGCGGGCTACCTCATCGAGAAGGCGCTGTCGATCGACAACGTCTTCGTCTTCGCGCTGGTCTTCTCGTTCTTCGCCGTGCCGGACGCCTACCAGCACAAGGTGCTGTTCTGGGGTGTGATCGGCGCTCTGGTCTTCCGGCTGGTGTTCATCTTCGTCGGCGCCGAACTGCTGCAGTTGTTCTTCTGGACCGCCTACCTCTTCGGGGCCTTCCTGATCTGGACCGGCTACAAGATGGCCGTCTCGAAGGACGAAGAGGTCCACCCCGACCGCAACCTCGTGGTCCGTGCGGTCAGGAAGATCGTCCCGACCGATCCCCGCTTCCACGGCGGACGCTTCTTCACCAGGATCGACGGGCGGCGCGTGGCGACCCTGCTGTTCGTGGCGCTGGTCGCCATCGAGGCCACCGACCTCATCTTCGCCGTCGACTCCGTCGCGGCGATCCTCGCCATCACCACCAACACCTTCCTGGTGTGGACCGCCAACGCGTTCGCCGTCCTCGGCCTGCGCAGTCTGTACTTCTGCCTCGCCGGCCTGCTGCGCCGCTTCACCTACCTGCACTACGGGCTGGCGGTCCTGCTCGCCTTCGCCGGCGTCAAACTCATCCTGTCCGAGACCCCCGTGGGGAAGCTGCCCATCCCCCTCACCCTGGGCGTCATCGCCGTCACCATCACGGTGTCCATCGGCTGGTCGCTGATCGCCACTCGCGGCGACGAGGACGACACCGACGAGGACGGCGGCGGCCCGCAGGCCCCCGAGCCCGCCTCCGGAACCCTGCCGGGCTCCGTATCGGCCCCGGATGCGCGGCGGCCCGACGCATCGTTGCCGTGAACGAGCCACCGGGCCAGGACGGCGTCGAGACGCTGCGGGCTCCGCGGAAGCCCGCCTCGGTCTCCCGCGCCGGTGGGCGCCCGGTCAGCGGCGGATCAGGCCGAGGTCGGTGGCGGTGGCGACGGCCGCGGTGCGGGAGTCGACGCCGAGCTTGGCGTAGACGCGGGCCAGATGCGACTTGACCGTGCCTTCGGTGAGGTGGAGGCGGGCACCGATGGCCTGGTTGGACAGGCCCGCGGCGACGAGCGTGACGACCTCGGTCTCCCGCGGGGTCAGCGCCGTGCGGGGGGCGCGGAGCCGGTTCATCAGCCGGTCCGCGACGGTCGGCGCCAGCGTCGTGCCGCCGGTCGCTGCGGCCCGTACGGCAGAGGCCAGGTCCTCCGGCGGAGCGTCCTTCAGCAGGTAGCCGGTGGCGCCGGCTTCGATGGCGGGCAGCACGTCGGCATCGCTGTCGAAGGTGGTGATGATCAGCACGCGGGGAGCCGCCGGCCGCGCGGTGATCAGAGCGGTCGCCTCCGCGCCGCCCATGCCCTTGCCGAACTGCAGGTCCATCAGCACGACGTCGACGTCGCCCGCGGCGGCACGGGTGACGGCGTCCTCGGCGGTGGCGGCCTCGGCCACGACGACCAGGTCCGGCTCGGTCTCCAGCACGGCGCGCAGACCGGCACGGACGACGGGGTGGTCGTCGGCCAGGAGCAGGCGCACGGGGGCGTCCTCGGTCATGGGCGGGCCTCGGTTCTCGTGCGGTCCGGCGCGGTGAGGGGGAGTCGAACGGTCACCGTGGTGCCGCCTCCGGGAGACGACGTGAGGGCGAGGGTGCCGCCGAGGGCATGCACGCGGGAGCGCATGGCGGGCAGCCCGAATCCGCGCGACCCGGGGTCCGGGGCGGGAAGCCGGTCCGGCTCGAAGCCGCACCCGTCGTCGACCACCTCGAGGCGGACGTGGTCGCTGTGCCGGCCCAGGGTGACCTCCGCGGTGCCGGCCCCGGCGTGCTGGACGGTGTTGGCCAGGGCCGACTGGGCGATGCGCAGCAGTGCGACCTCCTGCGCGGTGGCGGACGCGACGGGCTCGCCGGTGGAACGGAAGCGCACGGTGAGCCCGTGCCGGGCGGACACGGTGTCGCACAGGCGGTCCAGAGCGCCGGCCAGGGTGGTGCCGTCCAGCGTGGGAGGAGTGAGTGCGGCGATGAAGCGCCGGGCCTCGGCGAGGTTGTCGACGGCGGCCTGCCGTGCCTGAGCGACATGGCGAGCTGCGTCCTGCGGGGCCCGGGGCAGGGCTCGTTCGGCGGCCCGCAGCAGCAGCTGGATGCTGGTCAGGCCCTGGGCGAGGGTGTCGTGGATCTCGCGGGCCAGACGGTCGCGCTCGGCGAGCACACCGGCGGTGTGCTGGGCGGCGGCCAGGTCGGCGCGTGCACGGGTGAGTTCCTCGATCAGTCTGCGGCGGTGTTCGCTCTCCCGGTACAGGGCCTGGTATCCCCACACCACCGCGACCGCGACAGCGGCACCGAGCGCCGGGCCGATGGCCATGGCAGGGCTGAAGGAGTCCTGGTGGGTGGCGAAGCCCGCGACGGCCGCGGCCGTGGTGGCGGCCACCGCCGCCAGTCCGGCGCGGCGCGACAGCAGGTGCAGCTCCAGGAAGTAGAGCGGGAAGGCCATCCACACGGCGTCGGGGGACAGGGCGAGCAGCAGCAGCCAGCAGCTGCCCACGGCGGTCAGCCACACCGCGGCCGTGCGCCGCGACCGGCGCACGGACGGCAGCACGGGCCCGACCGCGTACACCAGGCCGCACGCCGCCGCAGCGGCGACGATCCATGCCGCGTCGGGCCGTCCGTCGGCCGCGGCGCGACCGGCGGCCAGAGCGAGCAGCCCGATGACCAGCAGGTGCAGGGACCAGGCCAGTGCCCGGGTGGTCGGGGTGAGGGTGGGAGGAGCGCTGTTCACAGTGCGTCCCAGGGTACGGAGACCGGCGGCCGGTGGCCTCTGTCGAAAGATGGAAGCCGCGCTCCGGCTTCCGGCCCGTCGAATGCCGTCCTCTGCCGGACGCGCGAGGAGGGGGCCGCCGGTGACAGTGGGGCCGTACCGCTTCGATCGCCGGAAAGGACAGGCCCACGCCGTGTTCGTCGCCTGGAGAGACCTGAAGTTCGCCAAGGGGCGCTTCGCCCTGATGGGAACCGTCATCGTGCTGATCACCCTGCTGGTGGGACTGCTGTCCGGACTGACGGCGGGACTGAGCAGGCAGAACGTCTCCGCGATCACGGGGCTGCCCGCCGACCTGATTGCGTTCCGGGCGCCGGGCAGCGGTCAGGACCTGTCGTACTCCCGCTCCACCGTGACCGCACGCCAGTGGCAGCAGTGGGCCGGATCGGACGGTGTCCGGAGCGCGGAGCCGCTGGGGATCACCACCACCATGGCCACCGCCGGGGACAGGAGCGCCGGGGTGTCGGTCTTCGGTGTCCGGCCCGGCTCCGTCCTCGCCCCGGACGGTGGAAGGATCACGGACGACGCGGTGGTGCTGTCCGTCACGGCCGCCGACGACCTCGGCGTCGAGGCCGGCGACTCCCTCGGGCTGGCGGGCCGCCTGCTCAAGGTGGCCGCCGTCGCGGGCGACGCCCACTTCAGCCACACCCCGGTGGTGTGGTCCAGCCTGGGCACCTGGCAGCGGACGGCGCCTCCCGCCGGAGGCCCGGAAGGCCCGAGGGCGACCGTCATCGCAGTGACCACCACCGCGGAAGCGGACCCGGCCGCCATCGACCGCAGAGCCGGCACCACGGCGGTCACCGTCGAGGACTCACTGCCGGCGATCGGTTCCTACACCTCCGAGAACGGATCCCTCCAGCTGATGCGCGGCTTCCTGTTCGCCATCTCCGCCCTCGTCATCGGAGCCTTCTTCACGATCTGGACCATTCAGCGCAGCGGCGACGTCGCCGTCCTCAAGGCCCTCGGAGCCCCCACCGCCTACCTTCTCCGGGACGCTCTCGGCCAGGCGCTCCTCCTGCTCGTCGGCGGCACCCTCGTCGGGACCGGCATCGCCGCCGCCGTCGGCGCACTGCTGGCCGGCAGCGCGGTGCCCTTCCTCCTCACCCCGGCCACCACCCTGGCGCCCGCCGCTGTGATCACCCTTCTCGGCGCCTCGGGCGCCGCCCTGTCCGTCCGGCGCATCACGTCGGTCGAACCGCTGACCGCCCTGGGGAGCGCCCGATGAGCCTCGCGTTGACCGGCATCACTCTCACCTTCCCCGACGGAGACACCCGTCTGACGGCCCTCGACCGGATCCACCTGGAGGTTCCCCGCGGCAGCCTGACGGCGGTGGTGGGCCCGTCCGGGTCCGGGAAGTCGAGCCTTCTGGCCGTCGCCGCCACGCTGATCGGACCCGACGCCGGCAGTGTCACCATCGACGGCCGGACCACCTCCGGCCTCACCCGCGGCGAACTGACCGCACTGCGCCGCCACAAGATCGGCATCGTCTTCCAGCAGCCGCATCTCCTGCCGTCCCTGACCGCGGTGGAACAACTCGAGGTGCTGGCTCGGATCGACGGCCGCGGACCCCGCGCCACCAGCGCCCGTGCGACGGAACTCCTCGGAGCCGTCGGGCTGGCCGACCTGGCCGGCCGCCGGCCCCACCAGCTCTCCGGCGGCCAGCGTCAGCGCATCAACATCGCCCGCGCCCTGATGAACGACCCCGCCGTGCTCCTGGTCGACGAGCCCACCAGCGCTCTCGACCACCAACGGGGGGCCGCCGTCGTCGACCTCATCACGCGCCTCACCCGCGAGCGGGGCACCGCGACCGTCCTGGTCACCCACGACCGTGCCCACCTCGCGGCCGCGGACCAGGTGGCCGACATGCGGGACGGGCGCCTGACCGTGGCAGGGCGATCGCACCTGCCGTGAGGAAAGGACCGGCCGGCGCGGGTCACCCCCTCCTGTCCCCGCCGGTGCGACCGGAGCGGATGCAGAAAGCGGTGGCTTGTGAAGACAAGTGGACAGGTTCGGCCACTGATGGCCCATTAGAGGCCATGCGCGGGTGCGGGGGACGCCGATGCGCTGTGATGGCCCGATTCCTGTAGATATGCCAGCCGGGTGGGGCCACCATGGACGACGAGGACAGCACAGTACCGGCGCGCGGGGCCATGGTGGCGGGACCGCCGTCCTGTCGCTGCGGCACCGGACCGGCGGGGGAGGGGCCGGCGGCAACCGCTCCGGCCGGGGAGGGCCTGGCAGCGGGCGAGGAGCGGTTCCGGGGGCTGCTGGAGGCGGCGCCGGACGCGATGGTGATCGTGGACGACGCGGGGCTGATCCGGTTGGTCAACGCGCAGACGGAGTCGCTGTTCGGGTACGGGCGGGCGGAACTGCTGGGCCAGTCGGTGGAGTTGCTGATCCCGGGGCGGTTCCGTCCGCAGCACTCCCGGCACCGGGAGGCGTACGCCGAGAGCCGGCAGGTGCGGCCGATGGGGGCCGGGCTGGAACTGCACGGGCTGCGCAAGGACGGCACCGAGTTCCCGGTGGAGATCAGCCTGAGCCCACTGGAGACCGCCGACGGGCTGCTGGTCTCCGCGGCCGTCCG
>NZ_JBIAOK010000002.1:1069223-1247320 GCF_042878735.1 Streptomyces sp. NPDC003456
GTTCCCGGTGGAGATCAGCCTGAGCCCACTGGAGACCGCCGACGGGCTGCTGGTCTCCGCGGCCGTCCGCGACGTCAGCGACCGCAAAGCCGCCGAACAGCACATCAACCAGCTCGCCGCGCTCGTGGAGTCCTCGCAGGACGCGATCCTCGCCAAGACCCTCGACGGGCACATCACCTACTGGAACGCCGCCGCCCAGCGCCTGTACGGCTACAGCGCCGAGGAGGCGATCGGCCGCCACGTGGCGATGCTCGCCCTGCCCGACCGCACCCACGAGATCACCGCCCTGCTCGAACGGCTGGCCCGCGGCGAGAAGATCGAGCACTTCGAGACCCTCCGCGTCACCCGGGCCGGGCACCTGCTCGACGTCGACGTCACCCTGTGGCCCACCCGCGCGGCCGACGGAACGGTGCAGGGCGCATGCGCCATCGTGCGCGACATCAGCGACCGCAAGCGGGCCGAGGCCGAACTCCACGCCCTGTACGAGCAGCAGCGCCACATCGCCCTCACCCTGCAGCGCAGTCTGATGGGCACCCCGCCCGCCATCCCCGGCCTCGCCGCCGCCCACCGCTACCTGCCCGCGACCCAGGGCGCCGGAGTGGGCGGCGACTGGTTCGACCTCATCCCCCTCGGTGCGGGACGGGTCGGCATCCTCATAGGCGACGTGATGGGCCGCGGCCTGGACGCGGCCGCCGTCATGGGCCAACTGCGGGCCGCCGCCCACGCGCTGGCCAAGACCGGTATGGAACCCAGCCGGCTGATGCAGGCCCTCGACGCCATCGTCGCCGACCTCGACCTGCCCGACCAGCTCGTCACCTGCTGCTACCTCGTCCTCGCCCCCGACACCGGCGAGATCACCGTCTGCTCGGCCGGCCACCTGCCCGCCCTCCTCGCCGACCCGGGCGGGGTACGGACCCTCGACGCCCCCATCAGCGCGCCGCTCGGCGTGGGCGGCATGCTCCACCAGCAGACCCGCACCGCCGTACCCCCCGGGGCGACTCTCGTCCTCTACACCGACGGCCTGATCGAGACCCCCGGCAGCGACATCGAACACCGCCTCGCCGACCTCACTCACGCCCTCGAGGCGTCCTTCACCGCCACCGACGCCCTGGAGTCCGTCGCCGACCGCGTCCTGACCGCCCTGCTGCCCGGGACCGACGGCCACGACGACGACGTCACGCTGCTCCTGGCCCGGCTGCCCGCCGCACCGCTGGCCGCCGCCTCCACCGACCTGCCCGCCCACGCGTCCTCGGTCGGCGACGGACGCAGCTTCCTCACCAAGACCCTCACCGCCTGGAACTGCGCCCATCTCGCCGACGACGCCCGCCTGCTGGTCTCCGAAGTGCTCACCAACGCCCTCCAGCACGCCCAGGGCCCCCTCGGGCTCCACCTGCGCCGCACCGCGACCGAGGTGATCGTCGAGATCAGCGACCACAGCCCTCATCTGCCGCAGCCCCGCCTGGCCACCCCCGACGACGAATCCGGGCGCGGTCTCCTGCTCGTCGACGCGCTCGCCCACAGCTGGGGCGTACGTCCCACCGACGACGGCAAGACCACCTGGTTCACCCTCCCCGCCCGCGGCACGCTGTCGTGATCTCCGAGCACCCGGCAGGCCGCGGATCACCCTCCGTCGCGGTCCTGGGGCTTGAGCGGACCATGTCGGGTTACTCCCTCCTGCATGGCGAAGCTGAAGTTCCCAGGGCGGAACGACAAGGACAAGGACGAGGACGGCGTTCCGGAGCCGGCGGAGGTGGGGCCGGACCGGGGCGTGGAGGAGGCGGCGCCGGATGCGCCGACGAAGCTGCCCAAGCGGGCCTGGGTTCAGGTACTCAAGGGCAGTGTCAAGGAGTTTCAGGACGACGAGCTGACCGACCGTGCGGCGGCCCTGACCTACTACGGGGTGCTGTCACTGTTCCCGGCGCTGCTGGTGCTGGTCTCGCTGCTGGGCATCGCCGGCGAATCGGCCACCGACAAGGTGCTGGACAACCTCAAGCAGCTCACCCCCGGTTCCGCCCGGGACATCATCACCCGCGCGGTGGAGCAGTTGCAGGGCAACGCGGGCACCGGCTCGGTCGTGGCTCTGGCCGGTCTCGCGCTGGCGGTGTGGTCGGCCTCCGGTTACGTCGCGGCGTTCATCCGTACCGCCAACGCCGTCTACGACATGCCGGAGGGCCGGCCGGTGTGGAAGGTGCTCCCCGTACGGCTCGCCGTGACGGTGGTGCTCATGGTGCTGGCCGTGGTCAGCGCGCTGATCGTCGTGTTCACGGGCGGTGTCGCCCAGCAGGCCGGGCAGGCCCTGGGGATCGGCGACTCGGTGCTGACGGTGTGGTCGATCGCGAAGTGGCCGGTGCTGGTCCTGCTGGTGACGGTGATGATCGCCCTCCTGTACTGGGCGTGCCCGAACGCCAAGGTGAAGGGCTTCCGCTGGGTCACTCCGGGCAGCTTCCTGGCATTGGTGATCTGGATGGTGGCCTCCGCCGGGTTCGCGTTCTACGTCGCGAACTTCGCCTCCTACAACAAGACGTACGGCACGATGGCCGGTGTCATCGTGTTCCTGGTGTGGCTGTGGATCAGCAACCTGGCGATCCTGCTGGGGCTGGAGTTCGACGCCGAGACCGTCCGCCAGCGGGCCGTCGCCGGCGGGCACCCGCCGGAGGCCGAGCCCTACACGCAGCCCCGGGACACCACGAAGTGGGACGAGGACGACCTGCGCCGCCTGGACACCATCTGACCCGGACGTCGAAGGACATCCCGGCCGCCGGTCCCCATCCGGCCGGCCCGGCAGTGCGACGATCATGGGCATGTGCCCCGGGCTTCAGGGAAACCTGCAGCGCATGGATGTGAGGGCGCAGGCGCGCGATGCAGACCGGATCCTGACGCAGAAGACCGCCTCCCGGGTGCCGCCGGGCGTGGGCAAGGCGTTGTCGGTGGTCGAGGAGGCCGCGCAGAGCACGAAGTTGTGGTGCGGCGCGGCCGCGGTGATGGCCGCGGCCGGCGGGCGGCGGGGCCGGGCGGCGGCAGTGGCGGGCCTGACGGCCATGACGCTCGCGCAGCTCGTCTCGAACGGGGTGTGCAAACAGCTCGCCGACCGGCGCAGACCGCCGGAGCAGTGGTTCCCGCACGACGAGGTCGAGGACCGGCCGGACTCCTCCTCCTTTCCCTCGGGGCCCACCGCGGCGGCGGTCGCTTTCACCGCCGCCGTGGCCTCGGTCCGGCCGCCGGCCGGTGCCGCGTGCGCGGTGCCGGCCGTGATGGTGGCCGTCGAGCGCGTCCAGAGCGGCGCCCACTATCCCAGTGACGTGGCCGCCGGTGCCGTGATCGGGTGCGCCAGTGCCTGGCTCACCCGCCGCATCCCGCACCTGCTGCTGCGCCGCCGGCTCTGAACGTCGGGGACGGGCGGGCTCGGCCGGTCCCCGAACCGCGTCGCAGCACGCCAGGGTGCCGGGGACGACCGGGTGGCCGGTGACGGGGCCTCACCCGCCTGCACGCGCCAGCCCACTCGGGGCGTGCCCGAAAGGGGCGACGCCGTAGGTCCGGCGGTCCCGGCTGCCGGTCGCGGCCGGACCCGTCGGCCGCGCCGCCGCCGCGGGGCACCGGTTCCGCGGCGGCGGTACCGCCACGTGTCCCACGTCCACGATTCCTGCTCAAGATCCGCCGCAACTCGATGTCCTGAACGGGTCTTTCTGGGTACTCGCGTGCGCACCACCGACGAGCCCGAGGCCCGTCGGTGAGTCCGGACGAAGAGAGACGGGAGGTGATCGTCGTGTCGACCATGCAGCCACCCCCTGCCGGGAGCAGGGGCAGCCAGGGCGGCGACGAACCGGTGGGCGAGCTGGTGAAGCGGGCGTCGCAGCAGCTGACCGACCTGGTGCGCGGCGAGATGAAGCTGGCGCAGGCCGAGATGAAGGAGAAGGGCAAGCGTTACGGCAAGGGCGGCGGACTGTTCGGCGCCGCCGGTGTCGTCGGGTTCCTGATGCTGCAGGCGCTCGTCGCCACCGCGATCGCCGCCCTGGCGGTCCCGCTGCCGGTGTGGGCCGCGGCCCTCATCGTCACCGCGGTGCTGGGCGTGATCGCGGCGGTCATGGCGTTGAGCGGCAAGAAGCAGGTCCAGCAGGGCGCACCGCCCGCCCCGGAGAAGACGATCGACAGCGTGAAGGCCGACGTGGCCGAGATCAAGGAGAGTGCACAGCGATGACCCAGCCGCACGACCGGACCACCGCATCCCCTGCTCCGACCCCGAAGGAGCTGCGCGAGCAGGTCGAGCACTCCCGTCAGGAGCTGGGGCACTCGATCGAGGCCGCGGCCGGAAAGACCGACGTCAAGGCGGCCGAGGCCAGGGAGCAGGCCGGCGTCAAGGCGGGCGAGCTCAGGGCCAAGGCCGCCGAGGCCGCGTCCCGCGTGCAGGACAAGCTGCCCGACCCGGTGAAGGACAAGGCGATCCAGGCGGCGGGGCAGGTCCGTGCGAAGGCGGCCCGGGCCGGTCAGCTGATACAGGACAGGGCGCCCGAGCCGGTCCGCGCCCAGGCGGCCCAGGGCGCCCAGCTGGCCCGGGACAACCGCACCCTGCTGCTGGCGGCCGCCGGCGCCGGGGTCGGGCTGTGGCTGCTGCGCCGTACGAAGGGCTGAGCCGAGGAAGGCTTCCGGCCTGCCTGTGAGCCCGCCGGCCGCGGTGCGGCGTTCGCCCCCCGACGACGCCTTCCGCGGCCGGCCCCGCGCGAGCGGCCTCCCATCGGTGCACCGGACCGACCGCGCACCCTGCCACCCCTCCTCACGCCCGGCCGGGGCTGCGCCACACAGCGCCTGCCGCATGCGGCCGGGGACGCCGCGGGCGCGGGACGATCAAGCCCGGGGAACCAGTAGCCTGGACGTCCGACCCAGCGGGCACCTCGCTCTCGCCCTCTGTGACAGCTCTGAGCGGCGCCCAGGGGGTGCGGCAGTGCTCAACGTCACCGGCCGAGCAGGGGATCACGTCACCGCGCGGCTTCCCGAGGATGTCGATCTGCACACCACACCGGGCCTGTGCGCGGTGGTGAACCGCATCATCGACGAGGGATGCCGTCACCTCACCCTCGACGCCTCCGCACTTAGGCACCTGGACTCCACGGGCGTCACCGCGTTCCTCGCCTGGTACCAGCGCCTCGCACCTCCAGGTGGCACCCTCACGCTCACCGGCCTCACGGGCCATCCCCAGACGATGCTGACGCGGATGGGACTCCACCGTGCGCTCACCATCACGCCGGACACCCCGAGCGGCGACACCGCCGGTCCCTGAACGCGCACCACCGGGGGCCATCCCGGAGCCGGGCTCCTCGGGTCACCCACCGGCATCGCGCAGCGTCGTGACCACTGCCTCGACGGCGGCCGCGCAGGCCGTCAGGGCCGGTTCGCCGGTACTGGTGGTGCGTGCGGCGAGTTCGACGGTCCGTGCCAAGGTGCGGTCGGTCAGCGTCCGCTTCGTCAGCCCGGGTGGAAGGTGCGTCACCGCGAGCCGGGGGACGAGGGCGGGCAGGCGGCTGTGGGCGGCCAGGGCGATGATCGCGGAGAAGTCGGAGGCCGTGTGCCGCACCTGCGGGGTGAAACCCGCGAGGCGGCAGGCGTGGAGTACCGCTTCGCCGCAGGCGGTCCGCGACGGGGCGAGGATCCACGGCTCCGCCGCGAGGTCCCGGAGATCCAGGGGTGATGCTCCGCCGAACCGCTCTTCGTCGACCACGGCGATCAGCGGATCGTCGAGCACCACCCGGGTCGTGATGCCCGCAGGCGTGCCGACGGCGAGGTTGGTGTACCGGTAGGTCAGCGCGGCATCGGCCCGGCGGTCGAGCAGCATGCGCAGCGCTTGCTCGGGTTCGGCTTCCGTGATGTGCGCGAGCAGCTCGGGGTGACTGCGGTGCAGAGCGCTGCTCACGGGTGCCGCGAGCGGGACGAGGGCGCTCGGGAAGCAGGCCAGGCGCAGCGCTCCGGTCGGCTCGGTGGCCGCACTGCGGAGGCGATGTTCGGCCTGCTCGAGCGCGGTGAGGACGTGCTCGGTGTCCTCGGCCAGACGGCGTGCGGCCGTGGTGAGGTGGAGGGAACGGCCGGTGCGTTCCAGCAGGGTCACGCCGCTCTCCTCCTCGAGCAGCTTGAGCTGCTGCGAGACGGCCGACGGCGTGACCCGGTGCAGTTCGGCGACGGCGGTGACGGTGCCGTGAGCCGCCAGATCGCGCAACAGGAGGAGGCGTCGCAGGTCGAGCATCAGCTCATCTTAAGCTCACTCTGTAGTCGATGTAGCTGGACATGGGGCTCGCCGTGCGGGGAGGCTGAAAGCACCCCCCAACTACCGCGTCTGCATCAAGGAGCACCGCCGTGCGCGCAACCGTCATCCACGGTCCTCAGGACATCCGGGTCCAGGAGGTGCCCGACGCCCGCATCGAGCAACCGACGGACGCGCTCGTCCGTGTGCTCAGCGCCTGCATCTGCGGCAGCGACCTGTGGGCATACCGCGGGGTGGCCGAGCGGCAAGCCGGGCAGCGCATCGGCCACGAGTTCCTCGGTGTGATCGAGGAGACGGGATCGGCCGTCGGCGGGTTCGCCCCGGGGGACTTCGTCGTCGCGCCCTTCGTGTGGTCCGACGGCACGTGCGTGTACTGCCGCGAGGGATTGCACACGTCGTGTCCGGAGGGCGGCTTCTGGGGTGAGCCGGGATCCGACGGCGGTCAGGGCGAGGCGGTTCGCGTGCCGCACGCCGACGGCACCCTGGTCCGACTTCCCCGGGAAGCCGCGACGGACCCGGCGCTGCTCCCCGGGCTGCTCGCGCTCAGTGACGTCATGAGCACCGGTCACCACGCGGCGGTGAGCGCCAGGGTGCGGGCCGGTGACACCGTCGCCGTCGTCGGTGACGGAGCTGTCGGCCTGTGCGGAGTCCTCGCCGCGCGGCGCCTCGGCGCGGAGCGCATCATCGCCCTGGGCCGCCACCGTGCGCGCACCGACATCGCGCGTGCCTTCGGCGCCACCGACGTGGTCGCCGAGCGCGGGCAGGCCGCCGTCGACGCCGTGCGGGAACTGACGCGCGGCATGGGCGCCCACGCCGTCGTGGAGGCGGTCGGCACCGAGGAGGCCATGCGCACCGCCCTCTCCGTCGCCCGGGACGGCGGCACGGTCGGGTACGTCGGCGTACCGCACGGCGGCAGCGCGGGGGTGGACATCCAGCAGATGTTCAACCGCAACATCCACCTGGCGGGCGGAGTCGCCCCCGCCCGCGCGTACATCCCCGAGCTGCTGCCCGACGTCCTGGCCGGCACCCTCGACCCCGGTCCCGTCTTCGACCGGACCGTCACCCTGGACGACGTGCCGCTCGGCTACCGGGCCATGGACGACCGCTCGGCGCTCAAGGTCCGCATCACCTTCTGACGGCCGCGCGGCCTCCACCTGTGCAGGCCGGCAGACCCGCCTCCCGTCCCGGTCGCTGACTCACCGTTACGCTCCTTGACCATGAGTGAGGACGACTCGCGAGGACCTGAGAAGCCGGCGAAGCGGCAGGCTCCGGGACCGGTCCCGGAGCGTTCGCTGCGCGTGGCCGTCGTGCTGCTGGTCGCGGCTTCCGGAGCGGTCGAGACGGTGTCCTTTCTCGGCCTCAGCGAGGTGTTCGCCGGTGTCATGACGGGCAATCTGGCCCTCCTCGGCATGGCCGTCGGCCGCGGTGAGCCGGTCGACGTCACCGCGGCCCTGCTGGCGCTCGGCGGCTTCGGCGCGGGAACGGCGATCGCGGGCTGGTACACGCGTGGCTCGACCGGGCCGGCCACCGGCTGGCCCCGCCGCGTGCTGCTCGTCCTCGCCGCCGACCTGGTGCTGTGGGGGGTGGGCGCGCTCGTGTGGGGACTGGCCGGGGGCCGTCCCGCGGAGACGCTCCGCGACCTGCTGCAGTTCGGTGCGGCGACCGCCCTCGGCGGCCAATCGGCGGCCATGGTCACGGCCGGCCGGGCCGCGGCCCCCACGACCTATCTCACCGGGACCCTGGCCGCCTACATCGTCAAAGGCATCGGGACAGGCCGGTCGGACGTCTGGGTGCCCCTGCGGCTGGCCTCCCTCGTCGCCGGTGCGGCTCTCTCCGCGGCCCTGCTCGACCACGCCCGGGCCTGGGCGCTCCTGCCTCCGGTGCTGCTCACCGGATGCGCCCTGCTCGCTGCCGGCCTTCGCATGCCCCGGCCCACCACCGGGCCGAAGCGTGCTGCCGCGTAGCCGGACGGCACCGGGCCGCGCGGAGGGACAGCCGAAGCTGACCCGATCGCACTACGGGAAGCAGTCACCCATGGCCGTCGAGTCCGGCAGCGGGAGACAATTGACGAGAGCACCTCGCAGGTTCCGGCGGTGCCTCCTCAGCCGGTGTCCGCCGCCTGTCCGACCGTTCTTCCCACCCGACGACCCGCGCACCGGCGCTGTGCGGCGACTGCGTGCGCCGGTGGGGGGTACTTCTCCGGCCTGCCGTACGTCTGCCGATAAGGGGGCAAGACCCGTGACGGTGAGCAGTGCGGTGTCGCTCATGCGGTTGATGCAGGCCAGCCACACGGTCCCGCTGGAGGAGTTGCCGGACCTGATCGCCGAGCACGCCGCCGCGGCGGGCATCCGCGACGTGGCGGTCTTCGTGGTCGATCTTCAGGAGACCGTGCTGCGCCGTCTGACCGGCCGCGGCCAGGCGGCCGGCGACGGCGGCCAGGAGCTCAGGGTGTCGGGGAGCCTGCCCGGCCAGGCCTACCAACGCGTGGACCTCCTCCCCGAACCCGAACCGGCCAGGACGGGGACCTCTGCCGGCGGCCGGCGCTGGTGGGTGGCCATCACCGACGGAGTGGAGCGACTGGGGGTCCTGCGGGCCGACACCGACGCCGGCGACGAGACCACGCGCGCGTCCCTGCGCGATCTGGCCTCGATGACGGCCCTGCTGCTGCTGAGCAAGCGGTCCTTCAGCGACTCCTACGCACGCCTGGTGCGCACCGAGCCGATGAACGTGGCAGCCGAGATGCAGTGGAACCTCACCCCGCCACCCGCCTACGCCGGGCACGGCGTCACCGTGGGCGCGGTCATGGAACCGGCCTACCAGGTCGGCGGGGACGTCTTCGACTACGCGGTGTCGGGCAGCACCCTGCACCTGGGTGTCTTCGACGCCATGGGCCACGACACCACCGCCGGGATCACCGCCAACGTCGCGGTGGCGGCGTGCCGCAACGCACGCCGCCAGGGCGCGTCCCTGAGCGAGACCAGCCGGCAGGTGGAGCAGGTGCTGACGGAGCAGTTCGCCAACAGCCGGTACGTCACCGCCGTCCTGGCCGACCTGGACATGGCGAGCGGCCGGCTGACCTGGATCAATCGGGGCCACCACCTGCCCCTCCTGGTTCGCGGCAACCGCTGGACCAGCGAACTGGCCTGCCCGCCGGCCGGCCCCATGGGGGCCGACCTCGGCCTGCCGATCACGATGGCGACCGAACAACTGGAACCCGGCGACCGCCTGCTGCTCTACACCGACGGCATCGTGGAAGCACGCGACAAGGACGGCAAAGAGTTCGGGCGGGACCGCTTCGTCGACTTCGTCCGCCGCCACCACTCGGGCCGGCACACCCTGCACGAGACCCTGCGGCGGCTGATGGCCGCGGTCATGGACCACCACGACGGCACCCTCGACGACGACGCCACCGTGTTGCTCACCGAGTGGCGCGGCGGCCATCAGCAAGAGCTGATCCCGTGATACGCAGACAACGCGTCCCCAGGTGGAGAAAGAGGCGGCTATGAGCAGCGAACGGCGGTCGGCCCACGATGACCGGTCAGACGCCCTCCGTGTCGACGTCCGGCCCCTGGAGAAGGGGCGCTGCCTCGTGACGGCCGACGGCCCCCTCGACCTGCACACCGCCCGGAAGTTCTCCGACACCCTGCAGCCGCTGCTGCGGGACGGCACCCACAGCGTGCTGGTGGATCTCTCGTCCGTCGACTTCATCGACTCCACCGGCCTGACCAGCCTGATCACGGCGTACCGCACGACCAGGACCACCGGTGCCCGCCTGGCGCTGATCGCACCCAGCGAGCGGGTCCGCCAGATGCTGGCCCTGACCGGCACGGACCAGGTGCTGACCAGCTACGGCTCCCTGGACGCCGTACCCGACTGACGCCCCCCGAGGCTATCCCTCGGCGCCGAGGACCCCTCGTTCCCGTGCCGTGGTGGGTCTGAGCGCGAGGGCCGCGATGTCGTCGTCGAGCCTTCCGCCGCCGTGCCGGAGCAGGTCCCCGTGCAGCTGGTCCAGCAGCGCCCGGGGGTCCTCCGGTATCTGCCGCCGCATCCATTCCGGCAACGGGAAGAAGCGGCCCGAGTGGTCGCGCGTTTCCGACACGCCGTCCGTGTAGAGCAGCAACTGCTCCCCCGGGGCGAAGGTGAAGGTGTCGACGCAGTAGCGCGCGCCGATGAGCGCGGCGAGGTTGAGGGGCGGGGAAGCGATCGTCGGTTCGAGGACCCGGACGCCCCCGGGGTGTGCGAT
Source organism: Streptomyces sp. NPDC003456 (assembly GCF_042878735.1). Taxonomy (NCBI): domain Bacteria; kingdom Bacillati; phylum Actinomycetota; class Actinomycetes; order Kitasatosporales; family Streptomycetaceae; genus Streptomyces; species Streptomyces sp. NPDC003456. The sequence goes on from NZ_JBIAOK010000002.1 coordinate 1,079,714, forward strand.
CAGCGGCGGGGGATGCCCGCAGTTGAGGAGCCGTACCCGGCCGCCGCCCGGCGGGATCTCGGCGAGGATCGCGGTGGCGAAGTGCTCGGGCTGGTCGTGGACGGGAAAGGCCGCGCTGTGGCGCGTGACGGTGGTCTCCAGGCGGCGGACGACCCCCAGCAGGTCCGGCTCGTCGTAGGCGGCCTCCCTGAAGCTGCCGATCACCGCCGCGGCCGCTCCGACCGCGGTCAGGCCCTTGCCCCGTACGTCACCTATGAGGAGGCGGACCCCGTACGGCGTACCGATCGCCTCGTAGAAGTCGCCGCCGATGCGCGCCTGCTCCTGGGCCGCCAGGTAGAGCGACTCGATCTCGACGTTCTCGATCCGGTGCGGCAGCGGACGCAGCAGGACCTTCTGCGCCGCGTCGGCGACGAGCCTGACCTGGAACAGCGTCTCCTCCCGCTGGAGCCGGATGTGGCTGCCGTAGGCGGCGGCCAGGGTGACCGCGATGATCGCGGCCGAGGTGTACGGCGTCCCCAGATCGGTGTGGAAGAAGCTCAGAAGGATCATCAGCAGCAGGCAGACCGCCCCCAGCAGGACCGTGGGGAGCACGGGCCACATCGCGGCCGCCAGGGCGGGCGCGGCGGGCAGGAGGCGGCTGAACGCGATCTCCCTGGGGGTGGAGAACGCCATGCCGGCGATGAGAAGCGTCAGGACCACGGGCGACAACCGGGCAGCTTCCCATCGGCCGCTGTAGGCCGTGCGACGGCGCCACGGCCGTCCAGACATGATCACGTAAGTATCTTATCCGGCAAATCGGACGTGAGGTGTGGTCGCGGTTCCGCGGCGAACGGCCCGGTGGTGAGGCGGCGAAACCGCGCCGGACGCGGCCTCGCGCGCACGCGGGAGCGGCCGGACGGGCATCGGGCGCGCCTGGCCGGTGGGGATCACCAGTGCTAGAAAGGTCACATGGCGAGTCTTTTCGCCCGTCTGCGAAGCCTGTCGGTGAAGCGTCATTTCGCGAAGAGCGTGCGGACAGTAGCCGGGCAGGTACTGGTCTTCCAGGTGGCCCTCGTGGTCCTGCTCGTGGCGTGCGGGGTCTTCGCCCTGATCCTGCAGTCCGAGCGGGACGCCGCCGCCGAGGCCAGGCGCCGCTCCACGGCGGTGGCGGAGACCTTCGCCCGCGCGCCGGGCGTCGTGGCGGCGCTGCAGACCCCGGATCCCTCCAAGATCCTCCAGCCGCTCACCGAGGCGGCACGCCGCGCTGCCGACGTCGACTTCATCGTGGTCATGGACACATCGGGGATCCGGTACACCCACCCCCTGCCGGACCTGATCGGCAAGCGGTTCGTGGGGGAGATCGGGCCGTCCCTGCAGGGCAGGCGCTACGTCGAGAGCGTCGACGGACCCCTCGGCCGCGAGGTGCAGGCCACCGTCCCCGTCAAGAACGCCGACGACGAGGTCGTGGGCCTGGTCTCGGCCGGCATGAAGGTCAAGAACGTCGAGAGCCAGTTGTACCGGCAACTGCCGATCATCCTGGGTGCGGGGGCCGGAGCGCTCGCCCTGTCGGCCGGCGTGACGGCACTGGTCGGCAGACGGCTGCGCCGGCAGACGCACAGCCTCGCGCCGAACGAGATGGCCCTGATGTACCAGCACCACGACACCGTGCTCCACTCGGTTCGGGAGGGAGTGCTCATCGTGGGCGCCGACGGGCGGCTGATGCTGGCGAACGACGAGGCCAGACGACTGCTGGAGCTGCCCCCGGACATCGAGGGGCGACGCGTCTCCGACCTGCCGGGCCTCGACCCCGCCATGCGGGCGCTGCTCGCTTCCGGGCGGGAGGCCACCGACGAGGTCCTGCCCGCGGGGGAGCGGCTCGTCGCGGTCAATCAGCGCCCCACCGGGAGCGGGGGAGGACGGCCCGGGCAGACGGTCGTGACCCTGCGCGACTCCACCGAGCTGCAGGCGGTGACAGGCAGGGCGGAAGTGGCACGGGAACGGCTCAGGCTGCTCTACGACGCCGGACTGCGCATCGGCACCAGCCTGGACGTGCTGCGGACCGCCGACGAACTGGCCCGGGTCCTCATTCCCCGCTTCGCGGACTTCGTCACCGTGGATCTGGCCGACCCCGTCCTGCACGGCGAGGAGCCGGCCCGCACGGGCACGGAGATGCGGCGTGCGGCCGTGTCCGGCATCGCGGACGACCATCCGCTCACCGAGCAGGGCCGGCTCTTCGACTACCAGCCCTCCACACCGCAGGCACGCGGCTACGGCAGCGGCCGCTCCCAGCTGGTGAGCGACCTGGCGAGCGCCGAGGCCTGGCGCGTGCAGGACCCGGAGCGGGCCCGGGCGATCATCGACTACGGCATCCACTCCCTCATCACCGCGCCCATCCAGGCCCGCGGCGTCGTCCTCGGCATGGCCAGCTTCTGGCGGTCGCGGCAGCACGAGCCCTTCAACGAGGAGGACGTGTCGCTCGCGGAGGAACTGGTGGCCCGCGCCGCCGTCAGCATCGACAACGCCCGCCGCTACACCCGCGAGCACGCCCTGGCGGTCACCCTCCAGCGCAGTCTGCTGCCGCAGGCGATGCCCGAGCAGAGCGCGCTGGACATCGCCTACCGCTACATCCCCGCCCAGTCGGGAGTCGGCGGGGACTGGTTCGACGTGATCCCCATGCCGGGCAGCCGGGTGGCGCTGGCCGTCGGTGACGTGGTCGGCCACGGCCTCCACGCCGCCGCCACGATGGGACGGCTGCGTACCGCGGTGCACAACTTCTCCGCCCTCGACCTGCCCCCCGACGAGCTGCTGAACCACCTGGACGACCTGGTCGGCAGCATCGACCAGCGCGAGACCGCGCAGAGCGCGGCGGGTGTCGTCGGCGCCACCTGCCTGTACGGCATCTACGATCCCGTGACGCGCCGGTGCGTCATGGCGCGGGCGGGGCATCTGGCGCCCGCCGTGGTCGGGCCCGACGGGTCGGTCGAGTTCCCCGACGTGCCCGCCGGTCCGCCGCTGGGACTCGGCGGCATGCCGTTCCAGACCGCGGAGGTGTGCCTCGCCGAGGGGACCCACCTCGTCCTGTACACCGACGGCCTCATCGAGGACCGCAGGCGCGACCTGGACGTCGGGCTGGAGCTGCTGCGCGAGGCACTCGCCGGCCACCCCGGCCGTTCCCCCGAGCAGACCTGCCAGGACGTGCTGGACTCCGTGCTTCCCGAGCGGCCCAAGGACGACGTCGCCCTGCTCGTGGCCCGCACACGGCAACTGCCGCCCGATCGGATCGCCGACTGGGACGTACCCGCCGACCCCGCCGCCGTCGCCGGCATGCGCGACGCGGTCTCCCGACGGCTCGACGCATGGGGCCTGTCCGACCTGGGTTTCACCATGGAGCTCATCCTCAGCGAGCTCATCACCAACGCCATCCGCTACGGCTCCGAGCCGATCCACGTACGGCTGATCCGCGACCGCGCGCTGATCTGCGAGGTGGCCGACGGCAGCAGCACCTCCCCGCATCTGCGCTACGCCGCGACGACGGACGAGGGCGGCCGGGGCCTGTTCCTGGTGTCGCAGATGGCTGAGCGCTGGGGCACCCGGTACACACCGCAAGGCAAGGTCATCTGGGCGGAACAGGCTCTGCCCTAGGCCCGGCGGCGACGAAGCGACGCGTGGCACGGACCGGCCGGTTCGACGGGCCGGGGACCAACGGGACCCGTGACGGCGGCCGTTGACGGTCCGGGGTGCATCCGGTGCGGCAGGACCGGCGGAATGCGTCGCCGCATGCATCCGACAGCCGTGGCCGGACAAGGGGGGCGACCTGCTCTCCCCTGCCGCCGCGGCAGAAAGGACCACCGTGTCACTCTCCCGGTACACAGCAGCCCTGGCGGCGGCGGCCTCGCTCGGTGTCGCGGCGGCCGCGCCCGCGCTCGCGGCGACGCCTTCCTCCGCGACGAGCCTCCCGCCGGCTGTCGACCGCGTCGAAGTGGACCGCTACCTGGGCACCTGGTTCCAGGTGGCGGCGATTCCCCAGCTCTTCGAGATCCAGTGCGCCAAGAACGTGAAGGCCGACTACACCGCCACCGCAGCCGGCACCCTCGGCGTCCGCAACACCTGCACGACCTGGCTGAACACCACCAGCTCCGTGACCGGGGAGGCGAAACCCCTCGATGCCTCCGGCGCGCGCCTCAACGTCGCCTTCCTCAAGATCGCCGGATCGTACCTGCACGGCGAGGACGCCAACTACATCGTGACCGGCCTCGACCCCTCCTACCGCTGGGCCGTCGTCACCGACAGCGACCGGCGGTCCGGGTTCGTCCTGTCCCGGACCCCGGCACTGGACCAGACCCAGTGGACCGCGGTCCGGGGCACGATCCGGGCGGCAGGGCTGGACGCCTGCGACTTCCGCATCACACGCCAGGACGGGGGAGCGAGGACGAGCGGCCGGCTCTGCTGATCCTCCTTCCGCACCGGTCGTTCCCCCGCTGCCCTTCCGTACCTCCGCGGAAGGGCAGCGGGTGTGTGCCGCGTCTCGCTCGCCGTGTGCATCCGCCGAAGCCCTCCGGACGGTACATCCGGTGAGGCCACGCCCGCAGGGGCGCACCCGCCCGCGAACAACGAGGATGAACCGTGCACACGCTCCCGTCGACAGATCCCTATGACGCCTTGCTCCTGCTGTCCTTCGGTGGCCCGGAGGGCCCGGACGACGTGGTTCCGTTCCTGGAGAACGTGACCCGTGGCCGGGGCATCCCCAAGGAGCGCCTGAAGGAGGTCGGGCAGCACTACTTCCTGTTCGGCGGCGTCAGCCCGATCAACGACCAGAACCGCGCCCTGCTGGACGCCCTGCGCAAGGACTTCGCCGAGCACGGCCTGGACCTGCCCGTCTACTGGGGCAACCGCAACTGGGCGCCGTACCTGACGGACACCCTGCGCGAGATGGCCCGCGACGGCCGCCGCCGCGTCCTGGTCCTGGCCACCAGCGCCTACGCCTCCTACTCGGGCTGCCGCCAGTACCGCGAGAACCTCGCCGAAGCCCTCGCCACCCTGCAGGCCGAGGGCATCGAGCCGCCGCGCGTCGACAAGCTGCGCCACTACTTCAACCACCCCGGCTTCCTCCAGCCGATGATCGACGGGGTGCTGCGCTCCCTGGAGGAGCTGCCCGAGGACGTGCGCGACCGCGCCCACCTGGCCTTCTCCACGCACTCCATCCCCACCGCCTCGGCCGACACCTCCGGCCCGGTCGAGGGCCACGGCGACGGCGGCGCCTACGTACGCCAGCACCTGGAGGTGGCGAGGCTGATCGCGCAGGCGGTGCGCGAGCGCACCGGTGTGGAGCACCCCTGGCAGCTGGTCTACCAGTCCCGCTCGGGCGCACCCCACATCCCGTGGCTGGAGCCGGACATCTGCGACCACCTCGACGAGCGGCACGCGGCCGGCGTCCCGGCGGTGGTGATCGCCCCCATCGGCTTCGTCTCCGACCACATGGAGGTCCTCTACGACCTCGACACCGAGGCCAAGGCCAGGGCCGAGGAACTGGGCCTGCCGATGCGCCGCTCCGCGACCGTCGGCGCCGACCCCCGCTTCGCCGCCGCCGTGCGCGACCTGGTCCTGGAGCGCGCCGCACTGGAGCGCGGGCAGCAGGTCACCCCCTGTGCCCTCGGTTCGCTGGGGGCCAGTCACCAGCTCTGCCCGGTCGGCTGCTGCCCGGCCCGCGCCCCCAAGCCCGCCGCTGCCGGCGCCGACAGCCCCTACGCGTGAGGAACCCCGTGCCATGAGGCTCTTCGCAGTCCCGCGTCCCTGCCGGTCGGCTCGTCATGGGCCCCGCGGGGATCGCGGACTGCGCCTGCCACGCACCCTCCGGACCGGCACCTGAAGCGAGCGCCTCCGGTGCTCCTGCGTCGGAGAGCGCCCCGGCCGGCCGGTGCCGACCGCGCCGGTCCACGGCCGCGGACGACCGGTCCCCGCAGCGCCGGTCAGCCGGCGTAGGGCCCTCGGACGAGGCTGTCTCCGGAGTGGTCGGGTTTGCCGTTGTAGGGCTGGACGGACACGTCCACGACGGAGTACTCGCGCAGGTCGATGTTGTTCGGCACCGGCAGGGACGCGCGGCCGTCGGGACCGAGCACGCCCATCGACACCAGTTTGGTGTGGGTGCGGTCCATCAGCCAGACCTCGAAGTAGCCGGAGGTCCGGGGGAGACCCTCGACGGTGATCCGGAGGGTGCGGTGACCGTCGTTGTCGCTCAGCCGGGCGTAGCCGGCCGAACTGGCCTGCAGCGACTGCAGGCGGCTGCCGTCGGCGACGGACGTGCCGGTACCGTCCCGGGTGACCCACCAGGTGATGGTGCTGCCCGCCGCCGCGCCCAGCAGGGCCGCGCAGGCGGCGAGGGCCACGCTGAAGCGGCCCAGTCGCCGCCGCTTCGCCGGGGTGGCGGGCTGCGGTGGCCTGCTGACCACGCCCGCGCCTGCGCCCGGGAGCAGAGCAGGCGGCTCGGGAGCGACCGCGTCCGCGGGCGGCGGCGGGTCAGGGTCCGCGGGCTGCCGGTCGAGCTGCAGTTCACTCGCGATCGCGTCCCACAGGCCGGGAGGCGGCGCGATCAGGTCGTCCTCGAGCGGGTCGGGTGTCTTCATCGTCGAGACCACGCGGCTCAGGGCGTCCAGCTCACGGGAGCACCGCGGGCAGGCGTGCACGTGCTCCTCGACCGGAGGGGACGGGCTCTCGCCGATCGCCATCAGTGCCAGTGTCTCTTCATCGGTGTGCTCCACCGTCCACCTCCAACCGGTTCTTCATGCGGATCAGCCCGCGTCGTGTGTGGCTCTTCACGGTGCCCAGCGGCATGCCCGTGCGTTCGGCGATCTGCGCCTGGGTGAGATCCTCGTAGAACGCCATTCTCAGTACTGTCCGCTGCTGTTCGGGAAGCTTTTCCAACTCGTCCGTCAGCAGGACGATGTCGAGCACGGACTCCGCCGGGCCCTCCTGCTGCGGAACGCCCGAGCCGGCCGCCGTGAGGACCGCCTCGATGTCTCTCAGGTGGCGGGAGCGCCGGGTGAGTTGGTCGGCCACCTTCTTGTGAGTGATGCCCATGAGCCAGGTCTTGAGCGATCCGCGCCGTGCGTCGTAGTTCTTCCGCCCGCGCCATGCTCCCACGAAGACCTGCTGGGTGACGTCCTTCGCCTCCTCGGGATCCCCCAGCTTGCGCGAGGCCACGGTGAAGACCAGTGCGCCCCAGCGGCGGTATGCCTCGTTGAGGCACGACTCGTCGCCGTCGGCGAAGCCGCGGCCCAGGTCCTCCTCCGAAACGGATTTCACAGGGGCCACGTTAGCGGCAAGAACCTGGGAACCGCCCCACAGTGACGTCACGTCGGAGCCTCCACGGCTGTGACGACCAGATTGTTCTGATATCCGCCGTCGTCGGGCCGGTAGGGGCCGGCGCACGTGATCAGGGTCAGGACCGCCGGTCCCTCCCTGCGGAACACTCCCGACGCCGCCAGGTCCTCTTTGCCGATCGTGCGGCGCGAGGTGACGCGGTACGCCACCCTGCTGCCGTCCTCGCGGTCGACCAGCACCCGGTCGCCCCTCCGGACGTCGTTGAGGGCCACCAGGACGCCCAGACCGCGGCCGTCGGAGTCCACGTGACCCACGACGACCGCCGAACCCTCGGACGCGCCGGGCGCCGGGGAGTAGCGGTACCAGCCCACCTGCTTCGGGTCCTGGGGGACCTGGACCTGCCCGTCGGACGCCACGCCCACCGGTACGACCTGGGCGCGCGCGTCGAGCCGGGGCAGCGACAGCCGTGACGGCGCTGACGGCTTCGCCGGGGCCGGCGAAGCCGTGCCGCGGGCCGGCTCGCCCGGCGCCGGCGTGGCGCCCTGCGTGCGGGCGGCGGCCTGCGGGACGCCGCTGGACGGTGCCGGGCCGAAGTCCTCGGGCCCGGGCCGGACGTGGACGAGCAGGACGACGGACACCACGAGCCCCAGCAGTGCCACCACCAGACCGGTGACGACCAAGTGCCGTGACCAAGGCTTGCTCATGCAGAAGTGACCTTTCCGCCGAGGGAAGCGCAGGGTGCCGTCGCCGGACGGAACGGTGACGGCACCCTGCTGGACGATGCGCCCTAGCGGGCCGACGCGCGCAGCCGGAACAGCAGGCCCGCGGCGCCGATCGCCGACACCGCGCCCAGCGCCAGGGCACCGAGCGGCACCCCTTCGTTGTGCGCCGCGGCTGCACCGCTCTCACCGGCCGGCACACCGCCGGGTGCCGAGTGCATACCGGTGAGGCTCTGGGTCTTGAGGGCCAGGTTCTTGTCGTCCGCGCTGCCCCAGGCGTACACCACCGTGTTGGTGCCCTCGGCCAGGTCCAGGTCGGCCGGACCGAGCGCCACGGTGTCGGTACCGGCCAGCACCACGTCCGCGGAGACCGTGCCGGCAGCCACCTCGCCCTTGGCCTCCTCGGGGTTCTCCAGGTCCTCGAACACGGGCTTCTCGCCGGCGCGGACGTCGACCGCGGGTGCGGCCGCGACATGGCGCACGGTCAGCCGGGCCTTGCCGGCGGGCACCTTGGACATGTCGTTCACGAAGGCGTCCAGGGCCGGTTCGCCGTCGGCCGTCAGGTGAGCCACCACCGTGGCGTTGGCGCCGGCGGGCACGTCGACCGTCTTCTCGACGGCGGGCTTGCCGTCCGGGCCTTCGCCGTCCTTGAAGATCTTGATGTCGTAGGATCCCGCGTCCAGCTTCAGCGGGTCGGTCAGCGTCCCCGGCTTGAAGTTCGGGATCAGTTCCTCGTCTCCCGCGTAGACGTCCACCGTCAGGCCCGGAACGGCGTGGAACACCGACACGGTGGCCTGGTCGGCGTCGGCGGCCTGCTGGGCGGCGAGGGCGGGGGCCCCAGCGGTGACGGACATGGCGACGACGATCCCTGCCACGGTGGCGCCCGCAACACGAGTGGTCATGGCGAGTTTCCCTTCCCGATCGGAGTGCTCGGCTCTGTGTGGGAACGCATTCCGCCGACCGGTCGGCCCTGGTTTCAACGAACGGCGACTTTTTTCGCGCGGGCTCGCATCCCCCGGCACGCGGGTGATCCCGAGCCGGCCGCACCGTAAGGGTTCCGTCATCTCCAGTGGGCTGCGGGGCGGCCGTCCTGCCGCGTTGAATGGGCAGAGACAGGCGGACTCCGAGGGAGCGAAGCACGATGAGGCGTGGACGGAAGCTACTGAGCGGACCACTGGTCCTCGCGGTACTGGTGGTGGCGGTGGCCGGGGTCGGCTTCGGGCTGTACTGGTTCCAGCCGTGGAAGCTGTGGCAGGACGAAACCGTCCAGGAGGCTCTGCCCGCAGCCGCGGCCCCCTCCGCGACGCCCTCGGCGCCGGGCGGGACCTCGACCCCGTCGGCGCGACCGCGGACGCTGGCGAGCGGTGACCTGATCAGCCACGAACACGCGACGTCGGGCACGGTGAAGCTGGTGCGGCTGACGGACGGCTCCCACGTGGTCCGGCTGGAGAACCTCGACACCAGCAACGGGCCCGACCTGCGCGTGTGGCTGACCGACGCGCCCGTGAAGGAGGGCAAGGCCGGCTGGCACGTCTTCGACGACGGGAAGCACGTCAGCCTGGGCAAGCTGAAGGGCAACAAGGGCAACCAGAACTACGTCCTGCCGGACGACGTCGACCCCGCTCGCTACACGAGCATCAGCATCTGGTGCGACCGCTTCGACGTCTCCTTCGGTGCGGCCGAACTCGCCCGCGCGTGAGGGCCACCGGCGACGGGATCTGCACTCCGGGACGATCAGCGCGCGGGCCGCGGGCCTGATCCCGCGATCGTCCGCCCGGTCGTCCGAGCCGGATTCCCGGGGGCGGCCTCCGTGAAGAAGTGCGCCCGGACCCGGTGCAGCCAGGCCTCGACCGGAGCTTCGTCGGGCTCGTCCGGAAGCACCGACGGGCCCGCGGCGAAGGCGTCCTCGTACTGCTGGAGCAGCGGTCGCGCGGCCGAGGAGTCGGCGGCGACGCGCTCGCCGAAAGCGACGTACTCCTCCGGATCCTCGACGCGGATCGTCAGCCGTCCCGTGGTGTAGAGCGCCAGGCCCTGGGTGCACAGCCGCTTCAGGTGCCGGGCGTGCTTGGCCGTGCGCTTGCGGGTGTCCGCGGAGAAGGAGCCGTCGCCGCGGGACTCCAGCCGCCGGAACTGCTGCGTGGCGTAGCCCAGGTAGGCGTCCCTGACGCGCCGGGCGGACAGGAACGCCGTCCGTATGCCGATGAGTTCGTCGCCGAGCGGGGTCCGCACCTCGTACAGGTCGTCCGGGAGCCACACCAGCTCCATCGCCGTCGGATTGCCGCCCAGCGCCAGCCGGCACCACTTGGCCGCCTCGTGCAGGGTGTGGTCCGGCGCCTTGCTGACATGTGACTCCTTGGGCGGGTGCAGACCGTGCAGCTGCGCCGTGGGCGCGGCGAACAGGCCGAGGCGGTCCACGTCGGAGCCCTCGTGGGCCAGGCCGTAGGCGGTCGATCCGACGATGCCGGAGAGCAGGACGTTGGGGACGGTCACGGGCGGCCGCCTTTCGCTTCTGGATACCGGGCCATTCTCCTGACGTGCGAAGACGAGGTCACCCGGTTTTGCGGCGGTGATCGCCGCGCCGGACGGCCGTGCGGACCCGCCCGGGCCCGCCCCGGGGGTGCATGCGCGCCCGGCTCCCGCGGCCTGCCCCGTCGTATCCTGCGGGTGTGGAGCTGCGCTTCGAGATACGCCGGTCGGACTCACCGTGGGTCGACAGCGTGTGGACCTGCACCAGCGAGCAGGTCACGACGATGACGGCGGTCGCGGGTGTGCGCTGGGGCCTGGTGTTCTGGGAGCAGGACGGCCGGTCCTGCGCGGCCGTGACCGGGCCGGAGACCCGGACGAGCACGGCGCCCGTGCCGGTCGGCGCCGTCTTCACCGGCATCGAGTTCGCCGTGGGCACCTCGCTGCGGGCGCTGTCCGCGCCGGAGCTGGTCGACGGCGGCGTGGAGCTACCCGACACCACACGCCGGACGTTCCGGCTGGACGGCGCCCGCTGGCAGACCCCGGGTGCCGATGACGCCGAGGCCCTGGTGGAGCGGCTGGTCAAGGCGGGGAGCGTGGGGCGCGACCCGCTGGTCACCGAGGTTCTGCGGGGTCACGAGCCGGCGGTGTCGGGACGGACCGTGGAGCGCCGCTTCCGGGCCGCCACCGGTCTGACGCGGGGCGCAGTCCGGCAGATCGAGCGGGCCCGTACGGCGGCGGAACTGCTGGCGGCCGGAGACTCGGCCGCCGACGTCGTCGCCAAGCTCGACTACTTCGATGAGCCGCACCTCGCGCGGGCGCTGCGCACCTACGTGGGCCGCACCGCCGGACAACTGCGCGACGGCACGGGCGGCGCGATCGCCCTCGACCTCGGTCAGCGCCTGACGTCGTAGACCAGCTTCAGGATTCCGTTGGAGTAACTCTCCGACTCGCGCAGCGACAGCATCTGCTTGTCCTGGTCGGCCCGGTGGAACAGGCTCTTGCCGGCGCCGAGCAGGACGGGGAAGACGAGCAGGTTGTACTGGTCGATCAGGCCCGCCTCCGACAGCCGCCGCGCCAGTTCGGCGCTTCCGTGGATGTAGATGAAGCCGCCCTCGCTCTCCTTCAGCTCGGCGACGTCCTGCGTCGTGCGCAGGATCGTCGACGGCCCCCACCCGTCGACGAGGGCGTCGTCCGGCAGCGTGCTCGACACCACGTACTTGGGGAGCTCCTTGTAGGAGGCGTGGTCCTCCGAGCCGGGCCAGACCGAGGCGAAGGCCTCGTAGCTGCGACGGCCGAACATCAGCGCCGTCGTGTCGGCGAGCTCCTCGGCCTTGAGCGACCAGGCTTCCGGCACGAACTCCAGATCCTTCACCACCCAGCCGCCGCTGCGGTGCCCCTCCTCGGGCCCCCCGGGCGAGTCCAGAACGCCGTCGAGCGACATGAAACCGGTGTAGACCAACTTACGCATGTGCGTCTCCTCATCACGGGCCGAGCTCCTGTGATCAGGCTAGGCCGCGCCCGGACCGGAGTCTTGGACGGAAACGACACGGGGTGGCGTGGAGTGCGGCGCGTCCTTCCCGGCGCTCGTCCGGGCGGGGCCGCACCCTCTCGAGCGGTCCTGGCGGACGAACTCCTCGACCGGAAGACGCGTACCGGTGCCCGATGGCACCGGTACGCGTCAACTCCGCTCGCGGACAGCAGAGTCGGCGTCGTTCACCGCGCCGCTCGGTCACCGTCCCCGGTCAACTCCTCAGGGAGCCCACGGCTTGAGCATGTCCTTCATCGCGTCCGCCATGGCGAACTGCAGCAGCGGACCGTAGGTGATGCGGCCCACACCGAGACGCCGGAAGCGCTCGAGGTCGTGCCTGACCGGGTGGGCCGTGGAGTTGACGGGGACGGTGACGGCGCCGGTCACGGCGGCGAGCAGCTCGTCGTTGTCCTGGATGCCCACCGGGTAGACGCTGTCGGCGCCGGCCTCCGCCAGAGCCCGCAGCCGCTCGATCGCCTCGTCGAGGACGCCGGCGGCGTCCTGCGCGTGCATGAAGAGGTCGGTGCGCCCGTTGATCCAGACCGGGACCCCCGCCTCGTCCGCCGCCGCGCGCAGGCCGGCGACGTAATCCGCGTGCTCCTCGGTGCTGCGCACACGGCCGCCGTCCGAGTGGACCGTGTCCTCGACGTTGAGGCCGACCCCGCCGACCTCGATGAGCCCGGCGACGAGATCGGCGGGCTTCTGCCCGTAGCCGGCCTCCAGGTCCACGGACACGGGGACGTCGACCGCCGCGATGATCGGCTCGACGGCGGCGAGCACCTCGGCGAAGGTCTGGCCCTCGTGGTCGTCGGCGCCCCGGGAGTCGGCCAGCGGATGGCTGCCGACCGTCAGTGCGGGGAACCCGGCGGCCACAGCCGTGCGCGCGGACCAGACGTCCCAGACGGTCGGCAGAACGAGCGGCTTGTGCTGGGCGTGCAGCTGCTTGAGGCGCTGGGCGCGCTCAACGGTGGTGTGAGAGTCCATGCCCGGGACGCTACACGGCTTCGCCGCGGACAACGCGCTGACAGCCGCTGACCGGTGAAAAGGCGACAGCCGAACCGGATCTCAACTTTTTTCGACGTCCGGTGAATCCAGGAGGGGAGGGGTCGCGGAATGCGTCCCCGTCAGAACGCTTCCTCGACATACAGGAGTTGCAATGATGCTCGCTCGTAGCGTGGTTGTGTCCGCGGCGGCCGTGGCGGTCGGCGCCATGGCCGTTTCCACCGCCTCGGCTGCCCCGCACAAGGTGCACGTCAAGCACGGCACGACGACGGTGACCGTCGCCCCGGCGGTGGCAGGGGCGCTGCTGTCGAACGGGATCGCGCCGATCGTGACCGCGCCCGGGAAGCCGGCGGCGGTGAAGGTGGACGGAAAGCTCACGCTGGCGGCCACGTACCCGGTGACCGGCGGCACCCTGAGCACCAAGCCGCTGGGCGGGACCATCAAGCACAAGGGCGGACTGAAGTTCACCAACGTCTTCAACGGCCGCTCCCTCCAGGTGAAGAACTTCACGATCGACCTCACCAAGGGCCGCCTGACCGGCCAGGTCGCCGGGACCACGACCCGGGTCCCGGTCTTCAAGCTCGACCTGTCGAAGGCCAGTGTGAAGGTCACCAAGCACCGCCTCAACGCCGAGAACGTCATCCTGAAGCTCACCCCTGAGGCGGCGGGCGCCCTCAACTCCACGCTGAAGACCAAGGTGTTCAGCCCGGGTCTCACGGTCGGCACGGCCAGCACCCACCCGACCTTCTGATCCCCGGCCTCGGGGGAGGCCCTACTTCCACCCTCGGCGTCCCGGGCGGGCCCTCAGGTTCCCGCCCGGGACGTTTCCGTGCCTCCTCCGCGGTCCGTCGGGAGTCCCCGTCCCCCGTTCGGCCTCCTGCCTGCATCCGATCCCCCTCGCCGCGGGGTAGAGGGTGACAGGCCGCCGGTGCACGGCGGGGCGGGCGAGACGGGAGGACGGCGATGGGCGGCCGGCGAGGACGTGGCATCGAGGACGTGGTCGTGGTGGGCGCGGGCGCGGCCGGACTGGCGTGCGCCCGGGATCTGTGCGCGCGGGGACTGCGGGTGCGCGTACGGGAGGCCGGGGACCGGGTCGGCGGGCGACTGCGCACCGACCGGGTGGAGGGGTGCGTCGTCGACGCCGGCTTCCAGGTGTTCAACACGGCCTACCCGCAGGTGCGGGGCAGGCTGCCGTTGCGTGAGCTGCGGCTGCGTCCCTTCACGCGGGGCTTCCTGCTGTGCGACGGCGATCGGCGGACGCGGTTCGCCGACCCGACCAAAGCACCCCGGCAGGCGCTGAGCGGACTGATGTCCGGCCTGGGCGGGCCGCGCGACATCGCCGCCCTGGCTGCCTTGACCGGGTTCGCCGCGCTGGGCCCCGCAGGACGGGTGCGGGACGTCCCGGACGTGTCCACGCGGCAGGCGCTCAGCCGGTACGGATTCCGCGACCCGTTCGTGGAGCGCTTCTTCCGGCCCTTCCTCTCCGGCGTGTTCCTGGAGGACGGCCTGGCGACCTCCGGCCGGTTCTTCCACCTGGTGTGGCGCAGCATGGCGCGGGGCACGCTGTGCCTGCCCGCCGCCGGGATCGGCGCCGTCCCCGACCTGCTCGCCTCCGCGCTGCCGCCCGGCACCGTCGCGCTGGAGTCCCCCGTCGCACAGCTGACGGACGAGGGGATCGTCGACGGTGACGGGCGCGTGGTGCCCGCACGCGCGGTGGTCGTCGCCACGGACGCGCACACAGCGGCGCGGCTCCTTCCGGGCCTCGCCGTGCCGCCGCACCGCACGGTCACCACCTACTACCACCTGGCGTCCCGTTCCCCGCTCGGCGAGCCGACCCTGATGACGGACGTGCGGCGGCGGTTCGCCAACAGCGTGGTGCTCAGCGAGGTCCACCCCGGGTACGCACCGCGGGGATACGCACTGGTGGCGACGTCGGTACTCGGCGGCGACGGCGACGGTCAGGAGAAGGCGGTCCGGGCGGCACTCGCGGAGTGCTACGGCACCGACACCGCGGGCTGGGAGCTGATCACCACCCGTACCGTCCCCGCGGCACTGCCGGCGATGGAGCCGCCGCTGCCGCTCAGCAGGCGGACCCGGGTGTCCGTGGGGCGGTACGTGTGCGGGGACCACCGGGCCACCGGGTCGCTCCAGGGAGCCCTCGCCTCGGGAGCCCGAGCGGCACGGGAAGTGGCCGCGGACCTGCTCTGAGCCGCCCTTTCCCCGTCCGGCGGCCCGAGGCCGCTCGGGCGCACGGGGTGTCGTCCTACCTGCGAGGTTGCTGTGAAAGTTGTGTCGTATCTTTGTTCCCACATTCATTCAATCGCATAGTGGGGCGACGTGGGACCGGAAGACAATACGAAGTTGCTGGTCGAGACTCTGACCTCGCATCGGGAGGAGTTCCTCACGCAGTGGAGCTCGGTCGTCGGTGAGGCGCTCCAGGGCAGGCTCAGCGTCGCCGAGATGCGCCGCGAACTGGGCGAGCTGTACGAGGCCGTTCTGGGCGCCCTGGCGGCGGGCGCACTCGACGCCGCGAGCGAGGCTTTTGGCGAGACCCGCAGCCTGCTGATCGAACTCTCCCGCAACCGGGCCCGGCAGGGATTCACGCCGACCGAGACCGCGATGAGCGTGTTCGCCCTCAAGCAGGTCCTCGAGCCGGCTCTGGCGAACGACGAGCACGGCACCCGGACCTATCTCCAGTTCGCCCGGCTCCTGGACCGTCTGGGTCTGCTGACGACCGAGGCGTACGTGCGCACGCGCGAGGAGATCATCTCCTCCCAGGCGGAGCAGCTCCTGGAGCTGTCGACGCCGGTGGTGCAGCTCTGGAACGGTGTCGTGGGCGTCCCGCTGGTGGGCACGCTCGATTCGGCGCGCACCCAGGTCGTCATGGAGAAGCTGCTGCAGACCCTGGTCGACACCGACTCCACGCACGCGATCATCGACATCACCGGTGTCCCCACCGTCGACACCCAGGTCGCGCAGCACCTGCTGAAGACCGTTGTCGCCGCACGCATGATGGGCGCCCAGTGCACGATCTCCGGCATCCGCCCGCAGATCGCCCAGACCATCGTTGCCCTGGGCATCCAGTTCGGTGACATCCCGACCAACGCCTCCCTGGCGGACGCTCTGCGTCAGGCCGTGAAGGAAGTGGCGAAGGACGCCGAGGACGACGTGCGGGGTCTGCTGTGACCGACCGCGTACCTGTCCTCAAGATCGGCGAGATCCTGCTCGTGTCCATCCAGGTCGACCTGGAGGACCAGATGGTGCTGGACCTGCAGGAGGATCTGTCGCAGCAGATCGTCAGCACGGGCGCGAAGGGTGTGGTCATCGACATCTCCGCCCTGGAGATCGTCGACTCCTTCGTCGGGCGCATGCTCGCGACCAACGCTTCCATCTCCCGCATGCTCGGCGCGGAGACGGTCGTCGTCGGGATGCGGCCGGCGGTGGCGATGACCCTCGTCGAACTCGGGCTGTCCCTGCAGGGGGTCCGCACCGCGCTCAACCTGGAGCGCGGAGTGAAGCTGCTGCGGCGTCTCAGCGCGTCCGCGCCAGGCCGCACATGAAGGACTACGTGAGCGGGAACGCGACGCTCGAAAGCGTTCCCGTGGCGAGCAGCCGGGATGTCGTCCAGGCCCGTCAGACCGTGCGCAACCTCGCCCTGAGCAGCGGGCTTTCGCTCGTCCACCAGACGAAACTCGTCACCGCGGCCAGCGAACTGGCGCGCAACATGCTGGTCTACGGCGGAGGAGGCGTCGTGCGGGCCGCCGCCGTGACGGACGTGGGCGGCCGCTGCGGGGTCTTCGTGGAGTTCCGCGACGAAGGCCCGGGCATCCCGGACGTGGAACTGGCGCTGACGGACGGCTGGTCCTCGGGCACCGGCATGGGGCTCGGCCTCAGCGGGGCCAAGCGGCTGGTCAACGAGTTCGACATCCGGACCGGCCCCGGAGGCACCGCCGTGAGCATTGTGATGTGGAACCGGTGAACTCCACCCTGGTCGCCGAGGCCGGCGACGTCCACTGGCTGCGCGCGGACGTCGCCCTGGCGGCGGCGGCGCGCCGCCAGGCCGGGCAGCTCGCCCGCAGCCTGGGGCTGCCCGAGGAGCAGGTCGCCCGGGTCGAACTGTGCGTGACGGAGATGGCGACGAACGTGCTGAAGTACGCGCACGACGGGTCCATGGCTCTGCGCGTCGTCCGTACCCGCGGCCGTGCCGCCGTCGAATGCCTCTCCCTCGACAGCGGCCCCGGCATCAGCAACCTCCAGCACGCCTTGCTGGACGGGACGTCCGCCTCCGGCAGTCTCGGCATCGGCATGGGCACCATCGCGCGCATGGCGGACACTTCCGGTGTCCATTCCCTGCCCGGCCGGGGCACCGTGGTGCAGGCGCGTTTCTGGGCCGACTCCGGCATCCCGGCGCCCGTGCCCGGGCCGCTGGACGCCGGCGGGCTGACGCGCCCGCTCGGCGGGGAGCAGACGTGCGGCGACACCTGGGCCGTGCGCACGGCGGACGGCCCCGACGCGCTGATGCTGATGATGTGCGACGGCCTGGGCCACGGGCCGCTGGCGGCACAGGCCGGCGACCGTGCCAGGAACGCCTTCCGCGACAGCCGCAGTGCCGCTCCCGCCGCCGTCCTGCAGGACGTGCACCTGGCACTGCGGAACACCCGGGGCGCGGCGGTGGCGATCGCGCTGGTCGAGCCCGCGGCCCAGCGCGTGCAGCTCAGCGGAGCCGGCAACATCGCGGCGCTGGTCGCGACGCCGAACGGCCGCACGGGGCTGCCGTCGCTCCCGGGCATCGCGGGTGTGCAGCTGCCGAGACCGCGCACCTTCGAGGCGGTTCTGCCGCCCGGTGCCGCCCTCGTCATGCACTCCGACGGCCTGAGCGACCGCTGGAAGCCCACGGACTTCCCCGGTCTCTTCGCGCACGACTCCTCCCTCGTCGCCGCTCAGATCTTCAGCCAGGCCGCGGTGCGCAGGGACGACGCCGGGATCGTCGTGGCCGTCCACAGACAGCCATGACGGCTCATCCGTCGGCCCGCGAGGTGTTCACGCTCGCCCTGCGGGAGGGCGGCGACGTGGTCACCCTGCGTCGCCGCACCCAGGCGGCGTGCCGCGCCCTGGACGTGACGGGCAGCCCTCTGGTGCGCCTGTCCACCGTCGTCAGCGAGGCCGGGGAGCACCTCCTCGGGGCGACCGGCCTGACCGCTCGGCTGGCCTTGGCCGAGCGGGCGGGTTCCGTCGTCGTGTCGCTCCGGTTCCGCTGGGGCGGCGCCCGCCGGCCTCCCGGCTCCCTGCTGACCGCCGCGGCCCGGCTGCTGGACGACTGCCGCACGACGCGAACGGACGAGGGCCACGAACTCGTGCTCGAGCAGCGTGCGGCCGCGCTCACGGAACCCCTGGAGGGTCTGGCGCACCGCATCCGCGACCGGCTCGTCGCCACCGACGGGGGCACCGACCTCATCGAGGCGCTCCGCTCCCAGAACCGCCAACTGCTGGCAGCACTGGAAGAGTCACAGCACCAGCAGGACGAACTGCAAAGACTCAACGCGGAGCTGGAGGAGACCAACAGCGGCGTCCTGGCGCTGTACTCGGAACTGGCGGGCGAACTGGAGGAGACCAACAGCGGCGTCGTCGCGCTCTACGCCGAGCTGGAGGACAAGACCAGGCAACTCGAGCAGGCCAACGAGTACAAGACCCGCTTCTGGGCCAACGTCAGCCACGAGTTGCGGTCGCCCGTCAACGCGGTCATCGCCCTGACCCGGCTCCTGCTCGCCCCCGAGGCGGAGCCGCTCACCGCCGAGCAGCGGCAGCAGGTCACGCTCGTGCACGCCTCCGGCAACACCCTCCTGGCACTCGTGGACGAACTGCTCGACGTCGCCAAAGCCGAAGCCGGCCGCCTGGAGCCGCACCTGGCCGACACGGACCTGCGTGCTCTCTTCCACCAGCTGCGCGGCACCCTGCAGAGCATGACGCAGCCCGGAGTGACCCTGCGCATCCCCGACCCCGTGGAGCACGGTGTGCTGGTCACCGACGAGGTGATGCTGACCAGGATCCTGCGCAACGTGCTGTCCAACGCCCTGAAGTTCACCACCGAGGGGTCGGTGACGCTGGACCTCACGGAGGAGGGCGCGGACGGCGGCCGCCGCTTCGTCTTCCGTGTCCGGGACACCGGCGTGGGCATCCCGCCCCAGGAGCGCGAGCGGGTGTTCGAGGAGTTCTACCAGGTCCCCGGCCGGCACCAGCGGGGGCGCACCGGCACGGGTCTCGGACTGCCGTACGCCCGCCGGCTGACGGAGGCGCTGGGCGGCACGCTGACCCTCGACAGCGAGACGGGACACGGCACACTGGTCGTCGTCGACGTCCCCGCCGCCGGCCCGCAGCCCCCGTTCCCCGAGGAGACCGAGGGGAGGGCACCCGCGGGTCGGGAGCGGTCACCGGAGCCGTCCGGCACACCGCGCCCGGGCGCACTCGCGCCGGCAGGACCCATGGCCCAGTGGTCCGTGGTGATCGTCGACGACGACCGGGCGTTCCTGGCCGGCTTCCGCACGCTCATCGGCCGACTCGTCGCCTCCGTCACCTGTGTCACCGACAGCGACAGAGCCATCGACACCATCCGGAGCGAGCGCCCCGACGCGGTCCTCCTCGACCTGGACATGCCCGGTCTCGACGGCTACGACGTACGGCGCCTGCTGGCCGCCGACGCGCTCACGGCCGACATCCCCGTGGTCGTCCTGACCGCCGCGGACCCGCAGGACGTGACTGTCTCCCGGCTCCAGCCTGTGCGCGCCGTCCTGAACAAGGGACGGGTCACCGCTGCGGACGTCACCGCCGCCCTGACCCGTCCCGGCGCCGCGGCCGGGTCCCAGCCGACCCCCCGCCCCCTGCCGCCGTACCCGCACGAGGAAGACCGATGACCCAGCACTCCGACGACCAGGCTCCGGCCCACATCCTGGTGGTGGACGACGACCCGACCAATCGGTACGTCCTGTCCACCACGCTGGGGCGGGCCGGGCACCGGGTGACCACGGCGGACGACGGCACGCGCGCGCTCGAACTGCTCCGCCGCCCCGGCGAACTGCCGGAGATCGCCATCGTCGACGTACGGCTGCCCGACATGAGCGGCTTCGAGGTGTGCGAGCACATCAAGGACACCCCGGCCACCGCGGCGATACCGGTGATCAACATCTCGGCCTCGGCCATCACGGTGGACGACCGGACACGAGGGCTCTACCGCGGTGCGGACGCCTACCTCGTCGAGCCCATCGCCCCCGGTGAACTGCTCGCCACCGTCACGGCCACGCTGCGATACGCCCGCGCCCGGCGCCGGGCGGAACTCCTCGCGGACCGGCTGCGCCTGCTCAACCGCGCCACCCTGGCCGTCTACAGCGCCACGACCGCACACGAGCTGATCAAGGCCACGGCCGAGGGGGCCGCGTCCATCCTCCGGTGCGAGGTCGCCGTGTTCCTCAGCACTCCGCAGGGCAGCGCCCTGGCCGCCCACACCCGCGACGAGCCGGAGGGGACCCCGCGGGCCGCCGAGGCGCGGGTGCAGCCCGTCCCGGCCCTCGACGAACGCCCCGACGCCTGGACGGACCTCGCCGGCGGCCGGCCCGACCCGGCCTGGCTGCCGCCCCGGCTGAAGAATCTCGTACGACGGCACACGGTCGTCGGCCCCGCCAAGTCCGAGCGGCCTCCCGTCGTCATCGTCGTCCCCGCCGACGCCACCACCCCCGACGACGACCAGTTGCTCCACCAACTCGCCCGGGCCAGCGGTCTCGCACTGGAGGCGCTGCGCAGTTACAGCGAGGAGCACGCCCTCGCCCTGACGCTCCAGCGCAGCTTCCTGCCCGAGAACCTGCCGCGGACGGCACGGGCCGACCTGGCCGTCCGCTACCTGCCCGCCGGCGAGCGCACCGAGATCGGCGGCGACTTCTACGAGGCGATCAGCACCGCCGGCGGGCTGGTGGTCGCGGTCGGGGACGTGGCGGGGCACTCGCTCGACGCCGCCATGGTCATGGGCCAGGTGCGGCACGCGCTCCGCGCCTACGCCCTCGAGGGGCACCCGCCCCACGTGATCCTCTCCCGCCTCGACCACCTGCTCGCCTCCGTGCAGCCGGGCACCGCCGTCACCCTGTGCGTCGTTCTGATCGACTACGCGTCGGACGTCCTCCACATCGCGAACGCGGGGCATCTTCCGCCCCTGCTGCGCTCTCCCGACGGCGGCACCGTCTTCGTGGACGAGCACGGACCCATGCTCGGCCTCGGCCTGCCGCACCCGCCGGCGCACCGGGTCAGCGTCGAGACCGGCAGTCTGCTGCTGCTCGTCACCGACGGTCTGATCGAGCGCCGCCACGTGCACCTGCAGGATTCCCTGGACGCCCTGGCCCGCGTGCTGGCCGAGGCCCCGCAGGCGCCCGAGGACGTGTGCGCCGCCCTGCTCGACCGCATCCCCCCGGACGGCAGCGACGACATCGCCATCATGGCCGTACAGCTCAACGCGCCACACGCCGCCGCCGAGCGGGGATAGCGGGCGCAGAGGGCCGCTCCGCCCGCGCCCTACGGCGGGGGGACTTCGTGCAGGGGCCTGCCGCTGATCGTCATGACGGTGTCCAGCCCGAGGCGGGTGAGCAACGAGTGGTGATGGTCGCTCAGTCCCCTCACGGCCACGGAGCCACGCAAGGCCGCCAGGCGCTGGTACCAGCTGACGAGGGCGGTGATCCCCGTCGAGTCGATGAACAGCATGCGGGAGGCGTCGAGCGTCAGGTGCCGGCACCCCTCGTTGATCATCCGGTCGACCTCGGCGCGCAGCGAGGGCGTCGAATAGAGGTCGACGTCCACGGGAAGGGCCCCGGTGACGTGGTCACCGGTGCGCTCGACGATGTGGAGCACCGCTGTACCCTCCCCGTGCGCGGACTCGGGTCACCGCGCTCACGGGAGCACGCCGGCGACCTCTCACAGAACCGGATCACACGTTACTAGCGGCGGCGCGCCGGCGACAGCGGGGAGCTGATCGCAGGAGTCCGTCGGCTGCCTGCCGCACCCCCTGGGGTCCGACGTTTTCGCACGCCTTCGCCCAACGAGTTGCCAGAGGGGGTCCCGATGCGGGACGGTTGCCGCACGACAACTTTTTCGGACGGCAAGGAAGGTGGTGAGGCGCGCTTCCCGCGTGCCTCCAGTTGTGACTGCGCCCCGCAGCGTTTCCGCCATTGATCCCGAGGCCGGCCGGCATGTCGACCCCTTGTGGCTCAACGCCCCCTGTCCCGTACTGGTCACCGACCGGCACGGCTGTCTGGCGCACGTCAACGACGCCGCCCGGCTGATCCTGCCGGACGCCGCCCGCGGCGCCCGCTTCACCGAGCACGTACCCGAATGGCTCGCCGAGGCCCACCTGCAGGTGCGCGACGCCGCGGGGGCCGGCCCCGCTGCCGACACGCCTCACGGAACCGTCGGCGACCGCCACTTCTCCGCGCACGCCACCCGCGCAGCCGACGGCGACGTGGTGTGGTGGCTGATGGACGACACCGACCGCCGCCTGGCCGAGGAGGCGCTCGGCGAAGCGCAGCGGCGCTCCGAGGTGCTGTCGGCGGCCTCCAGCATGCTGCTGTCCACGCTGAACGTGTCACGGTGCACGGAGCTGGCCGCTTCCATGGCCGCGGAACACCTCGCCGAGGCCGCCGTCCTGATCGCCCCGCCGCAAGGCCGCCGCCACCCCCTCACCTACGCCAGCCGGGGCGGGGCCCCCGTGCACACCACCAAGCAGGTCGACATCGCGGGCGTTCCCGGGCTGAGAGAGGCGCTCCAGGGCTTCCCGCCCGTGCCGGCGCGCTGGATCGACCCCGCAGGCATCCCCGCCTGGGCCATCCCCGACGGCTTCGCCGGTCCCGCCGGCTCCGTCATCGTCGCACCGCTGCCCGGGCACGGCGTCCCCGCCGGCGCGCTCATCCTGCTGCGCTCGAGCACGGAACAGGCCTTCACCGAAGGGGAGGAGGTCTTCGCCCGCCTGTTCGCCGCGCGCGCCGGGGCGGCCCTGTCCGCCGCCCGCCTCTACACGGAGCAGGCCACGATCACCACCGCACTGATGCAGGACCTGCTGCCGCCCGCCCTGCACACCGTGCACGGCGTGGACTACGCCGGCAGCTACCGCACCTCGGCCGACCACGAGCGGATCGGCGGGGACTTCTACGACGTCCACCCCGGGACCGGCCCCTCCGAGGAGACCCTGGCGGTGCTCGGGGACGTGGCCGGCAAGGGCCTGGAGGCGGCGGTCCTCACCGGAAAGATCCGCAACACCCTGCACGCGCTGCTGCCCCTGGCCGAGGACCACGAGCGCATCCTCAACCTCCTCAACCGCGCCCTGCTCAACTCCCACCACACGCGCTTCGCCACTCTCGCCCTGGTCTCCGTCCGCCGCCGCGGCGGCAGGGCGCAGCTGAGGCTGACCAGCGCCGGGCACCTGCCTCCTCTCATCGTCCGCGGCGACGGCACCGTGGAGGAGGTCGACACCCGGGGCACCCTGGTCGGGGCGCTGCCCGCCGTCACCGCGCGCACGGTCACGAGAGTCCTCGCACCGGGGGACACCTGCCTGCTCTACACCGACGGCATCACCGAGGCCCGCGGCGGCCCGACAGGCGAGGAACTCTTCGGTGAGATCCGATTGCATCGGGCCCTCGCCGAATGCGCGGGCATGCCCGCCGAAGCGGTGGTCGAGCGCGTGCAGATGCTGGCGGCGCAGTGGCTGAACAGCGGCCGCCACGACGACATGGCCGTCATGGCCATCACCGCGCCGAGGACAGGAGCGCTGAGCATCGTCGACGGGGGGCCGACGAGGAGAAACAGACCATGACCCACCCCAGCGCGGCAACCGCCCCCGGAGCCGCCCGAACCCGCGCAGCCCCGGGCGCCGCCGAAGCGGCGGCGAGCCCGCACACCGGCAGCACAGCACCCCGCCCCGTCCCCGGCCCCCCACCCACACGTATGACGCATCTGCCACCCAGACCCTTCACCCTGACCGTCTTCCGCGACCCCCGCACCCTGACCGTCGGCGTCGGCGGCGAACTGGACCACGACACCGGCGACGACCTTCTCCACGAGGTCACCACTCGACTGACGGCGTACCACCCACCGCCCCGCGACGTCCGGCTCGACTTCCGCGAGCTGACGTTCATCGACTCCTCGGGACTGGCGGTCCTGTTGATGATCCACCGCCACGCCGGTGCCCTCGGCGCCACCCTGCACCTGGACCACCGGCCCGCCCACCTGGAGCGCATGCTGCACGTCACGAACGTCCTCGACCATCTCACCGCGCCACCCGCCCGCACCGGGGTGCTGCGCACGGAAGAAGGCGAAGGCTTCAGCGGAACAGGTGTCCCCTGATCACCACTGGGCCGCCGAGCCCGCTGCCGGGCGACATCGCCGCCCTCCCGCTCAATCCGCCGCCGATTCCGCCCGGACGACGCCGGATCGGGCTGCCGCGGCCTGCTGCCTGGCCCTCTGCACGGCCTGCTTGAGCGCACCGATGTCGTAAGCGCCGTGATGGCGGCGGCCGTTGACGAAGAAGGTCGGCGTCCCCGACACTCCGCTCAGATCCGCGGAGTCGACGTCCTCCGCCACCCGGCGCGCACCCTGACCGGCCTCCAGGTCGCGCCGGAAACGCGCGACGTCGAGCCCCAGTTCACCGGCGTAACGCAGCAGGTCACGGCCCCCCAAGGCGTCCTGGCGTCGGAGCAGCAGATCGTGCATCTCCCAGAAGCGGCCCTGCCGGGCCGCCGCTTCCGACGCCTCGGCCGCCAGCTGGGCGTTCGGGTGGACGTCCGTCAGCGGCAGGTGACGCCACACGTAGCGGACGTCGGTCTCGTCGCCCAGCAGGTCCCGGATCACCGGCTCGGCCTGCCCGCAGTACGGGCATTCGAAGTCCCCGTACTCGACGACCGTCACGACAGCGCTCTCGGGTCCCCGGATGCGGTCGTGGCGCAGGTCGACCGGGACCGCCAGGTCCGTCAGCGGATCGGCGTCACCGAGCAGGGCCCGCGCCCGGCGGGCCGCCGGCAGCAGCCCGATGACCGCCGAGACCGCCCAGCTCGCCGCGAAGGCACCGACGAGCGTGGCCAGGATGCCGATCCGTGCCTGCTCCAGGTGCTCACCGTCGAACGCGATGGACGCGATGAGCAGGGACACCGTGAAGGCCGACCCGGCGATCGCGCCGCCGACCGTCACCGAGCCCCAGCCCACGTTCGGCCGCAGCCGCCCCCGGGACAGCCACCGTGCCGCCGCCATCGAGCCCACGGTGCCCACGACCTTGCCCACCACGCAGCCCAGCAGGATGCCCAGCGTGATCGGCGAGGTGAAGGCGTCGGCGAGCTCGGAGCCGCTCAGCTCGATGCCCGCGTTGGCCAGGGCGAACAGCGGGACGATGCCGAAGCTCACCCAGGGCAGGAACCGCTGCTCGAGCCGTTCGTTCGGGGAGATCGCCGCTGCCAGCCCGCGCACCGCCGAGCGCTGCAGTTCGGGCGTGGGCTGCTCGCGGAACGACCTGAACAACCGGCTGGCCCGCTCCAGGTCCACCCGGGGCGCCGGGTAGGCGACCACCAGAGCGCCCACGGCCAGGCCGGTGACGACCGGGTCGACGCCCGCCTCGTGCAAGGCGACCCACACCACCAGCGACAGCACCGCGCAGTACAGGCCGTTGCGGACACCGGCCCAGCGCAGGACCCCGATCGCGAGCAGGGCGCCGAGGGCGACGAGCAGGGCGGGCAGCTGGATGTCGTCGCTGTAGAAGACGGCGATCACCAGCAGGGCCACCAGATCGTCGACCACCGAGATCGACAGCATGAACGCCCGCAGAGAGGCGGGCAGCCTGGAGCCGAAGACCGCCAGGATGCCCAGGGCGAACGCGGTGTCGGTGGACATCGCCGTGCCCCAGCCGTGGACCGAGTCCTGCCCGGCGTTGATCGCGACGTAGACCGACGCCGGCACGATCATGCTGCCGAGGCCGGCGATCGCGCACAGGAGGACCCAGCGGCGGTCACGCAGTTCCCCCATGTCGAAGTCCCTGCGCGCTTCCAGTCCGACGACGAAGAAGAACATGCTCATCAAGCCGGCGTTGATCCACTCGTGCAGGGTGAGCGAGAGACGGGCGGAGTCCAGGCCGATCGTGAAGTGGGCCTGCCACACCGCCTCGTAGGAGTGCGGGTCGATGTTGGCCCACAGCAGGGCCGCGGCGACGGCCGCCAGCAGCAGGACCGCACTGCCCGTCTCCGTCTGCGCGAAGGTGCGCCAGCGCGTCGCGCCCTGCGAAGTCCGCTCCAGACGTGCCTCGACGGGTCCCTCATCGCTCACGACGCCGATTATGACCGCTACGGAACCGTCCGTCCCGCTTGCCCCGACGGGCGGCCCCCTGCCCCGTTCCGTGCGGAGGGTGCGCGGGGACGCGCCCGCTCATCGCGGCGTCGCACTCCTCCGGCGCCAACGGCAGGCGGGACATGGGTGACGGAGTTGGCGATGTTCATGTCCGTTACGCTCGAACCCGACGCTGACGTCAGGGGCGAGCGCCGGCCCGTGGGCCGGGCGGGAGGAGTCACGATGACGGTTGCGGCGGACGGGGCCGAGCGGTTGATCCGCATCGGCGAGGTGGCGCGCGGAGCGGGCGTCTCGGTGCGTGCCGTGCGGTACTACGAGCAGCAGGGGCTCCTCACCGCGGGGCGCAGCCCGTCCGGTCAGCGCCTGTACCACCAGGACGCCATCGACCGGGTGCGCTTCTTCCAGCAGATGTTCGCCGCCGGCCTCACCAGCCGGAAGATCACCGAGCTCCTTCCGTGCTGGGACTCCGGGCACACCGACACCGGCCAGCGCTCCATGCTGCGCGTCGAGCGCGAGCGGCTCCAGGCCAAGATCGACGAACTGCAGGCCGCCCGGGACCGCCTCGACGAGATCATCGCCCTCACCGACGCACACCCGTAGGCGCACCGAGGTCACGCCGGCGCCGCGAGCGGCGGGTGGTCGAGCACCTGGGGCCTGTACTCGACCAGCTGGATACGGCCGTCGAAGGTGCGGTGCTCGATCATCTCGAGGGCGACGTCCGGATAGCCGTCGTAGATCCGCTCCTCGCCCGTGGCCCCGGTGATCACCGGGAACATCACGACCCGGAAGCGGTCGACGAGTCCGGCTCGCAGCAGGGAGCGGCACAGGCTGAGGCTGCCGATCGTGCTGAGGAGCCCCGAGCCGCCGGACTTCATGGCGCGGACCGTCTCGACGGCGTCGTCGCGAACGAGCGTGCAGTTGGCCCACTTCAGCGGCTCCTCGAGCGTGGAGGAGAACACGACCTTCGACGCCTGCGTGAGCTCGTTGACGGACGCCTCCTCCTCCGGCCTGAACTCCTCCAGGCCGTCAGGGAGCTCGCCCGCGGCGAACCCCGACATCAGGCGGTAGGTGTTCGCTCCCATCAGATAGGTGGCCTCGGGCTGCTCCCCGAGCCAAGCGAGGTACTCCGGGCCCTCCAGACCCCAGAACCCGGGCCATCCCTCTCCCGATGCGTAGCCGTCGAGGGAGGTGATGAAGTCGACGAGAAGCTCCGACATGGCGGTGTCCTTTCCTCAGGTGTCACGAGTGTGGACCGGCCGGGAGCCGCGAACTCATCGGCCGCGCTCCGGAGCGACGGGAAAACCCCCTCATGACGCCGCAGCCGGTCAGGTCGCCCCCATATCCCCGTGACGCCACCGTCGGCCGGACGCTACGTTGTGAGCGCGGCAACTGGGCTGCTGCCAGGCAGAGTTGGGGGGACCGGACATGAGGCGACTGTGCAGAGCGGGCGCGGCAGTGACCGCCGGGTTGACGGCGTTGCTGGTCGCAGGATGCAGCACTCCGACGGACTACAGCGAGATCGTCACCTTCACCGACAAGCACGGCCGCGTCTGCACCGCGGCGGTGGTCGTCGACCAGGAGCAGAACGAGGGCAGCGACTACGAGATCAGCAGCCTCGACTGCGAGTACCCGCCCGAGGGCCGCACCCCGGGCCCCAGCGGCTACTCGTCCCTGCCGAAGCGGGACACGGAGTGACGTAGGGGCCCGCCGCGCTGCGGTCAGGCCGCCCGTGGGCGCCTGACTCATCTCCCGGGTCGGGCTCTGAGCCACAGCTAAGGGGAGGGGAGCAGGGCTCTCGTGCCCCCGGCCCGGGCGGCGCTCCACGCGAGCCCGTCAGGCGGTCGGCCGTTCGTTGACGAGGGAGCCTTCGCCCAGCCAGCGGACGAAGGCGAAGACCCACGTCGCGAAGAGCACGAGCAGCAGGGCGAGGGCGAGGAGCCAGGGGGCGGGGCGGGCCCATCCGATCACGAGGGCGGCGACGGCCGCCGTGACGAGGGCCGCCTGCACCGACGTGTACAGGGAGGGATGGCGGTCGTAGTCCGCCAGGGTGGGCAGCAGCACCACGGTCGTGATCAGCATGACGGCCACCGATCCGCCCATCAGCCAGCTCACGGCGACGGGTGCCCGGTCGTCGGCGGCATGCTCCACCAGTCCGACCATGCCCGCGCCGGCGGCCGCCACGGCCATCGACAACGGCATGTGAGCGAAGATCCACGTCGCGAGGGAGTGGCCGGTCTCGCGGGGCAGGCGCCGGGACACGAGATCGGCGTAGTTCCACCAGAACCCGAAGCCGACGGCGAGCCCCAGCAGGCCCGTCGTCGTCACGACGGCGCCGCGTTCCGTCTCCGCCAGCCCGTTCACGACCCCGATGACCACCTCACCGAGCACGATGATGATGAACAGGCCGAACCGTTCGACCAGCGCTACCGTCACCACGTCGTAACTCGGTGCTCTGCGCCAGGAGATGAGGATCACGCACTCCACGGCACACCACGCGACGACGAACGCCGCCCAGACGGCGAGGCGGGCGTCGGCCGACAGGGGCGCCGACGCCGCCATCACGACGACGCCCGCGAGCATGACGACGAGATAGCGGCGGGGCGTCCTGCGCAGCTCGGGCGGGTCCAGCCGGTACACGGTGAACCACTGGTAGGTCAGCAGGGCGAGCAGCACCGCGTAGAGGACGGCCAGGGTGCGGCCGTCGCCGCCGTCCGCGTGACCGACGTAGACCGCCATGAGGGACAGCAGCAGCATCTGCACGAAGATCAGCGAGCGGGTGTGGCCGTCCTCCCGGCCGTGCAGCTGGTAGAAGAGCGTGCCGTTCAGCCAGGCGATCCAGATCAGCCCGAAGACCACCGCGAAGGTCGCCGTGCCGCGCCAGGTGAAGTGCTCCGCGAGCGTGTGGGCCGCCTGGCCGACCAGGACGACGTACACGAGGTCGTAGAAGAGTTCCAGGAAACTCACGCCGCGACCGGGATCCACCTCGCCGTGGCGCCGCGGCGGGCGGAACAGCCATCGCCGGGTACCGGCACCGAGCGGGACTGCCTTCGGGGCGGCGGGCTGGGGCTCGGGGGCGCTGTCGGACATGCGTGGCTCCTGCGGAAGCGGCCGGACGTGGTGCGAAGTGATCGTGACGGCTGCACGGCCGCGCTGTCCGTGGGCACGCCGCACGACGCCGGACCGCCGGCGGTGATGCGGCGCGGCGGAGCAGCGGCGGATCGTCCCGCACACGGGCCTCATCCTGCCAAAGCAGTGCCGTGATCGCGTCCGGGCGTGCGGACCGGGCGGCGTGCGAGGGACGGACCGGGGGGTGCGCCGGATCGGACACCGGTCCCACCGGAGCGAGCCCGGCCGGATACAGTGCGCGCAACGGCAGCCTGGTCTGTGAGGGAAAGCATGACCGAGACGAGTGACACCCGACCCGCCGACGGGGAAGCACAGGCGCCGCGACGGAGCCTGCTCGGCAGCGTCCTGCGCTACCTCCCCATGATCGCGCCCGTCCTGCTGTGGGCCGTGCCCTGCTGGGTCCTCCTGCACACGGGCCAGCACTGGCCGATGCCCGTCACGCTCACAGGCACCGGCCTCTTCGCCCTCGGCCTCGCCGGCATGCCGCTCGCGATGGCGCGCGGCCACGGCCGGCGCCAGGAGGACCGGGCGGCCATCGCCGGTGACACCCTGCTGGGCGTCAGCTGGGTCCTGTTCACCTGGTCCGTTCTCCTCGGGGTCGCGCTGCGGCTCGCCCTCGCGGTGCTCGGTGTCGGCGAGGCGCAGGACCGGGCCCGCATCGTCACCTGGGCCGTCCTCGGCGTCAGCGCCGTACTGCTGGCCTGGGGGTACAGCGAGGCCCGCCGCGTGCCGCGCGTGCGCCGGCTCGAGGTCCGGCTCCCGCGCCTGGGACCGGGGTTGGACGGTGTCCGGGTCGTCCTCATCACCGACACCCACTACGGGCCCCTCGACCGGGCCCGCTGGTCCGCACGGGTGTGTGACACCGTGAACACGCTCGACGCCGACCTGGTCTGCCACACCGGCGACATCGCCGACGGCACCGCCGACCGCCGCCGCGCCCAGGCCTCCCCGCTCGCCACCGTGCGGGCGACTCGTGCCCGTGTCTACGTCACCGGCAATCACGAGTACTACAGCGAGGCCCAGGGCTGGGTCGACCTGATGGACGAGCTCGGCTGGGAGCCGCTGCGCAACCGCCACCTTCTCCTCGAACGCGGCGGCGACTCCCTCGTGGTCGCCGGCGTGGACGACGTCACCGCCGAGTCCTCCGGCCTGGCCGGTCATCGCGCCCACCTGGCCGGAGCCCTGGACGGCGCCGATCCCGACCTGCCCGTCCTGCTTCTGGCGCACCAGCCCAAGTTCGTCGACCGGGCGGCAGCCGCGGGCGTCGACCTCCAGCTCTCCGGCCATACCCACGGCGGCCAGATCTGGCCCTTCCACCACCTCGTGCGCGTCGACCAGCCCGCCCTCGCGGGCCTCAGCCGCCACGGCGACCGCACGGTCCTCTACACGAGCCGGGGCACCGGCTTCTGGGGGCCGCCGTTCCGCATCTTCGCCCCCAGCGAGATCACCCTGCTCGTGCTGCGCTCCCCGCAGGCGCCTTCCCGCACATGACGGTCGACGGTGGGGCGTGGTGCCGGGGGGGTGAGCTGCGTCCGATGCCCGGGCAAGAGCTGCGCCCGGGCTGCGCAGCGGTGCGGCGGGCAACGGGGTGGTGCCGTTGCCCTCCGCACGTGCTGCACGCGCCGGCTCAGCTGTAGGGGATCACCACCACGGACTTGTCCGTGCCGGTCTGCAGCTTCGACGAGCCGTTGCCGATGGCGCTCCAGACCTCGAGCCGGACGGTTCCCCCCTTGAGATCGCCGAGGGTGCCCGTGGACGCCTTGAGGCCCCGCGCCTGCGTGTACTCCTCCCACCCGGCGACCGGGTCGGTGGCGAAGTAGTTGTACGTCTCCGTCCGGTCGAAGCTGCCGTCACCGGTGAGGTCGTAGCTGATCCGTGCCTGCTGGCCGAGGCCGACCGTGGTGCCGGCGTCCACCTGCAGCCGGAACGTCGTGCCCGCACCCGCGGTGAGCGTGCCGTTGACTCCGCGGACCTCGTAGACGAGAGGCTGGTACGGCGTGCCGTCGTGGTTGGCGCCGCCGCCGGAGGCGATCGTGTCGCTGCCGGAGGTGCC
Source organism: Streptomyces sp. NPDC003456 (assembly GCF_042878735.1). Lineage (NCBI taxonomy): Bacteria > Bacillati > Actinomycetota > Actinomycetes > Kitasatosporales > Streptomycetaceae > Streptomyces > Streptomyces sp. NPDC003456. The sequence goes on from NZ_JBIAOK010000002.1 coordinate 1,111,254, forward strand.
ACCGGTCGCCGTGGTCAGGGCCCCACCGCTGCGCAGCTGGAAGGTGTTCCCCGTCGGCGGGTCGGGGTCGGGGTCGGGGTCCGAGGAGCCCGGCCCCGTGCCGCTCGCGGTGGAGCGGGCCGGGACGGAGAGGGTCTTCCCGTCCGAGAAGGTGACGGTCCGCGCCGACGACCCGTGGTTGTGGGCGACGTACGTGCGGGTCGTCCCCTTGGTGAAGACGGCCGAGGTGGGAAGGTCGCCGGTCACCGAGGCGTCCGGTGCGCCGAGTGCGTCGAGCGTGTTGATCCAGTGGTACGTGTGCGCCTTGGATTCTCCCTGCTCCGGCGTGTAGTTCGCGTGGCCCGCGTCCCACTTGGACTTGGCGGCGGAGGGGTCGGCCAGGGACTGGAACTCCCAGAGGATGTCGCGCCACTCGACGGCGGGGCCGCCGTTCTCCCGTTCCATCTCGGCGATGTTGCGCCGGATCGCGGCCTTCTCGCCGCCGAGGTGCAGCGAACCGCCCGTGACGGGAAGGACGTTGATGCCGTGGATCTCCTCGGGGTTGGCGGTCCACCAGGTGGCGTAGGCGGCGCCGCTTCCCCAGACCATGCCGGCCGTGTCGTGGGTGAAGGAGGAGGGGAAGACCTGCTCGTCCGCGTCGAACCAGTACTGCGCGATCGACTCCGACTCGGTGGTCAGCAGGTAGGTGCCGAGGTCGCGCAGAGAGGCGTCTCCGGTGGCGGAACCCCACAGCACCAGGGCCGCGCTGAGGTTCGTGGACTCGGAGGACGACTCCTGGTTGTTGCCGGCGGCGAAGCCCTGGTGGCCGGAGGCCCAGCTGTGGCCGGCATAGACGTCGAAGCCGCGCAGGAAGGGGAAGGCGGTGTCGGTGCGGCTGGGGTTGGCGGCGTCGCGCACGAGGGCCTTGACCATGCCGCCCCAGGCCGAGTCGGCGGCCCAACCCTGGTCGTACTGCGCGACGATCGCCGCCGCGTAGACGTAGTAGCTGTAGTGGAAGTGGTGGTCGTTGAGTTCGGTGTCGCTGCCGTACGAGGCCGGGTAGCCCGTGAGGGTCTTCCAGTCCTTGTCGTAGCTGAACTCGTTGGCGCCGCCCGCCGTGAACCACTCCTGGAGCTTGCCCTTGAGCAGCCCGAGCAGGCGGTCGCGGGTGCCGGTCTCACCGATCTGCTCGGCGAGCGGGACGAGTTGGGCGAGACGGCCGAGCGCCTTGCCGGTCCAGTAGGTGTCGGTGGCGCCGGAGAAGGGGTCGGAGGCGTTCACGACCTCGTTCAGGTAACCGCGCAGCCGGGCCGCGTCCACACCGCTGGACCTGGGCAGCCCGGGCAGGACCGCCGCCGCCTTCTGGCTCGTGGTGAACGAGGCCGACTCGCGGACCTTCATGGTGCCGCGGGGGGAGACGTAGGTGTAGGAGGTCAGCGCGTCGGACGTGTTCAGCCACTGGTGGCGGTAGAGCGCCTGGAGCGTGCCCCGCTCGGTGCCTTCCTTCGCCTCCGTGGTGAGCGTGTAGGTGGCTCTGACGGTGCCACCGGAGTAGCTCCAGGCGACCTTGGAGTCGGTGACGAAGCTGAAGGCGTACTTCTTGAAGGTCGCCAGCGCGCCGGTGGACGGCAGCACGGCGACGGAGAAGTAGTCCTTCGACCCCAAGCCCGCGGTGACGGTGGAGCCGGAGACGTTCCAGTCGCTGCCGGTCGGCGCGAAGAGGGCGTAGTGATGTCCGGCGACGGTGATGCCGAGGACGTTGCCCTGGTCGCTGAAGACCGTGGGCGCGCCGGCGGTGGTGATCTGCGCGGTGCCGCCCGTGCCCTTGGCGTATACGAACGGGGAGCCGTGGCCGATGGTGGTGCGCAGGGTGCGGGTGCCGTCGGACCACAGGGGGGTGACCGTCCAGTCGGACCAGTCGTCGGCTTTGGTGTCGGGGGAGTTGAGCCCGCTCAGGCCGATGGTGAGGTCGCGCTTGTGGGCGTACTCGTACTGACGGCCGTCACCGACGATCGAGGGGGAGGTCGGGTAGCCGACGTCGAGCCCGCCGGACGTCGCCTGGTAGGTGAGGGGATGCCCGTACATGGGGGTCGACCAGGGATTGTCGCCGTAGCGCTGGAAGGCGAGGGAGGACCACCAGTCGTTGGTGGGCACGGCCCGGTTCCGCGCGGCGGCGGTCACCTTGGGCGTGACCGGCGTTCCCGTGTTGGTGGAGGGGCCCGACGTGCCCGACGGCCGGGTGTCGGAGTAACTGCCCGAGCCGACGGGCACGGTGGCCGCGGCCGCCGGTGTGGCGGCCGGGCCCAGACCGAACGCGGCGAGGGCTGGGGCGAGCAGCAGGATCGCTGCCCGTCTGCTGTGTGGGGATGGCATGCGGCACCTCAAGTCTTCACCGGAGGGGAGTCTGAGAGCGCTCTCAGATGGCCGGAACGTAAATGCTGGGTAATAGAAGTGTCAATGGCTTGAACGCAGCCGCTAGTTGACGAACCGTCGCCTGCGTCGTGCCTTCGCAGGTTGACGACGGGGCGCGGCGGGCCGGGTTCGGCGCGGAGCAGGGAAGGGGGGCCGGGCGAAGACTGCCGTTTACCTCGCGCAGGCACGCGCAGTACAGCGACCCGCGTGCCTGTCGGGGACTTCCCGACCCGCCGGTCGCCGAGTCCGATGCCGGCCTCGCCGGTCCGGTCAGCGCGCCTGCCGCATGCGGGCCGGGCGCGGTCGCCTCACCCGGTCGCGTCGCGCAGTGCCCGTTCCTTGGCCTGCCGATAGCGCGCGACGGTCCTGCGGTCCTCCGCCGTGAGCAGCTTGCGCTCGACGTCCCGCTGGACGTCCGCAACGGCCTCGGCCAGCTCCGTCCTCGTCTGGCACCGGGCGTCGACTGTCGCGGCCTCGATCTCGTCACGGCCCAGCGCGCGCAGTCGGTCCTCGTCCTTCGCAGCAGCGGTCAGACGAGCGTTGAGCGGTGCGCGGGCGGCCTGGAGGTCCGCCGCCGGATGCCCGGACTTCGTCATGCAGGCGGACCAGCGCCGGAGCGCCTCACGGTAGGCCGGATCCTCCTCGACGGAGGCGAGCACCCGGTGCGCCAGTTTCATGGTGAGCGGCTCCAGCGTGTTCCACTCGGGCCCGTACACCTCCGCGTTGGCGCGGGCGACGCAACCGTCCGCCGAGTACCGCACCGTGGTCCCGCCCGGCAGGCGCAGCGTCACCCGGTGCTTGGGGGTTCCGGTCAGGGCCTCCTGCCAGGCCTTCGCACGCGGCTTCTCGGCAGGGGGCGGAGCCGACCGCAGGTGGAGGTGCTCGCCGGCGATGCCGTACCCGTCGGCCGCGGCCCGCTCCGGCGTGAGCAATCCGTACGGGTTGGTCTCCGCACCGCGCGCGGAGGAGTTCGCCGGCTGCGCCGTGTAAGCGTGGCCACGGGCGGTCATGCAGGCGGTGACGGCACGCTCCGTACGGTCGTGCAGGCGCACCGCGTCGACGTGACGGACCGCGGTGACTCCCGACAGCGGGCGGACATCGGGGGCTGACGGCCCGCGGCCGGGCTCCTCGGAGGAGGAGCAACCGGCCGCGGCCAGCGCGGTGATCAGCGCCAGGAAAGGGAACCGCCCGCGGGTTCGGCTCAGCACCAGCGGTTGGAGGCGACGTTGTCCTTCCACGGGCTGTACAGAGGGGAGTACGTCCAGCCCCGCTGCGCCAAGGCCACCGAACCGGTGTAGTTCAGGCCGGAGTAGACGCGGACATCGCAGTTGTTCCCGTTGTTGTACAGCGACTCCGCGTTGTTGAACTTGTTGTACTGCAGCAGGTTGGTGTTGTTGCCGTAGACCGTGCCGGGGTCGCCCGCGCCGCCGGTGCCCAGGTACGCGCACAGCGCCCCGGACGGGCAGTCGGACCACGCCGCGTCGGCGGGGCCGGCGGTCAGCAGCGTCGTGGCGGCCAGCGCCACAGCACCCAAGACGACACCGGCCTTGGAGACCATCTGTTTCATACCTGTCCTTCGATCGGTGGCCGCCCTGCTCAGCGGTCATGACGGGTGAGAGGTGGCGCCGAGACGGTGGCGACGTGCCGGGCGGGGTGCGCGTCGCACTTCCGCGAGGCGTCGCCGACCATGTGAGGGACATCCAGGACATCTGGAGGACCGTCCGGCCAAGGCTCTCAGCGGACAGCGGCCTCATACACCAGAGAACAGGCCATAGTTGGGCAGGCGTGACACCGCACGCGAAGCGAGGCGAGCCGATGCCGGTGGCTGAAGCGGCGGTCGACCGCGTCCGTCACCCGAACGCGCCCGGGATCATCGGTTACGCCCGGCCCGCCACCTCGTTCCCCGCGTCATGGCTGCCGCCGCCCGCCCGGGGGAGCGGAAGGTGAACCGAGGGCTGCTCGCTCCCGCGCCAACGGCGCCGACTCGGGCGACAGGCGCCGTCGCACCACCCCGTGCCAAGGGTCTTGGCGGTCAGGTGCCGAGGGGGAACGTGAGGGCGACGGTGCCGCGGAGGTCGAGCCAGGCGGCGTCGGGGCTGCGGACGAGGCGAAGGATCACTTGGTCGCAGCCGGGGCAGCGGCCGACGTAACCCGGGGCGTGGCTGTAGACGTGCAGCTGCGCCAGGGGCCAGTCGCTGCCGCAGCCGGTGCACCGGCCGAGAGCGGTGGTCGGGTCGACCGCGAGGATCTCGGAGAGGGGCCCGGCCAGGGCGTTGCCGTCCTCGTACTCGTGCAGGCCGGTGCCGGGGTCCTGATCGAGGTGGTGGGACATGTCATCCTCCACTGGGGCCGAAGCGTTCGGTGCGGACGCGGTCCGGGGCGTGGCCCAGGGCCACCAGCAGATCAGCGGCCGTCTCGACGAAGTCCGTCGGGCCGCAGACGTAGCAGGTGGGTTCGAAGTCGGGCGGCCACCCGGCGCGTGACAAGTCCCCCGCCGTGAGCCGCCCGGCGGGCCGCGGCCACTGCGGCGGGGCCGAGCGGGTGTAGACGTACGCCCGGTCGAGACCCGGGTCGTCCCGTTGCAACTCGGGCAGGTAGAGGCGGTCCTCGGGTGTACGGACGGAGTACACCAGCCGGAAGGGCGTGCGGCTGCCCACCGCGCGACGGACGCGGATCATCGCCATGAGCGGGACCAGACCGGAGCCGCCGGCCACCAGCAGAACCGGTTCCGTCTGCTGAGGGCGCCACACGAACCAGCCGCCGACCGGCCCGCGCAGCTCCAGCAGGTCCCCGACCGCGAGGTCGTCCGCGAGGTAGGGGGACACCTCGCCGTCGGCGACGCGCTGCACGGTCAGCTCGATGCGTTCGCCGTCCGGCGCGGAGGCCAGGGAGTAGCTGCGCTGGGTGCTGTAGCCGTCCTCCGCGGTGAGCCGCAGATCGACATGCTGGCCCGCCAGGTGGCCCGGCCAGCCGGGAACGTCGAAGGCCAGGGTGTGCGCGGTGGGAGACTCGCGGCGCCGGTCGGCCAGCCGGGCGGCCTTCCACCGCAGCCGGTCGCCTAGTCGCCCTGATACCGCTGCTCGCGCCATGGGTCCCCATAATCGTGATAGCCGGCGCTCTCCCAGAAGCCCGGTTCGTCGGCGAGAAGCAGCTGGATGCCGTGCACCCACTTCGCGGACTTCCACAGATACAGGTGCGGAACCAGCAGTCTCGCCGGGCCGCCGTGCGCGGGCGCCAGGTCTTCCCCGTCGTAGCGGTAGGCGATCCACGCCTGCCCGTCGAGCAGGTCCTCCAGCGGAAGGTTGGTCGTGTACCCACCGTAGGAGTCCACCAGTGCGAAGTCGGCGGCGGTCTCGACGTCCTCCAGCAGGAGATCCAGGGACACCCCCTGCCACTGGGTGGCGAACTTCGACCACTTGGTGACGCAGTGCAGGTCGACGGTCGGCGTCTGGCTGGGCAGCGCCATGAGCTGCGCCCAGTTCCAGCTGCGCGATACGCCCGTCTCGGTGCGGACGGTGAACTCCCAGGCGTCACGGTCCACCCTCGGCGTGGGCCCCGCGGACAGGACCGGGAAGTCGGTGGTCTCGTACTGCCCGGGAGGCAGTCTGTGGTGCGTATCGCCTGGTCGGCCGCGGAATCCGCGCGAAACAATGCCCATACCGTGCTGCCGTTCTGAGGAATGACCCCTCTGCCATTATTCGCGACGCGGCGCATCGGAGCATCCGCGGCGTCAGCCGCAAGGCCGTCGGCTGCCCGTGCTCCACCGACGGGTCCCGGCGGACTCCAGAACGGCGGTCGCGACGTCTGTCTGCCCCAGCTTCTGGGCGGTAGCTTGGAGGAGAAGGCCCCAGTAGGAGGGGGGATTCGATGCCGTGGTTCCTGTGGCTGCTCGCTGCCGTGACGCTGGGTGCTGCGGAGTTCTTCACCTTAACCTTGGTCTTCGGACTGCTGGCCGGGGCCGCCCTGGTCGCCGCGGTGGTCGCCGGGGTGGGCATCGGCCTCTTCGGCCAGCTCCTGGCGCTGGGCGCGGCAGCGGCTGCCGGCCTCCTCGTCGTCCGCCCCATCGCGCTGCGGCACATGGAACAGCCCCTCACCTACGAGGGCAGCGACGCGCTGATCGGCAGGCGGGCCGAGGTGGTGCGCGAGGTCACCGCGACACGCGGCTTGATCAAGCTGTCCGGTGAGGAGTGGTCCGCCCGCGCCTACGACGAAAGCCTGGTGATCCCGGTGGGCGCGCTGGTGGACGTCCTGGAGATCGAAGGCGCCACGGCCGTCGTCTACCCCCGGGAACTCCTCCCGTGATCGGCTGAGCACACAGCAACGGAGGCACTGTGGACGCTGTTGTCATCCTCGCCCTCGTGGCGGCCCTGGTGATCGTCTTCCTGGTGGCCTCCACCGTGCGGATCGTGCCGCAGGCGCGCCGCTACAACATCGAGCGGTTCGGCCGGTACCGCCGCACCCTGCAGCCCGGGCTGAACCTCGTCGTGCCGGTGGCGGACCGCATCAACACGAAACTCGATGTGCGCGAGCAGGTCTACTCGTCCGATCCCCGCCCGGTGATCACCGAGGACAACCTCGTGGTGAACATCGACACCGTGCTCTACTACCAGATCACCGACCCGCGGGCGGCGGCGTACGAGGTGGCCGACTACCTGCAGGCGATCGACCAGCTGACCGTGACCACGCTGCGCAACGTCATCGGCAGCATGGACCTGGAGGAGACGCTCACCTCGCGTGAGGAGATCAACTCCCGGCTGCGCGCGGTCCTGGACGATGCCACGGGCAAGTGGGGTATCCGGGTCAACCGGGTCGAGATCAAGGCCATCGATCCACCGCACACCATCAAGGAGGCGATGGAGAAGCAGATGCGGGCCGAGCGCGACAAGCGCGCGGCGATCCTGCACGCCGAAGGGGAGCGGCAGGCCAAGATCCTCACCGCGGAAGGCACCAAGCAGAAGGACATCCTGGAGGCGCAGGGAGCGCAGCAGGCCATGATCCTGCGAGCGGACGGTGAGGCGAAGGCGGTGGAGCTCGTCTTCCAGGCCGTGCACCGCAACAACGCAGACCCGAAGGTCCTGGCCTACAAGTACCTGGAGACGCTGCCGCACCTGGCGAGCAGCGACAACAACACGTTCTGGGTGATTCCGGGGGAGCTGACCGAGGCGGTCCGGACCGTCACGCGCGCGTTCGGTGACCAGTCGACCGGCGTCCCCGGCGTCACGCCACCGGACGGAGCGGCGGGTGCCGAGGCCGCCGGCGGGGCGGCCGAAGGCCGGACTCCGGAGCTGGACGCGGGCTGGACCGCTTCGTTCGACGCTGCGGCGGCGGCTGACGAGGCCGGCAAGCAGGCTGCCGCCGCGGTGAGCGACGCCAAGGCGGAGGCCGAGGCGGCGAAGTCCCCGCAGATACCGCGGCGCGGGCCGGCCTCCGACGGCTGAGTCCCCGCTCGGCCACGGCCGGTCCCGACGAGCCGACGGCCCGAGAGTCATCGTCTGCCGCGTATGACGGCGACCGGGCAGTGCGCGTGGTGCAGCAGGCTCTGGCTGACCGAGCCCAGGAGCAGGCCGGTACGTGCTCCGTGCGGCCCGGGGTCGACAACGACCAGCTGTGCCTCCTGGCTGGCGTCGATCAGGGCGGGCCGGGTCCGGGAGCGCACCAGGCGATGCTCGACCGCGACGTGGGGAAAGGTTCGCCGCAGCGGCGCGACGGTTCTCTCGAGCAGTTCTCCCTCGGCAGCTCGGAGGTGCTCGATGTCGGTCACCATGGCGTTCAGTGGATCGCCGGGGCCTTCGTAGGCCCGCTCGCTCCAGGTGTTCCACACGTGCATCGCCCGGAGGGGTGCCTCGCGCAGCGCGGCTTCGGCGAACGCGAACTCGACCGCCGTCTGCTCGGTGGGGGTGCCGTTCACGGCCAGCAGCACGGGGCCCGCAGGGTCGGAGCGACCACGTACCACTATCAGTGGGCAGTGGCTGTGACTCGCCAGATGCACCGCCGTCGAGCCCAGCAGCAGATCGGCGATGCGGGAGTGTCCCCGGTTCGCGAGCACGGTGAGCGCCGCGTGGCGCGACTCGTTCTCCAGGACCTGCCGGGGCTCACCGGGCAGGACGAGGCGGAAGAGCTCGATGCCGGGTGCGGTCGTCTGCGCCCGCTCCTCGGCGTCGGCCATCAGCGCCAGGGTCGGCGCCGCCGATCCATGGTCGGTCGAGTCGTGCGCAGTGGCGGTCGACGGTGGGTGCATCGTGTGGCGGCCCAGGGCGTGCACGATCCGCAGCGGCACGGCACGCAGCTGGGCCTCACGGGCAGCGACGACGACCGCCTCGAGACTGCGGGCGGAGCCGTCCACCCCCACGATCACCGGATCACTCATGGCGTACTCCCGTCCCGGAAGGCCACCCGACGGTTCAGCTCATTCCCATCCTGACCGCCCCGGCCCGTTGTCCGCCACCGTCGTGGGCTGTGACGCCAGAGTGCCGCAGGGGGAGCCCGCAGTGCCCCGCCGACGCACGTGCACGGCCGGTGTGAGGCACTGGGCTCGGTCGCAACCGCCGTTCGCCGGTACCAGTGACGCCATGATCTCCGCACGCGCCGGCCGCATCGCCGCCGGGCATCCGCAGCGCGCCTCTCACGCGAGCGCGCCGACCCGGTGGTTGACGCAACCGCTCAGAACCCCGCCATGGACTTGTCGAGCACTCCACCCAATGCACCGTAGACGCTGCAACGAACCGAGTGCTTCGCCTTCCGGCGCAGTCCGTATCCCACGATGAACGACAGCGCGAAGAGCCCACCCAGGGCCATCGAGACAAGTGGGTTGTAGATGAAGCAGACAAAGCACGCGATGCCGGCCCAGACGAGAATCGGCAGGAGCGAGCCCCGCAGGACCGCACCGAGTCCGATGTGTTCCGGCTCCGACGGCAGCACCTGTTGATGCCACACCTTGACGTGATGTCCGGTCACGCAATGTTCGGGTCGCATGCAGCCATCTCACCACCGACAGCCGGAAGCTCGTGCGGCTGGGGCCGCCAGCGCCGGGTCCTGGCCGGATCGGCGGAGCGCCGTGGCGACGAAGCCGGACGTCAGCAGCTCGGTCACGAGTTCGTTGAGGAACTGCTTGGTCCTCGGAAGCCGCTCCGTGGTGGTACCCATGGCCTGGCGGATCGTCATGAAAGCCGGTTCGAGCAGCCGTAGGTCCGTCCGCTGGGCGACGTGTTCGGTCAGCGGCTGGCGGATGCCGGCCGCCACGTCCAGGTCCTCTGCGTGGAAGACCTCGACCCCCTCGCTGCCGCGCACCACGGTGGCGTGACGCAGGGTGCGCGTCAGGTGGAGATCGTAGGCGGACCCCTTCTTGACCCCGACGCGCACCCCGTCCCGGTCCACGTCCTCGGCGGAGACGAACGCGGACGTCACCGGTGCCGCGTACACACCCTCGATGTGCACGTACGGAGCGCTGAAGGCGACTTCCTTCTCGCGGTCCGGATCCACGGCCAGGAAACACAGGTCGGCGTAGCCTTCGGCCATCGCAGCGTACGACTTGCGCGCGGCATCGAAGCAGAGGAATTGCACCGGCAGAGCCAGACGCGCGGCGACCTCGCGGGCAAGTTCGACCGTGACCCCGAACGGCTTGTCGGGGTCGCCCTGAGCAAGGACGGGGTTGCCGAGGTTGATGGAGGCACGCAGCACTCCGGTGGGGGCCAGATCGTGAACGAGCTCTGCGTCTGTCGGCATCATGCCCCAAGCCTAGAAGGTGAGTTCATCGCAGCCTTGGGATGTGCTGCTCGATTCACTGAAGGGCGGAGCTGTCGACGACGTCCGCCAGCGCATCAGCGGCCTCGGGGGTCAGACGGTAGAACCCCTGAAGGCTGACCGACCTCTCGAGGCGGCCGTCCACGACGTACTTCAGACCGCGGGTCCGGCCCCGGCTGTTGCGCCAGGTGAGCGTCGCGAGCAGGTCGCCGGGGATCTTCACGTCGAAGCGCACAGGCGTCGCGTCCACGTGCACCGCCTCGGCGCCGCAGCCGCCGGCGCCCAGCATCGACCAGTCGCCGTGTCCGGGATATGAAGTGTCCGCCCAGTTCGCGGGGGCCGCGCCGCAGCAGTCGCGTCGCGCCATGTCGAGCACCCGCATCCGGCTCACCACGAACACCTCGCGCTGGTTCACGTGCAGCGCGTACACCTCGTCCCCGGAGCGGGCACCCGTCCAGGCGGGCAATGAGGAGTGAGCACCGCTGAACGCGACCGGCGGCCGCTCGTTCACGCGGCCCGCCTTGCGCAGCGCACGGCAGGTGTCATGGGTCCACAAGACGGTGAAGGCATCAGGCATACCGTGATCCTATGAACGAGCACTGACAGCCTCCGGCGAGGCAGCGCTCACGGAGTACCCGAAAAGGCCGACGGCCGCTGGCCGTTGTGATGGACGAAGCCGGGGAGACCGGTGAGCGCCGAAGTCCCTGTCCCTGTGCCGTCGAACGGAGCGTTGCCATCCGAGGTTGATGATCACTAGGTTTGTGCCCTCGACAGTCGAGTCGCACCCGGCGCTGGACGTCGGGGGTGGCGGTGGGGGCGCGGGGGCGGACATGGCATCGAATCCGGATTCCGCTGTGGTGCATGGCAGGTCGTCCGCCCGCAACGCTCTTGCGTCAGGAGCTCATGTGAGGGGGTCCCGGTTCCTGTTCGCCGTTCTGGGCTGTGCGCTCCTGTTGCTCACCGGGTGCACAGGCGACAGCGGGAGGCGCGACGGCACAGCCGGTGGTGCGGGGGAGAGCCGACCGGCGCCCCGGGACCGTGACGGTCGCAGCACGTCCCGTACCGGCGACTTCGACAAGGACGGCTACGACGACTTCGTCACTGTTGATCCCCAGCGCGGCTCCGGAGGGTCATCGGGGCACGTGGTCGTGGTCCCCGGCTCGAAGAAGGGGCTCGATGCGGCCCGAGCCACGCGGTACGACGACGTCTACAGCGGCCCGCTGCTCCGCGGCGACCTCGACGGGGACGGATTCACGGACCTGGTCGCCACCCGTGAACCCGCGCGCCAGGGCCGGAAGGCCGAGCCGGGCGGCACCTACGAGGCGGTGGTCATGTTCGGCGGGAGGAACGGTCTCGGCAAGGCGGTGCCGGTGGCCGCCCCGCGCCGGTTCCTCGCCGTGGCCGTCGCGGATGTCAACGGTGACGGGGCCGTCGACCTGATCGACCGCGGCAAGGGAGCGCAGCAGAAGGACCCGGAGCGGATTCCCGGCCGGATCGCGTACGGCCCGTTCGACCGAGGCGGCGCCCCGGCGCGGCTTGTGGAGCAGGACTGGGTGGCCGCGGGAGGCGGGACCACCTCCGGGGACTTCGACGCCGACGGTTTCGACGACCTGCTGTTCACCGGAAGCCCGCCGTACGCGGAGGACGAGGAGCCGGGTGCAGACGCGATCCCGGCAACTGCCTACTTCCGCGGCAGCGCCGACGGTCCCGTCCGGTCCGGCCCGCCCCGGGGGCTGGACAACGGCGTCGAGGACGGAGTCCTGACGCCGCTGGCCGGTGACGTGAACGGCGACGGCATCACCGACCTCCTCGTCGGAGGAGGCGGCATCGCGTCGCCTGCCGAAGGTCTCGATCCGGGACAGCTCACCGTCGTCCATGGCGCCCCGGGCGGCCCCGGTACGGGTCGCCGCAACACCGTGTACAGCCAGGAGACTCCGGGCATCCCCGGCGATGCGCAGGGCAAGGACATGTTCGGCGCGACCTCCGGCACCGGCGACGTGAACGGCGACGGGCATCCGGACCTGGTGATCAACACCCCGGGTGAGGACAGGGCGGGCCGCTTCACCCTGCTGCCCGGCGCAACCGACGGCTCCGGCCCCGACCCGTCCCGAGCCACCGCCTTCGACGCGACGACCTACGGCGGGAGATCGATGAGGGCCGGCGTGCCGCTGCTCGACGTCAACGGCGACGGGTGTACGGACGTCGTGGCCGAGACACCGGACGGCCTTCTGCTCTTCCCGGGAGGCACAGGAGGATTCCCCGCCAGGGAACCGGAACTCACCGAGGGCGCCAAGGCAGGGCTGAACGAGCGGAACTGACGCCCGCGGGCGAACTGCTGCACCAGCAGGCTGCGTTGCGCCTCTGTCCTTCCGGGACAGCGGTCCGTGCAACCGGTCCGTATCAGCTGACCGTCCTTCGGACATGACACATCCGAGCCCTCCACCGCTGCCGCCGGCTCGCAACTGGCCGGTCTGCGGCCACGGCGCCACGGTCGAGGATCCGGTCGGCTGCCCCGGTGTCCACGCCGGAAGCCACACCGCCTGCCTGGCCCACCTGAACGAGACCGACCGTGCCGCCTATCTGGACACCCTGTCACCCGGCGCCGACATCGATCACCGCGGCACCCCGTTCACCCAGGACCTGCTGCATCGGCTGCTCACCGCCCTCCGCGACCCCGCCACCCACCGGCCCCGCACCGGCGCCGCCCTGTTCGACGGGGCGACCCTTCGCCGGCGATCCGAAGTTCGACGAGGTGACCTTCTCCGGTGAAGTCCGGTTTCCCGGGGCGGCTTTCACCGGCCGAGCGAGTTTCGCCGCGGCGACCTTCACCGACCAAGCCGTATTCGGCGGAGCCACCTTCGCGGGCCGTGCCCTCTTCGCCGGGGCGGCCTTCACCCGCGACGCCCAGTTCGAAGAGGTGACCTTCACCGGCGACGCCGATCTCCGCCAGGCGGTCTTCACCGGCGACCTCCGGTTCGACAGGGCGCGGTTCGAGGCGGCCTCGCGCCTGGGGCCGCTGGTATGCCGTCAGCGGGTCGTGCTGGACGGCGCCGTGTTCGAGCAACCGGTGACGCTGGAGGTCGCCGCCCGCCGGGTCAGCTGCGCGCGCACGTGGTGGGCCTCCACCGCGACGCTGCACCTGCGTCACGCCGAGCTGGACCTGCGGGACGCGGTCCTGGAGCACCCGGTGGTGATCTCCGCCCGCCCCACCCCCTTCCCCTCCCCGGGACTGCCGGAGACCGAGCTGTCCGGCCTGCCCCCTGGTGTGCGTCTGACCACGCTGGGCGGGGTGGACGCCGCGCACCTGGCGCTGCACGACATCGACCTGAGCGAGTGCCGGTTCGCCGGGGCGGTCCACCTGGACCAGCTCAAGGTGGACGGCTGGTGCACCTTCGCCCGCACCCCCACAGGAGCGGGCCGGCGCTTCCCCTGGCGGTGGGCCCGGCGCGACACGCTGGCTGAGGAGCACCACTGGCGGGTGCGCACGGCCCGCCACCCCGCCCTCGCGCGCGGCTGGACGCCTCCACCGGAGGACGCCCCCGAGCTGCGGCCGGCGGCGGTGGCCGCGCTGTACCGGCAGCTGCGCAAGTCTCTGGAGGACGGCAAGAACGAGCCGGGGGCGGCCCACTTCTACGTCGGCGAGTGCGAGATGCGCCGCCGTGACGCCGACACCACCCCGTGGTCCGAGCGGGCCCTGCTGGGCGTCTACTGGGCCCTGTCGGGATACGGACTGCGCGCCTCTCGTGCCCTGGCCTGCCTGGTCGCGGCCATGACCGTGACGCTGGCGGTCATGGTGCTGTGGGGCCTGCCGGCCGATGCTCCCGAGCCGACCGTCACCGGCCGCCGGCTCGTCAACGGGCAGCAGGTCGAGGCCGCTCGGACCACCGAGACCTCAGCCCCGGCCAACCCCACCGGCCCCCTGGCCGAGCGCATCACCACCGACCGGTTCGAGAAGGCCCTGCGTGTAGTGATCAACTCGGTGGCTTTCCGCTCCTCCGGCCAGGACCTCACCACCGCCGGCACCTACAGCGAGATGGCCTCCCGGCTGGTCGAGCCCGTCCTCCTGGGCATGGCCGTCCTCGCCGTCCGCAGCCGCGTGAAGCGGTGACGCACGGGCGACCCAGCGGTCACCCGGTCTGTGCAGTGGCCCCCATGGGAGCCCCGTGTCCGGCCTGCCTCTCGTGAAGGCCCCTCCCCTCCTCGCGACTTCGGCCACTGTAACGTAATCGATTCCGCGTCGGCGTTCCGGAAGCTCGAATTCGTGGTCGAACAGTAAAAGGCCAGTTCAGGGCACTGCAAGCTCCCCTTCGAGACGCCCTGGCGTGGTAACGATAGCGCTGCGAGGTCATCGAATCTCACCGAACCTGTTGACTTGTGGGAGTTCTTGTTGTCTCGTGTGCCCACCGCTTCGCCGGAGCGGACTCGGGACAAGGAGCTACCCATGGCAGTGCGTGATCGCGAATCCCTGGCCAGACGCTGTGTGATCGGCGGAACGGTCCTGGCTCTGACGGCTCTGACCGCCTGCGGCGCAGGCGACGGCGGCGACAAGGCCGACGGTGCAGCCGGAGCCTCCTGCAAGCCGTCCTCGGGCAAGGTCACGCTCGACTACTGGTCCTGGGTCCCGGGCATGCAGAAGGCCGTCGACCTCTGGAACAGTGAGAACCCCGACATACAGGTCAAGTTGAAGACGACGCCGTCGGGCAACGCCGGCACGTACCAGAACCTCTCCAACGCGCTGAAGGCCGGCAAGGCCCCCGACCTCGGCCAGGTCGAGTACGACTCCCTGGCGAGCTTCCGCCTCAAGGAGGGCCTCACCGACATCTCCTCCTGCCCCGGCGTCGAGGAAGCGGGCGACAAGTTCGTCGACTGGACCTGGTCCCAGGCGGAGTTCGGCGCCGACGGCAAGGACGGGGTGTGGGCCGTCCCCCAGGACACCGGGCCCATGGCGCTGTTCTACCGCAAGGACGTCTACGACAAGCTCGGCCTCAAGGCGCCGACCACCTGGGACGAGTACGCGGAGCAGGCGCGCACCCTCAAGAAGGACGGCAAGTACATCACCCACTTCTCCCAGACCGACCCCAACTGGTTCACCGGGCTGCTGTGGCAGAACAAGGCCACGATGTTCGAGCGTGACGGAGACGCCTGGAAGGTCACCGTCGACCGCCCCGAGAGCCGTCAGGTGGCCGACTACTGGCAGAAGCTGATCGACGACAAGCTCGTCGCGACCGACCTCCAGGGTTTCTCCCCGGCGCTCTACAAGGCCTGGAACAGCGGCGAGGTGGTCACCTGGGTCAGCGCCGCCTGGGGCTACAGCACCATCCGCGACAACGCCAAGTCCACGGCCGGCAAGTGGGCGGTCGCCCCCATGCCGCAGTGGCAGGAAGGCGGGCAGCAGGCGGGCAACTGGGGCGGTTCCACCACCACGGTCATGTCCGGGACCAAGCACCCCGCGGAGGCCGCGAAGTTCGCGCTGTGGCTGAACACGGACGCCGAGGCGCTGGAGATCCTCAACCGCGAAGGCGGCCTCTACCCGGCGGCCAAGGCCGGACTGGACCTGCCCGCGCTCAAGGAGCCGGTGGACTTCTACGGCAAGCAGAAGATCTTCGACGTCTTCGCGCAGGCCTCCACCGGGGTCGACACGAACTTCACCTGGGGTCCGACGATGACGGACACCTACCGCTTCCTCAGCGACGGCACGGCCAACACCGTCGCGGGCAAGACGACCCTCGGTGACGTGCTCAAGGACACCGGCGCCCAGAGCGCCGACTCCCTGCGCAAGCAGTCGCTCGACGTGACTGAGTGATCGGTCCCTTCCTGCCCTCCCTGCCGCCCCCGGGCGGCAGGGGACAGCACCTCTAAGGCTGCCCGTGACATCCACCACCGCACCCACCCCGGCGCGCCGCCGACCTCGCCGGACCCTCGCGCCCTACGCCTTCCTCGCCCCCTTCCTCATCCCGTTCGTCCTGTTCACCCTCGTCCCGGTCGGCTACGCCTTCTGGCAGAGCCTGCACAAGACCGAACGTACGGGGGGCACCTTCGGCAGGACCCAGACGGTCTTCGCCGGGTTCGAGCAGTACGGACGGGTTCTGCAGGAGGACTACTTCAGCGAGAGCCTGCTGCGCGTCCTCGGCTTCGCACTCGTGCAGATCCCCGTGATGCTGCTGCTGGCCCTGGTCCTCGCCCTGCTGCTGGACTCGGCCGTCGCACGCGCCAAGAAGTTCTTCCGGCTCGTGTACTTCGTGCCGTACGGCATACCCGGCGTCGTCGCCGCCCTGATGTGGGCGTTCCTGTACGACCCGCGCCTGTCACCCGTCGTCGACCTGCTGCGGTCCGCTGGTGCGCACGTCGACCTGCTCGGCCCGGACGCCATCCTGTGGTCCATCGCCAACGTCGTGACCTGGACCTACACCGGCTACAACATGCTGATCATCTACGCCGCCCTGCAGGCCGTGCCCTCCGACATCGGCGAAGCGGCCCGCATGGACGGCGCCGGCGGCTGGACCATCGCCTGGCGCATCAAAGTGCCCATCATCCGCCCGGCTCTGATCCTCACCGGTGTCTTCTCGATCATCGGCACCTTCCAGCTCTTCACCGAGCCGCAGGTCTTCCGCTCCATCTCCACCAGCGTCACCAGCACCTACACGCCGAACATCGCCGCCTACTCCCTCGCCTCCGGCGACAGCTACAGCGAGGCCGCCGCCCTGTCGGTCGTCCTCGCACTGGTCACCTTCGTCCTGTCCTTCGCGTTCCTGCGCTTCACCTCCAGGAGGCAGGGATGAGCTTCCTCACCCGCACCGAAGGCGCCCACGCCGTCCGCGCCGGCGCGACACGAAGGCCCCGCACCGGCCTGTCCACCGTCGTCGCCGTGACGTTCATGGCCGCCGTCGCCTGCTACATGCTGCTGCCGGTCTACTGGCTGCTGGTCTCGTCGACCAAGAGCCAGAGCGACCTCGTCACCACACCCGGTTTCCTCACGGCCGAATGGCACTTCGGCGACAACCTGTCCTCGCTCTTCGCCCAGCAGGACGGCGTCTACGCCCGCTGGCTCCTCAACAGCCTGCTGTACGCGGGAGCGGGAGCGGCCGTCGCCACCCTGCTGGCCGCGGCGGCCGGGTACGCCCTGGCCAAGTACGCCTTCCGCGGACGCGAGGCGGTCTTCTCCGTCGTCCTCGGCGGCGTCCTGGTCCCGGCCACCGCGCTCGCGCTGCCGCTGTTCCTGATGTTCGCCGAACTCGACGCCACCAACACGTTCTGGTCGGTGTTCCTGCCGAGCATCGTCAGCCCGTTCGGTGTCTACCTCTCCCGCATCTTCGCCGCCGCGTCCGTCCCGGACGAGGTGATGGAGGCCGCCCGCGTGGACGGCGCGAGCGAGTTCCGCATCTTCCGCACCATCGCCCTGCGCCTGATGGCCCCCGCTCTGGTGACGATCTTCCTGTTCCAGTTCGTCGTCATCTGGAACAACTTCCTGCTGCCCCTGATCATGCTGCAGGACGAACGCCTCTACCCGGTGACCCTGGGCCTGTTCACCTGGCAGTCGCAGACCAGCCGCCTGCCCGAACTGCAGACCCTGACCATCGTAGGAGCGCTGGTCTCCGTCGTTCCCATCGTGCTCACCTTCCTCCTCCTGCAGCGCTACTGGCGCGCCGGACTCGCCGCTGGAGCCGTGAAATCGTGAACCACCCCCTCACCGACGTGACCCGCGCCCTCGGCGGGATCGCCTACGGCGGCGACTACAACCCGGAGCAGTGGCCGCGGGAGGTCTGGCAGGACGACGTGCGCCTCATGCGGGAGGCGGGCGTCAACCTCGTCACCGTCGGCGTCTTCTCCTGGTCCCGCATCCAGCCGCGCCCCGGCGTCCACGACTTCAGCCTCCTGGACGAGGTGCTCGACCTGCTGCACACCGGCGGCATCGCGGTGGACCTCGCCACCGCCACCGCCGCCCCGCCCCCCTGGTTCACCCGGCAGCACCCCGACGCCCGCCCGGTCACCGCCACCGGCACCCGCCTCGCCCACGGCAGCCGGCAGGTCTTCTGCCCCAGCAGCCCGGCCTACGCGCAAGCGGCCGACGCCCTCACCGCCGCACTGGCTGCCCGCTACCGCGACCACCCCGCCGTGGTCATGTGGCACGTCCACAACGAATGGGGCAACCACAACGCGCTGTGCTTCTGCGAGACCAGCGCACAGGCCTTCCGCGCCTGGCTGAGCGAGCGGTACAAGACGGTGGAGGCACTCAACGACGCCTGGGGCACCGACTTCTGGAGCCAGCGCTACGGCGACTGGGACGAGATCGACCCGCCCCGGGACACCACCGCCTTCCGCAACCCCGGCCAGGAACTCGACTACCGCCGCTTCTCCTCCGACGCGCTGCTGACCCGGCACCTCGCCGAGACGGCCATCCTGCGCCGGACGGCCCCGCACGTGCCCATCACCACCAACGTGATGGGCACCCTGGAGAAGAAGATCGACGGCTTCGCCTTCGCCGCCGAGTGCGACCTGGTCTCGGTCGACCACTACCTGCCCGCCGCCGACCCCGACGGCCACATCGACCTGGCTCTCAACGCCGACCTCGCCCGCGGCATGGCGGGCGGCCGCCCCTGGCTGCTCATGGAGCACTCGACGTCCGCCGTCAACTGGCAGGGCGTGAACGTCGCCAAGCAGCCCGGCGAGACGCGCCGCAACAGCCTGACCCACCTGGCCCGCGGCGCGGACGGCCTGATGTTCTTCCAGTGGCGCCAGTCCCGCGCCGGCGCCGAGAAGTGGCACTCCGCGATGCTCCCGCACGCGGGCGCCGACAGCCGCATCCACCGGGAGGTCACAGCGCTGGGCGCCGAACTCGGCGCGCTGAGCGAGGTGACCGGCAGCCGGGTACGCGGCGACGTCGCGCTGCTCTTCGACTGGCACTCCTGGTGGGCGCTGGAGCTGCAGGCCCGCCCCTCGGACCGCATGCGCTACCTCGACGCGGTGCGCGACTGGTACGAGGCGCTGTGGACGCAGAACATCACCTGCGACATCGTCCAGCCGGGAGCCGACCTCAGCGGCTACCGCGCCGTCCTCGCCCCCGGCCTCTACCTGCTCACCGACGACGACGCCGACAACCTCACCCGCTACGTGGAACAAGGAGGCAACCTCGCCGTCGGCTGCTTCAGCGGCGTCGTCGACGAGCACGACCGGATGCACCCGGGGGCCCACCCCGGCGCGCTGCGCGACGTCCTCGGTCTCGTCGTCGACGAGTACCTGCCGCTGCGCACCGGGGACACCGCCCTGCTCGAAGACGGAACGGCCGTGCGCCGGTGGACGGAACGCGTCGAGTCCCGCGGCTGCGCCACGGTGCTCCGCTTCGCCGACACCGCCGACGGCGGCCCGGCACGCGGCGGACCCGCCGTCACCCGGCACACCTACGGCCGGGGCACCGCCTGGTACACGGCCGCCCGCCTGCCGGTACCCGCCCTGCGCACGGTGGTCCGGGACGTGTGCGAGACGGCCGGGGCGCACCCCGTCGTCGAGGCCCCGCCCGGACTGGAGGCGGTACGCCGCACCGGCGACCGGCACGCCTACCTCTTCCTGATCAACCACACGCCGCAGACGGTCCGTGTGCGCGTCGACGGCACGGCCCTCGCCGGCGCCGAACTGGCCGACGGCCGGGCCGTGGTGCCGGCCGGCGGCGTGGTCGTGATCCGCGAGGACCTCGCCCCCGCCTCGGCCTGACCACCCGTCACACCCAGTCAGAACCCGCAAGGAGCGTCCCCGTGACGACGAAGCACACCGCGCCGGCCCCGCCCGTGCAGATGGACGAGGCAAGCGGCACCGTGCTGCTGCGCACCACTCACAGCGCCTACGTGCTGAAGGCGGACCGGGACACCGGTACGGTGCGCCACGTCCACTGGGGCGCTCCCTTGCCCCTCGCCGACGCGGTCGCCCTGCCGCTGTGGTCGGAACACGACAACAGCTTCGCCGGCCGCTGGGACGGGGTGGAGGAGTACCCGGTCGAGGGCGGTGCCCGCTTCGGCGTACCCGCCCTGGAGGTGCGCTTCGCGGACGGCTCCAGTCCCGTCGAGGCGGTGCTGGAGGACCTGGTCCTGGCCGCCGACGACCATCTGGTGGTCCACCTCCGGGACCGCGCCCGGCCTCTGGCCTGGCACCTGCACTACCGCGTCCCCCCGCACGGCGACGTGATCGAGCGGTGGGCGGAGGTGCACCACACGGGCACCGCCGACGACGGGGACATCCTGCTGCCGCGCTGCTCCGCGGCCCACTGGCCCGTGCCCCAGCGGCCGCACTGGCGCATCGGCTCGGTGCACGGCGGCTGGTCCGCCGAGGGGCGCCTGGAGCGGTCCGGGCTGCCGGTGGGGGAGACCGTCCTGGGCAGCAGGCGCGGGCACACCGGGCACCACGCCAACCCCTGGCTGGCGCTGGACGACGGGCACACCGGCGAAGAGCACGGGGAGGTGTGGGTCGTCGCGCTCGCGGCCAGCGGCAGCTGGCGCCTGACCGCCCAGCGCACCGCCGCCGGCCGGGCCGGCGTGCTGGCGGGGGAGGGGCACGAGGGCGTCGAACTGCGGCTCTCACCCGGCGAGAGCCACCGCACTCCGGTCAGCCTCGGGCTGTACACCGGCGGCGGATTCGGCGGCGCGAGCCGCGCCTTCCACCGTCATCTGCGCACCCACGTCCTGCCGCACCCCGAGGAACTGCGGCCCGTGCTCTACAACTCCTGGGAGGCGACCTCCTTCGAGGTGAGCGAGGACAACCAGCTCGACCTCGCCCGCCGTGCCGCCGAACTGGGTGCCGAACTGTTCGTCCTCGACGACGGCTGGTTCCGCGGACGCGACAACGACCGGGCCGGCCTCGGCGACTGGACGCCCCACCCGCAGCGCTTCCCCCGGGGCCTGCGCCCCCTGGCCGACGAGGTGCACCGGCTCGGCATGGACTTCGGCCTGTGGGTGGAACCCGAGATGGTCAACGCGGACAGCGACCTGTACCGGCGGCACCCCGACTGGGTCCTGCACCTGCCCGACCGCACCCCCACCGAACTGCGCCACCAACGCGTCCTCGACTTCTCGCGCCCGGAGGTGACCGAGTGGGCTCTCGGCCTGCTGGGCGAACTCGTGGCGGAGAACGGCGTCGACTACCTGAAATGGGACTTCAACCGGTCCTTCACGGAAGCCGGCGTGCACACCGGCGGCCCCGACGCCCGCCGGGTCCACGTGCACCACGCGCGCGGCGTGTACCGCGTACTGGACCAGCTGCGCCGCGACTTCCCCCGCCTGCGCATCGAGGCCTGCGCCGGCGGCGGCGGTCGTACCGATGCGGGCATCCTCGCCCGCACCGACCAGGTGTGGACGTCCGACAACACCGACGCGGTGGACCGCCTCACCATCCAGCACGGCTTCAGCCAGCTCTACCCCGCCGGTGTCATGGCCGCCTGGGTCACCGACAGCCCGAACCCGCTCACCGGCCGCACGGTGCCGCTGCGCTTCCGCTTCCACAGCGCCATGGCGGGCGTCCTCGGCATCGGAGGCGACCTGACCCGCTGGACCGACGCCGAGCGCGCCGAGGCGACCGACCTGATCCGGGACTACAAGGACATCCGCCCCGTCGTCCAGCACGGCAGGCAGTTCCGCCTCCTGGCTCCGGGCGAGGGGCCGGTCACGGCCGTGCAGTACCTCGGGGAGGACGGCGACCGGACCGTCGTGCTGATCTGGCGACCGAGCACGGCCTTCGCTCCCGCGCAGCCACCGTTGCGGCTGCGCGGACTGCACGACGGCTCCCGCTACCGCGACGAGGACACCGGACGTGAGTGGTCCGGTGCCACCCTGTCCAACTTCGGTCTGCCCCTGCCC
The DNA here is from genome assembly GCF_042878735.1 of Streptomyces sp. NPDC003456. Lineage (NCBI taxonomy): Bacteria > Bacillati > Actinomycetota > Actinomycetes > Kitasatosporales > Streptomycetaceae > Streptomyces > Streptomyces sp. NPDC003456. The sequence goes on from NZ_JBIAOK010000002.1 coordinate 1,133,222, forward strand.
GACCTGCCGCCGGGAGACTGCGCCAGCGCACTGGTCCGTCTGCGCCGCGTGCAGGACCCGTGCGACGGCTGACTCTCCGGGGCACACACCGTGGAGACGCCGCCCTCTTGCGACGCTGAGAGCGCTTTCCCGGCGGGGGAGGGGCGTGAAGTATGGTGATCACGGAAGGGAGGGTGTGCTGTGCGAGAGCGGGTCACCATGGCCGACGTCGCGCGTGCCGCCGGCGTCTCCTCCGCCACCGTTTCCTACGTGCTGTCCGGCAAGCGGCCGGTAGCTCCGGAGACCCGGGCCGCGGTCGAAGCGGCCATCGCCGCACTCGGCTTCACCGTCAACGTCGCCGCCCGCAGCCTGCGCACCGGTCGGTCCAGCCTCGTGGCGCTGATCGTGCCCGACATCTCCAACCCCTTCTTCGCGCAGCTCGCGGCCACCCTCCAGGAGGAGCTGCGCGGCCTGGGGCTGCACGTCGTCGTGTGCAACACCGCAGCACGCCGGGACGAGGAGCGGGCCCTGCTGGCGGAGGCGGTGCAGCAGCGGTTCGCGGGGGTGGTGATCACCCCGTTCCGACTGAAACCGCAGGATTTCGAGCCCCTCGTCGACGCCGGCATGCCTCTCGTCGTCAGCGCCGACGTCTCCTTCGGCCCGATCGACCTCGTGACGCCGGACGCGCGGACGGCCACGCGCCGCGCGCTCGAGACGGTCGTCGCGGCCCAGCGGCGGCGGATAGCCATGATCGCGGGCCCCCGCGATGCCACGGGCGGCGATCCCCGCCTCGAACACCTCAGGGCACTTGCGCTGCAGTACGGCATGTCCCTGCCGCACGAGCTCGTGGTCCGGGGAGAACACACCCGGGAAGCCGGAGCGGCCGGCTTCGGCGCGCTGATGAGCCGCCGGTACCGCCCGAACGCGGTCTTCTGCGGCAACGACGTGATCGCGGTCGGCGCGCTGGACAAGGCCCACGAACTGGGCATCGACATCCCCGGCGACGTGGCGCTGATAGGACACGACGACGCGTCCTTCGCCTCGCTCGTACGCCCGAGGCTGACCACCATCCGCTATCCCGCGACCGAGGTCGGCAGAGCGGCCGCCCGGCTGCTCACGGAGCGCCTGAACGGGCGGAGCATTCACAAGACGGTGCGGGTCAAGGCGGAGTTCGTCGCTCGGGCCTCCGTCTGACCCGCCCGGTCACCGGCCCCCGGAGCCGAGCGGGGTTCCCGCCGACGTTCACCGGCGGTACTCGCGGTCGCGCCCAGCACGAGGGTCACGGACGTTCGAACAGCTGGAGCAGGCCGCCCACGGAGAAGCATCCGGCACCCAGGAGGGTGCCCCAGTCGGCGATGTCGGCGTTGATCAGCCCCCCGGTGCCGGGGCGGGTGTAGGCAGCCACGGCCGAGATCATGAACAGGACGGAACCGAGCTGGTTCACGGCGACGATCCACCAGCCGATGCTCCGCCGGCGCAGGCAGGGCCATCCGCGGTGGCAGATCTCGGCGAAGCCCAGGTGGCCGGAGATCAGGAACAGCAGGCAGCCGATGACGTCCGGTGCCCAGACGAGCCGGTTGACCTGCTGCACGCTCAGCCCCTGGAGGAAGGAGTCCAGGAGGTCGACGGCGAACACCAGGGTGCCGGCCAGGAGCACGAACGCGCTCAGCCAGTCCACTCGGGTCGGCTCGTAGCTCCACCAGCGCCAGCCGTGGGTGAACAGGCGCCCCTCGCCCCCGGGGTCATGGCGGGGGGCGTTGACGACCTGGAGGACGGAGACGTACCCGCCGGTGGTGAAGAACAAGCCACCCGCGAAGTAGATCGAGGCGCAGGTGGTGGCGTCCGCGGAGCCGAACTGGGCGACACCGGCTCCGGCCGCGAAGAGCGCGCCGCCGATGATGAAGGCCGTCGCGGCGATCGCGTTCAGCGTGCGCAGCCGGTGGAGCGTGCGCTCGTCGGCGCTGACGTTCCGGTCGGTCGACGCTCCCGGCGGCCGCGCCGCGATGACGCCGCGGCGACGAGCCGGGCGGGACTCCCATACGGCGCTGCCGCCGCCGGGCGGTTGCCAGGTGAGTCGGGTGGTGAAGGGTCCGGCGCCTTGGGCGCGCTGCTCGGTGGACGTCATGCGGACGGGACGGCGATGCTGATCACCCGTCGACCTTGCCAGAGGAGGAGGCGCGAAGCGGTGGTTTCCCGGCGCCCATCCGTGTGAAGCAGTCGCGCGGACGCTGCTCGGTGCCGTCGTACCGTCGTGGGTGTAGGCGTGTGTACCGCTCCAGTACCAGCCCGGCACGTTCGGGTACGCCCGGAGCGGGACGACGGGACCGTCATCGAGGCGGACTCCCGGCCTGCGTCCGCACCGGCAGGATGGACCCAGAGTTCTTTTCGACGTTCTGCCTGCAAGGAGTCCTGGTGCCCTCTTCTTCCGACGCCCGTTCCGTACGTCTCGCGCGCGGAGCATCGCCGTGGCTCCTTCCGACCGTCGCCACCGCAGCACTCAGCCTGGCCCGCGCACGCCGCTCCGGCGCCGCGAGGGCCGTGGCCGTTCCCGCCACCGCGCTGGCGGCGGGGATGCTGTGGTTCTTCCGCGACCCCGAGCGTGAGATCACCCAGGGCCGGGTCATCTCGCCCGCCGACGGTGTGGTGCAGAGCATCATGCCGTGGAAGGACGGCCGCACCCGCGTCGCGATCTTCATGAGCCCGCTCAACGTGCACGTCAACCGCGCCCCGCTGGCCGGCACCGTGACGTCGGTCGAGCACGTGCCCGGCGGCTTCGTTCCTGCCTTCAACAAGGAGAGCGAGGACAACGAGCGCGTCGTCTGGCACTTCGACACCGAGCTCGGCGACATCGAGATGATCCAGATCGCCGGCGCCGTCGCCCGCCGCATCGTCCCCTACGTGCCCCAGGGCACCAAGGTCGAGCAGGGCGAGCGGATCGGCCTGATCCGCTTCGGCTCGCGCGTCGACCTCTATCTGCCCGAGGGCGTGGAGGTCGCGGTCGAGGTGGGACAGAAGACCGTGGCCGGGGTGACCCGCATCGATCGCGGCTGAGCCCGCCACCTGCGCACTGCGCCCTGTCGAAGGGCAAGCTCGTTGCGGCGGCTCGCGCGGGGCTGCCGTCAGCTGCTGAACTGCAGGCGCAGGAAGGCGTCGAAGGCCCGCGCTCCCAGAAGCCGGCGGGTGTGCACCAGGGCGACGGCGGCCGGCGTCACCAGGTAGCGGGTGCGGGGACGCCTGGCCGTCACGGCTCGCTCGACGGCTGCTGCCACCGCTTCCGGACCGGCCGTGAGCAGCCGGGAGCGGTAGGACTCCGTCATCTGCCGAGCGGCGGCCCTGTTCAACGCGGCGTACGCGCTGTCGCCCCGTTCGGACTCGGCCAGGGTGCCGGAGGCCGTCTCCTCGAACCCGGTCCGGATCAGACCGGGTTCGATCAGGCTGACCTTCACGCCGAAGGGGGCCGCCTCGAAGCGCAGGGCGTCGCTGAGCGCCTCCACGGCGTACTTGCTGGCGTGGTAGTAGCCTCCCGACGGGAAGACGATCCGTCCGCCCATGGAGCCGATGTTGACGACGCGGCCGGTGCCGGCGGCGCGCATGCCCGGCAGGACGAGCTGGGTCAGCCGGGCCAGCCCGAAGACGTTGGTCTCGAACTGGCGGCGTACGGCGTCGAGATCGGTCTCCTCGACGGTGCCGTACTGGCCGTACCCCGCGTTGTTGACCAGGGCTCCCACGAAGCCGTGCTGCTCCTCGACCGTGCGCACGGCGGCAGCCATCGATGCCTCGTCGGTGACGTCGAGGCCGAGCAACCGGATTCCCTGATCGGCGAGTCCGGCCAGTACGGCCGGACGGCGCGCCGTGGCGTAGACGGTGAGATCGGCTCGGCGCGCCAGGCGTTGCGCGGTGGCGCGGCCGATGCCGGAAGAGGCTCCGGTGATCAGTACGGCAGTGGTCATGGTGTGGTCTCCCGGCCGGCGGTCAGGCCGGCGATCATGAGGTCGACGCCTCGGCCCAGCAGGTCGAGAGCGGCTTCGGGGTCGGTGGGGTCCGCTTCCAGTCCGCGGGTGAGGGCCAGGAGCAGATCGGCGGTCCGCGCGGATCCGGGTCCCAGCCCGGACTGCTCAAGGGCGCCGCGCAGCAGCGTGCGCATCGTCTCGTCGTAGTGCGCGAGGAGGTCGGAGGAGACGCGCGCGTCCACGGCGAGCAGTTCCGCGGCGTGTGCCGGGCTGTCGCGCCAGATGCGCATCACCATCTCCAGCTTGGGCCGCAGCACCCCGTGGATCCGGGCAGCCGGCGCCTCGTCCCCTTCGAGCGCCCGCCGGGAGGCGTCCAGTGCGTCGTCGAGCATGCGCTGGACGAGCCGGTGAAAGGCGTCCTGCTTGTTGCGGACGTGCTGATAGACAGCCGGCCGGGACATGCCCGCTGCTCGGGCGATGTCGTCCATGGTGGTGCGGCGCACGCCGTGCCGGGTGAAGCAGACGTAGGCCGCGTCGAGGATGGTCTCCATGCGGGCATCGGTGAACACGCTGACAATCTATGCATGGAATGTCAGAGTGTCAATGCGGGGTGGTGCGGTGCGCGCGAACCGGAGCCCGGGCGCACCACCAGGCCCGGGCTCCAGCGACGGCAACGGCGCGTGCGATCAGCGGCGTCTGCCGTGGGCCTGCGCCAGATAGCCCCGCAGCAGCAGCTGGTTGGCCATCACCCCGGCCACGGTGTGCTCCGTGAGCGTCCAGTGACGGATGTCGAACGCGCTCTCCGCCCAGGGCCACTGCTCCCACGCCGGGTGGATGCGGGGGGTCAGTGCCGCCTTGGCGTGTTGCGCGCCCCAGGTCGACTGGTGCAGCGGTCCTATCGCGGACAGGCCCTTCGGGATGCGCTGTCCGGTGAAGTAGGCCTGGAGGTGGAACGACACCACCTGGCGTGATCCCAGACCGCCGGTGAAACTGGCGTTGTGCGGATTGCGGCCCAGGCCGAACTGCCCCATCTGTGCCAGGGCGCGGACATACTTGTCGTCACCCGTCACCCGGTGGGCCAGCACCAGAGGGTACGGCTCGCCCAGGCGATCCTCCCAGTCCCTGGGCGTGGCCATGAGCATGAACGGCGAGCCGTCGACGGTTGCCGCCGCCTGGTCACCATGAGCGGCGAGCGTCTCGATCGCCCGGGCCTGGAGGTCCTCGTCGACCATGGAGGCCGGCAGCGTCGCGTAGACGCCCAGGCCCCACGGGCCGGAGTACGAGAAGCGGTCCAGTCGCAGATCGCCGTCCGGGTGGATGCGCCCCAAGGACTCCTTGAACAGGTCATGCCAACTAGACTCGCCGGTCAGGCGGTACATCCACGCGGCCGCCAGGTTCTGCGTCTCGTCCCGCGGGAAGTGACCGGTGTGGAAGATGTCGGGGACCTGCGGGTTGGCGACCGCCCACTCCATCGCCCGTGCCGCGCTGGCGCGGTACTCCTCGCTCAGCCGCGGATCGAACCGGCGCAGGACCGTCGAGAGCTGGGCGGCGGCGGCCGCGTAGGCGTAGGAGACCTGCGGAGTCGAGGGCGTCACCGCGGTCGGCATGCCGTGGGCGAAGCCCGGCTCGTCCGGGTGCTCGATCGACTCGACGCTGCTCGGGATGCCTCCGTCGGCGTACTGGATGCGACGGAACAACTCCATGCACCACAGCGCCTCGTTGACGAGGTCGGGGAGGTGGTTGCCGGACTCGGGAAGGTTCAGCCGCAGGCGCTCGAAGTACCGCGGGTTGCTCTCGTACAGGTCCAGCATCACGTGGACCGCCCGGGTGTGGTTCTGGCCCCCGATGTTGCGGTCGTAGTCGCCCGCGTCGTGCCAGCCGCCCCAGGCGTCGGGGTTGTGGGTGTCCAGCAGAATGGACGCCTGGATCCGCTTGAACGGGTTGCCTTCGCCCGACTTGCTCGGGAACCGGACCGGGTCGAAGAAGATCGCCGGGTCGGTGGAGTGCACCTTGAAGCCGTCGTCCGGGTGCAGCGCGCGGGCGATGCGGAACTCGGTGTGGGGTCGGCCCAGTTCGATGCCCGAGCGCTGGTTCAGGTAGCCGTGCGCCGAGACCCTGGCCGCTTCCTCCCAGACCCGACGGTCGATACGGAAGGGGAAGGAGCAGCCGAGCCCGGGCACCCAGACCCGGTACACGCCGGGCCTGTCGAACGAGGAGAAGTCCAGGGCGTACGTCGTCACCGGCATCGCCGCGCCGTCGGGATCCTTGGCCGGATAGAGCGGCGTGATCTTGCCCGGCACCGCTTCCTGTCGTACCCTCACCCTGCCGCTGAACACCTTCGCACCGCTGCGCGCCTCCACCAGATGGAACCGCGTCAGCGACGACAGCGCGGCGTCGCCGCCGGTGCCCAGCCACATCGCCATCATGGCGACCTTGTCCTTCTCCTCCGGGTGGTGTCCCACCTGGTTGACGTGGAGGGCCTCGGTGCGCAGGCGCCGGTCATCGAAGGTGAAGCGCAGCTCGGGCCCGAGGGGCGAGCCCTCCGCCAGCCGAACACGGTAGGTGGCGCCCGGCTGAAGTGGGCGCGGCAGTTTCAGGTAGATCTCGTGCCGCGCCGTGCTCACGTTCTCGACGAGGCCGTTGTCCGTCATGGCCCATTCGGCCATCTGCGGCCTGCTCTTGCGGAACACCTCCAGGGGTTCGGCCGGGCGGCGGTAGCCCACGTCGTTCTTGGACTCCAGCGCGTAGCTGGACCTGGCATCGGCCCATGCCAGGTCCAACTCCTCGCCCAGCAGCCGGCGGTGGGGCCACAGGTACAGGTCGTTGTCCGGTCCCGCCAGGGTGCCCAGGCTCGTGCCGTCGCGGAGCAGCTCCCGCCCCCGCGCCCAACTGTGCTCACCGTTCGGGCCGTACGGCACCAGCCGGCTGCGCTCCACCCTGTCGCCGGGCTGAGCCACGTACTTCTCGACGGGGAAAGCCACGATGAACTGGGCGTCCACCACGAGGGCAAGCGTGTCGGGCGCCGCCGCGTAGATGTGCCGGAGCTTCGGCTCGGCCGTCGCCGGCCCGCCGTCGGCCTGGCGCACCAGGGCACGCTGAACGCCCTGATAGGGCTGGAAGTTGAGCGGCAGATCGGGCCGCGGCCGGTGCCCGGCGGCGGCCGCACCCGCCGGGGACGCCGTCCCCGCGGCCGCGTTCGCCGCAGCGGACGACACACCGACCGCGGCGGTGGCGACCCCCAGTGCGGTCAGAAACGTACGGCGCGACGCGCTGCCGCGCGGAGGCGTCGGCTTGTTCATGGTCACTCTCCTGTCTTCATTGACGTCGGAGTCGACGTGTCCCCGCCGGGCGCCCGGGCCAGGACGCCGAGCAGGCGGTCGACCCCTCCGGATCGCCGTTCACCACTCCTGGGTGACGGCGCTCGGCCCACCGGACGGACATCCCGATCAGCCGTCGCACGGTCAGGGGTGAGGCACCGCATCCATCAGCCCCGGAACCGGGTGTCGCGTCACCACAGAACGTCCGCTCCACGCAGAGGCGTTGGGCATGGGGTGCCTGACTCGAGGCCCCATCGTCACGGCGATTGAACGCAAAATCAAGGGTCGCGTCACACATTGGTTCCGACCCGGAGGTCGACGCCTTGCAGAGGCTTTCCTCAGCGGTGTCCGCTTCCCCGGCGAGGCGAGAATTGCGCCAGGTCACGGCAGGGCCGCCCGGGGTGGACGCAGAATGCGTTGCGGTAGATTCTGTGCCCATGGTTACTCTCCGCACGGTGGCCGAGCACGCGGGCGTCTCAGCGGCTGTCGTGTCCGCCGCCATCTCGGGCAGCAGCACCGTTCGCATGAGCGAAGCCACGCGGCAGCGGGTGCTCGAGGCGATCCGTGAGCTCGGCTACGTGCCCAATCACGCCGCCAGGTCGCTGAAGACCTCGCGCACCGGCATCGTCGCCACGATCACGCCGAAGATCTCCAACCCTGTCTTCGACGAGGCGCTGCGCGGAGTGCAGGATGCTGCGGACGCCCACGAAGGCGTCGTGCTCATATCCGACTCCGACCGCATCTCCCCCGGAAGCAATCTCATGAGCCGCCTCGTGGGCACGGGCATGGCGGACGGTTTCCTCGTCCGGTTCATGGCGGTCGACAACGAGAACATCGCGGCGTTCACCGCGCGAGGGGTGCCCTGCGTCATTCTGAACGGCCCGTCCGACGGCACCCACGTCTGTGTGTGGGTCGACGACCGCGAAGGGATCTTCCTCGCGACGGATCACCTCCTGGAACTGGGCCACCGGAGAATCGCGCTCATCGGCGGTCCGCCCACGCCCTTCACCGCGGACGCCCGGGGGAACGGCTATCGCGCGGCCTTCAGAAGCCGGAGGCTGACGCCTCCCGGCCGGGAGTGGATCATGCCCGGGTACGAGCCCCACGACGTGAAGACGCGCCTGTCCTCCCTGATGCGCCGGAGCGACCCTCCGACGGCCGTCGTGATCGACAACGTCGTGCTCGCGCGTGGGCTCATCGCGGCGGTCGCCGACCTCGGCCTGCGGGTGCCCGACGACCTCTCCGTGATCGCCTATCACGACATCCCGCAGGCCGACTTCTACCGGCCGGCGCTGTCGACGGTGAAGATGCCTCTCTACGAAGCGGGCGTCCGCGGCTACGAGACGCTGATGCGGATGATCGACGGCGGCCAGGGCCGCAGCGCGACCGTCCGCAAGCCCGCTCCCACGATCATCGACCGGGGCTCCACCGCTCCCCTCGGCCCGACGTAACGGGCCGGGCCGGCCGGACCCCGCCCCGGCAGCGACGAGGCGCCCAGGGTGCTCGGAGTGCGCGCAGAGCGTCCCCTCCCGGGCTGCGGCGGTACGCGGGCGGCGCCGAGCCCGACCGTTCGCAAGCGCACATCCATGCTTCCGGTGGCGGAGCGGCGGGCGGGCATGTCGAGCAGGCCGGCCTGGGGACGAGGGCCGCATCGGTGACGCCCACGACCAGGCACGGCTGCACACGCTGACGCCGCTGCCGAGAAGAGAGCGGGACGGAACAGGTTTCCCGCGTGGACCTGTCCGTCCCGCCATCAGGCGCCCTCGTCCCTACAGCGCGCCGAGGGTCTTCACGCCGGGACGACCGGCCTTCGACGGGGTACGGGTGCAGGGAGAGCCCGAACCGACCTGATAGTCCTTCGGACTCTGGCTGTCGGCGTCCCTGAAGCGGGGGTCGCCGACGGTCGCCCGGGTGTCGACCTGCTGGGGCGGACGGTTCGACCAGCAGTTGGTGTCGAAGCGGACCCCGGAGCCGCTGCCGATCTCCAGCAGGCCGTGCGACGGGGCCGCGAAGACGTTGTTGACGAGGCTGAGATTGTCCACCGTGCGCTCGTCGGGTGTTCCGCCGACGACGACGAGCGCCTCGGAGACCTTCGCGAGGCGTGCGGGCCGGGCGAAGGTGTTGTGCGCGACCGGGACATCGCGCATGCCGCACGCCTCGGCGGCGTCGTCCCGGGTGTCGCACTCATAGGGGTAGTAGCTCAGGGCGGCGGCGGAGCCACTCACCACGTTATGGGTGATCGACACGTTCTTCAGGGGCACGAAACCCCGATAGCGCTCCTGCGCGAGCTGGATCCCCGCGGCGGGCCGGCTGTTGCGCTCGAACGTCTCCTTGCCGGTGCTGGTGATGAAGTTGCGGTCGATGCTGACGTGCGACGCATTGTCGACGTAGACGTTCACGCTCCAGTTGTCACGGACGGTGTTGCGCGAGACGGTGCAGCCGGTCGACAGCAGACAGTCGATGCCCTCGCCGAAGTTCTCGTAGACCTCGTTGCCGGTGATGGTCACGCCATCGGTGTTGTGGGCCACGACCGCGGGACTCCAGTCGGCGCCCCGGGGCCGGAGTGCGGGGCTGTGCCGCGTGCTGGTCGCGGTGACCTCGTTGCCGTCGAGCAGGATCTGCCGGTTGCGTCGCTTCGCGGTGCCCAGCGAGTTGATTCCCGCGTTCTTGACGTGGAGGACCTTGGTGTTGCTGATCCGCACATGGGCGGACGCGTAGACGGTGATGCCCGCACCACTGCGGTTGTTCCGGCACGTGAGGTTGCGGACCACGACGTACTCGGCGTGGTTGACCGCGAGGCAGTTCGGGCCCTGGAAGCTCTTGAGCGGCACCGCGGGCGCCTTGCTCATGTCGATCCCTGATCCGGGTCCGGCGCCTTCGATGATCAGTGGGCGGCCCCGCGTCCCGGACAGGTTGACCGCGGATTCCTTCGTCGGCGTGTGCATACCCTGCACCCGGATGAGGAGTCCGGCGGGTCCGCGCCGGCGGGCGGCCTCCAGGGCCGCGTCGAGGGTGGCGAACTCGTTGCCGCCCCGCGCGCCGGCCCGTACGAGCAGTACCTCGACGGGTGCGGCGTTGCCCTGCCAGGCGGGGGCCGGTACCCGGGCGGAGGCCGCACCGATCTCGTCGGCGGTCGTCTCCTGAGGAGCACGGCTTGTCGCTGAGGATCCGGGCTCGCTGCTGCTGGGCGCCGGCTTGTCCGGCGGCGTCGGACTCCTCTCGGCCTCCGGCACGCCACTGCTGCCGGAGGCTGTCTGCGCAGGGGCCGACCCGTGCGCGCCGTCCTCCTCGCCGGCGGCGCAGCCGGCCATCAGCGTCAGCACGGTAGGACCTCAACATGTGTGCGGTCCGGGCGAGTTGGCGCGACGACCGTAACAGACAGCGAAGCAGCGGCTCCACGTCGCGCGGTGGCCCGGGGCGCCCGGAGGCTCCACGGGCGCGGCTGTCCCGGTGCTTCCGTCCTCACCCTCGAACTCAAGCTGAACGAAGCGTTGATTTTTCGATTAATCACTGCCAGCCTTGGGGCGCGGCCGGTTCGAAGCCGAGCCCTGTGTCTCGATGATGGAGTGGCATGATGCGCCCTGTTGACGGCGTCCGAGATCGTCCCCCGCGAATCCTGCTGGTCTCGTCCTGGCAGACCATCAACATCGGGGACGTCGCTCACAGCCCCGGCGCCCTGAGGGCGTTCCAGCGCTTCTGCGAGGGCGCGCAGGTGACCCTGTGGGCGTGGTCCTCCGGCGAGCGCGAACGGAAGATGTTCGCCGAGCACTTTCCCGACGTCACCATCGTCGAAGAGCGGCTGGTCGAGGGGGAGGCCCCCAGCAGGAGGATCCTGCGGCTCTTCGAGGAGTCCGACGTCCTCGTGCACGGTTCCGGCCCGTCCATCCTCGCCCGTGCGGAGCTGGAGGCCTGGCGCGCCCACACCGACAAGCCCTACGGGTTCTTCGGCGTGACGTTCGATCCACTGGCGCAGGTGGCCGGGCCGGGATTCTTCGGCACCCTCGACGAGGTGACGGCGATGGTCGAGGCCATCTCGCAGCCCATCCTCAGTGCGGCGGACCGCGGCCTGCTGGAGGGGGCGGCCTTCCTCTACTGCCGGGACTCGCTGTCGGTGAAGTACCTGTGGAGCCAGGGCCTGGTGTCCGCCTCGTTCATGCCCGACGCCGTGGTCTGCTGCGACCTCCAGGACGCGGAAGCGGGGAGTGCGCTGCTGACCCGGCTCGGCTGCGGCGAGGACTTCATCTGTGTCATCCCCCGGCTCCGGTTCACCCCGTACCACCAGATCTTCGACCTGGAACCCGAGCGCCGGCACGTGCTGCAGGACGCGGTGAACGCCACCTTCGAGCAGTCCGACATGGACGCCCTCCGCGAGATCGTGGAGCGTCACGTCCGCCGGACCGGACAGCACGTCCTGGTCTGCCCGGAGATGGAGTACGAAGTGCCGCTGGCGCAGGCGCACTTCGGTCCGGGTGATCTCGCCGCCGACGTCGCGCCGCGTGTCCACGTCGTTCCGCACTTCTGGTCCCTGACGGAGGCCGCCGCGGTCTACCGCCGAGCGGCCGCGGTGATCAGCATGGAGTGCCACAGTCCGCTGATCGCACTGGCGGCCGGTGTGCCCGCGATCTACCTCCGCCAGCCCACCGACACCATCAAGGGCCACATGTACCGGGACCTCGGTATCGGCGGGCGGCTCGTCGAGGCGGGGCCGACAGCGGGCCGCGACGCCGGCCGGGTGCTGGGCGAGATCCTCTCCGACCGGGAGGAAGCCGGCCGGGCGACGCTGGACGTACGTGCCGCCGCGGAATCGCTGATCAGCGACGCCGTCGAGACGATCCGGGTGACGGTCAGCAGGGCCGTCGCGAGGAGCCGGTGACGGCTTCCCCGGGCGGCCTCCCGGCCGCACCCGTGTGCCCGCACATCCGGCGCCGCACCGTGGTGGCTGCTCGATCCGGGCCGACTCCGACGACCGTCACATCGTGCAAAGGTTCGCCGGGCGGCACCGTCGCACCGGCCTCACGCCCCCATACCTTCGTGGGACCACATCGCACACACCAGCAGGTCGCCCCCACGAGCGGAACCCGGGCCGACCGCATGCTCAGGCGAAGAAGGAAGGATCCGGCGTTGTCGAACGATGTCTCGAACCCTGCCACCGGCGAAGTCGTCCCTACCCCGCAGATCGGCGAGAGCGAGCTGTGTGACCGCTTCGGCGACGTACCCACGGCAGCCATCAACGACGTGCTCCGGGCGCACGGCCTGCTGCACCAGGTGCTCCCGCCGGCTGTCACACCCCTGATGCCGACGGCACGCACCGCCGGCATCGCCTTCACGATCAAGGGCTCGAAGAACCTGGTCCTCGACGACGAGATGGAGGAGCGCGCCGCGATGCTCGAAGCGATCACGAGCAACTCGGTGTGCGTCTGGGACACGTCGGGGGACGACGAATCCGCCCAGTGGGGCGAGGTGATGACCCTGGCGGCGATGCGCCGGGGCGCCCGCGGAGCGGTCGTCGACGGGGGTGTGCGCGACACCGAGAAGCTGCTCCAACTGGGCTTTCCCGTCTTCTGCCGATACCGCACGTCCAACGGCATGCTCGGCAGATTCCGGATGTCCGCCTGGCAGACACCGGTCCGCATCGGCTCGGTGACCATCGAGCCCGGTGACGTGATCGTCGGCGACCTGGACGGCGTCATCGTGGTGCCCAGGGACCGAGCGGCCGAGGTCCTGCTAGCCGCTGAGGCCGTCGAGGAGCAGGAGAACGACATCAAGTCGCTGATCCACGACGGGCTGACCCCCAGAGAGGTGGTGGAGCGCGGTGGGTATTTCTGAGCACGCCCCGCACGGGCTCGGGTCGCCTGCCGTCGCCGCGCCGGCCTCTCTCGCCGTGGACCTGTACGACCACTACGAGCGGTCCGGCGAGGTCAAGGCCTACTACGGACTCCTGGCCCTCTACGCGCTGGCGCGCGTCGGTCAGGGCACCGGGAACTCCGCGGTGCTGGACCGCGTCGAGCGAGTGCTGCGCCGGTTCCCCGACGAGATCGAGCACCCTCCGTACAACTTCCCGAGCTATCGGATCGGCGGGATGGCGCAGAGCTTCCTCCTCGCCCAGGGCCGCATGCCGGAGCGCCGGGAGTGGGTGCGTGAGTACGCCGAGGAGATGATGGCGGCCCCCCGCGACGGCAAGGGCATCCTCAAGCTCCCGCACAGCTCCGGCGATCTCATCTGGATCGACGCGGCGATGGCGGCGACGCCCTTCCTCCTCCACGCGGGCCAGGCACTTCGGAATCGCCGTTACATCGACGAGGCCGTCGACCAGGCGGTGCTCCCGTACGACGAACTGCTGGATAGCGCGAACGGTCTGCTGCACCAGTGCCGCGGATTCATCGCCCCGGGAGTCCTCTCCCAGGACCACTGGGGGCGCGGGAACGGCTGGGGGTACTTCGCCCTGGCCGAGCTGGTGCGCGGCCTGGCCCATGACGACCCCCGCAGGGGCGAGGTGGTCGGCCGGTTCCGGGCCCTGTCCCAGGCGCTGCTGCCGCATCAGAGTCCCCGGGGTCTGTGGCGGCAGGAGATACCGCTGCCCACGGCCTGGGAGGAGTCCTCCGGCACCGGTCTCATCCTTTACGGCATCGGGGTCGGGATCGAGTGCGGCGTCCTCGAAGGGCCCGTGTGGCGCGACGCGCTGCGCCGCGGCCTGACCGGTCTCACCGCGAGCTGCGTCAACCAGGACTTCTCGATCGAGAACAGCTGTCCGGGCGCGCTGTGCCCGGGAACCGGCGCGGCCAGGGGCACCGTCGAGGCGTATCTGACCGCCCAGGCCCCGTACCGCGACGAGCCGCACGGTTGCGGGCCGCTGGTCCTGGCGCTGGGCGTCGCGCCCGTCGCGGGCGTGGATCGCGTGGTCCTGCGCGCCGAGCCGCAGCAGACCACGTTCCTGGAACCATGGAAGGGGCGCCACGCTCATGGCTGATCACACAAGAGCCGGCCGCACCGTGCCGGACGAGGGCGGGGCCGTCACAGCGACGCAGGCCCGTCCGTCTCGGATGCCGAGCGCCGCGCACGGCACCGGCAGGGCCGGACCGAACGACGGCAAACCCACGGGGGTCTCGGCCGGGAGCCCCGACCGGCGCAAGCCGGCCGGGACATCGCGACGCAAGCGGTTCGTCCGCGACCGGGCACTGCTTCTGATGGTCCTGCCGGGCCTGCTGCTGTTCCTCGTCTTCCACTACCTGCCGCTGCTGGGCAACGTCATCGCGTTCCAGGACTACGTTCCGTTCATCGGCATCCCGGACTCCCCGTTCGTGGGGCTGCAGAACTTCGAGACGCTCTTCGCGGACCCGGCGTTCTGGAACGCCGTCCGCAACACCCTGGTCATCACGCTGCTCAACCTGGTCCTGTTCTTCCCCGTCCCGATCGCGATCGCCCTGCTGCTCGACAGTCTGTTCCACGAGCGGATCAAGGGCCTCATCCGCAGCGCGATGTTCCTGCCCCACTTCATCTCCTGGGTCGTCATCGTCGCGCTCTTCCAGCAGATCCTCGGCGACGCCGGCGTCATCAACCAGTTCATGCTGGACCGCGGCTGGGACACCATCGACATCATCGGCGACGAGTCGCTGTTCAAGTTGCTGCTGGTCGCCGAGGTGACGTGGAAGGACGCGGGATGGGCGTCCATCATCCTGACCGCGGCGCTCGCCTCGATCGACTCCAGCCAGTACGAGTCGGCCGCCGTGGACGGGGCCGGGTACTGGCGGCGGCTGTGGCACGTCTCCCTGCCGGGGCTGCGTCCGGTGATCATCCTGCTGCTGATCCTGCGCCTGGGGGACGCCCTGACGGTGGGCTTCGAGCAAGTCCTGCTGCAGCGCTCGAGCGTGGGACCGGAGGCCGCGGAAGTGCTCGACACCTACATCTACTTCTTCGGTGTGGAGAACGGAAACTGGTCGGTCGCCGCGGCGGCCGGCCTGTTCAAGGGGATCGTGGCGCTGTTCCTGGTGCTCGGCGCGAACAAGCTTGCCCACAAGTTCGGCCAGGACGGGGTGTACACGAAGAGATGAGCCGATACTCAGCGAACCGCCCGGCGTGGATGGAGAAGCCCTCCCTGCTCGCCCGCACCGTCAAGTTCACCGTGCTGGCCGCCGTACTGGTCGCCGTCGTCTTCCCCTTCCTGGTCGTCCTGTCGACCAGCGTGTCGAGTCAGGAGGCGATCTCCCGCGCGGGAGGCATGGTCGTCCTGCCGACGGACCTCTCGTTCGCCGCGTACAACGAGATCCTGGGCGGCGGCGTGGTCAGCCGGGCCGTCGTCATCAGCATCGTGATCACCGTCGTCGGCACCCTTCTCAGCGTGTCCTGCACGGTGCTGGCGGCCTACGGGCTGAGCCGGCGCGACTCGTTCGGCCACGGCCCCCTGCTGACGATCGTCCTACTGACGCTCCTGTTCACCCCGGGCATCATCCCCAGCTACCTGGTGGTGAAGGAGCTGGGGTTGCTGGACAGCTACTGGGCACTGATCCTGCCCACGGCGATCAACGCCTTCAACCTCGTGATCCTCAGGAACTTCTTCCTCGACATCCCCGCCGAACTGCGGGAGGCCGCGCGCATCGACGGCGCGGGGGAGTTCATGATCCTGCGACGCGTCGTCCTCCCGCTGTCCAAGGCGATCGTCGCGGTCATCGCGATGTTCTACGGAGTCGCGTACTGGAACTCCTTCTTCAGCGCGATGCTCTACATGACGACCGAGTCGAAGTGGCCGCTCCAGCTGGTCCTGAGGGTCTTCGTGCTCGAAGGCCAGGACATGGCCGTCTCCGGCGAAGCGCCTCCTCCCCAGCAGGCCCTGCAGATGGCGATCGTGGTCGTCGCCGTCATCCCGGTCCTGATCGCCTTCCCCTTCGTGCAGCGGCACTTCACGAAGGGAGTCATCACCGGCGCCATCAAGGGCTGACCGGTGAGGACCACGCGATCCTCCCGCTTGCGGCCCCGGCCGCCCCCGAGTCACCCCCGGGCCGTTCCTACGGCCGCCGGCCGTTCCGGCGTTCCCTCCCAGCGCCCCGGCCGAACTGCCGACGACAGTCACGTCCGTCATTCTCCGAAGGGTCAGTGAAGCAATGAGCCGCTCCCGCAACATCCCGACCCCGTCGCTCGACAGACGACGGTTCCTGTCCCTGGCCGCGCTGGCCGGCGCCTCGGTCGGCACCGGTCTGCTCACCGGCTGCAGCTCCGGCGGCTCCGGGGGCAGCGGCGGCGGCGCCGCCGTCGACCTTCCGACGTACGTCGCGCCGAAGGGGCTGAAGCCCGACCTCCCCGCCACGTCCGCCGGTGTGGCACCCGGCTACTTCACCTACCCGGACCAGCTGATCCGGACGGTCGACAAGGCGCCCGGCAGCGGGACCGAGCTCAAGTCGATGGTCATGACCTTCTCACCGGCTCCCGCCCGCTCGAAGTACTTCGAGGCCGTCAACAAGGCCCTGAACGCCCCCGTCGACCTGGTGATGGTGCCCGCGGCCGACTACGCGCAACGCTTCAGCACCGTCGTCGCCGGCGGCGACCTTCCCCACACGATGGAGATCGTGTGGTACCTCGGGCTCCCGCGGCTGACCGAGTTCCTGCGGGCCAAGTGCGTCGACCTGTCGGACCACCTGGCCGGCGACGCCGTGAAGAAGTACCCGAACCTCGCCGCGATCCCCACGCCGAGCTGGAGCGGTGTCCGGCTCAACGGCCGCATCTGGGGTGTCCCCATCCCACGCAACCCGTTCCAGCCCGCCCCGTTCTACCGCAAGGACATCGTCGAGGCACGGGGCGTCGCCCTTCCCACCAACGCCGACGAATTCGTCGCGTTCTGCAAGGAGTTCACCAACCGCCGGCGCGGTGAGTACGCCATAGCCGGCACCAATCCCGCCAACCCCTTCGGCATCGACTACTACCGGGGCATGTTCGGCGTGCCCAACGGCTGGGCCGAGGACGGCGGGAAGCTGACCCACTTCATCGAGACCGACGCGTTCCGGGATTCGGTCGCGTTCAGCAAGAAGCTGTGGGACGCGGGCGTCTACCACCCGGACAGCCCCTCGATGGACCAGAACAAGGGCGCGAACCTGTTCACCACGCGCAAGGCGCTGATCACCTTCCGCGGTAACCAGGGCTGGGGAGCGATCCAGCGGGACGGGCAGAGCGTCGATCCCGACCTGCTGGTGGGCGCGCTCCCGCAGATCGGCGCCGACGGCGGCCCCGGGCAGAACAACCTCGGCGCGGGCTCGTTCGGCATGACGGTGATCACGAAGGAGGCGGAGGACCGCGTCGAGGAGATCCTCGCGATCGCCGACTACCTCGCCGCTCCCTTCGGCAGCCAGGAGTACGACCTCGTCAACTTCGGCCAGCGCAAGGTACACAGCACCGACTCCAAGACGGGCCCCGCCCTCACGAAGCTGGGGCAGAAGGAGATCATCCTCTCCTACCAGTACGTGGGGGCCGCCGAGCAGGTGCTGTTCGACGCGAAGTACGTGGACGAGTACGTCAAGCCGGCCCACGCATGGCAGAGCGACCTGTCGAAGAACGGCGTGAGAAATGCGGTACACGGCCTGACCTCCGCGACGGAGTCCCGGGTCGCCTCGTCGCTGCAGACCCTGATCGACGACACCGTCACCTCGGTCACGGTGGGACGCAAGCCGATGTCCGCACTCGACGACCTGGTGGGCCAGTGGAAGGCGCAGGGCGGCAAGCAGATCAGGACCGAGTACGAGAAGGCGCTTGCCAAGCAGTGAGACGCCTCGGGCTCGAGGACACTCGCCCGAACGGGGTGCGCCGCACGCGTTCGTGCCCGTACCCGCTTGATCCCCGGAGGGGCGCCGCTCACTCCTGACGCCCCGCGCGGCGTCCCTCCGGCCCTCCCGCACGAAAGGAAGGAACACCGTCCGATGCCCCTTCATGTCGCGGACGACCGCAGGGCGTGGTTTCTGTGCACACCCCGCACGCTGTACGCCGTCGCCCTGTCCGAGGCCGGGCTGCCCGTGCAACGCCACTGGGGAGCCGCCCTGCCGCCAGGCGACTGGGAGACGGTACGCCGAGGCGAGCAGCCACGGTGGCAGACGGACAGCGCTCGCCCCGCCCAGCTCGAACAGGAGATCATCCCGGACGGCGGTCTCGGCTGGGCGCTGCCGGGCCTGCAGGTCGAGTTCCCCGGCAACGTCCGGGCTCTGGAACTCGAGTACGACGGATACGAGACCACCGACAGCGCCCATCAGCAGGAGCTGCACCTGCGGTTGCGGGACCGGTTGTTCCCCCTGACCGTGACGCTGCACTACGCGGTGCGGGACGACACCGACGTCATCCGCCGGTGGCTGACGCTCGACTGGGCCGAGACCGCCACCGGAGACCTGACCGTGCTGCGAGCGGACTCCGCCTCCTGGCGCGTCGAGGAGGAGAGCGACCCGTGGTTCAGCACCGTGCACGGTCACTGGGGGGCGGAGAACCGGCTGCGCCGGTCCCCGGTCCCCGACGGTGAACTCACCCTGACGGCCCGCACGGGAACGACGAGCCACCACAACAACCCCTGGGTCATGCTGCATCCCCCCGGTGCCACGGAGGACCAGGGCGAGGTGCGCAGCGTGGCCCTGGCCTGGAGCGGGAGCTGGCACCTCACCCTCCAGCGGCGAGGCGAGGGAGACGTCGCCGTCGGTGCGGGGTTCGGGCACGAGGGCGTACACCTCCGGCTCGCGCCCGGCGACTCCTACGAGGGCCCCGCCTCGCTCGGCAGCTACACGGTCGGTGGGTTCGGCGCGGCGTCCCGGGCGTGGCACGACTACCTGAACGCCCATGTGAAGCCCTCGCCCGACGAGGTGCGACCGGTGCTCTACAACGCGTGGGAGGCGACCGGGTTCGACGTTCGCGAGGCGGACCAGATGTCTCTCGCCGAGCGTGCGGCCCGGCTGGGAGCGGAGCTGTTCGTGCTGGACGACGGCTGGTTCGGCAGCCGCGTCGACGACACCCGCGGCCTGGGCGACTGGCACCCGAACCCCGACCGCTTCCCGAAAGGGCTGCACCCGCTCGCCGCCCACGTGCGGGGCCTCGGCATGGGGTTCGGGCTCTGGGTGGAGCCCGAGATGGTCAACCCGGACAGCGACCTCTACCGTGAGCACCCCGACTGGGTGCTGCACTTCCCCGACCGGGTCCGGCACGAGGCGCGCAACCAGCTGGTCCTCAACTTCGCCCGCCCCGACGTCCAGGAGTGGGCACTGCGCCGGCTGGACGCCCTGGTGGGGGAGTACCGGCTGGACTTCCTGAAGTGGGACATGAACCGCCCGTTCTCCCAGGTGGGGTGGCCGGAGCGCCCCACCGACCAGGGGTGGATCTGGTACCGCCACACCGAGGCCGTCTACCGCGTCATGGACGTGCTGCGGTCGCGTCATCCGTACCTGCGCATCGAGTCCTGCTCCGGTGGCGGCGGCCGGGTCGACGCCGGCATCCTGCAGCGGGTCGACCAGTTCTGGACCTCCGACAACACCGACGCGCTCGACAGGCAGACCATCCAGCACGGTTTCTCGCAGCTGTACCCCGCTTCGGTCATGTGCAACTGGGTGACCGACTCGCCGAACCCCATGTCGGGACGTGCCGTGCCGCTCGGATACCGCTTCCACGTCGCGATGGCCGGCGTGCTCGGGGTGGGGGGAGACCTCAACCGGTGGAGCGACGCCGAACTGGCCGAGGCGGCCGGCCTTGTCGCGCAGTACAAGCAGATCCGCGCGACCGTCCAGCACGGGTGCCAGCACCGGGTGGGGGGACGACCGGGTCACGAGCCGAGCGGCGTGCTCTACGTCGGAGACGAGGAAGCCGTGCTGCTCGCCTACGACCCTCGCCGCTCGCTGTACGCCGGACCCCGCCGGCTCCGGCTGACCGGACTGGACCCGGACACCCGCTACCGGGTCGAGGACATGAGCGGCAGGGGGGAAACCACCGAGGCCAGCGGCTCGTTCCTCATGGAGCGCGGCCTGGCCGTGCACCCCGATCGTCTGACGCACCCGACCAACGGCACCCAGCGGTTCTCCGCCGAGGACTTCGTGAGTTCCTGCACGCGCCTCACCGCGCTTCCCCGGCGCCACGGCGCCGCCGACCCGGCCGGAAAGTGAACGACCGACATGCCTGACTCCCTTCGCACCCTGATCGCGGCGAGCCGAGCAGCCTACGAGCAGCAGTTCGCCCCCACGCACCTGGCGAGGCTGGAGCGGGTCGCCGAGCTGTGCGATCCCCCCTTCGTCGCGGACCTGCACCACCCGCGCCACGACCTGCTCCTGCGCGAGGTCCAGGTCCTGCTCACCTCCTGGGGGACGCCGGCCCTCGACCAGGAGACCCTGGACCGGATGCCCCGGCTGCGGGCGGTGCTCCACTGCGCCGGGACCGTCAAGCAGCTGGTCGGGGACGCGTTCTGGGAGCGGGGGATCCTGCTCACCAACACGGCCGACGTCAACGCCGTACCGGTCGCCGAGTTCACCTTCGCGTCGATCCTGCTCGCCGGGAAGAAGGCACAGTTCCTCGCCCGCTCCCGCACCGCGCGGCGCGTGGTGTGGAAGGACGCACCGCACGGACCCTTCGGCCCGCCGACCAACTACCGCCCCGAGATCGGGATCGTCGGCTTCTCCCGTATCGGGCGCCTCGTCGTCGAGCGCGTCAGCCGCGGCATGGACGGGGCGACCTGCTGGGTCGTGGACCCCTACGCCGACGCCTCGGCGGTCGCCGCTGCCGGCGGACGGCTCACCACACTGGAACACCTGCTGCCCAGGGTGTCGATCCTGTCGCTGCACGCCCCGGAGCTGCCGGAGACCCGGCATCTGATCGGGGCCGGGCAACTGGCCCTCCTCCCGGACCACGCGACCGTGATCAACACCGCCCGGGGAAGCCTCATCGACACCGCCGCGCTGGAGGCCGAGTGCTCCTCCGGCCGGCTGAACGCGGTCCTCGACGTCACCGACCCCGAGCCGCTGCCGGAGACGAGTGTCCTGCACACGCTGCAGAACGTGTCCCTCACCCCTCACATCGCCGGGTCGCTGAACACCGAGACGCACCGCCTCACGGACCGCGCGATCGACGAACTCGAACGACTGGCCCGCGGGCGGCCTCCCCTCAGCCCCGTCCGGCGAACAGACCTGGAGAGATCGGCTTGAGCTCCCCCCGCACGACAACCGTCCGGCAGAAAATGCGCGAGGTCCCCGAGGACCGGCGCCTCGCGCCCCACACGGGATGGACGCGGCAGCACCTCGCCGTCCTCGCCGACGAACTGCTGCTGGCGGTGCGGCCGTACGCCACCGCGGACCGCTCCCACATCCTGATCCCCGCAGGCGACGGCCGCGACGTGCGACCGATCGACGGCCTCGAGGGATTCGCCAGAACCTTTCTGCTCGCGGCGTTCCGCCTGGCCGGAGAACGGGGTGAGGACCCCCTCGGCCTCGCCGAGTGGTACGCCTCGGGCCTGGCCGCCGGCGTCGACCCCGCGAACCCCTGCCGCTGGCCGCGCCCGGACGAGCACCCTCAGGCGAAGGTCGAGGCCGCGGCCCTGGCCATCGGCCTCCACTTCAGCCGCGTGTGGGTGTGGGACCGGCTCACCGGGGAACAACAGGGCAACGTTGTGGCGTACCTGTCCACCGTGATCGGTACCGACGGACCGAACACCAACTGGGTCTGGTTCCGCCTGGTCGTCGAGCAGTTCCTCGACACGGCCGGAGGGGCCGGCGACCCGGACGACGTGCGCGCCGACCTCCAGGCACACGAGTCCTTCGCCCGTGAAGGCGGCTGGTACGCGGACGGCGTCACGCGGGCCTTCGACCACTACAACGGCTGGGCCCTGCAGCTGTACCCCTTCCTGTGGCGCGCCATGGGAGGAGGAACGCAGGCCGCCGAGGCGGCCTGGCGGAGGCGGTTCGACCGCTTCCTCGCCGACGCGGCGCGGCTCGTCGGAGCCGACGGCGCCCCGCTGGCACAGGGGCGGAGCCTGATCTACCGCTTCGCCGCCGCCGCACCGTTCTGGACGGCGGCGCTCATCGGCAGCGACGTACTCCCGCTCGGACAGCTCCGTCGCGCGGCCATGGGCATGGTCAGGCACTTCGTCGATCACGGGGTGCCCGACGAGCGCGGCATCCTGTCGCTGGGGTGGTTCCGCGAGTGGCCGGACCTCGCCCAGGCGTACTCGGGCACCGGCTCTCCGTACTGGGCGGCGAAGGGCCTGATGGGTCTGGTGCTGCCGGCCGACCATCCCCTGTGGAACGCCGTCGAGGAGCCGCTGCCGAGCGAGCGGTCGAACATGGTGTCCGTGATCCAGGCGCCCGGGTGGCTGGTCAGCTCGACGGCCGCCGACGGACTCGTCCGCGTCTACAACCACGGCACCGACCATGCCCTGCCCGGCGACGAGGTGAGCGAAGAGCCGACCTACGCGCGCCTGGCGTACTCGACGGCGACGTTCCCCCTGGTGCGAGCGGAGGCCGGCCGTCTTCCCGACTCCGCGGTCGTGGTCCGGGACGTTCGGGGCCGGGCCAGCCATCGCGCGGGCTTCGAACGGCTGGCCACCGGCTGCGCGGCCGACGGGACGGCGTTCGGGTTCTCCCGCTGGACGAGCCGATGGATGGATCTTCACGAGGGCCAGCCGGACATCGCCCACGGCCGGTACGGCTCGAACCGGTACGGGCCAGTCCTCACGGTCGGGTCCGTCGTGCGCGACGCATGGGAAGTCCGCCTGGTCAGGCTCGACTCCCACCCCGGGGAGACGGACCGCGCCACGTCCCTCGCCGTCACCGGATGGCCGGTCACCGGTGTCCGCCTGCTGGCCCTCGGCGGCGCCGCCGTCGTCACCGACGGACTGCGCTCCAGCGTCCGACCGGTCAGCGGGAATCCCCGCAGCGGCGTCCAGACCGACTCCGACGCCACGCCGCTGCCCGGTGCGACCGCCACACCCTGGCTCGTCTTCGACGAACCGGAGTGCGGACTCTGGCACGCCGCGATCGTCGAACTGAGCGGCGCGGACCCGACGCCGCCGCCGCGCGTCGCACTCGAGACCGACCTGTGCACCGTCACCTGGAACGACGGCTCCACCCATCGCGTACGCCTTTCCGACGTCAGGGGGCCCACCGCATGAGCACCCGGCCGCGAAGCCACGCAGCGGGAGAACAGGATGTACCGCGCTTCGGCGTGGCCGCTGTTCCAGCCCCACCCCCGTCTCGTCAGCCCGACCATGCTGGACCATCCACCGAGCCTTCTCTCGAGGGCGGCCCGATGCGGCGGGCATCGGCGCTTCATCCGCTCGCACTCGTCCTCGACGACGACCGCGCCCCGGACCTGGAGTTCGCCGACGCCTTCTTCGCGCTCGTCGAGCGGGGGCACCGGCCCGCGATCGCCCTGAGGTCGCAGACCACTGCCGGCGCTCTCGCGCGGTGCGGCAGCACAGCCCTGCACGAACCCTCCTGAACCCGTTCCGCCGTGGAGCTGACACGGCGGGACCCGATCCGAAGGCTGGACCATGAATCAACCGACCGAGACGCAGGTGGCGTCCAGCGCACCGCGTACCTTCCCGACCGACTTCGTCTGGGGCACCGCGACAGCGGCCTACCAGATCGAGGGCGCTGCCCGTGAGGGCGGCCGCGGCCCGTCGATCTGGGACACCTTCTCGCACACCCCCGGACGGACGCAGGACGGCGACACGGGCGATGCCGCCTGCGACCACTACCACCGCTGGGCCGAGGACGTCGAGCATCTGACACGGCTCGGCGTCGGCGCCTATCGGCTGTCCCTCTCCTGGCCGCGTGTGCAGCCGGGCGGGCGCGGTCCGCTCAATCCCGAGGGCGTCACCTTCTACCGGCGGCTGCTCGACTCGCTGCGCGAACACGGGATCCGCCCCTACGTGACGCTCTACCACTGGGACCTGCCCCAGGAACTGGAGGACGCGGGAGGCTGGGCCAACCGCGAGACGGCGCTGGCGTTCGCCGAGTACGCCCGGCACATGGCCCGCGAACTGGGGGAGCGGGTCGAGGTGTGGACCACGCTGAACGAGCCGTTCTGCAGCTCCTACCTCGGCTACGCCTCCGAGGTGCACGCCCCTGGCCGGACCGAACCCGCGGCGGCGCTCGCGGCCGTGCACCACCTCAACCTGGCGCACGGCCTCGCGATCCGGGCGATCCGCGAGGAGATTCCCGGCGCGCGCACCTCCGTCACGCTCAACCTGCACCTCATCCATCCCGCCGACCCCGCGTCGCCGGCCGACGCGGACGCGGTCCGGCAGATCGACGCGCTGGCCAACCGGGCCTTCACCGGCCCCATGCTCGACGGCGCCTATCCGGACGACCTGCTCGCCGACACCGCCCAGGTGAGCGACTGGTCCTTCGTGCACGAGGGCGACCTGGAGGTGATCCGCCAGCCGCTGGACGTTCTGGGCGTCAACTACTACTTCACGACACTCGTGCGTAAGCTCGTCGGCGGCGGCACGCCCGAGCGAGCCGACGGGCACAAGACCGCCGGCGCCTCTCCTTGGGTCGGGGTGACCGACGTCGAGTTCCTGCCCCAGCCCGGCCCCCACACGGAGATGGGCTGGAACATCGAGCCCGCGGGCATGACCCGGCTGCTCGTCGACCTGCACCGCCGGTACCCCGGCCTGCCGCTCGCCGTCACGGAGAACGGGGCCGCGTTCGCGGACGAGCCGGTCGTCGACGCGGCCGGCCGGCGCCGCGTGCACGACGCACGGCGCGTACGCTACCTGCGCGACCACGTCGACGCCGTGGGGGCGGCCGTCGACGCCGGGGCGGACGTGCGTGCGTACTTCGCCTGGTCCCTGATGGACAACTTCGAGTGGGCCTACGGCTACTCCAAGCGGTTCGGCCTCATCCGCGTCGAGTACCCGACGGGCGAGCGCACGTGGAAGGACTCGGCGTACTGGTACGCCCGCCTCGCGTCGACCGGAACCCTGCCGGCGATCGCCGACGCCGAGCCGCTCGACACCTGAGGCGCCGCTGCCTGATGCGACGCCGCACGCCACGGCGCCGGGCGTCGCATCAGCGGACGGATGCTCTCAGGCCGGCTCACCGGCCCGGTCGGGCACGTCTCCCGCGCTGCAGTACGACCCGGGGGAGTGGGTCCCGTGCACCAACCGCAGTTCGGCCTGGCGGTCTCCTCCGCGCGGTCGGGGCCGGAGAGCCGCCGCGACGTTCCAGGCGAAGCCGGCCTCCCCCGGGTGAAGGGCCCCGTACTGCTCCAGGGCCAGCGGCATCAGGCGCAGGCGCGCGTCGACCCACGCCTCGTCCCACGGGCCCTCGGCGAGGATCTGCTCCGCCGCGCGGAACTCGTAGTAGAGGGTGCGCCTGAGCCTGTTGCCCCGCACGGAAGCCGAGCCGTGCACGAGCATCACGTCGTGGACGAGTACGTCACCGGGCTCCATCTCCACCGTCACCGCGCCCGGGACGTCCCAGCCGTGCCGGGCGGTCAGCGTGCAGATGTCGGCCTTGTGGCGCTGGGAGCCGGGGACGACACGCAAGGCGCCCTCGGCGGACCGTGAGGCATCGAGGTACACGTCGACGTTGAAGATGCGGTGCGTGCGGGGGTGGACGGCGTCCTGGTGCCAGGGAACGGGAGCGCCGTCGCCCTCCTGCTTGAGCACCAGCGACTCGTACGTGGGGACGAAGTTCGGTCCGGCCAGCGTCTCCGCGATCCCGAGCACGGCGGGCGAACCGAGCAGTTCCAGGGAGGCGGCCTCACGCTTGCCGTGCAGGTAGTCCACCCGGAACAGGACACGGCCGCCGGGACGATCGGCGAAGTGGTAGTCCTGCTCGTCCTGCGGGGGCCGCAGGGCGGACGCGGTCCAGTGCTCGGCCGCCCGCTTCAGGCGGCCGAGCAGATCCTCCGGTATGCGGTCGCGCAGCACCAGGTAGCCGTGCTCGTCGAAGAACGCCACCTGCTCCGGCGTCAGATGATGGGGGGACATGGCGGTTGCGGCCGGGACGGACATGGGTTGTGCTCCTTCTGTGGACATCGGACACGCCTGTTGGCAGGCTCGTGCGAGCCCCACGTAATCAGCACCGAGGAGCAGGTTCCTCCTCCTCGCTCGCCCCTGCCTCCTGGAAAGTCACTTGCTGCAGTCACACGAACCCCGACGGGACGTCTTCGGTCTCGCCTGCTGGGAAGGCCGGGCCGAGGTCATGAGCCACGCCCACCGCCACGACGACATCGAGATCAACTTCTCCGGTGACAGTGAGCTGGTCTACCTGTTCCGAGGGCGGCGGACCGTGGTGCGGCCCGGCGGGACGGCCTTCTTCTGGGCCGCTCTCCCGCACCAGCTCGTCACCGCGAACCCGGACAGCACGATGCGCTGGCTGACCGTGCCGCGCGCCGTCTTCCTGCGCTGGCGCATGCCCGACCCGCTCCTGAGGGCACTGCTGCGGGGAACGGTGCTGACGGACGGGCCCGCGGACGACCCGGAGGCCGAGCAGGCCCTCTTCGACCGCTGGTCGCAGGACCTGTCACGGCAGAACGAGGAACTGCGCCGCATCGTCCTGCTGGAAGTCGAAGCCAGGCTGCGCAGGCTGGCCTTGGCCACGGTGCGGGAGGACCGCGGAACGCATACATCCCCACAGGACGTCGCCGCACACCACGCGGCGGAACTGGCGCACTTCATGGCGACGCACTCCCGTGAACCGCTCACCGTCGAGCGGGTGGCGGGTGCCGTCCCCCTGCACCCGCACTACGCGATGCGTGTGTTCAAGGACGTCATCGGCACCACCCTGCACGCCTACCTCACCGAGTGCCGGCTGGCCGACGCGCGGCGCCTGCTGATGACCACGGAACTGCCCGTCGCGGAGGTCGCGACGACAGCGGGATTCGGCTCGCAGAGCCACTTCTACTCCCGCTTCGCCGCTGCCCACGGGATGCCCCCGGCGACGTACCGGCGCCTGCATCGCCGGTAGTCGCTCGGTCCGCTCTTCCCTCGGCGAGGTCTGCGGCAGGTGTCTTGACCTGGGCCCGAGGCTCCGGGGTACGGTACGTTCACCGCGGAACGATCACGCAGCTCGACGACGCTTCCCGAGCGCAGCCGTGGTCGATACAACCGCGGGGAGTCATGTGCGGACGGTGCAACGCCCGAATTCCGCTGAGGCGCGCGAGCTGAACCAGTGCGGTGAGGAATCGATGCCATCCCAGTTGTCGAAGACGTTCGGCGACCGCACCGCGTACGACCTGCTCGTCACGAACATCGAGTACGTGATCGAGCGGCAGCCCCATCCCGACTGGCGCATCACGGACTTCGCCAACCCGCGCTCCTCGATCCTCGCCTACTGCGTCTCCGGGCGGGCTCACTACCTGATAGACGGCACGGCCTACGAAGTCACGGCGGGCGACGTGCTCTACATGCGCCGAGGCGCTCCGCACACCGCGTCGAGCGACTCCGGCGATCCCTGGCGCTTCGTCTCCACCGCGTTCACCCTGGTCGATCCCACGCTGGCCGAGCCGTCGGAGCCGGAGGCCATCCCCGTCATCACGAGGGGGGTGCGGACGGACGCAGCCCCGTACTTCCAGGACATGTACACGGCCTGGGCTGGGAAGGACCCGGGCCACCTGCTTCGCATTCGGGGCGCGATCGCGCTCACGCTCAACAAGATCATCGCCGCGGGCAATGCGCCGGAGCGTGAAGCGCCTTACCAGCGGAGAATCAGCAAGGTCACGCAGTTGCTCGCGGAGAACGTCGACCGAACCTACTCCGTCGAGGAGTTGGCAGGACTGTGCAACCTCAGTTCCTCCCACTTCCGTACGCTGTTCAAGCGCGCGACCGGATTGACCGCGACCCAGTACCAGCAGCACCTCAAGATCGCCCGAGCGACCGAGTTCCTCGCGAGCGGCGAGTACAACGTCACCGAAGCGGCACGCGCGAGCGGTTTCCGCGACGTCTACTACTTCAGCTACCTGTACAAGAAGCTCACGGGGATCAATCCGTCGGCCGTCGCGCGCTCCTGAGGGTCTCCCGCCGGAGGGAGCGTCGCGTCGCGCACCCGGTTCACTCCCGCTCGCGGCCCGTCGACTCGAACTGCATGTCGTGCACCACGATGTGGGCGGGTCGTGACAGAACGAACAGGATGGCGTCCGCGACGTCGTCGCTCGCCATGAGGGCGGCCCGGTCCACGGCGCGGTCTCCCCAGAACGGAGTGTCGGCGCCGCCCGGCGTCAGGTTGGTGACCCGGACGCGCCTGTCCTGGACCTGTGTCGCGAACGCCCGGGTGAACATGGCGACGGCGGCTTTCGCCGTGCAGTAGAGCGGAGCAGCCGGATTGGGGCGGACGCCGGCCAGCGACCCGACGTTGACGATGAGCCCGTCGTGGTCGCGGAGGCTCGGCAGCGCGTGCTTGCACGACAGGAAGGTGCTCCGCACGTTGACCGACATCAGCCGGTCGAAGGTCTCCACGCTCGTCGTCGCTACGTCCCCGGGAACCGAGGCACCGACGAGGTTCACGACGGCGTCCAAGGGTCCCAGCGAGCGCCGCGCCTCAGCGTAGAAGGCCTCGACGTCGCCCTCGTCGGTGACGTCCGTGGCCCGCGCGAGCACCTGCGGATGCGTGGCCCTCACCTGCTCGAGCCGCTCATGCGACATCCCTGCCGCCGCCACCTGCCCGCCCTGCGCGACAAGACGGTCGACGAGCGCCCTGCCGATTCCGCCGGTGGCACCCATGACGGCGATGCGCCGCCCGGCCATGGCCCCGGCCCCCTGCTCCAGGAGGAGGTCCGAGCTGTCAGGAGCCGACATGTGCGCGGGCGCGGCCGCCGGTGCGTCGAAGGAGTTCGCCATGGCAACAGCGTCGCCCTGCTGGCCGGCTCGCACCATCGGCCGGGCGCCGGATGTTTACCCGATCCGATCGCCGAAGCGACGACGGTGCCTGGAAGGCTTCCCGGCGGTCGGGACCGGCAGTTCGTGTAAAGACGTCGCTGTGCTTCCCGGGTCCTTCCGCGGTGGTCGTCAGCATGATGAGGGCGTCGGAAGATCTCGAGAACGAGGAGCACCGGGGTGCGACAGACGCCGTTGACACCAGAGGTGGGCACACGGTTGGACGCCCATGCCGTACGGCAGCGCATGACGGAGGATCCTCGTGTGGCCGCTCTCGTACGGACGATCGGCGATCGGGCGGAGCGCTGGCAGCGCAACCCCACGCTGTCCGTGCCCGGCGAGCTCCCCGAGTGGTGGCACGTCGCCTGGGAGCGCCTCGGGGACGTGGCGTTCACCCACGCGCTCCACCCCGATCCCGAGTCGGCCCGCTGGCTTCGGACCGAGACACTGCGGCTGTGCGCGCTTCCGGTCGACGCATGGGTCGGACCGTACTTCCGGACACGGACGGCACCGCTGCTCGGCGCGCTCGAGACCGCTCACGTCGGTCTGGGCGTGGCCGAGGTGCTCGAACTCGCCCCGGACATCTTCACCACCCGTGAACAGCGTGCCGTGACGGACGCTCTCGTCGACCACTGTCTGGTCCTCTGCGAGCGCGCCCTCCGCTCGTACGAGAGGCAGGCCGAGTTGCACGCGAAGAGCCGCGGCGAGGAGGGCACGGCCCTCAACAACTGGTACCTGGTGATCCTCGACGCCTTCGGCGCGGTGTCCCTGCTGACCGGGGACGACGCCCGCATCGGCACACTGCCCGAGCGCTGCGCGCAGGCCGCCCGTCTGTACAACGGGGACAGCTACGGGGAGAGCCTCCAGTACTTCGGGTACGCCTCGCTGCATCTGAGCAACCTCCGCGAGCTGCTCTCCGCCCACGGACAGCTGCCCATGGCGCAACTGCCCGCCCCCGACGCAGACTTGATGCCGTGGGTGGCGCAGTCGATCATGTTCCAGGGGCCTCGCCCCGAACTGGGACCCGGTACCTACACCACGATGGTCAACTTCGGTGACTCCGCCATGACGGCGCGGCCTCCGGCCGACCTTCTGACGAGCATCGCCCGGCGTGACAGCGGCGCCACACCGGAGAACGCCGCACTCGCCCGGTGGTTGTTCGAGCACACCTATCGCGATCCCCGTCTGGAGCCGTCGAGTCTGTCGTCCTTCGGGTTCTTCTCCCAGGTCGGCTGGCGGTCGGTCGTCAACTCGCTGGACCTCGTGGAGCCGCAGTCCCCCGAGCAGCTCTCGCTCCCGCTGGCCCGGTCCTTCGAGACCGGAACGGTCGCGGTGCGAGACCGGTGGGAGGACACCAGAACGGTCCTCGCAGCCCAGGCCGGCAACACCACGCTGCGCGTCGACGGCCACCGCCACGACGACCACGGCAGCTTCGTGCTCAGCCACCGGAACGAGTTGTTCTTCACCGATCCCGGCCACTGCTCCTACCGGCTGCCCGCCCAGCAGATCGCCAAGCAGGCCGCGAGCCACAGCACTTGGGTGCTCAAGGACGCGGCCTCCGGCTCGACGATCGAGCGGAGCCATGCCCACGGCGCACCGGTGGGCCGTCGGCGCGAACCCGGGCAACGCGCGGGCTGCACGGTGTTCTCCGTGGACCTCGCGGACAGCTACCCCGCGTCGGTGCTGCGTGCCGAGCGCTCGTGGATCACCGTCCTCCCGCACATCGTGATCGTCCTCGACGACATCGTCGCCGCGGAACCCGTCACCGTCGAGTCGCGCTTCCTGCTCAACGACCGGGACCACGCCCTGCGGGTGAACCAGGCCGCGGACGCCAAGCTCGTCCTTCGCCGCGGCGCGGCCGCCGCGAAGTTCTTCGTGCTGCGGTCGGAGGACGACGGCGGGCAGACCACGCCGGCGTTCGAGCGGAGCTGGGCCACGGTGCACGACATCTACCAGCCGCAGCCGAACTCGCCCACGCAGGGCAGGGAGGGCAGCGGCGTCCTCTGCGGTGTCACCGCGCCGAGGCCCTCCAGGCGCCATCGCGCCGCGTACTCGATCGTGCTGGACGCCGAGAGCGAGATCCGCGGCTGGCACGTGGGCATCGACGACTCCGGCGTCGTCGACGTCGAACGACCGGACGGCACCCACGTACGGATCGACACACGCCATGCCACCGCCCGCGGCCCGGCCGCAAACTGACGGTCTCACTCAGGCAGGACCGTTCGTCGGCGCGCCCTTCCGCACAGAATCTCGTGAGGAGCACGATGACACTCGCCGTCCACTACACGGCCGCCCGCACCCTGACCACCGCCGCGGCCCCGGCCGACCCTCCCGCCCCCGGCCCGGGGGAGGTCGAACTGGCCCCCGCGTACGTCGGCATCTGCGGCACCGACCTGCACGTCTTCCACGGCGACATGGACGCCCGGGTGGCCCGGCCCGCCGTCCTCGGGCACGAGATGTCCGGCCGGATCCTGCGCGTCGGCCCCGACGTGGAAGGCTGGCGGCCCGGTGACGCGGTCACGGTGATGCCGCTGCGCTGGGACGGCACCTGCCCGGCCTGCCGCGCCGGTCACCGGCACATCTGCCACGACCTCGACTTCATCGGCATCGACTCGCCCGGTGCCCTGCAACAGCGCTGGACCGTCCCCGCCGCTGCCCTCGTGCGGCTGCCCGACACGCTCCCCCTCGACCAGGCCGCGCTCGTCGAGCCCACCGCCGTCGCCGTGCACGACGTCGGCCGGGCCGGTGTCCGGGCCGGCGAGAGCATCGTCGTGGTCGGCGGCGGCCCCGTCGGCGTCCTCATCGCCCTCGTCGCCGCCTCCGCGGGCGCCGACGTCCGCGTCGTCGAACCGAGCGCCCACCGGCGCGAGCTCGCCGGGGAACTTGGCCTGACCGCCTGGGACCCGGCCACCGCGGACGTCCCTGCACAGGTGCGGGAGTGGACCGGTGGTGCGGGCGCCGACATCGCCTTCGAGGTGTCCGGCGCCGCGGCCGGGATGGACACCGTCGTGGAGGTACTGCGCGTACGCGGCCGGCTGTGCCTGGTGGCCATCCACCCCCGTCCCCGCGAGGTGGACCTGCACCGCTTCTTCTGGCGCGAGCTCACCCTGGTCGGCGCCCGTCTGTACGACCGCGCCGACTTCGAGACAGCCGTCGGCCTGGTCGCCGCCGGCACCGTCCCCACCCGCCGGCTGATCAGCAGGGTCGTGCCGATGACCGAGGCGGCGTCCGCGTTCGCCGCTCTGGAGGACGGCGGCCACGTGATGAAGATCCTCGTCGACTGCGGTGACAACACCCGTGAGGCCCGCCCATGACCCTCTTCGACCTCACCGGACGGCTCGCCGTCGTCACCGGCGCTCGCCGGGGCATCGGCCGGGCCATGGCCCGGGCTCTGGCCGAGGCCGGCGCGGACGTCATCGGCGTCAGCGCCACCCTGGAGGACACCGGCAGTGACGTCGAGCAGGACGTCCGCGCCACGGGACGGTCCTTCGAGGCCCTGCGCACCGACTTCGCGGACCCCGAGGCGGTACGCGCCCTCGGCGCCGAACTCGCCGGGCGCGAACGACCCGTGGACATCCTCGTCAACAACGCCGGCACCATCCGCCGCGCCCCGGCCGCCGAACACCCGGGCGCCGACTGGGATGTGGTGCTCCAGGTCAATCTCAGTGCCCAGTTCGCCCTCACCCGGGCGATCGGCGCCACCATGCTCGCCCGCGGCCGGGGCAAGGTCGTCTTCACCGCGTCACTGCTCAGCTTCCAGGGCGGCATCAACGTCCCCGGTTACACCGCCGCCAAGCACGGCGTCGCCGGCCTGACCAAGGCCCTGGCCAACGAGTGGGCGCCGCGCGGCGTCAACGTCAACGCCATCGCCCCCGGCTACATCGCCACCGACAACACCCAGGCCCTCCGGGACGACCCCGAGCGCAGCCGCGCCCTCATCGACCGCATCCCCGCGGGTCGCTGGGGCACCGCCGACGACCTCGCGGGCGCCACCGTCTTCCTCGCCTCGGACGCCTCCGCGTACGTGCACGGCACCGTCCTGCCCGTCGACGGAGGATGGCTCGGCCGGTGACCCTCGGTCATGCCGCGGCCGCGGCACCCACCAGCAGCCGGCCCATGGCGGCGAGCACGGACGGCTCGACGCGGTAGTAAACCCAGGTGCCGCGCCGCTCGGAGGTGAGCAGACCGGCCTCCTTGAGCTTCTTCAGGTGGTGGGAGACGGTGGGCTGGGAGACGCCGACGTCGGAGATGTCGCACACGCACGCCTCACCGCCCTCGTGCGAGGCCACAGCCGAGAACAGCCGAAGGCGCACCGGATCACCGAGTGCCTTGAACATGCGCGCGGCTGTCTCGGCTTCGTCGGCGGTCATCGGGCGCTCGGTCAGCGGCGGGCAGCACGGCTCCACGCCCTGACCGTCGGCGGGTTCGAGCAGCGGCAGCACCTTCGCGTTCGACATGCGTCTATGTTGACACATGTCGAACCAGTACGGCGAGGTCCGTCACCGCGGATGGGCGGTCAGGCGTCGGGCGATCGGCTCCGCATCCCGCCCGGCACCGCGCGACGAGGCCGACGGCAGGTGCGCTGCCCTCCGACAGTGACCCTGCAAAATTGATGACTGTCTATGTTGACGCCCATCGATACAGGTGCCATGCTGGGCCGCGCAAGCCATCGACAGATGTCGAAACACGCTAGGAGTCGCCGTGAACGCGCCCGCCCACCCCGAGCTGCCCGTCGTCGTGATCGGGGCCGGACCCGCCGGTCTGGCCGCCGCCGCCCACCTGGTCGACCGCGGCATCGAGCCCGTGGTCCTGGAGGCCGGGCCCACCGCCGGCGCGGCCGTGCTCGCGTGGTCCCACGTCCGGCTGTTCTCCACCTGGGGCGAGGTCGTCGACCCCGCCGCCGAGAAGCTGCTGGCTCCCACCGGCTGGACGAGGCCCGACCCGGCCACCTACCCCAGCGGTGGCGACTGGGCCGAGCTGTACCTGCAGCCGCTCGCCGACGTCCTCGGAGACCGCGTCCGCACCGGCGCGCGCGTCACCGGTGTCTCCCGGGCCGGCCGGGACCGGATCGTGGACGCCGACCGCGAGGCCCAGCCGTTCGTCGTGCACGTCGCCCACGCCGACGGACGCGAGGAGCGCCTCTTCGCCCGCGCCGTCATCGACGCCTCCGGCACCTGGGCCACGCCGTCCCCGGCCGGCGGCAGCGGGCTGCCCGCGCTCGGCGAGAAGGCCGCGGCCGACCGGATCACCTACCGCGTCCCGGACCTCAAGGACCCCGCCGTCCGCGCCCGCTACGCAGGCAAGCGCACCGCCGTGATCGGCTCCGGGGCCTCCGCCTTCACCGCCCTCGCCTACCTGGCCGACCTCGCCGAGGCCGACGGCGGCGCGGGCACGAAGGGCGTGTGGATCCTGCGCCGGGGCATCTCCGGCTCCACCTTCGGCGGAGGAGAGGCCGACCAGCTCCCCGCCCGCGGCGCCCTGGGCCTGGCCGCCAAGGCCGCCGTCGACAACGGCCACGCCGAGGCGGTCACCGGCTTCCGCACCGAGACGATCGAGCGCGACGCCGACGGCCGCCTGGTCCTGGTCGGTGAGGACGGCCGTCGCCTGGACCCGGTCGATGAAGTGATCGTCCTGACCGGCTTCCGCCCCGACCTGTCCTTCCTCGACGAGCTGCGCCTGGGTCTCGACGAGCGCCTCCAGGCCCCGGTCGAGCTGGCGCCGCTGATCGACCCCAACCAGCACTCCTGCGGCACCGTCTACCCCCACGGCCACCGCGAGCTGTCCCACCCCGAGCAGGGCGTGTACCTGGTCGGGATGAAGTCCTACGGCCGCGCCCCCACGTTTCTGGCCATGACCGGCTACGAGCAGGTCCGCTCCGTGGCCGCGGCGATCGCGGGCGACCTCGCCTCCGCCGACCGTGTGGAACTCACCCTGCCCGAGACCGGTGTGTGCGGCGGCGCCGGCCTCTTCGATGCTCCCGAGGCCGCTGAGGGCGACGGCGGTGGCTGCTGCGCACCCGCGCCGCAGCTCGTCCAGCTCGGCGCCCCCGCCGCGGTCGGGGCGGCGGCAACCGAGCAGGCCCCGGCGGGCGGCTGCTGCGGCTCGTGACCCAGCCGGCCGCGACAGCGCACGGGGCCGCGACCGGAACAGGGGACCGGTCGCGGCCCCGCGCCGCCCTGCCCGCCCTCTGCGCCACACAGATAGCGAGCTGGGGCATCGTCTACTACGCCTTCCCCGTGCTCAACCCCCGGATCACCGCCGCGACCGGCTGGCCGGCCGGCGCGACCACCGCGGCGTTCTCGCTCGCCCTCGCCGTCTCCGCCCTCGCCGGCATCCGCGTCGGCCGCATCCTCGACCGGCGCGGCCCGCGCACCGTCATGACCACCGGTTCCGTGCTCGGCGTGATCAGCCTGCTGATCGTGGCCGCAGCCCCGAACATCCCGGTCTTCATCGCCGGTTGGACGCTGGCCGGACTCGCCATGGCGGCCACCTTCTACCAGCCCGCCTTCGCCGCCCTCACCCGCTGGTGGGCCCCCGACCACGTCCGTGCCCTGACCGTCGTCACCCTCGCCGGCGGACTCGCCTCCACCGTCTTCGCCCCGCTGACCGCGGCCCTCGCCGGCCACCTGTCCTGGCGCCACACCTACCTCGTCCTCGCCGCCCTCCTCGCCGCCGTCACCATCCCCGCCCACGCGCTGGCCCTGCGCGCACCCTGGCCCGCGGCCCCCACCGCCCCCGCACACGGAACAGGAGACGCCGCCGGCACAGGGCGCAGCCGCCCGTTCCTCCTCCTCGCCGCCACCTTCACCCTGTCGAGCTTCGCCCTGCACGCTGTCGTCGTCGCCCTCGTCCCCCTCCTCCTGGAACGCGGGTACACCACCAGCCAGGCCGCCTGGGCCCTCGGGATCGGCGGCGCCGGACAGACCCTCGGCCGCACCCTGTACGCCACGCTCGCCCGCCGCACCACCGCCACGGCCCGCACCACGTTGCTCGTCGCACTCGGTGCCCTGACCACCAGCGCCTTCGCCGCCGTCCCCGGCCCGTACGCGCTGCTCATCGCGGTGTCGATCGCGGCCGGCATGGTCCGCGGCAATCTCACCCTGCTCCAGGCCACCGCCATCACCGACCGCTGGGGCGCCACCCACTACGGGCGCCTCTCCGGACTCCTGGCCGCACCGGCAACCACCGCCGCAGCCCTCGCGCCCTTCGCCGGCGCCGCTCTGGTGGTACCGCTCGGCGGCTACGGACCGCTCTTCTTCCTTCTCGCCGCCGTCTCGACGGCCGGCGCGCTCACCGCGCCCTGGACGGGTACCGTCAATCGGCCTGATGGCGATACAGCCGACCGTGATTGCGCCACCAGACCACCTCGCCGTCGGGTCCGCGCACGAAGTCGGAGCGCGTACCGGTCGGCCGGCCCTCGGCGTCCAGGTCCAGGGTGAAGTCGGGTCGGTAGAAGGCCGCCCCCAGTTCGCTGGTGTCGCCCGCGGCCGCGTCCTCTTCCTCCTCGGGGGCGATGTCGCTCGCCGCGCCGAGGAACGTCCGGGTGCCGCGCAGCCGTCCGCCGTGCCGCGTCAGGTCGACGACGACGTCCTCGACGGCGCCCTCCTCATTGATCCGCTGGGCCGTGTAGCGGCCCTCGTAGGGCGCCAGCTCCCGCCCGGTCAGGACCTCGGCCGTGGCCGGCAGGTTGGTCACCCCGGCGAACCGGCTGAGGGCCCAGTCGTCGGTGAACAGCTCGTCCCGGAGCAGCGTTCCGCCTTCCGAGTTGGTCAGCAGGGTCAGGGCGAAACCGCGGGCGGGCACCATCAGGAAGCCGGACATCTGGCCCGGCCAGGTCCCGCCGTGCTGCACGATCCGTGGTCCCTGGGCTGTCGGGCGCAGCATCCAGGTGACCCCCATGCCGTCGAGTTCGACGACCAGGGTGCCGCCCGGTCCGGGGTCGGAGCGCATCCGTTCCAGCGATGCCCTGCTCAGCAGCCGTGTGCCGTCGGGGGCGGTTCCATCACCGAGGTGGAAGCGGGCCCAGGCCAACTGGTCGCGCACGCTGGAGATCAGCCCGCCGGTCGGCGCGAGGCTGCGGGGCTGGAGCCAGAAGGCCGGCTCCAGCACGGCCTTGCCGTCGACGACGTCGTGGGACGCGGCGACGTTGAAGCCCACGATCTCGTCGCTGGAGAACCGGCTGTGGTCGAGCCCAAGCGGATCGATGACCAGGTCGCGCACCGCCGCCTCGTAGGTGGTGCCCGTCACCACCTCGATGATCCGGCCGGCCACGCACAACGCCGCATTGTTGTAGGCGAACACCTTGCCGGGGGCGTTGAGTTGCGGGAGCCGGGCCATGGACGTCACGAACCGGGCCAGCGCGTCGTCCCCGGGGCCGAAGTCCTGGTAGTCGTCGCCCAGCCAGCCGGCGCTGTGGTCGAGCAGCTGACGCACGGTGACCTGTGCCGACGCATAGGGGTCGGCCACCGTGAAACCGGGCAGGTAGCGGCGCACCGGCGCGTCCAGGTCGACCTCGCCCCGCTCGAAGAGCCGCATCAGAGTGGTGCCGGTGAAGGTCTTGGTGGTCGAGCCGACCCGGAAGACGGTGTCACCGTCGACCGGGACCGGGTGATCGACATTGGTGACCCCGTACCCCTTGACGTACTCCATGCCGTTCCACAGCACGCCCACGGCCGCTCCGGGGATCGCATAGGCCTTCATGGCGTGCTCGATCCTGGCGTCGAGAGCGGCGAACAGCGGGTTCCCGGTGTCACCCGGGTCGCCGGTGTCGCCCGTGTCGCCGCCGCGTACGGCGGAGCCCGGGGACGCGGCCGACGGGGACGCAGCGCCCAGGGTGGCGCTCGCGCAGCCCAGCGCCGCCGCGGCGCCGAGGAAGCCGCGGCGGGACCACCGGCTGTCCGCGGCCTGGTGGGCAGTCGAACCGTCCGACAGCAGATCAGGGGTCATGAGCTTCCGGTCCCCTCATCGCCGACGATGAACGGCACCGGTTCCACCGAGCTCACGCAGCTGGTGTCAGGGTGCTCGGGGTCCTCGAAGAAAGAGGTGATCACCTCGGCGCCGCACGGGTTGTCGAACGTGCCGTGGGCGACACCGGCCAGCGTCACCACCGTGGAGCGGGGGAGTGTCCGGGCCACGAAGCGCCCCCACTGGGCCCCGGTCTGGGCGTCGAAGCTCCCGGAGATGGCAAGGGTGGGGATGTCGCTGCGAGTGACCTCGCGCACGGAGTCGGGCGCCTTGGGGACGGGCCAGCTCTGGCATGCCTGCCGCAGGAACGGCAGTTGCGGGGCCTGGGCCAGGACCGAACGGGGGAGTTCCGGGAACGCCTGCCGGCCCTTGGCGAGTTGCTCGCCGGGTGTCTCGAACGGCACCCATTCGCTGCACCAGACGCTCAGGGAGAATCCGTGGGCGAACATCCCTTGCGAACCGGGAAGCCAGGCGGCCGCCCACTGTTCGGCGATGCGCTCGGGGTGGCCGTGGGCCAACTCGTCGACGGCCAGCGGGAAGTCGGCGGGGGCGTGACTGGCACGCACCATCCAGTTCAGCAGCGCCCCGCCGTCCAGGACCACCTTCACCCGGCCGACCTGCGGCACCGTCACGTATGTGGTGACCGGACGGGCCTCCAGCCGACCCACCATCCGCAGGAAGGTGGCACCGATGTCCGGGTAGCGCCGGCGGCAGGAGGGCTGCGCCGCACAGGCGCCGACGATGTTGTCGAACGACTCCCGCATGCTGCTCCACGTCCATCCGGGCGTGGCCTCGGAGGGCGGTACGACGCCGTCGACCGTCACGGAGCGCACTCCCTGAGGGAACATGCGCATGTAGGTCAGCGCCAGCTGTGTCCCGTAGGAGTGCGACAGGACGTTCCACTCCCGGATGCCCAGGGCCTTCCGCAGGTCCGCCACGTCGGCGGCGTTCTCGCTGGTGTTGTACGCGGTGGGGTCGACTCCCTGGGCCGTCAGGCGCTCGTGGCACCGGGCCGCGGCCCCGGCGTACCGGTCCCCGGTGGAGGGTGCGTCGTAGCGGAGGTGGACGCGGTCCGCGTAGAACTGGTCGATCTCGGGGCACAGCAGCGGCCGTTGAGAGGAGAACGTGCCGCGCTGGGAGAGGACGACCAGGTCGCGGTCACGGTTCACACCGGCCTCGGTCAGCTCCTCGATGTTCCCGAGGGCGTCCGCCCCGGGCCCGCCGGTGAGAAACACGATCGGATCGGGGCGTGGTGCGGGCGACGCCGAGCGGACGAGCGCAACGGCCAGGCGAAGGGTGCGCCCCGTGGGGTGGGACCGCTTCTCCGGTACGACGAGGAAGCCGCAGCGGGTGTGCTCCAGCGGCCCGTACGTCGTCGGGCACGCGGCGGGTTCGAAGCGCGGCGACGGCTGCGCCGGCGCCCGCTCGGTCCCGGGGAGGGTGAGCGAGGTGCCTGGGAAGACCCAGTGCCCCCGGTCGCTGGAGGCGTACCCGTGCCGACGGGCCGCACTCTCGATGGTCTGTCGGTTGAGGGCGTAGACACTGTCCCACCGCAGGGCGTCACCGAGGAAGCGGTGTGCGAGGTCCCACAGCGTGTCCCCGGAGGCGACGGTGTACGCACCGGCCGCCGCGGGCCCGGGCGGCGGATCACCGGACGCCCGTCCCGGCTGCCCAACGCGCTGAGGGCGGGTCACGACAGGCGGGCCGCCCTCCTCGCCCGCGGACGTCAGGCGGACGGAGGCTGCACCGGGCGCGCCGTGGGCGGGAACCGCGCTCAGTACCGTCAGACCGGTCAGGAACATGGCGGCCGCGGCAGCCGTGCCGCGGGTGCGTATGGGCATGTCGTCCTTCCGGACCGATGCGGTGACAGGCACCAGCACCGGTCGCATGCGGTCACCCGGAGGGTGGGGGCGTCAGACGCCATGCTGCGAAGACGACGCGCGCTGCGCACTCCGGCAGGCCCGAAGGGGTCACGGCCGCCCGGATCGGGTCCGGGCCCGACCGGAGCGTGGCGCGGCAGGCCGTCCGGTCGGGCTGAGACGATGCCGAGGGGCGCTCACCCGGGCGCTCAGCGCCGGAGCACGTCCGCGAGCCAGTCGAAGACGACGTCGCAGTGCTGCTGGGGCGCCATCGGGGAGCAGTGCAACTGGGCCCCGGTGGCCTTCGTCAGTTTCACGTAGTCGCGCCGCGTGCGCAGCAGGTCGTACATCTGCCGCGGCTGGCCCGGGTAGAACTGCTCGAAGTCGTAGTCCAGGACGAGCG
Organism: Streptomyces sp. NPDC003456; assembly: GCF_042878735.1. Lineage (NCBI taxonomy): Bacteria > Bacillati > Actinomycetota > Actinomycetes > Kitasatosporales > Streptomycetaceae > Streptomyces > Streptomyces sp. NPDC003456. The sequence goes on from NZ_JBIAOK010000002.1 coordinate 1,173,508, forward strand.
TCGGGACCTTGATCCTGCCGACGATCCCGGTGATGTCGAGGCCCATGGCCACCTGCGCCGGTGTCCAGAGGTCGGTGAGGACCTGGCCCCGGCGCGCCTGGCGCAGCGCCTTCCGGTCGAAGATCTCGAAGCGCTTCTTGACGATGAAGGCCTCCTGCGGGGACAGCCCCGGGACGACCTCCTCGTTCCAGATCCGGTTGGTCTCCTCCTTGTCGGGTGTGACGATGTCACGCAGTGCCTCGTCGAAGCCGAGCCAGGGGCTGAGGCATCCGGGCATGGCCACACAGGCGGCGAGCCGGTGCTCGAAGGCGGCGGCCCGCGGGGCGAGGTTGCCGCCCATGCTGAGGCCGGTGAGGGCGATCCGCCGGCCGTCCACGTCCTCGCGCCGCAGCAGCCAGTCGACGATCGGGGCGACCACCGTCTCCCAGCGGGTGGTGAAAGGGATCTCCTCGACGAACAGCAACTGTCCCTGTCCGGGGCCGTCGTAGACGAGGGCGTTCCAGCCGCGGTCGAGGGCCGCGGACACGCCGTAGGTCCACATGTCCACGTTCTGCCCGTCACTGCCGTTGGTGAGGATGACGGTGGGGCGCCGCTCGACGGGGCCGTCCGGGCGGAAGAACCACAGCGGCAGCCGGGTCCTGCCCCACGGGACCCGGGCGGTGACGGCAGCGGGCGTGCAGAGCCGGGCGAAGGTGTCCCAGGCCCTGCGTCCCGCCTCGTAGACCGCCTCCTCGTCACCGGGCTGGTCGGTGCCCAGGACGTAGAACAGCGCCTGGGCGTAGTACTGGGCCGCGCGCAGCGAGCGGAAACGGCGGGTCTGCGACGGCGTCCCGCGGCCGTCCCGGTCCACGGCCGGGGGAGCGGAGAGCCGGTCGCCCCAGGACCGGAAGGTGTCGGTGTAGGTCTGCTCGGAGAGCCCCGCCGCGTTGATGGCGTTGACCGCGGTCAGCACCTCGCCGACCTCGGAGGCGCGCATGCCCGCGGCCCCCAGCGCGAGCAACCCCGCGAAGTTGAAGCCGGGATCGGCGAAGAGCCGCATCGCTCCCGGTGTCGGATCGGGCGCCGCCGAAGGCGCGGTGGGCGCGGCGGCCGCGCCAGGAGCGGCGCTCCCGACGGCGAGCGTGCCCGCCCCTGCGGCGAGCCCGGTCAGGGCCGCGCGGCGGGTGAGGGAAGCAGGCTGGTGCGGTGTGCTTGCGGTCATGCGGGGGACGCTACGACGCTCCACCCGGCGCGGATTCGTGACGCGCCCTCCGGTGCTCCGAACGGGCCCGTGCGGCTGGCCCGTTCGGCTAACCCAGGGTGCGTAGGACGCGCTGTTCACGATGATCAGCAATCTCGACGACTCCGGCAAACACCCCCCCGAGTGCCGGGCTGCCCGTGCCGTACCGCTGCGAACCCCTGTGGGTGACCTGCTCTCAGCCTGCTTCCCGGTGCCGGCCCGAGGCGGGGTGGACGTGCACGCCCACTGAGGAAACGTTGTTGCGTCTAGACGCCCCTTGTCCGGAAATCCCTTTTGCACACACATTCCCATTTTCTGAAGTCCTCGGCGCCGGGAGGATCAATTTCGCAGGTCGCCTTCGGGTGCGTGCCAAAGGATGAATCTCGAGACAGGGGAGCCGTATGACGGTAGGCCAGGACCGTCCGGAGCGGGTGCGAGGGACGGAGGGACGATGAGTACTGCCCAGTCGAGCACGGGTGGTGAGGAAGCCGGTGCGCCGATCCGTACGGTCGCGGGGACCGGGGCCGCGGGGTTCAAGGGGGACGGTGAGGCGGCCGTGTCGGCACAGGTGAATCGCCCGTACGGCGTCGCGGTGGACAGCGCCGGAACCCTCTACTTCTCCGACCTCAACAACCATCGCGTCCGGAAGGTCACCACCGACGGGAGGATCAGCACGGTCGCGGGCACCGGGGTCGCGGGGTTCAGCGGGGACAACGGCCCCGCCACGGCAGCGCAGTTGAACTGGCCCCGTGAGGTAGCGGTGGACGGTGCGGGCGCCGTCTACATCGCCGATGGCAACAATCACCGGGTGCGGAAGGTCACCCCGGACGGACGGATCAGTACCGTCGCCGGCACCGGCGCCGCGGGTTTCAGCGGGGACGACGGCCCGGCCGTCGCCGCCCGGTTGAACCTACCCATGGGGGTGGCCGTGGACAGTGGCGGCGCCCTCTACATCTCCGAGTACCACACCAACCGCGTCCGCAGGATCACGACCGACGGCCGCATCAGCACATTCGCCGGCACCGGGGCCGTCGGCGCCGGTGGCGACGCCGGCCCGGCTGCTTCGGCGCAGCTCAACCGCCCGCACGCACTGGCGATCGACGACACGGGCGCCCTCTACATCGCGGACTATGCCAATCACCGGATCCGCAAGGTGACGGCCGACGGGGAGATCAGCACCGTGGCCGGCACAGGCACCGCGGGCTTCAGCGGGGACGACGGTCCCGCCACCTCGGCCCGGCTGAACGGCCCGGTGGGCGTGGTGGCGGACAGCGCGGGCGTCCTCTACATCGCCGACTACGGCAACCACCGCGTCCGCATGGTCGCGGCGGACGGAAGGATCAGTACGGTGGCCGGCACAGGAACGGCGGGCTTCGGCGGTGACGGCGGCGCCGCCGGAAAGGCCCAGCTGTACCACCCGTACGGCCTGGCTGTGGACTGCGTCGACACCCTCTACGTCGCCGATCACGTCAACAACCGGGTCCGGAGGGTCGCGTCGGTGAGGCTGGCCGGGCTGCCCGACTCGGGCACGGTGGTCTCGTGGGCCAACGTGCGCAGCCGGTTGCGAATGGGGGTCGTGCGCGAGTCCGTCAGGGACGGGGCGGAGGTCCACCAATTGCTCGCCGTGCCCAGAGACCATCAGCGGTGGAGGGTGGTCGCGGCCGGCCGGCACGAAGGCGATGTCTTGTACCGCATCGAGAACGTACGCAGCGGCAAGGTTCTCGAGGTCGTCGGAGCACAAGCGAGGTCCGGGGCCGTCATCGCGCAGCGCGGCTACGAGGGCCCGGAAGCACATCACCAGCAGTGGCGTCTGATCCCGGTGGGCGAGGTGGACGGCGTTCCCCGGGTCTTCGAGATCGCGAACCGCAACAGTGGGCTGCTGCTGCGGGCCGACACCAACGCCCGCGTGGCGATCACGCAGGACGGATCGGAGGGTGACCACCAGAGCCGGCAGTGGCAACTGCTTCCCGCATGACGCGTGAAGGGCAGGGGCGCCCTCGCCCCTGCCCTCCACGTGCCCGTCAGGCGGTCCGGGTCGCTCCTACTGGGAACGGGACGGCTGCTCCGCGGTCGCCTTGGGGGCGGTGGGTGCCTCGGGCGCTTTCGGTGTCTGCGGGGTCCTGGGCGGCTGGGCGTGGTCGCTTCGCCTCGGCCTGCTCTGCAAGTCCTCGTCCTTCTGCAGATCGCTGTGATCGGTCACTGTCGCGCTCGCCTTGTTCATGCCGCTGGACGCAGCCTGGCTCACCGACCCGGGATCGCCGGCGTACTGGGCCTGTGCCTCGGCGGAGGCCTGGGTGGTCCGGATGAAGGAGCCGAGGAAACCCAGGACGGCCCGCGCTTCCGGTGACGTCTCCTGCACGACCTTCGCCCGGGAGGAGGCGCCGTGGATCGCGCTGCTGAAGAGGCTCGTGCTGGTGTCGTCGTACGCGTCGTCGTCGGCGTCCTCGAAATCGACGTCCTCGCCGTAGCGGGGCTTTGCGCTGCCGGTGGTCACGGAGAACAATCCCGCGCCCGTGCCGGCGGAGTTGAAGATGTTGTCGAACACCATGGTCGTCACCTCGATCGTCGTCGTTGTGGTGGCGGTTCGGTGCCGTCAGGGCTGCTTGTACAGCGTCTGAGGGCTGACGGCCAGACTCTCGCCTTCGAGCATCGTGTGGTGGACCTCCAGAGCGGACACGACCTCGGCCAGTCCTTTCATGCGGAAGCCGCCGGGGGTCAGGTCGATGTCGCCGATGTCCCGGGCGACGACCTGATCGAGGCCCGGGTAGAGGCCGGACTGCGGAGGGGACAGAACGGTCACCGGTACGGCGTACTGCACCGCGATCAGTCCGGAGAAGGTCACCGGGATCTCATAGCTGTACTGCTTACGGCTGCGTCGCTGCGTGACGAGGGTCTGCACGCGCGAGTTCGGCGGGACCTTGCCGGAAATCTGCGATTTCGATGCCCAACTGGTGTTGAGGGACCCACCCACGGTCGCCGCGATGCCGAGTGCCAGCTGCGCGTTGAGCGACGCGTTCCCGGTCGCGCTGCCGGTGGTCGTGAATCCCACCGAATGGGTCATCCCGTTCGACGCGGAGTTCGTCGCCGAGCTGCTCGCGGACGTCTCGGTGGTGTTGGCGTTGTCGACGCCGACGCTGTCCTTGCTGTTCTTGTTGGTCACCGTGTTCGCGTTCTTGTTCGCCGTCCCGTTCTGGCACGACGCCTGAAGCTGCGACTGGAGGTCCAACCGGAGCTGGTTCTGCAACTGCAGCTGGAGCGAGGCGCCGACGGTCCCGCCGAACGTGAGCTTTGCGTCTCCGTGGAGCGACCAGGAGACTCCGTTCGAGACGGTGAAGTCGACCGAGTCGGTGAAGGTCATCTCGGACTGGCTGCGGTTGACATAGGTGCGCGAGGAGAAGGTGTCGGGCGGAGGCTGGCCGATGTCGCCCCGCACTTCGATCAGCGGCTCCCCGAGGTTCATGTAGGCGAGCCAGCCCAGTTGGAACGCGGTGCCGGGAAAGGCGCCGAAGCTCGACTTGTTCACGGAGAACCCGATGGGCTTGTGCTTCGCTCCGTTGCCGTCGACGTAGATCAGGTTGGGGTGGTTCAGAATGGATTGCCAGGTCTGCTGGATGTTGAGTTCCCGCAGGTTCTTCTTCGTCAGCGGCTGACGCTTGGCCTGCACCAAGTTGTACGCAGTGGAAGGCATTCCTCGTCCTCGACTCATCTGACCGGATGTCACCGGTGACAATCTGAACAAGAATCTCCGCGCGGTCCCGAAGTGTGAAGCTAGCACTTCCTTCATTCGCCACAAAGGGGTCACCGGACCATGCGCTCAATCGAGTGATAAATCTCCTGCCGCGTCCTCAACTCGCTTGCGTGGACAGTATTTTGGGAAGCTGTCGGGCAATCGGATGCAACCTGGTAGCAATGCTGGACAGCGGATTCGGTACAGGCTCTTTCGTTGCTGTGGCCGGTTCTGTGCTTCAGTCGTTCCCTTCCTTTCCGCTGCTCCTTTCCGCGCGTTCAGTCGATTTTGCGGCTGCAGATCGCGACAGGGCACTTCCAGGAACGTCCGACCCGTCGCTCTCCCCCTTCGGAAAGAGGTGAGGTCTCGAGATGTACACCCAAGAACGCACGGCGATGTCGAACCTGGTGGTCGGCGGCCCGGTCGCGGTGAACAGCTACGACAACGCCATCGTGGCGGCCCTGGTCGAGAACCGGCCGGTCATGCTCGTCCACGCCTTCAACGGTGGCTATCTGCGCCCCGCGGAACTGAAGGAGGAGAGCCACGACAAGGGCGTCAAGCTGGCCACCGCGCTCGACGAAGCCACCAAGGAGGCGAAGGGCCACCTCTGGCACATCACCCCCGCCGGCTTCTTCGGGCAACGACCGCTGTACTTCGTCGAGAGCGCCGCAGGCCAGGTCTCGCCCAAGCCCGCCGCTGCGGGCGACGCCGACGAAGGACGCGGCGATGACGGTGTGCCGAAGCCGAAGCGCAGGCGTATCACCGTCCACCAGGACGCCCCCAAGAGCACGTGCGACACCGTCCAGGTCGGCCTGCCCGACAAAGTGGGGGACAAATGGCGCGGAAGGAACGGCGCACCCGAGGACACGCAGCTCTGGGTCGTCACGGTGACGCCCTGGGGTGGGATCACCTTCGTGCCGATCACCCACCCCGACACCATCCTCGGGTTCAAGGACCACGCGGTGACCGCCGACAGCGAGGTGCGCGTCACCCGTAACTGGGGCGGTGACTTCACCGGAACCGTCATCAACACCTTCTACCCGCGGCTGCCCCACGAGTGGGACGTCCCCTACCACCACGTCTTCACGTGATGCGCGGCCACCGCCGCGCCGCACCCGTCCCGAGCCGAGGCCGGCCGGCTGCCGCCGACCTGCCTCGGCGCCCCCCTCGCCTGGAAGAGGCATCACGATGCCCGTGCCCCTGGAAGACCTGAAGGTCCAGATCGTCAACGCCGCCACGGGGACGGCTCTTTGGGCCAAGCCCGTGCCGGGCGCGGACGGAGCGCTCGTCGTCCGCGAACTGCCCGACGGCGACCCGAGCCGGCAACTGTGGCAACTCGCCCCTGTGCGCACTGTGCAGGACGACCTGATCCACGTGATCCGCAACGCGATGAGCGGCAAGGTGCTCGACAATCCGGCGACCGCCGACCGCGGAGTACGTCAGGGGGACGCTGCTGCCGGCAAGAGGAGTCAGCAGTGGCGGGTCGTCCCCGTCGACGGCGAAGCGGGTCTCTACTTCATCGAGGAAGCAACGCAGGGTGCTGTCCTGGACCTCGGCGAGGCGGGTGCGGCAGAGACCCGGGTCGTCCTGCGCGAGTACGACGACGTGGCGGAGACCCAGCGCTGGAGGTTCGTCCCGGCCGAGCCGGAGCGCACCAGTGACCCGGTGCTGCGCTGGTCACCCCTGGATCACTGGAACGGCCGCCGATCGTGGCGGCTGACCCGGTCGGCCTCACTGCGGCCGGCGCCCGACGCCACGCCCTCCTTCAGCGATGTGCTGTTGGTCCTCAGACGATTCGGCAGCGACCAGGAGGCCGGCGGATGGAAGGACGACGGGACGGATCACCTCTCCCACGGGCAACCCACCCGGTGGGCCGGGCCCGGCGCGCGGTTCCTCGCCGACACCACAGGAACAGGGCGTGTGGACATCGTCGCGATCACAGCCGCGAAGGGCGCGGTGACCGCGTCCGGCAGAGGCGACGGGACCTTCGACGACGACGAGCGCGTCCTGCACCCGCCCGCACCTGGCCCTCATCCCGCTGACGTGTGGACTTCACTGCAGAAGCCGGACGATCCCAAGCCCGATGTCGTCGTGCTCGCCGTCGACGGTGTCCGGGTGTCCTCCCAGGACACGAGCGGCTCCTTCGCACCCGCCGGCGGCAAGCTGGTCCTCAAGGCATTCGGACACGGCCGGCAGGCCGGCGGCTGGCTCGCCGGCAAGCACCCCCGCTTCCTCGTCGACACCACCGGTGACGGCCGCGCCGACTTCGTCGGCTGCCACGACGACGGCGTGTGGATCTCGCTCCAGAACGAGGACGGCACGTTCGCCCCGGTCGGAGACACCCCGGTCCTCCGCGCGTTCGGCCACGGCGAGAAGGCGGGTAGCTGGCTCGTCGACCGACATCCGCGGTTCCTTGTCGACACCACCGGTGACGGGCGCACCGACCTCGTCGGCTGCCACGACGACGGCGTGTGGATCTCGCTCCAGGGCGAGGACGGCATGTTCGCCGAACCCTTGTACGTGCTGGACGAGTTCGGGACCGACCAAGGGTGGAGCTCGGTCCGGCAGCACCCCCGGTTCGTGCTCCGGACCACCGACGGCGGTGCGGCGGACCTCGTCGGATTCGGCCCGCAGGGCGTCGTCGTCGCACGCGGCCGGGGCGACGGCACGTTCGAGCCGGCACAACTCGTCCTGAACGACTTCGGACTCGCCCAGGGGTGGACAGGCGACAAACACCTGCGCCTGCTTGCCGACGTCACCGGCGACGGCACCCCGGACATCGTCGGCTTCGGCGACGAAGGAGTCTGGGTGTCGCACAACCGCGGCGACGGCCGTTTCGAGCAGGCGCAACTGGTGTGCCGCGGCTTCGGGTACCACGACGACGCGGGCGGCTGGCGGGTCGACCGCCACCCCCGCTTCCTCACCGACATCACCGGTGACGGACGGGTCGACATCGTCGGGTTCGGCGGCCCGGGCGTCTACGTGGCCCGAAACCTCCACCGCCGCTTCGAGACCCGGTGACGCCGCACATCTGTCATCCCGAGTCGCGACGCTGACATGCCTGCCGATCGCGTGCCAGGAAGACCATCGGTTTCTGATGCACCGCGCGGCCGGTGCGGGGTCGATGAGCACCGGCCGCGCCAGCGGTGGTCAGGCTCAGAAGCCCCGCTCCGTGAGGAGCAGTTGGAGAGATTGCGCGGGATCGTCGGCTCCACCGCACTGGTTGGTGGGATTGCTGATGGGCAGTCCGGCGAAGTTTGCGCTGGCTGCGCCGGTGGCGTGGGACGTCGCTCCGCTGGTCTGGCTGGTGCCCTTGTTGCCGCAGAAGGTGCCGAACGCCGGCGAGCCGATCGGCAGAAGACCGCCCGCTGATGCCGGTGCCGCGGCAACACCGGAAGCCAGCAGAGCGAGACAGGTGGTGGTGAAAGTTCGGTTCATGTCCTGCACAACGAAGCTTCCGCCTGATCGGGATCGCTGCTGATGCCCCTTTCACAAGTACGGTCCCTGCCATGCACCGTCGAGCAGGGCCGTTGCCGCCGGACCGGTGTGCGAAGCCGTGCTTGGACGTCTCCGGGACGCCGCCACGAGAGGGCCTGCGCATGCCCGCCGCCCACCGCGTGACCGTGTGCGGCGGGCGGCAAGGAGCACGCCGGCCTCGGCGTCACGCTGCCGCAGGGCCACCGCAAGGGGGGTGAGGCACCTGCGTGGAGGTCAGGCCCCTTGCCGGCCGTCGATCTCGGCGATCAGGGCCACGATGCGGGTCTTGATCTCGTCGCGGATGGGTCGTACGGCGTCGACTCCCTTGCCGGCGGGGTCCTCCAGAGCCCAGTCGAGGTACTTCTTGCCGGGGAAGATCGGGCAGGCGTCGCCGCATCCCATCGTGATGACGTAGTCGGACGCCTGGACGGCCTCGGTGGTGAGGATCTTCGGCTTTGCGCCGGCGATGTCGACGCCCACTTCGGCCATGGCCTCGACGGCCGCGGGATTGACCTGGTCGCCGGGGACGGAGCCGGCAGAGCGGACCTCCACACGGTCGCCCGCGAGGTGGTGGAGGAATCCGGCGGCCATCTGCGAGCGGCCGGCGTTGTGGACGCAGACGAACAGGACTGAGGCGAGCGGAGCGGAGGACATGCGTTCTTCCTTAGCTGGGTGAGTGGCAGGGGTGCGGTGGGAGTTCATGCGGCGGTCGATGTCGTCGCGGATGGCTCGGACGCCTGCGACCGGCGCACCGGCGGGGTCGGCCGGGAGTGGCAGACATGGCAGACCCTTTCGACGGGCCATAGGTCAGCCCCGGCTGGTATCAGCACCGGGTGATGTGACAGTATCAGCCCATGATGACGTCAGTCGACACTGACCTGATCCGGGTGCTGGCCGACCCGCTCAGGCTCCGGATCGTGACCCTGCTCGCCCGCGAGACGCTGTGCACCACGCACCTGGTGGAGGAGACGGGCGCCAAGCAGACGAACCTCTCCAACCATCTGAAGGTCCTGCGCGAGGCCGGGGTCGTCGAGACCGAGCCGTGCGGCCGCTTCACGTACTACAGGCTGCGTCCCGACGTCATCGCCCAGCTCGCCGGGCAGTTCGCCGACCTGGCCGAACAGGCCCGTACCGCCGCCGACAACAAGAGGGCCTGCCCGTGACCCGCACCGAAGAGCCCGCGACGACGCAGGAAGCGTCCGTCGTCGCCAAGCTCTCCACGCTCGACCGCTACCTGGCCGTGTGGATCCTCGCCGCGATGGCCGTCGGCCTCGGGCTGGGCCGGCTCATCCCCGGACTGAACGACGCCCTGGCGAGGGTGGAGATCGGCGGCATCTCCCTGCCGATCGCCCTCGGCCTGCTGATCATGATGTACCCGGTCCTGGCCAAGGTCCGCTACGACAGGCTCGACGCCGTCACCGGCGACCGCAAGCTGATGATCTCGTCCTTGGCCGTCAACTGGATCATCGGACCCGCGGTGATGTTCGCCCTGGCCTGGATCTTCCTGCCGGACCTGCCCGAGTACCGCACCGGCCTGATCGTCGTCGGTCTGGCCCGCTGCATCGCCATGGTCATCATCTGGAACGACCTCGCCTGCGGTGACCGCGAAGCCGCTGCCGTCCTGGTGGCGCTGAACTCGGTCTTCCAGGTCCTGGCGTTCGGGCTGCTGGGCTGGTTCTACCTCGACCTGCTGCCCGGCTGGCTCGGCCTGGGCGACGGCGAGCAACTGGACATCTCCATGGGGAAGATCGCGGCGAACGTCGTCATCTTCCTCGGCATCCCGCTGCTGGCCGGATTCCTGACCCGCCGCCTGGGTGAGAAGAAGCTCGGCCGTGCCGACTACGAGGCGAAGTTCCTGCCGAGGATCGGCCCGTGGGCGCTGTACGGGCTGCTGTTCACGATCGTCGTCCTCTTCGCCCTGCAGGGCAGGACGATCACCTCGCAGCCCCTGGACGTGGCCCGGATCGCGCTGCCGCTGCTGGTGTACTTCGCGGTGATGTGGTTCGGCACCTTCGCGCTCGGCAAGGCCGTCGGCCTGGCCTACGACCGCACCGCCACCCTCGCCTTCACCGCCGCCGGCAACAACTTCGAGCTGGCCATCGCCGTCGCCATCGCCACCTTCGGTGTCACCTCCGGCCAGGCCCTGTCCGGTGTGGTCGGCCCGCTGATCGAGGTTCCGGTCCTCGTAGCGCTCGTCTACGTCTCGCTCGCCTGGCGGCGGAAGTTCACCGCCGACCGGCAGCTGACCCCGGCCGCCCAGGAGGGCTGATGCACCGCCCGGAGCGCCTTCGGCTGCGAAGTCTCCGGGCGGTTCTTGAGCCGCTTTAGAGCCGCCGCCCGGTCGGTGTCACCGAGCGGGCGGTGCTGCGGCTGCCGCGCACCACCAGAGCCACCGCTCATCGGGCCCGGGCGGCGCGGTGTCCACGGCCCGCGAGCACCCTCCGGGTCCCGTGATGAGCGGCCGTCCTCAGCACACGCAGGAGGTGATCGTCGGCGGCGGCCAGTCGGGTCTCGCCGCCGGTTACCACCTGCGCCGCCTGGGCGTGGACTTCGTCATCCTCGACGCGGCGTCCACGCCGGGCGGCGCCTGGCAGCACGCCTGGGACTCCCTGCACCTGTTCTCCCCGGCTGCCTGCTCCTCCCTGCCCGGCCGCCTCATGCCCTCCCGGCCCGGCGAAGAGGGTGTACTCCGCGACGGGCCGCAGCTGCGGGTCGAGACCGGCGAAGTGCCGGGAGGCCGCCGCGACGAACCTGTCCGCCGCGGTGGTGGCGTCCTCATGCAGTGAGTCTCGGAGCAGGACTTCCGGAGTGGCCTGTCACGTGAGGTCGTGTGTCGTCGGGAATGAGCCGGTTGGCCGGCCGCAGCGCGTTGCGGGTCAGGCAAGGGTGTCGAGGTCGCCACGGGAGCGCTGTCCGCGCCGGACGGTGCCGGGGCCAGCGGGGGCCCGGGGGCCGGCGAAGGCCCGCGACGGCCACCCGCCCGAGCCCCGAGCACGGCAGAGAAGGAGACCCGCAGATCAGAGGCGGTGGAGGGGAGCAGCGCTGTCGGTCCAGTGCCAGTTGACAGGTTGCCGCCGCCGTTTGAGGACGGTGCGTTCCTTGGCGTAGGAGCGCAGGGCGTCCTCCACCGCCTGGCCGAGGTCGCCGAGGGAGGCGGGGCAGGGGATGCGGAGCAGCAGGTGCTGGGTGCGGTGCACGAGGATCAGCTCACCGGCGGGGGTGCAGTCCATGAGCGTGAAGTGCTTGAGCAGCTTGTACCGCTTGTCCTCCAGGTCCAGGCGCTGGGCCCGTACGCCGGTGGCGGTCCAGGCGAACAGTCCGTACCGGTTGAGGTGGTAGATCCGTTCCCGGACGGGGTCGGCGGCGATTTCGAAGCAGTGGCCGGTGAAGGGGGAGTCGCGGTGCAGGTCCATCCCGCCGAGCCGGCCGACGAACTCGCCTGTGTCGTTGATGAGGACGAAGGCGAACCGCTGGCCGCGGCTGCCGCCTCGGTAGATGTGTCCGAAGATCGGGACGACGAACAGGTCCTCCCGTACCACTGCGGGCCGGCCGAGCCGGGCGTCGTGCCAGTCCAGCTGCCGTGCGGTCGGTTCGAGCTGGGTGAGGCGCTCGGTCAGCGAGGGCCGCGGCCGGTGGTCCATGCCGACCGGCTCGCCGTTGAGCAGCACGTCCGGCCGCACGTCGGCTTCGGTGTGCTTGACAGGCTCCGCCTCCAGGGACGCCAGCGCCCGCAGCGTGGGCTTCGAGGTGGGGGTGAGGGGCTGGTCGGTGATCGACACGATGTTGTGGAGCAGGTTGGCGTAGTTGTAGAGCCCGAACTCGCCGGTCGTGCACAGCAGGCGGCCGGCCGGGGTCGTGCTGATCCAGGAGGCGAAGGGGTTGCGCGGGCCGTCGTCGTAGCTTGTCTGCGGCATGTAGTGGCGCGCGGTCACCGCCGTGAGATCCGCGGTGACCAGATGCGTCTGGTCACCTGGGCCGGTGGCGGCGAGTGTCCCGCCGGGCAGCACGCACAGGTTCCTGGCCCACTGCAGGTCCTCGCCCAGCCCGGTCGTTGGGCCGCCGAACGTGGTGTCCTGGCGCACGTCATCGCTCTGCCCCGAGACCGCGGTGGCGAGGACAGTGCCGTCGGAGGCGTACCTGGTCAGCAAGGCGTAGCCGAAGTTCGCCTTCGCCGGATCGGCTTCGTCATCAGCCACGCCGTAGGTGTACCGGCTCACCCCGTAGAGGGCGTAGAGCCCGCCGGTGGGCGCGGTGGCGACGTCGTCGACCCTCACGCCCCAGCCGTCGGTGTACTTGCGTTCCAGGTCGATCGCGTGGTGCTCGACGAGCGCGGACGGCAGCGGCACGGGTATGGCGTGGATCATCTCGCTATTCTCACCGGCCCCACTGACATCCACGTGAGTCGTGATCCGCGAGAAGCGCCCTGAGCCAGCTGACCACGGCTTCCTGCCAGAGGCGAGGTCTGACGGGCGAGGTGTGCCGGGAGAGGTGTCTCTCGCAGAGGGAAGAGGGATCGCCATGTCGGTTCGATCGGAAGGGATCTACCGATGGGGGAAGGGAGGGGTGCGGCGGGCTTGCGCTGCATGCCACGGGCGCAGGGCGGCCTGTCCTCTGAATGGCGTGCACCGGGTGGTGGCGTTCGAGAAAGCGAGTGAAGGTGTCATTGCCAGAGGACTGCCACCCCTCGGGCCTCCGGCGTGGCCAGCGAGGAGATCGACATGCCACCGAACACCGAAGCCAAGCCCGCCGAGCCGGGGATCGTTCAGGCCAATCGAGCGGTGCGGCAACGGTTTCCCTTCGATGACGACCAGGACTTCGCCGACGCGCGGCGGGGCTTCATGGGTACGGCGCAGGAAAGCGTCGTCGGCGACGCCGAGGGGCGCACGGTGTGGGACCTCGACGCCTACGGCTTCCTGTCCCAGGACTGCCCGGACACGGCCAATCCCAGTCTGTGGAGGCAGAGTCGGCTCTGCTCCGACCACGGTCTGTTCGAGGTGACCGAGGGCATCTACCAAGTGCGCGGTTTCGATCTGTCGAACATGACGCTCGTCGAGGGCGAGCGCGGCGTCTTCGTCATCGACCCGCTGCTGTGCGCAGAGACGGCCGCCGCGGGCCTCGCGCTGTACCGGAGCCACCGCGGGGATCGGCCCGTGACGGGGGTGCTGTACACGCACAGCCACGCCGACCATTTCGGCGGTGTACGCGGAGTGGTGACCGACGAGGACGCCGCGGGAGGCCTGCCGATCTTCGCCCCGCAGGGCTTCATGGAACATGCCGTCAGCGAGAACGTGTACGCCGGTACGGCCATGGCCCGCCGTGCCGCCTTCATGTACGGCGCGGCCCTGCCCAAGGGCGAGCGCGGCCAGATCGGTGCCGGACTTGGCCAGACCGTCTCCACCGGTGTGGTCGGCTTGATCCCGCCGACCGTGGACATCAGCCGCACGGGCCAGACGAAGACGGTCGACGGCATCCGGATGGTCTTCCAGCTGACCCCCGGTACCGAGGCACCGGCCGAGCTGAACTTGCACTTTCCCGACCATGCGGCGCTGTGCATGGCGGAGAACGCCACGCACAACCTGCACAACCTGCTGACCCTCAGGGGCGCTCAGGTGCGTGACCCGCGTGTGTGGGCCCGCTACCTCACCGAGGCGATCGACCTGTTCGGGGACAGCACCGACGTCGCCTTCGCCTCCCATCACTGGCCGGTGTGGGGACGGGAGCGAGTCATCGCCCTGCTGTCCGAGCAGCGCGACCTGTACGCCTACCTCCACGACCAGACGGTGCGCCTGCTCAACCAGGGCCTCACACCACTGGAGATCGCCGAGCGCATCACCATGCCGCCGGCGCTGGAGAAGGCGTGGCACACCCATGGCTACTACGGCTCCGTCAACCACAATGTCAAGGCCGTCTACCAGCGGTATCTTGGCTGGTTCGACGGAAACCCGGCGCACCTGTGGGAGCATCCGCCAGTGGAATCCGCCCGCCGGTACGTCGACTTCATGGGCGGGGCAGAGGAAGTCCTGCGCCGGGCGCGGGAGTCGTACGCCGAAGGAGACTTCCGCTGGGTCGCCCAAGTCGTCCATCACGTGGTGTTCGCCGAGCCGGACAACGCCGAGGCTCGCTCCCTGCAGGCTGACGCGCTCGAACAGCTCGGCTACGGCAGCGAGAACGGCACCTGGCGCAACTTCTACCTCATGGGCGCCCTGGAACTGCGCCACGGCTCCGTCGGCACCCCGACGGCGACGACCTCGCCCGACCTGGTCGCGGCGCTTAACCTGGAACAGATTTTCGACGCCCTGGCCATCCGGGTCGACGGGCCGCGCAGCTGGGACGCGGACATCACCGTGCGCTGGGTCCTGACGGACGGCGACCCTGTCACGCTGCGCCTGCGTAACGGCGTGCTCACGCACGTCATCGGCCGTCGAGCCGCGGCGGTCGAACCGGACGTCGAGATCACACTTGCCGAGTCCGACCTGCGCGCCCTCCTGCTCGGTGCCGTACCCCTCGCGCACCTGGCGGCGAGCCGCGCTATCGAGGTCAAGGGGGACGCGGCCACCCTCACGGCGCTCCTCGGCCACCTCAGCGAGCCGGACCCCGACTTCACCATCGTCACTCCGTAGGGCCCGCCTCAGCACAAAGGTGCCCACGGCATGTCGAGCTCCCGCTCGGACGCCTCCGGACACGCCCCATCACGGCGTCGTGGCTGCGCTTCGGCCCCACAGCGAATTGAAAACACATTGGCTGGTCCGCCGCGGAGCTGCGACGATGTCCCTGTTTCCCGAGCGGAGGACGTTTGTTCGTTTTCGTGTGTGTCCGGTGTGGCTCCGAGCTGACCGCCCCGTTGTCCCAGGTCGCCCTGCCTGCCCACGCTCGCCAGAAGTACGGTAACGGGCTTCAGCTCCCGGTGCTCATGGAATCGGGGACGTTCGCCGTGGAATCGGAGCCCTGGGGGCCGCCGTGGCGAAGGTGGGAGGAAATCGATCCGGACGACGCGGCTGCCCGCGGCATCTACGCGCCGGTCCACGCCCTGTCCGACGGCATGTCCGGCGCGGTTGTCATCGCACCGGGCGACACCCGTGGCGCCGTGCTGATCCCGGAGAAGCGCGGTGGCGCCTGCTGCGGCTTCGACGGGGGTGACGGCCCCAACATGGCCTGCACGGCGTGCGGTCTTCCCGTGGCGAGCAGGATCGATGACTGCTCGCTCTGGCAGGCCGTGTGGCTCGCCCCGAACGCCGTGCGCCGCATTTCCGTCGAAGGCGCCGGTGCCGGACCGCTGTCCTGGGCGGACCTGCTCGCGGAGGGGGGTGGCGTGCCCCCGTCCGAGCCGATCGCCCCATGGGGAGAGCCGTTCCGGGCGAGCGACCGATGGCACTGGAGCCCACAGTGGGTGGCGGCAGCCGGGCAGGCGCTCGCCCACTTCCTGATGGCCTCCGACGGCCGGGCGGTAGCCGTGCCGGACGGCCTGACCGCCAAGATGTTTCAACGCGCCCTCGACACCCTGCTGCCCGCCGGCGGGCCGAGGCGGCGCGCCGTCCTGGCTGGACCAGGACAACCGGCCCACGACGGCGCCGACATCCTCCTCGTGCCGTCCCACCCGCAGACCGGGAGGGCATGGACCCCGGCCACCCCGGCGCGCTTGGTCCCGTTGCCGTTCGGGGTGTGGCTCCGGCTGGTCCTCCCTGAGCCGCAACTCCCCGACCCGTCATCGGGTCCACTACCCAACGGCGTCCTTCGCGACGACCCGCCCACGCCAAGCGTCCATGACGTGTTCCAGATCGACTGGGGAGTCTTCCAACAAACCCTGGCCCGGCTGCCGGCCGTCCGCACCCCATGGATACGCGAGATCCACGACAACCTCACGGAGCACATGCGCACCGGCCTCCTCTAGCGCAGCACAGGTGCTCCACCACCGATTGAACAGCGCCGGACAGCGGTGCCTCCCCAAGTAGTGAACATCTGCTGTCCGTTCTCGGGTTCTGGCTCAGGTTCTGTGGAGTGGTCACGGCGCGTGAGCGAGCCGCTGCCGAATCGGATGCGCCCGGAGCTGGGGTGAGGTGAGCTCCAGAGCCCGGTTGTCCTGTCCCGCAGCCATGTGGTCGAGCCACCGTTCATACCAGGTGAGAAAGTCCGGGGCTGAGGAGACGTTCGGGCCCCAGAAGCCGTCTGCGTTGCCGATGAGCATGCGCCCGGTGAGAGGGCCGGTTATGCCTATGAGGACGAGATCGCTGCAGCCGCGTTCGATGACGTGCAGGAACAGGTCACCACGGCGGGTGGGGCGGTAGGCCCGGCTGAATCCCCTTGAGACCGTGCTGGCGTCTCTGGAGTCCATCGTGTAGAGCGTGCAGTCCTCCAACGGGATCAGTCCGTAGTACGGAGACGCACCACTGCCGCCCATGTTGGTGAGGAAGTCTCGATAGGGCTGCGGGAGTTCCACGTCATGCTCGGCCTGAAAGGAATCTGCCTGACCGTTGGTGAGGCGGGGGCCGAGACGAAATTCGTGCCGCTCCTCTCCAAAGGAGTGGCTTCGGTTGGGCGCGTAGGGGATGCGTGCCAGCTTGCGTCGCAACCGCGGGATGCGGGAGTCCATGCAAGCTCTTCTCTCGTGTCGCCCGCAATCTACCGCACGGCACCAGAGCCCATCCTGCGAGCAGGACTCGCTTCCTCAGCAGCTGGAAGCCGGCCCGGCCGAACATCTGGCGTTTGAGCATCTTGATCCGGTTTTACGTGCCCTTCGACGACGCCAGAACTCCACGGCAGAGTGAGGCCAGCGATGACGGCGTCGCGGTCACGGTCGATGCCCGCGGCGAGGGTGGGGAGGCTAGGCAGGTCGTCCTGCCGGACGGCGTCGAGCCAGTCGGGCAGGCGCTCGCCCTGGCGCTCGGCGAGCATGGTCGCGAAGGAGCGGACGTGCCTGGTGAGGGCTTCGAGTTCGGAGCAGTGCGTCCGGACAGCCTTGAGCTGGAGTTGCTCGGTCTCGGTAAGGGTGTCCGGACGGCAGAGGATCCATCCGGCGACGGTCCGGGGCGAGAGCGGCCGGGCGGTCACCGGCTGCGGTGAGGTGCGCTTGTCGTGCAGGTAGGCGCGAACGCGCTGGTAGCTGCCCTTGTAGCCGAGTGGCACGATCTCCTCCCACAGCCTCCAGGCGTTGGTGCAGCCCTCGCTCCAGCGGTCGTCCAGACAGGGCTTGTAGTCGTCGAGGACGGAGGGCCGGTTCTGCCACTGACCGCGCTGGCGAACTGCTTGACTGCGGTAGGTCATCCCGAGCTGCGGCTGGACCGAGCGTCGGCTGTGTCCCGCCGTCAGCAGTGCGTGGACGGCGGCATGCCGGGCCCGGGTCCGGTCGGCGAATCGCTGCCCGCGCGGCCAAGGAGAACCGGACGAGTCCGCGGCCAGAACAGCCTTGGGTCCGGGTCCGGGTCCGGGTCCGGGTTCGGGGACCGTGGGGACCAGAGCGCGGAGGCAGCGACGGTGCTGGGCGACGCTCCGCTCGGTGGCCTCGCTGAGGTTGTGCCAGAGATGCCACCGGTCCGCGACCTGCACCGCCTGCGGTGCACCGGCGGTGGTGCCCTCGGCGAAGAACGGCGCCCGATCCCTGCACACGACCTCGACGCCGGGCCGATCGGCGAGCCATGCCGCCAGGCTCAATGCCTCCCGCTCGGGCAGCAGGTCGACAGGGCGGCGGGTTTCGACGTCGATGAGAACGGTGCCGTAGTAGCGACCCTTGCGGGTGGCGTACTCGTCAACGCCGACCACACGCGGGGCGGGCACTTCCGGCTCGGGAAGGGCGTCGACCAGGCGTAGGACGGTGCCCCGCACGCAGGGCAAGCGGTAGCGGCACTGTTCGCAGTGCATTCCGCGTCGACCCGCACTATCGCGATGCTCACGTCCACCGACAGCACCGCAAAGTCCGCGATCGACGGGAACAACAGCTCCTTCAACCCGGAGCACGATCTCTTCCACGACCCCGAACTGTCATCCCAACCACCTTGAGCACGGCTCGATTTCGGGCGACTTCACCTATTGCCCGGAGAAGCTCAGCCGTCACTCAGCGTGCCGCGTCACAGAAGTTGAGCCAGAACCCGTTCTCATTAACGCAGCCAGCGCCGGATTCCTCCCATGCCTTGCAGTCGTTGCGATTCCCGGCGAGCAGTCGGCCGAGCACGACGATCAGTCGGGCGTCGGCGTCTACTTGGACACCCCGAACAGCGGAGCGAGCTGGCGCATCGTGAGGTTCGTGCGCCGGGACGCCGCGACCAGCAGTGCTCGGTCCTCCGGTGGAAGGCTCCAGGGTCGGCCCTTGCCGACCGCGTCCGCGCCCTCGTGCCGCAGAACCGTCGCCAGCCGAAGGCGCGAGAGCTCAGCCCTGCAAACGAGGCCTGTCCAGGACAGCTCCCACGCCGTGATCACACCAGCCACACCAAGATCGTTTCACAGAGGGACTGGCGACCGACCTGCCTCTCAGCTGCCGCTCAGCGGAGACGCCCAGGTGGGGTCGTGTCGGGATCTCCTCGTGAGGTGGGCCAGCAGGTGCTCCGCCGCGATGGAGGCGGTGTCCTGGGGCGCGCCGACCACGGCCAAAGCGGCCATAAGCCTTGCCGATGCTGTTTCCGGCATGTCCGGGTCGGTGAGGAGGGGAAGCAGCAGAAGGAAGCGGATGCCAGTGTCCTGGACGCCATCGGCCGCGAAGGACGGGCTGTCAGCAATCCGGATCAGTTCACGCCATGTCAGCCCAGTGCCCGAGAAGTCGCCGTCCCAGCTGGCGATCTGCTCGGCGCAGCTTCTGCCGGGATGGGTGAGGAGATAGTCGGTGCCGTAGTCGCCATCCAGGTTGCGGTAGATCACTACAGCCCCGGGACCGTCTTCTGCCGGCACCCTGAACACCGGCCAGCGTTCGGGATCGAAGAGGACCTCGGACAGGGCGTCGACATCGGCGCCGTCCTCACCGAACCACTCCGGAACCGGCCGCTCGGCACACCCCCCGTCGCTACACATCGACAGAAGGTAGTTCGACCAGAAGCCCGGGCGGGCCAGCAGTGACTCGCCCGCCACCAACGGGCTGACGTCGTATCCGTTGATCAGCACCCGTCGATTCTGGCACCAGCCACAGACACGGCCCGCTCCGGCTCCGCGGCACGCGCGCGCACATCGCGACCGAGGGCACCCGTGCGGTCGGCGAACCCCGCCTGCACCTGCTCGGCTACGGCGACTGGACCGGACCGGCCTCCGCCACACTGATCGGGGTCGGCCGCCCCGCCCGCGACGCGGCCCGCCTGATCACCGAACTGCTGTAGCTCCCGCCCCGCACCAGAAGGTCAGCCCCTGACCGCTGGCGGGCTCGAGCGGCGGCAGCGCGGCGCCGGACGGCCGAGCTTCCGGTGTTCTTCTCGCCGTCCAGGTGTCCCGAAAGCTGCCCCGGAACGGGGTATGAGCGTCACCGCTCCCGCTCAGGCGGCGGCGCGGATCGGGGCATCGCATCGGAGAGCACCGTGCCGACCCGCAGAAGAGCATCGCTCAGCACGTCACGCTGTTCCGGCGTCAGGGAGTCGAAGAGCACGCTGTCGAGATCGGACAGCGCTTGATTCGCCCGCATACGGGCCCGCCGGCCCGCGTCCGTCACGCTCAGCTGCGCGGTGTTGCCCCTGCCCGCCGGGCTGGTGCGCTCGACGAGCCCCTCCGCTTCGAGCTGCCGCACGAGCGCGAGCATGCTCGGCGCGCTGATCCGCGCCCTGCGCGCGAGTTCGCTGATGGACAGGCCGGGTGATGCGGAGAGGTGGCCCATCACCCCCAGCAGACGGACGGACAGCCCGCTCCCTTCCAAGCGGCTCTCGACCGCCTCCCGGACCATGCGCCCGACCCCGGCCAGCTGCAACGACAGCGGCATCACCGGGACCTTCCGGCCCGTCCCGCGCGCCGCTCCGCCCGGGTCCGCAACCACATCGCCGCTCACCGCACCAGCCCTCCTCTCCCGTCGCCGACGACCGATGCTACTGTCCCGGTCGTAAGTTTTAGCCAACCTAAAACTAGGGCCATGTTGATGAACAAGTTGTTCCTGACACTGCATGTACTGGTCGCCGTCCTGGCTGTGGGGCCGGTGACCGTCGCCGCCAGCCTCTTCCCCCGGAGTATGCGCAACAGCCTCAACGGGTGGTCGAACGAGGCCCCCGAGGCCCGGCTGCTCCACAGGCTCACCCGCGTGTACGCCTCGGTCAGCGCGGCGGTGCCTGTGCTGGGCATCGCCACCGCCGTCGCCATGAACGTGACGAAGGATCCCTGGGTGATCGCCTCGCTCACACTGACCGCGATCGCGGCAGGCCTGCTCATCACGCGCATCATCCCCGACCAGCAGGAGGCCCTTGCCCTGCTGAACGAGGATGGACGCCGTCCGACCGGGGGAGAGGCTTCACCTGCTGAGCCCAGCACCGCTCAGGAGTCCACCACGCTGCTGAAGCAACTGTCGATGACCACCGGCATCTTCTCGCTGCTCTGGGCGATCGTCCTCGTCCTCATGATCGTCCGGCCGGGCTCCTCCACGGGAGGCTGACCGGCCGAACCGCCGATTCCCCACGGGGCCGGAACCGGCAGTCCGTACGATGGCGCCCGCTGCTCGCCGGGCGCCTCCGGACGGGTGCAGAAACAGGAGGGACTCGGCATCGTGCCCGACGTCAAAGTCACCTACGACAAGACCGTGAATGCTGCGTACATCTACTTCACCGATCCACAGGTCAATGTGAGATCGGCGCGCATGTATCCCTGCGATCCGATCAACGTGGACGGCATGATCAACCTCGACTTCGATGAGCAAGGCCGCCTCATCGGCATCGAGGTCCTAGACGCCACCTCCAAGCTCCCCGAGTATGTGCTCCATGCCGCTGAGCGGCTGGACCCCGAGGACTGTTGAGCCTCGCATCAGCGTGACGACTGCTGCCCCGCACAGCCACGGCGGCCACTTCCGGCGTCACATGGTTCCGTCCCGGCGTCACCTGGTTCCGTCCGCCGGTCGGTCGAGGCCGGCGTCGCGGGCCAGGAGGGCTGCCTGCACGCGGTTGGTGACGTCCAAGGCGGTGAGGATCCGGCTGACGTGGGCTTTGACGGTGCTCTCCCGCATGCGAAGGCGGACGGCGATGTCGGCGTTGGTCTCGCCCTGGGCGAGCAGCGCCAGCACGTCCCGTTCGCGCGGGGTCAGCCCTTGGAGTCTGGACCGTGCGGCCGAGGCCTGCGGGGTGTGGACCTGGTGGTAGCGGTCGATGAGGCGCCGGGCGGCCCTGGGGTGGAGCATGGCCGATCCGGCGGCGACCAGATGGACGGCCCGCAGGATCTCGGTGGGGTCGGTGTCCTTGAGGAGGAAGCCGTCGGCGCCCGCCCCGAGAGCGTCGTAGACGTACTCGTCGAGGTCGAAGGTGGTCAGAGTGATCACCTTCGGGGGGTGGGGGAGGGCGCGCAGCCGTGCCGTGGCGGTGATGCCGTCCATGCGGGGCATGCGCACGTCGACCAGGGCCACGTCCACGTGATGGGCGGTGGCCAGCTCGACGGCGTGCTGCCCGTCGGCGGCCTGGGCGACGACGTCGATGCCGTCGTCCCCTTCGAGGAGGTCGGCGAGACCGAGGCGGACGAGAGCGTCGTCGTCGGCGATCAGGACGCGGATCACGTGCGGACCCCGTTCTGCCCGGCAGCGGGCGGGTGAGGGATGCGGGCGGACAGCCGCCAGGCACCGGCGCCACCGGGGCCGGCGTGCAGGTGGCCGCCGAGCGCGGTGACGCGCTCACGGAGGCCCACCAGGCCGAAGCCGGAATCGACAGGCGCCGAGGCGGGAGTTCCTGGGGTGTTGATGATCTCCACGGTGGTGGCGGGCGCTTCCCATCCGAGGCGGAGGGTGACCGGCGCGCCGTGGGCGTGCTTGCGCGCGTTGGAGAGAGCTTCCTGCACGATGCGATAGGCGGCCAGCCGGTGCGCGACCGGGGCCGACTCGGGGTTCCCGGTCACGGTGAAGCCGACCTGCTGTCCGGCCGCACGCGCCTCCTCCACCAGGTCGTCCACCTCACGCAGAACGGGGGCGGGCGGAGCGGAGGCAGCGTCTCCGGGGGTGTCGCGCAGGGCGCCCAGCACATCGCGCAGGTCGCCGAGGGCTTCGGTCGAGGCGGTGCGCAGCAGGGCCAGCCGCTCGGCCACCGGTTCGGGCAGAGCATCGGCCTTCGTGGCCAGAACGCCGGTGTGCAGGGCGATCAGACTCAGACGGTGGGCGAGCACGTCGTGCATCTCCGCCGCGATACGGGACCGCTCGGCCGCCCGGGCGGCCTGCTCGCGCAGCTCACGCTCCAGCCGCAGATGCTCCACCTGAGTGCCGAGCGCTGCCACGAGGCGCCGGCGCCCGCCCACCCACAAGCCGGCCACCACGGCCAGGAGCAGGAACAGACTGGAGCCGTACTGCTGCGGGGTCCACAGGGAGATGGGTGGATCGGTGATCGCGTTGGCAGCCTGAGCGACCACGGCGCACGCGACCGCGACCCCTGTCCGGCGGGCCGCGGCAAGCTCGAACAGGGCGACCAGAAGCAGGGACAGCAGCGGCCAGCCCCACACCGCGCTCGCGAGCGTGGTCAACGCGGGAGCCAGCAGCCAGGGTCGGCGTACCAGCAGTGCGGCGCCGCACGCCATGGCTGCCACGGCGGCGAGGGTGGCGTAGCGCCCGTTCATGGTCGCGGCCGTGTTCTGCACCGCCACCACCGTCAGCAGCACCACCAGCGCGCCGCGCCCGTACACCCTCCACGCGGGTCCTTCGTCCCAGCTCACTCGCGCAAGCCTAGGCCGTCGGCGAGCGGAGGACCCCCACCGCCCTGCGGCGCCGACCCCCTACTTTCGTAGGGTTCGTCGCGCGCCGATCAGCCGATCTGCAAGCCCGGGCCGCTTCCTACCGTCACATCCATGGACGACTGGACCACCTCCCACGACCGTGTCCTCGCGCAGCGCCATGCCGAGGGCTGGATGTTCCTCATCGAAGCCGCCCGTGACGTGCGCACCACCGGTGCCGTCGCGCCCAGTGGCAAGGCCCTGGCCCATGCGCTCACCGGACCCGTACGCGAGCAGGCCCCGCGCCCTCTGGACATCCTGGAGGCGGGCGCGGGCACCGGAGCCGTCACCCGCGCTCTCCTCACCCAGCTCATCCCGGGCAGCCGTCTCGACGTCGTCGAGCCCAACCCGCGCTTCGCCGAGCGCCTGCGCCACCTCACCCACCGCCATCCCCACCTGGCCCGGGACCCCGACCAGGTCCGCGTCCACCAGAGCTACCTGGAGGAACTGGACACCGACCGCCGCTACGACGTGATCGTTTCGGGCCTGCCCCTGACCAACTTCACCCCGGAGCAAGCCGAAACGATCATGAACCGGTACCTGGAGCTGCTCCACCCCGGCGGCACCCTCACCTACTTCGCCTACCTGGGCACCCGACAGGCTCGCCGCTTGGTCTCCAGCCGTGCCCAGAGCCGCCGGCATCGCGCCGTCGAAGAGGCCGTGGCCCACTACCGGCGCCGCTACGCCACCGGCTGCTGGACCGTCTGGGCCAACCTTCCCCCGGCGAAGGTCTGGCGGCTGCAGCGCCCCACCGGTCCCACTCCCGCCGTCCCGCCCGCACAAGCCGCGGACATCACGGCATGAACACCCTGTCGAGCCTCTTGAGCGACGTGCCCCCCACCGCCGCCTACCTGATCCTCACGGCCGCCGTACTGGCCGAGTCCGTTCTCCTGATCGGCGCCTTCATCCCCACACTGACCCTGCTGCTCACGGCCGGCGCCCTCGCCCGCGCCGGACACCTGCACCTGCTGCTCGTCGTCGGCAGCACCGCCGGCGCCGTCGTCACGGGAGACTTCCTCGCCCACCGCACCGGACGCACACTCGGGGCCCGTCTGCGCACCGCCGGCATCGGCACCCGCATCCCCGTGACCGCCTGGCGGCGCACCGAGCACCTGATGGCCCGCCGCGGCGGTCCAGCCCTGCTCGTCACCCGGTTCATCCCCGTGGTCCGCACCCTGACCCCGCACCTGGCCGGCGCCACTCAGCTGCCCTACCGCCGCATCGCCCCCTACAGCGTGCTCGCAGCGCCCCTGTGGGCGACCGCAGAGGCCGGCGCCGGCTACATGGCCGCCGCCTCCGTGCAGCGTGCGCCTGCCTGGGGCGCGCCCGTGCTCGCAGCCCTCGTCGTAGCGGCAGCCGCGCTCGTGTTCTGGATGAAGACGCACAAGAGCAGCGCCTCATCACCTGGTGCGGCCGGCCCCGACAGGTAGGCCGGCGGCGGTCGACCCAGCCGCGTTCCACGAAGGCGGCGAAGGCGGGGTGGCCCGCAGAAGCGCGTCCTGCGTCCTGCGGGCCGGGTGCGTTCCTCCGCCGAGGCGGGGCTACTTCTGGTTGAGGGGCAGGGCCAGGTCTGTGACCTGGTGCTTCTTCGGGAATGCGCCCTTGCTGGTGGCCTTGCCGGTGAGGACGTTGATGCCGTACAGGCGGTAGGCGCCGGCCGTCTTGAGGGTGGCGTAGCCGTGGTTCGTGCCGGTGGCCGGGCTGTAGTGGATGTCGAAGCCCGCGTTCAGGTCGGCGTCGACACGCAGGTTGCCGACGGGGGCGAGGGTTCCTGCGTTGGCGGGGGACTGCAGGGAGATCCGGTCGGCCATGGTGTCGAGGTCGAACAGCGTGGTCGCGGTGGCCGCGTCGAGGTCGTTGTTGGTGTACGCGGCGCCGGTGACCCCCATGGCGGTGGAGGGCGGGGTGGTGGGGTTGGTGAGCGTGCCGTCGGCAGTGGTGGTCTGCGGGGCCGCGGGGTCGTCGATGTTGTGCCGCAGGTTCTGGCCCGTGTTGGAGATGACCCTGAGGCGGTTGGCGGCCGGGTTGAAGTCCACGCCGAAGCCGGTGCCGGACAGCGCGACCGTCAGCTGGGAGACCTTCTTCGCTTTGGCGCGGGTGCTGAGGGTGTAGATGCCTCCCTTGTCGCCGACGCCGTACAGCTTCTCGTTCTGCACGCGGAAGTCGATGCCGACGAGCTTGGTGTCCCCGGCCAAGCCGGTGATCTTGCCCAGCAGGCGGGTGGCGGCGGGCTTGTCGACGCCGAACTCGACCAGGCGCTGGTCGCTGGTCAGGCCGACGGCCACCAGGCCCCGGTGCTGGTGGCCCGAGGCCGACGTCTGGCCGAGCGGCTGGCCGACGGCCGCGAGAGCGGGGGCGGCGCAGACGGCGGCCAGCACGACACCGGCGGTTGCTGCGGTACGGGTGCGCATGACACTCCTCGTAGGAACGGCCCCGAGCACGTTGATCGGGGTCTCGCCGGGAATCCGGTGCCGGAGTGGCAGCGGTTGGGGAGTGGCAGCCGATGCCACCCGAAAGGGCGCAAGAGCGGCCCGGTGTCTCGGCCTCTTAGGCATCGCAGAGGAGCTGCTGCTGCTGCCGTAGTTCTCCGCCCCCGCAGACCCAATCCGCCCGTGCGGCAGCCCCGGATTCCCTGTGTGACAGAGGACAACGGCCCACGCCGGCTGAGTCGCATCGCTGCGCCCGGCGCTCGGGTGGCTCGGCCCACCGCGCTGATGCGGGCGCACAGCCGGGAACGCATACCCAGCACGGGGACAGCCGAGACAGGACGTGGCGACCGCACGGGGTCAGCCGAACCAGGACGCCGCGATTCGCCCGCACACATCCGGACGCGGTGAGACGAGCGTGTCGGCGCTCTTCCGGATCCGTCTGCTGGCGTTGACGGGCACCCACCTGTGGTTCGCGGTGTCCGGGCGCCTGACCGCGCACACCACCCACGTCCTGCGCGACCAGCTGACCGAGCGCTGCGCCGGAGCGAGGGTCGTCGTGCTGGACCTGCGAGAACTCGACATCACCGCGTCGGGCACGGTGCTGTCGGCGCCCTGGCCGGAGCACCTTCACGCCCTCCATGTGCTGGCGTCCACCCCTGTCCGTGGCCGGCTGACGGCCGATGCCCGGGCTCACTGGCACACCACCGTGGACACCGCATGGCAAGCGTGGAGCCGGTGAGCAGGCGGAGGGCCGCGATCGACAGAGCGCCACCGTGCGGCGATGTCCGGGTGGGTGAGCCGGCGAGGACGTCCCGCGGGGGCAAGCCGGGCGCGGTGCCGGCTGCCGGTTAGGAGGAGCACGAGGCTGGTTACCCGACGGCCATGGCGAAACTACACCTTCCGGGACAAAAAGAAAGTCACCGCGGTGACGAGACGCCGGCAGGGCAGGAGACGCCGGGACCGGGGCCGGAAGTCGAGCGGCGCGCCCCCGACTCCCCGGCGGAGCTGCCCAAGCCGGCCTGGGGCCGCGTGCTGAAGGGGGCACTGAAGGAGTTCAAGGACGACGAGCTGACCGACCGCGCCGCGGCCCTGACCTACTACGGGGTGCTGTCGCTGTTCCCGGCGCTGCTGGCGCTGGTCTCCCTGCTGGGGCTCGCCGGCAAGTCCACCACCGACGCGGTGCTGGAGAACCTGCAGAAGTTCGCCCCGGGCTCCGCGCGCACCATCATCACCGGTGCTGTCGAGCAGTTGCAGGGCAACGCCGGTGTCGGATCGGTCATGGCGATCGTCGGGTTGGTGCTGGCGATCTGGTCGGCCTCCGGCTATGTGGCGGCGTTCATCCGCGCCTCCAACGCCGTCTACGACATGCCCGAGGGCCGGCCGGTGTGGAAGGTGCTGCCGGTACGGGTCGGGATCACGATCGTCTTGATGGTGCTGGCGGTGGTGAGCGCGTTGATCGTGGTGTTCACCGGCTCGCTCGCCCGGCAGGCCGGGCAGGCCCTGGGGGTAGGAGACACCGTGCTGACGGTGTGGTCGATCGCCAAGTGGCCCGTCCTGGTGCTCCTGGTCACTATGATGATCGCCATCCTGTACTGGGCGAGCCCCAACGCGAAGGTGAAGGGCTTCCGTTGGGTGACCCCCGGCAGCTTCCTGGCCCTGCTGATCTGGATGATCGCCTCGGCCGGCTTCGCGTTCTACGTCGCCAACTTCGGCTCCTACAACAAGACGTACGGCACCATGGCGGGTGTCATCGTGTTCCTCATCTGGCTGTGGATCACCAACCTGGCGATCCTGCTGGGCCTGGAGTTCGACGCGGAGACGGTACGTCAGCGGGCCATCGCCGGCGGGCACCCGCCGGGGGCCGAGCCCTACACCCAGCCCCGCGACACCCGTAAGTGGGACGAGGAGGACCGTCGCCGCCTGGACGAAGCCTGACCGGCTCCCGCCTGGCCCCGCCCGACCGGCCCACTGCCCCCCCCCGGCGGCCCAGGCATGCCGTTCACACCCTGCGCCACGTCGCTCAAGCCCGCAGACGGCGCCCGCGATGCCGGACGGCGCCTGCCCGGCTCGCCGGGCAGGCGCCGTCCAGCGAACGGCACGCTGCCGCAGGCGCCGTCCTGTCCGCTCGTGCGCTTACCAGTAGTGGCGGCGACCGGCGACTGCGTGCCCCATGGAACCCATGATCCACAGTGCTGCGCCGATGACCGCGAGGATGATTCCGATCGTCCACAGGGCCGAGATGCCGGTGATGAACCCGATGATCAGCAGGATGATGCCGAGGAGGAGCATGACCGCCTCCGTTTGAAGTAGTGCTGCTTCCAAGGTGAACCCGCTCTGCCGCTTTCCAAACCTGCGGGCGCATGAGAACCGAACCCGGCGAATCTAGTCGTGTGTCTCAGGACATAAGGGACACCCGGCGGTGGTGACGGCACAGACCGCCTCGGGAAGCGCGGGCGGCAGCGCTGTTCGATCCGGACTGGACAGACAGACCGTCCCCCGTCGTCGTGCCGACCGTGGGGGAGGGTGTCCCGCTGCCGTGTCTGCGGTGGTGAGCCGGACAGTCAGCCAGAACCCGACAAGTACGAAGGGGGAGGTCTACGTGATCACCCGTGAGCAGATCCCGACCGTGATGGAACACCCGGTCTACGACACCGACGGAGACAAGATCGGCGAGGCGAAGCACGTCTTCCTCGACGACGCCACCGGCCAGCCCGAGTGGGTCAGTGTCAAGACCGGTCTGTTCGGCACCAGCGAGTCGTTCGTGCCCATTCACGAGGCGTCCGTGGTGGAGGACCACCTCGAGGTGCCCTATCCCAAGGCCAAGGTCAAGGACGCGCCCAACGTGGACGTGGACGCAGGAGGTCATCTCTCCGAGGACGAAGAGCAGCGCCTCTACGAGCACTACGGCATCGACTGGGACGCAGCCTGGCAACAGGCCGACGACCCCGGCGCATACGGCCAGGGCGGCTGGGCCCACACCGGCACCGGCGAGACGACGCACCGGCCCGGCTACACCGACACCGGTGGGACGACGGGCATGCCCGGTTACGCGGGCACCGATGAGACGACCGGCAGGGCCGGCTACGCCGACATCGGGGTGAGCGGTGACGACGCCATGACCCGCTCGGAGGAGCGCATGCACGTCGGCGTCGAGCGCCGCGAGGTGGGCCGGGCCCGGCTGCGCAAGTACGTGGTGACCGAGGAGGTCCAGCAGACCGTGCCGGTACACCGGGAGGAAGTGCGTGTCGAGCGCGAGCCGATCACGGACGACAACCTGGACGCCGCCCTGTCCGGGCCCGACATCACCGAGGCCGAGCACGAGGTCACCCTGCACGAGGAGCGCCCGGTGACCGAGACCGAGACGGTCCCGGTGGAGCGGGTGCGGATGACCACCGACGAATACACCGACGAGGAGACGGTGCGCGGCCAGGTCCGCAAGGAGCACATCGACACCGAAGGCGTCGACGAGGACCGCTACGACCGTTAGCGGCCAATCCCGTTGGTACGTGCGGCCCGCCTGCAGGAAGCGCGAGCGGGCCGTTACGTGCCCGGCAAACCCGACTGCCGGCATCGGCCGAGACGGCCGGTGCCCTCTGGACTGACGAGGACGGTTTCGACATGCCCAAGGTTCCACAACCCGTCACCGATGACAGCATCAAGGTCCGCCAGGTCAACCACTACCAGTTCAGCTGGGTGGCAGGGGAGCCCGGCCGGCCGGGCACCTTCACCTTGCAACTGGTCCTGGACGAGGGCGCCTGGGAAGAGGTGCTGACGGTGGGCGCCGACGACGCCGACGTCCTGCAGGACCTGCTGGCCAACACCAAGACGGTGCACTACGACGTCTCCCGCCGCACCCTGATGTTCGGTGTCACCTCCACCGGCAAGTAGGGGACACGGGAGGGCCGTCGGTGCACCCGGAGGCGCCTCCGGGTGCACCGACACACCCTCCGGGTGCGCCGCTCAGCCGCCCACCCGATGGCGAACGGGGCGGTGCCGGGCCGCAGGATAAGGGTTCACCACTGATTTCTGGGCTGAGCAGGTGGACTGATTGCCCGATAGCGTGAATGCCGGCAAGCGCTCCATGAGGCGGGGAACACGCCCAGGCATGAACCAGAAAGCGGGCCGCGGCAAGAGCACCGTCGACCTCCCCGCCACGCCCATGTCACCTGCATGCGCGTCCATGACGGCATCTGCCCTTGCTGCAGCAGGGGCAGCAGCTCCGTGAGCGGCGTCGCCGGAGTCACCACACTGGTCCTTCACGAGGACAGCACCACCCGGCTGGCCGTCGTCGGTGAGTTGGACGTGTTCACCAGCCCGCACCTTGCCGCCGCGGTGCAGCAGTGCCTGGAGCGCCGGCCGGCCCGACTGGTGACGGACCTCTCCGCGGTGTCCTTCTGTGACGCCGCCGGCGTCTCGGCCCTGGTGGCCGCCCGAGGCATCTGCCACGAGTCCGGGACGCAACTCGTACTGCAGGGAGCCCGGCCGTCCCTGCGCGGTTTGCTCGCTCTCACCGACCTGGACACCACGTTCGGGCTGACGCCCCAGCATGGCGGCAAGCCTGACTCCCTGAACTGGCCGTGCGTGGCTGAACAGCCCTGTGGCGGCGGCTCGCACCTGCCGTGAACCGGCAGCGGGTCTGTCTCAGGCGGGCAGCGGTTGCGCTGTCTCCCTACGTGCTCGCGTCGAACTGGCCGCGAGCACGGCGGCACAGGCTGCCGACAACAGGCCGCACAACGCCGGGGCCCGGCTTCTGGAGCAACCGCCGGACGGTGCCTTCGTCTTGCGGGGTGTACGGCTCTGCGTCGGCGCGGCATCCGGCGAGGAGATCGGCGAAGACGGCGCGCAGCGGTGTGAGGTCGCGGCGGCAGGTGCCGAGCAGGCCCAGGTACTCCTCCACCGGCCAGGAGGCCCACATGCCTGAGCGGGAGAGAGAAGCCGACGGTGTCGATCCGTTAGCGGCAGCCCTCGGCATCCAGAAGTGTTCAGGAAGCTGCACCCATTAGCCGTCCTCATCGCCCCGGCGTGACCAACACCCGACCTCGGCCAGGCGCTGCTCCAGGAAGGCGCGCTCCGCGGCGTTCGCCGTGAGCTCCATCGCGCGCCGGTACGACTGAGCCGCGCCGGCGGCGTCGCCGAGGCGGCGCAGCACTTCGGCGCGGGTGGCGGGAAGGTAGGGGTAGTCGGCGAGCCGGGGATCGGTCGCCAGCTCGTCGAGGAGCGGCAGGGCGGCGGCCGGACCGTCGGCGAACGCCACGGCGGCGGCCCGGTTGAGCGCGACCACCGGGGTGTTCCACACCGCCAGCAGCCGGTCGTAGAGGTGCACGACGCGCGGCCAGTCGGTCTGCTCCAGGGACGGCGCCATCGCGTGCACGCCGGCGATCGCCGCCTGCAGGGTGAACCGCCCCGGTGGGCCGGACGCCAGCGCCCCGGCCGTCACCGTGAGCCCTTCCAGAATCGCGCGCTGGTCCCAGCGCGTCCGGTCCTGGTCGGCGAGCAGGAGCAGCCGACCCTGCTCGTCGGTCCGGGTGGCCCGGCGCGCGTCGGTGAGGAGCAGCAGGCCCAGCAGGCCGCGGGTCTCGGCCTGCTCGGGGAGCAGCGCGGCGAGGGTGCGCGCGAGGTGCAGGGCCCGGTCGCAGAGCTCCTCACGGACGAGCGCGTCCCCCTCGCCGGCCGTGTGGCCGGTGCTGAAGAGCAGGTGGACGGCGGTGAGCACGCTGTCCAGGCGCTCGGGCAGCTCCGCCCGGCCCGGAACCCGGTAGGGGATCCGCGCTTCGGAGATCTTCTTCTTGGCCCGGGTGATCCGTGCCGCCATCGTCGGCTCGGACACCAGGAAGGCCCGGGCGACGTCGGGCGTGGGAACGCCGCAGACCAGGCGCAAGGTGAGGGCGACGCGGGCCTCGGGGGCGAGGGTGGGGTGGCAGCAGGTGAACACCAGCCGGAGCCGGTCGTCCGGCACCGCGGCGTCGGGCCGGTCCAGGTCGGCCGGGTCGTGCGGATCGACGGCCGGCTCCACGAGCAGCGGGAGCTTGCGCCGGAGGGTGGCGTCACGACGCAACCGGTCCAGCGCCTGGTTCCGCGCCACCGTGGTCAGCCACGCGCCGGGCCGCTCCGGGACGCCGTCCCGGGTCCAGGCCTGCAGCGCGCTGACGTACGCCTCCTGCGCGCACTCCTCAGCGACGTCCAGGTCGCCCGCGACGCGCACCGTGGCGGACAGCACGAAGGCCCACTCGGAGCGGTGGGCCTGCGCCAGCGCGGCAGCGACCGCGTCCGCCTGCCTGGCGGACGCGGTCGGCTCGTCGCTGGGAGCCATCAGAACGGGTTCGTCGTCGGGTCCACGACCGGGCGGACCTCGACGCCGCCGCCGGGCGCCGGGCACAGCTTGGCGATCTCGACGGCGTGGTCGAGGTCGCGCGCCTCGACCACGTAGAAGCCGCCGAAGGCCTCCTTGGTCTCGACGAACGGGCCGTCCGTCACCGTGCCGGCCCCCTTGATCGTGGTGGCCGTCGTCGTGGGCGCGAGCGCCTCCCCGCCCGCGAGGGACCCACCGAGCTCCGAGACCTGCTTGGTGAACGTGCTGTGCGCGTCGATCACCGCGCCCCACGCCTCGGGCGACGCGTTCGCGTAGAAGGCCGGGTCTTCGTAGATGAGGATTGCGTACTTGGCCATGGAACTGCCTCCTGTACTGGGTCGCGGGCCGGCCTTTCCGGCTCCGTCATCAGGAACGACGAACAACCTGCCGCCGAATCGACAGCCAGGCCTGGATCGTCTTCAAGATTTTTCCGGCGCCGGCGCCGCCGTGCGTGCCGGAGTCCGCTTCGCGTGCCTGAAGTGCACTCCTGCGGCCCCGAAGCGACTACTCCGGCACGCCTGGCCGACGGCCCTGGCGGCGGCCAGCTTCGCGCGCGCCGAGACCGCCGCGGCATGCGCTGCCGCTCAGTCCTCGCCGGCGTCGGGGCCGGCGGCCTCGCTGTCCTGGCCGGGAGCCTGCACCCGGGCTGCGAGGAGGGCGACATCGTCCTCGGCCTGGTGGGCGCCGAGGCCGGCGAGCAGGCGGTCGAGGACCTGCTCGGGGCTCGCGTCCGCGGCGAAGGTGGCCTCGGTGAGCCGGTGCAGGGACCGGTCGATGTCCTCGCCACGGCGTTCGACCAGTCCGTCGGTGAACAGCACCAGCGTCTGGGACGGAGCCAGGCGGTGCGTCTGCGACTGGTATCCGCCGAGTCCGGTTCCCAAGGGCGGACCGACAGGGACGGGAAGCAAGGACGCTGCCCCTTGGGCGTCGATCACCACCGGCGGCAGATGGCCGGCGCTCGCGACGGCAACCTGTTCGCGGGCGGGGTCGGCACGCGCGACAAGACAGGTGGCCGGGCGGCGGTCCGGCTCACTGGAGGCGATCTCGTCGAGTTGGCGCAGCACGCGGTGCGGCGGCAGGTCGGCGGAGGCGGTGTAGCGCAGGGCGGAGCGGTAGGCGGTCATGTCGACGGCCGCTTCGAGACCATGGCCCATGACGTCACCGACGACGAGCAGCGTACGGCCGAAATGCAGGCGGACGGTCTCGCACCAGTCACCGCCCACCGTGGCGCTCTGCCCTGCGGGCAGGTAGCGGGTGGCGACGTCCAGGTTGGGGTGGGGGCGGCCGGGCTCGACGCGCAGAGCGCTCTGCAGCTTCCCGACGAGGCCACTGACCCGCTGGTGCTCCCGCGCCTGCCGGACATGGGAGGCCGCGCGATCGGCCAGCAGGATGCAGACTTCCGCATCAAGGCGGGTGAACGGCACCGCGCCCCGAGCGCACACCAGGACGCCGTAGCTGTCGCTGCCGGTGGCGAGGGGCACACAGAGCACGGGCCGGGCCGAGCGCGGCAGCGAGGTCACGTGGCCGGCCTCCCAAGAGAGTGCCTTCTCACGGGCGGTGGCCAGGACCCACCCCGCATCAGGCAGCAAGGCCGGATCACCGCGGACAGCCGTGTACGGGGCGCCCGGCGCATCCTCACCGCGCAGAACGGCGGCCGTGCCGTCCATCTGCAGGGCAGCCTCCCGGGTCAGCTCCCCGTAGGTCGTCGCCTCGTCCAAGGTCGTGCCGATCCGAGCCGACGCCCTGCGCAGCGCGGAAAGACGGGACACGACCACTTCGTGGTGCTCGGACGGATCGCCGGGCAGGGCAGACCCGGTGGACATCGCTCTGCGCACTCGCCGGATCCATCGCACCACATGATCACCATAGAGTGACGGCCGGTCCAGCCGCAGGACGGACGCCACCGATTTCCCCGGGCACTCCGCCGTGCCGGTCGTCATCCGCCGCCGGTCCCCGCGCCGCGACGAGCGGTCGCCCGGCAGCTGGCGAACTGCGGGAGCGGCCTGCGGTGACCAACGGGCCGGCGGACGCGGTGGGCTCAGCGCGCGGCGAGCGCGCGAATCTCCTCCACGATCAGGCGGGGGTCCTCCTCGGCCATGAAATGACCGCAGGACACCGTGCGGTGGCGCAGGTCGTCGGCCCAGGCGCTCCACAGGCCCTCGGCGTGGTAGCCGAGGGCCGCGCCCCAGTCCTGCTGGAGCACGGAGACCGGCATCGCCAGCCGGTTTCCGGCGGCCCTGTCGGCGCCGTCATGCTCGACGTCCACTCCGGCGGAGGCGCGGTAGTCGGCCACGATGGACGGTACGGCGGCCGCCGACGCGGCCAGGTAGTGCGCCCGCACCCCGGCCGGGATCGCCTGCGGGTCATGGGTCCACGCGTCGAGGAACGAGCCGAAGAAGTCCTCGGCGCACGCCGCGATCATGCGTTCCGGCAGACCCGGCGGCTGGGCCATCAGGTACAGGTGGTAGCCGACCGCGCCGGACACGCCGCTCAGGGCGTCCCACATGTCGAGGGTCGGCAGGACGTCCAGGAACAGGGCGTGGGAGACCGCCTTCGGATGGTCCATGGCGGCGCGGAAGGCCACCAGCGCTCCCCGGTCGTGGCCGGCCAGGACGAAGCGATCGTGCCCCAGCGCGGCCGCGAGCCGGACGACGTCACGCGCCATGGTGCGCTTGGCGTACACGTCCGGGCCGTCCGCGGCGGGCTTGCCGCTGGCACCGTAGCCGCGCAGGTCGGGGCAGATGACGGTGTGGTCGGCGGCGAGGCCGGCGGCCACGTGCCTCCACATCAGGTGGGTCTGGGGGAAGCCGTGCAGCAGGACGACCGGGCTTCCCGTGCCGCCGACGGCGGCGTGCAGGGTGACACCGTCGTCGACCGCCACGCGGTGCTCGGTGAATCCGGGGATCGTCGGGCGGTGGGTCACAGCGACTCCGATCGGTGAGGGCCAGGGGCCGTGGCAGAGTGGACGTCCCGGGCCTCCTCGGCCCCGGGACGTCCGGACGCCACCCAGGGTGGGGGCCCCGGATCAGTGATCGATGAGTGGCCGCGCGGCACCCCGGGCCGGTGCGCCGCCCGCGAAGGGACGAGGCCGTGGGCGTGGAGTTCGGACTGCTGGGGCCGGTCGCCGTCTGGGAGGCCGACGGCACGCCCCTCGGCCTGGGCGCGCCGCGCCAGCGCGAGGTGCTGGGCCGGCTCCTGGTCGCCCGGGGCCGGGTCGTGCCGGTCGACCGGCTGGTGGCCGATCTGTGGGAGGAAGGGGCCCCGGCCGGCGCCGTGGGCGCGCTGCGCACCTTCGTCGCCGCGCTGCGCCGCTGCCTGGAGCCCGGCCGTCCGCCGCGCCGGCCGTCCCGGCTGCTGGTCACCGACGGTCCCGGCTACGCCCTGCGCGCCGGACGGGACGCCGTCGACGCCTGGCGCTTCGAGGACGGTGCGGCCGAGGCGGCCGCCGCGCCACCGCATGCGGCGGCCGCCCTCTGGGACGAGGCGCTCGCCCGTTGGCGCGGCCCCGTCCTCGCCGACTTCCCGCGCGCCGCCTGGGCCGCCGCCGAGCGGGCCCGCCTGGAGGCGCTCCGCCTGGACGCGGTCGAGGGGCGGGCCGACGCGCTGCTGGCCGGTGGAGCGGCCAGGGACGCCGTCGCCGACCTGGAGGCCCACCTCACCGCCCACCCGGAGCGCGAACACGGCTGGGTGCTGCTGGTGACGGCGCTGGAACGCTCCGGACGGCGCGGCGAGGCCCTGCACGCCCTGCGCCACGCCCGCGAGGTTCTCACCCGCACCCTCGGTCCGGGCTCCGGCGCCGCCCTGGCGCGCACCGAGGCCCGTCTGCGCCACGCCCCCGCCGGCCCGGTCGAGCCGGCCGGGATCGCCGACAGCGTCTGGGAGCGTACGGCCGCCGCCTGGGACCGCTCGGTCCCGGCCCGCTCGCGGGCCCGCCTGCACGCCACCGCCGGACTGCTGCGCGACCTGGCGGTCACCGGGGCCGACGGCCTCCAGGAGGCGCGCGAGCACCGGCGGGAACTGGTCGCGGCGGCCGAGGCGACCGGGGACACCGAACTGGCCGCGCGGGTCATCGGCTCCTACGACGTCCCCGCCGCGTGGACCCGCGCCGACGACCCCGAAGGCGCCGGCGGACTGACCCGCGCCGCGGCACGCATCGCCGCCCGGCTCGGCCCGGACGGACCGGCCGCGCTGCGTGCCCGGCTGCTGGCGGTCGTCGCCGTGGAATCCCGCGGCGACGCCGCCGCGGACGCCCCGCTCCCGTGCGCGGCCCGGCCCCCCGCCCCCGAGCCCTGGCGTCTGCGCGGCGAGCGCGCCGCGGAGGAGGCGGTGCGCCTCGCACGCCGTCTCCAGGACCCTGCGCTGCTTGCGTTCGCCCTCAACGGTGCCTTCATGCAGTCCTTCGCCACGTGCGGAGCGGCGGCCTCCCGCGACGCGCTGGGCACCGAGATGACGGCGCTCGCCGTGGAGCACCAGCTGCCCTCGCACGAGGTGCTCGGGCGGATCGTCCGCCTGCAGGCCCGGTGCGCGCTCGGCGACCTGGCGACGGCCGACGAACAGGCCGAGGAGATCGACCGCCTCGCCCGGCGCAACGAACGCCCGCTGGCCAGTGTGTTCACCGCCTGGTACCGGGCCCTGCGCATGTGCGAGACGGAGGGCTGGACGGCGGCCCGCCCTGAGTACCACGACGTCCTCGCCCGGACGGCGGACGCCGGCATGCCCGGACTCGCCCGGGGTGCCGCGGTGCTCGTCGCGCTGGTCCCGGTGCTGCGGGACGACGGCCTCCCCGACCCCGGCGACTTCGCCCACCTGGACGCGGGCCCCTACCGGTCCTGGCTGGATCCCCTGCTGTTGGCGGCCGCAGGCGCCGGCGACCGGGCCCGAGAAGCTCTCACCTCGGTGCCCCGGCCCCCGCACGACCTCCTCCAGGAGGCCCTGTGGTGCGTGCTGGCCCGGGCGGCGGCCGCGGTGGGACACGCACCGGTCCTGCGCCGGGCCCGCGAGGAACTGGCTCCGGCGGAAGGCGAGACAGCGGGCGCGGGCAGCGGTCTGGTGTCGTTCGGCCCGGTCGAGGAGCACCTGAGGAGGATCGACGAGGCGCTCGCCTGACCCTGGAAGGTGCCTCGCCGATCGGACCGGGTTCCCGGCGGCGAGGTCACCCCCTCAGCGGGCGCCTAGCGGCCCAGGGCTGCTGCGCCCGCCCGCGCGTACTTCTCGTCCAGGGTGCCGGACGGGGCGCCGGCCACGCCGATACCGGCGATCGGCGCGTTGCGGGCCGTGACCGGGACGCCGCCGCCGAGGAAGAGGGTGCCGGGGATGTCCTTGAGGTTCGGTGTCTGGTCCAGGCGTCCGGCCAGCTCGGAGGTGGGCGCGTTCCAGGACACGGCGGTGAAGGCCTTGCGCTCCGCCGACTCGTACGACTGCGGGCCCGCGCCGTCGCCGCGGAGCGTGACGACGGTGTTGCCGTTGCGGTCGACGACGGCGACCGTGACCCGCTGCTGCTCCGCCTCGGCGGCGTCGAGCGCGGCCCGCGCGGCCCGGGTGGCGGCGTCGATCGTCAGGTGTGTGGAGGTGGTCGTGGTGCCCGGCGCGGCGGACTGCACCGGGGCGGCGGCCGGCGCGGAGGCGTTCGCGGACACCGTGCCGAAGGCCGCGGCGCCGACGACGGCGAGGGCGGCGGCGCCGGTGGTGATGCGGGCGCGCCTGGAGAGGTTCTTCATGCTGGGTCTGCTCCTCGGGACGGGTGGGCGGCCACCGTGGTCCGGGCCGCCTGTCGTGCTCTCCACCCTCGCCCCGACACCTGCTCCGTCCGGTCGGTGTTCCGGCTGTTCCCGGCGGGCGGAAAGGACGACGGCGGTGTCATCCGATCGGTTGACCCCCAGGTCGTCCCGACCCGCGACAATGGGAGTGTTTACGCAGTTCAGCGTGGGCGAGCAAGAACGGCTGGAAGGGAGCCACGGCCGGATGCCGAAGCCGCACGACCCGTACGACCGGTGGCTGGGCGCCGTGCTGCACGCAGCGTTCTTCCTGCTGCTCGGTGGCGCCCTGGCCCGCTTCCTGACACGCCACCCGGATGAGCCCCGCACACCCTGGATCATCGCCCTGTCGCTCACCCTGGCTGTCCTGCACCTGCTGGGACCCGCCCTGGCCGACGGGACGGCGGAACCGGACCCGCAGCGAGCGGACCAGCGGGCGCCGGACCCCAGCGGGGCCGTCGGCTTGTGGTCCCGCCGACCCAGCCGACCCCGCCGGCCGCACCGCGCACCCGCCCGCATCGAACCGGCCCCTCAGCGCCCGTCCGACCCCCGGCCGGCGTCCGATCCCCGGCCGGCGTCCGGTGCCCGGCCCTCCTGGCTCGGACCGGCTTGGCTCGCACTGGTCGTCGTCGTGTGGATGGTCCTCGTGGTCCTCGCGCCGAGCTTCTCCTGGTGCGCGGTGCCGCTCTTCTACACCGGCCTGCGCACCCTGCCGACTCGCGCGGCACTCGTCCTGGTCGCCGTCCTGACGACGTTCGTCGTCGCCGCGCAGCTCAGACTCGCCGGACACGTCGACCCGAACCAGCTGCTCGCGCCCCCGGCCGTCGCCGCCATCGCCACGGCCGTGTTCCTGCAGACCCGCAGGCAGGCCGCCCGGCAGCGCGCCCTGATCGACGACCTGCTCCGCACCCGCCGCGAACTCGCCGCGTCCGAGCGCCGTGCCGGCACCCTCACCGAACGCCAGCGGCTGTCCATGGAGATCCACGACACCCTCGCCCAGGGTCTGTCCAGCCAGCGCATGCTCCTCCAGGCAGCGGAACGGGTATGGGAGTCCGAACCGGGCAAGGCCCGCGACCACGTGCGGTCCGCCGCCTCCGTCGCCGAGCACAACCTCACCGAGGCCCGGCGCTTCGTGCACGACCTGGCCCCCGCGGACCTCGCCGGCGGCAGCCTCGACGACGCACTGCACGCCCTGGCCGCACGCGAGTCCGGCGACCACCTCAGTGTGCGCGTCCACCTGGACACCGGCGCACGGACCCCGCTGCTGCCGGACCGTGTGCAGTCGGCCCTGCTGCGTGTCGCCCAGGGAGCCCTGGCCAACGTCCGGGAACACGCCGGCGCGACCACCGCCGTGCTCACCCTCACCGTCCTCGAGGACCAGGTCGTCCTGGACGTCACCGACGACGGCCACGGCTTCGACCCGGCGGCTGCGGCCGTACCGGCCGGGACGCGGGGCCACGGCCTGCCCGCCATGCGGGCCCGGCTCGGGCAGCTCGGGGGCACCCTGACCGTCGAGTCGACGCGGCGAGAGGGCACGGTCCTGTCCGCCGCCGTCCCCCTGGAGACAACCCCATGACCGACTCCGTCACCCCGGCCCCGGAGCACACACCCGTGCACATCGTCGTCTGCGACGACCACGCCGTCGTCAGGGCCGGACTGCTCGCCCTGCTCGACAGCGCCCCGGGCATCGAGGTGGTCGGCCAGGCGGCGACCGGCGAAGAGGCACTCGCCCTGGCCGCGAGGCTGGCTCCGGACGTGGTGCTGATGGACCTCCAGCTGGGAGAGGGCATCGACGGAGTGGAGACCACCCGCCGCCTCACGAGCGCCCCCGGTCCCTCCCCGCACGTCCTCGTGCTGACCACCTACGACACGGACGCCGACATCACCCGCGCCATCGAGGCGGGCGCGACCGGCTACCTGCTCAAGGCCGAACGCCCGGAGGAACTGTTCGCCGCGATCCACGCCGCCGCCCGAGGCCGTCCCGCACTGTCCGCGCCTGTCGCCAGCCGGGTCATGGCCGGCCTGCGCAGCCCGCGCCCCTCCCTCACCGGCCGCGAGCGCGACATCCTGGCCCAGCTCGCCCGCGGCCTCGGCAACCGCGAGATCGCCCGGGCCCTGTTCATCAGCGAGGCCACGGTCAAGACCCACCTGCGCCGGATCTACGACAAACTGGGCGTGGACAACCGCGCGGGCGCCGTATCCGTCGCGAAGGAGCAGCGCCTGCTGCCGTGAACGCACCCGTCATCGCCACTCATCAAGAGGCCGTGGGTTCCTGACCGGACCGTTGACGCGCGTAGCACTTGGGCTCACGCTGGCTTCGACGACCGCCGCCGGAGCGGTGGTCGCACCGACGACCGGGAGGTCCGGATGCTCAGACGGATGGCACGTCTCGTCACCGCGATTGTCATGCTCGTGTCGGGTGCGGTGGTGGGTGTGGGCGCCACCGCGGGCACCGCACACGCCGACGAGTGCTACACCTGGAGCCGAACCCTCTCCCAGGGCGCTTCCGGCAGTGACGTCACTCAGCTGCAGGTGCGGGTGGCGGGCTGGGTCACGTCAGGGGAGCGTCTCTCGTACGACGGCCAGTACGGAGCCCGCACGGCCGCCGCCGTACGGGCGTTCCAGTCCGCGTACGGCCTCGCCGCCGACGGGGTCGCGGGTCCGGCGACCTTCAGCAAGCTCTACGCGCTGCAGGACCCTGACTGCACGCCGATCCACTTCTCCTACGCCGAGCTCAACCGCTGCAACTCAGACTGGTCGGGCGGTGCCGTCCCGGCGACCACCGCCAGGGCCAACGCGCTGAAGACCATGTGGAAACTGGAGGCGATGCGGCACGCGCTCGGCGACGTCCCGCTCACCGTCTCCAGCGGCTTCCGCTCCTACGCCTGCAACAACGCCGTCGGCGGTTCGTCCACCAGCCGCCACCTGTACGGTGACGCCGCCGATCTGACCGGCTCCCCGTCCCTGTGCCGCCTCGCCCAACAGGCCCGCACGCACGGCTTCTCGGAGATCCTCGGTCCGGGCTACCCCGCTCACAACGACCACACCCACGTCGCATTCGACCCGTCCCCGTACTGGTCCGCCCCTACCTGCGGCATCTGAACCGCGTGGCCGGTGCCGGCGGGCGCGGTGCGCGGGCGTCCGGCCGGGCAGCACAGGCGACATGACCTGTCGGTGTCGGCCGCGACGTCCTCCAGCCGGGCGACCGGCACCCGCAGCGAAGTAGAGAAGACGTGGATACCTGGATCAGGCCGCGAGGAGCTCTTGCTTGCGGCCCGGCGTGCTGACCTCGGCCTTCCTGTTCGGGAGCGAGAGCCGGAAGACCTTGCGCCACGCGGAGAACACCTGCTTGGGCAGGGGCCCGGTGACGTACTCCAGCTCGTACTTCTCGAACAGCGCTCGCACCTTCACGGCGACCTCGGCGTACCTGTTGCTCGGCAGGTCCGGGAACAGGTGGTGCTCGATCTGGTGGGACAGGTTGCCGGTCATGAAGTGCATGGCCTTGCTGCCGCTGATGTTCGCCGAGCCCATCATCTGGCGCAGGTACCACTGGCCGCGCGTCTCGTCCTTGATCGACCGGCGCTGGAAGACCTGCACACCCTCGGGGAAGTGCCCGCACATGATCACCGAGTGGGACCAGAGGTTGCGCACCATGTTCGCGGTGAACGTGGCGGCGAGCGTGGGGAGGAACGACGGGCCCGACAGCAGCGGGTGGATCACGTAGTCCTTGAGCACCTGCTTGCGGATCTTGCGCCCCACGGCCCTGGCCCGCGCGCGGAACTCCGGGTTCTTGCGGCGGTGCTTGCTGAGGTTCGCGCCGAGTTCCAGGTCGTACGCCGCGATGCCGTACTCGAAGAAGCAGGCGTTGATGAAGTTCCACAGGGGCTGGCCGAGGTGGAACGGCTGCCACTTCTGGTCCTCGTCGACGCGCATGATGCCGTAACCGAGGTCGTTGTCCTTGCCGATCACGTTGGTGTACGTGTGGTGCAGCTCGTTGTGCGAGTGCTTCCACTGGTCGGCCGGCGAGACGTGGTCCCAGTCCCAGGTGGTGGAGTGGATCTTCGGGTCCCGCATCCAGTCCCACTGGCCGTGCAGGATGTTGTGGCCGATCTCCATGTTGTCCATGATCTTCGCCACGGACAGACCGGCGGTGCCGATGATCCACGCGGGCGGGAAGAACGAGAACAGCAGCACACCCCGACTGGCCAGCTCCAGCTTGCGCTGCGCGGCGATGACCTTGCGGATGTAGGCGGCGTCCTTCTCGCCGCGGCTGGCGATCACCTCGTCGCGGATCGCGTCCAGCTCGCGGCCGAGCTCCTCGATCTGCTCGGCGGTCAGGTGGGCGGTGGGGTCGATGGCGGTCAAAGTGTTCCTACCGTTCGATGTCGCAAGGGCCCGCCGCGGCGGACACACAAGTCTGGATGAGCACGCCCGGCTCGGCTTCGGTGATCTCGCCGGTACGCAGGTCGCGGACGGCGCCCGCCTTGAGCGGCGTGACGCAGCCGAAGCAGATGCCCATGCGGCACCCGGAGGGCATGAGCACGCCGGCGTCCTCGCCGATGTCCAGCAACGGCGTGGCGCCGTCCGCGTCGACGGTCTTGC
Organism: Streptomyces sp. NPDC003456; assembly: GCF_042878735.1. NCBI lineage: Bacteria > Bacillati > Actinomycetota > Actinomycetes > Kitasatosporales > Streptomycetaceae > Streptomyces > Streptomyces sp. NPDC003456. The sequence goes on from NZ_JBIAOK010000002.1 coordinate 1,215,905, forward strand.
CGGTGGCGCTGAACGTGACCTCGCCGCCCGCGTCGCCGCTGACGACGATGCTGGAGCGGAATCGTTCGGTATGCAGGCGCTCTCGGACGCCGTGCCCGGTCCAGTGCTCTTCGGCGGCGTCGAGCAGACCCGCGGGCCCGCAGGCCCAGGTCTCGCGCTCGGCCCAGTCGGGCACGAGTTCGTCGAGACGCGCGATGTCGAGCATGCCGTCGGTGTCGGTGTGCACCTCGGTGAGTCGCAGCTTCTTGCCCGCGACCAGCTCGTGGAGTTCGTCGCGGAAGATCACGTCCTGCGGCCGCGGCGCGCAGTGGACCATGACGACGTCGTCGAGTTCGGTGTCGCGCAGCATGCCCATCACGGGCGTGATGCCGCTGCCGGCCGTCAGGTAGAGCACCTTGGCGGGCTTGACCCGGGGCAGCACGAAGTCTCCGGTCGGCTGGTCGAGCTGGATCAGCGTGCCCGGTTCGACCCTGCGGACCAGGTGGTTGCTGACTTTGCCGTCCGGGATCGCCTTCACCGTGATCGTGACGCGGCCGTCCTGACGGTCGGCCGGCGAGGTGATGGAGTAGGCACGCCACAGGCGCACCCCGTCGACGTCGACCCCGATCCGCACGTACTGACCGGCGGTGTGGCCGCGCCAGCTCCGTCCCGGTCTGATCACGATGGTCGCGGCGTCACCCGTCTCGGGGTGCACGGACTCGATGCGCCCGCGCAGGTCAGCGCCCGCCCGCAGCGGGCTGACCAGGTCGAGGTAGTCCGACGGCAGCAGCGGTGTCGTGACCATCTCCAGCAGTTTCCACGCCCTGCCGCGCAGGGCCGTACTCGTCATGACTCCAGCTTGCTGCGCCTCAGGGCGTAAAGTCCTGACCGCAGGACGTGAATCTGGTCGCCAGAATTGTTCGCAGGGAACAAAAGATGAGCCATGCAATCCAGAGGGCCAGCGAACTGGCCCTGGACGACACCACGGTCACCGCACTGCGGGCCGCGCTGAAGACCACCGCCGACGAGGTCGTCCAGGCGATCATCGACGAGGTCCCTCCCTACGCCAACGCCCTTTCGGGGCACATGGGCGCCACCATCCGCCGAGCCGTCCGCACCGCCCTGGGGCACTACCTGGACCTCGCGAGCGGGAAGGCCACGGGAGGCGACGCCGGTGACGCAGCATACGAGCTGGGCCGCGGGGAGGTCCGCGACGGCCGTTCGATGGACGCCCTGCTCAGCGCCTACCGCGTCGGAGCACGCGTGGCCTGGCGGTGCCTGGCAGAGGGTGCGGTACCCGCAGGCCTGCCGGCCGCCGAGGTGGCCAAGTTCGCCGAGTTGACCTTCGCCTACATCGACGAACTCTCCGCCGCGAGCGCCGCGGGCCACGCCGACGAACTGGCCGCCCAGGGCAGGGCCCACGAGCGCCAGCTCGAACACCTGGCCCGCGACCTCCTCGCCGGCGCGAGCCCGGACGTGCTGCTGGCCTCCGCTCAACGGGCCGGGTGGCAGCCTCCGGTTTCGCTCACCGCGGTCCTGCTGCCCGCCGCCCAGGCCCGGCCGGCCTACCGCACGCTCGACCCGAGCACCCTCGTCCTCGACGATCTGCCGGACGCCACCGGTGTGCTGCTCGTCCCCGACGCCGACCGGTCACTTCTGTTGCGGAGGCTGACCGACCGCACCGCCGTGGCCGGCCCGGCCCGGCCATGGACTCTGGCGTCCGCCTCCTACGCACGAGCCCTGCGCGCGCGCTCCCTCTCCTCCGACATCCGCGACACCGAGGACCACTTGCCCGAGCTGGTGCTGAGCGCCGACGTGGACGCGTTCGCGGACCTGCGCGCCCGAGCCCTCGCACCGTTGCGGACCTTGCCTGTCGCAAGGGCACGGCGGTTGGAGGAGACGTTGCGGGCGTGGCTGCTGCACCAGGGCAGGCGGGACGAGGTGGCGGCGGCGCTGTTCGTCCATCCCCAGACAGTCCGGTACCGGATGTCGCAACTGCGCGAGCTGTTCCCGGATCTCACAGCGCCACACCGGGTCCTCGAACTGACGCTGGCGGTCGGCCTCCGGGGCAGCTGACGCGTACGCCGACGGCTGGCTCGCCAGCCGGAGGGCCTGACGCTACCAGGCGCCAATCCGTTGGAACCATCCTTTTCCCGTGCGGAGACTGAGTGGCGATGAAACCCACGTAGGTACCTGGAGGAGTCCCCCATGTCGACGCTGCGCGTCACAGCCGAAGTGTTGACCGTGCACGAGCACCCGAACGCCGATGCGCTCGAGCTGGCCCAGGTGGGTCTGTATCGGGCCGTCGTCGCCAAGGGTGCCTACCGCACGGGTGAGGCTGCGGTGTACATCCCCGAGCAGTCGGTGCTGCCGTCCGAACTGATCGAGGAGCTGGGGCTGACCGGGCGGCTCGCGGGCGGCAACGCGGACCGGGTCAAGGCGGTGCGGCTGCGGGGAGAACTGTCGCAGGGCATCGTGTGCCGGCCCAAGGCGCTCGCGGGGTACGACCTGGCCCGGGCGGCGCTGGAGGGGACCGACTTCGCCACGCTGCTCGGCATCACCAAGTGGGTGCCGCCGGTGCCGCCCATGATGAACGGTGACGTGGAGGCCGCGTCGGAGCTGCTGCCGTGGGTCGACATCGAGAACATCCAGCGGTTCCCCACGATCTTCACGCCGGGCGAGGATGTGGTCCTGACGGAGAAGCTGCACGGGTCGGCATGCCTGCTGACGTATGTCGCGGGCGAGGGACGCGTGTACGTCTCGTCCAAAGGCTTCGGCGCGAAGTCGCTGGCACTGAAGGAGGATCCACGCAATCTGTACTGGCGGGCGGTGCGCGGGCACGGCGTCGCCGAGGCCGCGGCGCGGCTCGCCGAGCGCCTGGGGGCACGGCGGGTGGGAATCTTCGGCGAGGTGTACGGGGCCGGCGTGCAGGACCTGACGTACGGCGCGGACGGGCGCCGTGACACGCTCGGATACGCCGTCTTCGACGTCTCCGCGGAGATCGACGGGCAGGTGCGGTGGCTGGACGCGGCCGAACTGCTGCAGGGGGAGCTGCCGTTGGTGCCGCGACTCTTCCAGGGGCCGTACGACATCGACCGCGTGCTGGAGGTCGCCGCCGGGCGGGAAACGGTGTCGGGGCGGGGGTTGCACCTGCGGGAGGGCGTGGTGATACGGCCCTCCAGTGAGCGGTACAGCCCGGTGACCGGGGGACGGGCGATCGCCAAGGCGGTGAGTCCCGCGTATCTCACACGGAAGGGCGGCACGGAGTACGAGTGAGGCTAGGGGAGTGGGTCAGAGTTGCCACCCTGCTCGGCCCCCCGGCGTCGTGGCCTGCTCAAGTGTGTCGGGAGGCGGTGCTCCCGCCCGGTGCGACGGCGGTCACGAGGTGGGTCAGAGCGAATTGAATCCCGTGGGTGACGCCTGCCCCCGTGACCACGGGCGGCGCCCCGGTTCGCTTCGGCGAGGCCGCGTCGGCAGGATGGGACCATGACCGAAATCCGTACACCGCGCCTCGTCCTGCGCCGATGGTTCGACGACGACCTCGTCGCTCTGTCGGAGATCCACGCCCATCCCGTGGTGATGCAGCACGTCGGAGACGGCAAGACCCGTTCCCTGGAGCAGACGGCCCAGGACATCGAGGCGTGGGAGGAGGAGTGGGACGAGGAAGGCTTCGGGATGTTCGCCGTCGAGCTCCTGGGCTCCGGTGAACTGGCCGGTGCCGTCGGCCTCTCCGTGGCGGAGACCCCGGCCGAGATCGCCGGCCAGGTGGCGATCGGCTGGCGGCTGGGTCGGGCGTTCTGGGGACAGGGATACGCTTCCGAAGCGGCCCACGCGTCGCTGGAGTTCGCCGTGCAGGACCGGGGTCTGGACCGCGTGGTCGCGGTGTGCCGGGTGGACGACAGAGCCTCGGCGAACGTACTCGGCAAGCTCGGCATGCACGCGGAAGGCACCGCGCAGGATCCGCTCCACGGCCACGACCTGGTGCTGTACGCCATCGACCTGACGCAGTATCAGGAGTAGCGGCTTGCCATCAGCGGTCCGTGGACGCCCGAGCCGGTGAGGCCGGACCCGATAGCCGGTGGCCCGTTGCGGAGCCGCGAATGGGTGACCGGGGGCCTGCGGCCGCGCCAGATCGGTGCTTCACCGCTCCGGATGGCGCCTCGCCCCTGACGGGGACTTGATCCGGACACTGCCCGGTGCACACTCCCGAGTCGTCATGCCGGCGGACTGGTGCTGAAGGACCCCGAACGGGACATACGTCAGGGAGCGGTGCCCGCGAACGGCGCCATGACAGGAGGGACGAGGTTGGCGATGCGTGCATTGACCGTGCGGCCCGGTGAGAAGGGGTCCCTCGAGGTGCGGGATGTGCCCGATCCCGTTCCGGCAGCCGGTGAGCTGCTGGTCCAGGGCCTGGCCGTGGGCGTGTGCGGAACCGACAAGGAGATCGTCCAGGGCGAGTACGGCTGGGCTCCCGCGGAGCGTGAGTGGCTGGTGCTGGGGCACGAGTCCCTCGGGAGAGTCCGGCAGGCGCCGCCGGGCAGCGACTTCACGGCCGGCGACCTGGTGGCCGGGGTGGTACGGCGACCGGACCCGGAGCCCTGCGGGGCCTGCGCGCAGGGCGAGTTCGACATGTGCCGCAACGGCCGCTACACCGAACGCGGCATCAAGAGCATCGACGGCTTCGGCGCGCAGACGTGGTGCGTGGAGGCCGACTACGCGGTGAAGCTTGCGCCGCATCTGGAGCGCGTCGGTGTGCTTCTGGAGCCGACTTCCGTGGTGGCCAAAGCGTGGGAACAGGTCGAGCGTGTCGGTGCCCGCTCGTGGTTCGAGCCACGCCGCGTCCTGGTGACGGGCGCGGGGCCCATCGGTCTGCTGGCCGCTCTTCTGGGCGCACAGCGCGGTCTGGAAGTGCATGTGCTCGACCGGGTGACCGACGGGACCAAGCCCGCCCTGGTACGGGACCTGGGTGCCACGTACCACGCGGGGGACGTCGAGCAGGTCATCACCAGTATCCGCCCGGATGTCGTCATCGAGGCCACGGGCGCGAACGAGGTGGTCCTCACCTCCCTGACGGGCACCGCGCCCTACGGAGTCGTGTGCCTGACCGGGGTGTCTCCCACGGGCCGCAGGACGACCGTGGACGGTGGCGCCATCAACAGGGAGATCGTCCTGCAGAACGACGCGGTGGTCGGATCGGTCAACGCCAACCTGCGTCACTACCGCCAGGCTGCCGACGCCCTGGCGCAGGCGGACCTGTCATGGCTGGAGCGCATGATCACTCGGCGGGTGCCGCTGGAGCGCGCGATGGAAGCGTTCAGCCCACAACAGGACGACGTCAAAGTGGTCATCGACCTCTGATCGATCGGTAAGGGACATCATCTCGAAGGAAGGACCTGAATGTCTCACCACACCGTTCCCTTGGTTGTCGTCATGGGCGTTTCGGGCTCGGGAAAGACCACAGTGGGCCGACTGCTGGCAGAGAGCCTCGATGTTGTGTATGCCGAGGGGGACGACTTCCACCCCGCGTCCAACGTGGCGAAGATGCGAGCGGGCCACCCCCTCGACGACACCGACCGCGGACCCTGGCTGGACAAGATCGCACAGTGGCTGGTCGACCATGCGGACAGCGGGGGAGTGGTGACATGCTCGGCGCTCAAACGGCGCTACCGTGACCGGCTGGCCTCCGCCGCGCCACACGTCTTCTTCCTCCACCTCGACGGCTCACCCGAGCTCATCGCCGCACGCATCACCGCCCGGCGGGGCCATTTCATGCCGCCCGAGCTGCTCCGTTCGCAGATGTCCGACCTCGAACCGCTGGGCGAGGAGGAAAGGGGCGCGGCCGTCCCGATCGACGGAACGCCAGAGCAGACCGCTGCCCTCGCTCACACCGCCGTCCTTTCCTCATGAGCGGCTCATGAACTGACGCGCACCCGCACCCGGTGCACAGCTCTGGCCTCCGGGCGCGCTCCCGACCCACCGCGCCGCCCGGGTGCCAGAGCACACCGGCGGTGTGACAGCCCAGCGGTGCCCACTGGAGCTCCAGTCCGCCGAAGTGGCAGCGTGTGAGCTGCCGTGCGAGGACGAGGACGCGGCGCGGGCGCCCCGTGCACCGTCCGGATCGGTCTAGGGGTCACCGGCACGAGTGGCCCCCTTCGTGCCCGCACCCGCACCGTGCATTGCCCATTGGGCGTCGCTCGCGGCCAGCAACTCCTCGATCTGCGAGCGCGGTGGGAGCGGGCCGTGGTCGCCGCCGACCCGCAGTGCGGAGGCGGCGGTGAGATGGCCGAGGCGCAGTGCCCGGACGGTGTCGTAGCCGCGCAGCAGTGCCGCCAGGAATCCGGCGGCGAAAGCGTCTCCCGCACCGATCGGCTCGACGACCCGGACGTGCGGTGCGGGGACGGCGCACTGTTCGGCGCCCCTGAACGCGGTCGCTTCGCGGTCACCGTCCTTGACGACGAGGATGCGGGGGCCGGGCAGCATCCGTCGCACGGCCACCGCGTCCACCAGGTGGTTTCCCCACAGGGCCTGGGCTTCGTCCAGGCCGACGAACGTGATGTCCGCCCGGTCGGCGAACCGGGCGAGCACGGTCGCCGCCGAGCCGTCGCTCCACAACGCCGCTCGGTGGTTCACGTCGAAGCTCACCACGTACGGGCGCCCACCGACGTGCAGGCGGAGGGCCTCGGTGACCAGTGCCCGGCAGGAGGGTGAAAGGGCGGCGGTGATGCCGGTGAGGTGGACGAGCGCGGCGCTCGTCACCGCCGGGTCGCCGAGCAGCTCCGGTGCGAGGGCGGAAGCCGCCGACCTCTGCCGGTAGTACTGGACGCGCGTGCCATACGCTCCGGGGTTCTTGAAGAGCACGCCGGTGGGCCGCTGCGGATCGGTCCGTACGGCACTGGTGTCCACGCCGCTCTCCGCGACGCGGGTGCGGACCAGCCGTCCCCAGGGGTCATCACCCACGGCGGACACCCAGCGGGCGGGAACCCGGTGGTCGGCGAGGTACCTCGCGACGTTGGACTCCGCGCCCGCCACGTCGACACGGAGCAGGTCTGCCGTCTCCAGCGGGACGACGGGTTCGGGGACCAGGGCGGCCATGGTCTCCCCGATGCATGTCACCGGGCCCGGCTCGGGGCGCCACAGGGCGGTCATGCGGGTTCGCTCGGCCGGTGGGCGGCGGCCGGAACGCCGGGGACGCCGGGGACGCCGGGGACGTCGACGGTCGTCGTGAACACCGCGCCGTCGTCCGGCCCCGGCGCGTCGAGGCCGATCCGGGCGCTGGTGACATAGAGGGTCGTGCCGTCGAGGCAGACGCACGTCGGCCGGCGGGCGGGCAGCGTGACCACGCGGTCGAGGGTCTTGTCGGGGAGGTAACGGTGCACGGCTCCGCCGTCCCAGACCGCGACCCACAGGGCACCGGCCGCGTCGACGGTCATGCCGTCGGGGCTCCCCTGGGGGAACTCGGCGAAGACCTCGGGCGCACCGAGCGCCCCGGTGGTGGGGTCGGCGGGGTAGCGGCGGACGACGGCGCGGGCACTGTCGGCCAGGTACATCAGCGTGCCGTCGGCGCTGAACGCGGGCCCGTTGGGGACGGTGATGCCTGTCAGCGCCCGCACCACCGTTCCGTCCGGGTCGACCCGGTAGAGGGAGCCCGCGTCCTCGACACCTCCGTAGCCCATGCTCCCCGCCCAGAACCGCCCGTGCGGGTCGGCGGTCGCGTCGTTCATGCGCATGGGAACGGGGGCACCGTCCTCCGGGCGGGCCAGCCAGTCGACCCGCCCATCGGGCGTGATGGTGCAGATGCCCGTGCCCGCGGCGGCGATCCAGCCTAGGGGGACTCCCTCGATCGGCGCCACCCCGCCAAGAGGGACGGGGAGTTGCGCGACGAGGCTCAGGGGCGAGGTCTCACCCGGGCTGCGGAACAGCTTTCCTTCCAGGAGGTCGACGAGGACGATGCTGTCGTTCAGGCGTCGGATGCCTTCCCCCAGCGCGAACCGCTCGGGCCAGGCCGCCACGGGCCGCGGCGTCCGCGTCACTGGTCGTCTCCCTTCGTGGCGACCGTCTCCAGGAAGGCGCGGGCGCGCAGGCGCAGAGCGTCGGAGCTTCCCCCGTCGGCGGCGTCCCCGATCAGCGGTGACCCCACGCCCACGGCGACGGCGCCGCATGCCAGATAGGTCCGGGCGGCGGCGGTGTCCACGCCCCCGACCGGAACGAACGGCACCTCGGGGAACGGGCCGAGCAGTGCGCGGAGATACGCCGGTCCGCCCGCGTCCGACGCGGGGAACAGTTTGACGGCCTCGGCCCCCAGGCGCACGGCCTCGACGACCTCGCTGGGCGTCATGGCACCCGCCAGTACCGGCAGACCCAGCTGCCTGGCCGCCGTGATCCCCTCACATACGGCGGGCGTCACCACGAAGTCGGCCCCTGCCCGGTGAGCGGCACGGGCGTCGTCCGCGCTCAGGACGGTGCCCGCGCCCAGGGGAGCGTCCGGCCCGAGGGCGGCGCGGGCACCGGCTAGGACGTCGAGCGCGTCCGTGCTGGTGAGGGAGACCTCGACCAACGTGACACCCTCGCGGGCCAGTGTGCGTACGGAGTCGAGTGCCGAGGAGGGATCGGTGCCGCGCACGATGGCGACGAGACGGTGGGTGCGCAGGGCGTCAACGAGTTCCACGCGTTGCTTCTTCCTTGTGCGGGGTGCGGTGGTGGCGGGTGGCTTCGACCCTCAGCCGCCGGCGGAGTTCATGGCCGGGATCCGCGCTGAGCCGGTAGTCGACCAGCGCCGTTGGGCCGTCGGAGCCGATCCGCCGCGACAGCCGGAAGCCTGGACAGTCCACGTACTCCTCGCCGTCCCCGGTGTGCCACGACCGCGACCAGGCGTCGCCGTGGTCGGGCCGACCGCGGACAGTGGGGACGCACTCCTCCAGTCCACCGGCGTCGGTGAACGGATGTCCGGGCGCGGCGCCCGCCCGGCGGGGGTCCTTCCGGTGCCAGCGCCATTCACGCCCGCCGGCCGTCAGTGACGTCCAGCGCCCGCCGTGCGCCGGATCGGTGGCGATGCGCACCTCAAGCCTCTGTTCGGCTCCCCGTTCCTGAGCGGTGGCGGTCATCGTCGCCCCAGATAGCCGAAATGCTCGGGACCCGTCACCACGTCGTTGGTGAGGGTCCCCACCCCGTCGATCACCACGGTCACCGTGTCACCCACCTCGAGGCTGAAGTTGATGTCGGGCACGATCCCGGTACCCGTCGACAGCAGCGCGCCGTCGGGGTGGTTCTCGGCTGCGAACAGGTGACTCACGAGCTGGGTCAGCGGGCGGTGCATCATCGCGGTCGACGTCTCACCGTGGTAGGCGGGACGGCCGGCCCGGGAGACCGTGAGCGAGATGGGCAGGTCTTCGGCCGTCACCTCCCACGCGGGCCGGATCCCGTCGGAGACGGCGCAGGAGCCCGCGTAGATCTTCGCCTGCGGCAGGTAGAGAGGGTTATCGCCCTCGATGCTCCGCGAGCTCATGTCGTTGCAGACGACATACCCGGCGATCTCGCCGTCCCGGTTGCAGACGACGGCCAGCTCCGCCTCCGGCACGTTGATCAGGGAGTCGCCTCGGATCGCCACCGGCTCCCCGTTCGTGACGACGCGCCACGCCGCGGCCTTGAAGAAGAGCTCGGGCCGGTCCGCGTCGTAGACGAGTCGGTAGACGCTGCGCTGGCTCGACTCCTCGATGCGCGCTTCCCGGGAACGGCGGTAGGTGACTCCGCTCGCCCACACCTCGGTGCGGCCGTCGACCGGGGGCAGGACGCGGACGTCGGTGCTGGCGACGGGTGCGTGGGAGCGCGCCGCGTCGACCAGTTGCCGGATGCGTGACATGGGCTGAGCGAGCAGTTCGGCCATGGAGTCCACCTGGACGGGCCGTACGGCGTCGCCTTCCCGGACGCCCACACGCGGGCGACCGGACGATGCGCGGTAGCGGACGAGGTGCATGTGTCTTCTCCTTCAGGCCGGACGGGGGCCGGCGAGCGGGTCGTCGCGCGTCGCAGCGGCAGCGGGCTCACCTTGTGCGCGCTGCCTGCGTGGGGCCCGCACGATGTCGTTCACCGTGCGCAGGACGGGCGCGACGACCCAGCGCGGATCGTCGGCCGGCACGTCCGTCGCGATGCGCACCACACGCGCTTCTCCGGGCAGCAGGTCGATGACCTGGTCGTCCGCTTCGGCCTCCGGGTCCAGCCGGTCGGCCTGGACGACGAGTCCGCGGACCGGGCCTGTCGCCGTCACGGTCAGCTCGACGCCGTCCTGTCGCTGAGCGGCCGCCACCGAGAACGCGGCGCAGGGGAGGTCGAGTTCGCGGTCCTCCGCGAAGAACCACAGGGCCCGCTCCGTGCCGAAGGCCGCCACGAGCACCTCGGATGTGCGCTCGCCGCAGGCGACGAGGTCGGCCGGGAGATCCAGCGTCACCGTCGCACCGGGTGCCACCGAAGCGTCCGCGGAGTCCTCGGCCAGCATGGTCCCGTCGAACGAGAGCCGTTGCAGGCGCACCCTGCCGGCCCAGGGGTCCCGGCCGTCGTTGACGGCGACCACGGCGAGGCCGCCCGGTCGCGGCTGCACGGTCAGCAACCGTGCCGCGTAGGCCCGGCGCATCGCGTACCACAGGGGCTTGCGGCCTCCGTCGCCGTCGATCGCCGCCCACGAGGTGACCGGCCAGCAGTCGTTGAGCTGCCAGACGATCGCCCCCCGGCACAGGGGCGCGAGTGAACGGAAGTGTTCGAGGCCGAAGGTGACCGCACGCGCCTGGTTGAGCTGGGTGAGGTAGTGCCAGTCGTCGGTGTCGCGTGGCTCGGGCAGGTGGGACGCCATGCCGCGCGCCAGCTTCCCGTTGCCGTCGTCGGCCTTCTGATGGGCCAGAACACCCGCGGAGTCGGGAAGCAGCGGATCGTCGTGGACGGCCCGGGTGAGAGTCGACCAGTTGGGCGGCCCCTGGAATCCGAACTCCGCGACGAAGCGGGGCGCGTAGGCCCGGTACTCCGCGTAGTCGAGTTCGTTCCACACCCTCCAGATGTGGGTCGCACCGTGCGCCGGATCGTTGGGGTGGATGTGTTCGCTGCCGGAGTACGGGCTGCCCGGCCAGTACGCCCGCGTCGCATCGAGTTCGGCCACGATGCCGGGCAGCAGGTCCGTGTAGTAGCCCCGCCCCCAGGTGCGGCCGCCGAGCTCCTCCTTCCAGCCCCAGTCCTCGTGCCCCCAGATGTTCTCGTTGTTGCCGCACCACAGGACGAGGCTCGGGTGCGGCATGAGGCGCACCACGTTCTCCTCTGCCTCGGCCGCGACCTCGTCCCACAGGGGCGCTTCCTCCGGGTATGCGGAGCAGGCGAACAGAAAGTCCTGCCACACGAGGATTCCCAGTTCGTCGCAGACGGAGTAGAAGTCGTCGCTCTCGTACATGCCGCCGCCCCAGACGCGCAGCAGGTTGACGTTCGCCTCGACGGCCTGCCGGGCCCTGGCGCGCAGGCGGTCAGGGGTGATGCGGCTGGGGAAGCAGTCGTCGGGGATCCAGTTCACCCCGCGGACGAAGATCTCCGTGCCGTTGACCACGAAGGTGAACGGGGTGCCGTGCTCGTCGGGGGTGGTGCGCACCTCGACCGTGCGGAATCCGACACGGCGGGACCACTCGTCCAGGGCCTCACCGTCGCGGTCGGCCAGCCGGACCGCGAGGTCGTACAACGGCTGCGCCCCCATGTCGTGGGGCCACCACAGCTCGACGTCGGGGACGGACAGGCGCACCCGTGCCGACAGCTCCCCCGCCGGCACGGTGACGGTGGTGCTCACGTCGCCGATTCGCGCGGAGACGAGCAGATCCTCGTCCCCGTCCCCCGCTCGTTCGAGATCGACGAGTACCAGGACCTCACCGGTGCCCTGGTCGACGGTGACCTGGGGACGGACGCGGCCGAGTCGCGCGAGGGACCACCGCTCGAGGCATACGTCCTTCCAGATGCCGGCGGTGAGCAGGGTGGGCCCCCAGTCCCAGCCGAAGTTGCACGCCATCTTGCGGATGTACTGAAAAGGCTCGTCATAGACGTTCGGGCGCTCTCCGACCTGGTCACGGACGGCCAGCGCGTGGTCGCGGGCCGCCCGGAACACGACGGAGAGCTCGTGTTCACCGGGGGACTGGCCGGTCAGGTCGATACGGTGTCCGCGGTGCATGTTCCGCGTGCGGGCCAGCAGCCGTCCGTTCAGTGACACCTCGGCCACCGTGTCCAGGCCGTCGAAGACGATCTCCGTGCGGTCGGCCGGGGAGGCGACGAGGGCGAGCCGGGTGGTGTAGCGCCAGTCGCTGTCTCCGATCCAGTGCTGGGTCTCCTCGTTGCTGTCGAGGTAGGGGTCCTCCAGCAGTCCCGCCGCCAGGAGGTCCGTGTGAACGCAGCCGGGCACGGTCGCCGGTACGGGAGCTGCGGTGGTCGGCCACCCCGGCGCGCCGGCCGCGAGGCGGACGGGCGTCAGCTGCCAGCCGTCGTGCACTGCGGTGATCTCTCGCATGACACCTCTCACAAGAAGGTGAACCATTGGTCTGTGGACGGGCGAACTGGCGGGCGGTGCGCGGTTCGTGCCGCGCGAGCTGTCGGTTCAGCGCCGCACGGGTGCTGTACTGGCGCGCACTGTCAGTCGGTGGGGCGGCTCCTCGAAGGCGCCCGGCGGGGCGCCGTCGATCACCTGCAGCAGTCGGCTCGCGGCGTCGGCACCACAGGCGCCCACGTCCCGGGTCAGTGAGGTGATCGCCGGATGGGTCAGTTGGCACAGTGCGGAGTCGTCCCACGAGACGACGGACAGCCGGCCCGGAACGCTCACGTGCATCTCCGCGGCCACGCCCAGGCCGGCCACGGCCATGACGTCGTTGTCATAGATGATCGCGGTCGGCGGCTCCGGACGGGTCAGGAGGTGCCGCGTCGCCTGAGCACTGTCCTTCCCGGTGAAGTCGGCCTGCAGCGTGACCGCTTCGAGCGCGAGCCGCTCGGCACCGGCGTGGAACTCGGCGGTTCGCTGCGCGGTGTGACGGAAGGCCGCGACTCCGGACACGCGGGCGATCCGTCGATGCCCGAGCGCCGCGAGGTAGTCCATCACCTGACGCATGCCAGAGATTTCGTCGCTCCACACACACGTCACTGCGGGGTGGTCGCGCGCGTCGCCGACGACCACGAAGGGGACGCCCATCGCACGCAGGTTGTCCAGGCGGTCGTCCTCGTCGAACAGGTCGACGACGATGACGCCGTCCACCCGTCTGCCGCCCCACCACCTTCGCACGGCCGCGGTCTCGGCCCGGTGGTCGGGAACGACCTGGAGCAGCAGTCCCACCGAGTGCTGGGACAGCACCGCTTCGATACCGCCGATGAACCGCATGAAGAACGACTCGACTCCGAGGGTGCTAGCGGGCCGGGCGACGGCCAGGCCGACTGTCTGGGCCTTGGCGCCCGACAGTGTGCGTGCTGCGGCGTTGGCCGTCCAACCGAGTTCCGCCGCGGCCGTCAGGACTTTCTCGCGGGTCGCGGAGGACACGCCCTGCCGGCCGTTGAGGGCGTACGAGACGGCGACTTTGGAGATCCCCACGCGTGCGGCTATGTCCGCGATCGTGGGCCTTTTCATGTCCACCTCGGGCCGGTGCAGCTCACTTCACGGCTCCTGAGGTGAAGCCGTTGTAGATGAAGCGCTGCAGGAGCAGGAACACGACGAGGGTCGGCAGGATGACCAGGATGGCGCCCGCAGAGATGACTTCCCACTGGGCACCGAAGGGACCCTTGAACTTGAACAGGGAAGTGGAGATGGTCCCGAGCTCGGGGGACGGCATGTAGAGGAAGGGGATGAAGAAATCGTTGTAGATCGTGGTGCCCTTGATGATCACCACTGTGGCGATGGCCGGCTTGAGCAGCGGGAGGATGATCCGCCGGTAGATCGTGAAGGACTTCGCCCCGTCGAGACGGGCCGACTCGTCGAGTGACACCGGAATGCCGCGGATGAACTGCAGGAAGATGTACACCGAGATGATGTCAGTACCCATGTACAGGGCGATCGGAGCCCACCGCGAGTCGTAGATCCCGAAGAAGTTGACCACCTGGAATGTCGCGACCTGTGTGGTCACGCCCGGTACCAGGGTCGCCAGCAGGAACAGCAGCACCACAAGTCTCTTGAAGCGGAAGTCGAAACGGTCGATCGCGTACGCGGTCATGGACCCGATGAGTACGGTGCCCGTCAGCGACACCACGAGGATGAGCGTGGTGTTGCCGAAGGCCGTGAGCATCTTCCCCTCGGTGAACGCCGTCATGTAGTTGTCGAAGTTGAGCCAGTTGCCGGGAGGGGCGAGCGCTCCCTTGGTGGCGACCTCCGAAGGGGTCTTGAAGGAGGTCAGGAGGACGACCAGCAGCGGCAGCGCCATGGCCAGCGCCCCCACGATCAGGGACAGGTACTTGGCGGACACGGCACCGCCCGACACCAGCGACCGGGCCTTCGACGTCTTGTCGACGGTCATCGTCATATCAGGTCCACCTTTTCGTCCGGCACGAGCCGCCGTTGCACCCAGGTGACGGCGAGGATGATGACGAGGAGGACGACCGCGGCAGCCGACGCCAGTCCCACCTTGTTGAACTTGAAGGCGAGATCCACCGTCTGGATCACGAACGTCTTACTGCCATTGGCGCCACCGGTCATGATGTACGGGATCTCGAAGACCGAAAGGGAGCCGGAAATGGCCAGAATGAAGCTGAGACTGAGGATCGGCCTGATACTCGGAGCGATGATGTGGCGGAACTGCTGCCACTTGTTCGCACCGTCGAGCGAAGCGGCGTCGTAGAGCTGGTCCGGGATCGACTGGATCGCTCCGAGGAAGAGCACGAAGTTCAGACCGACGTACCTCCAGAGGGAGGTGAAGCTCAACGACGGGTTCACCAGATCCGGGTCCCCCAGCCAGTAGTTGCTGCTCTTTATGCCGACGATCTCCAGAACCGAGTCGAGGGTTCCGTCCGGCTTGAAGAAGTACAGGAAGATGAAACCGATGGCGACGCCGTTGATCAGGTGCGGGAAGAAGATCATTCCCTTGAAGAAGCCTCTGAACCTCACGTTGAAGCTGAGCACCGTGGCGAAATACAGAGCCACCGCCATCTGGAGCACCGCGCCGGCCATATAGAAGAGGCTGACGGTGAAGACTCCGAAGAGCTCGGGCCGGGTGAATATCTTGACGTAGTTCTCGGCACCCACCACATTTTTGTCGGGGCTGACGCCGTCCCAGTCCGTCACGCTGTAGTACAGCATGTTGACGACCGGAACGTAGGTGAAGACCAAGAGGAGAGCCAGCGGGACCGCCAGGTACAACCAGGCGACGGCTTCACGCTTCCGGGCGCGTCGTGCCGGCCGCGCTGGAGATCGAGGCGGTGCTGTCGGCACCGGCCGACCGAGTTCGGTCGGCCTGGTCACGCGTGATACGTGGGTCATGCCTGGCTTCTTCCTTTCCCGCCGACCGTCAGGGTGACGTGCCGAGACTCCGGGGAAATCGCTCGACGACGGTGAGGGCGGCGGCCCACGCGGGATGCGGACCGCCGGTTGACGTGTGCAGAGCGCGGCGGGGGAACCATGAGGGTCTCGCCCCGTGTCACAGACCCGCGCTGCCGAGCCCGTTCGACCACTTCTCGTTGAGGTCGCCGAAGATGTCCTGCAGATCCCCGTCCCCGGCGCCGCGGGCCACGTCGATGATCCGGCGCCGGTAGTCGGGCTTTCCGAGACCGACTTCCGCGGCCTGGTCGATCATGCCGACCTCGGCTGCCTTGCTCTGGTCCAGCTGGATGTACTTCACGCCGGCCTTCTCGTGGTCGGCCAGCGTCGCGGGCATCTCGGCGCCCTTCACGGTGGGGATCGCACCTTCCTTCTGCGCGAAGCCCGACTCTTCGGTGAACCACTTGATCCAGGCGTACGCCGCCGCCTTGTGCTCGGAGTGCACGTTGATGGCCTGCCGGGCGTCCGGGACGGTCACCGAGCAGAACTTTCCGTCCTTCCGCGCCGGGAACGGCAGGAAGCCGATGTCCTCCGGGTCACCGCCGGCCTTGGTCGCCGCGTCGCGCATCTGCGAAACGGCGAACGAGCCGAGCCACATCGCGCCGACCTTGCCGCCGCCCAGCAGGTTCTTGGAGTCCTCCCAGCTCGTGGTCGCGGGGTCGGGCTCGACGAGCTTCTGCGCGACCATGTCGTAGAGCATGGTGTCGACGATCTTGAGCGGCTCGCCCTCGTCCCACGGCTTCTTGGTGGTCGCCAGGTCGCGGTTGGCGCCGGTGTCACAGGTCGCGGAACCGAGTGCCTCGTACCAGGAACCGAGGGGCCAGCCGTCCTTGTAGTTCGTGTAGTACGGGATGGCGTCCGTCTTGTCCTTGATCGCCTTCAGGCCGGCGAGGAACTCCTGGGGTGTCGTCGGAGTGCTGGTGACGCCCGCCGCCGCCCAGACCTTCTTGTTGTAGACGAAGCCGTTCGCCGTGCCGAAGGGGGCCAGACCGTAAGTCTTGTCCTGGACGGTCGCGAAGTCCGTCCAGTTGTACTTCTGCGCCATCTCGCCCGAGGACCCGAGCGGCTCGAAGAACTTCGGGTAGTCGGACCGCTGGACCGACCCGGGGATGAGCAGCACATCACCGTAGTCGTCGGTGTTCATCCGTATCTTGACCTCACCTTCGTAATCGGTGATGGCCTGGAACTCGACCTTGACGTCGGGGTACTTCTTCTCGAAGGCCGCGGCGTATTTCTTGAGGTCCGTGTCGACGATGTCCGTCCGGTTCGTCAGCACCGTTATCTCACCGGACGGCTTTCCCGAGATCCCCGAGTCCGCGGAGCCTTCGTCACCGCCCCCGCATGCCGTCAGCACGAGCGGAAGGGCCATCAGGCCGAGCCAGCGGTTCTTCATCTGCATCACTTCCTTGTCGGGAGAGCCTCGGTGAACCGGTAAAGTAGGTTCGAGATCAAATGACTGTCAAGGGAAATTTCAGCAATGGGAGAAATTGCTCACGTCACGGTGTCGCGACGGTGCCGAAAATGGGCACACCGAATTGCCCGGCGGGCCGGCCAGTATTTCACCGGCCTGCCGAGAGAACGTCTGGACTGGCCCGGTCTACTTCTTGTACGCCGCGATCGAGTCGACCGTGATGGAATGAGCGCCCGTTGATTCGGAGTTGGATACCAGCAGAGACAGGGCCTCGATTCTCCTCACGTTCAGGTCGCCCTTCTCTCCCCATTCAGGATTCTTGAAATCGGTGAAAGGAATGGTGACCAAGCGGGCCTCCGTACCGGTCAGGGCGGTCTCCGCCTCCCAGAACAGGCCGTCGGCCTTGAACTGGACGATGAAGGTGTTGCCGCTGCCGTCCGGCACGACCCACAACCTGAGGCCGCCGGCACCGTTCCAGTTCGCCGGGTCGGAGTACGTCCTGCCGACGCCCGCATAGTTCGCGGCGTTCAGCTCGTACGAGAGCGTCATGGCCTTTCCGGCGCTGCCCCCGGTGGTGGCGAGGGCAGGGGTGATCGGGTCCCCGCCGGGGTTGCGCTTGTAGACCGCCTGGAGGTCCGCACTCGTGCCGTACCGCTCGAAGTCGTCCACCGCGTAGCCACTTTGCGGTACCGGGCGGGTACTGAAGGTCACGGGACCGCCGGTGACGGTTCGCTTCCCGACCCGGTTGTGGGCCGTGAGCTGCAGGTAGTACTTGGTGTCCGGTTCGAGGCCGGGCGGGTAGGAGTAGCTGTTCCTGGTCAGGCGGTCGGCGCTGAACACCGGATCGGACAGGTCCCCCTGGCGGGAGACCACCAGCGAGTAGTAGGCGACGTCCGCCGACTCCTGCCACGTGAAGTCGGTGTCGATCAGCACGTCCTCGCGGCCCGGTACCGGGCTCTCCAGGGAGAAGGCGCTCGGCAGAGCGGCGCCGGGCGAGTCGGTGGTGGCGGTGAACCGGGCGCCGAAGACGGCGGCCTTCGAACCGCTCGGCCAGACCAGCCGGACCTCGTCGGTCTTGCCCAGAGTCCCGGTCTTGACGGTGTACAGGTTCTTGCCCGTCTTACGGACCGTGGTGCGTGCCCCGGCCCAGGTGCCTCCCGCCGTCCTGGTCTCGACCTTCAGGGCCACCGTGGACGACGGCGACTCGACGTCGGCGCTGAAGCGGGTGATGTCCGTCCTCTTCCAGGCGACCGTCCCTCCCGCGCCGTCGGCCGGGGTGACCTTGACATTCCGGCCGGCCGGGGTCACCTGCAGTGCGCCCGTCCGGCCACTGGTGCGGCCGAACGTCTGCAGCGGGTCGGCGATCCATTCCTCGCTCTGGCTGACGCTCGCGTAGGCCGAGGTGGTCAGCTGCTTCCCGTCGGCGTCGACAGCGACGATCCGGTACCGGGCGGTGCCGTTCGGCGTCCCGGTGTCCATCCAGGGCGTGTCGTTGTCACTGACCGGGGACGGTGTCACCACCTTCCACTTTCCGCTTCCGGAATGCGCCCGTTGCACGAGGTACCCGTCGGCGCCCGCGGAACCGCGCCAGGTGACCGTGTTGTAGCCGCCCCGCTTCTCGATGCTCGTGATGAGGACCGAGTCGGGCTCGATGGGCGTGCCGCCGGCCGGGGAACTCATGGTGGATGCGAACGCGGAGATGGCCGCGACCTGCTCCCGCATTGCGGGGGTGTCGCCCGGCTGGTGCACCGTGAAGGTGTCGTTGTGCTGGACGTAGCCGCGCTCGTCGCCGCGCGGGAACAGCGACCACGCCAGCGCGCCGGTCACGTTCTTGTCCGCGGCCACCTCGTCGAGGAGCTCGGTCGACGCCGACGGAGCGCCGTACTCACCGGCCACGAAGACCTTCTTGGCGTCCGTGGTGGCCGTGGCGTCCTCGCTGATCTCCTCGGCGGTCGGCGGGTAGTAGTGACCCTGGACGATGTCGACGTGCGGCGACTGGAGGGTGTCCGGGTCGATACCGGCCGACGGGACCGTACCCGCGGTGACCAGGTGCTTCGGTGCCTTCTTGTGCAGGAAGGAGCCCATGGTGTCGATCCACGACCGGGGCATGTCCTTCAGCTCGTTGCCCAGCTCCCACGACATGATGGTCGGGTCGTCCCTCAGCCGCAGCCCGGTGTGGGGGTTCTCATGGTCGAGGATGTGCGAGACGTACTCCTGGAAGTCCTTGATGACCCCCGCGTCGGTGTAGAAGGCGTTCGGGTCGCTCAGGCCCCGCCACTTGGTGAACGTACTGCGCCCGCCGTGGTAGAAGGCGTAGTTGTCGCTCAGCGGAACGGTGAGCTTGAGACCGAGCCGGCCGGCCTCGGCGATCGCGTAGTCGATCGTGGCGAACGCCTTGGGGTTGAACACCCCCCGCTCCGGCTCGATGCTCAGCGGGTGGCCCACGGATATGCCCAGCGTGTGCGCGCGGACGACCGTCGAGTTGAGTGCCTTGGCCGAGCGCAGTCCGTCACGGATGCGGAAGAACGAGGGGTACGCCACTCCGCCGACGTTCTCGTCCAGCCCGAGGTAGTACAGGTTCACGCCGCCGAACCGGAACGGCTTTCCGCCCAGTTCGAGCCGGCCGTCCTGCCGGGTGACGAACTCACCTGCCGATTTCTCCTCAGCGGCCAGTGCGGGGAGCATGGTGAGTGCCGGCACCACGGCGAACACTGCGGCCACCGCGGCGACCCACGGTCCCCGTTGGAAGCGTGGGCGTCTTGCTCTTGCGCCTGTCACGGTGGTTCTCCACTTCTTTGTGGGGATGTGGTGTGGTGCTCCCGTCGACCGGGCCGCCGCTCCTTCGCACGGCGTCCCCGTCGACGGACGTTCAGCTCAGGGGGACGGCCGCGGGGCGCGGGCAGGTGCTCCCAACCGGCACGGAGGTTCCGGTCCGCGCGGACTCCAGGAGGGACTCCATGACATCGAGGACGTGGTAGGCGAGAGGGCCGGAAGCGCGCGGGTCCTCCGTCTTCGGCGTCCGCATCATGTCGGCGAGCCCGAAGCCGCGTGACGCGTCGCGGTAGCCCGCGGACGGGGTGAGCGTCTGCCATGCCTCGCCACCGAGCTCGAACAGCTTGACCTCACCGGAGAACCGGTTCGGATCGGGCACCGCCAGGGAGCCGGTGTCCCCGTGGACCTCGATGTGCGACGAGGCGGTGGCGACCGCGTCGAAGCTCATGACGATGGTGGACAGGGCCCCGGAGTCGTGCGTCAGGACACCCGTCACGTGGGTGTCTGTGGTGACCGGGATGGCCTCCCCCTTGCGTGGCCCGGAGGCGATGACCCGGGTCGCGCGCGACCGGCTGGACGTACCCGTGACGGAGGCCACAGGGCCGAGGAGCGTCACGAGGGACGTGATGTAGTACGGGCCCATGTCCAGCAGCGGGCCTCCGCCGGGCACGTAGTAGAAGTCGGGGTCCGGGTGCCACCGTTCGTGGCCCGGGACCATCATCGTCGCCGTCGCCGACAGCGGACGGCCGACACAGCCGTCGTCGAGGGCCCGACGGGCCGTCTGGATGCCGGTTCCCAGGACGGTGTCGGGAGCGCACCCGATCCGGACACCACGCTCGGACGCGGCCGACAGCACCTTCCTCGCCTCGGCGGTGGTGGCTGCCAGAGGCTTCTCGAGGTAGACGTCCTTGCCGCCCTCGATGGCCTGGTGCGCCACCTCGGCGTGGGCCGCGGGAATCGTCAGGTTGAGCACGACGTCCACGGCTTCGTGGGCGACCAGCTCCGGCACCGTGAGGACCTTCACGCCCGGGTGGGCGTCCGCGACGGCCCGGGCCCGCGCGGAGTCGAGGTCCGACACCGCGACGAGTTCGAGCTCGTCCAGGGATGCCAGCGTCGCGAGGTACTGGCGGGAGATCGCGCCGCAGCCGACGATTCCGACACCCCCGCGCGCGCTCACCGGCTCGCCCACAGCATGCCGCGCTCGACGACCGTACGCACGTTGCCGTCCTCCAGCACGTCGGGGCTGTGGCCGGGAGTGCAGACGAAGATCCGCCCGGCGCCCCAGAACCTGGTCCAGATCGCGGGACAGGTCACCGCCCGGCCCCACGGGTCGAAGTCACGCGCCGCCAGCGTGGTGGTGGCGAGAACGTCGCAATAGTCGTCGGTCAGTACCCAGTACTGCTCCGTATCGAGATCGAAGTCCTCGATCCCCGTGGTGATCGGGTGGTCCGCAGCGGCCGGCAGCATGGTGATCCGGTGCGGCAGGAAGTAGTCCGTCGAGTCCCCGCATCGGTCGTGCGGTGCCTTGCCGGGGTGGCTGGCGAACTGGCCGCCCACCAGGTGCAGATACTCGGAGCTCGCCCGGTACGAGTCGGCGATGCCGCCGTGCCAGCCGGCGAGACCCGTCCCGTTGCCCACGGCGTTCCTGAGGCCGGCCACCTCCTCGGGTGCTATCTCGCTCATGGTGACGCACTGGAGGACGAGGTCGACGCCGCTCATGTAGTCGGCGTCGGCGTAGACCTTCGGCGTGCTCTCGATCCGGATGTCGAAGTCGTGGTCCCGCAGGAAGGGGAGGAACAGATCCGTCGTCTCGACCGGTTTGTGTCCCTCCCAGCCGCCTCGGACCACGAGGGCCTGCTTGGGAGTTGTCTGACTCATCTCTGGTCCTGCCTCGCATTCGTCCGTGCCGGTACGTGCATGGCGTGCTGTGAGATGCGGCGGACCTGCCTAGCGATCGCAGCCGCCGTCCTTGTCCCGCCGCGAGTGGGGTCTGCTGAGGTCCTGCAGGCCCTTGTGGCGGTAGGGGTCCCGGCCGGCTACCAGGACGATGTCCCGGTAGTCCGCCGCGGCCATGTGCGTCCCCTCGGCCGGTTGCTTCCACGGCAGCAGGGACTCGGCACTCATGTAGTGGTTGACCAGCGCGCGGCGGTATCCGCGCCTGCCGGAGTTCTGCAGAGACCGGTGCAGCAGGTACCCGTTGAAGATGACGGCCGCTCCGGCGGGGACCTCCAGGGCCACGGCGTCCTCGTCGCGGTAGGGGAAGTCGTACGCCTCCGTGGTGCAGTCGAACCGCGGATCCGTCTGTTCCCTGGCCGGGTAGAGCACCCCGGGGCGGTGTGATCCGGGCAGGGCCCACAGGCAGCCGTTCTCGACCGTCGCGTCGTCGAGAGCGATCCACGCGGCGGTCAGCGACCGGTCCCGGGTGGGGATGAAGTACTCGTCCTGGTGCCAAGCCTGTCCGGGCTTGCTCTCGGACTTGATGAACAGCATGGACTGCATGGCCTTGACGTTCGAGCCGATCAGTCCGGTCAGCGCCGCGACCACGCGTGGATTCTTCATCGCTTGCATGGCCACGTCGGACACCTTGTGCGGGTAGTGAATGCACAGGAACTGGCGCAGCAAATCGTCCGTCGACTCCGTCCCGGTCAGCGGCCTGTCGGTGTCGATCGCGCCGTACTCACCCCGGCACAGTCGCTCGGCGTCCCTATTGATCTCGGCTACCTCGGTGGGGCTGAGGGCGTCGCCGAGGACCGCGAAGCCGTTCTCGCGGAAGTATTCGAACATTTCCGGCCCGGATTCCTTGAAGATCACCGGCCGGCGGCTCTGCTGGGCTGACCACGTCGCAGTCACGGGTGACGTCCCTTTCTGTGAAGCGTTGAGCCCCGAGATTCCCAGCCGTTGACTGTCGGTTCAATGTCGAGCAGCGACACAGTATTGTCTGATGGTGACATCGGAGGCATTGAGGGTGCGTGCTCATTCCCATGCGCAGGTGGCCGACTACCGACGTGGGGCCGTCTTCGGACCGCGGGTGCTCCAGGCGTACGAACTCGTGTGGCTGCTGGCCGGTTCGGCACGGTGGCGGACGGAGATGCTCGACGCCGACGGGGCCGTCCTGGGCGAGGAGGAGGTCGTGCTGCGCCCGGGAACGCTCGCCCTCGCCCGGCGCGGTGACCGGGAGTCCTACCACTGGGACGCCTCCCGGGAATCGAGTCACGCCTTCGTCCACTTCTCCTTGGACAGCCGCGGTCACCTCGGCCACGAGGCGAACTGGCCCAGGGTGCGGGACATGTCGGAGACACCGGTGCTGCAGGCCTTGTGCACCTATCTGCTCGATCTGGCGGGCCGGCAGTCGACGCGGAGCCGGTGCAGCAGTGACGCATCCGTGCAGCTGCTTCTCGACGTGTTCGTCGCGGAGCCGCTGTCCGAGGAGAGCCCGCAGATCTCCCCGATCGTCCGGGCGGCCGTCGAGTACGTGGCCGAGGTGTGGGCCGTGGCCGGTCCCTGCATCGTCGCCGTCGAGGAGATGGCCGCGGCCGCCACCGTCTCGACGGGGCATCTGCACCGGTTGTTCCGTGATTCCTATGCCTGCGGGCCGGCGCGCGCCTTCGAACTCGTCCGGCTGGCGCGCGCCGCGATGTCCCTGCAGCGCAGCAACCTGACGCTGGCCGAGATCGCCGCAGAGGCCGGCTTCAGCAGCCCCTATCACTTCTCGCGCCGGTTCGCCGAAACCTACGGGACTCCTCCGGGAGGCTTTCGGCGCACGCAGTCCGCGGTCGACGCGCTGTGGCCCGTACGCCAGGCCCGGCTGCTGCCGCTGGCACAGCTGTTGCCCTGACCGCCCTAACGCCGACGGGGGTCAGCGGGCGGCGGGAGGACGGCAGGAGCTGCGTTTGGTCAGGGAGGGCTCGACCCGGACGTGCTGCACCGGCGCACCGTCGCCGTCCAGCAGATCGAGCGCCAGCCGTGCGGCCTGCCGGCCGATGACGTGTGTGGCCGGTGAACAGGAGGTGAGGGCCGGGGTGGTCATCTGGGCTACCTCGTCCTCGTTGGTGACGATGGAGAGGTCGTCAGGAATACTCATTCCTCGCCTGCGCATCGCGTGCACCAACCCGAGCGTGGCCTGGTCGCAGTGGCTGACAACGGCCGTCACCTCCGCTTTCCGAATACGTCCGATCACTTCGTCGAGCACCCCTTGTGCGGGCGATCCGGTGAGCCGGGCGTCGACGACGGTCACCGCCCCGGCGCGTTCGAAACCCGCCCGCTCCGCTGCGCGCTCCCACACCCGGTCCAGGTCGACACCGATCTGACGGAGGCCGTGCGTGACGAGGGCGACGCGCTCGTGGCCCAGGGACCGCAGTTCCCGGCCGGCCCTCTCCCAGCCGGTCTCGTACGCGGTGCGTACGGACGACACGGTTCGCCCGTCCCGGGTAGCGGGGAGCTCACGTTCGAGCAGGACCACGGGTGCGGGCAGGCCGTAGAGCCATTCGTGGTCCCCGCCGGCGATCGACTCCTGATCGAAGGTCGGGGCGATGATGAGGCATTGCGCACCCGAGTCGAGCATCTGGTCGGCGATCCGCCGCTCGCTCTCCCGGTCGTACCCGGAGACCATCACCGACATGTCGAACCCCTGGCCGCTCAAGGTCTCCCGTGCGGCGTCCAGAATCGGCCAGTAGTAGTAGTCGGCCACGGGCACGATGACACCGACGCCTCCCCGGGTGCCGGCAGCAGGGGTGGCGCCGGTACCCTCCGGCGGACGCCTGGTGGCGCCGCCCCTCACGGCCGACACGAGGCCCTCGGCTTCCAGAGCGGCGATGTCCCTGCGGACGGTCATCCGCGATACCGAGAACTCCTCGGCCAGCACGGTCACGCTGACGAAGGACTGCTCTTCCAAAGCCGCCAGAATGTGTTCGCGACGCTGCGCCGAAAGCACGCGCACCTCCTCGATCAGTCACGGGTGTGGTCAGTGATGCAGCCGGTGGTGTGGTCAGTGATGCGGCCGGTGGTCCTGCTCCGAGGCGTGAAGCCCGGTGGCAGCAGGCCGGCACCGGGGCCTCGCCCGGGGAGCACGGCCGCACCCGTACGCGGGAGGACATCCGTCACCGGTAGTCCCGCCCGCGGACGCACACCGTGTCCGGGTCGGCTGCCGAGCTTCAGGTGCCCGTCCCCGAGCGTATGGTCCACCTCGAGCAGGGCGTCCTCGCCCGCGTCCAGGACCTCCAGTGCCAGGTGGTTGGGGAGGACTGCGGCCAGGTGCGCGATGACGTGTCCCGGGCAGTTGACGGTGGCGACGGGAAGGCCGAACCCGGCAGCCGTCTCGGCCACGCGCAGGGCGCCGCTGATACCTGTCGTCTGGATGCCGACCTGCACCACGTCGACGGCGCCGCCCAGCAGCAACGGGAGGAATTCGTCGACGAGATTGAGATTCTCCCCCGCCGCCACGGCCGCGTCGACGCCCGCCGAGACGCGGGCCAGGGCACGGACGTCGCGGCGCGGGCAGGGCTCCTCCACCCAGACGAGGGGATGCTCCTGCTCCAGCGCCCGGACCCACGGGATCGCGGTCTTGGCCGACCAGTACTCGTTGGCGTCGACCGCCAGCCGCACCGGCTTGCCGGACTCGGCGAGCGCCTGGGCGGCCAGCCGCAGACGCCGCAGGTCGTCCTCCCTGTCGCGGCCGACCTTGATCTTGCCGAAGCTGATGCCGTGCGTGCTCTGCCGCCGGTAGTACTCGACGAGTTCGGCGTCCCCCAGGGGCATCTCGATGCCACTGGCGTACACCGGCACCGATGACGCCGTCGCGCCGAGCGTGCGCCACAACGGCTCTGAGTTCGCCTGTGCCTTGAGATCCCACAGCGCGACGTCCAGGGCGGCGATCGCGACCCGGGTCATGCCGTTCACGCCGGCCTTGAAGGCCCGCCCGACCATGGCCTCCCACAACCCCCGGACGCCAGCGGGGTCCTTGCCGATCACGACGTCCGCGAACACCGGGAGCACACCGAGACATCCCGGCACCGCCACGGCGTACCCGACCAGGCCCTCGTCCGTGTCGAGAGCGATCACGAGCTGACGCTGGTGCCACTGCCCGACCGGATCGTTGGCGTCCCCGATCGGGCGGGTCAGCGTGAGAGGGTGCGCCTCGACACGCACCTGCGTCACCTTCACGGCGTGTCCACGCTCCCTGAGTACGCTCGCTCGGTGTCCGGCGAGTCCAGGTGCTCCTGCGCCGAGATGGTTCGCCCGCCGTCCACGACGAGGTCCTGGCCCGTGATGAAGCCCGCGTCCCGGGACAGGAGGAAGGCGACTGCCGCGGCGACCTCGTCGGGGGTGCCCAGGCGCCGCAAAGGTGTCCGCCGGCACGTGCGCTCCAGGAACCGCGCGTCACGCCGCTCCCACGCCGGTGTGTGAATCGCCCCGGGTACAACGGCGTTGACGCGGACGTCCGGAGCGTAGTCGACCGCGAGTTGACGCACGAGCGCCCCGATGGCCCCCTTGGCCGCCGCGTAGCCGGGGAAGTGGGGGAAACCCACCCGTGCGTGGATCGACGAGGTGATGACGAGTGAGCCACGGCACTCACGCAGCGCGCCCAGCGTCGCCCGGGCCCCGTAGAAGACGGAGTCGAGAGAGAGCTCCAGCTGCGCGGACCACTGCCGGTCCGAGAGCTCGTGCAGCGGGGCCGGTGTGTTCCGGCCCGCGTTGAGGTGCACGCCGTCGAGTCGGCCGAGGGCGTGCGGCACGGCCGCGACCACGCGCGACCAGTCGTCGGCCGAGGTGGCGTCCAAGGAGGTCGCCGCGGCGTCACCGCCCGCCGCCCGGACCTCCTCGGCGACGTGTTCCGCGAGGTCTTCCCGGAGGTCCGTGATGAGGAGCCGCGCTCCTTCCGCCCCCAGGCGCAGTGCGGTCGCCCGCCCGATCCCGGACCCGGCCGCGGTGAGCAGGAACCCCGAACCCGCGAAGCGACGGCACCCGGGATCCCGTCCCGGACCGTGCTCATCGTCGTGCACGCTGCACTCCTCACTCACTCCTGCATGTTCATTTCTGTGCTCAGCGTACACATTGACACATGGGTGTGACTGCCCCGAGGGCTTGCGGTCAATAACTGCTGGCCCATTTGGCCTGTTTCCCTACGCCTCCTCACTGGTCGGCAGAAGACCCATTGTTTCCATTGCTCAGAAAGAATCATCTCGATACAGTTCGCGACATCCATTCGAGACCGAGGGTGCCTCACTCATGAAGATCAGCTCCATCGAGACCAGGGTCGTCGGGGCGCAGACGCCCGGGTCCGTACTCAGTGACCGCAACTACGTCTTCGTCCTGGTGCACACGGACGAAGGCCTGACCGGGCTGGGCGAGGCCACACTCGAGGGCCATGACCGCAGCGTCCGGGCCGCCATCGAGGAGATGGCCGACCTCGTCGTGGGTGAGGACCCGACGCGGATCGAGTACCTCACCCAGGTCATGACACGCCAGATGTTCTGGCGCGGCGGTGTCATCAAGGGAACCGCCGTGGCCGGCGTCGAGCTCGCCCTGTGGGACATCGTGGGCAAGAGCGCCGGTCTGCCGGTCCACCAGCTGGTCGGCGGAGCGGTGCGGGACAGGATCCGCGTGTACACCAACGGCTGGTCGGTGGGATCCACCGACCCCGTCGAACTGCGGGACCGCGCCCAGGCCGCCGTGGCCGCCGGCCACCGCGCCTTCAAGTTCAGCCTGGTCCTGCCCTCCTGGCCGCTGCGCGACGCCGAACTGCTGCGCTCCGTCGCCACGGCCGCCGCCGCCGTCCGGGAGGCGGTGGGTCCCGATGCCCCGCTGATGTTCGACGGACATGGCCGCTACGACGCCGACCAGGCCATCGCGATCGGCCGCGTCCTGGAGGATGTCCGCGTCTACTTCTACGAGGAGCCCGTACAGCCGGGGCGGCTCGGCGACATGGCCCGCGTCGCTCAGGCACTCGACCTCACCATCGCCGCCGGCGAGCGACTGGCGTCGAAGGAGGAGTTCGTCCCGTTGCTGAGCAACGGTGCAGTCTCCGTCGTGCAGCCCGACCTCGCACACTGCCACGGATTCGGCGAGGGTATGAAGATCGCGCAGCTGGCGGACGCGTTCGGCGCCTGGATCGCTCCGCACGGTCCCATGAGCCCGGTCCTGACCGCCATCTCCACTCACCTGGACGCGGTCGCTCCGAACTTCCTCATCCAGGAGAGGCTCCACCTCGACGACTGGCGGGAGAACGTCATCCGCACACCACTGAAGGTCGAGGACGGCTTCCTGCCGCTGCCCACCGGCCCCGGCTGGGGCATCGAACTGGACGACGACATCTGCTCCGCCCACCCACGCGTCAGCGTGCAGGTCCCGCGGCTCTTCCGTGCCGACAGCAGCGTCGCCGACTGGTGACGGCCGGCCGATTGGCGACTGCCCCGGTCCGCGCCTCCAGCGTCCTACACAAAGGTAGAGGGATCCAGTGACAACCTTCGACATCGAGCTCTACGTCAGCCCCGGGGACGGCTCCGCCGGCGGCGACGGAAGCAGTGAACGCCCCCTGGCCGGCCTGGAGGCGGCTCGCGACGAGCTGCGTGCCCGGCGGACTCCCGGCCAGAGCGCCTTGGTCCACGTGGCCGCCGGGCACTACCGGCTGGAGACGCCGCTGACCTTCGAGCCCTCGGACTCCGCCACCACCTATCTGGCGGACGGCCACGACGTGCGCGTCGAAGGCGGCCTCGTCCTGCGGGACTGGACCGAGGTACCGGTGGGGGACGCGGTCCTGTGGGCCGCGGACACACCGGCCGACCGGCACATTCGCTCCCTCTTCGTCGACGGTGAGCGACGCGCCCGCACCCGCCGCCCGCGCGAGGGCCTCTTCCGGGTCGCCCACCAGGACGGCCTGGACCTCATGCGCGGTTCGCACGAGACGCAGTACCAGGGCTCCGACACCTTCGGTTTCACCCCGGGAGACATCGAGGCGTACGACGCCCTCCGCGACGTGGAGGTCGTTATTCCGCACTACTGGATCCAGGAACGGCTGCCCATCGCCGAGGTCGACCTGGAAACCTCCACCGTGCGGTGCGCCAGGCGCAGTGTCTTCGCCCTGCGCGACGACATCTCGGGATCGTTCGCCAACTACTACCTGGAGAACGTACGGGAAGCGCTCGGCGAGGTCGCGGGAGAGTGGTACTACGACCGAGCGGCCCACCGCGTTCTCTACGTGCCCCGGCCGGGCGAACGCAGGGAGACCTTCACCGCCACGGTGCCCGTCCTCGACGAACTGCTGCTGGTGCAGGGCGAAGAGGGCCGTCCCGTCACGGATCTCCACTTCGAGGGCTTCACGTTCGCCTATACCGACTGGAGCCTGCAGCGGCGCACCCTGTCGGACAGCCCCGGGCGGCTTTCCGACCAGATCGCCTACGGGTCCGCCCCGCAGGCGGCCACCGACGTCACGGGTGCGCTGGAGTTCCGCCACACCACCGACAGCTCCCTGGTGAACTGCGTCGTCGAGCATGTCGGGGGCCACGCCGTCTCGCTGGAGGCCGGCAGCTCCCGCATCGCCGTCACCCACAACACCCTGCGCGACCTCGGGGGCGGTGGCATCGCCGTCACGGGTGTGGCGTCGGAAGCCGCCGGACTCAGTCGGGACAACGTCCTGACGGACAACGAGATCGTCACCGGCGGGAGGGTCTTCCCCGCCGCCGTCGGCATCCTGGTGCGCCATTCGGCGGGCAACACCATCAGCCACAACCACATCCACGACCTGCACTACAGCGGCATCTCCTGCGGATGGACCTGGGGCTACCGCGACGGCGTGGCTCGTGACAACGTTATCGAGTACAACCACATCCACGACATCGGCCACGGCACGATGAGTGACATGGGCGGCGTCTATCTGCTGGGCGTCCAGCCGGGCACCGTCGTCCGGCGGAATCTCATCCACGGTATCCAGTGCGCCAACTACGGGGGCTGGTGCGTCTATCTCGACGAGGGGAGTTCGCACATCGTCGTGGAGGAGAACGTCTGCTTCGACGCGTCGACCCAGTGCCTGCACCAGCACTACGGGCGCGAGAACACCATCCGCAACAACGTCTTCGCCTTCGGTGCCCGGGGACTGATCGCCGTGACCCGGGCCGAGGAGCATGTCTCCTTCACCCTGGAGCGCAACGTCCTGGTCAGCGCCGGTGTGCCGGCGATCGTCGGCGGAACCGGCGCCGCCCACCCGTACGACGTGCGACTGATCTCCGATCTGAACCTGTTCTGGGACACCAGGGCGGACACGGCGATGAGCGGCGAGGGACGGGTCGACGCCACCGCGCCCGACGAAGTCCTCACCCCGCTCTCCGACGACGCGTGGCGTGCCCAGGGTCACGACCGGCACTCCGTGATCGGCGACGTGGGCCTTGTCCTGCCCGGTCCGGACCAGGCGGGCGGGCCGTCGGTGTCGCGGGAGCGGGCGGCGGAGATCGGCTTCGTCATGCCGGACCTGACCGGGGTCGGACCGCGCTCGCGGCCGGGGAAGCAGTGACGCGGCGGCAGCCGAAACGGACCGGTGGAGGGGCGGCAGGCATGAAGAGGCTCAAGGGCAAGGTCGCGGTCGTCACCGGCGCGGTGAGCGGGATCGGCCGCGCCACGGCCAGGGCACTGGGCGAGCAGGGGTGCTCCGTGCTGATCCACGGCCCCACTCAGGACGACGCCGGCGCGGTGGCCGAACTGACCGGCCGCGGCTTCGACGTCGCCTACGCCGGGCAGGACCTGACCGATCCGGTGCCCGGCGCCCGGCACATCGTCCAAGCGGCGACCAGCCGTTGGGGGCGGATCGACATCCTGGTGAGCAACGCGGCCGCGATGCTCCACCGCCCGCTTGACGCCGTCACGGGGGCCCAGTGGGACACCGTGATGGCCGTGAACGTGAAGGCTCCCTTCTTCCTGGTCCAAGCCGCCCGGCGGGAGCTCACGAGGACACAGGGGTGCGTGATCCTGGTGAGCTCCACCAACGCGCTGGGCGTGCAGCGGAACAACCTCGTCTACGACACCAGCAAGGCGGCTCTCAACCACCTGGCCATGGGACTGGCGCTCGAGCTGCGGGACGACGGGGTACGGGTCAACGCGCTGATGCCCGGCGGGACCCGCTCCCCGTTGTTGGAGCGCTGGCAGGAGGAGGCGTCCGGCAGCAGGGAAGGTGCCCGGCAGATGATGGAGGCCGGCGAACGCCGGGGCAGTATCGCGGAACCCGAGTGGATCGCGGACGCGGCCGTCGCCCTCGCCTCGGGGGAAATGAACTGGGTCAACGGCGCGGTCATCCCCGTCGACGGCGGTTTCCGACTCGGCAGGTAGCCTGTCGGGCCGCTCTCTCGGCGACCCGTCGAAGCGTCCGGGAACCGGTGGCAGCGCGCCGGCGCGGGGCCGCTGCCATTGTTTCCTGGTGTTTGTCCGCGGTGTGGGGTGTGTGGGTGTTCAGGGTGTTTGCCAGCTGTGTGGGGGGTGGAAGGGGTGGGGGTGCCAGGTGGTGGTGTGGGGGGTGGGGGTGTGCGCCTGTGTGTCGGAGCCGGCTTGGGTGGCGCGGGTGAGGAGGAGGGCCGTGAGGGCGGCGAGTTCTTCGTGGGTGGCGTGGCCCTTTTCGATGCGGATGGGGGGTGGGGGGGTGGGCATGGGGTCTCCGTTGCTGTGGGGGTGGGTGGTGGGTGGTGGGGTTATTGTGGGGGGTTGCCGTGTTTGCGGGTGGGGTGGTCGGCGTGTTTGGTGCGGAGCATGGTGAGTGAGTCGA